>CAVYNY010000041.1:0-5308 GCA_963769935.1 uncultured delta proteobacterium | reverse complement strand
AACACCCATTTGCAGGGCCGACAGAAGATCAGCGGTTTTCGAATCCGTGCTTTTAAATTCCGCATTCCCTCCGGGGCGCAGGCCTATACGGGCCGGAGGCCGCATTCCCTCCGGGGCGTCGGCCCCTACTAAGGGCCGGAGGCCGCATTGCACATTCGTATCCACCACTTCCATCAGCGCCGGATCCAATCCCGCCTGTTGGGCCAGTTCATGAAGTTTGCGTTTATAAGCATAGGGCAGGCACGCGCCAATCAGGAGCCGGTTCGGCTTGTTTGTTTGCACCAGTTCCACCAGCTGCTCCCACCCGGCGGCCGTACAGGTTTGTTCCAGAAATTCAACCTGCTTTACCAGAGGGTTGGTTTTAAGGCGTCGCACAATTTCTGTCGGGTCATCAAATCCTGAAAGTTTGCCCCCGCAGGTACATATGACAGCCAGAATCCTGGGAATTTCACGCACCGCACCGGATATGGGTGGAGCCGGTTGCGGCTCCAACGCCAGACTGCCGCCGTTGGCATGAATCACCCGGGAGGCCGATAAGGCCGCAGCCGAGGCCTGGGTCACCGAGTCACTGATGTCTTTAAGACCCGCGAATGAACCACCCAGCAAAATCCCGCTGCGGCTGGTTTGAGTCAGGGAAAGGGGAATGGTGTTCCCAAATCCCCATGGATTCAGCTCCAGACCCAACATTTCGGCCAACTCAGAAGTACCCTTGGCCGGACGCTGTCCGACGGCAAGCACCGCCATGTCGAAGTGTGACTCAATGGATTTTCCGGCAATGTCCACGCTGCGGATGATCATATCGCCGCTGGCAACATCTTGGACTATGGAGTGAACCCGAGCCCTTTCGAACCGCACATCATGAACGGTTTCGGCTTGTTCGCGGTAGCGTTGAAAGGCTTTGCCGTATGTTCGCATATCCATATAAAATATGGTCGTTGCCAGATCCGGGCTGATTTTTTCTTTCGCCAGGACCGCTTCTTTGATGGACGCCATACAGCAGATGTTTGAGCAAAAATCGGCATTCGTCTGCAAATCCCGCGAGCCCACACATTGGATCCAGGCGATCCTGCGAAGCGGCTTTCCATCCAACGGCCGCACCGGCCTTCCCTGCAAGGGCCCGGTGCCGCTTAATAGGCGCTCAAACTCCAGGCTGGTGACAACATTGGGATACCAGCCATAGCCGAATGGGTTCTTCGCGCCGGCCGGATCGTAAAAGGCCACGCCGCCGCAGAGCACCACAGCTCCGACGTCTATCTCACGACCTTCAGGCGCCACCAGATCCTGGTAAATTCGCAGGATCATGGGAATCAGGGTTGCGGGATCAAACGGCTTTACCAGATAATCCAGGGCACCGATTTTCATGGCTTCAACCGCGGTTTCAACGGTTGCATAAGCGGTCATCATAATCACATTGATATCCGCAAATTGCTCCCTGGCCTTTTGCAGGACTTCTACCCCGTCCATGCCCGGCATCTTTATATCCAGCAGCATCAATTGATATGCCTGCTTGGCCAGTTGATCCAAGGCCTCCGCACCCGAGCCGGCCATGTCTACGGCAAAACCTTCCTCTTCCAACCACTCCTTGAGGGAATCGCGCACGATGAGTTCGTCATCGACAACCAGAATGCGAAAGCCCTCTTTTTTCTTATCAGGCAAGCGAACGGCACCTGCGGGACAGGCCTCCATACAGGCCCTGCAGTGGGTACAGGCTGCCGAATCTATAATGTAGGGATTGGGAATGGCATGCGGCACCGGAAGGTAGATGGCTTTGCGCTTTGCCAGGCCGGCATTGAATTCGTCGGGGACCTCCACGGGGCAAACATGGGTACACGCACCACAGCCGGTGCACAGATCGGGATTGACCCAATTCGGATGCTCCTTCAACCGGACCTGGAAACGGCCGGGCTCGCCGTCGATTGAAACCAGCTCGGTGCCAAGCAGTATGTCGATATTTTCATGGAATAGTCCCTTGCGCAGGCAAAATTGCGAGCCTGCATCCCGATCGACTAAAGGCAGCATTTTACACATACCGCACCGGTCGGTGGGAAACTGATAATCGAGCTGACTCAAGATACCGCCGATATGGGGGGACCGGTCTATCAGGGTGACGCCATACCCATATTCAGCCAGATCCAGCGCCGCCCGAATGCCGCTGATGCCTGCTCCCACGACCAGCGCTTTGCCTATTTTGCGGTTCATGAACGCCTCCGGGTTTCCATGAGTTTGTTGAGTTTATTGAGTTTGTTGGTTGTAGTTTGTTGAGTTTGTTGAGTTTTTGAGTTTGTTGAGTTTGTGAGTTTGTTGAGTTGATAGTTCATAGTTGATAGTTCATAGTTGATAGCGAATTAGATTAGATAAAATTCCTTCCTCTCAAACCAATCACCAACCACCGATAACCAAAAACCAATAACTACTTTCCTCCCAATCTCCCGTCTTTCCAACTTTGCAACTTCCCCCTTCTTCGCACCTTCCATCTTTCTCCCCGTCTGCCCCATCTCCGTCTCTCCGTTTCATCCCTTCAAATCTCCGTTTCCCCGGCTCACCGTTTCTCCGTTTCTCAACGCACACCTTCCCAACTTCTTAACTTCCCAGCTTCCAAGCCTCCCAGCTTCCCATCCTTCTACCCTCTCACCTTCCTACCTCTACCTTCCTACCCTCTCACCTTCCTACCCTCTCACCTTCTGTCATCTGTCATCTGTCTTCCGTCCTCTGTTCTCTCAAGCCCCATAAACCGCCACTTCCTTCAAATCATCCCGCAGATATTCACGCTCGTTTTCGCCGAGTATGCCCAACGCCAGGCAGATGATGGTCCACAGATGCACCACCCCGTACCCGCCGCCGTAATGCTCGCTGAGCTCATGGATCTGGGCATGGCAGTTGTGACAGCCTGCCACGCAATAGTCCGCTCCGGTGGCCTGGATCTGATTGTCTTTCAACCGGCCGAATTCCAGCCGCGCTTCCTTGTATCCGGACTGCAGGAATCCGCCGCCACCGCCGCAGCAGTAGTTATTGGACCGGTTGGGTTGCATATCGATAAAATTTTCTTCTCCCACAATAGTCTTCACTACAAAACGCAGATCTTCGGCAATTGGATCGCCATAGGATTTGCGCACGATTTGACAGGGATCCTGAACCGTGAATTTGATTTTCAAATCCACCACGAATTGGAAGTCTTCCGGCGACGCCCCCATGGCACTGCAGCTGTCATTTCGCAGGGCCATATCGCAGGAACCCAGGATCCCTTTGGGGCGCTCTTCTCTGGGCCAGTTTGCCCGGGCGTGATAAACCAGCTGCGGGATGTCGATTTTCATCGGACACACATAAATGCAGCGCTGGCACATGGTGCACATCCAGGCCCATTCTGATTTTACAATCTCATCATCCATTCCCAGGGCCGCCATGCGCAAAAATTTTCTCGGATCGAGCCCCGCCAGACCCGAGGCCGGGCATCCGGATGAACAGGCCCCGCAGGTCAGGCACAGGTTCAAATGGCCTCCCTCGGGCAGCAATTCCATGACCTTGTCCATAAATTTGCTTTTCTTTTTACCGCCCAGTTTGAGAACTTCCTCGGACATCGCTTCCTCCTTGATTGGAGCCTTAGGCCGTATTTTCTATATAAAGCACTCCGCAACATCAACCACGATATGGCACTACCGCTGCGTGCCTAGCTCGATATGCCCACCACCTCGCCGAATTCGTCCTCACGAAACGTGGACAGCGGCGGTTGTTGATCAAGGCTTTTGCCGGCTTCGTAGTCAAAGGCCTGCTGAGTTGCCTGTGCGATGGTTCGAAACAACTCCATAACCGGAATATCATTCGGACAGGCATTGGAACATTGGCCGCAGCCCACACAGGCCGTACTCATATGGGCCAGACGGGTAAGATGGTAAAAAAGTGTATCCGTCGGCATTTTAATGATGCCTTTGCGGTTGGCCCACCGCAGATACTGGGACGGATCGTGGTTGAACACATCCGTCACAAAAACACACTCCTTACAGTAGCATACCGGACAAGCCACCCGACAGTTGTAGCAGTTGACGCAGGTGGCAAAGTACGTGGATAGCTTTTCCAAATTTTCGGTGGCCGCCCGTGTCGTGGCAAACATGTCATCCCGGCACTTTGTACGTTGGGCAATCAAGGCATTAATGGCATCCTGACGGGCGCGGGGCTCATCGGCAGCCGCCAGATGCATCAGCTGCAGGATTTGATCGCCGGCTTCGGTTTGAGACTTAACCAGCAGAGATTGGTCGATATCCATACCGTATAAGCCGATCTGAATATCGGCATTTTCAGCCACGGGATATTCACAGGCCCGGCAGGCCGGCGCCGGCTCAAGGCCTCCCGTCTCCGGGCTTTTGCCGTGCAGCACGCTTTGATAGAATGCGACCGTCGATTCGGCGGCTGTTCTCGGCCACCAGCTTAAAATAGTCTTTGTTTTGGAAGGCTCCCAGGCAGTCCACCCCAATCAAAATCACTTCGTCCGTGCGAGCCTGCTTAAGCTTCACGAGCTCGACAAAGGCCCGCATCTCGCAGGGCCGCAATACCGCCGCGACTTTGGCGCCCATCGGTTTGCGGGTGAGTCGTGAAACAATCCGGGCGGCGTTCAGCGGAAAGGCCGGTGCCAGCGGATCAACCCCATCCAGATGATTCGGGTCCGTCACCAGGGTCGGCATGACCATATTTTTCATCGGAAGATGCTGGGGCACCAGAATGGCTTTGATTTCCTCAATTTCAAGAATGTTCTTAAAAAATCCCTGCAAAGCGCCCAGAACGTTTTTTTCCTGCACCTCAATTTTAGCCGTAATCGCCATGAGTGCCTCCGGCAGTGGTTTTCGGTTATTAGTTATTCGTTATTGGTTGTTGGTTGTTGGTTATTTGGCATCGCGGTCAGTTCAACTCCCGATCTTGCTTTGAAACTTTATTAATCTCAATAAAGAGAAAAATGCCTAAATTGCCTAAAATGCACTAAAATGCCTAAAATTAAGGATACTGATCATTTTAAAATTTCCAATTCGCAATCCCTGGCCCAGACCAAATTTACAGAGCTTCGTTTATTCTACAGACTTGTGACATATCTCACAGGCCTACATTTTAACCAATACGGTCGCACCAGGGCGGGCCGAAATCGAACATCCCACGCATCCAAAACCTTTCTAAACTTAACGCTATGCCCTATGTTCAATACCCCATACCTTTCTTTCATCGCCGTGCGCCGTTTGCCGTGCGCCGTTTGCCCTTGCATTTTTGCTTCATTCTATCAACTATCAGCTATGAGCTATGAGCTGCGCGCAGCACCCCTCAAATCACC
>CAVYNY010000040.1:0-8980 GCA_963769935.1 uncultured delta proteobacterium | reverse complement strand
CCAATCAGGGGTGTGCCATTAAAAACGACAAGGCTGGTAGAATACTGGATTCTGCTTTAAATGTTTTTGCCGCAAAAGGATTTCAGAGTGCTACGATACAGGAGATCTCAAAATCGGCCACTGTCTCTGAGGGAACTATTTACGAATATTTTAACAATAAAGAAGATCTACTCTTTTCAACACTTGAGCGCCAATTTCGAAACAACCTGAATTTGCTTGATGAGTTGTTTGAAGTCAGAACCCCGCTGCGAAAATTAAAACGCTTCATGCGCTATCATTTCACGGCCTATTTTACGCAGCCGGTTTTTGTGAAAGTTTTTTTGTTTGATGCGATTTACAATTCCAGATTTTATAACTCAAACGCCTATCAACCCTTTAGGCAATACATCGAAAGCATTTGATGAGATTCTTGACGAGGGTAAAGAGGACGGCAGTATACGGCCGGAAATCAACAATCGGGTATTCGAAATCTTTTTATGGGAATCTTCAGCCACATGGCCTTGAGGTGGCTGTTTACGAAAAAAGGCAGCCAGAGTAGATAAAATCGAGGATATTAATGCGGCCGTTGCCCTTTTTTAAGCCGATCCGTTGCAACCCGACCAATTAGCGTCCATCTCCGGGACTACATAACGGCGAATGGTCTCCTCGACCGTTTCGCCACAAAAGCGACATCCAAGGTATCACTGTGTCGTTGAAAGGTTTGAATGATAGAGCACAACCTTTGAGATGATTTCAATCGGCGTTCCTGATCGGCTTGCGTATGCGGCTGCCTGCCTACGGAGGTCATGAGGCCGCATATTATGGCCGGAAAGTTTGCCTGTTTTAGATTCGAACAAAACATTAGTGAATTGCGGCGTGCAGTATTTTTTCGGGCGTGGCTT
Source organism: uncultured delta proteobacterium (assembly GCA_963769935.1). Lineage (GTDB taxonomy): Bacteria > Desulfobacterota > Desulfobacteria > Desulfobacterales > JAFDCJ01 > JAFDCJ01. The sequence continues at coordinate 8,099 of CAVYNY010000040.1, read as the reverse complement.
CATCCTTGGAAAATTCCGCCACAATCGTCCCGCCGCGGGCCACCAGGATTCGATCTGAAATATCCAGGATTTCCGGAAGATAAGAAGATATCACGACGACACCGGCACCACCGTCAGCAAACTTCCTGATGATGCTGCGAATTTCGGCAATGGCACCGACATCTACCCCGCGCGTGGGTTCGTCAAAAATAATAAGCTCGGGCTGTTGGATCAATGACTTGGCGATGACGACTTTCTGCTGATTGCCACCGGAGAGACGCAGCACGTTTTGATTCTCATTTCCCAGCGTTTTAATGGAGAGCTTTTGCAGCCATTCATGCGCAATTGATTTGAGTTTGTTGCGCTGGAAGGAACGATAGCCTTTGGTCCATTTTGCCAGCCAACCGAAACCGATGTTGTCGGTGGCGTCCATTGCCTCGAACATGCCTTCGACCTTGCGATCCTCGGTTACGTAGGCAATGCCATCGCGTATGGCCTGCGCGGGTATGCGGTAACGGATTTCACGTCCCTTCAGATAAATGCGGCCGCCGCCAAAATTGCGCTTTATCTGCCCTGCAATAACCTTGGCGACTGCGCTGCGGCCGGATCCGAGCAGTCCGGCGATGCCGGTCACTTCCCCCGGATAGACGGAAAAGGACATATTGTTGACCATATTGCCCATTCTCACGTTTTCCACGGTTAGAATGGGTTGGCGGGCGCCTGTTTTGCGAACGGTTTTCGGTTTGGCCTTGTAGTCTTTAAACGCCGCCCCAACCATATGCTGGATAAGTTTGTTGCGGTCGAACCGCGAAGCCTCATCGGTAATGATTTTTTTGCCGTTGCGCAGGATGGAGATACGATCGGCATGGGTCAGCGCTTCTTCGAGCGCATGCGAAATAAAAATCATGGTGACGCCTTCGCGGCGCAGTTCGTTCATCAAGTAGAAGAGATGGTCCGTTTCCTCAGGCGTCAAGGCGGCGGTGGGTTCGTCAAGAATGATAATGCGGGATTTGTTGTAGACCGCCCGGGCAATTTCCACCATCTGACGCTGGGACGTATTCAGGCTCTCCGCCAGTGCGGCCGGATCGATGTTGAAATTCAAGGAACGGAGCAGTTGTCGGGCTTCATTACGCAACGCCCGGACGGAATTAAAGGCCCGCTCTCTTCCCAGAACCAGATTTTGAGCGACCGTGAGCTGGGGCACAAGGCTGGTTTCCTGAAAAACCATCGAGATGCCCTGCTTAAATGAATCACGTGGGCTTTCAATGGTCAGCGGTTTTCCTTCGAGCAGCATTTCACCTTGGTCCATGGCGACAACGCCGGCGATAACCTTGCACAGGGTTGACTTGCCGGCCCCGTTTTCACCCACCAGGGCGTGGACCTCCCCCTGCGGCAAATCAAAGTCCACGGCATCAATGGCGGGAATGCCGCCATAGGTTTTAGTGACTTTTCTGGTTTCCAGGAGGGCGTTGGCGGTCATTACAGTTCCTTCATACTGAGCTTAAGCAGTTCATTGCTTCCCTTGCTGACGGCGATTAAATCGCCCCGCCATTCCAACGCAGCGGTAATGCCGTGGCGCCGGCCGTTGGCCCTTGACTGGGCGCTGGCCATCGGCATGAAATCCGAATCCAGAATCATGATGAGACCGTAAGAAAAAGAGGGCGCCCAGGGCTTTAGTGCGCCAAACAGCCGGGTGGCCCCCGATTGAATGGGAAGGCGGTAATCCGGTTGGGCGGATAGGCGCGGCGCAATCCAAAGTTCCGGCGGCAGTTCTTTGGTCATGCGGGCGACATATCTCTTTTCAGTTAAAATGAACTCGATCAATGGATCCCGCCGCGCAAAGCATGTCAGGATAAATCCGTCCGCAAAGGGGTGAATACGGGCCGGGTATCCCGGCAGATCGCCAATCAGGATTGACCTCTGGGATGTCCGGCAAGCGATCCGGCAAAGGCATGCCGACCAGCTTTCCGCAACCGCCAAAAACTCCGCGTCGATTTCCGTGATGCCATTCGGATACCGCAGCCCTTCGGCCACGACTGCTCCATCCCCATTATCTTCGAGTTTTAACACCCGGCCGCTGCCGGACTCTGCAAAGAGGTCGTGCAGGTGAGGAAATTGGCCCTGGCCCCGGCAGGCATCGGCGACGAACAGTGATCCTGCGCGGGAAAATCGCACAGCCCGGCCGGCGTTGGCGGATAACGGTTTCGACTTCCAGGGGGTATGAATTTTGCCGTGGCGGTCGACCAGTTTGATTCCGGCTTGATCGAGGGCCACGGCGATGGTTCCATCATCCCGGCAATCCAGTGCCGTCACGGCGCGGTCAAATTCGGCAACCGGTTCGAATTTCGCACTGCTCCAGTCCGCAAGCCGTAAAATTGCCTTCCCGCTGGTGACAAGCAGCGTACCGTCTGCAGCCAAGCAGATGTCGTCGGGATCCTGCAAGAGCATCGAAGCGGCCTCTTCAAGTTTATCGTTAGGGCACAAGGGGCCGTCTAGCAGTGAGATCGTCGGCGCCTTTTTGTGAAATCCAAACATAATTTTTATCCGCCCGCAGGCCAGTAGCTTTCAGGGCCGGTCCAATCCCGATCGGCATTGTTCAGGGTGATGCGGCCGATTTTGTTATTGGTGACGCCGCCAAGATACAAGGATCCACGATGTTCGCGCATGGACGTAATCATATAAAGGGGCCCGTCCGGTGTGTCCCAATAGCTGTCGATAATCTTACCGCCCGCCGAGCATTTCAACACACCGCCGATATTGAGGTTGCCAAAAAGCCAGTTCGTGGGCGGTACCCGCTTGGCCATGCGCAGCCTCAATTTTGGATCTTCCATGGCCAGGTCAATGGCCGGCGTGCGCATGCCGGCCAGGGCGATCCAGTACCCGCCGTCCGAGGCCCGGTTGATGTTGTCCGGATAGCCGGGGAGTCCGCGGCAGAAATATCTTGGACCTTCCTGCAGGCGAGCCAGATCGAAAATGAGGATGGAGCAGGTCCAGGTGCTGGCAACCAGCATGTAAAGGCCGTCGTGGGTGATGCAGACGCCGTTGGGGAAGTAGAGATGGTCGCAGACCGTTGATGTTGATTTGTCAGCAGGGTTGTAACACAGCAGTCGTCCGTTGGGACGCGCCTCCAGGAGATCGAGACCCCAGGTTTCCATGTCATAACGCTTGGTGGCATCGGTAAAAAAGATACGGCCGTCCGGCGCGATGTCCAGGTCATCCGCCATCTTGATCGGTTTGTCGTTTTCGATGGAAGTCCAGCTTCTTTTGGTCAGGCTGGTAAGGCGTTCTACTTTATGGGCCGCCGGGACGCGATACAGGCCCATTCCGGCGACGCATACCACCAGCCAACCACGGCTGTCGAGAGCCATCCCCAGCGGGCGTCCGCCGATTTTGGCATAGGTTTCGACCCGGGTATAATCCGGGGCCAGCAATCTCACAATACGTCCATCCCTGGTGCCGCAGTAAAGATGGTCATGACGGTCGAGAATGACGTCTTCCGGTCCGTCGATCTCGCCGACGCCCAACAGGGATGCACCCTGAAGTTTGGCCGGAACTTTATCGGGAGCAAGTTCTTCCATGCCTGTGATGGGATCCATTTTCAGGGCTGCCGGGTCAAGGTAAGCCCTTGCCAGAATGCGATGGCGTTCCTTGCGGTATTTCATATCGGCGGCCAGAACAATGAGCAGGATCAACCCCATGAAGGCCTGGACGGAATCACCCCGAAATCCGGCATTGATCAGGGAGTTGCCGACAATAAAGACGGTCGTAAACCCTAACAAAGCCCTGAACACATTGCCGCGGCCGGGGACGAAGCCGCCCAGGCCCACAACCAATCCTGTCAGCACGAAGAACTCAAGACCGACACCGGTATCCGAACCGGCGCTGTTTTCCCGGGCGGCATAAAGAAAACCCGACAATGCCACCAGGGCGCCGCACAGGACATAGGATGAAAGAATGACCCGTTTAAAATTGATGCCGCCGTGCCGGGCGGCCTTGCGATTGCCCCCGACGGCCAGAACGTGCCAGCCGAAGCGGGTGTACTTGAACATGAAGAAGACTGCCACAGCGATCGCTGCCAGGAACAAAAAATTGACCGGGATGCCTAGAAAGTCTTCAAAACCAAGATAATCCCAGGCTGCATCCACACGGGTGCTGCCTGAGATATCGACCAGCGAGGCCTGGGAGCCGATGACAAACAGTCCGCGCACCGCGATCATCGTGCCAAGGGTGGTCAGCAAGGCGCCGCATCCCATGACACCGGTTAAAAAGCCGTTGACAAATCCCACAATCATTCCGGCGAGCAGTGTCAGCAGCAATACGATGACAACCGGCAGCTGGCTGATATGAAAGAGGTAAAGGGCGATAAATGCACACAAAGCAAAGGATGAGCCGACCGAAAGGTCTATGCCGCCAACGGCGACGACGATCAGCATGGCGATCATGACGATGGCGGCGTCGGTTGCGTACCGGGCCAACGTATTCAGGTTCGATGGGGAGAAGTAATCATCCTTGGTAAGCAGCAGGACCACAATGAGTGTGAAAAAGGCCAGGAACGGAATTGCGCCTTCAATCCAGCTCCGGTTCAGCAGTTCGGAAACAATCCGCCGAAAAGAAAGGATGATAAAAGGCTTTTTCAGTTTTGGCAAATCTTTGAAAAAAACTTCAGACTTCATGAACGCCCATCTCCGGGTCCGCCTGAAACGTCAGGCACGGAGCCACCAAAATGAAATGAAGGCTCCGTGCCTGGTATGCGTGAGCTATTTTTTAGGTAGATCCCAGCACTGGTTCGGTGAGTAAGTTTCTTTTTTGATTATTATCAGCGGCGATTCAAGTTCCAGCATTTCGCCTTTTTTGGGTGCGGCGCCTTGCAGCACCAGCCGGATCATGTCGCCGGCATCGCGGCCCTGGCCGTCGGCATTGTAGCTCCAATAACGGTCGATGATACCCTGCTCGATGTTGTCGCAGATCAACCGGTTGCCGCCGCCCGTTGCATAGACCGTTACGCTGTCTGATTTGCCGGCATCTTTGACGGCATTGCCGGCACCGATCGTATGCACCCCCCAATGACCGAATATGGCACACAGATCCGGGTGCTGCTGCAGCACCGTGGCGGTGATCTGCCGTGCCTTCTCCGGCTCCCAGTCCGACGCCTGGTTGGAAACCACTTTTATCTCGGGATGCTTTTCGAATACGGCAAAGGCGGCCTTATTCATGATAACGCTGTCGGCGGCCGTCAGCTGGCCGGGAATGATGGCGACTTTCCCGGATTTTCCGCTGCCTTTGCCGCATACCGTGCAGATGTCCTCGGCGATCTCGCGACCGATTCGTTCCCAATTGGCGCCCACGAAAGCCGTGGATTTCTGATTCGACTGCAGATTTATCTGGATGACCTTGATGCCCATGGATTCGGCCTTTTTAATCTGGCGCGCCAGGAGCTGAACCGTTGGATTATGGGCCACGATAATATCCGGTTTTTCATTGATGGCGGCCGCAAAAATTTCAGACATCGATTTCATGTTGAAAGCGGCATCGCGCACCTCAAATTTGATACCCTCCATTTTAGCCTGCTCGGCCATTCGATACGCCCATCCCTCGGTCAATGTAATGCCACTAGCGATGGGAATAAATATAACGCGCTTGCCTTCAAGCCTCGGGTCTGTTTGTGCATTCCCTGGGGCCTGGATCAAAACGGTGACCATTAAGACAGCCATTGCCCAGTAACAAAAGTTTTTCGTTGTTTTTCGCATGTTCTCTCCTTTTCTGTTTTGGTTTCCGGACCGAGAACTCTAAAGGTCTCCTTGTGTATCTGTCTCGGTATCTCGCGGGTTATAATAATTATCAATGACGATGGCCGAAATCAGCACCAAGCCCTTTATCAAGCCCTGTACCTGGCTTGACAAGTCCATCAGGGTCATGCCATTGCGCAGAATGCTTATCAGAAGTACGCCGACGATGATGCTGAAGGCGGAGCCGCGGCCGCCGCGTAAACTCACCCCCCTAGTACAACGACCATAATGACTTCAAACAATAGCGTTCCATTTGAAACAATGCGATAATCCACCGTACCACTGGCGCTGGCAACGATGACCCCCGCCAGCATCGCAGTTGCGGCGGCGAAGGCATAGGCGGCGACGGTGGCCAATCGGATGGAAAGTCCCGTCAAGCGCGCGGCACTTGGATTTTCTCCGATGGCATAAAGCATTCGCCCGAAAACGGTTTTATCCAGCAGCAAATATGTTATTAAAAGCATGATCAGCCCGATGATGACGGGTACGGGTATGGAGAACAGTCTGCCGGTTGACAAGAAGCCGATGATGGGCGCATCTTTGGGTAAGAGTAACAGGAACACACCCTGCGTGATGACCCACCGGCTGACACCCGTAATCAGCATGCCCGAGGCCAACGTGGTCAGCAACGGCGGAATTTCTACGTATGCGATTAAAAAGCCGTTCAACGCACCCAGCAAGATTGCCAGACAAAAGGATGCCGTCAAGGCGAAGCCATAACCATGCCCGTTAACGATCAGACTGCCGAAAACCGCTGCTACCGCCACCATGACGGCAATTTGAGACAGGTCCAGGCCGCGGGTGATAATCACGACGGCCATCCCGCAGCTCAGTACGGTGAGAGCGGCCGAGTTTCGCGCGAGGATCTCGAGATTGCCAAGGCGCGCAAATCCATCGACAAAAAACATAAACAACACCGCTGCAAACAGGGTAAGGGCGATGACAATATATTCCAGCGGCAAGTCCTTTTTTAAAAACCGCTTGCGGAAGTTTTTCAGGATGCGGTCTGTTAGGGTGTTGTTCATATCACTGTCGGACCTGTCATTGCGTCGGGGGGTGGCTGACCGAACCGTTTTTAATTCAAGTTTAATCTCTTGCGGGCCTTATTCCTCGCAGCCTGCTGCGATAAAAGTGGGAGAAAGCGTAAAGGTTACGATGCTCCGCGATTTTGGCGCGGAGACGGTTTATGGGACTGAAAACTATTCTATAAAATAATTGTTGTCAAGATAAAATAAATAAATCGAAAAATTATTTAACCTACATAAATTAAAGAAAAAAATAATATTTCAAAGGTTGCCGTAAAAATTATATGGTTGACAATCCGGGTAGAATACCATTCAATATGATGTCAATTTTACGTGAGAATCTAAATGATTTTAGGAATCGGTTTGCATAAAATCACATTTTTCCAAGGTTAGCGCCTTAAAAATACCGCATCTTATCACCGTTTGACGATCCGCTGAAAAGGGCCTGCCATGAAAAATAAAAGACGGAAAATACTTGAAGCCGCCGAGAAAATAATGTCCGCCAAGGGGCGCAAGGCATCTATCAGCGAAATCAGTGAAAGGGCCGGCGTAACGGATTCCGTTTTATACCACTATTTTAAAAATAAGGAAGATTTGTTGTTTTCCGTCGCCCATGAACGCCTCAATGACGCGCTTGTTAGGCTGGAGGAACAGCTTCAGGGCATTGTGGACCCCATCAGTCAACTCAGCAAACTGATATGGTTTCAGCTCCACTATCACGATACCCATCAGGATTTTGCCAATCTGCTGTTATTCGAATGCCGTTCAAGTGAACGTTTTATGCGGCATGAAGCCTACCGCACCATTAAACGCTGGGCGAATATCGGGATGCAGATTCTTGCCGGAGGCATTGAAAACGGTACGTTTCGTCCTGATCTATCCCTGCCGGTCGTTCGTGATGCCATTTTTGGGCTGGCCGACATGCAAAATATCCAGAGTATGGTAACCCATGGGCCTGAACAGGCCCACACGGAATTGGATGCGATTCTCAATTTGGTGCTGCCCATGATCTGCACCGATACGGAGACGCACCCATCACCACGCGATAAGGCTGATCGGATTTTAGAAGCGGCCGTTGGCATTTTGGCGACAAAAGGTTATCAAAAAGCCACCATTCAGGAGATTTCGAAAACAGCCGAAGTGTCTGATGGAACCATTTACGAATATTTCAAGAATAAGGAGGATGTCCTCTTTTCGGCTCTTGAACGACAATTTGATCAAAATTTGGATTCTCTTGACGAGCTTTTTGAGATCAAGTCTCCACTTCGAAAACTCAAGCGTTTTATCCGTTATCACTTCACAATCCATT
>CAVYNY010000039.1:0-65454 GCA_963769935.1 uncultured delta proteobacterium | reverse complement strand
ATACAAACCAGCAATGCAAGAGTATGTGCATCTGTAAGCTGTCCCAAGCGAACTTTGCTGGAAAAAATTCAGGTAATAAAAAATCAGCGTTGTCAGGAAATAGATAGTAGATAAGACCGCAGATTGGTTCTTTGATTGGTCAAACCGAATTTGACGCGCAGGTTTTTGCGGTGAAAATTGACCGTGGTTTCGGCAACATTCAGAATATCGGCGATTTCCTTGCTGCTTTTGCCGTCTTTGACCAGACCGGCCACCTGCATCTCTTGGGGTGTCAACAAAATTCTGGCATTGGCAAAGCGTTGCAGCAGGGGGGATATCACATCATTCAGGTGCGTCTCAATGATCTCTACCAGGGTTTTGTCCTTGGGCTTCAGCCGGGAGTTTTTTAATTTTGCGACATACGGCAGCACCAGATCTTTAACATTGGTTAAGACTTTTTTTTCCAGCTCCAGCTTGTCCTCCTGGCGCTGTTTGAGCAGGACCTTCAGGGCGATATTGGCTTCTTCCAGACTTTGCTTTTGATCGAAAAGTTCCTCCTGGCTTTTTTTCAAGGCTTCTTCCGTCAGCTTCAGGGCCGTTATTTCCTCGTGGCTGACCACCACCCGGATGGGGCCCGGCCCTGCCATGCGAATGGTTCGCATATAGTACCAGTGCGGGCCGTCCTTTGAATGGCAGGGATAGTCAAATAAAAACTCTGGCAGGTCGCCGCATATCACCGCCCGGATACCCTGGGCGACTTTGCCGGCGTCAGCCGCCTCGCTGCCGGTGGTCGCATCACAGATTTTAAGATAATTGACCCCCCTATGGTCATAGGTCTCCGGCAGGCCGCTCTTAGCGGCATACATTTGCCATGCTTTGTTGGTCTCTAGAATATCGCCGCTCTCATCTAAAATCGCAATGTGGGCCGATAAAGAGTCAATAACCGTTCGGGCCAGCGCCTCCGAAATGCTAAACGGTTTAAACCTGCTCTTTTTCAGTTTTAATTTGTTTGCCATCGGTCGATTGTCGATATCAATGTAAATTTTTTGGTTAAGGATAAGCACCCGGTCCAACAATGTAAACCATTCCCTCTAATCCTGACGACATGCTGCAAGAAGCTGATTGCTGAAGGTTGATAGATAACATAAATGATAGTATAAACTCGTAGATTCAATTATCAATATACAATATGCAATTTTAAAAGTGCGGAGGCACAACAAGATGGATAAAAAAATGCGTGTAATGAGCACAAAACCGTTAAATGCCGAGACGCCCAAAATTTTCTTGCGAACCTGGATTACGGACAATGACGTCTTTTTCAAACGCAATCAGGGACAGGTCCCGGAAGAACCCGTCAGCCTGGCGGACTGGCGCCTGAGCGTCGAAGGGTTGGTGAAAAACCCCCTGTCGCTGACATTTGAGGACCTGCGGCGGCTGCCCAAGGTGGCGGCGGCCAATACGCTGGAATGCTCCGGAAACAGCCGATCGCTGCTGCCGGAAAAAGCATCCGGCAATCCCTGGACCATCGGCGGGGTGGGCAATGCCGTCTGGGGAGGCGTTCGGCTAAGGGATGTGCTTGAAAAAGCCGGGCTGCAGGAAAATGCCAAGCATATCGCCTTCGAGGGTTTTGATAAACCGCTGGGGTCCGCCGGCATCAAATTTATCCGCAGCATACCTGTCGCAAAGGCCATGTCGTCGACCCTGCTGGTGTATGAAATGAACGGAAAGCCCCTGCCGCTCGAGCACGGCTACCCCTTGCGCTCGCTGGCGTTGGGCTGGACGGGGGCGAATTGCGTCAAATGGCTGTTTAAGATCATGGTGCTTGAGCAACCCTTTGAGGGTTTCTTTATGGACAAAGTCTACCGGGTGTTTCAAAAGGGCGAAGACCCCAAGTCGGGCCAAGTGGTTAAAGAGCTTCAGGTCAAATCCATCATCATTGAACCCGAAGCGGATCAAACAATTTCCGCCGGTATCGTGCCGATCCGAGGTGCCGCCTATGCCGGAGAAGCCGGAATAGAAAAAGTTGAAGTGTCCGTCGACCATGGGGCCAGTTGGCATCCGGCCGGGATGATCGGGCTCGAGGCGCCATATGCCTGGCGTCACTGGGAATACTTATGGGAAGTTAAAGCAGAAGGAAAATATACAATCATGGCGCGTGCCACCGACACAAACGGCCTTCGGCAGCCCGAAACCGCCTTCTGGAATGTCCTGGGCTACGGCAACAACGGAGTTCGAGAACACGCCGTTGCCGTTCACATCGGCACCTAAGGGCTCACTCAAAAATAACTTCACATTTTATACGCCGCTGCATCCCGACTGGCGGCGTTGCGAAAGCTCGGAATATCCAGATATTCCTGCGTTTTCGTGCCTTGCCAGTCGGGCGCCTCAACGCTAAAACTGTGAATTAATTTTTTCGTGAGCCCTAACAGGCTGGGAAGAGATTAAAAAAATGTACATACGGATGTGCCGCGCCTGGAAAATGTTGGGCTGACTTTACTTGGATATATGCTGTATCCCCCGGCGTTTGACACGCAAGAGTCCCGGGCTGTTGTGAAGAAACATCAATGGCGAGGTGTACCCCACGTCGATACATATTTGCTCCAGCGTGTCGAAAAGCACCGGCCGATCCGGCCAGGTATAGGCTTTTTTCCGCTCGACCAGGGCATCCCAACGTTTTTGCGCAACGGGGTTTGCTTTTAAAACAGCAGTTTTCGCCGCATCGCAGAGAAAAAATTCACAGATGATCGGTTTGACTGACCACAGGCATCCTTTACGTCCCAGAAATACACATTTGAATCCTGCGTGGGTTTTCGTGAGTACATCCTGCAGGCGATCAAGCGCCGTTGGGTCCGCCAGCAAGGCGTTGATGATAACATCGGCAAAAAAGATGATGATACTATCCCGGGAACAGCAGGCACTCAACTCGCTTTGGAAACATTTACGGTTGCAGATGTCGCGAAAGTATTTCTCCTGGAAGGTATCGACGTCGTCTCGAAAGGTCAAATAGTCGGCCAAGCTCTCGTTGAGGGTCTCGCGCTCCACTTCGGAAATCTGTGCCAGATAGCGTCTTACCATTTGAAGGGTTTGGAATTGTTCTGTTTGATACGGTGTCATCTGGTCCGCTCCTCGTCAATCGTTGTCAATTATTTAAGTTAGCCAACCCAGGACACAACATCGCCTATGTCTCCCGGGCTGAATGGCTCACTTTTTATAGGGGATGACCATAACCGGGCAGTGGGCGGCGTTAATGACATGTTCGGTAATTGTACCGGTAACGAAATCCATGACGTTATCCCGGCCGTCGGTGCAGATGACGATCAGATCGACGCCGAGTTTGTCCGCAACCTCCACGATGGTCTTTTCCGGAGTGCCCTTGTGCAGCAGGTAATTCACTTCGATATCTTCGGCATGCAGCTTACTGATGACGGCCTTCATCTCTTGTTTGGAATCCACTGCTATCCGCTTGTATTTTTCCTTGATTTTGTTGACGCTGACTCGCAGCATCTCCCGTTCTTTTTCATCCATAAACTCTTCGTGGATGTTTAGCAGAGTGATTTTTGAGCCGAACTGGTGGGCAATCTGAGTGGCCTTTTTGACGGCGAGCTCGGCTCGTTCTTTCAAGTCGGTCGGGCAAAGAATGTGTTTGAACATGCGATTCGTCCTTTCTGCCAAGACGGCGGTTGAAGCATCGGCGTTGCTGATCGCGCAGTTGTTAATGGTTGTCGAAAACTACAGAATCGATTGGAACGGACTCTGGATGAAACTCTTTCAGCCATGATCCGGAATAATTTTGTGGATTTTGCAACACGCGAGTTTGCCTGATGCAGGCGCCGGCATGAAGGCTACACTGTTTCTCCGGATCGATGTCTGATATCCGATTCTTACCGCGGCTGTCACGGAAATGTCAAACTCGAAAAGCGCATGTGCCGAATGCGGAGTTTGCGGACAATGACTTTGAGCATATTGATGGAAAAGGGATCGGACCACCGCAAGTAGTTGGTAATAGGGGAAAGAGCTAAAAATAGGGTCGATTTTTTGGCTTGGGGCCGCCGTTTTGGGGGTAAAATGGGCATTTTAAGGTCGTCAGTAAAATCCGGCGGCCTTTTTTATTTCTTTACTTCAATTTCGCTATATGGTATAAGATGCCATATGGCTGCAAGGTTACTCTACCAGGAAAGATATATATATTCTGATGGTACTATACGCGAGATGGTTCTTTGGCAGCTTCCCCGCAAGTCTACGGATAGACCGCATGGATTGAAGTATCGGCTCTATTACGGACTCGGTGATGGAACCTGCCTTGTAAGATTTGATAATGAATCAGGCAAAGGCGATCATAAGCATGTTGGCGGTCAGGAAGAAAGTTATCTTTTGATTGATGTGGAAACATTAGTGGCAGATTTTCTTGCAGAGATTGAAAAAGCAAGGAGAGAAGAAATATGAAAAAGCAAATAGCTATTGGAGTAGGCGAGGCAGCAACTACTGCCAAGGAGTTTATTGACGTTTGGAAGCTTGCTGAACGTGGTGAAGCGATTCAGGAAAAAAATCGGTTGCACTTCGAAAACCTCGAATTGCTTCTCAAGACGTTGACTCAAGGGCGTTGGACGTTGCTAAAAAGATTGCATGCAAATGGTCCAATGAGCATACGTGCCTTAGCGAACGATCTGGCAAGAGATTATAAAAATGTATATACGGATGTGCAGCGTCTGGAAAATGTTGGGCTGATAGGACGTGCCAAAGATGATCGGATAAATGTTCCCTGGGACATTGTAGAAGCGCGCCTTTTGCTGGCGGCATAATCTGGCCAAATAGATCTGCCGCATTCATGAGTCTTGCGACATAACCATTAATCCCAATTGAAAGGAAAAGACAGAATGACAACCGGAAAAGAATTAACGGCCTTGAAGAAAGAGTTCCAGGCTATGGACAAAAAGCTGGAAAAGTTTTTAAGGGCGATTGAGAAAAGCAAAACCACGGTACCAAAGGCATCCAAGGCAAAGGCCCCAAAGGAAAAAGCACCCGCCATAAAGAAATCAACCAAGGTTACCGCTACGGATCAGGTTTTGAATGTCATCAATAGATCGAAAAAGGGAGTTGATACCGCTGCCCTGATGAAAAAGACTGGTTTTAATCAAAAGAAAATAACGAACATTCTTCACAGAACATTTAAAGCGGGAAAAATCAAAAGGGCTGACAAAGGTATTTATGTCGGCGTAAGGCAAGAATAGGTACGGAGAAGAAATGGGTCTGGGAAAGGGGGTGAGACTACTTTTTTCCATTGCTTAATGTGTAGTTCCCAAAACCGGCGCTTTTCTGCGATCCGGCTCTGCCGAAGGCCGGAATCCAGAAAAATCGGAACCGCGTCGACTGGATGCCCGCTCCTTGCCTCCGCAGGGACATGCTTTGAGCGGGCAAAACGAAAAAAACACCTCGCGTGCCGAAATAATTTCCACTGAATTTAGAATGGGCAGGGTCTCATGAGGTTATGCGCAGACGGCGAGAGCGGTCAATGATGTACTTCACCAGTCGTCTGCGCAAAAGGCGCAGGACAATCCTCAATTTATCGGAGAAGGTCAACCACATATCGATGTCAGTTTCTTTCGCCCAATGTCGCAACGTTGGGGCTGCCGGCTCTGAGATCGGGGCAGGGGTTTAAAACTTGTCCGGTTTTGAAGAATTAAGTCTTAAACCCGCCCCGTAGTTATATTTCAGCACGCAAATTACATGCCATTATCGCCGAATGGGAAATTTCGAATAAATTTGAATAGATATAAAAAAGGCCGGATTGAAGCCGGTAACATTATGAAGGTTGGTCTATAGAAATATGTAGATGAATTCATAGGGCCGGCATCTTTTTCAGCTCCGGGCGGCGTTTATATTCCGGACAGTCTATATGCCGCTTCCACGAGTCGCAGCGTCTGCAAATTATCCTCCGGCCCGGTCTCAAAAGGCGTCTCGTGCTGCAGGGCCTTCACAAAATGCGCAATGGTATTGTCATAGGACTGCTGGTAGGCCTGCGCGAAATCAAATTCAAGAGTCTCTGCGGTTTCACCCCTAAGGTGCAGGATGTTTTTTTCAAACAGGATGCTCGCCTTTTCGCCGATCAGCTCCAATCGGTCGTCCGGCAACAGCGGAAAGCCGGCGGCGCAAAAATTGCCGCTGACCGTTCCCAGGGCACCGCTGTCGGCTTTCAGACTGATCAGGGCCACATCCTCGCCGCTGACTTCCGGGCATACGCGGGCGGCACCGGCTGCCGTGATGCTGACCGGACCGACCAGGCAGCGGATGGTATCCAGATGATGAATCAGAAGCTCCATAATGATGAACCTTTTAAGTCCGGAAAAGAACGGCTGGCGTTCGAGGGCGAAAAGACGGCCGGTCGCTGTTCGGGTAATCAGACCCGAGCTGCGGACAGTCAATTGAAATTCCCGCACCTGTCCGACCCGGCCGGCTGACAGCCATTCGGCGGCCCGGCGGTACTGGGGCCTGAAGCGCCAGTTTTCATGGACCATGAACCGCACCCGGTCGCCGATTTCGGCCACCAGCTGCTCGGATTCGGCCAGATCCGGCGTCATGGGTTTCTGGCACAGGATGTCGACGCCTCTGTCCGCCGCCATCAGCGCCTGGGTGCGATGGACAGCGGGCGGGGTGGCAATATCGAGAACATCCGGTTTTTCGCGATCCAGCATGGCGGCCACGTCATCATAGGCGGCCGGGATGTTGAATTCGGCGGCCCGCAACCGGGCATTTGCCAGGTGTCGCGCGCAGATTGCCGCCACTTCAACCTGCGGCAGCTTGCTCCAGGCTTGCAAATGGTGCCGTGTGACCGTGCCGGCCCCGGCAATGGCCACCTTAAGTCTGGATTTCGTCGTCATAATCAAACCTTATTCCCTACCCGAAGCCAAACAACCGCCTGGGCGATTCCCACAGAACCTGGCGGCGTTGATCCTCATCGGGCAGCCAGCGTTCCAGGCAGGCCTGCGTTTCACCATAATCTGGTTTGGGATCGATGTTTAAAAACGGCCAGTCCGAGCCCCAAACGCAATTTTCCGATGTAAAAGCCTCTAAAATGGCCTCTACAAACGGATCCAGGTCATCAAATGGATAGGCCCGGCCGGATTCCCGGAAGGCCCCGGACAGTTTTACCACTGCCCGCCCGGTGTCGGCCAGTGCCAGAATCGCTTTGAATCCGGCTTCACCAGTGCCGAGCCGCGGGTCCGGCCGCCCCAGATGGTCGATCAGAACCCGAATGCCGGTACGGCGAATGAGCGGTTCAATTCGGATGAATTCTTTTGCGCTGCACTGGATCTCCGCAAACCAATCCAAGGTGCGCACGCCCTCCAATAGATCAACGACGCCTTTTTTTGCCAGTCCGGCCGGATCAAAATCCACCAGATTGAAGCGCACGCCGACGATTCCATCATTTTTCATCTGCTGCAATTGCTTTTCACCAATGCCCGGCGGCACCACCGCGATGCCTTTCAACCGGCCGCCGGAGCGCCTGACCGCATCCAGCAAAGCCGTGTTGTCGTAGCCATAGCCGCTGGGTTGCACCGCCAGTCCGCAGCAGATATTATGGGCTTGCATACAAGCGCTGAAATCTTCAAACGTGCCGACCTCATCCGGCCGCGGCTGATAACCGCGGCCTGCGGCCAGCGGAAACCGTGCCGGATCGATGATGTGGAAGTGGCAGTCGGCGCATTTCATTTTTTCCATCACTCCATTACTCCAAGCACGTCCAAGCTCTTACCCGATTCAGACTCAGCATATATTAAGATCCTCATCGATAATATTTTCCCCCGTTTGGCTACAAATTAACTTGATTCTCCAGAGCTTCGCCGTTGAAAAAGCGTTGGATATTTTTAAACAGGGCGCGCATCTTGGTTTTGAGTGCATCCCGGGTGCCGGCGGCGATATGGGGTGTCAGGACGACATTGGGCATGGCCGCCAGCGGGTTGTCCGGCCGGAAGGGCTCTGTTTCGAACACGTCCAGGCCGGCCCCGGCGATACGGCCTTGTTCCAGGGCCCGACAGAGAGCTGGTTCATCGACGACACTTCCCCGGGACGTGTTGATGACAATGGCATTGGGTTTCATCTGCTTCAGGGCCTTTTCATCGATCATATGATAGGTGGCCGCACCCGACGGCACATGCAGGGTGATGATGTCGGCGGCGGCCAGCAGCTGGTTAAATTCGACCCGGCTTACACCCAGCTCTTTTTCCCGCTCGGCCGGCAGCGCCGCGTGGGGGTCGGAGTAAATTCCTGAGGTGCCGAAAGCCTTGAACCGGGCGGCGGTTTCCTGCCCGATGCGCCCCATGCCTACATAGCCGACTGTGCGGCCGCACAGTTCAAAAGAGAAGGGGCGCAGGCTGTTAATATGCCAGCGGCCCAGACGCAGCTCGCTGTCGGCAAAAGGCAGTCGCTTGCAGGCAGCAAGGGTCAGCATCACCGTATGCTCGGCCACACCGATGCTGGTGCCGGCAGGCGTCAGCGCCAGGGCGATGTTGCGCGCTTTTAAACTCGCCACATCCACCGTGTCCTGATAGCCGACGCCCTGATGGTGCAAAAGCTTCAAGCGGGGGGCGGCTTCTACAAATTCACGGGACATTGGCCGGGCGGCCACAATCACTACCTCGCAGTCCGCTAGTTTTGCTTTGCGCTCGTCATCGGCGTCTTCAGTGAGCGTTATCAGCTCGAAGCCCGCGGGCACCTCTTCACGAATGATTTTGTAGACATTTTCCGGTGCGTGGCTGAAATAAAACACTTTATGAGATGACATGCGGTTCTCCTCTCCTATATTTACAAAATCATGCTTGAAGGTATAGACGTATCCGGTGCAGCGAATTTATCTAAAAGCTATTTCCTTGAGTGTCAGTTCGTCCAAACTTCAAGCACCTCAGGAAGAAAATGGTCGAACCGACGAAGTTAATCGCCTAATCCAGGTAAACCACACCCTTGCTAGTTATAGGCCTCCTTGAGCCAGGCCGGCACGGTAAGTCCGGCCCTCACGGCGGCTTCCATATTCTTCTCTTTCTCCAGGACCGCCTTCAGTCCTTCGGCCACTGCCGCTGCTTTTTGATGTGCCACGATGACCACACCGTCCTGATCACCCACCACGATGTCGCCGGCCTTGACGGCGACACCCCCGATCACGATCGGCAGTCCCACCCTGCCCGGTCCGTTTTTCCAGGGTGAATTGGGACAAATCCCCCGGGCAAACACGGGAAGGCCGACCGCATCGATTCCGGTTAAATCCCGGACAACCCCGTCCGTCACGACAGCCGGCAACACCGGCATTATTAGCCATTCCCACATAAAGGTCGCCGACCACGGAGCTGTCCAGATGTCCCCCGGTGGCGATCAGAATGACATCGCCCGGATTGGAAAATTCCAGCGCCGCCCACGCTGCCAGATTATCGCGCGGGCCGGCATCGACCGTCAGGGCAATTCCGCAAAATTGCGATGCCTTGCCGACGGGCTTTATGCGGTAATCCAACGCACCGACGCGTCCCTGGGCATCACAGACATTTCCGGTGGGCAGGTTGCTGAAGTTTTTGACAAGCTCCAGGGTTGCCCGCGGAAAATTTCGCTTGATTGTTAAGGCCATCTCTTTGGCTGCCATATGATCTCCCTTCCTTTTTTTCGAGTTTTAGAACTTTTGCGCTTTTGTGATAAAGGATCGCATATATTTCTAAAGCGATGACCAAAACACATTGAGTCCCGTTTTGAATTTTGCATTTTGGTCATTGAAATTTATTTGAGCCCGCCCTGGCGCGACTCGCTTGGTTTATACCTTTATACTTTTCTGGCCTTGCCGTGGATGCAATTAATACTCCCGGCGTTAAATCGGTCTGGGCCAGGGATTTGAGATTTGGAATTTGTGATTTTGCCGCGCCACAGCCGTCATTTTCGCCAGGCTTGGCCTTGGAGGACGTAGAATCTCAGGTTTCGCTATCGAAATCCTGCGGGTGAACATACAGGCCGGATACGACTTTGCTGCGGGCGGAAATGAGCGCTTTATGAACGGTTGTGGGGTCACCGGATACCAGGGGATGCCACCAGGCCAGTTTTTTGCCCTCGGCCAGGCGTCGATACGCGCAGCTTTCCGGCAGCCATTTGTTCTGCTTCACGATATCACGATCAAGGGCAATGCACTCCGGTTTGACGAATTGCCGATCTTCATAAACCATACACAGGCAGCTGTGCGTGTCGAGAAACTCGCAGGCAATCCCGCTGTATTTTATCCGGCCCGTTTTTCCATCCTCCAGCTTATGCAGACAGCAAAGCCCGCAATGATCGCAGAGGGATTCCCATTCTTCCGGCGTCATCTCCTTAAAAGACAATTTTCTATAAAAGCGCTTGTTATTTGTATTCATGGTGGCGGTCTTTATTCTGCCATATTCCAGGCTAAAAAAACAAGCGTCGATTTTAATATCATATTTAAAGCTGCACCCCAGCGCTGCGTGCCGTCCGGAATTTCCGGCCGCTCACTTGACATTAATGGGCCTGTTCCTATCCTAAATGCAATGGCAGCGTCCGTATCATAGGAGTTGGGTGATGGAAAATACGGCTGAACACGGGCGGCTGCGCGAGTATCGCGATCGCAAAGCCAACTGGAAAAAATGGGGGCCTTATCTCAGCGAGCGTTCCTGGGGCACCGTGCGCGAGGACTACAGTGAAAAAGGGACCGCCTGGGAGTATTTTCCCCATGATCATGCGCGCAGCAAAGCTTATCGCTGGGGGGAAGACGGCATCGCCGGCATCTGCGACCGCTTCCAATATCTTTGCTTTGCGCTGGCACTGTGGAACGGCCGGGACCCGATCTTGAAGGAGCGGATGTTCGGGCTGACAGGATCCGAAGGCAATCACGGTGAAGACGCCAAGGATTACTGGTTCTATCTCGACAGCACTCCCACCCACAGCTACATGAAAATGATTTATAAATACCCTCAGACCGAATTCGGCTACCTCGAACTAATTAAAGAAAATGCGCGGCGCGGTTTTTTTGAGACCGAGTATGAACTCCTGGATACCGGAGCCTTTAAAGAAAACCGCTACTTCGATGTCTTTGTCGAGTATGCCAAGGCCGGCCCAGACGACATCCTGATCAAAGTCTCGATTGCCAATCGCGGGCCGGACTCGGCCTTGGGCTACGTTCTGCCGACCCTGTGGTTTCGCAATACCTGGAGCTGGGGGTATGCAAACGGGCCCATGGGCGATGTACCGGGCAAACCGCTGCTCAAGCTAATTGAAGGTGGACCCGGAATTACCGCAGTTGAAGCGGTTCACCCGGCCGCCGGCACATACTACTTGTATGCCGAAAATGCACCCGAATTTATATTTACCGAAAACGAAACCAACAGCGCCCGCCTGTACAACCTTTCCAACGGCAGTCCGTATGTCAAAGATGCGTTTCACCGTTATCTGGTCAACGGGCAAGCCGATGCCGTTAATCCTGCCCGGCAAGGCACCAAAACCGCCGCCATTTACCGCAGTCAAATTGAGGCGGGCGATAGCCGGGTGTTTCGTTTGCGCCTTTCGAATTCAACGCGTCCTTCGGCCTTCGATGACTTCGAGGGCATTTTCAACCGGCGGCGGGTCGAAGCGGATGAATTTTATGCAGCCATTCAGAATCGCGGTTTGGGTGCGGACGAAAGGCGCGTGCAGCGTCAGGCCCTGGCAGGCATGCTCTGGAGCAAGCAGTTCTTCTACTACAATATCGAGCAGTGGCTGAACGGCGACCCGGCCATGCCGCCGCCGCCGAAGGCCCGCGGCCAGGGGCGCAACCATGAATGGGAGCATTTGAGCAATTTCGACATAATTTCCATGCCGGACAAATGGGAGTATCCCTGGTATGCGGCCTGGGATCTGGCCTTCCATTGTATCCCCCTGGCGCTGGTGGATGCTGATTTTGCCAAACGGCAGCTGGATTTGATGGCCCGCGAGTGGTATATGCATCCCAATGGCCAGCTGCCGGCCTATGAGTGGCAGCTCGGCGACGTCAATCCGCCGGTGCACGGCTGGGCCGCCTGGCGCGTTTATAAAATCGACGCCAAGCAGCAGGGCCGGGCCGATACGCTGTTTTTGAAGAGCATCTTTCACAAGCTCCTGCTGAATTTCACCTGGTGGGTGAATAAAAAAGACGAAGAGGGCCGCAATGTATTCCAGGGCGGTTTTCTCGGCCTGGACAACATCAGTGTGTTCGACCGCAGCGCCCCGCTGCCCACCGGCGGGCACATCGACCAGTCGGACGGGACGGCCTGGATGGGATTCTACTGTTTGGTGCTGCTGAAAATATCATTGGAGCTGGCCGGGCAAGATCCTGTTTATCAGGATACCGCCAGCAAATTTTTTGAGCACTTCCTGCGCATTGCCCGGGCCATGACCGGTGACTATCGCGGCGGCCTGAGCCTGTGGCATGAACAGGACGGTTTTTTCTACGATGCCCTGCATTTGCCCGACGGCCGCATCATGCCCCTCAAAGTGCGGTCTCTGGTGGGCCTGATGCCCCTGCTGGCCGTTGAGACCCTCGAGCACGAGCTGGTGGAGAGCCTGCCGGTTTTCAAACGCCGATTGAACTGGTTTTTCCAAAACCGGCTGTACCTGCGTGACAGTGGGAATATGGCCTGTGTGAGAGCGCCGGGTGAGAATTCACGTCGCCTGCTCTCGATCGTCAATCGCGATCGGCTGCAAAAAATACTGCGGCCGATGCTGGATGAAAACGAATTTCTGTCCGAGTTCGGCATCCGGTCGGTTTCCAAGTATCATAAAAACAATCCCTATACCTTCTTTGTGAATGGTCAGGCCCATACCATCAGCTACCAGCCGGCAGACTGCGAAAGCGGCCTGTTCGGCGGCAACTCCAACTGGCGCGGACCCATCTGGCTGCCCGTCAACTATCTGTTGATTGAATCGCTGCAGAAGCTCGACCACTACTACGGCGATTCCTTTAAAGTGGAATGTCCCACCGGGTCCGGCCGACTGATGAATCTCGGTGAGGTCGCCACCGAATTGTCCCGCCGGCTGATCCGGCTGTTCCTGCGCAACGACAGCGGTGAGCGGCCGATTTACGGCGGGCGGCGTATATTCCAGGATGACCCCCACTGGCGGGATTACCTGTTGTTTAACGAATACTTTCACGGTGACAACGGCGCCGGGCTGGGTGCCGGCCATCAGACGGGCTGGACGGGCCTGGTGGCCAAACTCATTCAACAGTCCGGCGGCCGGCCGGATGACGCTGTCGCCGGGACATAAGGCCGGCAGGTAAAATGAAGAGTTGAAACTTTATAGCCGACCATATCTTTTGGTTTCTGCAGGGAAGGGGATTAATTCGCGGTGCCCCCCCCAGGCTCCCCGGGCTGCGAAACGAGGCCAGGCCGTTGAGGGGGGTGGCGCACATAAAAGCTGAGGTGCCCGGTATTGTGGTATTTTTAAGGCAGCTCGGCGACCGCGTCGCAAGCGGTGAGACGATTGCTGAAATTGTAAATCCTCTGCAAAGCCGACTCGAAAATCGGATAACCGCCGTAAAAAGCACGATCGAGGGCCTGCTTTTTTCGATCAGCACCGAGCACTATGCGCGGGCGGGACACATTCTGGCAAAAATCGCGGGCCGAACACCCCGTAGAGCAAAGGGGGCGAATCTGCTGACATTGTAAAACCAGGGCTTCCTCCACCGTCGTTTTAGTCCTGGGTCAACCTTTCCATGGTTTCCATCTTTGTTTTGCAATTTATGCAATAACGGGCGGTTGGTCTGGCTTTCAGCCGCTTGATGGATATTTCTTCTTCGCAATTTTCGCAAAGTCCGTAGACGCCGTCTTCGATATCCTGCAATGATTGCTCTATTTTTCGGATAAGCAGTTTCTCCCGGCTGCATAGATGGTTGGAAAAATTGCGTTCGGAAACCTGCGCGGCGATATCGACGGGATCGGACAAATTCTCCTCTACCTCACCCAGTCCCTCCAGACTGCAATCGACTCGGCTCAGCAACTCCTTGAGTTGTTGGGTTAATATTTTTTTAATTTGATTCAGATCTCTTTTATTCATTTTCAATTACTTTCAACTGGCCGGGGGTTATCTTTTAATTAGCTGTTCAAACAGGTTTTTATGATGAATGCTCCGGCTAAAGTGATCCAATATAATCATCCGGTTCATTTTAGCAACGGTTACAGGTGAAAATTCAGCCAACGAAATTGACGCGGCTTTTAATGAAATTGAATCTAAAGATTTGGCAATAAAGGCCGATATTGAGAAAGGCCAACTTGCATGAAGGAGGGAAATATGGGAAATGCCTGCACCCGGTGCCGTAATTCGATGACAGTGAAGGATGATATGCTGAGCAACAACCACAGTCACAATTGTACCTGCCAAGATCGTGGGGAAAAAATAAAAATCGATCCGGGATTGGAACAGACGGCGGCCGAATCCGACAATGGAAATAAAGCCGGCGGGATGGATTGCCGGACCAAGGGCGGAAAAACATCGGATGATTTAAAGTCGAAGCTCATCCAGGACATCAAAGACCTGCCGCCCATGCCGCAGGTCGTAATCAGAATCCAGCATTTAATTTCGAACCTTAATTCAGACACCAAACAGCTGGCTGAAATTATTGAATCAGATCAGGCGATTGCGGCTAAAGTTTTAAAAATGGCCAATTCGGCCTTTTATGGGATGAGCGGCAAGATTTCCTCCATTCACCAGGCCTCTCTTCTGCTGGGCTACCGGACCCTGGGAGAAATCGTCACCCTGGCCGGCGCCGCCGACCTGCTGGCGGGCAAAATGCCGGGATACGGGTACGACGCCCAGGACCTGTGGAAGCATTCGCTTTCAGTGGCCTTCGCCTCCAAACTCATTGTCGAGATGAAGAATAAAAATCTGATTTATGAGGCTCACACCGCCGGGCTGATCCATGATGTGGGCAAAATCATACTGGACCGGTATATCCTGGAAAAAAAGGATAAAATCGGCGATTATATGTCACGGGAGGAAAAAACGTTCCTGGATGCCGAACGCTACTTTTTCGGGTTCGATCATGCTGAAATCGCATCAGAAATTTGCCGGGCCTGGAAAATTCCTGAAACCATCACCCTGGCAATCGGGTGTCACCATCAGCCTTCGATTTCAAATGGCGATGAACTGTCCTACATCCTTCATATGGCGGATTATGTTGCCACGATGGGGGGCATCGGGTATGACGATGATGATATTTTGTACCAGGCTGAAAAAGGGGCCATGGATTTTCTCGGCCTTAGCCAGGAAAAAATCGGCGGCATGATACCGAAGGTTATTGAAGCGGTTGAGCAGTTTTAGGCATCAAACGTCTCTCACCAGCCGGAATCCCAAACCGGGGCCGCAAGCATCCGCCGGAAAACCGAAACGCCGTGCGCAGCGCAGGCTCCATTCATCCAGATTAAAGCTGCCGCCGCGGATCACGCGGTCCGGTCCGCTGCCGGCGGCCACCGGGTTTGCTTTGCTATGGCCGGTGTACGCCTGCTCATCGAAAACATCCTGACACCATTCCCACACATTGCCGCACATGTCGTACAGGCCAAGTCCGTTGGGCTGCTTCAAGCCGACCGGACGGGTCCTTCCGCCACTGTTTTCGCCAAACCAGGCCAGGGATCCAACCGGGTCGCTGCCGGCGTATTTTTCCTCCCGGCCGCCGCTGCGCGCGGCGTATTCCCATTCGGCCTCGGTCGGCAGGCGGTAGGGGGGTTCGCCCGGCGCCATCGCCGCGTATTGCTGCAGAAAATTCAGGACATCAAACCAGCTGACCTGCTCTACCGGATGGTTGTCGCCCTTGAAGGCCGAAGGGTTAATGGGCATTACCCGCAGCCACTGGGCCTGCGTAACGGGATGGCGGCCGATGTAAAACGGATTCAGTTCGACCTCGTGAAGCGGGCCTTCGTTATCAAGTCCTTCGCCAAAGGTGTCGCCCATCATAAACCGGCCTCCGGGCACCCGCACCAATTCCATGCCGGTCAGCGCAGCGATCAGGCTCGACGCCGTCTCTTCCACGTCTGATGGTTGAGGTTTGCAATACAAACAATCCCGGCGGCCCGATGCCAGCCGACGGCCGCAGGTACTGCACTGCAGGCGGGCTTCACACTCGGGGCAGCGCTTCCAGGTTTCTTTGACTTCCCGGCCGCAGAGCGGACAGGCTAAAGCGGCCAGCCGGAATTCGCAGGCCGGACAGATCTTCCAGCCGGCTTTGATCGGCTCACCGCAGTCGGGGCATTCCAAGGTGTTGTTGTCGGTTGATTTCATTGTCTTAATCGTATCGATAGAAACGCAATACTTTCTGCCTGGAGCAAGTTGCCGCAAGGTGTATCTACTTGCAATTAGCAGCAATTTAGCATTTAATTCCGCAATCCGCAATCCCCAATCCTTGTTGGGTCCCTCAGGCGTCATAGCTGATGATCACAACATCGGCCGCGCTGTCCCGTGTGGAAATCAATTGCTGGTAACTTTCGGAGTGATACCAGTTCTGCAAGGTCGGTTGGTCGGCAAATTTTATGACAACCGTATCGCGGTAAGGATGCTCGCCAGTCAGAACCGAGGCGCGTTGGCCGCGAAATATGACCTGCGCCTCAAAAGGGATCAGGGATTTTCGGACGCCTTCGACATACACGTTCCATTTAACGGGGTCCTTGATGGTAATGTGACCGATGAGATAGGCTGCCATGCTGGCTCCTCTATATTAAAACGACCCGGAAGCTGCGCCTGGGCCCCTGCCGGGTGTTGTGAATTTATTGTTGTCGCCGGACTGCCAGGCGACATTGCCGGCCCCGTCTTTTTTGATGCATTTCCACTCAATTTGGGTATCGGCGGGCAGTTGCGATATGGTTTGACCCCAATCCGGATAATTATTCGGCGTGAGTAACCTGGCTTTGTCTGTATCCCAATTTCCCAGTTCAGGAATGCTGCCGACGACGTAGACATTTTGTCCCCAGGAGGTTTGGCCGTTGCGACAGGTAAATGCGACCTCGACGATTACGGTCCCACTCCCGAGAATCGACGGTTCGACCCATACCGAAACCGAACCGTCATTGACCGCGAACTCACCCCAGCCGGCGGGGTTCGTTCGAATGGTATCGGAGCGATGGCCGGTCATATCAATAAATGACGTATTCGGCCGGCCGACATCCATCCACTTGGTTCCCCCCTGGCGATCGCTCATAATCACGGCCATGGCCCCGGGATGCGCGGCGTCTCCCAGGCGGCTCCAGCCGATGATATCCCAATGGTTCAGGTAATCCTTTTGCGGCCCATGGGCAAACCTTTTGCGGGCCTCAAGGAGTTTGTCGATAAGGGGCTTTTGGGCGGTCATCGTGATCGTCGCCCGGCCGCCGGCTGCTTCACCGCACCGGTTGTCCGAAGAGGTGTATTGCGCCCCGTAGTAGTCGGCATAGAAGATGTCGGGATAGCCTTCCTGTCGCAGGAGAATAAAGGCATAGGCCAGGGGTTTAAACCAATCTTCAACCGGTGATTCCAGCGCCTGGCAGGGCTGAGTGTCGTGATTTTCCACCAGGGTTACCGCCAGCAGCGGCTGCTCCTTCATCAAGGTGTTGTCCATCAATTTGCTCATGTCGTAATTGCCGTTTCCCTTTGAAGCCGCCTGGAAATTGTAGTGCAGCGGGGCATCGAACAACGACATGCGGCCCCCGGTTTTGGCGATATAATTATTCAGCTTGTCGATGCTGCCGCTCCAGAATTCACCCACCGCAAAAAGTTCTTTTCCCGTCGCGGATCGCAGGTCATCCAGCCATTCCGGGAAAAATCCAAACTGAATATGCTTGACCGCATCCAGGCGAAATCCATCAACATTGGTTTGCGCTGCCACCCAACGGCCCCAGCGCTTCAACTCCTCCCGCACCTCGGGATGGTCAAAATCCAGATCCGCCCCCATCAAATAGTCGTAGTTGTAATTTTCGGTATCCACTTCCCAATCCCATGATTTTCCGATTCCACGGAATTTATAGATTTTACCCGTCTCCTGCAGGTTATCGGCCCAGTCGGTGCCGTCGAAATGATACCAGCGCCATTTAAAGGATGAATATAGATTCTGCCGGCCGGTAAAATCAAACCCTGTCCAGGCATCGATCCAAATATCACCGCCGTACTCGTAATTGCGGTTGTCGAGCGCAACCCGAACCGCTTTCACTTTTTCCGTAAAATCCGCTCCCATTTTATGGTTGAAAACAACATCGGCATAAACCTGTATCCCCGCCCGGTGGGCGGCATTGATGGCGCTCACGTATTGGTCCCGGGTGCCGTATTTGGTCGGGACGGTTCCTTTTTGATTAAACTCTCCTAGATCATAAAGGTCGTAAACGCCGTAGCCGACATCATTGCCGGAGGCTCCCTTATAGGCGGGCGGCAACCAGAGGGCGGTAATTCCGGCTGCCGCCAGGTCATCCGCGCGAGCGGCAACTTCGTCCCAGAGAAGGCCCCCTGCCGGAAAATACCAATGAAAATATTGCATCATCACGCCGTCCGACGCGGAGACCGGCTGTGACGGCGGGGCCATGAAGATAAAAATCATCAGCGCCAGGACAACGTATTTTATGAACAACCTATAATGTTTCATGAAATGAGTCTCCTTTGCACATTCCAGCTTACTATATAAGTAGTCATAACAATGTCAAGACAAGAAAATCCAGGCAATTGGGCTGGTCCGGTCAGTTGCTCGCCCGCCGGATGTTTTCGAAAAATTTTATTGACAAGGAATAAGCAAAAAGGTTTGATCGATATTCCAAGACGGAAAGAAGAACCTTATCGAGGCGGTCAGAATGGATTCCCACGAATATATCAAAATGGAGGATCAATACGGCGCCCACAACTACCGGCCGTTGGATGTCGTTTTAAGCCGCGGCCAAGGCGTCTGGGTCTGGGATGTGGACGGCAACAAATATCTGGATTGCCTGGCGGCCTATTCCGCAGTCAACCAGGGGCATTGCCATCCGAAAATCAGGCAGGCCTTTATGGATCAGGCTCATAAACTGACTTTGACATCACGGGCGTTTCGCAATGATCAACTCGGCCTTTTTTACAGGGAAGTTTGCGAACTGACCCGCTCCCATAAGGTGCTGCCGATGAACAGCGGTGCCGAAGCCGTGGAAACTGCCATCAAAACCGTGCGCAAATGGGGGTATACGGTCAAAGGCGTCCCTGCGGATCAGGCCGAAATTATCGTCTGTGAAAACAATTTTCACGGCCGGACCATTTCCATCATCAGCTTCAGCACGGATCCGAATTCGCGCAAGGGGTTCGGCCCGTTCACACCGGGGTTCACACTGATTCCTTTCGGTGATGTGAAGGCCCTTGAAGCGGCCATAACGCCCAACACCGTCGCTTTTCTGGTGGAGCCGATTCAGGGCGAGGCCGGCGTGATCATCCCGCCGGCAGGGTATCTCAAGGAGGCCAAAGCGCTGTGTGCAAAACACCAGGTTATCCTGATCCTGGATGAAATCCAAACCGGTTTAGGGCGCACCGGCAAATTGCTGGCAGAGGAGCATGACGGGATTGAAGCGGACTTGACGTTGATCGGCAAAGCCCTTTCCGGCGGCTTTTATCCGGTTTCCGCAGTTTTGTCCAACACCGAGGTCATGAACGTGCTTCAGCCCGGCGAACACGGTTCCACCTTCGGAGGCAACCCGCTGGCCTGCGCTGTTGCCCGGGCAGCTTTGAAGGTCCTGGTGGAAGAGGGGCTCATCGAAAACGCGGCAACAATGGGGGCTTATTTTATGGAGGGTCTCAGGCAGATTTCAAACCCGCGGGTCAAGCAGGTGCGGGGAAAGGGATTGATGATCGGTCTGGAACTCGATCCGGCAGCCGGCGGTGCCCGACCGTACTGCGTAAAACTCAAAGAAAATGGGCTGCTGTGTAAAGAAACCCATGAGCATATTATTCGCTTTGCGCCGCCTTTGATCATTACCAAGGATCAGGTCGATTGGGCTCTGGAAAGAATCCACCATGCCATTAAAGCCTGAAATACAGGCACCCCCGAGCTTCATGGAGTGGAAGGAGCTGGCCTCACTGGTCGGCTCCATTCGAACGCGCTCCCTTGTTGCCCGTCCGCGGACAATTGAACAGTGCCGCGAGGCGCTGGCCTACTGCCGTCGGAACGGAATGACCATCTGCGCGCGCGGGGCCGGGCGCGGCTACGGGGATGTTGCGCTCAACGACGGCCAGGCCCTCCTCGACATGAGCGCCATGAATCGGATCCTCGCGTTCGACGAGGCGGCCGCCCTGATCACCGTGGAGGCCGGCATTCGAATCATCGATATCTACCAGGCGGTCCACCATCGCCTGCTCATGCTGGCCGCCAGCCCGACCGAATCGCACTCCAGTGTCGCCGGCGCGATGTGCGCCAACGTCAACGGCAAGGACGCCTGGCACCACGGCAGCTTTGCCCACCAGGTCGTCCGTCTCACCTTCCTGCTCGCCAACGGTGAGGTGATCCGCATCGACCGGTCGCACGAACTCTTCAATGCCGTGCTGGGCGGCATCGGGCTGCTCGGCATCATCCTGGAGGCGACGCTTCGGCTGATACCGATCCCATCGCCCTTTGTCGAAATCAACCGCATCCCGGCGCCCGACGTCGACGCGCTGCTCGCGACGATGAGCCGGGTCGAAAAATCGCACGATGCGGCCGTCGTGTGGGTGGACGCTTACGCCCATGGCCGCAAAATTGGCCGCTCCGTGATCCACGCCGCGAAATGGATCGAGCGCCATGACACCGAATCCCAACGCCGGGAAATCCTCGCGGCAGGCTACGAACGCCTCGAACGACCACCGCCAATTCGGCCTGGCGCTTCACGAAAAATTCGGTCCCATCCTGTCGCTCCTGCTGCACGCGCAGCGCCCCATGATGAATTCGTTCAACCGGCTCTATTACGCCATGTGCCGGCTGCTGTACCGAATGAGACCGTTCTTCGAACTCCGAACTCTTCCTGCGGTTCGGTTTCGAGGCCAGCTTCACCGTGCCGCCGGCCCACCTCGTCTGCGGCCCGCGCGGATACACCGTCCAGCTCACCTTTCCGCGAGCCGGCGCGCGCGAAGCGATTATCGAGCTGATGGGGATCTGCCGGTCGTCGCCCTGCCCGCCGGTCACGACCATCCTGCGCGCCCACAAGCCGGACGACTGCCTGATTTCGTTCTCCGAGGACGGCTACAGCCTCAACTTCGAGTTCCACCCCAAGAAGCGCCACGAAGCCGCCAGCCGCGAGGCCGTCGACCGCCTCATCGATGCGACGGTGCGGCGCGGCGGCAAGATTCACCTTGCCAAGGACCAGGTCCTGACGGCCCGATCAGTTCTACCGCGTCTATCCGCGCTACCGGGAACTCCTGGCGATCAAGCGGCGACTCGACCCGGACGGCCTGTTCACCTCCGACCTGGCCCGCCGCGTCGGCATCGACCCTGTTTTGAACAAACAGTGGTCGAAGTAGCGAGGCCGGGAAATCCTTCCGGTCGGATGAGAAGTGGGCGGCAATGTAGCGGCTGTCCTCGTAGACGGCGATGGCGGCCTGGTTTATTGCAGGAGCAAGATGAAGCGGGACGGTAAGAACGGTGCCAGGGACTTGCCGGCCGATTTGCTCAAAATCGCCGCCCTTTAAATGGCGAATCCGAGCGGACGTTGGTACATACCGGTTCGGCTACAGCGCTGCAGATATGATCAAACCCTTTCCTGGTCAGGGAAGCACTTTTGCCCCTGGATTCCAGAAGGATGAATCCCTTTTCATCCAGGGCCGCCAAGGCTTTATGCACATGTGCCTTCGGAATGTCGGCAAAGCAATCCGTTATTTGATCGACCGCCATCGTCCCCGGCGGCCGGACATGAATCCATTGGTATGCCAGCAGGTTCAGACAAACGCGGTCAAGATTCCTGAATTTCATCATATCATTTTCCGGAACCATAGTTTAAAAACTAATGCTCCCGGCTATGGATGTCAAATGCAGGCAGATTTGCACGACAATCATCAGAGGCGGGTCAGGGCCATCAGCCCAATCGGCCTCCGGAGAATAGGGCTTGCGCTTCGCCGGTAATGGTGAAAGGTTGGGTTTATCGGTTGGCCGGTTAGCTGGTTTACCGGATCGCCCAAAGGGCCAACGGACCAACGGGTCAACGGGCTAACGGATCAACCGGTTAAGCAGGAAGGCCTTTATCAACAATGTAGTCAATAAGCGCTTCTTCGATCTTTTCCCAGCCCTCGTTGTCAACCACTTCGGTGGATGCGTTTTTCCGAAAAGAAAATTCATGGCAACGGCTATCGAGTTTCGGATGTGCCTTGCGGATATCCTGCCAGATGAATCCTGCACGGTCTGATCCGCTTAGGGCCTGAATGGCATCCACCACCGCAACTTCCCCCGTGGGTGTAAATCTAACCGCTTTGTCGTCCAACCGGATGGTATAATAATGTTTCATGATATCCTCCTTTGCAAATAATTCACGCCGTATTGAGTTGATTTTGCTGACTGGGCCACATGCGTCTCATCAAATACCGAAAGCGCGTAGTGCTTTGAAAAGCGCTGTATCCGCTCCGCATCTGTCTTGCCGATTCCGATATGGCAGCGGATTAAATTCTTCACAGGGTTATATTTTGAGATTAATTTAGCCGGCAAATGGACGCCGGTAAATAAGGTGAATCCAGTATTGCGCGGTCCGGAATAATGTATTTGAGCAGCGGGACGTAAAAGGGTTGCGGGAGCAGGAAACGATTTATGCAACGTTAAGGTTATTTTAGCGGCGGCTGTATCGGCGCGGTGATGTCTTCCCCGCTCAACGTGATGGCGGCGTCGATCAAGGCCAGATGGCTGTATCCCTGGGGGAAATTGCCCAGCAGTCTTTTGGTATCGAAATCGATGTCTTCGCTCAGCAACCCCAGGTGGTTGCAGTGCGATAGAATTTTTTGAAAAAGGCTTTCCGCCTCTTTTCGGCGGCCGATTTTATAAAGACTTTTAACCATCCAGAAGGTGCAGACGGTAAATGAGGATTTTGGGACGCCGAAATCATCATGATTCCGGTAGCGGTACATCAAGCCGTCTCGGCCGAGTTGTTTATGCGTCTCGATAACGGTGCTCACATAATGGGGATCATCGGCTTCAATGAAACCGTAATGCTCCATCAGCAGGTTGGCCGCATCCAAATCCTTTTCATCATACGCCTGAACAAAAGCGTTAACCTCCGCATTCCAGCCCTTTTTTAAGATGTCGCTGCGAATTTTTTGGCGCATATCGGCCCAAACGCGCACATAGCTATCCATGGAGAAAAGCCGGGCGATTTTCATGGCACGATCCATGGCCACCCAGCACAGCACCTTGGAAAAAGTGAAATGCTTTTTCCGGCCGCGGATTTCCCAGATCCCGCGATCCTTCTTCATCCAGTTGCGCTCCACGTGTCGGCCGAGGGTTCGCACCACGGTCCAGAGTTCCTCCCGGTATTCCACTGTATCGCGTTTGAAAATTTTTAAATACTGGTAAATGACGTCCAGCAGGACGCCGAAAATGTCGTTTTGCCTTTGTCTGTATGCGTCATTGCCGATCCGGACAGGTTTTGAATCTTCATAGCCCTGCAGTCCCGGCAAGACCTTTTCCGACAGGTTCTTTTGGCCGTTGATGCCGTACATGATCTGGATTTGTTCATCCTTGTAGGGAATGACGTCCAGAATGAAATCCAAAAATCGCCTGGCCACGCGATAATGCCCGACGGTGGTAAGCACGGCGATGTTCATGGACGCATCCCGCAGCCAGCAGAAGCGGTAATCCCAGTTGCGGACCGATCCGAGTTCTTCGGGCAGGGAGGTGGTCAGCGCCGCCAAGATAGCGCCGGTCTTTTGAAAGGAAAGCAATTTCAGCACCAGGGCGCTGCGAACGATCTCCTCGTTATACATGGCAAAACGCCGGGTTTGAGAGGACCAGTTGAGCCAGTAGACCCTGGTTTTCTCATATTCGAGCTG
The DNA here is from genome assembly GCA_963769935.1 of uncultured delta proteobacterium. Lineage (GTDB taxonomy): Bacteria > Desulfobacterota > Desulfobacteria > Desulfobacterales > JAFDCJ01 > JAFDCJ01. Next base: position 41,520 of record CAVYNY010000039.1, on the reverse strand, counting down.
AACGGCATCCAGATTGAGCTCGACCAGCTTCTGATTGTAGCTGAGCAGAAAATAATGATCCTGCTCAACGCCGATCGGCTTGCCCTCGGCAATCTTGCGGTAGTCGAGATCGGAGTACAAATAAACCGATTCGTAGGGGTCTCGCACCGTAAGAACCTTGATATACTCGCGGCGGATTTCTCTTTTGATTTCATTCAGCCCGTAGCCGGGCCGCGGGTCATAATTGACTCTTATGATCGGTTTGCCGGAAATATGTCGAATATAGCGGACGATATCCGGCGGGCAGTGGTAGGCTCCGGAATCTCTTTTGTAGCGGGGCATGAAATCAATTACTTCAAACTGATCTTTTCCGCGCTGAAACGATGTCACCAGAATATTCGTCTTGCGCAAATAATGCTGCAAAATTTTATAATCGGCGGCCACCCGGATGGCGAATTCACCACCGATATTTCGATCCAATATTTTGGCAAAAAATGCAGCCGAATCGAAATACGGCAGGCAGCACCATTCAATCGTTCCTTGCCGGGATACCAGGGCCGCGCTCGTACAATTGCCGATCACGCCGTAATTCAGGTTGTCCATGCACCGGTCCATATCAAATCACCGTTTCATCTGCAAGCGACGCGTTTTTGGGAACAACCACCAAGCCGTCACGGGCCACCCAGTTGTCGGTTTCGCTATCGGGGCGGTCGGGCAGATGTCGGATGTGCACATTGCGGCCAATGCGGGCGTTCTTATCGATGATGGCACATTCAATGACGGCGCCGTCGCCGATGCCGATGTCGGGCCGGCTGAGCCGTTTGTTGGCGGCCCGATCCGCTTCGGTTTCATAATAATCCGCGCCCATGAGAATCGATGACCGGATTTTGGACTTTGGCCCGATCAGGCTGCGCAGGCCGATTACGGCATGGGTGATCTCGCTGTCCGCCACCCGGCAGCCATCGGCCAGCAGAGCGTTTTCAATGCGCGCGCTGTAAACTTCCGTCGCCGGCAGGAAACGGGCGCGGCTGTATATGGGCCGCCCGGGAATGTAAAAATCGAACGGCCGGTCCGGCAAAGCCATTTCCAGGTTCACCTCGTAGAACCGGCGGATCGTTCCGATGTCGGCCCAATATCCGTCGTAGACATAGCCCATTACGCGGTAATCGGCGAGGGCATTGGGGATGATATCTTTACCGAAATCGTCGCCTACGGAATCGAGCACTTCGAACAACAGGTCGGTGCGAAAAACATAAATTCCCATGGACGCCAGATAGGGTTTGTCTGAATCGGATAGGCTTTCCAGGCCGGCCAACGCGGTGGAGGCGGGCTTTTCAGTGAAACTTTCGATCCGGCCGTCCGCGTTGCGCTTGAGAATGCCCATGGCCGGGGCTATAGCGGCCGACACCGGCTGGACGGCCATGGTGATGTCGGCTCCGGTTTCAACATGATATTCGACAAAGGCACGATAGTCCATGTTATAGAGGTGATCGCCGGCCAGAATCAGGACATATTCCGTGTGCGCGGCTTCGATCTCCATCAGCTGCTGCCGGACCGCATCGGCCGTGCCCTGGTACCATCCGATGCTGCGGGGCGTCTGTTCGGCGGCCAGGATCTGCACCCAGCCGTCGGTGAACATGTCCCGGGCGTAGGTGCGCTGGATGTGGCGGTGCAGCGAGACGGAGTTGTACTGGGTCAGGATGGCGATCTTATTGATGCTCGCATGCAGGCAGTTGCTGATCGGAATATCGATCAAGCGATATTTTCCGGCCAAGGGCACGGCCGGTTTGGACCGCAACTTGGTTAAGGGATATAGTCGCGAACCTTGTCCGCCGCCCATAACTAAACCTAAAACCGCTTTCATATTCATCTTTAACCCCTTGAAGATCCGGCTCATAAACCTATGTATCGAAAACTGATGCGTGATGAACGGATTGCGGGCATTATCCTATTGCCGGCGCTTAAAAACAAGCAATAATTTTATCGAGATTGCCAGTTCGCATCTGCCGGTCGCCGGACTCGACCGCCGTGTGCCAGGCGTTGAAATTGACGGTGGATGGGGAGCTAAGTTCGACTCGGCGTATAAGATAACCGATCTTTTGGTCGGCAACGGCTATCAACGCCTCGGGGCGCTGTTCGGCGTCGGCAGTGCTGCCGGACCAAAAGGGGGTGTAGGTCTATACAGAATTTAAGGACATGAAATACAGGATTGAATTTATTTACTTTGTCCACCTGACCCAATAAATTACTATAGATTATTGTTATTGGGCAGAAAACGTATGCAACTATCATGGCAGAATCTACAAAAATTGGGAAATGTATATGAGCAAGAATATATTTTTCTATATAATTGGATCGTTTGTGCTGTTGATGTCCGGCTGTGCCGGCTACAACTCAGGCACCGGCTATTATTATTACAGGAACCCTCCTTATTATCATTACAGCTACCCTTACGGCTATTACTATGACGGCAACCAGGAGGATCGATTCCGGGATCACCACGAATACGGGGATCACCACGAGTACGGTGAAAACCCTGAATACAGCGAGAACCACCCATTCCGGAGTCAGCGCGAATTCAGAGATGACCGCGGGTTGAGAGAGCATAACGAATTCGGAGAGCCTTACGGTGGTCTTGAACATCACGGCGATAGAGATTCCGATCACCGTGGATAGTAAGGTCAAATTTTTAATTTTCCACCGGCAGGTGACCGAATTCAGAGAAGAGGGTCATGACTGCATTGATCCGGCCTTGCCGAATACGTATCTTGCCGGGGAAAGGGCAAGGCGTAAATCGTAATAGAAAGGAGTAACCCATGAGTGCCTATCTGGAAATTACACTAAAGATTCAGGAAAAAAACCGCCCGGCAGCTGCGCAAGTTTACAGCAAGTATCGGCAGCCTTTTCTTAAAGAGATCAAAGGCGCCCAGTCAAAGGCTTTGCTCGTCAGGGGTGACGATGTGCAGGTGCTCCACGGCTTCGATAACATGGAGAACGCTCAGACATACCTGAAAAGCAGCCTTTTCAATAAGGATGTGGTCGCAGACTTAAAGCCGCTTCTGGCAGCCGAACCCGAAGTTCGGATATACAATGTGGCCGAATAGAAATCCTGCGCATCAAAAGGGGGGCAGGGAGCACGCCGTCCGGAAGGCCATGAAAACTGTTCGGCGGTTACCCCTGCCATGGTCTGAACCTTTTCGGCGATTTTTACCATTGAACTTGCAACCCCTCTCGACCGGATTAGGAGTCACGCCTATCATGGAGGGATGCAGGCCGGATCCATTAAGGGAAGCAAACGAGGGGCGGGAATCGCCAACTATCTGGAAATTCATAAAAAAGACGAAAAGGCTTTGTTTTCAGCTCTAAATCGTCAATGTCAAGGTCGAAATTGCGCATTTAAGCCTTCTGCCTATTGCCGGCGGCAGGAAATGAAGGTCCTAAGCACTGGAACCAGCACCAAAGTGGCGGCGGTTGATGAGAGGAGTCCGCCAATTAGGGTTATTGCGAATGGCTGGAATATCCGCGAACCGACCGCAGGGTTCACTGCAATCGGAATTAAGGCGAAAATTGTGGTGGCGGCCGTCATCAGGATCGGCCGCAGGCGGACGGAAGCGGCTGACAGCAGTGAATCGGATATCGTCTGACCGGCGCCGGCCTGCTGGTTGGTATAGTCAAGCAAAACGATCGCGTTATTGACGGCTATGCCGATGAGCGTGAGAACTCCCATGCCCACCGAGACATCCAGCCCTACCTGGGTGATTGCAAGGAGCACGATCGCTCCAACCAAAGCCACGGGGATGGTGACCAGAATGATAAGTGGTTGGAGAAAGGAGTGGAACTGCATGGCCATGATCAGATAGATCAACATGACGGCCGCCAGTCCAACCAGAGCAAAGTCCAGCACGGTTCGCTGCATCACTTGATACTGGCCGGTGAAGGCGATGCTGTAGCCTCCTGGCAGAGAGATGGCCGAGAACTTCTGACGAAGCCGGCCCACGGCGGCCGGGATGCTGCCGTTGACCTCAGCCAGAATGGTGATTTCGCGTTGTCCGTTGAGACGGGTAACCGCTGCGGGCAGATGCGTCGTGCGGATATCAGCCACTCGCCCCAAGGGAACGGTTTGGCCTGAGGGTGTTGCAATCGCAAGCCCCTGCAGCCAATCAAGCGTTGCATCGGAAGGAGAGTTGTTCTCGACCAAGACCTGCACCTGTTGTCGCTGATGGATAATGGATGTCGCTAGAACGCCGAACCGACCCGCCTGAATTGTTTCGAAGACATTGCCGGGGGAAATGCCGCAGCGGGCCAGTTCAACCGGGTTGGGCCGGACAATTATCTGCGGGCTCTTGATTTTCGTGTTGTTGACGATGTTGGCCAGTGAGGGGTCCGCGGCCATTATTTTCTCGACCTGCGCGGCCAGTGACACCAACTCCTTCATGTCGCTGCCGAAGATCGTCACACCGAACATCGCCGGCAGACCCGAGAGACTTTCGTCCATCTTCTCCTGCGTCGGTTGATGGTACAGGAATGCCACCCCCGGTATCTTGCCGTATTCGGCCCGCAGGCCCTCGATAATCTGACTTGCGGTGCGCGTGCGAAGTGAACGCGGTTTGAGCTTGATGGTGAGTTCACCACGGTTGACGCCTTCAATCTGGAAGCCTCGTTCCGGAGATCCGGTGCGCCGATATACGGTTTCAACATCCCTTTGAGACATTGCCTGCCGTTCAAGAATGTTCCCGACTCGGTCGCTTTCCTTTAGAGATGTACCCGGCGGCATGATATATTCGATCAAAATTGCCCCTTCGTCGATCGGCGGCAAAACATTTGACGGCCCCAGCCACGCGGCAAGGCCGCCCAGCCCCAGCATCAGCACACTCAACAAGATCGTCAAAGCCCGATGCGCAAAGGTAAAACGAAGCGTCTTCTGCAGCGCATTGTCGAGGCAGTTCAATAACCGCGAACCGATTGCCTGCCGCAGCCCGGTCAAGCCGATGCGGCCGAACATCATCGGCACGAAGGTCAAGGAGACGATGAGCGAAGCCAGCAACGCCACGCTGACCACCAATCCGAAGGGCCGCACAAAAAGCCCCGCTATACCACCCAGGAACAGCAGCGGCGCAAATGCCGCCACCGTGGTGAATGTTCCGGAGGCATCCGGCCCCGCAATTTCCGCCGCCCCGGCCAGACTGGCGGCCTGCCGGTCTGCTCCCTGCTGGAGATGCCGCACCACGTTTTCGGCGACCACGATCGCATCATCGACCACCATGCCGACCGCCAATGTCAACGCCGATAAAGTGATCACGTTGAGCGTCTGGCCGAAGGCCTGCATCATTGCCAAGGTTGCCAGGAGCGTGATCGGGATGGTCGCAGTGACGATCAAAGTCGCCCGAAATGTACCCATAAAGAAAAAGAGCACCACCGCCGCAAGAATTGCTCCGACGATCAGGTCCTGAAGGAGAGAATCACGGGCTTCGGTGACGATGTCGGACTGATCATAGAACTTTCGGACGTGGACGCCCGGCGGCAGGTGTGTCTTGAACTCCGTCAATTCCTGATCAATTCCGCGGACAACATCAATCGTACTGGCGTTCGGCTGCTTGCTCACGACGAGAGCCACGGCGGTCAAACCATTGCCATGGACCTGGTAGTGCCGCGGCACTCGCCCGGATCGGACCTCGGAGATATCCCTAAGCAAGACCGACTTGGCCCCCGCCTTAACCACCGGGACGGCTAGGACATCTTCAATTGTCTGGAGCCGGCTGTCGCCGCGAATGAGATACTCAAACGCCCCCCGGTCTATGAAATCCGCGGCCGTCACCTGGTTATAGGCGGCCAATGCAGCTGTCACATCACTTATGGTCAAGTGCTCCTGCGACAAGGCTCCGGGCCGGAGTTGGACAATAAACGCCGGCTCGTCGCCCCCCAGGACCTCCACGCGAGAGACGCCTGCCACGCTCATCAACCGGCTGGCCAGGTCCATCTGCACCGTTGTGCGAAGATCGACCGGGCTGCCTGCCCCGTACACCACGTAACCGGCAACCTCTTGCAGGGTGGTTCCGATGTTCTCTAAACGCGGCTTGACCCCGGACGGCAGGTCGCTTTGCACCGACGACAGCTCCGCCTGGACAAGCTGCCGGGCGTCCGTCAATCGGGTTCCCCATTCAAACTCGGCTGTAACCTGCGAGACCCCCTCGATAGACGTGGAGGCCACACGCCGGACGCCGGAAATTGTCCGAATGCGATCCTCGATAGGTCGCGTGATGAGCAGCTCCATGTCCTCGGCGGCCGCGCCGGGATAGTGGGAGATCACGTTTACCACCGGCACGTCCAGCCCGGGAAACAGACCCACCGGCAAATGAAGCAGGGCAAAGGCTCCTCCCCACGCGGCGATCATTACCAGGAGAATGACCGCGATTGGGTTGGCGATGGTCAGTTGGAGGAGCTTTCGCATGGCTTAATCCTGAACCTTGAACTGCTCATTGAACTGCCGGTAGAATAGTTCGTAGGCACCTTGGGTGACGACGATTTGGTCCTGTTTCAGCCCTGAAAGGACCTCAACCCAACCGTCCTGCTCCAGACCCACCTGGATACTGAGAGGCTCATAGGAGCTGTCTTGGCGGACAAACAGATACGGATGTTCCTGTGAGTCATAAACGATGGCTGATTCCGGCACCGCCAGGGTATCAGGTCCGACTTTGACGACCATTGTCCCCCCCACCAGCTGGCCGGGGCGCAGTTGTGTGTCAATTTGGGAGCCTTCAATCCATACTGTGACTGCACCTGTGCTCGAGGCCTGTGGCAGAACTCGTCGAACAATACCGGACAGCGTCGAGTTTTCGCCCAAGCGAATGGTCGCCTCCTTGCCTTGAAGTTGGATTCCCTGCGGCGGGAAGATGGAGGCCGCGATTCGCAGCCGGCCGGTGTCGATGATTTCGCCAACGACTTGTCCGGCCTTGACCTCCTGTCCCGCGCTGACGCGCCGGTTCGTGAAGATTCCATCCATTGGCGCGGAGATAAGAACCTGACTCTCAAAAGTCTTCAGACTCAGCCGGGCTTCGCGCAGTTGAGCCTCAAGCTTGACCTGCGCATCCTGGGCCGCCGCCAGCTGATCTTTGGTGGCCAACTGCGCCAATAAATTCTGTTTGAGGCGTTCAACTGTCTGCCGGGCAAGCCCAATTTGTGATCGCAAAGATTCGATCTCTGCTGTGAGCTTGGCGTGGACCCCTTCGATCTGCGGGCCTCCCAGCCGCATCACAAGCCGGCCCTTCTCAATCTGAGCTTGATCCTCGGCTTCGATGACCTCGATGCGCCCGGGTACGAGAACGGTCAATTCAACTGAATTTTGGGATTCTACCGTTCCGATCCAAGGAACGCGGAGCGTGAATGCACGCTTGGCCGGTCGGGCGGTGGTAATCAATGGTGGGGCGGCAGACGAGGTATCTAAGGTGGTAAGGCTTGCTCTGCTCGATCCTCGAGATTGCATATACCAATAGGTAAGGGCCAGGCCGGTAAGGGAAACAGCCAGAATTATGGCGATATGGTGCCTGCGCTTCATGGGTTATTCTCTTCTCTCATATCCATATCACCTTTGCCGCCAGCAAAAATCCGCCTGTCGCCACCGCCAAAATCACCCGATAATAGCCGAAGATCTCCAAACCGTGCCGGGTCAGGTAGTTCACCATCCATTTCACGGAAATGATCGCAGCGACAAAGGCGACCGCCACGCCGATGGCCAGCGAGTAGGGATCGAATATCTCCAGCATCAAGCGCCCCTGTTTCAACGCATCGTATGCCGTTGCCGCGCCAAGCGTCACCACCCCGAGCAAAAAGCTGTATTCCACGGCTGCCGACAGGGACAACCCCACTATCAACCCGCCCACAATGGTAACCAGGCTGCGGCTGACGCCCGGCCACATGGCGATGCATTGCGCCAAGCCGATGATCAACGCCATCCGCCAGGTCATAGAATCCAGCAGCCTGCCCGGCCGTGCTCCCTGGCGCCGGGTTTGATTGCGCCGGCTCACTGCCAGGATGGCCAGGCCGCCTGCCAACCAGGCAATCACAACCGGCCAGGGACCAAAAAGATAAAATTGGATCACTTTATTGAACAGCAGTCCCAGCACGGCTGCGGGTAAGAACCCTGCAGCCACATTGACCAGCAGGCGCCGCCCGTCCGAGTCCTTACCGACCAACCCCCGGAAAATCTGTCTGAAGCGCCCGAAATAGAGCCAAAGCACAGCCAGGATAGCGCCGGCCTGAATACAGATAGTATAGGCGTCAGCGGCTTCCTTGGTGCGCTCCTGTTGGTCCGGGGATTGGGACGGATCCTCGCCGATGCCCATAATGTGCTCCGCCAGCAGCAGATGGCCGGTGGAGCTGACCGGTAAATATTCCGTAACCCCTTCAACAACGCCCAGAACGACCGCCTGCACGCTGGTCATGGCCCGCGGTTTATGAACTGCCGGCGTCCCCGCAGGCCCCCCCTGGACGGCAGCGCCGGCAATGGAAGCGCCAAACAGCAGTATGCAAGCCGCGGTAAGATGCAACTGCGCATGTTTGCTCATCGACATGCTTTCTCCCTTCGCAATAGAATTATCTTTCGTGAATTGCGAGCACAATGTAATCTGCGGAGTTTACCGGAACATTGCCTCAACTTTACCTTTTGGTAAACATTAAGACTGGTATCGTGGGGATTGCGCGGTTGGCAGGCAGAAGGTGAATATGCTTCCATGCGCGGTACTTTTTACCGTGATATCGCCGCCATGAGCACGGATGACGGCCAGAGCCAGACTCAGTCCGAGTCCATTCCCGGTTGTTGCGCGACTTTTGTCGCCGCGGTAGAAGCGCTCAAAGATATGGGGAATGTCCTTTTCGTTGACGCCTACACCGGTATCGGAAATTTCTACTTTCGCGTTGTCCGCATCCGTCTTGACGGACAGGCGTATCGTACCACCGGAGGGCGTGTACTTGATGGCATTATCCAACAGGTTCGCCACGACGCGCTGGAGTCTTGGTCGGTCGCCATCGACCAATGCGGGTCGAAAAGATTTGACCAGGTGGATGTGGAGGCCTTTATCCTCGGCCAGGGGAGCGAACAGATCGACCGCTTCTGCGACGATTTCGCGAATATCCAAAGGAGCGAAGTCGAGCACGGCGACACCTGAATCCGTTTCGGCGATCTCCAGCATCGTGCCAATCATCTCTATGAGATCGTCGCATGCATCAATGATCGAAGCCGCCATTTCGCGGTATTCGTCAATATCCTTACTGCCCTTCAGGGTCGTTTCGGCGGTGCCGCGGATGCGCGTGATGGGGGTGCGCAGCTCATGAGCGACATTATCGGTGATCTGCCGGAACTCACGCAAGAGAAGTTCAATCCGTTCCAGCATGGCATTGAACGCCTGCGCCAGAGCGTTTATCTCTTCCCCTTCATTCGCCAGCGGCACTCTTCGACCAAGACCATGCCTTCCGATGCGGGTTGCTGTGTCCGTCACCCTTTGGACCCCTGACATGGCCTTCCTGGCCAGGAGAAATCCGAAAAGACCGCCGCAAAGCAGCATGACAATAAGGGCGACACCGAAGGTTTCCCGGTATCTCTCCAAAATGATTTCCTCGCGCTGGAGCGAGCTGCCGATCTCGATCAAGTTGCCGTCGTTGGTCGGCATAGAGATCAATCTGAATTTGTGCCGATGCCCGGGTAGGAAAAGCGTGTGATAAGACGGCGGGTCCCGTCGAGCGGCAGGTCCGCTCAGGCGGGATATATCGACTTCCCTCCACTGGCTTAAATCGGATGACGCCAGGGATTCTCCCTGCGGCGAAAGCAGTTGAAAGAGCACACGCTTTGTTCCCTGCGACTCCGCCTCGCGTGTGAACTCGGCTTGAAGCGCCTTGATGCCGTGTTCCCGGTAAAGGGCTTCAAACTCCTTAGACTTGTCCAATATCTCATGGTCCGTCTGATCCTGGAGACGCAATGCAAGAGAAATATAAACGATCAGAAACACCGCCACCGATAAGGCGCTGAACACCCCCAGGTACCAAAGGGTCAGCCGGAAGGTTGTCGTTCGCAAGAAGCTAATATCTCTCTTCGAGAACATATCCGACACCCCGTATCGTATGGATAAGATCGTTTCCGAAGGGACGGTCGACCTTATCTCGCAGGCGGCATACGCGCGCTTCAACCACGGTGGTCCGCGGGTCGAAGTTGTAGTCCCACACGTGCTCCATGATCATGGTCTTTGAAACAACCCGACCGGTATTGCGCATGAGATACTCCAACAACGCGAACTCCTTCGGCTGTAAGTCAATCTGAACACCCTTTCTGAAAACTTTCCGCCTTAGCAAGTCCATTGTAAGATTACCAACGGATAGCGCAGACGGTGCATCCGCGCGGGAAGCCCTCCTTAGCAGGGCATGAATGCGCGCCACCAATTCTGAAAAAGCAAACGGCTTTACAAGGTAGTCGTCACCGCCGGCCTGCAGCCCCTTGATTCGGTCATCTACTGAGCTCTTTGCACTCAGGACGATAACCGGGGTCTGGATACCGTTTCGACGCATTTCATCAATCAGCGCCAGTCCGTCTAATTTAGGCAGCATGATGTCAATCACCGCGGCGTCATAGGATTCCGTCAGAACAAGATGGAGTCCGTTTTCCCCGTCTGAGCTGCTGTCCACGGCAAAGCCTTCCTGTTTCAGTCCTTTCGACACAAACAAGGCGGTCTGCTTATCATCTTCGACCAGAAGAATCCTCATCGGTCCCTCCCTTTATCGGCATGTTGAGTGCAGCAAAGCCTTTCCAACATGTACTCGGACAGCATTGACCTGAATGGGATCTGTTTACTCGGGCCAGAATAAATGGTGCCTCCACGAAAAAGCGTCTCCCTGTCACTACCCCACTTAAATGAAGCAAACAGAATTTTTATATTTTAGATTCCGCGATTTTACAAGTTTAATTGCCGTGATTTTACTGCTTTAAAGAGCATGGCGGAATCCCCTCATAAAGTTTGGGAACATTTCTTCTTTTCATACGTTGCATTCTGGTATAGATTTAAAGATATTTGCAGAAAAACGTATCCCAAAGTTGACATAATATGGAGCCCATGGACATCCATCAATTTTTCGATCAACATTCGCGCATTCTCGGCGAGGGTGCCGTCATCGAGCGTTTGCGCCGCGGCGGCTGCGAACTCGACCCGCACGTGGTCAATTCGGCCTTTATTTACGACGATGCCAACCGTTCAGCCATCGAGACGATCTACCGGCAATACCTGGACATCGGTTTTGAGTACGATTTGCCGCTGGTGCTTTCCACCCCTACCTGGCGAGCCAGCCGGGAGAGGATTGAGGCGGCCGGATACGGCAGCCGGGATTTGAACGGCGATAATTTCCGGTTTCTGGATGCGCTGCGCGCAAGCTACCGGCCGTACGCCCAAAAGGTCGCTATTTGCGGTCTGTTGAGCTGCCGTGGAAATGCCTACAACCCGTCCGAAGCCCTCGACACCGAAGAGGCCTATCGATTTCACACCTGGCAGGCCGAAAGGCTGGCGGAAGCCGGAGCGGACTTTCTGCTTGCCGCTACCTTGCCGGCGCTCAGCGAGGCAATCGGGCTGGCAACCGCCCTGGCCGGCACCGGAATGCCTTATGTGGTTTCATTCGTGGTGCGGCCTGAAGGCACGCTGCTCGACGGCACGCCCCTGAAGCAGGCTTTGGCGGCCATCGAGGACACCGTCAGCCCACGCCCCCTAGCCTTTATGGCCAACTGCACCCATGCTTCGTTTTTGAAAAGCGCCCTGGCGCACAGGGAGCATTCCTCTTTGCATGCCAGGCAGCGCATCATCGGCCTGTTCGCCAACACGGCCGCCCTGACCCCCGAACAGCTGGACAACTGTGAAAGCCTGGTGGAGGAGGACCCGGACACCTTTTCCCGGACGATTGCCGGACTGCATACGGACTTCGGTTTAAAGCTCCTGGGAGGCTGCTGCGGAACCGACGACCGACATATCCGGAGTTTAGCGATGCGGCTCCAAGCCCCTAACCGGCCCCGCTTTTAACATTGATTGCCTGGATCCTCAAAAAGTTGCTTCGGTCCGGCAAACATTTGAAGTTAGACTGTCGGTCGATGCCGCCTTTTAAATTTCGAATGATGTTTTATAATTAAGATTTAGACTGGTGCTATCTGATTTTTTATCGGCCAAAGGAGCCGACTGTGAATGCCAAAAACGTAAAGAAAACGAAATGGCCCGCGGATATCAGGCCGGACAAGGCGGTCCTGCTGAAAATAATGGCCGACGAAGGATTAAATCCTTACACCTGGTCCAACGGGCCCGGCGATGTATACGGCGCCCACAACCACAGTTATGACAAAGTAATCTACGTTGTCAGCGGCTCGATCACATTCGGCCTGCCGGAGAAAGGTGATTCCGTTTATCTGCAAACAGGCGATAGACTCGACCTTGCCGCCGGTGTGGTGCACGATGCCGTCGTGGGGCCGCAGGGGGTTGTCTGCCTTGAAGCCCATCGATGATCTGGATGCCGGAATCATCCGGCAGACACATTCCAACCGTCCGACGGGCTGCCGGGCTTCGGCCGGGCCGGATGGCCGCGGCACCCGGCTCCCGGCCGGTCCTGCAAGGATCACGCGATGAACCGTGGGGAAATGACAAGCAGAATCATGGATCGCACCCAACCGTGGGACCTGCTGGTTGTCGGCGGCGGGGCTACCGGCATCGGTATCGCCGTTGATGCGGCTTCCCGCGGCTATGATATTTTGCTGCTTGAACAAAGCGATTTCGGCAAGGGCACTTCCTCGCGCAGCACCAAATTAATTCATGGGGGGGTGCGTTATCTTCAGCAGGGGAATATCACGCTGGTGATGGAAGCCTTGAAAGAACGCGGCATCCTGCGGGAAAATGCGCCCCACCTGGTTCATGATCTGGCCTTCATCGTACCGAACTACGACTGGTGGGAGGCGCCTTTCTACGGAATCGGGCTTAAGGTATACGATTTGCTGGCGGGGCGCTATGGTTTTGGTCCTTCCAGGATTCTTTCGTCCGCTGAAACCGTTCAGCGGATACCGACGCTAAAAACGGAAGGCCTGCGCGGGGGCGTCATTTACTATGACGGCCAGTTCGACGACGCCAGACTTCTCATAAACCTGGCCCGGACGGCTGCCGAGCAGGGCGCGACATTGCTCAACTACGCCCGGGTTGTGGCTTTTACCAATGACCGGGCGGGGTACCTGAACGGTGCGGTCTTTGAAGACATTGAAACGGGCAAAGAATACCACGTCAAAGCCCGCGCTGTCATTAATGCGACCGGCCCCTTTGCCGATCATCTGCGCCGGATGGATGACCCCGCAGCAGGGCCCTTGATCTCACCCAGCCAGGGAATTCATCTGGTCTTCGACAAAAGCTTTCTGCCGGGCAAGTCCGCCATCATGGTGCCCCACACCAAAGACGGCCGGGTGATGTTTGCCATTCCCTATCTCGGGGCAACCCTCGTGGGGACAACCGACACTCCGATTGCTGATATACCCCTCGAGCCGCGTGCGCTGCCGGAGGAGATAGACTTCATTTTGGAAACGGCCGGCACGTATCTGCAAAAGGCTCCGTCCCGCGACGACATCCTCAGTGTTTTTGCCGGGGTTCGGCCCCTGGTCGGGGCCAGCGACGATAAGAACACGGCTTCACTTTCGCGGGACCACACCATTGTCATTTCAAACTCAGGGCTGCTCACCATTGCGGGCGGCAAGTGGACGACGTATCGGCAGATGGCCCAGGACTGTGTCGATCATGCCGCCACCCTGGCCGGTCTGGACGCCAGACCCTGTGTCACCAAGCGGCTCAATATCCACGGCTACCATAAAAGACCGCAGAAATTCGGCACCCTGGCAAATTACGGCTCTGACGCACCGGCCCTTCAGGACCTGCTGCGGGCCGAGGCTTTTCATCAGGAACGCATTCATCCGACACTGTCTGCGCTTTGCGGCGAGGTCGTCTGGGCGGTCAGGTTCGAAGCGGCGCGCACAGTCGACGACTTCCTGGCGCGGCGAACCCGCAGTCTTTTTCTTAATGCTAAAGCGGCCCTGCAGGCGGCTCCGAAGGTGGCCGCCCTGATGGCCGCCGAACTCGGTTATGACGAACAATGGGAAACTGAACAGGTGGCCGTGTTTGGGCGCATCGGCGAAAAATTCCTGCCAGGCCGGAAGGCGCCGGCGTGACGACCATGAATTCCAGGGGTGTCGTTTTCGATTTGAACAATGCCCCGATGAATCTATACCGGACACATTTTGCGAACCGGCCGATTCCGGCATATTAGTAAAGCTCTTTTAATAACCCAAATTCTGATCTTTCCTTCTCAGTTAAAGACTTAACTATTCTGCTTTTAGCAATAGCTACCAATTTTTCTTTTTCAACAACTAATTCCCAGAGTCTGACACTGCCTTCCTCACTGCCGCTTATAAGTTTACTGCCGGTTTGATCCCAACAAATGCTGTGTGCCGGTCCTTCTTGTACGGTAAGTGTAATTAAACCCTCCCCCGTGGCAGGGTTCCAGATTCGAATAGTACGATCACCCGAACCCGTTGCGACCAACCTTCCATTGGGAGCCCACTTGGCGCAATAAACGGGGGCATCATGGTCTAAGAAAATGCTGACCGGCCTCTCATCCATAATTTGCCAGACCTTAGCGGTATTATCCTTCCCTCCTGTAACGACATATTTACTATCCGGTGACCAGGCCAACGCAAAAACCTTGTCATCATGACACTTTATTTTCCAGGGCATTTCCATCCTATCCATATCCCAAATGATAAGCAGCATATCAAGACCCGTGCTGGCCAAAAACCTGCCGTTGGGTGACCAGTCAACTATTTCCAAAGCTTCTTCATGACCTTTTAAAATTTTAACCTGTTGAAAATCCTGGGTCTCGTAGATGCGAATATCACAATCTCCAATGGCGATATACTGGTTTCTCGGGCACCAGGCTACGCCATTGGTCCAATTTTTGAAAGTTTTAAACTCATGCAGTTGAGTGCCGGAGGTGACGTCCCACAGACGGGCGATTCGGCAATCAGCGCCGATCAGTATTTTCGAGCCGTCCGGCGATAAAGTCCAGTGATGTATATGATTCCTGGGATAAGGTCGCATTGTCAGCAATTTTTTAAAATCTTGGGCGTCAAGCACATCAATCCGGCCATCAAAACCGCCTATTATCAATTTATTGCCGTCAGATGTCCATCCCACTTCGGCAACAATCGTTGATTGCTTTGCGATAACTTGCGATTTTTGCTCTTCATCCAGGGTCCAAATGCGAACAGTTGCATCTTCCGAGGATGTGACAAGTTTCGTATCGTTCTCGAGCCAGGCCATACTGGAAATTTCATTCTTATGGCCGACCAGGATCTGCGCATCCGGTTTCTTCAAGGCTTGGCAGATATATACCCTTGCCTGGTCTGTCCCGGCAGCAAACCGTTCACCATTTTTCGACCATTTAACATCACGGATATATTCTTTTTGAAAGTTGTATTTATGAACGTCCGTGAGATCGCCTGGATTCAAAATATGAACTGCGGCTCCCTCATCTTCAATCATGTTGGCAAAAGTTATTATCAAGCCGGTAATCCTATGCCAATCCACAGATAATACAGCGTCCTGTTTTGACAGGCGTCTTTTCATCAAAATCTTTCCGACCAGGGGGTCGAGTATCCGAATAAATCCCGAATCTGAAACCGCTGCAATCCGGCTTGCGTCATGATTCCAGGACAACGCCCGAATCGATGAATATTGGCTGAATTGAAACTTTCTTATCGGATTCCAGTTCCGGGTATCCCAAATCAACAATGAGCCGTCACGAGAACAGGAAGCAACGAAATTTCCGTCCGGGGACCACTTCAGGTCGTTTATCCAATGTTGGTGTTTCTGCAGCACCGCGATATCCTCAATCTCAAAAGGATGCCAGATCCTCAGGACACCATCTTTGCCGCCGGATGCGATCAAACGGTTATCCGGCGACCAATCTACTGCCATCACGGCCCAAGCTTCGCCGCCGGCGTTGCGTGCATGCCTATCGTAAACTGTTTTTTCCTGAAGGGTCGCTATGCTCCAAATTCGTACCGTTCCGTCACCCCCGGCCGATGCGGCAAACCGCTCATCCGAGGTAATACTAACGCTGTGAACTTCCTTATCGAATGCTTCCTTATTATGTTTGTCAAAAAGAGCGATGGTTTTCACGTACTTCAGGTTATGCGTTAATGCCAGAATTGATTTATCGGTCAGCATGTTTTCCTTAATTGTCGCCAATGATAAGGCAACTCCTAATTCCGGATCGAGGTTTGGATCGCGGAGAATTTGGTTGGATATCAAATCAGACCGCATTTCCGAGACCAGACTGGCTTTGTTAATGCTGGCTTGAATAAATTCCCTTTCCAATGAAGAGGATTTCATTTTAAATTTTTTTTCAAATATTTTGAGCCAATCAGCTGCCTCTTCGAGGTCTTTTCCCATAATCAAACTGCTGTCATGTCCGAATTTTTTCCACTGGCGGGCCCGGTTGAGTAATTGGCTGTGATATCTTTTCTGATTGGGATTTTCTTCGACAAACTCCACAATGCCCCTGATCACGGCATCCATATCGGTATCTTTTTCGTAATTCAGCCACTGCAGTTTACTGATATATTTAGGAATTGTTTGGATTTGGGCTATTTCCCGGAATAAAATCGGCAAGATGTTTTTGTGGTGGTTTAGGGCATGTTTGATTTCATAAATACAATATTTAGATTTGATCGAATCAGGACTCAGGACAAAAAGCATATTATCCGAATCTTCTATGGCAGCAAATATTCTCTCCAACCATTCTTCACCATAAAATATACCCTTTAGATCCACCCAGACTTCTTTCCCTTTGGCGGCAAGAAGGTCGGCGATTTTTTGGACAAAAGGGATATCATTTCTTGAGTAGGAAATCATAAGGTCATACATATATGGATCTTTCGATTGGAAGGGTTCATAACCCTCATTATTCCTCAATTTTTTGCCGTTGAAAAAGTGGGTCCAAACCTCTGGACAGCCTCTCGTTTACCATTTATTTCATTAATTGTCTCCGGTGAACTTTTCTGGTTCCAGCACCATCTTATCAAGGTCCTTTGAAACAGCCGGCCAGTCTTGTTGAACGGTCTTACCGGTTAAAGTTCCAGCGAGCCATAGCCGATATAATCTTTGTATATCGCTGAGAACCTTTGTGAATCTGCGTCCTAATAGAAGTAAAGAATCCCGGCCCAGAGGACCAGGTTTTCAATGTTGGAATAAAAGGAGGCGATGATGGCTCGTGGAGATCAACTGGCAAGGCAGTGGATGATTGTTCAAAAACTGCTTTGTTCGATATACGGCAAATCCGTCAACGACCTGGCGGCCGACCTGGACTGCCACCCCCGCACCGTCTACCGGGATCTGGATGCTCTGCAGGCGGCCGGTTTTCCGATCTACAACGAAAGGATCAACGGCACCGGTTTCTGGGCGCTGCTGGAGTCCGCCCGAAAGCCGGTTCCCGTCCCCTTCAGCCTGTCGGAGCTCATGGCGCTTTATTTCAGCCGGGATGCCATCAAAGCCCTGAAGGAGACTGTTTTTTACGACGCGGTTTTCATTTCCCCATTGAATAATTTTCGATCTCCTCACGTGGTTCATCTTCCGTGCCCTCGCAACTGATCAGCTCCGCTGTTGCGGCCCATTCACCCTTCAGGCTGTTGAGCAAGTCTTTCACATCCTCATATTCCCCGGCGGACGTACCTGAGTCTTCCCGTTCTGGTAAAATAGGTTAACAAGACTTGCCTGGGTAAAATCGATTGAAAATAAATTGACCTATCTGATTGAATAGTTTATTTATTATGTTCAATTTCACCATTCCGGAAAGTTGTGCTAACGGCAAACTGTACGTTGCAATTAAACTGCTAAGGAATAAAGGTTATGACTGACATTTTCATTAGCTATGCGAGAGAGGATAGATCAAAGATAGCGCCAATTGTAACAGCCCTTGAAAAGAATGGTTGGTCTGTATTTTGGGATCGGACGATTCCGGCTGGTAAAACTTGGCGTCAAGTAATTGGAGATGCCCTCGAAAGCGCACGCTCAGTCATCGTAGCATGGTCTAAAACATCAGTAGATTCAAGATGGGTGCAGGAAGAAGCTGATAGGGGGCTTGAGCGGAATATATTGATCCCAATATTAATCGATAGGGTACGGCCCCCACTGGGCTTTGGGGGCATACAAGCCGCAGACCTTGTTAGTTGGGACCCCGCCCAATCTTCTCCTGAGTTTGAAAAGCTTATTTCCGACCTTTCAGCAATTCTCGGTCCATCACCCCTGAAAATCGAAAAAGCGGGGCGACCATTGGCAACGGTGCGCAAACGCAAGCAAGGGGAGGCTGAGGCTAAACGCAAAGACGATGTTGATACGACGTTGGATAAAGAAAAGTTGTGGGACAAAATGGCCAGAATAATTGTCGAAAGGCTTTCTGTTGATCCCGGAGAGGTTGTACCCGAAGCTGCTTTTGTTGATGATCTTGGTGCAGATTCCTTGGACTTGGTTGAGCTTGTCTTGTCTTTTGAAGAAGAATTTAATGTGGAAATCCCTGATGAAGATATTGAGAAAATTTTTACTTTAAAGGATGCTTATAATTACGGTATAGCCAGACTTGGGTTATGATCATAATAGGGGAGAAGTCATCGTTTGACCTTTTATGATGCAGAAATTTTAGGTGTATTTTTCGATAATATCCCTATGGTCGGGATACAACGCCACAAGTTTTTTGCGATCCGCCATTTCAAAATCGGCAAAGTCAAATCCAGGTGCGACCGTGCACCCCACTAAAGCGTATGCTTCCGTGTTATTCACGGCTGCTGCAAACCAACAGCCGGCCCCGATAACAGCCTGAAAAGATTCGCCGCTTTCAATGTTTCTTCCCAACTTTACGGCGTTGTATTCTCCTTCTCGATCGATTACATGAATGGTTAAAGATGAGCCCTCGTAAAAATGCCAGACTTCATCTTGCTGAATAACATGAAATGCAGAAAAGTCTTTTTGGTTCAATAAAAAATAAATACAGGTGGAGAACACGCGATCACCCTTAAAACGCGCTGGTAAAGCGTGCTTCAAAATAACTTCACGGGATCGATAGGTTTCTTTGAAATATCCGCCTTCGGGGTGCCGTTTTAGACCAAGCTTTTTAATCCAATATTCAGCGTCTATCATGTTTCCGATCACCTTTTTACTGAAATAATTACCACCTGTTTTATTAATTTTCAATAATTTAACGGCATTTGGTCCGCTCGCCTCCGCCCCTAAAACCTGTTTTTTTGCCATATTTTTTTTGTTATCCCTTTCGCTGGCTCCCCGAACCGTCAACTACGACCAATCTTGTTTGACCGCATCTGTCAACGGCACCTGATATTATCAGATCGGAATGCGATCTCGACCCCGGGACCATTCCTTCCTGCTCTTTCATTATTGTCGAACAACGGGAAAGTTATAAATTAATGGGCGTTCCCAAGATCCCCGGATATTATTTCTTTGGCCGGCGTGTTTGAATTGTCGCCGAACAATGATTAATGTTAGCAGTTAGGATGTCTTTGGGTACAGAGGCATCGTTTGGAAATGTGAACAATTTTAACAATGGTAAATCATACAATATTCAATACCCCGGGCCTGGAAGCATTTTTCCACCGGGCCTCCCGTTTCATCTTAAGACTGGCCGGGTGGCGCACGGAAGGCCGGCTGCCGCAGATCCCAAAATTTGTCCTGGTTGGTGCTCCGCACACCTCGAATTGGGACTTGCCCTTTACCCTATTGATGGCCTTTGCTTTCAGGGCCCGAATACACTGGATGGGTAAAAAGGCTATCTTTCGCAGGCCCTTTAAGGGCTTTTTCCAATGGCTGGGGGGCATACCCGTCCAACGGTCCCGCTCGGAAAATCTGGTTGAGCAGTCGATTCAACAATTTCAACGGAGTAAAAAACTCATTTTAACCATCGCACCGTCCGGAACGCGTAAAAGCGTTGTCAAATGGAAATCGGGATTCTACCATATTGCCTGCGGCGCAGAAGTTCCGATTGTTCTCGGCTTTCTCGACTATGGACGCAAGGTTGGCGGATTTGGTCCTTTGGTTTATCCCACCGGAAATTTTTCGGCCGATATGAAAACCATCAGGGCTTTTTATGACGGTGTCAGCGGGAAAAACCATTCCCGGTCCATGCCGCCTGTCGACCTCAACCGCTGATTTCAGAGCGCCTAAAGGACAGGTCTTTATTCTAACCTTGAAAACCGGGTCCTGTGGGCAGGATCCTTTACCGATGCCCCTGGATGCGTGACTTTTTCAGCTTGCGATACCCTGCGTACACAATCAGCAAGCCCCCGAACACCAAAGAATACCGGCCCAGATAATCACCATGTCGCGCAAAGAAAGTTTGGCCCCGGTGAAGATGAACCCTCCCTTGAAGGGTCGCTTTCTGCCACCAGGGCGTCTGCGCGATTACCATGCCTGTGGCATCAATCAGTGCAGAAATTCCTGTATTGGCTGCGCGAACAAAATCGCGCCGGTTTTCAATGGCGCGCACCGGACTGAAATTGAAATGGTACAGATAGCCGGGCGTATTTTTCCACCATCCGTCGTTGGTAATCATACAGATAAAGCCTTTTTCCTTTGGCAGGTTCCGGGAGCAGTAGGGGCCGAAAATGGATTCAAAGCAGACAATCGGCAGTATGGTGATCGAAGCATCCGGCAATACAAAAGCAGGGCTCGCCGGACGAAGGCTGTAAGTGCCCGTGTATCCGCCAAGCTCGAGGGCGTATTTCCCCAAAAAGTGCAGATATTGCACAAAGGGCATGCGCTCGAACAGGGGTACCAACTTGGTTTTGTGGTAAAACTGGGGTGCAGCTGGAAAGCCGGCCGGTATAAAAAGCGCTGTATTAAAAGCCTCGTAGTAAAAATTTTTTTCGCGATTGTAGCGACTGCCCGGAGGAATGTCTCCTTGGCCGAGCTTCCGGTAGCTGTCTACGCCGAGGAGAATATTCAGTTTGGGATATTTTTCCCGGAATTTCAGCAAATCCCGGTAATAGATTGATGCGGCAGGGTCTCTCTCGTCAATCTGTTCGACAATTAGGGTTTCCGGGCCGATCAGATACTGGGTTTTGTCATCGACAACAGCATTCGCCGTCCTGAAAAATGCCTGCATGTGTCGATCATAATTTTGGGGGTCAAATTTTTCCGTGTACGGATCCAGGTTGGGCTGAATCAGAGCTATACTGACGGTTTCACCTCCCTCTCTAAAATTGTGCAAAAGAAGATAGGATACACAGATGGGGACGAGAAAGAGCATCAGGGTTGCTGCGCCAAACCGGAGCGATGGAACCCGGGCCTTTTTTGCGATATGTATGATACACCCGCAAGAGCGCAAAATTGGCCAGGATTATCCAGAGCGTTCCGCCGCGGACGCCGGTAAACTCGTACCATTGGATGAGTTCAGGCGCTGTGGCCAGTGCGTTGCCCAGATTGAACCAGGGCCAGGCCAGGTCCCAGGATAGATGAAAATGCTCAAAGCCCATCCAAAGGAGCAGAAAAGGAAGCAACAGGGGAATATTCAGGATGGTCCGGATACGGCTTGCCAGCCAGAAAACCAGGGCCTGCAGCAGTGAATTTGCGAGAATGATGAAGAGGGCTCCCACAAATTGGGCCCGGGCAATCCACCAGCTGCCGATGATATTCCACAGCAAAAAACTGACAAAGGCATAATTGAATATGGCATAGGGGTTGGCGTGATGCCGAACCTCCTCTTCCAGCAGCAAAAGGGGCATCCAGGCAAAAAAAACGAAAAAAAACGAAGCTGAAACGGACCAGGGCAGCCCCAGGAGCAGTCCGCTGGTCAGAGCTAAATAAATGTTGTTTCGGACGTTCATGCAGAATTCACTTCGATATGAGGCACCTGCCGCACTCAGCGCAGGGGTCATGCTATAAGAAGCGCTGGGCAATTCAACTCCGGCGGCAATTATTTCTGTCAATTGTTCAGGTTATTAAAAATCTGTTTGTTGGAATAAAATAAAACTTACCTGGAAAATTTATAATCTGTACCCATTTTCCGGCATCAGAATATTTTGTCAATAAAATTTAGTCGGTTATGTGCAGAATCGAAGCATAAATTTTTCAATAAAACGACAATGATTCCTGAATGATCCTAAGGTATCTAATTAATATGCTTGACTTTTTTATCATATACGGATTAAAGTATAAAGGTTGAATCAAACACAAAACCGATGCCGGAGATAATGAGAAAAGACCCCAAAATTAAAATATCCAAAGAAAGAAGGGCTTGTCCCCGTGGGGCTGAGCTGAGAAATTATCGAGTCGAGATTAAGCTGATCGGAGAACCGATCTATCAGTTTAGAGTTACGGATGTATCTAGAGCGGGAGCCGGGCTTCTCGTTAAAGAGGATTCTAACTTTTTGAATCTGGTTGAGGTGGGTCAAATTTTAGATGCTGATTTTATATCACCCACAGGCAAGATGCCTTCAGGACTATATAAAACTGAAATCAAACACATCACCATGCCCGGCCAGGGGGAACGCCGGGGGCATCGTTTGCTTGGTTTGTCCATCGTTGAGAAGATAGATCAGGGTAAATATTAGCGGTTTGACCGAATAAATATGGATAAAGTATGAATCGATAAACCTGGTTAAGAAAGGAAACGACTCTTGGCAACATTGCCCGAAATTGCGGCTCAGGCATGGGAAAATCGTGAGGGGCCGGTGATATTATCAACAGTGGATTCAAACGGAATTCCCAACACGATTTACGTCACCTGTGTAAAAAAGATCTCCGACAGCAAAATTGTAGTTGCGGATAACAAAATGCATAAAACCCGTGCCAATATAAAGGCTGGCAGCGCCGTCGGTCTGCTGTATATTACCAGCGAAAAGAAGGCGTTTCAATTAAAAGGTTCCGTGCATTACCATACCAGCGGTAAAATATTTGATGAAATGAAAAATGTCTGGCTGGATAAAAAATATCCTGGACATGGAGCTGTTGTCATTGACATCGAAGAAGTATACAGCGGCGCTGACAAACTCGCTTGAGAAAAAAACGCTTTGAGAGAAAAATCGGTTTTGGTCTCAAGGATTTCCTGAGCCTCGCTGTGGGTCTCGCTCATTCGAGCCAGGGAGGCGTGCCGGCTATCGCTATAAGTCCCAGACTGTCGGGTTCAATTGATCATTTAAGATTTCAAGGGGCCTGGATAAATAATCCCCGGTCCTCCTCAAGTTCATAAAGCTTTTCTATCATGAACTCGATGTACTTTTCGCACTTGTCCTTCCAGATGCCCGATTCCAGGAACTTTTTGTATTCACCGGGTTTGGAAAAATCCATGCCGATAAGTGCCTGGCAAGTGATGTCGCCAAAATGCCGGTTGAATTCCGCGACGATTTTCGCCGAAAATGTGCGTACGGCGTGGCGGGCCTGTTTGGCCTGCCCTTTATCACTCAATGGGCAGCGGTGCCGCAGCCCAAGGCACACGGCGGATGCCGATACCACTCCGCACGGGGCATTCTGATAGCCGCCGATACCTCCCAGAAATGGAGCACCGGCCCACAGAAAGTCTTCATTGTCGAGATCATATGCCTCCCACATAACTTGCAGGATGGAAGGTCCTCAGTGATATCCCCGGCCCATAAGCTCCAATGCGCGTTGCTTGGCCTTTTCAACCGACATTTTCATTTCCATGCCTATATCCTCTTACAGGCTGAAGGGTTGCGTTCCATATTTAGCAGATGATCTGTCATTAGCATAATCGATCGGCAATTTCAATCCAGCAGGCATACGTTGCGAGGTATTGGTTCGGTATGGTAATGAAGCGGGTGAATCTGCCTTATAGTTGCATAAATTTCACTATATAGGGCTGAAAATGACCTACCGGGGAGTGCCGAAATCCGATCGATTCCAATTGGATATCGTGATCGAGCGCCTGGATCCCGAAGTCACCTATCCCCGGGATTTTGATGTGCCGGAAGCCAGGCGCGGCCTGATGATCGATGACCGCTTGTTCACCCTGGAAACCATCATGCCGCGCTACCTTCGCCTGCGCGCATCCGATTACCGTTGAAAAACGGCATGGACAGAATCTGTCACTGGTCCTCCAGTCGCAATATATAGAAGCAAGCTCGAAAGGACGCAGAATCAATTGGACAGTCAAACAAGCCATCTCCGGATAGGATATGGTGAATCGCTTGTGCTGATGGCACTGCTGATCTCCCTGGTGGCGCTCTCGGTTGACACCATGCTTCCCGCGCTGCCGGATATCGGCGGTGATCTGAACGTGCGAAATGCCAATGACGTTCAGCTTGTCATATCGTTGCTGTTCATAGGTTTATCCGTCGGTCTGATTTTCTACGGCCCCTTGTCGGACAGCCTGGGACGCAAACCTGTTCTCTTTGCCGGGATGGCCATCTACATCTTCGGATGCACTCTTTCTATTTTAAGCATCAGTTTCTCGACCATGCTGGCGGGAAGAGTCTTGCAAGGGCTGGGCTCGGCCGGACCCCGGTCCGTGGTGCTGGCCCTGGTGCGGGATCAGTACGAAGGCCGCGCCATGGCCAGGATCATGTCGACGATCATGTCCATTTTTATCATGATTCCGGTCTTTGCCCCCTCCATCGGCCAGGGAATCCTCCTGGTGGCCGGCTGGCGGGCGATTTTCGCCGTCCTTCTGGTCCTGGCGCTGATCATTCTGGCGTGGTTCGGCTGGCGGCACCCGGAAACCCTCTCGCCCCGGCACCGCCTGCCGTTCTCGTTTAAAAAAATCGCCCTGGCGTTGGTGGAAGTATGCCGCCATCGCATCGCGCTGGCGTATACAATTGTTGCGGGATTCGTCATGGGCGCTTTTCTGGGGTATTTGAGCTCCGCCCAGCAGGTTTTTCAGGGCCTGTATGATCAGGGTCTCTTGTTTCCGCTCATCTTCGGAATATTGGGGCTGTCCGTGGGCAGCGCCTTGTTTTTCAATTCGCGCATCGTCATGCGCCTTGGCATGCGGAAACTGGTCGATCGGGCCATGGCAGCCCTTGCCGCGATATCGTCCGCTTATTTTGTCATCGACTGTTTATTCGGCGGGCGTTCGCCATTCTGGATGCTGATGGTCTTTTTCCTGATGGCTTTCTTTTGCATCGGATTCCTGTTCGGCAACCTGAATGCCATCGCCATGAGCCCCATGGGCCATATCGCCGGCACCGCTTCGGCGGTCGTAGGGTCGCTCTCCACCTTCATTTCCGTGCCCATCGCTTTTCTGATCGGTCGCCTTTACAACGACACGACCTTGCCCCTTATCGGCGGATTTGCCCTCCTCAGTATAACCTCGTTATGCATCATGCGGCGGGCCAACCGGACAAAGAATCAAATTATGCACATAAATGTTCAAAAATTTGGACGGCATGGCAAAAAGATTGGCTGATGATGTGTCTAACCCTATGCGGTTATTATCCTTTAAATGGATTCCGGCAATGGTGCGATTATTGCATTCTTACAATCTGATCTTCATGTTGCGCGTTTAAACACAGATAAAGACAAATGATTGGGAATCAAATGGTGAGAAGGTTATCTTATCTATTCGTATGCTGCTGTTTTTTGCTTGGCGGGTATGTCTATGGCGACTTTGAAAGTGACGTGATTGATTTGGTAAATGTTGAAAGAGAAGCCCGGGGTCTTCATCCGCTCGCTTATGATTACAGCCTCGCTGCGGCGGCACGGGATCATTCCGAGGACATGGGAGTGCAGGACTATTTCAGCCACACGAGCCTCGACGGACGAACAGTCGGCGACCGCCTCACGGAGGCTGGCTACTCCTACAACACCTATGGCGAAAATATTGCCGCCGGCCAGCCAACTCCTGAAGTTGTCATCGACAGCTGGATGTCCAGCTCAGGGCACCGGGCAAATATATTGAACCCAAACTTTTGCGATATCGGTGTCGGCTATGTCTATGTAGCAGACAGCACTTATCACTACTACTGGACGCAGGACTTTGGACGTAAAAGTGGAGTCAGTTCCTGCCCGGGTACTGCCACATATACGATTGCGGCTGCTGCCGGTCCCGGAGGCAGCATATTTCCGGAAGGAGACGTCGCCGTAGATCAAGGCCGCAATTTAACCTTCACCTTTACGCCGGATCCGGGGTACAGCGTTGATGAAGTGCTGGTGGACGGCGAGGCCGCTGCTTTAGCGACTACCTATACTTTTTCAAATGTCGGCAGAAACCACAGCCTTGAGGTAAACTTCGCGATCAATCAGCTGGCACCGGCGGCTGAAGCAGGTCCTCCTCAGGTGGTTGCAGAGGGCGAAACTGTGACGCTGGATGCATCTCAGTCATCAGACCCGAATGATGCAGTCGTGGCTTACGCATGGGCTCAAATCAGCGGCCCTGCATTCAGGTTATCCAACGAAAATGACGCCGGCCCCACTTTTGTTGCAGCGCCGATCACCGAGGATGCCAAGGTAGTTTTCCAGGTGACGGTGTTTGACTCCGGCGGTTTATCCGACTCTGATACGGTTGAAATAACAATCAAGGAAAATGGAGTTCAAAATTGGCCGGATGATATCATCACATTTAAAACGGATACCGATAGATGGTTGGGATTAAAACTGAATAGCGGCTCAGTTTTGGTGAGCCTTTATCCTGTCGATCCTGAAAGTGACAGCATTTCGGATATAGATGGAATGCCTGAAAATCTGATTTACGGACTGATTGATTTTGCAATTAAAACCGATATTCCCGGCCGCACTGCCGTCATTACGGTTTTTCTGCCGGAGCCTGTGCCGGAGGGATACAAATGGTATAAATATAGCCAAAATAAGGGTTGGATTGACTACAGTGCGCATGTTTCCATCAACAGTGCAAGAGACGAGGTGAGCTTAACATTGATAGATGGCGGCCCAGGAGACGACGACGAAGTGCAGAACGGAATTATAAAAGATCCTGCCGGGCTTGGGATTGCACCCTCTACTTCGGGCGCCGTAAATACCAGCAGCACGGACAGCGGCGGCTCAGCGGGCTGTTTCATTGACACCTTGCTAAAATAGAAGAAAAGCAAATAGAATAGGCCTGCATCTCCATCATTATCGTTGAACAGCAGGAAAGTAATAATTAAGTGGGCGTTCCCAAGATCTCTTAGGCAGCAGATAGCTTCTCTTGTCGATCCATAAACCTTTTGCCAATTCCGGTTTTATTTTGATATGTAAAGTCGAAGTTTACATCCCATTGAGCCCTTTGCCTCTGCCTGCTATAGCCATTAAAAAGGAGCAATGAATGGAAACTAGATCCTTCAACTCCTTGGTGGAACAGATGTTAGGCACACGTCTTCCAAGCACACTCGCTGGGGCCTAAGACTTCTCGACCGGCACAATTTGGGCACAAACCAATTTAAAATGGATATTAACGGATATTTTTTTGGATAAGCATGCGGGCTTGTGTTTATGTTGGACTGAGGTACAGAATGGAGATCCGGAGTCCCCTATATTTCCCCCATTCATTTCTTGACAACGGTCTGCGGGCAACCGTACATAGGGGATACATAAAGCGGTAAGTTTTGAGCCTAATTCCATATTTCCTTTAGAAAGCGCAGGCATTCGATGGGCAAAAATACGGATCTGGTACACCTGGGTCGGGACCCGATGTCACAGCACGGTGTTGTCAGCACACCGGTCTATCATGCATCCACCATTATTTATCCGACCATTGAAGCGTTTAAAAACCGCGCCGCCGACGATCGCAAATATCGCGGGGTGCGCTACGGCGCCTACGGCACCCCCACAACCTTTGCCCTGGCCGACACGGTGGCACAACTGGAGGGCGGCGTCGGCGGGGTGGTCACCTCATCCGGTCTGGCGGCGGCAACCATGGCGCTGACCGCATTTTTAAACAGCGGCGATCATCTGCTGATGGTTGACTCGGTCTACACGCCGACCCGGGAATTCTGCAATTCCGTTCTGATGCGTTTGGGTGTGGAAACAACATACTACGACCCGCTTATCGGGGCGGACATTGCAGGTTTGATCCGTTGCAACACCCGGGTGGTGTTTACCGAGTCTCCGGGCTCGCTTACCTTCGAAGTTCAGGATATTCCGGCCATCGCTGCCGCCGCCCATCAAAGGGATGCACTGATCTTGCTGGACAACACGTGGGCCACGCCGCTTTTCTTCAAACCCTTCGCCCATGGCGTGGATATTTCAATTCAGGCCGCAACCAAGTATATCGCAGGCGGCTCGGATCTGGTAATCGGAATTATTACGGCCGCCGAAGAGAAATATTTTCGTCAGTTAAAGGATACCACCCTGGCCTTCGGAGAGATCGCCGCACCGGACGATTGTTACCAGGCCCTCAAGGGGATGAGATCCATGGGGGCCCGGCTGAAGCAGCAGCAGGCGGCAGCGCTGGATTTGACTCGCTGGCTTCAGGACCGGTCCGAAGTCAAGCGGGTCCTGTACCCGGCGCTGGAAGGAAACCCTGGCCATCACCTCTGGCAGCGGGATTTTACCGGGGCATCAAGCCTTTTCGGTGTGCTGTTACATGAGACATCGGAAGAAGCGGTTTCCCGGATGGTGGACAACTACAGCTACTTTAATATCGGAGCCAGCTGGGGCGGCTTTGAAAGTCTGGTGATCCCTGCCGATCCGGCGGCCTATCGAACCGCTCCTCCATGGGATGAATCCGGCTATCTCCTGCGCTATCATGTCGGGCTGGAGGACCCACAGGATTTGATTTCAGATCTGGCGGATGGTTTCAAGAGGCTCAATTAACCCACTTTTATAAACAAGTTAGAAGTAATAGCAGCACGGCGATGATAGACATTTGTCAAATAATTAATGTTTTCGTATCCGCCCTTCTTAATCTGAAATCACACAGCAATACTCAAATTCTCGCAGCATCGCAGTTTCTAAAGGAATTCCGTAAGGAGCTCCATATATAGATTTCTTTCCGGAAACGGATGAATGGTCTCAAACTGAACATGCGCAGGCGGCCTTGACGATAACCGGTGTCTTTTCAGGCAAGTCATGCAGAAACAATTCCAAATCTAACCGCCCCAAAGTCAGAAGGGCCTGATCAAATTTTTCACGGAACTCAGATGACCACTCTATCGAAGGTATTGGAGGCAAAGGCGAAGGAACAAAAGCCCTGGCTGCCTCCCCGGCCGTGGAAATAGTCACGTAGCCTTCCTTGCAGGTCTCTTTTCATCACTTATTTCAATCTTTAAAATAGCAATTCTTATAATTTAATTTAAGATTTAGTTTAAAACAACAAAACAGGGAAGGATTGTCAATAAGGAGGCAGGTCCTTTGATTTTCATGCAAGATAATCAGGTATTAATTTCTCGATACAAATTTAACGCCCAGCGGTGAAAAACGGCATTTTTGTCCGGCTCGACTTTTATGACCCGCATCAGGCACGCTTTGGCAGTGGCGCAATCCTGATAGCCCTCCCACAGGATCTGGCCTTTTAGAAAGAGCCCTTCGGGGAAATCAGGATCGCGGGCCAGAATTTCTTCCAGTTTGACAAGGGCGCTGTCATGGTCCTGTTTCATTTTGTGAAAACGCACCCCGCTCAGATCGGCTGCCAGACGCTCCCGCAGAATTGAGGTTCGGCGGCCAAAGCCGTAAAGTGTATTTATCGATCCGCTTCCAACCATTCCGGAAAACACCTCCGTGCACACAGAGACCACCGCACTTGTCACAGCAGCAATCAAGAGCCCCGGCAAACCGCCCATTATCAGACCCATCATTCCAGAACCCCCATTTCAAGCATTCCGAGAAACGGAACGGTTCGCATGAAGTTGTTCAGCAGTATTGCCTGGCGCTCAGAATCGACGTCCGTCAGCCGTTTTTGTGAGTTCATATCAACACCTTTCTTGAAGTTTTCAGGCTACAGTTCAGGATCCGCAGAGATCGCGAAGATCACAGAGAAAATTTCAGGTTGTCATTTTTTTTTAATTTGCCCCCCTAATATTGACTTTGGCGAAACTTACATGCTAAAAATTTGACAACCCAAACCAAGAGGTAGCCATGAATCGTTTTTAAAAACCCCATTTCTCAATTAGAGTTTTGGGGTTTTATTATTTCATAATAAGTAAATAAGGATATTGATTAAGCAATTGTTTTCTTATTTTCCGATCTTCGCTTTCACCTGATACGGAGACAGCTCCATGAAAGGCTCTGGAGAAAAAAGGCTGGTTCAACAACTTCTGGATCATGCCGGTGTGCGGATCGATGGGCACGCACCCTGCGATATCCAAATTCACAATCCCGATTTTTACCAGAGGATCCTTGCCGGTGGTTCACTGGCTCTGGGAGAAAGCTACATGGACGGCTGGTGGGACTGCGAAGCACTGGATCAGTTCTTCGAACGAATCATGGCGGCACGAATCGATAAAAAGGTCCGTAAATCGAAGGCGGCCCTATGGCTGGCGGCTAAAGCCAGGCTGACCAGAATGTATGGCAGGTCCAGGGCGTTTGAAGTCGGGCGACGCCATTACGATATCGGCAACGATCTTTTTACGGCCATGCTGGACAAGCGCATGAATTACTCCTGCGCCTACTGGCATGAGGCCGACACCCTCGATAAGGCCCAGGAGGCCAAACTCGAGCTAACTTGCCGCAAACTTGGACTAGAGCCGGGCATGCGGGTGCTTGATATCGGATGCGGCTGGGGCGCTTTCGCGATTTACGCCGCGGATACATACAGGGTCGAGGTGACGGGCGTTACGGTCTCTGGCGAGCAGGTCAACCTGGCCCAAAGCCTAAGTTCAGGCCTACCCGTAACCTTCGAGCTAAAGGATTACCGCAATATTCAGGGAACCTTCGACCGCATTGTTTCGATCGGCATGTTCGAGCATGTGGGGTTTGTGAACTACCGAGCCTACATGCAGTTGGTCAACCGCTGCCTGAAGGATGATGGGCTATTTTTGTTGCACACTATCGGGAGCAACACCTCGGTCCACTCAGTGGACCCCTGGTTGGCGAAATATATTTTCCCGAATTCGATGCTGCCCTCCGCCCGGCAGATTACAGAGGCCGCCGAAGGTATCTTCATTCTGGAAGACTGGCACAGCTTCGGTCCCCACTACGACCCCACCCTGCTAGCCTGGCACCGAAACTTCGTCGATAACTGGCGTTGTATCCAGGATGCCTATGACGAACAGTTTAAGCGCATGTGGGTTTACTACCTGCTTTCCTGCGCCGGCAGTTTCCGGGCGCGACGAAACCAACTCTGGCAGATCGTTTTTTCTAAAATTGGTGGTAGAGAAAAATTGGGTGGCGGGCATCCAGTAGAATGGATGAGGGACAGAAAAAGGGACGGCCATGAAAAAATGCAGATGTCACCGAAGGCCATAAATCAAATTGAAATCCGGAATGCATTCGCCAGATTATTTAATCATTAAATAATCAATATTTCACCCCAATTTTTACAACGCGCGGTGGATCTCCGGACGGCTAAGATAGAGAACAAACAGGAGATTGAAAAAATCAGGCCGCTTCAGGCTGCCTGATCATAGCCTGAGTTGGGCATCTGTCGATCATCAAGGCGTGTCGCCGCAGATTTAAATGTTGAGCAAAGTGAAGGCGTTAAGTCAACCCAGTCAACAACGTCCTCAACATCTAAGAAAATCCACGTAAGGAAACAAGCCGTTATCGACTATTCAAGCTTTGAGCCCCTTTTTTCTTGCAATTCTGGAGCGATTCCGTCACTATTCACATCATCTGCGATGGAATATCAGAAACGAGAAATGCAGTTGCTTTCAAGACTATCAGCCAAATTGAAAAATTCAGTGAGAGCCTCATGTCGAAAGGCAGCGATTTCGTCGTTTTTATCACGACTCAAAACTCCAAGTGTGAAGAATGCGGGCAAGAGCTCGGTCGCAGGGCCTGGATAACTCTAGACCAAAAGAAAAAGGCTTTTTGTTTGACCTGCGCGGATCTGGATCATCTGGTTTTCCTCCCCTCCGGTGATGCCGCCCTCACTCGTCGTTCCAGAAAGTACTCCAGACTATCGGCGGGGGTTTTGAAATGGTCTCGCGCCCGCAAGCGCTATGAACGGCAGGGGTTGCTTGTCGAAAACGAAGCACTTGAGCATGCCGAAAAAGAGTGTGCTGCCGACGAAGATGCTAGAAAACGGGCTCGGGCAAAAGCAGCAGCGCGGCGGGCAGAACTGGATCTGGAATACATTCACAGCTTTGCAGGCCTTGTTCGAGAAATATATCCTTTTTGTCCGATCGCGCGAGAAAGCATAATTGCCGAGCATGCATGCCGAAAATACAGCGGCCGCGTGGGCCGGAGTGCCGCCGCCAAGGCGCTGGACGAAGAGGCGGTGCGGCTGGCTGTGACAGCACATGTCCGGCATGCGGAAACGAATTACGACGATTTGCTGCTGAAAGGCATCGACCGGCGGGAAGCACGTGAAAGGGTATATCCAAAAGTTTCTGGAATTCTCGATCGTTGGAAGCACGGCGGAGAATAAGGTTAAACCCTCATAGTGAATAAATCCCTATTTACCTGCGCAATACAACGGACGTCTTTGCTTCATTTTGTTCGTCGTCATCTGAATATTTTCATTATTCAAATGAGAGATAAATAAAAACGTATTGACCGTCATTGATATCAATGGTGATGTCGCCGCCTCTTGATTCGGCATATGCTATCCAGGCCGGTTTATCACCGGGTCCGCATTCGAGGTTCGGATACGATTCACCGGTTTTGCCATTATACCAGGATAGCATCATCGGATCATTTTCCATCTCTGTTGCCTTTTGTTTTGCAATATTCTTTGCCGTTGAAAAGTCAAGATCCGGATCATCAATGTCAAGATTTATATACTTTCCCGGATAACCTTTTACGTTCGACCTAATCAATGTCACGATTCGAATTCCCCTTTTGTGGATATATCTTATCAAAAATAAAACTAAATTTCTCAAATTGAGAAGTGGAGTGTCGAAGTCCAATCCATGACTACCTCATAGCATAGGATTTTTTTTGTCGAGCATAAAGTACCTGTCCCTTTTATCCTCTTCTTGACTTTGTGTATGCAATGTGTATGATAAGTGTTAAACACACCCAAACGCAACTATGAGGTACGTTAAGGGAGTCTATTATGCGAACCAACATTGTAATCGATGACAAATTACTGGATGAGGCCTTTTTGGTCAGCAACGCGAAAACGAAGAAGGATCTCATTCATGAGGCTTTAACTGAATTTATTCGGCTGAAAAAGCGCAAGGATCTCACAGAACTTGCAGGTGCTGTCGGGTTTCATAAAAATTTCGACCATAAAAAACTGAGGAAGCTAAGGGGATGATCCTGGTCGACACATCGGTTTGGATAGAAATATTCAGAGACAAAACCGGCAATTTTGTCAAAGCCTTTCAAAAAGCCATTGGTGTGGAAAATTATGCAATCAGCCGATTTCAGCAGCTTGAGCTTCTGCAAGGCGCGGCTAATGAAAAAGAATGGGGGCTGCTGGAAAAATACCTTTCGACTCAATACTATCTGGAAGCATCACAGGATACATGGCCCGAGGCTGCCGGAATATATTTTGAACTGAGGCGCAAGGGAGTCACGGTCAACAGCCCCGTGGATTGCTGTATCGCGCAGATTGCGATGGAAAATAGTGCCTTCCTCTTACATCGTGACAAAGATTTCGAAAAGATTTCTCGTATCAGACCTCTGCTGCAGGGCCGATTTAAATTGCGATAAATCTCCGTGATGACGATTTAAGGGATAAGTGCGGCTAAGCTGGAAAGTTAAGCCAGCCAACAACGTAACGAATATTTCATAAAATTCAGGTAAGGAAGCGAGTCCTTATTCACTATTCAAGCTTTGATATACATATAAAGAGCAACAGGGCAGGAAATCATAGATACTGCTTTTTTTCCTGCATTCAGCTGTTATTGCTCGTCAAGCGTGAGATTTTCTTACGGACCGCTGGCGATAAATCTCACTACAGCCTGCCGAGCTTGAGAAAGGACACCTCCCTATCCATAGCAAAATATGCTATGGAACCAGTAGACAAGGGTCTAACATTAATTTTATAGGATTTAGGAGGTGTCCCATGGAAACATACGCTGGAATTGATTTGCATTCAAGTAATAATTTTATTGGAATCATCGACGGCAACGATAAGAGGCTTTATGGCAAGCGGCATTGCAACCGGCTGGAGGAAGTCTTGAAGGCGCTGGAACCGTTTAAGGAAAACCTTAAGGCGGTGGTAATCGAATCCACGTTCAATTGGTATTGGATGGTCGACGGCCTGCAGGACAATGGCTACGAGGTTCATTTGGCTAATCCCTCGGCAATCAAACAATACGAGGGACTGAAGCATACCGATGATCCCTGGGATGCATTTTGGTTGGCGCACATGTACCGCTTGAACCTGCTGGCTGAAGGATACATCTACCCCAAGGAGAATCGAGCGGTAAGGGATTTGTTACGCCGCAGGCTTTTATTTGTGCGACAGCGAACGGCGCAGATCTTGAGTCTGCAGAGTATGGTCAGCAGAAATCTGGGTTTTAAGATATCCAACAATGAAATCAAGAAACTGAGCGCCATAGATGTTGCAGATCTGTTCGATTGTCCGGATTTAGTATTGATGGCCACCAACAGTTGGGCGACGATTGAATTTTTGAAGCACATTATTAGAGGCATTGAAAAGCGTGTCATGTCACAGGCCAAGCTGCGCAAGGAATTTGCAAAGTTGCTTACGATTCCGGGGATAGGCAAGATTTTAGCGCTGACCATCATGCTGGAAGTCGGGGATATTGGACGTTTTGCTACAGTTGGTGACTATTCTTCCTACTGTCGATGTGTGCAAAGTAAGAGAATATCCAATGGCAAGAAAAAAGGTGAGAACAACAAGAAAAATGGCAACAAGTACCTGGCCTGGGCCTATGTGGAGGCGGCCAACTTTGCCAAAAGATATTGTCCCAAGGCACACAGTTTTTATCAGAGCAAAAAGGCGAGAAGCAAGAATGTGGTAGCAATCAAGGCATTGAGCAACAAGCTGTCTCGGGCCTCTTACTACATCATGCGCGATCAGGTTGCCTTCGATGAGGACAAGCTATTTAGTTAATCGGTTTGGGTGCGGCAGCCAACCGGATAAGGGGTTGGTATTCAACCACCAGCTTTGATTGGCAGCTGCCGCACCCAGCTAATCGATCAAAGTTGATTGCCGATGATACATCGATCGGCCTTAAAAGACACCAATATTTGAGCGACTAAAAAGGCAGGTGCGTATGCGATAAGAGTTGGAGTGCGGCAGTGAGCCGGTATAGGGGTTGGCACTAAACCATTAGATGTGATTGGCAGCTGCTGCACTCGCCAATAATAACCAGACAGCGATCGCTTTAGATCTCGATTCGCCTATGCCGTGAGTCCATAAGGGGTTGGCTAATAACCACAAGATTTGTAACACATCCAATTGAACACGGTATGGAACCGAAGAATTTCTGGGGTCCCAAGCGGACCAGGGGCGGTGTTTTCAAGCCTTGAGCTTAAAACACAAATGCCTTGAGCCTGATGGGTGACTGATGCGGATCAGAAAATACTAACCGTAAGCCAATAAGAAAGAAATAGCGGGCGCGAAAAGGAGAAAAGGCGACACTGGGCTGAGGAGCGCTATAAACTTGATGGATTCCTAAAAAGCCTGATCTTTATCTTAAGACCATCAGCAGCACAAACCATCGCCTGCGTTCAAAAGCTAACCCAGGAGCACGGGCTTTTTAGGAATCCATCAATGTCAATCAAAAACTGATTTTTTTTGATCAAGGGGGTGTTTTTTCTCTTGACAAGCCCTTTAATGGGTGACCCCCTTTTTTCGATACCGCAATTGACTGACGCCAGAGTTCACCAGGGGGCAAGTAATAGCCTTCTACAGCTTTATCCATTTTGTTGCTCACGCAAGCAGCAACCACTTCCGTTTTCTTCTGATAATTCCATAATTCGCCTATTGTTGAAAGCTGTTTGCCATACCGATGACAAGATGAAACTGAATATGCAATATATATCGGTTTTTTTTTGGGGAAACTTTATTTAAAGCGACATTTTCAGGCAAAAATAGAGAAGGATTTATTTATTGATATGTTCAAGTTCGAAAAACTAAATCCCGATTTTTTCCCAAAATCAAAATCGTCGGTATAGGTGCGTTGATAACCACCCTGGATTGAATTTGGTCGGGACCTATATCCGAGACCAGCTTAAGTCGGTCTAAGAGGGAGCCTGGCGTCTCGAAGTATATTAACGCCCATGATTTTTAAAACTGAAAAATATGTATGAAATACCGATGGAAAACTGAATACTTTCTCTAAACATGTTCTGTGTCCTAGATGAACGAAAATTTGACACGGAAATTGGTTATGATAAAATGATTATTAAGCATCCAAAGCAGGATGTGACTCATAATATTTCTCCCAATCTCTAACGGGCGGTCTGCTATATGAGCGGATCGCCCAAATTTTTTCAAACATTCCGAAAGATACCATAGCGCTTTTATCACTTGGCTTTCCATCACTCCCCCGTGGAACGTATGTTCTTAATTTAACCAGGATTTCCACAATGTGATCCGATGCTGAATTTATGATTGTCAAACTTTGTCTCATAACGTTTGCCGCTCGAAAATCTTTCCCATTTAAAACAATTCTTGGGCGTCGAACTGGAAAATCCCGATCAAATATCGATCAAAGTCTGTTCCGCTGTAATTCATCGGCTACAACTACTTTTTGGGTTTAAACCATCTCGACATCAAAAAGGGCGTGGCAATTTAGAATTTTAACAAAGTTGCCGATAACGATAAATAGCATCGTTTAAAGATCTGATATTCCGATGGATCGATTTTTCAAGAGAGGAATCATTTGATTAATATGTTGTACCTTCCACATTACAGTTTGAAAGAGCAGCCTTTTAAGGATACTGTCAGCCCAAAATATTTTTGGTCTGGTGAAGGGCAATCAGAAGCAATTGCGGTTTTAAAGTTCCGAATCGACAAAGGGGAAGGCATCACGCTGTTAACAGGTGATGTCGGCGTAGGCAAAACCTTACTTATTAAATGTCTTGCAGTGCTTCTCAATGATAAATTCAAAATTGTAACGATAGAGGATTCAGATATTGATAGTAAGGATTTTTTGCTCTTCGTTGCAGATTCCTTTAAACTACCAAATAACTTTGAAGATAAGAGATCATTTTTTTGGTATATAGATGGAGAGTATTCCCGAACCAAAAAAAGGATGCTCATTATCATTGACGAAGCGCACCGGTTAAAAAAGAGCCTGCTTAATGATTTGGATCTCATGGCAAAAATCAAAAGGGATAGTGAGCAACTTATAAATATTGTTTTGGTCGGTCAAAATCCATTAATTGAGTTAGTAAAAGAGATAAAACCAAATGGCAATATGCAGAAAGATCGTATAGTATGCCATCTCCGATCATTAACCAAAGTCGAAACTAATGAATACATAAAACATCGGCTTAAAATCGCCGGAACGGAAAAGGATTTATTCAGCTCAGGTGCCCTTGGCAAAATTTTTAAATATTCAGGCGGCATACCGAGGGTTATTAATACGATTTGTGACCATGCTTTGATGATAGGTTATTCAAAAGAATTAAAAAAGATAGAATCCCCCGTGATTAAGGAGTGCGCTGAAGATCTTCACATCCAGAAAAAGATTTTCAATAATGGGAACGGTTTGAGGAAAGAAACATCTGGGGAAAAGCTCGTTAAACAAGCCTACGATAGAACCAAGCAGAAACTGGTCAATTGGACATCTTGAATTATATTTTTCGATGAAATTAACATGATCCATTGGTCGTTGAAATTATGAAATTGTCCGCTCTTGGTGATGCTCAAGAAAGTTCTGAGAAGCGGGAGCCTTGGTGATTTGTGGGATTTCAACCTGAATCCAAATTTTGCAATGCCAGATGGAGAAGTATTATGCTGACAGATTGGAGAAGGAAATTTCCCTATACCTATCGCGGAGAACGGTGACGGGTATTATGTGAATGGCGGCTGCAAGATAGATATATGGTTTAGAAATGCAGGGGAATCTTTTATCGATGGGGATAACGGCCCTGTCATCCATTCAGATATGAAGATCCCCCGGCAAACTGGTGCGCATTAATAACCGCTTTATCGGAGATTGATCGGCTTATTTGTTGTCCTTGCCACCGAGGTGGTTGGTTCTTTTAGCCTTTCGTCTGTCAGCAATACCACTGCGCCTATCTTTTGCAAGGTAAGTGTGCAGTTGGCGTCTGTCTTCAGTCCTTAGCCTCTTTAAACGATGTTCCTTAAATTTTCTTCTATCGAGTATTCCGAATCTTCGATCATTTGAAATGTTAGTGTTTAATCTGCGCCTGTCTTTTAAACCAAGGCGTCTTTCAACTCGCATTATCTTGGCATACGGACTGTCAGGGGGTCCGACTGTGAAAACAACTTTTTGTGAGTTTTTGGACTTATCCATCATAAGCCGTTTTAAGTTTGGGGTGATACTAACAACATGCGAATTTTTTAGCTGTATTATA
This sequence comes from uncultured delta proteobacterium, assembly GCA_963769935.1. GTDB lineage: Bacteria > Desulfobacterota > Desulfobacteria > Desulfobacterales > JAFDCJ01 > JAFDCJ01. Next base: position 2,974 of record CAVYNY010000039.1, on the reverse strand, counting down.
AATCTGGCCAATTGTAGTATCCAGAATTTTCATCAGCAAGCATTATCGTGCAGCGGTGATTCAGGCGTTTATCATTTCTGCGTTCGAATCTTTCTAACATGACAACCTCCTTCCATGAATCAACCAAAATCAGAAAGCTTTTAACATGAATTAATTCTTGAGGATTAAACACATCTCGGGAACTTTATGGTCATCATCATTTGGTTTTTTGTCAATATGCAGCTTAAAACAACATGCGATTTCAGGTAGAAAGGACTTATTCCACTGTGAAATCAATTTCACTTAATTAACAATTTCTTTTCATAATAAAGTTAGCTCCCTTAAGACCCCCAATAGAATAACCATCTGGAATCGTATGCAAAAATCCAAAAGTTTTTAAATGGCATTTTTTTTGCTTTATGTACGTTTAGGGTGAATAATGGACAAGACTGATCTCATTTTGTGTGTTATTATATGTGCCATAACTGCATTGATTCAATCTTTCCTGCATTAACACTCATGCGTCAATATCCGAACCGATTAGATTAACAAAAAGATAGAGGCAATTTTCCATGGGAAACGAAAAAAAGGTTATTGAAAGAAGAATCGACCTACGTAGACCGTACTCGGGGCATATTTTCTTTGCAACAAAGGACAGGTTCTTTGAAGGAGCGCTCAAAAATTATAGTCAAAATGGCCTTTTTATTAGAACCTATGAAATTTTAACATTAGGTGAGTTTATTACCGTGGCACTGCCTTATGAGGAGGATGAAAAAAGCGAAGTTCCCGGCCAGATTCTATGGCAAAACCATGAAGGATATGGCATTGAGTTGGTAAAAAAGCGCACTGGTGATAGCTCCAAGCTTCTTAAATTAGAATCGAGATCGTTTTAATCGTTTCATCCCTGCTACCTATTGATCTTGTCCCACATCCTTTCTCCCATTAATAATTTCATCCTTCAAAGCATTCAAAATGACAATTTTGCATTTCTTGCAGCCTTCTATCAACTTTTAAAACTCATACGAGTTTTTTCATATTTACTATATCAGTAAAATTGGGATAGTAATTCCATTGAGTATTTCTGAAAAAATGGATGCTAAATGATTAAAAAAATCATATCTGGCGGTCAAACGGGTGCCGATCGTGCTGCCCTTGATGTCGAAATTAAATTTAACATCCCCTATGGCGGCTGGATCCCCAAAGGTCGCATCACAGAAGACGGTCTCTTGCCCGATTGGCGTCGTTTCTTCAACATGTTATCAAACACCAATGACAAATCCGGTCAAAGAGGAAAGTGATTTTTTAGGAAAGTATCCGGGGGAAGGGGTGATAACGTTTTATGAATGCTTTAGCTGAAAATTCAATAAATAGTGTGCGGGATGGGGTCGACACGTAATCAAATAGGGGCAATAAATCTTTTACAGATTGCTAAAATTGCTATAATTTGACATTCGAGCCTATCCACCTGCTCATTCATTATCCTCGAACAACAGGTAAGTTATAATTTTAAGGGATGTCCCTAAGATCCCCTTTTCAAATTCCATTCAGTTCGATGCAGGGGTCCAGTTGCTGATTGGAAAGGGTTTTTTTACCGAACACGAGTTCTATACCAAACTAAAAGAGGTTCAGAAACAGTACCAGAGAAGAGGGCAATGATAAAAAAGATTATAAGTGGGGGTGAAACTGGGGCCGACCGGGGGGCATTGGATGCTGCCATTCAACTGGGAATTCCACATGGTGGATGGGTTCCAAGTGGTCGGCTTGCTGAAGATGGCCCAATTTCTGACATTTACCAACTGCGAGAAATGCCACAGGCAGCCACCCAAAGAGAACTGAGCAAAACGTAATCGATTCAGATGGCACCTTGATCATATCCCATGGAAAATTAACCGGTGGTTCTGCTTACACACGGAAAATGGCAATGAAGCATAGCAAACCATGGTTCCATGCAGACCTGAACAAGCTGCCTACCTTCCAGGCTGCGATGATAGTTGAAGACTGGATTTCGGGACATCAAATTGAAGTTTTAAACGTAGCAGGGCCTCGTGCGTCTAAAGACCCTTTAATCTGCGACCTTGTGACTGTTATGCTTGAATTGGTTTTCACCTTGGTAACAGCCAAAGAAGATAAACAGAAACCATCTAATGATGTCAGAGAAACTGACAAGCCCAAGAGCACAGACCAGCCCGGAACTGTTGATGAAGCCGTTAATTTCCTAATCTCCAAGTTGAGCCTCAAAGACAAATCGGCGATTGCGAAGATGTCTGAGGATCACCTCCCCAACCTTCATTTTTCATTTGGACTGTATATCAGGAATCGATTGCTTTACCCGAGAAACGACAGACTGCTGGAATCGTGTCGGCAAGTGGCCATGGATAAGTATCTGCATTGGGATCAGGCACCGGGAGTGATAATCAAAGAATTGTGGGAGCGGTTAAAAAAGACACACCGGTTGAAAGTTATAAAATAAGTTTGCAAACTTCTAACAATTGGAGGCTCCAAATGAAAAATCGTCAGCTAATTTTCGCTCCAGAAATAAATCCAAATACGTTCCTATTCTTCTTTTTTAAGGGTCAGACCGGAAGATAATACAGCTTCCAAGAATATCCCCTCCCAAGGCGGCGTGATCGTGACACGGGCAGGCGAATATCCATATGTTGCTGATGAAATCATTTCAATGACCAAAATAAAGCACCTGTCACCTTATTCTCTATTCACTATTCAAGCTTTGACCCTCGTCTTTTTTATTGGCCGTCATTGATATCAATAGGTCAGGTCGTCGCCTCTTGATTCGGCATATGTTATCCAGGCCGGTTTATCGCCGGGTCCGCATTCGAGGTTCGGGTACGATACACCGGTTTTGCCATTGTACCAGGACAAAAGCATCGGATCTGCACACCTAACTTGTGACCTTTGTTTGGCAATATCTTTTGCCATTAGAATAATCAAGCGCCCGGATCATCAATATGAATTTTTACGTTCATGCCCGCATAAC
>CAVYNY010000038.1:0-122447 GCA_963769935.1 uncultured delta proteobacterium | reverse complement strand
TGAGCCCCGAAAAATGTATAGTTGCGGTCCGTTAGGATAAATTCTGCTGCGCAGAATGAAAGCCGACGCTTTCCAGTGGAGCGGAAGGCAGCAGCCCCGGGCGCGAAATGGCGAGTGTCCGTGGTACCGTCGGGGTCTGAGACCAGGGCATGTGTTCAAAGGGGTAACTCGGGAACTGGGGAGGGCCGAATTGTCTCCTTGTACAATGATGGCAGGGATGCCACCCGGCGGCGAACCGGGGAAAATCCAGGCGCTGAGGAGAAAGCACCAGTTCTTCAGTGATATACGAATAAGAGGAGCGATACGAGGTACCGGGGGAGGATAGCGACGAGCGAACGAACCCGAGATGGGCTTTCGGCAGTCTTAGCGGATCATAGTACCGATGGTCGGCGCAGTATGGCTGACCGGTAAGGTGGGGAAGTGAGGCCCAAGCGACCCACTGCAGGGAAGGTGAAGCCGGGTATGACGTTTTACTGGGAAGAACTACAGGAGGCACTCAGAAGCCACGAACTGTATCACCAAATTCCAGTAAAGTGCGCAAAGTGGCGACTGCCACTTGTGTGGGGGGATATAGGGGACGTTCCTCGGATTTACGGTTTACAAAATTGGATTTATTTGATCCATGCTGGACATGCCTCGAAAAGCCCGCATAGACGCTCCTGTGCGATATTGGGTCGGACCTAATGCCGTCAACTTAAGAAAAATATTTTTAACTGATGTCATCTCTCGCCGAGCTCTGGAGACCGGGGAAGATTGAAAAGACTGGATTCCGGACTTCGCCGGAATGACGCGAACAGCTATCACATAACGGTCAGAAGGCTTAAGTTTATGGATTAGGTCCGACCTGGGTTCGCAGTTTCGATGAATAGCTGCCGCTAAATTTCAAAAATCGACCACCGCCTGGCTCCATTGCGCCGATCATCAACTGGCCTTATTACTGTGATCATCAACTGGTCTTTCAACGGGTAAGTGTGAAGATCCGCGCGGAAGCGAGGGAATGACAAGGAGGTCGCATCTTAATTTTTAATTATTGACGGCATTTTTTGATTTTAATAAAGTGGAGGTGTCAGAGAGACTTCCTTAACTGAGAAATATTTCAGCGACCAGTTTACTGAATGGGGAATGTTGGGGACGGGTATTGATATATTGACTAAGCAGCAACAAATCACCCAAAATGATTGAGCAGATGTCTAAAATCAGATTGTATTAAATCTGTTGCACAATCTTTGGAATTGTATTTTTAATTTGAACAATTACGCAATTAATCCGGCCCTGCTCATCAACGTCGTTATAAGTTTACCAAGAGGAGATTAATTTTTTGGAGGAGTCGACATGAAAAAGAAGTATGAATACAACCAGTTCATGGATGTCAAATTTCAGCATCAAGAACTGATTGACATTTCGAGCATTGTCAATGATTGTGACGACAAATGGTTTAACCAAACACTAACACGTATAAACGATAGCGTTGCGAGAATTGGCATCGTAGAAGGCGAGTACCACTGGCATACGCATGAAGACGACGACGAGTTTTTCTTTGTATTGAGCGGCAAGCTCTTTATCGACTTGAAAGACAAGACGATTGAGTTAAATCCGCATCAGGGCGTGACGATATCGAAAGGCACGGCGCACCGCCCGCGAGCGCCTGAAAAAACAGTTATGCTGATGGTCGAAACTGCCGCAATAGATCCTATCGGCAATGATTCGATCAGTGTATAACAACCCTGTTAAAGGTAAAAAAAGTGGAGGGCTGCGGATGAATGATTTGAGTTTTAAAAAAATTGATCAAAGTATTAAGGACAGAAAAAAGCTACATCTTTCATTTCTTGAGAATGTGAAAACCTATAAGCCATTTCTGGAATTAGAAGAGAAGGCTTTTAGCGATGGTGCGTTAACAAAAAAAACAAAAGAGCTGATGGCTCTCTCAATTTCTATAGTGACTAAATGCGAACCATGTATGGAATGGCACCTGGATCAAGCCATGCAAGCTGGAGCTAAAGATGAGGAAATTTATGAAACCATTGATGTCGCAATCGAAATGGGTGGGGGGCAAGCTGGAGCATATGCACGTTTCGTCCTTAAGGCCTTGGAATATTTTAAAGAAAAAAATAAATCGAATTTATAACCATTTTCTGCACCTGACCGGTGTTCCGCTGCGCTCCACACCGGACAGGTGAGAAATACGTTATAAGGTTGGGGAAATCAGGTTGGGTGTGTTTGTGAAAACGGAAGGCTAAAATTTCGGATCCAGCCCGGCCTGTTTACAGAGTTCGTTGGCTGTAATTCTATCGAGTTGTTTGTGCCTTTTTATCGGAATTACTTTCTTGTCGTTTGTATAGATGGGATGTTTACCGCCTTCTCTTAGCAAGTGGAAACCATTTTTCTCCAAATAGCGGATTAAATCACGTCGCTTGACCGACATGTTCGACCTCTGCGGGGAGCTGTTCAATGAGTGCGTTACCTAATGGAACTTCTTTACCAAGCTTTTTATACGCAAGTATCATCTCATTAAGCGCATCACGAAGCATAGAGCGGCAATCTTCGAGATCTGTACCTTCGGTAACGACTTCTGGCCATTCTATGAGTTGTCCAAGATAACCGGATTCAATTTTTGTGTATTTTGCGGTATAATTTATCATGATGAACCTCCAAACTTTGAATCATTTTACGCATTATTTTAACCAGTGTCAAATGCGGATATATTTATTATCGATTGTCTTTTAAGTTGCTAAAATTTTTCCTTATATCAACCATTAAGTTGACATCTTATAACGAAGGCATAAAGATGGACGGGCAAAATCTTGCGGATTTTAGCAACCTTGTTTAAATTCAACTGCCGTGGCTTTCATATTTGCCGGTATTCCTCCCGCCCGCCACTTATGCCCGGCGAACCCCGCGGTGAGATTTTAAGTTAGGCGCAATTAGGATGGATCATTTGCAGATGAAGCATGAAAAAAATAAGTTGTTAAGAAGGTAAAGTGCTTTAGTTTTAATAATTTTGCAAGCCTAATTTTTAATAAGATAAAAAGCAGCAAGATTTAGGAAATACTTCTCCACAAAGACCAATTGTCTTTAGGCAATTTAGCAAAAGGAATAAGAAGAGAAAAGAAGCAATCTTATTCTCTTTTGGGTCTGTAAGGTTTTTGGAAATACAAGTTAAGTACTCCGTTATTCATCAGCTCTTTGAAAAAGATTACACCGGGCAGTTTTTCGAAAGCCAGCCGGATTCTTTTTTGTGGCGTGGAATCATCGTAGGGTGTCAAATCTTGATTAGTGATTAAAAGTTGAAATCTTTATTGAAGTTTTGCTAAAAAGATTCTATGGCCCGTGCACGGAGAATCGTATATGGGGGTGCTTTATATCACGTATGGAGAAGAAAGGGGTCGTGTCTTGATTTGTTATTAAAAATGCCAGCTAATCACTAATCATGATTTGACAGCCCTTTTCGCCCAGAGTACCCTGGCGCAGGCGAATGCAAAGAGGTGAGTCTGGCAATCCGAATTTTTAATTTTTGGAACTCAAGACCCCATTTCTTTTGATTTCGATTTGACTCTCGATATAAACTTACGATAAAGTGAATTCATATCGCGTCTGCATTAACCTTATAGAAATTGATAGCTGGGATTCTGGCAGGCTGCCCCCGAATTTGCAGCCGTTTCCATATTCACCCAATAACCAGGAGATAAATCTTCGTACTAGGTGACGAGAACCTTTGTTACAGACACTAATCGAGGACCAGATGAAAAATTTACTTGCCACTGCCTCATTAATAGTTTCTATCTTCTGTTTGACAAACCAAGCATTGGCCAAAATATATATCTGGGTGGACCATGATGGGGTAAGCCATATAAGTGACAATCCGCCAACTTCTGAACAACATGTAAAAAATTTAGAGACACCCGATTACCCGGCGCCAGGCGCTGATTCGGCAAATCGTCAAATTGTAACCAAGCCAATTCCAATAAAAATTCCTCAAGAAAATACATATAATAAGAGCAAAGACAAGTTAAACCATGCCGATGATGTAGAAATATATACTACTAGTTGGTGTCCCTATTGTAAGCAAGCGATCGCTTTTTTACGTTCTAATCGTATCAATTTCAGTCAATATGACGTCGAGAAAGACCGGAAAGCTGCTGCCAGGATGAGGGCATTAGGTGGCACCCGCGGTGTGCCGTTTGCCATCATAAACGGAAAAAAAATTGGCGGTTTTTCTTCGAACGATTACAAACAAGCACTTGGCTTGCCCTAAAGATGGGCCGATTGAAAAAAAATGTTATTGGGTCCGACCCGGTTAGCAGGGCTTCATCCCCACCGGTGATGGCCACGTTGGAATATGCTTTATGATCACCCCAACAGCGGTGTACCGAGACAGGCAGGACTTCTGTGGGCACGTCTTCAAGGACCCTGCTCATTTTGACAATGTTGTGTTCGAAGACGAAGTGGATTTTTCGCATGCGACCTTCGAGCGGGGAGCGTCGTTTAGCGGCGCGCTTTTCAGGAAAAGAGCCGGCTTTCGAATGTGCACCGTGCAGGACAGGATATGGTTTTGGAATGCCCGGTTCAGAGGGCCGGCCAACTTCCATAACCTCGTGGTGGTGAAGGATCCCAACGCGCCGGCCGGTCATATTTACCCCGGTGAGGCCAACTTCAGTTGGGCCAGATTCTATGATGAGGCGGTCTTCAAATGGGCGCGATTTGGGGGGAAGACCTTTTTTTGGAGAACACTTTTCTACCAAAAGGTGGATTTTGAGGGTGCAGTCTTTGGCGAAGATGGGGCCTTGTTCTGTGGGACTAAATCGGAGATTCAGATCCCCGCTCAGGTGATGGACGCAGACAAGCTGGAGCTTTTGACTCAAAAGGGCATCCTGAGACCGGACGTTGAGAGCCCAACGATCAAATATGTGGGCAAGCCGGAAGTCCATTCGTTATACCTGTTCGCTGAGGGGATCAAGTCCTTTGACCAGTTCCTCGCCAACCTTGAAGCGCTGGAATCCAATCCCCTCTCTCCGGATGAGACGAGGTCCGTAGAGCGCTTTTGGCACGAGGGCGCACAACCCATGTTTCAGCGCCCCGATCTGGTTTCTTTCCACCACATAGAGTTTGCACGACCGGCGGCCATCGAGCTCATCAACGTCAATCTTCCTATGGAAACCCGGTTCGCGCTGTATCGATACAAAGATCTCAAGGTCAATTACACACAAGACGCAGATGAAACGGCGGATGATAGTTATTGGTCTTGCTTTATCAGCTATAGCAGCAAAGATGATGGTTTCGTCAAATATCTGAAGGAAAGGCTCCGGGGTGAGCTCATATCCACGTGGCTCGATTTCGACAATATTATCCATGGGGGACAATTGACTGAACAGATAGAGAGTGCGGTCGGTAAGCATGAGAAATTGATCATAGTCCTTTCCAAAAACAGCCTCAAAAGCGATTGGGTCAAGAAAGAGATTCAGGAAGCATTGAAAAAAGATCCCCAATCGCTCTACCCCATCAGGATCACATCCATCGATGAGATCCAGAAGCATGACTTCATCTGGAATACCTTCAAAGATGTGCCCATACTCGATTTTGAATTCGACCCTCAACAGGAGGTCGTGGACGCATCCTTCGAGGATTCCTTCAAGAAACTAGTCAAGAGCCTGAAGAAGCCTAAAGACTCATTTCAAAACACGGCTCGTCCTTCAGCTGAAATAAAGGACTGACGTAGCGCACGGGTACGCCCTTTATATTATTTTGGCAATTCCCGCGTCGACCATTGCCCTCACCTATATCGGTGACATCATTCAAAAGAGGCTAAAGGCCGGCATATAAACAGCCGGGTTGAGGTGACGGCGAGAAGAAACCGGCGGGTTTTCGTAACGTCTTTAGATTCGCGAACTACTGAGGGCCGCATCTCACGCTAAACGTTCGACGATGACTAAAAAGAGGAAAAATTGGCATCAGTAGAGGCAATATCATTTAACTCTCTCGTAGAGCATTACCTTGGCACACGGTTGCCAAGCAGGTTATCCGACCGTATTTCCTTTTCAGAGTTATCGACTGAAACCAAAGGCGTTATTTTAAGGCTGCTAACCCTTATGAAACGGTCAGCATGTCCGGCAACAGAAATCAACAGTCAAATGGTCTGGCTGTTGGCATCTGTAACCCCAGGCATGCTTCCACCGGCCTGGGGTGGGCATATCCCACCTGTCACCTCACCGGGTCGGCATAAGAAACTTGATGACTATGTAATTAATCAAATGCACGCTTCAATCAATGAGCGGTCCGTATATATCGACTTAGGGTGCGGATTCCCGCCGGCAACAACGATCGATACGGCTGAACGCTTACCGGACTGGACCGTTTTCGGGATAGACCGATCGTTTTCGCGCTATGTGCTGTATGATATCGATGGCAACTACGCCTGTTTCAATCGCTACGGAAAACTGCAATATCTCCAAGCTCAGACGAAACCGCTTAACGAACATTCCAATGTGACCAAGGAACGATTCAACTCGCTTTTTACCGAGTTGTGTCCCCAGTTACATATTTTCGATAAGCATTGCAGCGTAACCGTCGAAAAAAACGGCTACCGCTTGGTATATAACCATATCCGAGATTTCGAAGGGAAAAACTTAAAATTTTTAAAAGCAGACATCGATAATCTCCAACTTCCTCTTGCCGGTACTGTCCGTTGCATGAACGTCCTCCTCTACTTTGAAAAAGACATCAGGGAATCAATGCTGTCAAAGATTTTTACCCTGATTGATGATGGCGGTCTATTGATCACCGGATTCAATCATCCTTTCGGCATTTACGCCCGATATTCTGTCTATACAAAGGATAAAACAGGTGTACATCCTTTGGAATTCTCGTTTAGTATGGACAATCTCCGGCCTCTGGGTGTCGGTCCTTGGTTAACACTGGCTGATGAAGACCGGGAGGCCGAACTGCTTGCCGACCTGACAAATGCCATTCGTGCCGATGGAAGCTTTTGGGCGGATTTCAACCGTTATGTCGACCTGCTACGTGTAAAATATGGTATCTGCGATAGGGACAGTCGCGGTTTTATATATTTCACAGAAGCTTCCCTTAACGCATCTCCCGGTGCAATCATGGAAAGGGTGTCGGCACTGTGGACCCAGGTTGAAGATGAAGGCTATACCGACGGCGCGATAGAAGCATTGGGCCGCGCCGGCTATCAGGCATGGAAAAATCCGGTGGGCGATATAGCGGTTTTTCCCCCGGACGGATCGCTTCCAAAAACATGAAGAGCAAATCGAATCAAAACAAGAACATAAGGGTCAGGTCTTCATTTTTCACTCACTGGCAAATTATGTCAAGTATGAAGTTACGACCCTCTTGTTTTTCCTTTGACATATATAAAAAAGGATGGACCTAACCTTGGGCTGTTGCCGGACTCGCTTAGGGTTCACGAAAAAATTAATTCACAGTTTTAAGCGTTGAGGCGCTCTTGCGGCAAGGCGCGAAAACGCAGGAATATCTGGATATTCCGAGCTTTCGCAACGCAGCCGCATGAGATGCATCGGCGTATAAAATGTGAAGTTATTTTTGAGTGAGCCCTTAGCTCGCCGCAAAGCCCGTCGTTGTCATCAAACTCACAGTAGAGAATTAGAAATATTTGAGCAGATTTTATAAATACGTATACCTTTATGTCAGATATTCCACTACAAAAGCTTCCTGCTCCTGCCAGGTTCTCCCCTGGAGGGCTTGGAAAAGATCCATATGTTAAGGACTTCTTTCTTGAATTACCACTTCATTTATTATATGAATACGATTCATCATATAAAATAATTTCTTATCATTAACTTTAGACCGGCAATGGATAAGGCCATTTTCGAATCCGCTCAAAACATGGGGAAAATGGAAAGATACATCAAGGTTATCCAAAACCTAGCTTCGAAGACCATGCACACAACGGAGCAAGAAAAAGAAAAGATAGAGAAGGAAGGACACACCGATCAGGCTGCTTCTCTTGAGAGAAAAATTGAAAAAAATAAATTTATGAGTGAAAGAGCCGAAGACATTATAAACGTAGCTTTTAAATTCTACAATGAGATATTGGTGGAACTGGGGGAAAACACCAGAAGAGAAGAGAGAAGAGAAGATCGAAGAGGAGCTGAGTGGGAAGAAAGGAGAATTGAGGGACTTGAAAAGGCGGGGCGAGAAGCAAGAAAACAAGAAAGAAGAGGGATGGGAAGAAAAGAGAAAAGGGTGTCTAAGAAACAAGATAAAATAGAAGAGCTGGCAGCTGAAGAACGGAAAGAAGCCAGAGGAGAAGAGAGAAAAGAAGGCGAAAGAGAAGAAAAAAGGATAGGGGAAGTTGAAAAGGCGGGACGCGAAGCAAGAAAAAAAGAAAGAAGGGGGAATTAAAATTTTGTTCCAAGGAATTTTGGGGACATCCCATTGGATTATTGGTTGATTTTTTATTTGTCTCCGCCCAGTCCATCAAGTTTCTGGCCATCAGTCTCTGAGATCGGGCACTATGGATTGGGGCTGACATTATCGAGGTTGATGACCCTGCGCATCTTATAATCATAAAAAGTGGTCGTTTCGGATATGTGCTTTTGGGGAATAAATACAACCTCCTGTTCTTTTCCGCTTTTTTTGGATCCTCTATGATCAATTCACGATCCTGAATTTCGATGAATCGAAGTTTTAACACCTCACCGATACGCTCCCCCCGCGAGCCATCAATTCAAGCCTCAAGCGATTCCAGAGCTTGGTGGTTCTGAAAATGATCTGATCATTTTTGAGGCTTGAGACATTTTAATGGTCTACCTTCTTTTGGTTTTTGGGTTTGACATTCATAAACCGCCTGAGGAGAAAAATGAAACCATACGTCGGCATATTGACCGTCTTACAACAAAATCAATAACTTTTATCAAGCTGAAAATAAACATGTGGGGAAATGAGTGGCAGAGAAAATACAAAAAAAGATGGGAACGGATTAAAATTTTGGCAATAAGTTAGTGACTGCTCCTCCCGCAGAGCGGGAGGCCTATCGAAGCCCCCAGGAGGGGGGAGATGACTTTGGGAAAGCCCCGTTGGGGCTATTTACGTGTCATCAAATGCCCTTCTATCAACTCCACTCCACCCTGCCGGCGTAAATCCCGCAGTATCTCGCCAACTCGGGATCGAAATTTGCCGTACAGCTGCTTCTGCCGATACCTGGGTACAAATACAGTATATAATAGATTGGTCCGGCCCTAATCCACGCAATAAATCGTGCCGGACCCTATTAATCGGCTATTTTACGCAGGGCTCCTCAACTACTTCTATCTACTTCGAGTTATACTCTGTCTGGAATATCAAGGAGGTAGGCCTTGTAGTTGGGCCCTGATTTATAGATTATACAATCTTGAATCACATTTAATTTTTTTTCCTTCACCATAGTTTGGCTCGAATCTGATGAAGAATGAATGAAGTATCCTCCCTCTTGCACAGCAATATTCCCCTTTTTTGTTTCTACGAAGTCTGACACAACCACATGGAAGAATAAATCACTGGCGTTCCTTTTTTTTAAGACTCCTTGATTATGATCAAAGCAAATTTCAACTCCAAATCTAAAGCCGCCGATAACTGGGCATGAATTTTTATTGGTACTTACAAAGAAACCTTCATCTACTGACCGGTCATAAGTCTCGTTAAATCCTGTTTTTTTTTCATAACCGGCAACGACTTCGGAGTTAAATAATATGACGCAAGTATTTTTCACCGCTTTGACAGGCTGCTTTTGCATCTCTTTTGTAAAGGTTTTCAGCTTGTCAGCCATATCGCTTCCATTAGTTTTAGGATTATAGTTCATAACTTCTATGCCACGTCGCTCCGAGGGTTTTATAATTTTATCTCCACTACTATTACCATGTCTAAGTTCAAACTCTCTTATTAACAGGCTTTTAGAAACTTCGTCTTTTTTTTCTCCGGTAGCAATATTTTCTTCATAGTAGATCGTTCCGGGAATTATTATAGTTTTACTATACTGCTTACTGAAATTTTTCAATCTGGCCAATATATTATCTTTCTTATTCTTGGGGATGGCTATTCTTTGTCCAGCAACCGGATTTTTTTTAAAAAATCCAATTTTCTTCTGAGCGTAATGCGAAAAGAGATATTCCGGTGCCACCAGGATTGAATCAAAAAGATTGTGATTCTTTTGCCGCATTGCATTACATGTTTTCATATGATCCTTTAAAAGCACGAATGAATTGTCAATAGAACGTTTTTTAGCGGCGTGACTTGTCTCTACAGTGATTAGATAAATAAGAAGCTTGGCCATGCAACTCTCCTTTATCTATAATTAGTGTCCTTCCATGAACTGTGAATTTTAACACTCACCCCGAAGTAAAAAAATCTATAGTACTTCGTACTGCCGTAGCTTTAATATTAGCGAGGTTTCTAAATTGTCATATTTGTGATATGTTGGGATGACCTGTTGAGGGTTCAATCTGCGGCATTTGTTTTTGTTCTTTCTCGCGCATTTTGTGTTCGGTTCTTTACTTTTTATTGTTGTATTTTCAGGCGCTTGACTAAATACTCTCTAAAAAAGACAAGAAGTTGTTTTTTCAAAACGGGCGAATTGAAAATTGCAAATTGTGTATCGGTATCAGGTCCAGCCCCACATATTGAGGCATAATAATAGCGGAAATTTTTGGTAGCCAATTATCAAAGGCGGATTTGGTTGTCAAGGTGTATATTTGAAAGGAGTTCACCCAAAAACAGTCAGGAAAGCAGTTTTATTAAGCAGAGCTACGATTTTGAGGATATCCGTGTACCGACCTACAACAGGTTGAAAAGCATGGCCACCTTGGTTTTGGCGGGGTCATATTTCGCAGCGGTTACCCCTCTGGTGAAAATATGGGGGAACTCCTTGCTGATTCCATCTTGATTTATTGGAAAAATACGATTAGAATTAGCCTTGTGCGTTAAATGAATATATGGAGTTAAGCATTCAAATGTATCTTTCTTTTTATAATCTGAAATTAAAGCCTTTTGAGGAAAGCCCAGATCCCCGGTTTTTTTGGCTCAGTGAAAAACACGAAGAGGCGCTTGCATCACTAAAATACGGTATTCAAGAAAATAAAGCATTCATTTTAATTAATGGCGATATCGGGACTGGAAAAACTTCGCTGATTAATTATTTTTTGCTCGATAATGATATCGATGCCATTGTAGCGGCACTTCCGGATCCGGATCTCAATATTCACGATTTTTTCAAATTAGTTACCAAGGAATTTAATCTCAAAGTAGATTCCAATACCAAAGGCGATTTTCTAATCCAATTCGAACAATTTTTGCAAACCACATATTCAGGGAAGAAAAAGGTACTACTGATAATAGACGAGGCTCAAAGATTGAATCAGCAACTTATGGAACAAATTCGACTTTTATCAAACATTGAAAGAAATTATACTAAGTTGATCAATGTTTTTTTGGTCGGACAGAATGAAGTCATTGACATGATAAAGGATGTAAAAAACAAAGCCTTGCGTCAACGACTAACGGTACACTATACTATTGAACCGCTGACGGAACCCGAAACACAGGAGTACATCAGACATCGCCTGAGCGTAGCCGGTTCCAAGACAGAAATTTTCAGCCCTGAAGCTAATCATGAAATATTTTCATTTTCCAAAGGCTACCCCCGATTGATCAACATCATTTGTGATCGTGCGCTTTTGACCGGCTATATTTCAGAAACAAAAAAGATTACTGGAGATATTGTCAAACAATGTGCCGATGACCTAAAGATACTTGTTGAATGAATAAATTTTTTATAATGCCCTTTCAACCTATAATTAAAGTAGTCAGCCACACTGAACATGATCCAATGGTGATTGAGATCATGAAACTATCGGCTCTGGCCGACGTCCAAAAAAGGTTTGAGTCCGGAGAGTCCTGGTAATTGGTGGAAATTTATCGGCACCATTTTATTGAATCATTTTAAAATCAGGGCATTATAAGAGTCAAAAATGCTCTTAGAACCCAGATCGTTGCGTTTCAACCCTGGATCACATGCTCAATTGGGCGCACTTCGACCGTTCCGCCCACGGGCAGCGTCGGAATGCGCTTCGCGATAGCGATCGCCTCATCAAGGTCCTTGCACTCGACGAGGTGGTAGCCGCCGATTTGCTCTTTGGTTTCCGCAAACGGGCCGTCGGTAACAGCCGACTTGTCGTTTTTCAGGCGCACGGTCGTGGCGGTCGAACTTGGTTTTAGTTTTGCGCCGGCGCGGTAGTGACCGCTCTTTACGAGGTCTTGCTCGAATGTCTGATACGCCTCCATGATCGCATCCCGCTGCGATACCGGTATCTTTTCCCACTGTTTTTCGTCAAAGCAGCACAGCAGTAAATATTGCATGGTGTTTCTTCCTTCAATGGTTGATTGAACGGGCCGCCTGGTAAACGGCGAGCCCGTTCTATTTGCAGCAGTTCGCACTGGCCGGGCAGCGGTTATCGGTGCGCGCAGCCGGCCTCGTGAAACTGCTTAGCCAGATTCCTGAGAGCACTGGCCCACCCCTCTTCATGGCCCTTCGCCGACGCAGCGTTTGTAAACCCCTGCTGGGTGAGCATTACCTCGGTGCCGCCGTTTTTGTCCGTTAGTTCCACTGCCACTACAGTTTCAATCGAGTTCGGCTCGTCCCACTGGTGGGTGAAGACGAGCTTTTTGCCGGGAACAATTTCTCGGTAAGCACCAAAGACGGTGTGGATGTCCTTGCCGCACTTCATGGACTCGCGAAACTTTCCTCCCACACGCACATCCGCCTCGTTGCGAGTCACGCGGCATTCCTCCGGGCAGAGCCACTTATTGACCAAATCCCGGTCGGTCCAGGCTTGAAATACTTTCTCGCGTTTGCCGCTGATGAACTGGGTCACTTGCAGCCTGTCTTTCGTTGCTGCCATACTCCCTCCTTCATTTCGTCGAGACAACTATCGTTGCTCAAATACCTGTATTAAAGTTTTGATGTCGAATTTTTTCATTTTAAAAAACAATTATGAGCGCTTCGGTTGGAGCATGCTCACCCGGTTGCCTTCTGTGTCAAAAAATGACACATACAATCCGACGCCGGGGATATCCCACGGATCTCCAAGCACCTTGCCGCCCGCTTTTTCCACTTTTTTCATATGCACCATGATATCTTCGACCGCAATCACGACCGACGGATATTGCGCCGGTCTATCGTCCGACTTGGGATAGAAGCCGCCGTTGATGGCGCCCGGCCGCTTGGGGCCGTTTTCGTCGGAGTCGGTCGTGGCGGCGAGAACATAGTCGCCCATTTCCGGGCCAAGCATCTGTGTCTGCCAGCCAAACACGTTGGTATAGAAGCCTGCCATGCGTTTGCTGTCTACCGCCGGCATCTCGAAGTGAACGACCGGATACATTTTGATAGATTTATCTGCCATGGTATTCCTCCTTTTACTCGCCTTTTGTTGTTGAGCGGCGCCGCTGGCTTTCCGCCACCAGCGCCGATAAATCCGCGGCCGGGCGAATCTCGAAGGGTCCTGCCTTCACGCCCGGGTGTTCCGACATCAACTGGATCGCGTGGTTCAGGTCTCCGGCTTCGAGGATGAGGATGCCGCCCAGCTGCTCTTTGGTTTCGGCATACGGGCCATCGGTGATGGACACCTTGCCATTCTTCCGGCGTAGGGTGACGGCGTTCCGAGCGCTCTGGAGCGCATCCCCGCCGGCAAAGTGACCATTCTTGCGAAGCACATCGTCGTACGCGAAGCACTGGTCCATGAAGGTGTTCCGCTCGCTTTCGGACATCCCACCCCATTTATCTTCGTCTATATAACCAAGACATATGTATTTCATCATTTCCTCCTGACCGCACCGCACGCACAACAGCATCGGAAGCCGTCGCGGCGCGAACTAATGCATCCTCCGCAGCAAACCGAGGTGCTCCGCGGTTAATGCTTTGTTTCCACATCTAATTTGCGAAAGCGTTCCACCGCCTCGCTGGGTCCGAAGTCGTCCAGCTCGAACAGCGGGCGCACCTCGATCTCGCCTTCGCGGCCGTCACCGGCGGGGTTCGGAAACCGCTTGGTCCATTCGACTGCCTCTTCCCTGTACTTTACCTGGATGATCGTATAGCCGGCGATGAGCTCTTTCGTCTCGGCCAAGGGGCCGTCAATGACGGTTCGCTTGTTTCCGGCGTATTGGATGCGCCAACCTTTGGAACTCGGCTGGAGCCCTGAGGCATCCAGCAGCAAACCGGCTTTGGCCAGCTCCTCGTGGTAATCCGCCATCGCAGCAATAAGCTTTTCCTCCGGCATGACGCCGGCTTCCGAGTCCCTGGTGGCCTTGACAATAATCATGAAACGCATGATCGTGTCTCCTTTTGGTTTGGGGGAAAGCGACACCCTGCACGGTTTTGACCGTGGAGTGAGCCCTTGCCCGCTGGTTGACACTCTATAGTCGTTCGGCGAGACCTAAAATCGACAAGCGAACAAAAAAAAGCTGCATTTGCTGCATTAATCCTGCAGGTTGTGCAGCCGCCGCTCGATAAACCGTCGCTCCGGTATCTGCAGCGTAAGGCTGAGCGCGCGTTTGTAGGATGCCCGGGCTTGCGCCGTTTTCCCGAGACGCCGGCACAAGTCCGCCTGGGCTGCATACGCCAGGTGGTAGTCCGCAAGATCGCCCCGGCCCAGGATGGCGTCGATCAGCACCAAACCCGCCGCCGGACCGTCTCGCATAGCTACCGCTACGGCACGGTTCAGCTCGACCACGGGCGACGGTTCCACGCGCATTAGAATGTCGTATAATCCCACAATCCGGGCCCAGTCCGTAGCAGCATCGGTGGATGCTTCGGCATGCACCGCTGCGATCGCGGCCTGGAGCGTGTACGAGCCGAATCGCTGCGACGACATTGCCCGCTCCACCAGCACCAACCCTTCTGCGATCTGACCCCGATTCCAAAGCGAGCGGTCCTGGTCTTCCAATAATACCAGATCCCCCGTGAGGGAGGTGCGCGCAGCGCGTCGCGACTCTTGCAGCAACATCAGCGCCAGAAGCCCTGCCGCTTCGGGTTCGGGCAGCAGCTCAACCAGCAGACGACCCAGATAAATCGCCACGCCCGACAAATCCGGCCGGATCAGCGACCCGCCCGAGGAGGCGGCGTAACCCTCGTTGAACACAAGATAAATCACCCGAAGTACCGCGTATAAACGTTCCGACAACTCGAGGTGGGTGGGAACCCGGTATGGAATGCGCGCATCGCGAATCTTGGCCTTGGCGCGCACGATGCGCTGGGCCAGGGTAGGCGCAGGAATGAGAAATGCGTGGGCGATTTCCTCGGTCGTGAGGCCGCACACCTCGCGCAACGTGAGGGCAACCTGTGCGTCCGGCGACAAGGCCGGATGGCAGCATGTGAAGATCAGACGCAGGCGATCGTCCTCGAAACCTTCGCCTACCTCCGGAGAGGCATCATCGCTTGGAGCGGCGACGGGTTTGGCAGCATCGTCCAGCGGTTGGAAGCGGGCATGCCGGCGAAGGCTGTCAATGGCTTTGAAACGCCCCACCGACACCAGCCACGCTCGGGGATTGGCGGGTATTCCGTCGCGCGGCCACTGCTCAAGCGCGGCCCTGAATGCTTCGTGCAGCGCCTCCTCGGCAGGATCGAAGTCGCCTATCAGCCGAATCAGGGTGGCGAAGACGCGGCGCGACTCGGCGCGGTATACCGCATCGACCCGCTCACGGATGGGATCGTCGGAATCCTTGCTCATCAGAAACGCTCCCGCAAGGTGAAGTTATTTTTAAAGGAGCCCTTGGTCCAGGCAACAGCCTGTCACAAAAACTTACGGACGGATCTATCATCTGTCAATCTGTGCACTATATTCAAGCCAGATTCAATATTCCACGGTGTAGAAAAAATTTCTCAATATTATGGAATTTATTTCCTATCTTTTTCAAGCTGCAACAGTTGCTATTTTAATGTATCTAACTGAAATTTAATCAAAATCCGTATTGCGGTGAAATATTTAATATTTGCATAATTTTTGCTTGAGAATATACAGGAGCACTCAGCGTTACCATCGATTTCATTTGCGATTCCTTCTTTCCGTCTGCCCGGCATATGCTGCAATCTGTTGACCGTACTAATCCGGACCCTCAAGTTGTGATTAGCGCGGCATTCACGTGCTTCTGGTTTTTATGGCGATACCAATCGCTGTTATCATCTGAATTCAGAAAGGGGAACATGTCATGCAAAAAGGATTTGCAACTCTATGCGTAGTGATCTTTCTGGTGGGCGCCTTCTGGACTGATTCTTTTGCAGTGGACCTAACCATCATGACGGGTGGAGAAAAAGGAACCTACTACCAGTTCGGTTTGAATTTAAAAGAACTCGTTAAACCAAAAGGCATTGAGCTTGAAGTCCTGAATTCCACCGGCTCTATAGAAAATTTATACGCCGTGTATCGAAGACCTAACACCCAAATGGGCATCGTCCAATCCGACGTGTTGGCCTTTGTATCCCGGGTTCAGTCAGATCCGGTGCTAAAAAGAATTGCAACTAAAACCAGGATGATTTTTCCACTTTACAATGAAGAGGTGCACCTGCTTGGCCGTCGGGAGATAAAGGATTTTGATGACTTGGCCGGCAGAAGAGTGGCCATTGGAGAGGAAGGAAGCGGCACTTACTTAACCGCCAGACTTCTGTTTGAAGTATCGGAGGTGAAACCGGCAGAGATGGTTCCCATCGGTACCGGTGAGGCGATGTCACAATTAAAATCAGGGAAAATCGACGCCATGTTCTATGTCGCCGGATATCCTGTTAAATTATTCATGGAAGATGTATCCGGGGATGATGGACTGGCCTTGATTCCGATTTTAAACAAAAGCATAGTCGAATTTTATCCGCAGACTAAAATTCCGGCCAACATTTACCCCTGGCAGCAGGTGACGATAGATACCGTTGCAGTGAAAGCCGTCCTGGTATCGTTTGACTTTAGAAGAGGTAATTGCGAAAATGTCGGCGAATTTTCCAAAGACATCTATGAGAATATGGACTGGCTCATTGCAAACGGACACTCAAAGTGGAAGTCGGTCGATCTTGATTATCCCTTAAAGGGCTGGGAACAATACGATTGCGTTAAAAGTCGCCTGCAACATAAGCGGGTTGTTAATAAATCAGCGGCTGAGATCAACCCTATCTTAAAAGCAGTCAAGGATATTCTCGGGCCTTAATTCGTGCCTGAATGCAAAGCCCATTAACTTTTCGCGAAAAGGTGGAACTTTATTCGGACATTGAAGACCTGGTGCTTCCTACGGGCCCCAAGCTGGGTCGGGGTTTTTTACCGGACTTTGCGGCCGGGGTTATATTTTCCGTTTCCTGACATTTTCAACCTGGGTGGATACCCGATGTACCTTAAATACTTTAATTTGAAGGTTAAGCCCTTCGAGATAAGCCCGGACCCAAGATTTCTGTGGGTGGGCGAAAAGCATAGAGAAGGTTTTGCCGCCTTGAAATATGCCGTCCTGACCGGCAAAGGTTTCATCTCTCTTACCGGGGACGTGGGCACGGGTAAAACAACGTTGTTAAACGCATTGATAAGATCATTCGACGAAAATTATATTTTCGCCAGGATTTCCGATCCATCTCTGGAAGAACTTGATTTTTTTAATATAACAGCAAGTGCTTTCGAAATGAATAAGCGGTTTAGCGGCAAAGGTGATTTTCTAGGAGAGCTGTCGATCTTTTTGAATAATTCTTACGAGAATAACAGGGAAGCCATACTGATTATTGATGAAGCCCAGCGGATAAAGCCGGAATTGCTGGAAGAAATCAGACTTATTTCAAATATTGAGAAACCCGAAAAAAAGCTGATAACCATTATTTTTGCCGGTCAAAGCAATTTTAATGAAATCTTAAGTAATAACAAAGCGCTAAGGAACAGACTGGCTTTTAACTACAAAATTGAACCGTTGACGGAGATTGAAACCGAAAAATATATCACGCATCGCCTTAAAGTAGCAGGTTCAGAATTTCGAATCTTCAGCCCGAGTGCGGTCCATGAAATATATTCTTTCTCAAAAGGCAATCCGCGCCAAATAAATATCATTTGCGATCTTGCTTTGTTATACGGTTATACAGCCGAAACGAGAAAGATAGAACCGGCAATAATTAGAGAATGCATAGAGAGAACATCAATCCCATTTATAAAAATTGAGCCGCTGCCGGAAAAGTTGAATATTCCGACACAAATTCTTGGAAAATCAATTCAGGAAAAACCGTCGGAAAATTTAAGCCGGTCCTGGAAAAGGTCTATACCCGCAATTAAGACAACTGTCAGTCGACACAAAACAGCTTATCTTGCTCCGATCCCTTTCATTATCCTGATTTTTATAATCGGCTTGAATTTTTATGGACGCAGCTCCAATTCATCGATTTTAAAAATGAGAGCGTTTATCGAACGGGCCAAAAGCTCTTATGCCAAACCGATATATGAGGCTTTTTTACAAAGTGCACCGGCTGTTAAAGTTCAAATGCCGTTGCCGGACGGAAAAAAGGCCGTTACATTGGAAAAGGATCTGGATCAGGAGAGAAACAGCAAGGACAAACTCGCCAGCGAAATCGCGGCCCAAGCCGTCCTGATATCCGACCTGCAAAAAAGGCTGCAAGCCTCTCAAGCCGACCAGGCCGGGCTGGCTGGTCAGGTCGAAGCGGGCCGGCAAGCGGCGGCGCAGCTCAAATTGCAGCTGGAGGCGCTGGCCGCGCAGAAGACATCATCCGAAAGCCGGTTCGAAAATTTACAGACCGCGTACAATGCGCTCACCGCTGATTTCGAAGCACTGAAGCAGCGCAGCGAAAAAGCTGCCGACCTGGAAAATGCGCTGGCCGTCAAAGACCGCCAAATATCGCAAAGTGAGCAGCGGCAGCAGGAGTTGGAAAAAAATTTAGCGCAGGTGAAAGACGGCAAAAACAAGCTCGACGGCGAGTTCGCGGCCCAGGCCGCCCTGATATCCGACCTGCAAAAAAGGCTGCAAGCCTCTCAAGCCGATCAGAGCGGGCTGGCAGGTCAAGTCGAAGCGGGCCGGCAAGCGGCGGCGCAGCTCAAATTGCAGCTGGAGGCGCTGGCCGCGCAGAAGACATCATCCGAAAGCCGGTTCGAAAATTTACAGACCGCGTACAATGCGCTCACCGCTGATCTCGAAGAGCTGAAGCAGCGCAGCGAAAAAGCTGCCGACCTGGAAAATGCGCTGGCCGTTAAAGACCGCCAGTTAGCGCAAAGTGAGCAGCGGCAGCAGGAGTTGGAAAAAAAATTAGCGCAGGTGAAAGACGGCAAAAACAAGCTCGACGGCGAGTTCGCGGCCCAGGCCGCCCTGATAGCCGACCTGCAAAAAAGATTGCAAGCCTCTCAAGCCGATCAGGCTGCCCTGGAAGACGAATATAATAAGAACAGGGCAAAGACCGCCCAACTCCAGGTCCAAGTGGCGGAACTTAAAGCCCAGACATCCGCCGGTCCAATGAAGCCTGCTGCTTTTGATACACAGCCAAAGCCCCCATCTGATATGCAATTACCGGAAGAGGCAACAAAATCACCCAATCCGGCAGATATAATCGATTGGGTGCTTAAAAAGAAGTCGCAATAAAAAATGCCCTGCTTGACATAGCCTCACACTGTGATTACCCCTTACCTCACAGTATTCAAACCGGTAGACAACAGGTTCGCATTTTCTATGACGAAACCGGTTTACCACACTCGTTCTGGATAAGGTGTAAAAGACGCCGGTGAGTGAGGGAAGATCACTATCTCCAAACAAATTAAGCTGAAGGTTGGGTTGCAGGCGGGTGCTTCATTGCCGCCTGAGACTTTCATCTAAATTGAGCGATTCCATCAATAAGATTGCAATAATGAATATCGGATAAATCGCTCAACCTATGTTTCGATAAGAGTGAAGGACGGCGATGACCAAGAACACGGGGATCGCCCTATCCGGTGTAGGGCTGACGAAGAAAGAGTCACGCACAATCCTGGAGCGAGCTGCCACCCGTGATCTCCCGCCCGACACCTTCGTCCTGCAAAATGGTTATCGAAGCGATTCCCTGCATATTATTGTCGAGGGGCGGGTAAAAACCTTCCTAACTGATTCAAACGGCAACGAGACGGTGATAGCCCACCTTGGCCCGGGAGAATATATCGGCGGAACGGGATTTGACGAGGGACCTGCTTCAGTTTCCATCATGACCGTCGAGCCGAGCCGGTTTCTGGTGCTGCCGAAGCGTGACTGCAAGGCATTCCTGCCCAAGAATCACCTTTTCGCGGCGCGCGTATTTGAGAAAATTGTGCGCGAAGCCGAAGAGCATGCGCGTGAACTTTCCGAAGCGCTGCAGCAAAAATCAGCGATCAGTGAGATCCTGCGTGCGATTTCCAACTCGCCGACCAATGTTCAGGCATTACTGGAATCCCTGGCCGAAAATGTCGCACGATTGTGCGATGTGACCGATGCTGAAATCCTGCAGCTTGAGGGTGACGAACTACGGCTGGTAGCGAAATACGGGTCGTCCCGAAAATGGATGCAGGTAGGAAACAAACGGCGCATAAACCGAAACTGGGTGACAGGGCGATCGGTTGTCGATCGCACGCCAATTCATGTGATCGATCTGCAGGCGGCTGAGGCTGAATTTCCGGAGGGTTGGGGCTATGCGAAGAAATCCGGCCACCGGACCACTTTTGCCGCTCCGTTGATGCGGGAAGGGAATGCGATCGGGGCGATTTTAATTCGCCGATTTGAAGTCCGACCGCTCACCGATAAACAGATCGCGCTCCTTATGACGTTTGCCGACCAGGCGGCGATCGCCATTGAAAACGTGAGACTGTTCAACGAAATTCAGGAAAAAAGCCGCAAAGTGCAGGAGCAGGCCAGGGAGCTTGCCGAGTGGAACGCGATGCTTGAAACCCGCGTTGCAGCGCAGGTAGCCCAGCTTGAGCAGCTTGCCAAGCTGGAACATGAACTTTCACTGGCGAGTGAAATTCAGCAGAGCATGGTGCCGAGATCAACTCCCCGGCTTGAAGGCTACGAATTCAGCGCGCGCATGATCCCTGCCAAATCCGTGGGCGGCGACTTCTTTGATTTTATCCCTCTTACGAACGATGTGCTGGCAATTGCAGTCGGTGACGTATCCGACAAGGGCGTACCCGCCGCCCTGTTTATGGCCATGGTGCGCAGCTTGCTGCGGGCCGAAGCCCATCCGGGACATTCTCCCAAAGAGGTGCTTCAAAGGGTCAACCGTCACCTTTTGGATATGAACGACAAGGAAATGTTCGTAACCATTTTATTCGGCACACTGAACCGCACCACCCGGCAGTTTTTATATGCACGGGCCGGGCATGAGCCGCCGATTTTATGCGATGCACAGGGGACCGTCAAACGCCTGCCAAGAGCCAACGGTCAGGCGCTGGGGATATTTGATACGGTTGCCCTGAACGAACAGACCATTGAACTCTCTAAAAATCGAATGATGCTGCTATACTCCGATGGGATAACCGACGCGACCAACCGACAAAATGAGCGGTTCGGATTTAAGGGGATTCGTCGCACCATCAGCCGCATGCCGCAGTCACCGGCCGGGATGGTTTGCGATAAGCTAATCAACGCCTTAGCCGAACATCAAGGCGACAGCCTGCAGTACGATGATATGACGGTTGTCGTGGTGCGGGCAGTTTGAGTAGGGTGATAGGTAGAATACTCGGCAGAATTGAAAATAATTATGAAGATCTTATGATGAATACTGTTTGATGGATGTTTTGGAAATTATGAATGCGGTGCTTATTTTTCTGGGACGTTTGAGTTTGGGAGAGTTTATAGTTATTTGGACATCGACTATTGCAGTAGCATTGTTTTATCTTTTTTTATTATACTATTTAACCAAGATAGAAAAAGACCTGAATTTGCTTAAGCTGAAAGTCAAAAGAATTTCAGAGTTGCTGTAGAGGAGTGAATTTTGAACTTTTTACGAACCCATCGATCCTGAGTTATGCTATTTTCTGATATTTTTAATTACTTTAGTCATTCATCCAAATCCATCGGCTTACCACCATTAGTCCTTATTTGCACCATTGCTCTATTTTTCTTTATATTCATCTTCGGCTTGGTGATACTGAATAAAGTCAGCAGGATTAGAAAAAACCTGATGGTGTTAAATAGTGGTTTGCGTACCTTAAATCAAAGAATACAATCGGAGATGGTAAGCTTAAAAGCCGAAATATTTAAATTAAAAAAAGTTAACGAAAATTCAGAGTTTAAATTTCAAAAACAGGGTGCCAATAAACCGGTTGACCAAATTTCAAATAGGTTAAAATTACCTTCGCAAATCGATGATCAAACGAAAACTCAGGCTATTAATAGCGCTGATTTGGGTCTAGGGGAAGATGAAATCTTAGACGATGGGGGAAAAATGTCTGAGATAAAGAGTAAGATACTGTTATTATTAAAGATATCCAATAGGCCGGTGGCTTATTCTGAAATAGCAAAATATCTATCGAATGATTCTCATGACTATGACTTTGACTTGATTTTAAAAGAGTTAGAGCAGCTGAAAACGGAGGGGGAAATTATAAGTCAGGTTTCCGCCGGTAAGCTCTATTTCCAGAAAAAATAGCTGACGATATTCTTGCCCTTTTTTTTCAATTTCAACGGCCCGTATCGGTGTTTAGGTGCCGTTGCGCGCGGATTTATCAGGATGGAGTAATTCCGGGGACCAAGGGAAGAGCCATATGTCCGGGATATATTACAACAGTGGAAAATCGCAGGCCCGATTTAGGTGCCGATCTGAAAGCCAGGCAAGCAACCTCAACGCCATCTTTGCCCTTTTAGGCTTCATTGCCCTTCTTTATTGTGTCGGATGCACCGGGGCCAATTACGGCGGCTTGAAACACAGCCGGGAGGTTACTGAGGCCTTTGAAACCTACCATGTCTATCCGGACCACCGGTATTACTATTTGAACCAGGAAAACAATCCCTATGCGGTCGTCGCTTTGCAGGCCGGCTATACGATTTCAGACAACCGCTGGATTGAATTTGACCCGCAGAACGGCAAATTGAAAAAGGAGGTGGATCTTGTCAAGGGATTTCCGGTAAATTACTCGAATGCCTATGGATCATACCTTATGGATTCCATGGGAAATCAGATCGGATACTGGTATTCCAGTCTACCGATCAGAAGCCTCAAGGTGGACGACGAAACTAAAAAGGTATCTATTTACACCGATTCTCCCTGGTTGAGAGACGACGACTGGGGGTTTGGAACCGGTGTCGGCATTGGTGTCGGCTCCGGGGGCAGCGGAATCGGAATCCGAATCGGTCGTTAGAAGTGGTCTCAAAACAATTTACAATCCTGAAAGCGCTATATTGCGGGGTGAATTAATTACAGAAACGGAATCGGCTTGCCGGTGCGAAACGCCAACGCCTGGCACAGAGAAATCATCTGCCCGTTCTGATCGGTGACCCGGATATCGTAGCTGGCCGTTTTGCGGGTCTGGCTTACCCGGCGGGCCTCGGCCAGCAGCCGCAGGCCCGGTTCGGGGCTGGACACATAGGTAACGTTGACATTCAGCGCTACCGCGATGGTGCCTTCGGTCTGTGAGGCGGTTTCAAAGGCTTCGTCGATCAGGGCGAATATGGCCCCGCCGTGCGCCCGGGCGTAAATATTGTTCATTTTTTCAGGTTCGAAAATCATGCTGACAACCGAATAGCCCTCTGCCAGTTCCATCAGCTCCATCCGTAATGCCTGTGCAAACGGCTCTTTTTTTACAGCCGTTTCAATTGCTACTTTCACCTTTGGATCCATGACTCGCCTCCGTTTTAATCCCTGCGCGAAAATCCATGCTAAACGCTCTATACCATATCCGCCGGCACGATCAAGTCCGGATCGGCAGCGAGCAGGGGCACGTTATTTAACCGGGTAAGTGCCGGGCAAAGTCGCTCACTTTATTAGGACCATAAAATTTCCAAGCATCAAATTACAAATATCAAACAAATACCAATGACCGAAATTCAAAATCCAAAACATTTGGTCCCTATGACCAAAGTTGCAGCATGGCAACAGGTTCTTGACACAATGCCTCTCTTTCATCTAATAAGATGGTTCATGGAAACGATCGTGTTCTCTATCGCAGCTGTACTGAGCATTTTACAGGCCGGTATCGGTTTAAGTTATTTTTTTTCCAGTGTTCGGGAACAGGAAGCTCGGGCAGCGCTTCTCGGGGCGGCCCAGTTTTTGCTCATGCTGGGGCTGGTGATTGTGCTGTTTTACCTGCGGGCAATCGGTTTTTTTGCCGCCGGTGCCGGTTTTTCCGTTTTAATTGTCGGTCTTTTGTTTGCCTGCGGACTTATGGTTGGTCTCATCTGGCCAACCGGGTACAATCAGAAGGCCCTGGCAGGTACGCAGGGACATGTCGTCGGCCGGGTGACAAGAATAGATGAAAGAGATATCGTATTTGCCCGCAATCGTTCCATTCGTCCGGGATCGGAACAATATGAGGCCTATTATGAATCGCATCCGGAGAACGAGCAATTCGATGCCGCCCGCCGGAAAAGGGGCGGGCCTCTTGGCCAGCCCGGTACGATTGATAAACCCCAAGACCGACCGAACGTGGCAGCCGCCATGGCCTGTCTTTCTAATCCCTGTGCATCTTTCAACGCCCGATAAATTTAACCCGCCGGTCCACCCGGAATTCAATGCCCAGCGGGTGGCGATGACTCCTGAAGCAGCCGCCGGCAGGGTCAAAGGCTACGCGTTGTCCCTTGGCGCCGATCTGGTCGGCATCACCGAAATCAACCCCCTCTGGATTTATTCCAACCGGGGAGAGATATTCAAAGACAACTGGGACGACTGGGGCCGGACGATCGATTTAGACCATAAGTACGCAGTCGTCTTTGCCACTGAGATGGCCCTCGACCTGGTCGGCACCGCCCCCCATACCCCCACCACCATTGCCTCGATGGCCAATTATGCCCGGGGCGCCTTCATTGCAACCCAGCTGGCGGCCTATATTGTCAATCTTGGGTATTCGGCAACCGCCAATCATCTGCGGCATTATGATGCCGTGCTGGTGCCCCTGGCGGTCGATGCCGGTCTGGGGGAAACCGGACGGCTCGGTTATTTGATGACCAAAGAATTCGGCCCGCGAGTCAGACTGGGAGCGGTGACAACCGATCTTCCGCTGATTCCCGATCAACCGCTCGACCTGGGTGTTGCCGACTTTTGCAAAATTTGTCAAAAGTGTGCGAACTGCTGCCCTTCCAATTCCATTCCCATGGATGACCCAAAAGAAGTCAACGGCACGCTGCGATGGAAATTGAATGCGGAAACCTGCTTTGATTACTGGGGCAAGGTGGGAACGGACTGCAACGTCTGCATGCGGGTCTGTCCCTGGAGTCACGCCAATACTTTTCCCCATAAGTTAATCCGGGCCTTAATCACCCGTAACAAGTATGCCAGGCGTTTATTTAAACGGATGGACGATATTTTCTATGGACAAAAACCCAAGACGAAACCGGCTCCGCGCTGGGCGTTATATGAATAACAGCGGATCCACCAAGTGTGTTAAATAAATTCCATGTCCTAAAAGGATAGCTGCAAATGTACGAACAAAAATACTGGAATCCGGTTCTTGAAACATTGCCGCGGGAGAAAATCCGGCGGCTGCAGCTGAAGAAATTTCAAAAGATCTTCAAATGGGCGTACGATCATTCGAAATTTCACCGGCGTCTATATGACGAAGCCGGCCTTAAACCGGATGATATCCGGTCTTTTGCAGATATTGCGCGGGTCCCCACGGTGGAAAAATCCATGATGCGGGAAATCCAGGGCAAAGATCCGTTTCCTTACGGGGATGCCCTGTGCGTCCCCCTGGAAGAGGTTACGGTCTTTCGCCAGACCAGCGGCACTACCGGTCAACCCGTCTATCAGCCGGATACCTGGCAGGACTGGGAGTGGTGGATGGAATGCTGGTCCTACATTCTCTGGGCCCAGGGATATCGCCCCCGAGATCGGGTCTTTATTCCCTTCGGGTATAACATTTTTGTCGCCTTTTGGGCCGGCCACTATGCGGCCGAAAAGATCGGCTGTGAAGTCATTCCGGGAGGTGTTTTGGATACCAAGGCCCGCATCCTTAAAATTCAGGAATTGAAGGCCACTGCCATGATGGGCACGCCCACTTACATCCTGGGGATGGCTGAGACGGCCCGCATGAAAATGAATATCGATCCGTCCAAGTTGTCCATCGACAAAATCACCTGCGCCGGCGAGTGCGGTGCCAGCATTCCCAGCACCAAAAAGCGCCTGGAAGATGCCTGGGGTGCCAAGGTCTTTGACCACGCCGGGGCGACCGAAATCGGCGCCTGGTCCTTCGAATGTCGGGATCAACCGGGAGGCATGCATGTCAATGAAGCCTTTTTTCTGGTTGAAATCGCGGATGTCGAGACCGGTGAAATTATCGAAGCGCCCGGACGGCGCGGGAAAATGATCATCACCGCCCTGGACCGTCAGGCCCAGCCCTGCGTGCGTTTTGATTCCAAGGATATCATCGAATGGTCGGTCGAACCTTGCTCCTGCGGCCGAACAGCGCGCCTGATCAAAGGCGGCGTCCTCGGCCGGGCCGATGATATCACCAAGGTCAAGGGCGTGCTGCTGGCTCCGTCGGCGATTGAAGAAGTTGTGCGAAGCGTGGACGGACTGGGCGACGAGTACGAGGTGATTGTCGACAAAGTCGGCGATACGGATCGGATAAAGCTTAAAGTGGAGGTGTTGCCCGAAGCCCAGGACCAGTGTCAATTAATCGAAGAGGAGCTGGCCGATCAGCTCAGATTGAAGACCAATCTGCGCTACGACCTGGAAATCTGCGGCTGTGATACGCTGCCGCGGTATGAGATCAAGGCCAAACGCTTTAAAGATCTGAGAAAGAAAAATCAATGAAGGCTCAATACGATATAAAAAAGATTTATGATAAAATTCGGGAGTTGAAGAGCACTGCTGAGGAATTGAACCGGATGGGAGAAAATTTTCCGGCCTTGGCCAGAAACAGCATTCGAATTTTAGCCAGTATCAAGATGCTGGAAATTAATGTTGCGGACCTGGTCGAGCTGGACAGTGAATCTTAACAGTATCGCATGAGTCCTGCCAGCGGCGAACTTTGGGGGGGGCCGCCACCGACATAAACATCGGGGCCGTAACTCCCCATCCCATTCCGAAAAAAATAAAGAAGCCTTACGTCAACAGCCTGGCGCCGCTGGTTTCAAAAAGCAGAAGCGGGCCCTAGAGACCAATGCCATCCCTACAATGATCCAGCCGTAATAAATGTGCGAGAAAGCCATTATGCCGTTGCGGGCACCGGCTTTTGTCATCGGTAGATTTTTTTGCAAAAATTGCTTCCGCTGCCGGCGGCCGTTGCCCAATAGCCAGGTTCCGAAAATTGTCGACCCTTCTCGTTGACCGGTTAGGTAGGGGCGGAAGCTTATCCTCGCCCGCCCGGAACTATGTGCCTATTTCATCCTTCGAGGCAGGGCCTCCTGGACGATGCGTGCGGAAAGTGCGGTTGTTTCTCCCCAGGATATGCAGCGCGTGGGGCACACCGAATAGCAGGCCGGTGCTTGGTTGTTTTGCAGACGATCACGGCAGAGATCGCATTTGACGGCGGTTTCCCGATTGTCATCATACTGCATGGCTCCGAACGGGCAGGCCTCCAAACACTCTTTGCACCCGATGCACAATTTTTCATCGATGAGGACGATGCCCATTTCATTTCTTGAGATGGCTCCCACCGGGCAAGCCTCCCGGCACGGTGCGTCGGCACAATGGTGACAGTAAACCGGGAAAAAATCAGGTGATTTTTCGATGACCCGCACCAGTCGCGGACCGACACCCAGTTCGTGTTCCTGTTTGCAGGCCACCTCACAGGCATGGCACCCCATACAGTCTTTCTTGTAAAACATCAAAGAAAATTTCGGCATTGCTGCTACTCCTGTTGTTCGCTGAGATCGTCCCGGTTAAACAAAAGACAATAAGGTTTAACGGAATAAATTTAAATCGTTTTGAATTAGGTTTCATCCCCGGACGCAGCGGACATGATATTTGTTCGTCTTATAGTAACTGAGCACATAGGCGCCGTCGAACATCACGATCCAGGCGCTGGCTTTAGCGGGTTCAAAGGTGGTGGACGACCAATAGCTCAAGGTGTCTCGAAAAGGAATCTCTTCACGCATAACCGGTCGATATTTAGTCCGGTCCAATAAGGTTTCCAGTTCACTGGCGGTCGGCAGGCGCCAATCGTCTTTGCCGTTTATTGACAGGCAGCCGGCATAGGATTGCGCGGCGTGCCAGTTCATCGGGCCCGGAGAATCACACTGCCATTCCAGTCCGGTGGCGGGATCGATCCAGGTGGACGTATCAGCTGCTCCTTGTTTAATAGCTCTGTCCGTCATGTATGCTTATTCAAAATCTCAAATTTCAAATCACAAATCCCAAACAAATTACAATGACCAAAATTCAAAATTCCAAACCGGACTTCATCTGTTTTTATATCGCTTCTGATAAATAAGCGATCCTTTATCGCGAAAGAACGAAAATTCAAAAAAGAAAAAGAACAACAAAATTTTCTCAGATTGGCATGTTTCGGTCATTGAGTATTGCGATTTGGGATTTATTTGTATTTTGGTATTTGAAATTTGGAATTTATACCTCAGCCGGCGCGATCCTGCATAAACACGTCCTTAGATTGGTGGCGCCGATGGCCGGATCCATGCTTTCGTGGGAATTGTCCGTCAGCATGTTGATGTTGGATATATCCCAGCCATGACCGTGTTCTTTGATTTCCGGGTACCACCAGCCATGCTCGGCAACGATTACCCGGGGGTCGATCCCGTCGTTCAACTTGGCCCGCTCCCTGGCGCCGCCACGCGGCGATTCGATGTAGACCCAATCCCCGTCCTTGATGCCATGCTTTTGCGCGGTGTCCGGATGGATCTCCACGATAGGATCGGGACGGATTTCCCGCAGCCATGGCAGGTTGCGGTTCGCGGAGTGAAAGTAGGTCGGGGTGCGCAGCCCGGCATTGAGAATGTAAGGAAAGCGGTCCAACAGTTCCGGCTTGGAAACCGGGCTTTCGGCCAGTTCCGTATACTTGGGCAGGGGATCATAGCCCCATTTTTCCAGCACGGTTGAATAAAGCTCCACTTTGCCCGTGGGGGTTGAAAATCCCCGCTCTTTGTATTTGTGGTAGACCATCTCGCCTTTTAAATATCCGACCTTTTTAAACTCTTCCCAGGTAAGTCCGGCCGGTTCGAGCAGGTAGTCAAGGGAATCTTCCACGGTGTCCCACCATTCCTGACCCATGCGCTTGCCGAGCTCTAAAAAGATTTTATGGTCCTGCCAGGCCTCACCGATCTCAACACACTTCTGGCGGGCCAGAACATACCCGTGCCGCTTCCAGTTGTCGGCCACATGATTCTGCTCCAGCCAGGTGCCGGCCGGTAGAAAAATGTCGGCCAGATCGGCCGTGGGGGTCATGAAAAAATCAATCACTGCCAGAAACTCCAGCTTATCAAGCGCCCGGTAAACCTCCCCGGCGTTGGCCCGCGTCGATACGGGATTGGTGCCGCACAACAAGCCCGCTTTCAGCGGGTAAGGTTGACCGGTGAGAATGGCCTCCCAGGCGACCTTGGGGGTGATAAAAGCCACCCTGCCGCCGAGCTTGTACCGGTCGCCGCCCAGCCGTTTGGCCCGCTGTTCCCGGGAAAGATCTTTGTGGCGGGAAAATTCAGCCACGGTCCGCGTGGGCGGATTGACATAGAGAACGTTGCCTCCGGGCGCATCCAGATTGCCGGTTGCCGCCATCAGCCCGGTAAGGGTGCGGGTGCAGTCGGCACAGTTGTTGGTCTGCTCGGTGGGAACGCCCCAATGAATACAGGCCGGCTTGGTTTTGGCATACATTCTGGCGGCCCGGCGGATAAGTTCCTTATCGACCCAGGTTATTTCCTGCACCTTTTCCAGCGGATACGCTTGGACCCTATCCTTGAAAGCGTCCCAGCCGTTGATATGGTTTTCGGTGAATTCCCGGTCGTAAAGTTCTTCCTCCAGAATCACATGATGAAACCCCATGGCCAGGGCCGCATCGGTGCCCGGTCGCAGCTGCAGCCAGAGATCTGCTTTTTGGGCCGTGAATCCTTTGCGTGGATCGATGCAAATAAGTTTGGCCCCCCGCTTGTAGGCGCGCCAGAATCCCTCGCCTTTATATTCATCCGGGTTGGTCCACAGCGGGTTGCAGCCCCACAAAACAATGCATTTGGGTCCGCCGGCATAATCACAGATGGGAAGATTGCCGACCGTAACCAGGGTTGACGCAACGCGCGAGACGTAGCACATATGTCCGGCGGTCAGGACATTGGGTGTACCCAGCTGGTTGGCAAACCGGTAAAGATGACTTTCATAATCCCGGCCGGTACCCTGCCCGACAACGATGGATTCCGGTCCGTGCTCGGCAATGACGGCGTTGAACTTTTCGACGATCGTATTCAGGGCTTCGTCCCAGGTAATCCGCTGCCAGCCCTGCGCAGTTTTGCGCATGGGGTGAAGTATGCGATCGGGATGATAGGCCAGTTGGGTCACCGAGAGCCCTTTGCTGCACAGCGTGCCGTGGCTGATGGGAGAATTCGGATCCCCTTCGACCTTGATGACTTTACCGTCCTGCACGTGAGCGATAACCCCGCATCCCCCATGACACTGGCGGCAGGCCGTTCTAACTTTTTTGACATCACCCATTTTCTACCTCCTAAGACTCTAATTACTGATAAACTCGAATTAAAAAGGACAAATTTTTTTAAAACTCGACCGGCATTTTATAGAACCGTTGGTTTATCTCATTTGCAGTATTTTTTAAATAATCGCTGATTGCGGGTATAGTTTCCGGTCGAATCTGCTGCCTTAATCCCACGGCCCATAGGGCGGCCTGAAGATCCGGCCGGTACGCATTAAGCGGCACCGACAAAGCGAGGACGCCGTCGATATATTCCTCATCGTCGACAGCAATGCCCTTTTCTCTGATATTTATGATATCCATCTTAATTTGGCTTTTGTTCACGCATGTTCGGGCGGTGAATTTTTTTAAGGTGGCGGCGCTCAGAATCCGGTCGATCTCACGGTTCGCAAGCTGGCTCAGCAGCGCTTTGCCGCCGGCACCGGCCGTTAAAGGCAGGCGCATGCCGATCTCGGATGAGATCTTGATGTCATAAGCCGTATCGACCTTGTCGAGGATAACTGCCTGGTTTTCGGATCGAATTCCCAGGAAGGCCGATAGCTTCGTCTCCCGGTTTATCTTTTCCAAATAGGGGTGAACCGTTTGAATGAGTTCGGATTTTTGTCCGTTGGCGTTGCCCAACAGATAGAGTAGGGTGCCGAAGTGAAATTTACCGTCCTGATTTTGTTCGAGGACCTGCAGATGTTTCAGGGTGTAAATGATGCCGAATACCGTGCTCTTGTTCAATTTGAGCTGTTTGGAAATTTCGCTGATGCCAAGCCCCTGTTTTGATTTTGCAAAAAGCTGCAGGATTGCAAAACACTTTTCGATGGCCGGGACGTTTTTGAATTCATTCGGCATAATTACTCCGCCCTGATTAATAAATCGTTCTCTATGTAGAACGACTGTTCTGGATATTAAACGATTCATTTAAATGTGTCAAGCATAAAAAAATGTGCAGCACGCGCTGGAGGTCGCCGATAGAGCCTATGTCCTGGAAAACGGACGCATTGTACTGAGCGGCGGGAGCAGGGATCTGCTAGGAAACGAACACGTCAAAAAAGCATATTTAAGGATATAGGTAATCGTTGATTGGTTGGGCGGTTGTAAATGGAGATCCATTCCATGTCTGCAAAATAATCGGTAAAGGAAACAATAAGGCAGGATAGTATTCCTCTAAAGCTATTAACTAATAACTATCAACTAATAACTTCAATCGGAATTATACATGCGGCAGTCCGACATAGTTCTCCGCCAGGCTGCGTGCCGCAGCTTCCGAGCTGCAGACGTACGCCAGCTGCGCGCGTTGCAGGCGGCCCCTGAATCCGTCGTCGTCGGGAAAACGGTGCAGCATCAGGCTCATAAATGCCGAGAAATCCTGGACTCGCCAAACCCGGCGCAGGCACTTGGTTGAGTATTGCTCAAGGAGCTCGGTGGCACCGGTGCGGAACCAGGCGGTGAGGCTTTCCGCGAGTATCCGCACATCATGCACCGCCAGGTTCAACCCCTTGGCCCCGGTGGCAGGCACGATGTGCGCGGCGTCCCCCGCCAGGAACAGCCGGCCGTGCTGCATGGGCTCGACAACGAAGCTGCGCAGAGAAGTAATGCCCTTTTCCAGGATCGGTCCGTCGGTCAGCGTCCAGCCGTCATCGGTAGCCAGGCGCAGGCTGAGTTCTTCCCAGATGCGTTCATCCGGCCATTCATTGATGTCCGCGTCGGGGTTCACCTGAATGTATAGGCGGCTGATTTCAGGGGTTCTGAGGCTGTGCAGGGCGAACCCCCGGTCGTGAGAGGCATAAATCAACTCTTTGGTCGACGGTGCGACGGCGGCCAGAATCCCCAGCCATCCGAACGGGTAATCGTGCTGGTAGGTCCGCAGGACGCCGCTCGGAATCGAATCCCGCGACACACCGTGGAATCCGTCGCACCCGGCAATGAAATCACAGGCCAGAGTGTGCTCCCGGTCATCTTTGCGGTATTGAATAACAGGGCTGGCAGACTCGATGCCGGCCAGCCGCACGTCATTTACTTCGAAGTGGATCGTTGCGCCCGCTGCCAGCCGGGCATTGTTCAGGTCTTTGACGACCTCCTGCTGGCCGTAGATCCAGATGGCACGGCCGCCGGTAAGATCGCTCAGGGCGATCCGATGACCGCGGCCGTCGAAACGCAGCTCGATGCCGTGGTGCACCAGTCCTTCACGCCGGAGTCTGTCGCCGAGGCCGGTCTCGCACAGCAGGTCGACCGTACCCTGCTCAAGAACGCCTGCCCGCACGCGTTCCTCGACATATTGGCGGCTGCGCGCTTCCAGCACAACCGAGTCGATGCCCTCCAGGTGCAGCAGATGAGAGAGCAGCAGGCCGGACGGACCGGCCCCGATGATGCCGACTTGCGTCTCTGTCTTCATTGGAAGAACTCCTTTTTGGAAAGGGTTCAGAGGTGCAGGGTTCAGGGGGTTCAGAGGTTCAGTGGTTTGGGGCTTCGCGCTGCGCGCTTTGATCGCACAGGCAGGGTTTAGCCCAGTCGCTACCTGCCGAAGTCTTCCCGCCATTAACTTCAGCCTAAATTATAACGATAGAGTTCATTAACTTCCATATTTATTGGTCACATTATTGGTCACATTTCCAATCGAAATAGAGCCATGAACCTTTGAACACTGAACCCTGAACCTCATATTCCTGAACGGTTACTTAAGCATTAACTCAATGAAAGTCAACTTTCTGATTTTGCCACGATCCGAGAAACACCAGGGCGAAGGAGATATTTTAAAGCAGACTACTTGATAATTCTTCACCAGTGTTTAGTTTGCAGGTATACTTATTCGACTCCGGCAATCAGAGCTGATTTTCTCCTTGTTATTTTCATTTTCGGGTTCCGCCTGTTGGATTTTCTTTTAACCTGGTCGGGTGTTCAGGCATGTCTTTTGTAGAAGTAAATAAAGTCGTTCATTATGCTGGAAAGAACACCCGTCGAGGGGTACATCGGCACGTGCTGCGCAGTTCGGGACGCCGACTTGCGTGAAGTCGCCGCCGCCATCAAGCGGCCGACGCTGGTGTTGTGCGGCGACCAGGACCTGGCCACGCCGCCTGAACTTGCGCGGGAACTCGCCGGGGCCGTGATCGGGGCGGAATTTTCCCTTATTGAAGGTGCCTCTCATATTTCCTGTGTCGAGCAACCGGAGTTATTTTCGCGACAGGTAATCGATTTTCTGGAGGGCATCCGCAGTGATTGACGAAAAGTTCGAAAAAGGTATGCAGATTCGTAAATCTGTGCTCGGCGAAGATCATGTCGCACGCGCCGAAGCCCAGAAGTCGGATTTTGACAACGACTTTCAGCGCTACATTACAGAATGTGCCTGGGGTTCCGTTTGGGTCAGGCCGGGTCTTGAAATTAAGACGCGGCAATTGCTCACCATCGCAATGCTGGCGGCGCTGGGCAAGCATGAGGAATTGGCCCTGCATGTGCGGGCCACCCGCAATACAGGCGTTACGCGCAATGAAGTCAAAGAAGTCTTTATGCAGGTCGCTGTATATGCGGGCGTTCCGGCTGCCAATTCGGCCTTTGCCGTTGCCAAGCGCGTGTATGACGAGATGGATGGGAAGGGGTGAGCGTGGATTGGGTTTATTGAGTTTGTTGAGTTTATTGAGTTGGCTTGGCTGCTGGATAAAGGAAAAAGGTGAAAGGCTAAAGGATAAAAGATAAAGAAAGAAGGCTATGGCGTTGACGCGCCGGTTGATAGTTCATATAAAACGACAGAATACATTAATTTTAGGCATTTTAGTCACTTTAGCGCATTTTAGGCATTTTTTTGAGCTTTAGACACATGCAGTATTTTGGAATCCTAGGCAGTTTCTGAAGTGCCATCTTGCGAGGGATAAACATGCAATTAAAAATCAAGCGGTACGGACCACGGGACTGGAGCGTACATCCGCCGTATCTCTATGAACCCTACCGGTCGACGCCGCTGCGGTCGCCCCGCAAACCACTCATACCGCTGATCCAGACCTTATCGGAAATTACCGGACCGGTTTACGGACATGACACCGTTCAACCCGGCGACAGTGATCTGACCACCAACGCGGGCAGGGGGGGTGAAGCCATAGGGGAACGGATCATCGTTACCGGGCGGGTGCTGGAAGAGGATGGACGTCCGGTGGCCAACACCCTGATCGAAGTGTGGCAGGCCAATGCCGCCGGCCGCTACCCGCATAAACGTGATCAGCACGATGCGCCCCTGGATCCCAACTTTTCGGGTGCCGGCCGCTGCATGACCAACGAAAAGGGCGAGTATCGATTCGTCAGTATAAAACCGGGACCGTATCCATGGGGCAACCATTATAATGCCTGGCGCCCGTCCCACATCCATTTTTCGCTGTTTGGTTCGGCATTCGTGACGCGCCTCGTAACTCAGATGTATTTTCCCGGCGACCCGCTGATTCCACTGGATCCCATATTCAACGGTATCCCCGATGAGAAAGCCCGGCAGCGGCTGGTTGCCAAATTTTCCCACGATGTTTCCGAACCCGGTTCGGCGCTGGGCTACCGGTTTGATTTTGTGCTCAGAGGACGGGAGGAGACACCGTTTAAGGGGAGAAAATGAAACCCTACAATCCGATGATGACTCAAAGCCCCTCCCAGACGGTCGGCCCCTATTTTTCCCAGGGGCTTCTGCGTGCAGGTGATAAAATATTTACCAATGTTCTGGTCTCAGAAAAAACGGAAGGTGAGCGAATCCGGATCGAAGGCTGTGTTACCGACGGCGAGGGACATCCGATTGAAGATGCCTTGATCGAAATCTGGCAGGCAAACAGGCATGGACGCTACCATCACCCTTTAGACGAACAGGCTAAACCGCTCGATCCCGAATTCATGGGACACGGACGGACAGCAACCGACACCAGCGGCAACTACTGGTTTGAAACCATCAAACCGGGCATGGTTCCGGGATCGAATGATACCCTGCAGGCGCCGCATATCAATGTCATCGTGTTTGCGCGTGGCATGCTGTCGCATGCGTTCACCCGGATCTACTTCGAAGGCGAAGCCGCCAATCAAAACGATCCCGTCCTGGTGAGCATTGACGACCCAGCCCGGAGAAATACCCTGATTGCCGGTCGCGAAAAGGCGGAAGGCAAAGTAATCTACCGCTTCGATATTCACATCCAGGGCGAGAACGAAACCGCGTTTTTTGATGCGTGAAGCATGACTCTACCTCTCGATTCTAAAATATTCGGCCCGCTTTTCAGTGATCCGGAAATTGCCGGGCTCTTTGACGACGATGCTTTTCTGCGGGCCATGCTCGCGGTCGAAGGCGCCCTGGCCCGGGTTGAAGCGAGGCTGGGCATCATCCCTTCCGCGGCGGGCGAACGGATCTCAAAAATTGCCGGCAGCGTCGCCTTGGATCCACAGCAGATCGGACAAGGCATGCTGCGCGACGGCGTCCCCGTCATCGGGCTGGTAAAGGCTTTGCGGGCAGCCGTCGGCCGGGAAGCGGCACCCTACGTCCACTGGGGGGCAACCACGCAGGATATTGTCGATACGGCAACGGTGCTTCAGATTCGTTCCGCGCTGGGAATCATGGAGAATCGGCTGGCAATGATCATCGGTGGCCTGGCAGAATTGGCCGATCGTCATCGTGCAACGGTGATGGCCGGACGAACCCATGGCCAGCAAGCCCTGCCCGTCAGCTTCGGCTTAAAGGCAGCGGGCTGGCTCGCGCCGCTGCTGCGGCACCGAAACCGGCTGGCCGCCCAGCGCAGCGGGCTGCTGCAGCTCCAGTTCGGCGGAGCAGCCGGCACCCTGGCGGCGCTGGGAGACAATGGAATGGCTGTGATGCAGGCCCTTGCGCGGGAGCTGGATTTGAGTCTGCCGCTGATGCCGTGGCACAGTCAGCGGGACAGTTTGGCCGAGTTCGCCGGTTGGTTGAGTATGCTCACAGCCAGCCTGGCCAAGATGGCCCAGGACATCATTCTGCTGGCCCAGAATGAAGTCGGGGAGGTCGCGGAATCGGGCGAGCCGGACCGCGGAGGGAGCAGCTCCATGCCGCAGAAGCGCAATCCCATTGTCAGCGAACTCATCATTGCAGCAGCCCGCACGAATGCATCCCTTTTGTCGGCCATGCATCAGGCCATGATCCAGGAACACGAGCGGGCCACCCATGGCTGGCAGGTTGAGTGGCTGACCCTTTCCCAGATGATCGTATTAACGGGCGGAGCGCTCAGGAACGCCTTGTTTCTGGCTAAAAATCTCAAGGTCAATGAAGACGCGATGCGGGAAAATATTGCACGTTCGAATGATCTCGTGCTGGCGGAGGCCGCGGTTCAGGCGCTGTCGGCCGAAATTTCACGTCCCGAGGCCCAGGCCCTGGTGAAGCAGGCCTGCGGCGTTGCCGCCGCTGAAAACCGCTCACTGATTGAAGTTGTCAAACAAAAGTTCGGCGCGACAGCGCCGCAGAATAAAATAGACTGGGAGACGCTGGCCAAACCGGAAAATTATCTCGGTCAAACCCAGCACTTTATTGATCGCGTCCTGGAGCAGGTCAAACAGCATCGGGATAAATAGTTAGATGCAACTCACCGCAGAGACCGCTGAGATCGCTGAGGTTAAGAAAAATTGTCTGAGAATTTTCTCAGCGTTCCTCCGCGAACTCGGCGGTGAATTATTCAGTTTTATTTTTCGATCAGACCGGCCGTTGCTTTGGCCATCGGTCCGCCGAAGGCGGAACACCTGAAACCTACTAAGGCGACTAGTAACCAATACTTCCTGCTGGTTTTTAACTCAAGCGCGAGAGGTTCCTGACGTGGAGAAACTCATCATTACCGCCGCCATTACCGGCGGCCGGATCACCCGCGAGATGACTCCCTATATTCCCTTAACGCCGGGAGAAATTGTCCAGTCGGCCTATGAATGCTGGCAGGCGGGGGCCGCCATCGCTCATATCCATGTCCGGGACCCGCAAACGGGCCTTGGCACGCAGGATGTGGAGGTTTTCAGGCAGGTGGTGGAACCGCTGCGGGAGAGAACCGATCTGATCTTATGCCTGACCACCAGCGGAAACTTTGCCACCGAGGAACGGCTGGCACCGGTTGATTTAAAACCGGAGCTGGCCTCTTTTGATGCCGGCTCCTTCAATCGGGGCCGTTCTGTTTATGTGAATTCACCGGAGTTTCTGGATCGGGCAGCCGAAAAAATGAGAGACAACGGGGTTAAGCCTGAATTTGAAACATTCGACCTCGGCATGCTGATTACCGCTTTGCATTTGAGAGATCAGGGAAAGGTAGATGAACCGCTTCATTTTCAATTGGTTTTGGGAACACCCTGGGGTGCTCCCGCAACGCCGAAATCCCTGCTGCACTTGCTGGATCATATCCCGCAGTCTTCCACCTGGTCCGTCATCGGGGCCGGCAGATGGCAGCTGTCGATGTCCATGCTGGCGCTCGTGATGGGAGGTCACATCCGGGTCGGTTTGGAAGACAGCTTATACTACGCCAAAGGTGTTCTGGCTAAAACCAATGCCCAGTTTGTCGAGCGTATTGTCAGGATTTCCCGGGAGTGCGGACGTGAAATTGCGACTCCCGATGAGGCCCGAGAAATTTTGAGTCTCAAGAAAAGGTAGGTATTGCCGGTGGTTTGTTGAGCGACCATCACTTCCTTCGAATTTTTTGCCTGGATTCGTCCTTTTCGGCCAACTCCGCCAGGCCGCCCTGGCCGAATTTTTTAATTTTTATACCGCCGGATAACTTCGGGAAATCTTCCATGACACAAAGTTCGTCGGGCAGTTTATGCGGGGCAACCCGATCCTGCAGTAACTCCCTGACTTCTGCCAGGGTAACTGTTTGACCCGGTTTGGGGACTACACAAGCGCAGATGGATTCGCCCAGAACCGGATTCGGCGTTGCGACGATGCAGACTTGTTCGACTTTGGGATGTTCGACCAGCAGGCATTCCAGTTCATAGGGATAAATTTTATAGCCGCCGCGGTTGATCAGGTCCTTGGTGCGCCCGTAAATTTTCAGGTAGCCGTTTGCTTCTTTGGATGCCAGATCTCCCATGTGAAGCCATCCATCGATAATCTGTCTTTGGGTTTCCGCCGGATTTTTCCAATAGCCCTGCATGACATGCCAGCCTTTGAGGGTCAGCTTTTAAACATAACGGTTCTTTTTAATTTGTTTCGCACTCAAATATTGTTAAAACATGTGCCTACAAGTTTTTGAGCTTCGGCTAAAGGTACAAACCACCTAACTCATTAATATCATTCGATTCGGATTAAAAGATTAGCAAATTTTAGCACTTTTTTTGCCTACAACCCCCAAATTAAAGATAAAATTGAGATTTTAATAGATCAACAACGTCTTAGTTGCATATAGTTTCCCGCCTACTTTTATGTATACCGAAATTAAGATTAAATTTCACCGAAAGTCACCAGGGTTTTGGATACGGCTGCGAACAGGCAATTTAGCATCAGTTTTTTGTGCCGATATTCGGTTAGCCGGATTAGACCTCACGGTCCGTGAACTTTATTTTTTTGACGCAATGGATCGGCTTAAAAGGGCAACGGCCGCATTAATCTCTTCGATTTTATCAGTCTGGCGGCCTTTTTGCGTAAACAGCCACCTCAAGGCCATGTGGCTGAAGATTCCCATAAAAAGATTTCTGAATACACGATTATTGATTTCCGGCCGTATACTGCCATCTTTTTTACCCTCGTCAAGAATCGCATAGATGCTTTCGATGTATTGCTTAAAGGGTTGATAGGCGTTTGAGGCGTAGAAGCCGGAATTGTAAATCGCATCAAACAAAAAAACTTTTACAAAAACAGGCTGGGTAAGATAGATCGTGAAATGATAGCGCATGAAGCGTTTTAGTTTGCGCAGCGGGGTCCTGACTTCAAACAACTCATCAAGCAAATCAAGATTGTTCTGAAATTGCCGCTCAAGTATGGAAAAGAGCAAATCTTCCTTGTTGTTAAAATATTCGTAAATAGTTCCTTCAGACACATTCGCCGATTTTGAAATCTCCTGTACCGTAGCGTTCTGAAATCCTTTTGCGGCAAAAACGCTTAAAGCAGACGCCAGTATTCTGCCGGCCTTGTTGTTTTTAGGGGCACACTCCTCTGTATCGGGTCGAATCATCGGCAGCACGAGGTCCAAAATAGCGTCCAGGTCCTTATGTGCCTGTAGCTGTTCTCGTGCAGTCAGGAACTGAATATTTTCCATATCAACCAATCCAAAAATTGCATCACGAACTATTGGGAGGGCAAGGTCTTTGCGGAAAGAGCCGTCAGAAATTCCATTGTTGAGAATTTCTATTCCGATGCCGGACCAACGCTTAATCAATCCGTAAGCCTCATGGTTCATAAACCGCTTGCTTGAGCGACATTCGAACAAAAGGAGATTTCCATAGTCAGGGTGAGTGTCATGGTAATACAGTTGAAACCATATTAACTTACTAAGCTGATTGACCGGATCCATGATGCCCTGGAGTTGTTCATCCAATTTTTCCAGTGCATCCCTGAGGTGCTCTTGTGCGACAGAGAAAAGTAAGTCCTCTTTGTTTTCGAAATAATGATAGAGCACAGAATCCGTTACCCCAGAAGCGGCGCTTATTTCGCTGATTGTAGCGCTTCGTCCCTTGGCAGACATAATACGCTCGGCCGCATCCAGAATTTTTTGCTTCTTTTCGCTCATCATTAGTTACCCCTTGCAAAATCAGTAAGCCCTGCTGAAAAGCAGCGGGATCAAACGGATTGTCTTTAAAACGGCAATAAACCTATAGCTCTTTATTTGATTTTGGCAATATTATTCACTAATATCGAGCAATATTCGACAAAATATATATTAATTAGGGGAAAAACTAAAATTCGGAGTTATCTAAAAAAAATAATATATTCCATATATATTTAATATGTTATATCAGATTATAATTAGAACTTGACAGAGATTTTATATTAGAATATTATTCAGCTCACTTTTTTCATCTCTATATATTTTCCATATCTATATTTGAGTTTCAACCGTTTTTCTGAATGAACCATAATGAGCCCTTATGAACAGGTGCTGTCTGATCCTTTAGTTTCGAAATGATGTCGCTTGATATAATTCGTCCATACCTTCGAATGCCAAAAGGCATTCAAATGCGCATATCAGCCTGTTAAAATTAAGTAAATTTTTCAAAGAACAATTATGGGTAATCTCGATAGTATTGCAAAGAAAGATCTCATTACAAATCAAGTCTATACTATAAAGGAGGCAACGGTATGAAAAAAGCGATTGCTATTATGATTCTCGGAGTGTTTCTTTTCTTCGCTTGTGGCGTTGCGATCGCAGGTCAAGGGCAGGGGAAGCAACCGTCGTGGGGTCCTCCTGATCACGCGCGCAATGATAACCGGAACACAAAGATTATAGAGACTGAATACGGCAAACTCAAGGGCTACCAGGAGAGCAGCGGAACCTGGGTTTGGAAAAACGTCCCATTTAAGAGACGACCGTCGTGGGGTTCTCCTGAATACAGGTGGAATGATGGATGGAATAAAGAGATTATAGAGACGAAATACGGCAAACTCAAGGGCTACCAGGAGAGCAACGGAACCTGGGTCTGGAAAGGCGTCCCATTTGCGAAACCACCGGTGGGAGGGCTTCGCTGGACTGCTCCCGAAGACCCTGAGCATTGGGCGGGAGTCAGAGATGCTACGGAACCTTGCAGCGAGTGCACGCAACGATTGACAAGCCGCACGTGGATTACCTCGGGGGAAATTGTAGGGAGTGAGGATTGCCTTTACGTAGATATCTACCGCCCTGACACGGATGACAAACATCTTCCCGTCTACGTATGGCTTCACGGAGGATCCAATGTTTTCGGTGGCGCCACGAATTACGACGGGAAAGCACTGGCCAAAAGAGAGAACATCATTGTCGTGGTGGTCCAATACCGTCTGGGCCCCTTCGGCTGGCTCTCTCACCCTGCTTTTCGGGATGACGAAAATGCACTGGACGCATCCGGAAATTTCGGTATCCTCGACCAAATCCAAGCGCTTAAGTGGACCAGAGAAAACATCGGTGCATTCGGCGGAAATCCGCTAAGTGTTACCTTGGCCGGTGAGTCGGCAGGGGCGCTGGATACGCTTACCCTGCTCATATCGCCCAAGGCTTCGGGGCTCTTTAGATCTGCTGTCGTGGAGAGCGGCGCACCGCCTTCAGCCA
The DNA here is from genome assembly GCA_963769935.1 of uncultured delta proteobacterium. Classification (GTDB taxonomy): domain Bacteria; phylum Desulfobacterota; class Desulfobacteria; order Desulfobacterales; family JAFDCJ01; genus JAFDCJ01. Next base: position 80,512 of record CAVYNY010000038.1, on the reverse strand, counting down.
CCTTCGACACTCCGGCAACAGGGGATGCCAAGACAAATAAGATGATCGAGTGGCTCCTCGTGGATGACGGAACCGTCGGTGTGGGGGGGATCCCGCAGCATATCGGGCAAACATGACCAACGACGAGATCGAGGATTACCTCAGATGGAAGTCTGCTGAAGAAATCATGGCAGCCCACATCGCGGCGGGAGGGAGTGTACAACCTTTCCTCGATGGGAACGTTGTCCCGGCTGAAGGCTTTTATCCCACAATCGAGAGTGGACAACATAACCGGGTGCCCCTGCTGATCGGAACCAACCGTTACGAGTACAAGGCGTATATGCGATACTACGGTGCCTATCCGAAGTTACTTGGTTTTCCATCGGGCGATTACTCCTGGGGAGATGCATTCAGGGTCTTTGACCCGGGCGACCTGACACTCGATGACGTATTGCCTTCCCCAGAGGACAAGGCTCTTTATGAAACAATAGCGGGACCTTTGGACTCGCCAGTGGCGGGACGGAGGCGCAGACCAGCCGGCGGCTGCAATCAAGGACGAAAATGATGAGAATCCGGTTTACAGTTATGTCTTCCAATGGGGGGGCGGAGGCGATCCGGAGAAAGAAGCTTTCAGGTTGCTTGTCGGCCCTTGCCACGCTGCGGAGCTTCCTTTTTTCTTCGGTTGGGACGACGACCTCTTTGGCTGGGGTTTCTCGGAGACCAATCGGCCCGGTCGCGAAGCTCTCCAGCGTGCAATGATGGATTATCTGGGATCGTTTGTATGGACGGGAGATCCCAATTTGATGGGTTACCCTCGCCCGGAGTGGCCCCAGTGGTCCAATGCGGTTGGAGAACCGAAAGTGATCGTCTTCGATGCCGATCTCACCGCCTATGATATCAGTGTGGAGAGCACCACGGCCATGGATCATTATTCCCAAGATATTCAGGCGGCAAGAGACAGGTTTCCCACAGCCGGACCTGTTTTTAATGCTTTTGGACTAATTCCATAGCAGTTAATGCTCGAAACCGGAAACCAGAGGGGCGGTGATAATTTCCGTCCCCCGGGGTTCTGTACTTTATCAGCGGTTGTTGTGTGCATTATCTATGGGGTTCAACAGCGCCTCTCATTTTCCCCGCTTGTTTAAGGGAAAATGCGGAGGGCACCGCGAATTTACGAAATCTAAGGAAGAACTATTCCAATGTGCAGTTTTATTTTATCCATATTGTTCTGATATTTTTAAGCTTAACGCTGATTTGCTGATTTTGTCAGGCGAAAAGGATGATTGGTGTCCACCATCCGCGTGCAAGGCCTTAGTTTCATTAAACAATTCCCAATTCGAAATAACATTTAAGATTTATGAAAATGCAACTCATGCCTTATTGAAAAGGAGGTCTTAAAATGAAGAAGATTGGAAATGGAGCTGTTAGGATTCTGTATTCCGTTCTGTTCTGCCTTGTGAGTCTGGGATTGACCTGGGTGCCTTCTCCTCAGATAACAACGGCTCAGGCTGCGAGCGCTTTTGACAGCGCTTGGAAAGCCCTGACGAATGTGGAAGACCTCATCAATGATCTTCCGGACTCAGCTTTCCGGAACCGTAACAATCGGGATGCGCTGCTTAACAAAATCGATGCAACTTTTGACCAGCTCGAGGCCGGCGCTTACACGGGTGCCAAGGACAAACTGAAGAAGAATATCGAAAACAAAATTGCCAAATGGATTGTCGCCTCTCAAAGGGCCGATTTAATTGATGCGCTGGAGGATACGACTCAGGCGTTGGCCTGCGCGGAAATCAACGGTATGGTGATTCCCGCGGCATCGATTGACTTGCCGACTACCGGGGCCGTGGTCACCGGCACAACAGTAGTCCCAGCGGCCGGCACTGGGGCTGCAGCCATCGGAGCATATTGCATGGTACTGGGCGAAATCAGTCCGGTGGACCCGACTGCGCCGAATATCAAGTTCCAGGTCGACCTGCCTGCAAGTTGGAACCATAAAGCGATGGCGTTTGGCGGCGGCGGCTTCGACGGCTCGATCCCGAATGTGGCCGGGAATGTGGGATTCGGTCCAACGGATCAGTTGGTGCCGTTGGGGCGTGGCTATGCCACCTTCGGCAGTGACTCCGGTCACCAGGCCGGGTCCTTAGGTTCGCAGGACTGCTCTTTCGCCCTCAACGACGAGGCTTTGCGCAACTTCACCGTCGAGGCACCGAAGAAGACCCGCGATGCGGCAGTCTACATCATCAATTACTACTATGGCCGGAATCCGAAAAAGATCGTATTTTATGGGCGGCTCGACCGGCGGGCGTGAGGCATTGGCCGCCATTCAACGCTGGCCCGCGGACTGGGACGGCGCCATCGCTTTGTATCCGGCCTGGAACGATATGGGCGCCCTGCTTCAAGGCCAGCGCATTATGAGAGCTATGGCGGAGCCGGATGCCTATCCCAACCAGGCACAGCGGAAGGTGCTCTATGACGCGGCAATGATGGTTTGCGATGAGCTGGATGGTGTCGCCGATGGCATAATCAGCAACCAGACGGAATGCAATGAGATATTCGATCCGGATGTAGTGCGCTGCGATGGAAGTGAGGACACCGCTGACAATGCCTGTCGGATGCGCAAATTGAAGCCTTGAACATTTACAACACGCCCGCGAACTTTCACTTCTATATGGCGAGCGGATTGCAGTCATTCCCCGGCTGCAATGTATGGGGCGCGGATCTTGGCAGGACCCAAGCGGACGCCGGAGGATATTCGCTGCAGGCCTACGTAATCTTCCTGACCCTTGGGTATTTACAGCCGGCGCTCCCCGCGAACCAAAGCATGCCGTATCTCAGTCCGTTTATGGACCAGTTCATGAAATACGCCGTGGTGGGCGACCCAACCGGCACTTTCGACACACTCTCGATCGACCCCGAAAACCCTGGCCCCTATGCTCATCGCATCAGCGAGCTCAGCAAAGAGCTCGACACGAAAACGGACATCTCGGCGTTCGTCGCCCGTGGCGGCAAGCTGCTGCTTGCCCACGGCCTGCAGGACGTGCTTGTCAGCACCCGTGCCAGCGAGATGTACTGGGAACTATTGCAGGCTCAATTCGGGCCTACGAGAGTCAGAAAGTTTGCCAGGTTTTACGAGGTCCCGGGGTCGGTCATGCCTTCGGTGCCGCGTTTACCCCTGGCTGGGACTCGCTCACCGCGCTTGAAAACTGGGTAGAAAAGGGAAACGCTCCGGCGGACCAGATCGTGACCGATACCGCTGTCCATGTGGGCCGCACCCGTCCGCTGTGCGAGTATCCGACCTGGCCGAAATACAAGGGATCCGGCGACCCCAACTTGGCATCAAGCTTCACCTGCGCCCGCGAACGAGATCATGACCGGGATTGGGACCGAGGTTGGGACCGAAATTGGAACCGAGACTGGGACCGAAATTGGAACCGAGACTGGGACCGAAATTGGAACCGATAGCCGTCCATGTGGGCCGCACCCAGCGGCTGTGCGAGTATCCGACATGGCCGAAATACAACGGGTACGGTGTAGTCGACTCAGCATCAAACTTCACCTGCTCCGATTAATAATTTACTTTAGGTAGCTCCCAACCCCCGGCAGAGCCGGGGGTTGGGGGATATTACTTTATTCTCTGTTACTCAAGTCAAAAATTGCCGTCTTAATATTCAAAAAGAGGAGACTGAATGATGGCAGAAACTATCAATCTCCAAAGTCTGGTTGAATCTTTTAAGGACGCGGTCAATCGAAAAGACGTAGATAAAGTATTGACAATGTTTACTGAGGATGCAGAATTTGAATTAGTTGGGGTATCTGCATAAAATCGGGCCTCTCAAAATTACAGGTACTGTAAACATACCATTTTCAGGCATATTGTCAGATCAAGTTCTGTCTCGATTTTCTTAGATGTAAGATTAAATTTCGGTCATTGCAAAGCATAACTTCTTGGATTTTATTTCTTTCGAATTTTTTGCCTGGATTCGTCCTTATCGGCCAACTCCGCCAGGCCGCCCTGGCCGAATTTTTTAATTTTTATACCGCCGGATAACTTCGGGAAATCTTCCATGACACAAAGTTCGTCGGGCAGTTTATGCGGGGCAACCCGATCCTGCAGTAACTCCCTGACTTCTGCCAGAGTAACTGTTTGACCCGGTTTGGGGACTACACAAGCGCAGATGGATTCGCCCAGAACCGGATTCGGCGTTGCGACGATGCAGACTTGTTCGACTTTGGGATGTTCGACCAGCAGGCATTCCAGTTCATAGGGATAAATTTTATAGCCGCCGCGGTTGATCAGGTCCTTGGTGCGCCCGTAAATTTTCAGGTAGCCGTTTGCTTCTTTGGATGCCAGATCTCCCATGTGAAGCCATCCATCGATAATCTGTCTTTGGGTTTCCGCCGGATTTTTCCAATAGCCCTGCATGACATGCCAGCCTTTGAGGGTCAGCTCTCCAATCTCCCCGTCGGGCAGCTCTTCATGGGTGACGGGATCGACAATTCGCATTTGAGTGCCGGCCACCGGTTGGCCGATGTATTTTTCCCGGATATCCAGCGGGGAAGGGTAGGGGCACATGGTTCCCAGTCCCGGCCCGACTTCGGAAGCCCCCCAGAAAGAGGTCAAATATATCCCCATCTCTTTATCGACCCGCGTTATCAGGCCCTCGGGTGCGATCATGCCGGCAATCATCCCGGCGCGCACGGAACTGAGGTCAAAAGCGGGTCGACTTTTGTGGCTTAACTCCAGGATATAGTGAGGTGGTGCGCCCAATTGCAGGGTAATCTTTTCCTGCTCGATGAGTTGAAAGGCTTTCTCCACCTCGAATTTGTCCATCAATACCACGGTCGCCTGAAGCAGCAGGGGCTGAATCAGAATCGATCCGCAGCCGTAGGAATGGCTCATGGGCAAAAAGCCGATAAAAATGTCTTCTGAAGAAGCCTCAACACCTAAGGAGTATTCCCAGGCCGCCCTGACCGCAGCATAATGGGTGATCATCGCCCCCTTGGGACGGCCGGTGGTTCCGGAGGTATAAAGCAGCATGGCCAGATCGGTTAAAGGGTCGACAGGCTCAGCAGAAAAAGTTTTCTCCATCCCCTTGCCGACTAAATCAGAGAAGGAATACACGCCCTGGCCCTGATTGCTGCCGACGGCGAAAACGAACTCCAGGTCCGGCAGCTCGTCTTTCAGATTCAGAATGTCATCATGATAATTTCTGCCATCCCAATTGCTGAAAATAAACACCCCTCGGGCCTCTGAATTTTTAAGTATGAACTGAGCCTCGTTCCGGCGATAAATGGGATTGGCCCAGGCGACGACGGCGCCTAATTTTTGCAGGGCATAAAAGGCGGTCAGCAACTCTATGGAATTGGGCATATGAAGGGCGATTCGATCTCCTTTTTTTAATCCGATTTCAGACAGACTGACGGCCAGCGCGTTGACCATGGCGTTCAATTCGCGGTAAGTCTTCCGTTGAATGCCATCCACCACGGCGACTTTATCAGGCGCTTGAGCGGCACCTCTTTCCAGGACTTGTCCCAGTGATAAAGATTCGTAGATTTTCATATTTAAACCTCTATATCTTCAAATAACCCAATTCGGATGAAATCAAATCGCAAGTATATTTCACCGATTTCACAATTCCAGCCAAATCTTCATTCAGATTGCGCCGGCCGAGGGGCAACGCCAGGCCGAGCGCCGCCACGACCTGACGGCTGTAATTCTTTATGGGGGCGGCAATACCAACCAGACCTTCAACGGCTTCTTCTTTCTCAACGGCATACCCCTGAACGCGAATTTCTTCCAACCGCAGGCTGAATGCATCGATATCGGTAATCGAGAAGGGGGTGTGGGCTTCAAGGGGATATTTTTTCAGGATCCGATCAACTTCCTTTGATTCGAGACTGGCCATCAGCACCATGCCCAGCATGCCGTAGTGCAACGGCCGGCGCCAGCCGACATCCGATGAAATACGGATCATACCGTCGCCCTCGCGTTTGTCGACATAAACCAGCTGATCCTCCATTCTGACGCCCAGAAGCACGGTGGCACCGGTTTTATTCTGAAGGCCGGTCATGGGAGAGGCGGCTGACCGGCGCAGGGAAAAGGATGAAAAAACAACGCCGCCCAGCTCAAACAGACGCATGCCGAGCTGATACTTTCTGGTTTGGGGGTCCTGCTGCAAATAACCGCGCGTTGTCAGATTCGAAATCAGCCGCTTGGCGGTGGTCTTGTTGAGTCCGGTGCGGCATACCACATCGGCCAGGCTTAGTTCCCTGTTCTGGAAATTGAAACAGTCCAGAATGTCCAGCGCTCGCTCCAGGGCCTGGACCCGGTAGATTGAATTTTCCGCAGCCGATAGTTTCATATTATGAATCTCTAGTTTAATATGTGGAACCTATATCATGTTTTATTTTAAGGTCAAGAAGAAAATGGCAGGTTCAGAGTTACAGGGTTCAGAGTTTCAGGGTTCAGGGTTCAAACGTTCAGAGGTTCAAGGGTTCAGAGAGTTCGGTTGACGGCACCTAATCCGGTCGGGCGTAAAGCCCGCCCCTACTTAGGGCTCACTCAAAAATAATTTCACATTTTAACGTTTGAACCCTGAACTCTTATAAGAATTTAATTGTTGACAATAAGATCGGGATCATAATAGAGACAGGTATCTTGAAACTATATTTCACGATATGAAATTTATTTTCTGCCATTTAAAGTTTCATCAGCATTCAACTTAGCAAACTTTTGAATTTGCATTACCATATAAATTAGATTAATACATTTAAAATAAGATAGCATACCATCAATCTTCAATCTTCAATATTCAATCCCAAAAGGGGGCCCGCTGTGAGACTACCTAAATTTGAATATTTTGAGCCCAAGAACATCCGGGAGGCGGTGTCTATTCTGCAAAATGAACCGGATGCCAGAATCCTCGCCGGCGGAACCGATCTGCTGGTTAACATGAAATACCGCGTTGAATGCCCGCCGGCTGTCGTCAATATCAAACGAATCGCCGATCTGAATTACATACGGCAGGATAACGGAGATATGCGGGTCGGCGCCCTGGCTCCCCTGAAACGCCTCTACATGACCGGCCCGGTTGCGGACAACCTGCCTGGTTTAGCCCGGGCTGCTTCCTGCGTCGGTTCCTATCATCACCAGGTGATGGGAACCGTCGGCGGCAATATCTGCCAGCAGAACCGCTGCAAGTACTTCAATCAATCCAAATGGTGGCGAAGTTCCCGGCCGACCTGCTTTAAGGCGGGCGGCGAGATCTGCCACGTGGTCAACAAAAAAGAGATCTGCTATTCAACCTACTGCGGCGATCTGGCACCGGCGCTTCTGGCCTTGAATGCCGGCGTCAAACTGGCCGGCAGTGGCGGTGAACGGGAGATACCATTACAGAAGCTTTTTACCGGCAACGGCAAGGCGCCCCTCACCCTGGCAGGTACCGAGATTTTAACCGAAATCGTAATCCCCGGCGCGTCAATCAACGGGGTTTTAAGTTATATGAAATTTGCCAATCGCGACAGCATTGATTTTCCGATTGTGGGTACTGCTTTCTGGGCGTCCGCGGAGGAAAAAGAATACCGGGTCGCTTTTACAGCCGTTGATCGCAAGCCCTTGCGAGGCAAAAACATCGAAGAATTTTTGCAGGGCCGGGAGCTCACCGACGAGAACATCAGGGCCGCCTGCGACCTTGCCGCCAAGGAGGCCAGTCCGGTGAAAACTTCGCTCTATTCCCCGTCCCATAAACGCAAGATGATGGGATTGCTGCTGCGCGGCGCTGCCGAGAAAAGCCGGGATTTGAAATGAATATTGAATATTGAAGATTGAATATTTACAGAATTCTGTCTTTTAGATTGAAAAAAACCACGAATAAGGCTCTGCGGAGGCAAAAATGATGAAGCGGGCAATAGAACTCAATGTCAATGGCGATACGTATGAATTATTGGTTGCTCCCAACCACACCCTGCTGGAGGTGCTGCGGGAAAAGTTAGGCTTAATGGGAACCAAACGGGGATGTGATCTGGGAGCCTGCGGCGCCTGCACGGTCCTGATCGACGGCGAGGCCTATTTGTCCTGTTTGATGCTGGCTGTCGATGCGGCGGGGAAAGAAATTATCACCATTGAAGGTTTAGCCGCCGGCGGTGATCTGCATCCACTGCAAAAAGCCTTCATCGACCATGGTGGACTGCAATGCGGTTTCTGCACACCGGGGATGATATTGACGGCCGAGGCCATTTTAAACGAAGACGAGCATCCCACCGAGGAGGTGGTCAAGAAAAAGATGGCCGGCAATCTCTGCCGCTGCACCGGGTACAAGAAAATTTTAGAAGCCGTGATGAGTGTCGCCGAGCAAAGCACGCCGGATGCTTAGCGGCGACATATCGAAAGGTTTGGGGAGATGTTGCCGAGTGATCGGATTTTTTAGAAGTTCCAGGTGTCAGCTGTCAGGTTTCAGCCAAGCCGCAGATCGTCGAATTGGCTAGTTTGATCGAAAAAGAAACTCCGACCATGTACGAACGTAGGGTCGGCCTCCGCGCCGAACCATTCCGGCGGGCACGGAGGCCCCCCCTACGTCAGCAGTCAGAATAAACAAAGTTTCATACGAGCACCGCCTCTGGCCGCCAGCGTCCAGTCTGATCGAGAAAGAAACTTTTATAGTGTAGTTTCATATAAGGCTTCAGCAATTGGAAAATATTATAAATTTTTTGGGTAGTGAAAAAGTCTTTTCTTCTTTTAACTTTGCCGTTTCGGCAACTTGCAGGGACGCTGACACCTGACACCTGAAACTCAACCATACGACTTTACAGCACATTCGCTGCGCCAATGACTAAATTTCCTGCAAGCATGACCTTGTAGGACGTACTAGGAGCCTCAGATGGAAAAAGAATTTAACGTTGTAGGAACCCGCGTGCCCATGTTGGATGCAGCCCAGAAAGTCAAAGGGGCCGCCCTTTTCACCGATGATCTTGTTCTGCCGGGAATGCTCTTCGGGAGGATATTGCGAAGCCCCGTGGCGCATGCCAGAATTATCAGTATCGACACTTCCAGGGCCGCGAAACTGACCGGCGTCAAGGGGATCGTGACCGGCAGGGAAATACCCGACCGCAAGTACGGCATTGTCCCCATGGCCAAGGATGAATACGCGCTGGCCAAAGACAAGGTGCGCTATATCGGCGACGACGTCGCGGCCGTGTGTGCCGTTGATCCCGAGATCGCCGAGGAGGCCCTGAGCCTAATCGTGGTGGACTATGAAGAACTGCCGGCCGTATTCGATCCCCTGGAGGCCAAAAAAGATGGTGCGCCCGTGATCCATGACGGGATCAAGAACAATACTTCTTTTTTCATCAAAAAGGAATTCGGCGACGTCGCCAAGGCGTTTGCTGAATGTGATGCCGTTTTTGAGGACACCTTTTACTCCCAGCCGGTGAATCATGCCCCGCTGGAACCCCATGCGGCCCTGGCGCAATTTGACCCGCTCAACGGCGAACTCACGGTCTGGTCGTCGACCCAGATACCGTTTTTTCTCAGAAGGAACTTATCGAATACCCTTCAAATACCGGAAAGCAAGGTGCGCGTCATCAAACCCAAGGTCGGCGGCGGTTTCGGTCAGAAGATTGATATGTTTGCCAAGGATTTCTGTGCGGCCTGGTTTGCGATGCACCTGGGCCGGCCGGTTAAGTTTCTGTACGAGCGTGAAGAAGTCTTTATCGCCACCCGGCAGAGGCATCCGATGTATATTACCGTTAAGACCGGCGTGAAAAAGGATGGGACGATTCTGGCACAGGACTATAAGGCTTTTGCGGACGGCGGGGCTTACAACAGCACCGCCCCGACGATGATGGCCCTGTCATGTTTTTTCCTCATGATTCCCTATCGCGTACCGAATCTCTACTATGAAGGCTCGCATATTTATACCAATAAACCCGTGGGCGGCGCCATGCGGGGCCACGGCATTCCGCAAGCCCGTTTTGCGGTGGAACGGCAGCTGGACATGATCGCGGACCGTATCGGCGTCGATCCGGCCGAGATCCGCATCAAAAACAGTATTCATGCCGGTGAGCCCCATCCGGGCGGTTTTGTGATCAATACCTGCGGATTTGCCGAATCGGTCGGCAAAGCCGCCGCTGCCATCGGGTGGCAGGATAAACGCGGTAAGCTGCCATTCGGCAGGGGTGTCGGTCTGGCCGGGGCCTCTTTTCCCAGCGGCGTCAGCAATATGAGTCATATCAGCTCCGGCGCGGTGGTTCAGGTGGGCCGGGACGGGGCCGTCAATGTACTGTCGGGTGCCGCCGACATCGGGCAGGGCGCCGAAACCGTGATCAGCCAGATTGTGGCCGAAGAACTCGGCGTGCCGATCGAAGACATTCGGATAACGGCGGCCGACACCGGGATTACCCCGCTGGATCCCGGCACCTTCGGCAGCGGGGTGACGGTCAGGGCCGGCAATGCCGCGCGGTTGGCAGCAATTGCCGTCAAAAACAAGATATTCGAATTCGTGGCCGATAAACTGGAAGCCAATCCGGCCGATCTGGAGGCCAGGGACCGCAAAATTTATGTTAAAGGATCGCCGGAAAAGGGCTTGACGCTGCTCGAAGCTCTCAAGGGCTATCAATACGCGGATCTTCCCATGCCCATTGTGGGCCGGGGATCCTGGATGGCACCCGCCTCCGAGCCGACCACCCTGTTTAAAGAAAGCGGCAATTTTGCGCCCAATTATTCCTTCATGACCCAGGCCGCGGAGGTGGAAGTCGACCTTCAGACCGGCAGGGTCAGGCTGTTGAAGATGGTGACGGCCCATGACTGCGGCCGTCCGATCAATCCAATGCTGGTGGAGGGTCAGCTGGAAGGATCGGTTGTGGGCGGCATGGGACAGGCCTTGTATGAAGATGTCATTGTCGAAAAGGGCCAGGTGATGAATCCGTCATTTCTCGACTACGGCTTTCCGACCTTTCTCGAAATGCCGCAGATCGAGGCCATCGAGGTGGTGACCGACGATCCGATCGGACCCTTCGGCGCCAAAGAAGCCGGGGAGGGCACCCAGCTGTCGCCGGCGCCCGCCATCGTCAATGCCATCTACGACGCCATCGGCGTTGACTTCATGGAACTGCCGATTACACCCGAGAAGGTTCTGGCCGCCTTGGAAGAGAAGCGAAAAGAGCATGAGCCGGCATGAGAAAAAAAACCAAAGTTCGGGATTGATTCCAGGGGAATTTAAGCAGGTTCATCAGGCAGCAGCAAAAGATCAGGATGGAAATCCCTGCACGACGCTTGTCCCGGTCGAAAACCCCTTGACCATCCGGTTAAATCACAGCGATCTCGCAACACTGATGACGATCGGAACGCATCCCAAGGAATTGGCGGTCGGATTTTTACGGAATCAGCTCCTGATAAACGATATAGGTGAAATCGATTCCATAACGGTGGACTGGGAAAATGAAGTTGTCAGCGTCTCGACGCCTTCGAATAAACCCTTGCCTAACGAGAGACAGACCGCCTTTGGCAGGATTGTAACCAGCGGATGCGGCCAAGGCAATTTATTCAATTGCCTATTGGATAAAATATATGAATCGCGCCTGAATGGAGGACGAGTTCACCGGTCAACGGTTTTTGCTTTACTGAAAAAGCTTCATAGTTACAATGAGATTTATCGAAAGGCCGGATCCGTTCACGGGTGTGCGCTTTGCAGGCAAAGCGACGTTCTAATATACATTGAAGATATCGGGCGGCATAATGCAGCTGACGTCATCTCCGGCAAAATGCTGATCGAGGAGATATCCGGCAGTGATAAAATTTTATATACAACCGGGCGCATCACTTCTGAAATCGTCATTAAAGCCGCCATCATGAGAATCCCCATACTGCTCTCCAAATCCGGTGCGACCAGCATGGCCCTGGAATTGTCACAGGACCTGGGAATTACCCTGGTGGCGCGCGCCAAGGGCTCCCGATTTTTAATTTACAATGAGGCCGCACCCGAATAGCATTCACCACCCTTTTATATGAAAATATATTTCACACAGAGCGCTCAGAGGTCACAGAGGTAAGGTAAGGGTTGGCAGCCGCCTGCGGCGAGAGAAATCCGCCTCCGGCGGACCGCGGTCTCTGTGAGCTCTAACGGCTTGTCGGGTCGTAGCTCGAAGAGCGAAGCCTGAAAGTGGGCGTGATAGTAAATCCAACTGTGTCCGAATTGCCAAAGTTTCTTTCTCGATTAATCCAGCCGTCTTTTAGGCCGGCGGACAGCCGGTTCAAGCACTCCGGGGCTGCACGTTATCCTCCGAAATTCGGATGAATAAATTCGATGCGGTCGTCGGGAGCCACTCGTATCGCGGAATAGTCCCGGGGGAATACAAACCGGCCGTTGTGCTCGACGATCAGGTCCGGGTCCGCCTCGTCGAAGCGGATGATCAGCTCGGCGAGTGTAGCCGCAGCCGGCACATTTTCGGGCAATCCGTTTACGGTGATTTGAATGACGGCATTCATGGAGATGATCTAACCTTGCAGGCCGCCGCAGACCGGGCAGTGCGGATTGCGCTCGATCGGCAGCATCCGAAATTCCATGGTCAGTCCGGAAAACCGCAGCAGCCGTCCCGCCAGCTGCGGTGGGGACCCGGTTAAAAGCCGCAGAATCTCCAGGCATTGGATCGATGCCACGATGCCGGCGGTGGGTCCCAGTACGGGGGGAGGCGCGGTCTCCGCCGCTTGATTGTGCGGCGGAAACAGGCAGCTGAAGCAGGCGCTCTGACCGGGAATGAACGTTGAGGCCATCCCCTCCCAGCCGCTGATCCCCCCGTAGACAAACGGCACGCGGCGCCGCACGGACACCCGATTGAGGACCTGCCTGGTGGCGCGGTTGTCGGTGGCATCGAAGATCACGCTGCAGTCGCCCAGCAGGGCTTCGGCGTTTTCATCTATGATCGCCTCATGGACCGCCTCAATCCGGCAGTGGGGATTGAGGCGAGCCAGCTTTTCGGCCGCCGACGCCGGCTTGGGACGATTGATATCGGCGCTGGTGTGCAGGATCTGGCGGTTCAAATTATCCAGGGCTACCCGGTCGCGGTCGATGAGTTTAAGATATCCCACGCCGGCTGCCGTCAGATAGTAGGCCGCGATCGACCCCAAGCCGCCCAGGCCGGCCACCATGACCCGGCCGGCGCTAAGCCGCAGCTGGCCTGCCACCCCGATTTCCGGCAGCGCCATTTGCCTCCGGTACCGCTGAAGCTCTTCCTCGCTCAGCATAGACTCTTCGTCCAAACCCCAATTTTCCATTAATCCACTATTCCACTATTCCATTCAAGGCCAAAGGTGAACGGTTCTCCTTGAAGGTAAAGTCAAAGCCGCCTCCTCCGGATCAGGATTTTTTCTGCTTGTCCTTTTCTGCCTTGAGCGCCGCGTGCATCCGCTCGCCGGTCATCGGCAGTTCGAAAATACGTACGCCCGTCGCGTCGTAAACGGCGTTTAGAATCGCCGGGATGGTCGGCATGATGGCGCCTTCGCCCACCTCCTTGGCACCGAAAGGCCCGTTGGGCTCATCGCTTTCGACGATGATGGCATCCACCGGCGGCATGTCCAGCGCGGTGACCAGCTTGTATTCCGCCAGATCGCAGTTGATGACCCGGCCGCGGTCGTCGAACTTTACTTCTTCGAAAAGCGCTTCACCAATGCCCATGGCGAGTGAGCCTTGCATTTGACCTTCCACGGATGTGCGGTTGATGGCCCGGCCGCAGTCGTGGGCGTCGGTCATCTTTTCGATGACGATCTTGCCGGTTTCCAGGTCCACCTCCACCTCCACCACCTGGGCCGAGCACCCGTAGGCCGGGGAGGTGCCCACCGCGGCCCCTTTGAATTTGCCGCCCAACGCGGGCGGCTTGTATTTGCCGGTTCCGATGATGGTACCCTTGGCCAGGTAGGCGATGCGCGAGGCTTCGCGGAAGGTCAGGGCATCTTCCCGGGGGTTGTCGGTCCACCCGCGGTGCTCCTTGATGTAGCGGTTGCGAAGGCCGCTGAAGTCCGGCGGTTCGCCTTTAAATACGATGCGTCCGGCTTTGATGTCCATATCCGCCGCCGGCACGTTCAGTTCAATCGCCAGCACCGCCAGTACCTGGCGTTTCGCGTCTTCCGCCGCCTCTTTGACGGCATGACCCGTCATCAGCGTCTGCCGGCTGGAATAAGCCCCGAGATCCACCCCGAAATCCGTGTCGCCGGAAATCACCCGCACGCTGTTCAGCGAAACGCCGAGCGTCTCGGCGGCGATCATGCCGAAGGCCGTGTCCGACCCCTGGCCGATCTCGGCCGAGGCGGAGTACAGTTGGACCGTTCCGCCGTCTTCGGCAAGTTTGACCGTGGCTGTGCAGTGGTAGGTTTCGGACCGGTAGATCGGGTAGCCGGCTCCGGACACGAAAAAACCACAGGACATGCCGATTCCCTTGCCTTTGGGAAGCTTGCCCTTCTTGGACTCCCAGCCCGAGGAATTGCGCACGGCTTCGATGCACTCTTTCATTCCGAGGCTGCTCATGTTGAGATCATTGCAGGTCACATCCCCGGCCTGCATCATGTTTTTCAGCCTGAAATCGATGGGGTCCAGGCCCAGCTCTTCGGCGATCATATCCAGCTGCTGCTCCCAGGCGGCGCGTGCCGCCACGCCCCCGTGGCCGCGCTGCGCCCCGCAGGTCGGCTTGTTGGTATAGACCCGATACCCGTCGTACTTCATGTTGGGCAGCTTGTAAGGCCCTCCCAGCAGGCTGCCGGCGTAGTAGACCGTTGCAATTCCAAAGCTGGAATAGGCGCCGCCGTCCAGATAGCAGTCGTGCTCCAGCGCCATCAGGGTGCCGTCTTTTTTAACCCCGGTGGTCATATGGTGCACGAATTGGTGCCGGGCGCGGCACAGCATGAAGACCTGCTCGCGCGAGTAGATGAACTTGACGGGCTTGCCGGTTTTGCGCGCCAGCAGGCAGGCGGCCAGCTCACCGGTGTTGGCGGCGGCCTTGATGCCGAAACCGCCGCCCACATAGGGTTTGACCACGCGCACGCGGCCTACCGGCAAGCCCAGGACCATGGCCACCGTACGCTGAACGTAGTGCGGCGTTTGGGTCGAGCTGTGCAGGGTCAGGCGGCCGTCCGGGCCAAAGACGGCGATGCAGCCGGGTGGTTCAAGGAAGGCGCCGTCCTGGCGCTTATTCTTGAAGGTCATCGTTTTAACGAGATCGCACGCCTTCAGGGCCTCGGCCACGTTGCCGAACTCCTGGTGCACCTCGGCGGAGATGTTGCGCGGAAACTCGTCATGCAGCTGCGGGGCCCCCTCGGCCATGGCATCCTCAATGGTCAGCAGCGCGGGCAGCTCCTCGTAATCGACCTTGATCAGGCTTAGCGCCTCCTCGGCCGTTTCCCGGTCGACGGCCGCCACCGCCGCAATCTCATCGCCGACATAGCGCACCCGGTCGTGGCAGAATACGGTTTCATCATAGCGGGCCGGACTGACCCCGTAATGCACCAGACCGGCATCTTTGGATGTTATTACCGCCTTAACCCCGGGCAGACGTTCGGCCCTGGAGGTGTCGATTCCCAATAGGCGGGCATGCGGCACCGGACTATGCAGCAAGGCCGCGTGCAGCATGCCCGGGAAGGACATGTCGTCGATGAACACCGCCTGGCCGCTGGCCTTGGCGGGCGCATCCAAACGGGGAAGCCGGCTGTTGATCACTTGAAAGTTGCTCATTTTATCCTCCATGGAATATGCGCAGGTTGCATCATTCAAAAGGACGCAACGCTTTATGGTTGTCGTCAGACGTCGGATTCGGCGTCGCCCGGGGCGGTAGACAACCCCTGGTCGGCGCCCACCTCCTTGACGGCCTCGATGATTTTCTGGTAGCCGGTGCAGCGGCAGAGGTTGCCCGAAATGGCGCGTCGGATCTCCGGCTCCTGCGGATTCGGCGTTCGATCCAAAAGCGACTTGGCCGATAGAATCATGCCCGAAGTACAGAAACCGCACTGAATGGCGCCATGCGCGATGAAAGCCTGCTGCAGAGGGTGGGGTCCCTGGGCGGTTGCCAATCCTTCAATGGTCTGAATCGTTCGACCGCCGGCCTGAACCGCGAGCACCAGGCAGGAGTTGACGGCCTTGCCGTCCATC
Source organism: uncultured delta proteobacterium (assembly GCA_963769935.1). GTDB lineage: Bacteria > Desulfobacterota > Desulfobacteria > Desulfobacterales > JAFDCJ01 > JAFDCJ01. The sequence continues at coordinate 64,406 of CAVYNY010000038.1, read as the reverse complement.
AGCACCGTGCAGGCGCCGCAGTCTCCCAGGTCGCATCCTTTTTTGGTGCCCGTCAATCCGATGTGGTAGCGCAGCAGATCGACCAGGGTGGTGTTCGGTTCCACTGCCAGTTCATAGGCCCTGTCGTTGACGGTCAAACGGATCAAATGCTTCATGTTTTCCTCCTTATGTTCTGCTTCGGGCTTCGGCCAGGGCCGTAGCCAGGGTCCTGCGGGTCAACACCGCCACCATGGAACGCCGGTATTCGGCCGATCCGCGAAAATCCAGAATCGGTGTACAGTCATGCGAGGCGGCCTCGGCTGCTTGCTCGAATAGTCGTGCGTCCGGCTTTTGGCCCGCCAGCACTTTTTCGGCCTTGAACGCCCGCAAGGGCGTGGGGCCGACGGAACCCAGAGCAATGCGGGCGGTCTGAATGCGTTCGGCCTTTTCGTCCAGCTCCAGGAAGGATGCCACATTGACGATGTTGCAGTCCTGGGCTTTACGGACGCCCAGATTCAGGTAACCTGCGCCGGAATATCCTTCGCGTATTTCAACGACGACGGCCGTGATGACTTCATCCTGGCGGGTTGCGGTCAGGCCGGGGCCTTTGAAAAAGGCCTCGATGGGCATGCGGCGTTCCCCGGAAGTGCCGGCCAACAACAGTTCGGCGTCGTAAACCATCAGCGACGGCGGCAGGTCGGCCGCCGGCCGGGCCGAACCGATGTTGCCGCCGATAGTCGCCAGATTTCGGATCAGGGGAGTTCCCAATGCGCGGGCGCCCTGGCCCAGGGCACTGAGGTTTCCGGCAACCGCCTCGGAGGCGGCGATCTCGGACACTGAAACACCGGCTCCGATCCAAAGCGTTCCATTGGATCTTTCCAGCCGGGAGAGTTCCGCAATGCGCATCAGCGATATCAGGTACTGCGGATTCAGGACCTTCTTTTTCATGTTCACCAGAAGGTCGGTACCCCCTGCAAGGGGCCGGGCTTTTCCCGGGTGGCCGGCCATCATGTCACAGGCTTCAGCAACCGAAGTGGGCTCGTAAAACTCAAACTCTGACAGGATCATGCTTACCTCCAAGTTCCCCCGTTGGGGGAGCAGCAACGGATTATGTTAAAATTGGAAACCTGGTTCTCCCTCCGGGCTGTTGCCTACGGGCAGGAAGCTGGACCAGGATTTTCTACCGGTCTAAGGTTGAGAACACATACCTGGAAGTGCGCAGATGAATATGAAACAATGCTCAGGCTTCCGTAATCCAGATGGATTCGAAAAAGATTCGACAACGGCATCTGCAGGAAATGGCATATCAGCACGCGAATAACCCCGGCGTGCGTGACCAGGCATGCGCTTTCCGGTGTTTGCGCAGCAATCCGCATAACCAGCGGGACCACACGCTGCTGCACATCCCGAAAGCTCTCGCCTCCCGGGGGTCTGAAACCGGCCATATCTTTGCCGCGGGCGGACCAGAGGTCGGAGTGGTGCTCCCTCACGCGGACCCGGGGCATCCCCTCCCACTCGCCGAGCTGAATTTCCCGCAGTTGCCTGCAGGTCTGAAGATCTGCCCGGCGGCCGGCAAAAATGATTTCAGCTGTTTCGGCCGCACGCCGCAGATCGCTCGACCATACGGCGGTGAACGCCAGCTTCCGTAATTCTTTTCGCCAGTACTTGGCCTGCAACCGGCCTTCCGTGCTGAGCGGGGCATCCGTTTGCCCGATGAAGCACCTGGCTTCCGGCCAATCGATCGCCCCATGGCGCAACAGGTATAGCATTGTCATAGCTTACCCGATGATTCAGGCCGGCGAACCGGCGAGCGTCCGGAGGGTCTCCGGCGATATTCGCTGCAATTTGTTTTCACTCAAATGGGGTTCGGCCAGAAACGGGCTGCGGTAATCCGGCTCCGCCAGACTTCGCTTTAGACTCACGCCAATCTGATCGAAGATCTGCGTATCGAACCGGCACAGATGGGATTCGGCAAAAATTCTTTCCCGCTCTGAAGTTGCCTGCAGCCGCCGCCGCAATTCCGCTGAATCGAAAATGCGCCACGCAGCCAGAAAGGCCAACGTGTCGGCAATGCGGCGCCGGCTTTCCTCCAGCCGCTCGAGATATGACGGAGATATGCACTTGGACCGTCTGAGAACTTGGGTCATGTGCGGAAGCAACGGAGGTTTGGTGATCTCCAGGGACACGCCGGCTGAGAATCGTTTCATCAAATGACAGCGCTTGACGCCTGCAAGGCCGAACTGATCCGAAAGGCGTCCATGCCGGTTCTTGGGCGTTGCACGGCCGTCGGCCATTCGGCGGACCAGAATTTGCCGGGGATTCACCAGGAAATCACCCGCAGCCTCGTATTCGCAGTTGTCGGCGTAATTTCCGGCGCACAGCAAGGCCGCCTCGGCCAGGCGAACCAGCAGCAGCCAGTAGCCCGGACCGTGGCTGTCAAATTTACGGGCTCGCAACCACCAATCATCGATCAGCTTTTCATTGATGAGGTTCGAAGCAACCTCGTGCTCTAACTCGGTACTGAGTCGGACGATGGATTCCAGAGCCTGCCCTGCATCGAGCCGTAAGAGGCCCGAAAAAGTCATATAACTATCCATTTATCTATCTTATTTGAATTTTACAGTTAATATAGTCATTATTCCCTATAATTTTAACACTTATTATGACAAATAATTCCCATTTATAACCCATATGGTTGAATTTTCGGTATATGTCGGCGAGCGCTAAGCCGGCAAGCTGATTTAGTATATTTATTTGAAATAAATACATATTTTAATTAATACCCTTTTGACTTGACAGCGGGTAGGGGTTTAACATATAAGTCAGGCTATGTCAATGATGATATAGCGGCATTATTTGTTAATAGGCTTCAATAAAACTTCTATCTTAAAATTTAATAACTAATAAGGATATTTTTTGACCATAACCAACATCTCATGCGGGGTGGGGTGTCGTCTGAGCCGGGTCAACCGGATAGCGTCCCATTATCCGACTAAGGAAGACTCACCGTGAAAAGCGTTTCCGTTTATGATGCCGTCGGCATGGTATTGTGCCACGATGCCACCCGTATTGTTAAGGGCGGGCACAAGGGGCCGGCCTTCAAAAAAGGTCACATCATCAGATCCCAGGACGTCGAGGCGCTTCTGGACATGGGCAAAGCCAATGTCTATGTCTACGATCTTGCTGAAGGGTACCTTCACGAGGATGATGCAGCCACGCGCATTGCCTCGGCGGCCGCCGGGCCCGGCCTGCAGCTGACATCCCCCAGCGAAGGGCGGGTAAACCTTACAGCGTCCCTGAATGGACTTCTGAAAGTGGCTCCCGAGGCCCTGAGGCAGATCAATTCCGTCGATGACGTCGTCTTTGCGACGCTGCACGGCAACCTGCCGGTCGAATGCAACCAGCCGATAGGCGGCACCCGCATCATTCCGCTGGTCACCCGTGAAGAGAATGTTCGGCGCGTCGAATCGATCTGCCGGGAATATTCCCCGGTGATTCAGGTCAAGGCGCTGCGCGCACTCCCGGTCGGCATCGTCACCACGGGCAGCGAAGTGTTTCACGGCCGGATCGAAGACAAGTTCGGCCCGGTGCTGCACGTCAAATTCGCCGAACTGGGCTGCCCTGTAATGGGCCAGGTATTCGTCTCGGATGACCCTGCCATGACGGCACGCGCCATTCGAAAATTCCTCGACGAAGGGGCCGGGATGGTGGCTGTAACCGGCGGTATGTCGGTTGACCCGGACGACCGCACGCCGGCGGCTATTCAGGATACCGGCGCTCATGTCGTGACTTACGGCGCACCGGTCTTTCCCGGAGCCATGTTCATGCTGGCCTACCTGGGGGCGGTACCGATTATCGGCCTGCCCGGATGCGTCATGTATTACCGCACCAGCATCTTCGATCTGATCGTACCGCGCATCCTGGCGGGCGAAACCCTCACCCGCGCGGATTTCATCGGATTGGGCTACGGTGGTTTCTGCTCCGGCTGCGCGCAATGCAACTTTCCCCAATGCGGATTCGGCAAGTGAATCATCCTGTCCCCAGGGCCAGGATTTCAATGTCAGAATAAAGTTGGTAATTGCAATAGGCATTTTGAACCATAAGCAGATAAAAAAAGGAGGTCAGCGATGATCAAAAGGACGCTTCATATCAACGGCATGCCCAAGACCGTCATCGTGGAGCCCGACACCATGCTCGCGGACGTGTTGAGGGAGCAGCTGAAACTCACCGGGACCAAGGTGGGGTGCGGCCAGGGGCAGTGCGGCTGCTGTTCGGTGATTCTGGACGGCAAGGTTGTCCGCTCCTGTATTACCAAAGTGAAACGCGTGGAGGACGGCGCCTGTGTCACCACCATCGAGGGCATCGGCACCCCCGACAACCTGCATGCCCTGCAGCTGGCCTGGACCGTACACGGCGGCGCCCAGTGCGGGTTCTGCAGCCCCGGTTTCATTGTTTCGGCCAAGGGCCTGCTTGACGAAAACAACGCTCCCACACGCCGGCAGGTGCGGGATTGGTTCCAGAAGCACCGCAACGCCTGCCGCTGCACCGGCTACAAGCCGCTGGTGGATGCCGTCATGGACGCGGCCAAGGTGGTGCGGGGCGAGATGACTTTGAAAGATCTGGCGTTTAAACTGCCGGCCGACGGCCGGATCTGGGGCACGGCCTATCCGCGGCCCTCGGCCGTGGCCAAGGTCACCGGAACCACCGACTACGGGGCCGATCTGGGCCTTAAAATGCCGCCCGGTACCCTGAGACTGGCCCTGGTCCAGGCCAAGGTGTCCCATGCCAAGATTTTATCCATTGATACCTCCCTAGCCGAAAAGATGCCCGGCGTGGCCAAAGTCATCACCCACAAAGATGTTAAAGGCAAAAACCGCATCACCGGTCTGATCACGTTCGCCTCCAACAAGGGCGACGGCTGGGATCGCCCCATTCTGTGCGACGAAAAAGTCTTCCAGTTCGGCGACGCCATCGCCATCGTAGCCGCGGACACGGAGGCCAATGCCCGGGCTGCGGCTGAAAAGGTCATGGTTGAGTTGGAGGAACTGCCCGCTTACATGAGTGCGCCCGCCGCCATGGCCGAAGATGCCATGGAGATCCACCCCGGCACCCCCAACGTCTACTACGAGCAGAAGATCGCCAAGGGCGATGACACCGGACCCCTCATGCAGTCGGCCGCTAACGTGGTCGAAGACGAATTCTACCTGCAGCGCCAGCCGCACCTCACCATGGAGCCGGACGTCGGCCTGGCCTACTTCGATGATGAAGACCGGCTGTGCATCCATTCGAAAAGCATCGGCATCCACCTGCATCACGCGATGATCTGTCCCGGTCTCGGCATCGAGCCTGAAAAGCTGCGGATCGTCCAGAATCCCGCGGGCGGAACCTTCGGCTATAAGTTCAGCCCGACCATGGAGGCCCTCCTCGGGGTGGCGGCCATCGCCACCGGTAAACCGGTAACCTTGAAATACGACTACTTCCAGCACATCACTTACACCGGCAAACGTTCGCCGTTTTTCATCAAGCTTAAATACGGTGCGGATGAGAGCGGCAAGATCATCGCCATGGAAAGCGACTGGGCGGTAGACCACGGCCCCTATTCGGAGTTCGGCGACCTGCTGACTGTGCGCGGGGCCCAGTTCATCGGTTCGGGCTACGGCATCCCCAACATCCGCGGCCTGGGCAGGACCGTGTGCACCAACCATGCCTGGGGCTCTGCCTTCCGCGCCTATGGCTCTCCGCAGAGTTTTCTGGCATCCGAAAGCCTGATGGACGAACTTGCTGAAAAGATGGGCATCGACCCCCTGGAGCTGCGGTACAAAAACATCTACCGTCCCGGCGATACCGCCCCTACCGGTCAGGCGCCGGAAGTTTACAGCTTCCCGGAAATGTTCGATAAACTGCGGCCCCTCTACCAGGCCGCCCTCAAAAATGCCAGGGCTGAATCGACTGACGCGCAGAGAAAGGGGGTTGGGCTGTCGCTTGGAATCTACGGCTGCGGCTTGGACGGCCCGGACGCCTCGGAGGCGAGTGTGGAACTGACGCCCGAGGGAGTTGTGCTGGCCTGCTCATGGGAAGACCACGGACAGGGGGCCGACATGGGCGCCCTCGGTACCTGCCACGAGGCGTTGCGCCCGCTGAATCTCGCTCCCGACCGGATCAGGCTTCTCATGAACGATACCGCCGTGACCCCCAACAGCGGTCCGGCCGGCGGCAGCCGCTCACAGGTGATGACCGGCAACGCCATCAAGAACGGCTGCGAGATGCTGCTCAACGCCATGCGCAAGAAAGACGGCGCTTACCGCACCTATGCGGAGATGAAGGCGGAGAATATCCCCTTGAAGTATTCCGGCAAATGGACGGCCTCCATGTGTTCGCCCTGCGATGAAAACGGGCAGGGCTCACCTTTTGCCGTTTACATGTACGGGGTCTTTATGGCCGAAGTCACCGTGGACACCCAGAGCGGCAAGACCCAGGTGGACAAATACACGGTCATGGCCGATGTGGGTAAAATCAACAACAAACTGGTCGTGGACGGGCAGATTTACGGCGGCGTGGCTCAGGGTATCGGACTGGCCCTGTCGGAGGATTTCGAAGACCTCAAAAAGCACACCAGCCTGGCGGCCTGCGGCATCCCTTACATCAATGCCATTCCGGATGCCATCGAAATTCATTACTTCGAAAATCCGCGCGAACACGGGCCCTTTGGTGCGGCCGGTGTCGGTGAACTGCCGCTGACATCCTCCCACGTAGCGGTGATCAATGCCATCAACAACGCTACGGGGGTGCGTATCACCCAACTGCCGGCCCTGCCGGAAAAAGTGCTGGCCGGCCTGAAAGCCAAATAGAAAAAGGCCCCGTTAGCGAGGGCAATTACGTGATAGTTGGCGAGGCATATCAATTCGTGATAAGCGGCGCGCCGTGGATCGAATTCCACGGTTCGCCGCGGCTTTATAGCCTCAAATTGCAACTTGGTCGCAAGATAAGAAGACAATTGAAATAATTAAATCTATCATGAATAGGGTTTCAGGTGTCAGGATTATTCGATGGACCAAAAAGAGCTCAGAGCGCTCGAACAGCGCTGCATCCAGGAGGAGCCTCCGGAATGCACGGCGGCCTGCCCGATTCACGTGGACGGGCGGGCCTTTGCCGGCCATGTGGCCAAGGGCGAGTGGGTGGAAGCCTGGAAGATTTTGCGCAAAACCATGCCCTTTGCCGGCATCCTGGGACGGATCTGCAATGCCCCCTGCCGGCAGCGCTGCAAGCGCCGGGAAGCCGGAGACCCGATCCAGATCGGCGATTTGGAGCGCGCCTGCGTTGCAACCCCGCCGCCTGCCATACGCGTGCAACCGCTGCCCCGGCGGGGGCAAACCGTCGCCGTCATCGGCAGCGGTTTAAGCGGACTGACTGCTGCCTGGGATTTAGCCCGCAAGGGCTATTCCATTCGCCTGTTCGAGCCCGGATCGAGCCTGGGCGGGCCGCTGCTGGAAATGCATGTCCAGCGGCTGCCGGCAGATGTTTTAGCAGATGAACTGGATCGACTGCTCGGCCTCGACGTCGCCGTGAACCTGGAGGCGGATATCAGACCGCCGGCCTTTCTGGAGCAATGCCTGGCGGATTGCGACGCGGTCTATCTCGGACTGGATGCGGTTGCGGGCAGCGAGGGGGACCTCGACCGGGACGATGCCGGCCGGATTTTGATCAATCCCATGGTCCAGTCAACCTCACGGTCGGGGGTCTTCGCCGGCGGCTTGATTGAAACCACGCAGGGATCGCCGGTCATTCAGGCAGCCGAAGGCCGCTGGGCCGCGACTTCCATCGACCGCTATCTCCAGAAGGTCTCGCTGACCGCAGGCCGCGAGAAAGACGGCCCTTTCCGCACCCGTCTTTTTACCAGCCTCGCAGGCGTCGAGCCGCTGCCTAAATCGGCGCCGGCTGATCCGGAATCCGGCTACTCGCTCGAGGAAGCCGTGGCGGAGGCCCGCCGCTGCCTGCAGTGCGAATGCCTGGAGTGCGTCAAGGTCTGCGCCTACCTGGAAGGCTTCGGCGCCTATCCGCGCAGGTATGCCCGCGAAATCTACAACAACGAGTCCATCGTCATGGGGATGCGCCAGGCCAATAAACTGGTCAACTCCTGCAGCCTGTGCGGACTGTGCGAGCGTGTTTGTCCCGAAGATTTCGCCATGCAGGACCTCTGTCTGCAGGCGCGGCGCAGCATGGTCCAACGAGGCAAGATGCCGCCCTCGGCCCACGAGTTCGCCCTCCAGGACATGCGTTTCAGCCAAAGCGAACGCTTTCACCTGGTACGTCCTGCGCCGGCGGGTAAGGCAACCACCCAGGCCTTTTTTCCCGGCTGCCAGCTGTGCGCCTCATCTCCTGACCGCGTCCGGAATGTCTATACGCATCTGGCCGCCAATTTTTCCGAAGGCGTAGGCCTGATGCTGGGCTGCTGCGGCGCGCCGGCCTGGTGGGCCGGCCGGGAAGACGAGTTTCGCAGCGTGTGCAATGACTTTCTGAAAGACTGGAACTTTCTGGGAAGACCCCGGATGATCGCCGCCTGTTCGACCTGTTTCCGGATGTTTTCGGAGCACCTGCCGCAGGTCCCGGTGATCTCTCTTTGGCAGCTGCTGGATGAGACGGGTCTGTCGCAACCCTCAGACGACGGTGCAAAACGTGCGCTGGCGATCCACGACCCGTGCACCACGCGGGCTTACCCGGCCATCCAGGGAGCGGTGCGCAATCTTTTGGAGCATCTGGCGGTGGCCGGGGAGGAACTGGACCTCGGCCGGGATAAAACCGAGTGCTGCGGCTTCGGAGGACTGATGCAAAACGCCAACGCGGATCTGTCCCGCGAAGTTGCCGCCCGCCGGGCGAGGCTGAGTCCGCACGACTACCTCACATACTGCGCCATGTGCCGGGACAGTCTGGCTGCTGTGGGCAAGCGTGCGCTGCATATCCTGGATCTCATCTTCCCGGATGCGGAAGGACCGGATCCGGCGTCGCGACCGCGGGCGCGCTGGTCCGAACGGCGGGAAAACCGGGAGCGGCTGCGCACAACGATGCTCAGCACCTTTTGGCAAGAGGAGGGAAAAAGCATGCAGCCATACGAAACCATCACCCTCGTGATTGCTCCCGACGTCCGCGAAATCCTGGAAAAGCGGCGAATTCTGGACGAGGATCTCAAACAGGTGATCCACGAAGCGGAAAGCTCCGGCGGCAGCCTTGTTCATCCTCAAAGCGGACATCTGAAAGCCTGTTCCCGCCGCTACCAGGCCACCATCTGGGTCGAGTACTCTGCGTCCTCCGAGGGGTTCGTGATTCACAATGCCTACAGCCATCGCATGACGGTAACCGGAGGACTGACGACATGAAAATCGAAAACGTCCGTCCCGAAGACCTGGAATGGCTGTGCCGCAAATGCAACCAGCCGCTTCAGGTGGGCCCGGTGACTGCTGAATACATGGGCAACCAATTTACGACCGAGCTTCCGACCTGTCCGGTCTGCGGGTTTGTTCTGATATCGGAGAACCTGGCCCTTGGCATAATGGCCGAGGTGGAACAGCTCCTGGAAGACAAATAACGATGGACGACATCATGATCCGCCTGCTGCAGCTTTCCGGCCAGGGCTATGGATGCAGCCAGATTCTGCTCCGGCTTTTTTTGGAGCTGCGCGGCGAGGACAATCCCTCCCTGATCCGCTCTATGTCGGGACTGGCCTACGGCTGCGGCGGCGGCCGCTCTACCTGCGGCACCCTGACCGGAGGTTGTTGCGTCCTTGGCCTTTATGCCGGCAAGGGCCGGGATGACGAGCAGGGCTCGGACCGGTTGATGCTGATGCTGCAGGAGCTGTCCGACTGGTTTGAGGAACAGGTGGGCGGGCCTTTCGGCGGAATCACCTGCGAGACCATCGTGGGCGAGGAAGGACCGCAGGCCGCCCGGCAGCGTTGCGGCACGATTGTGGCCCAGACCTATGACAAGGTGCTGGAAATCCTGACTGTCAACGGCTTCGACATTTCCGGCGAATGAAGGAGAAGAGAGTTCTGGCTCAGCGGCCCCGCTTACATCGTGTTTAATTTTACCCCGGTGGGGTGGTCGTTGCCTCAGGGGACCAGTTTTTAAATGTTGGAATATGTGATCATGGAAAGCGACACCACCGAAAGCCTCTGCCCGGTTTGTCTGGACCGCATTGCAGCCCGGCGGGTCACTTGCGGCGATCAGGTGCAGCTGGTCAAAAGCTGCCCGGCGCACGGGGAATTCAGGACCGCCATCTGGCGGGGCCGGCCCGCAATGCAGCAGTGGCAGCGCCCCAAGACGCCTATTCTGCTTCATCCCGTTCAGCACGAACGGCTGCGGGGCTGTCCCTTTGACTGCGGGCTGTGTCCGGATCACCGGCAGCGCTCCTGTACGGTTCTGTTTGAGGTGACGCGCCGCTGCAACCTCAGCTGTCCGGTGTGCTTTGCCGCATCGGGTCCCGGGCAGGACGGCGACCCCGTGCCGGAGGAGATTCGGACCTGGTTTCGGACCGTTCAGCAGATGGCTGCCGGAAGCAACATTCAGCTTTCCGGGGGCGAGCCGACCCAGCGCGACGACCTGCCCGAAATCGTGGCCGCCGGCCGGGAAGCAGGGTTTGTCTTTATCCAGCTGAACACCAACGGCATCCGGCTGGGTCGCGACGGCGGCTATCTGAAAGCGCTCAAGGACGCGGGTCTGGCCAGCGTATTTTTGCAGTTCGACGGCACCGACGACGACGTTTACCTGAGGCTGCGCGGCGCGGCGCTGCTGGATGTCAAGCGGCGGGCGATCGAAGCCTGCGGCCGACACGGTATCGGGGTGGTATTGGTGCCCACATTGGTACCGGGGGTGAATACCGGGCAAATCGGGGCCCTGCTGCGGTTCGCCGCCGGCCGGTCGCCGATTGTGCGCGGCATCCACTTCCAGCCCGTCAGCTATTTTGGGCGCTGCCCGCAGCCGCCGATCGACGCCTCCCGGATCACCCTGCCGGAGCTCATGGCGGCCATCGAACACCAGTCCGAGGGTATGTTCAAGGCGGCGGATTTCCGGCCGCCCGGCTGCGAAAATGCCTGGTGCTCGTTTCACGCCGACTATCTTACGCTGCCGGGCGGCGGCGTCCGGCGCCTGCAGCACGCGCAGCCATCGGACTGCTGCAAACCGATACCGGCCCGGGAAAGTGCATTGCGCACCATGGCGCGAGTCTCCCGGCAGTGGGCCGGTCCCAGGGACGGTACAGCCGCCGGCCCCGGGACGGCGGCCGGTGATCCGGCCTGCGGTTTAGGTGCTCCGGATGACGGACCCATGCGGTTGGAGGATTTTTTGGACCGGGCGCGCACCCATACCCTGACGGTATCGGCCATGGCCTTTCAGGATGCCTGGACCCTGGACCTGGAACGGCTGCGCGATTGCTGCATCCACGTCTGGGATTCGCGTTACGGATTGGTCCCGTTTTGCGCCTACAACCTCACCTCCGCTGATGGGACAGGCTTGTACCGGAAATGAAGCTTATGCTTAGGACACCTTTGGACGCCTGGATCGGAAAGCAAACCGGCCTTGGGGCGGGCGCCGGTCTCACCCGGCAGGGCTTGCGGCGGTATCAATTGCGGCGCATCCAGCAGAGCCTGGCATATGCGGCCGGCCAAAGCCCGTTTTATCGCCGGCGGCTTGGCGGGCGTGGCGACCTGGCCGAGGTGAATTTTGATTCGTTTGCATCGCTGCCGTTTACAACACCGGAAGATCTGTGCCGGGATCCGCTGGAGTTTCTCTGTGTCTCCCATAGGGAAGTGGCCCGGGTGGTCACCATCCGGACCTCCGGCACCACCGGATTGCCGAAGCGGATGTTTTTTACCGAAACGGACCTGGACCTGACCGTCGATTTTTTTCGGCACGGCATGTCCACCCTGGTGCAGGCCGGGCAGCGGGTGCTCATCCTGATGCCCGGGGAACTGCCGGGCAGTGTGGGGGATCTGCTCGTCAAAGGGCTCGACCGCCTGGGAGCCGAAGGGATTGTTCACGGGCCGGTGCAGGATCCGGCGGATACCATCGCTGAAATCCTTGCCCGGCGGCCGGATAGCCTGGTGGGGATTCCGATACAGGTTCTCGGCCTGGTCCGGCACCCGCAAAGCGCCCGCATTCCCGCAGGGGACATTCGCAGCGTGCTGTTGAGCACCGATTATGTGCCTGCGTGCGTCGTCGAAGATATCCAACAATCGTGGGGCTGCCATGTCTACCAGCACTATGGAATGACGGAGATGGGCTTCGGCGGCGGGGTCGAATGCGACGCCCATGAAGGATACCATCTCAGGGAAGCCGACCTGTTCGTGGAGATCGTCGACCCGCTGAGCGGCAGACAATTGCCGGAAGGCCTGGCCGGCGAGGTGGTCTTCACAACCCTGAACCGCCGGGCAATGCCGTTGATCCGCTACCGGACGGGTGACATCGCACGGTTTCTTCCGGAGATGTGCCCCTGTGGAAGCACCCTGCGGCGTTTGGGCAAGATTCAGGGCAGAAAAACCAATGAAGTGGTCTTGGCCTCGCAGGCGCGGCTGCACATGTCCATGCTGGATGAAGCGCTGTTCGCCATTCCCGAAATTCTCGATTTTCAGGCGGAGATCACAGCGGCCGACGGCCGCAGCCGGTTGGACGTGCTGCTGCACTGCAATGCGGATCGGCTGCCGAAAATTGCGCGTCGCGTTCGACAGAGGCTGGCCGGCGTGCCTGCGGTGCGGTCGGCCATCGACCAGGGGCTCCTGGACATCGGCCCCATCCGGCTCAGTTCTGAGAAGTGGTTTACTACCGGAGCGGCCAAAAGAACCTTCATCGACCGCAGACAGGATAAGTAAAGGATCCTGTCCGAGAGGACCAGGATTTCAATAGTGGAGCAAATATCATGAACCTGATTGCAGAAGCGGCCGGGCGGCTGGTGGACGATCATCTGGAATTCGCCCTGGCGACGATTGTCAGCCGCCGCGGGTCCACCCCCCGCCTGGCGGGCACCCGCATGATCATAACCGGAACCGGCCAAACCATAGGCACCATCGGCGGCGGAATGCTCGAGGCGCGGGTGATCCAAAAAGCCGACAAGGTGCTTTCAACGCGGCGTCCGCTGCTGATGCCCTTCGATATGAAGCCGTCCGATCTGGCGGCGATGGACATGATCTGCGGTGGACGTCTGGAGGTGCTGCTGGAGTTCGTCGATCCCGGGAGTCCGGCGGCCGTCGTGCTCAAAGGCTGGCGGGATGTTCAGGACACGCCGGAATCCTGCAGCTTCTTGACCGTGCTGCGGTTCGCCGGTGAAAAGGTGGCAGACATCGGCCATTGCCTGCTCAAAAACCAGCGCGTGGTTTGCGGTGATTCGACGCTCGACGCCGCGACCCTCGCGAAGCTCGTTCGCGAGCATAGCGCAGCCGGTTGTCTGCGCACGGTGGCTCTCGGGGAGACATTGATTCTCTTCGACCCGGTTCTTCCGGCGGATACCGTGGTTCTTTTCGGAGCCGGGCACGTCGCGCAGCCCACGGCGCGACTCGCTGCTTTCGTCGGATTCCGGGTGCGGGTCGTGGATGATCGGGCCGAATTCGCCAATGCCGAACGTTTCCCGCAGGCTGAGGAAATCCGTGTGGTTGCGAATTTCGACGAGACCCTGCCGGGGATGGCGTTCGACAGCGGCGCCTTTGTCGTCATTTTGACCCGCGGCCATCTGCACGACCAGACGGTGTTGATGCAGGCGCTGCGCACAGAGGCCGCCTACATCGGCATGATCGGCAGCCGGGGCAAGCGGGACCATATCTTCAACGCGCTGTTGAGACAAGGATTTACCGCGGCTGATTTGAAACGCGTGCACTCCCCCATCGGTCTGGACATCAACGCGGAAACCCCCGAGGAGATTGCCTTGAGCATCGTGGCCGAACTGGTCCAGGTCCGCGCGAAAGGTCGGCGCGCATGAACCCGGAATCTGCCACCGCTCTCGTATTGGCGGCCGGATTTTCAAAGCGCATGGGCGATTTCAAGCCCCTGATGAAATTGGGCGGAATGACGGTTCTGGAGCGGGTTATCCGTCTGTTTCAGTCCGGCGGGATCAACCGCATTCATGTCGTGGTCGGCCACCGCGCAGACGAGTTGATGTCCCACGTCGAGCGCTGGGGTGCGCGCAGCGTCGTAAATGCCCGCTATGCCGAGGGTATGTTCTCCTCGGTGGCGGCCGGCGTGGCGAGTCTGGCTGAGAATACCGCGTCCTTTTTTGTGCTGCCCGTGGACATTCCCTTCGTGCGGGCGGCCACCATCGGCGACCTCCTGCAGGCATTTCCGGCCGGAACCGCTGGCATTTGCCACCCGACCTTCGGCGGGCGGCGCGGCCACCCGCCGCTTATCGGCGGATATCATAGCCGCGGCCTCCTGCAATGGCGCGGGAGCGGCGGTCTGGGGGCTCTGTTGGCCCGCTTGGAGCAGCACGCCGTCGATGTACCGGTGGTCGATGAGTTCATCCACCATGACATGGATCGGCCCGCGGATTATCTCCACATGGTCGAACGGCTGAAGCGCCGGGAAGTCTTTTCCCCGGCGGAGTGTGAAGCGCTGCTGAACGACCGGCTGCAGGTTCCGCCGGATGTGGCAGCGCACGGCCGTGCCGTCGCCGACCTGGCCTTGCGCCTTGGAAAGGCCCTCAATCAGGCGGGCCTTGCGCTGGATCTCCATCTGATCTGTGCGGCCGCCCTCGTGCATGACATGGCCCGCGGCGAACTCGACCACGCCCGTGGAGGAGCAAAACTGTTGCGGGAGCTGCACATGCCCCGTATGGCCGAAATCGTCGCCACCCACATGGAAATTCCCTGGAGCGAGGAGCAGCCGGTCCGGGAGGCCGAGGTGGTGTTCCTGGCCGACAAACTGGTGGCGGAAGATCGCTTCGTGGGGCTCGCCGAACGCTTTGACCGGCGCCTGAACGCATTTCCCGTCGATTCGCAGGCCCGCGACGGCGCCCGCCGCAGGCTCGCCACCGCCCGCAAATTAGCCGCACGGATTGAAGCCCTCACCGGTCGATCGCCGGCAAGCCTGCGAGGCTGCAGCCCAGCCCTATGCGCGGTCTAATCCGCTTTCTTTTTCAGGGGGAAATTACCTTTTCCGATACCCCTGCCTGCTTTGAAACTTCACCTGGACGTTGCAGCGAATTACACTAAAGATGTGCCTTGCGATTCGAATTTCGAAGGATGGTTTCTCACTCGCAATATTTTTTTACAAAAAAGACAGAATACCTTCCTTCGACATTCGACATTCGCCATTTCTAACCAGACCGGCTGTGTTGTTTTGGCCGGCGGCTGGGCGGATATCTTTACTGGACAGCGGGCCTGCAATCTGGTAAAAATTTGGCGAAGATGAATCTGCCGAACCCCTGAAGAAAACAACCGCCATGGTCCGGGCGGAGATACACCTCATAAGTGCTAAGTGCACCAATTCTTAATTACGGTGACGTATTCGCAGTAATATTTTTTCACCGCAGAGGCGCGAAGGACGTAGAGATAAAATATTTATTATATGCCTTCCTCTCAAAGGCAAACGAAAAGAAAAGTACCCTTTGCGCTCTTTGCGGTGGAATTCAAAATCATTCATCGGCAACGAGATCAAATCATCCGCAGGTGGTTGCTGAGCCCAAAAAGGAGGCTTCCCATGGTAACCAAAGAATCACCGTTTCGCATCCGGTCGAAAATCTGGGTGGAAGACGCCCGGGGAAAGGTGGTATTCGGATTAGGCAGGTACCGCATTCTTGAGGCGGTGCAGCGCCTTGGTTCGCTGCAGGCCGCCGCCAAAGAGCTTAAGATGAGCTATCGGGCGATCTGGGCGCGGATCAGCGCCACCGAGAAGCGACTGGGCAAAGCACTGCTGATCCGGCAGCCCCAGGGCTCCCGCCTGACGCCCCTGGGCGAAACCCTCCTGAAACAGTTCAAGCGCATCTCGCAGATCGTCGAGGCCGAATCCAACGACGTTTACGACAATCTGATGGCGGCCTACCTCGACAGCTGATCCGAAGGCGTTTATCCCGGCAGAAATCCCTCTCCACCCGCCCACCTTTTCCTGCAAAAATGCTATCTGGTTATATCACAATTGACATATGCAAAGCTCTATGATAATCGCTTCGGGCATCAAGCCGATATGGATAGTGCCCTTACTGCCGGTTAGGATTTTGGGCCATTGGCTAGGCCATTTTTAACATGATAGCCACTGCGTTATAAAATTTTTTTACTTGCCTTTTGAATACTGATCTTTAATTTATGAACAGGATCAAATAGGCAGAACACTGTGTGCGTATGCACCAGAGTTTATGTCGTTAGGTATAGAAAGGAGCAAGCAAGCTGCCATGATAAATGCCACTGTCACCATCGAACCGCCGCAAAATGAACCGGTCTTGTCCTATGGGCCGGGCAGCCCCGAGCGGCGCCGGATAACCGCGGTCCTGGGCGAGCTCAGGGGCAAAGAAATCGAAATCCCGCTGATCATCGGCGGCCGCGAAGTGCGAACCGAGCGGACCGCCGCCTGCATCGTGCCCCACGATCACCGCCACCGGCTGGCTGTCTATCACCTGGCGGGCCCGCAGGAAATCGCCATGGCCGTCGATGCGGCGCGTGAGGCCGCCGTGGAATGGTCCTCGATGGCCTGGGCGGATCGACTGGCCGTCTTTATGAAAGCGGCCGATCTTATCGCAGGCTCCCACCGCATGCAGATGAACGCCGCCACCATGCTGGGCCAGGGCAAGAACATCTTTCAAGCCGAGATCGAGGCTGCCTGCGAAAGCGCCGATTTTCTGCGATTTTACTGCTGGAACGCGGCTCGCCTGTTCGGCCTGCAGCCCCTCTCCGCCCCCGGCGTCTGGAACCAGATGGAATACCGGCCGCTGGAGGGGTTCGTATTCGCGATTTCGCCCTTCAATTTTACCGCACTGGGGGTCAACCTGGCGGCCGCGCCGGCCCTGCTCGGCAATACCGTGATCTGGAAGCCGGCATCCACGGCGGTCTATGCTGCCTATCACCTGATGCAGATCTTTCATGAAGCCGGGCTGCCGGACGGCGTCATCAATTTTTTACCGGGTCCCGGCAGCCAGCTCGGACCGGCGCTGCTGAAGCATCCCGAACTGGCCGGCGTGCATTTCACGGGTTCGACGGCCGTGTTCCGGGAGATCTGGCAAACCGTCGGAGCCAATATCGGGCAATACCGCAGCTACCCCCGCCTGGTGGGCGAGACCGGCGGCAAGGATTTCATATTCGCCCACGCTTCCGCCGATCCGCAGGCCCTGGCCGTGGCGCTGGTGCGCGGCGCCTTCGAATACCAGGGCCAGAAGTGTTCGGCGGCCTCCCGCGCCTACATCCCGCAATCCCTCTGGCAATCGCTGAAAGATATTCTATTGGAGATGGTCGGCAGCATCCGGGTGGGCCCACCGGAAGATTTCAGCAATTTCGTCAATGCCGTTATCGACAAGGCCGCCTTCGACAAGATCGCCGGCTACATCGAGTTTGCGCAGAAATCCCCCGACGCCGAGATCATTGCCGGCGGCTCCTGCGACGACCGCACGGGCTACTTCATCCAACCCACGCTTATCCTGGCCAAGAAACCGGACTTCAAAACCATGGTGGAGGAAATCTTCGGGCCGGTGCTCACACTGTTTATTTACGAGGACGACCGCTATGAGGAAACCCTGCGCCTGTGCGACCGCACGTCGCCCTACGCCTTGACCGGCTCCATATTTGCCGTGCAGCGGCAGGCCGTCGTAACCGCCAAACGGGTATTGGTAAACGCCGCCGGAAACTTCTACATCAACGACAAGCCCACCGGCGCCATGATCGGCCAGCAGCCTTTCGGCGGCAGCCGGGCTTCGGGAACCAACGACAAGGCCGGCACGCTGCTCAATCTGCTGCGCTGGGTCAGCCCGCGCACAATCAAGGAGACCTTCGCCCCTGCAACCGACTATCGCTACCCGTTCATGGAATCCGAATAAACGGTGGCAAATCGACGGCGGGCATTCCGGGCGTTTCGCGACCCAAAAGTGAAAACGCCGGCCGGTTCGTTGGCATGCGAAGGCCGGTAGAAGAGGAGAAGAGATGCGTAAGATTCGACTGCGAGTCAACGGCGTATGGCGTGATTTGATCGCCGATCGTAAAACCGTACTCCTGGATCTGCTGCGGGAGGACCTGCGGCTGACCGGTGCCAAGCAATCCTGTGACCGCAAGGGCCAATGCGGCGCCTGCACGGTGGTGGTAAACGGCAGGGCGCAGCGTTCCTGTCTGTTCCGGGCGGCCGAACTGGATGGTGCCGACATTATCACGGTTGAGGGCTTGGGGACGCCGGACAATCCCCATCTTATCCAGGAGGCCTTCGTGCTGGCCGGTGCGATCCAGTGCGGATTCTGCACCCCCGGGATGATCATGGCCGCCAAGGCCCTGCTGGATGCAAATCCCAAGCCCACGGTCGAGGAGATCAAACAGGCCCTGCGCCGGAACCTGTGCCGCTGCACCGGTTACAAGAAAATCATCGAAGCCGTGCAGCTGGCCGGCCGATTTCTACGCGGCGAAACCACGCCTGAGACCGTAAGGCCCAAGCCGGCGGACGGCGTCATGGGCATCTCCCATCCGCGCCCGTCCGCCATGGCCAAGGCTTGCGGCACGGCAAAATTTACGGCGGACTTCCATCTCAAGGGGGCGCTCGAGCTGGCCGTACTGCGCAGCGAGGTCCCCCATGCGCGGATTGTCTCAATCGACGCTTCGCAGGCCGAAAAGATGCCGGGCGTCGCCGGAGTGTCTGACCGCCGCGGACATCAAGGGCACCAATATCCTGAAATACATCGTGGCGGACCGTCCCGTGCTGTGCAAGGACGAGGTCCGCTATATCGGAGACCCCATCCTGGCGGTAGCGGCGGACACCCGTGAGAATGCCGCGGCCGCGCTGGAAAAGGTAAACGTTCAACTCGAACCGCTGCCGGCCTTGAGCGATCCGGAAGCGGCGCTGGCCCCCGCGGCGGTTCAGCTTCATCCGGAGCTTGCCAATCTGTGTTATGACCAGCCGCAGATCAAAGGGGATGCGGAGGCTGCCCTGCAAGGCTCGGCCGCGGTGGTCGAGGCCCGCTTCAAGACCCAGATCAATCACCAGGCCCCGCTCGAGCCCGAAGCCACGATTGCTTACTGGGAAAAGGACGACACGGGCGGGGACGACCAGCTGGTGATCATCGGCCGCAGCATCAATATTCACTTTCATCTGGGCATGCTTCAAACCGCCCTGGGCTGGGAGAATATGCGTTACATCGAGGCCTATCTCCGGCAGCCAGTTCGGAATCAAGATCGATGTGATCTCCGAGGGCATCGCCGGTGCCGCCGCCATCCACTTTAAACGGCCGGTTCGGTATATCCCCAGCCTGGCCGAAAGCATGCTGATGACCTCCAAGCGCCATGCCTTTGACATGCGGCGTCAAGCTGGCGGCGGACCGCCAGGGCAACCTGACGGCCTTCTGCAACGACATTGTCGTGGACAACGGCGCCTACTACTCCATCGGCCACGTGGTGGTCCTTCGCGCCCTGCTCATGCTCTCGGGCTCCTACAACATCCCCAACATCGCGGCGCGGGGCCGGCTGGTCTACACCAACAATCCCTGGGGCAGCGCGGCCCGCGGCGCGGGGCCGCCGCAGGCCAACTTCGCCCTGGAATGCGCCATGGACATGCTGGCCGACCAGCTCGCCATGAATCCGTTCGATTTCCGGCTGCGCAATTCCTTGAAGCCGGGCCAGAGCAAATCCACCGGACGGGTGGTGCAGGAATGGCCTTTTCCGGAGTTGATGGAAGCTCTGCGGCCCCACTACCAGAGGGCTGTCAAGGAGGCTGCCGCCGGCCATTCGGGCATGCTGAAGCGCGGCGTTGGCCTGGGCACCGGGGCCTTCGGCATCGCCATGCCCGGCGATGCCTCCGTGGCCGCCGCGGAACTCGACCCCGACGGCGGCATCAGCGTCTACACTGCGGCGGCCGACCCCGGCGAGGGCAACGATGCCATGCTGAGCCAGCTCACGGCCGAGTTCATGAAAATTCCCCTGGACCGGGTGCGGCTGCATACCCGCGACACCATCAACACCGCCGCCAGCGGTCCGGCCGCCGGCAGCCGGGTCACCTATATGATCGGAGGCGCCCTGCTCAACGCGCTGGAGCAGTTGCAAGCGGCCATGCTGGAAACCGGGGCTAAAACTTCGGCCGCGCTCGATGCGGCGGGAAAGCCCAAACGCTATGTCGGACGCAAACGAAACGAAGACGAAGGTTCCCTGGACCCCGTTACCGGTCAGGGACCGTCTTTCGAGTCCCAGGTGCATGCCGTGCAGATGGTCGAGCTTGAAGTGAATACCGAAACCGGCAACGTCAGGGTTCTCAAGATGACCACGGCGGTCGATGCCGGACCCGTCATCAATCCCCAGAACCTGACCGGCCAGTTGGAAGGCGGCATGGACATGGGGGTAGGCTTCGCGCTGCGGGAGGAATACGTGGCCGGCAAGACCCGGGACTGGAGGACCTTTAGTTTCCCGAAAATCCAGGATGCCTTCGATATGGAAGTCATCTTCAGGGAAACGCCGCGTCCGAAGGGGCCGCTGGGTGCCACCGGCGTCGGTGAGATGTGCATGGTGCCTACTGCGCCGGCCGTGATCAATGCCATCAAAAATGCCACCGGGGTGTGGATCTGCGAGTTGCCGGCCACCCCTGAAAAAATCAAGGCCGCGCTGGCAGCCGCTCGATAATTCGACCATGGGCATTTCACCACCGGAAGAGGAAAAAGATGCCAAGCGTTGCCTGCGCGTTATCGCCGGCCGCGATATCGCCTTTGACGATGAGGGATTCTTTGAGCATTTTGAGGATTGGTCGGAGGAAATCTTCGAGGCCCTGGCCCGCGAAGGCGGCATTGAGCGCATAACCGACCGGCAGCGACAGGTGGTCCGTTTCCTGCGTGAGTTTTATGCTTACAACGGCCGGGCGCCCCTGAACAACGAGCTTCGGAAGGGAATCGCGATGAGCCTGCTGGAACTGGAGAGCCTTTTTCCGGAGGGTCTCAGGAAGGGGGCCAGACGGCTGGCCGGGCTGCCCAACCCCAAAACCTGCAGCTAAACCCTATAATTGCATAAAGTATTGCATCGAACTCTGGCTGTTCCGAAGAAAGTCATGGGTATTATGGATTGATCCTGGATACTGGTTTCTGGATGCTGGATTTTTGTGGATTTCACTGCCGGTGCATGCCTGAAAATCCAGTATCAAGTACTTCAAGTATCGAGCATCCAGCATCGACTTCGCAAATGCAACGGTCTGGCGCCAACTTCTTCTAGACAGTTATACAGATTTAGGCAACGTTTTCACCCTGAGCCGGCGGTGCATCCCCTGGATCTGGGCAAACCCGCCAGCCGTTTTGCACCGTTGGAAATCCCGCCCGGGAACAGGGCTTCGATTTCCTGAAGGCGCATGCCCGTTGCTGCTTTGATGTGATAATTAAGCGGTGCCTTGCCTTGCTCGGTGTAGTAAGCCCGGATGAATCGCAGGACTTTCCACTGCGCCGCGCTCAGGAGCTGGATCCCTGCTTCCCCGGCCATAGCCGCTGCTACATCCTCCGACCAAAGGGAAGGGTTTTTCAAAAACCCTTCCCCATCCAGGACGATCTTTAGGGCGGCGTCCGCCCTTGGCGTCCCGCCGTGATCCGTGACATGGTCCTGCTTGCGCACAATTAAGATCCCATCGGTCAAGCGGCGGTGCCATTCAGCGCGGCCAGAATCTTCTCGGGGGTTGCCGGCAGGTCATAGATCCTGACTCCAGCCGCGTCTGCGATGGCATTGATGATGGCCGGATGGGTCGGGACGAGGGTGAATTCACCCACCCCGGTGGCCCCCAGGGGTCCGCCCTTCCTGGGCGACTCGAGCAGGATGGTTTCCATTTCGAAAGCGGTCTTCATCGTGGGAAACCGATACGTTACCCAGTCGACGGTCTCTCCGTGAACATATTCCTCCCGCAGGGCCATGCCCGCTCCCATGTCCATGCCGCCTTCCAGCTGGCAGATCACAGCCAGCGGATTGATGATTGTTCCCGGGTCGACCACGGCCGTCATCTTCAAGATTTTAACCGCCCCGCTTTCCAGGTTGACTTCGACTTCCGCCATTTGCACGCCGTGGCAGCGGGACTCCCAGACTTCGCCCTGGCCGGTTTCCATATCCATGCCCGTGTGCGGCAGGACATGCATCGCCAGGTAGCGAGTCGGCTTCCCCCGCGCCAAAAGATCTTCCCGGGTTTTGGCGCCGGACTCCTGCATAGCGTCTTTCAGAAGTTCAATGGCGCTCACCATTGCCTTGCCGGACATGTAGGTCTGCCTCGATCCGGCGGAAATCCCCGAATTGGGGGTTTGCTCCGTGTTGCGGGTCACCAGCCGGACTTTTTCGGGGGGGATGCCCATGACATGCGATGCGAGCTGCGTCAGCATGGCGTCATTGCCCTCACCGGGATCCGCCACCGAGGCGTAGACGGCGAGGACACCTTCCGGCTCGAGCTCAACGGCGACATGGGATGTGTCGCCGGGATCGCCTACGCCGAAGCTGGAGCCTGCCAGACCCACGCCCCGCCGAACCGGTCCGGACTTGTAGGCTGCGGCTTCCTCGCGGGCGCGCTTATAAATCGGTCCGATCTTGGCCAGGCAATTTCCGAATGCCCATTCCTCAGCCACATGGCCGGTGGACATGGACTGTCCCGGCTGCAGGGCATTGATCCGTCTAAATTCGTAAGGATCCATTTTCAGTTCAGCGGCCAGCAGATCCATCGCCGACTCCAGGGCAAAGTTCACCTGCGGCGGTCCGGCGCCGCGGGCGGCTCCACCCCAGGCATTGTTGGTATACACCAGTTTCGCGTCGGCGGACACGTTCGGGATGTGGTAGCCGCCGCTGAGCATTCCCAGCGCTCGGCTGACCACCTCCGGGCCGATCGACATATAGGCGCCGTTCTCCACAACGAGGTCAATGTCATACCCCATCAATCGGCCGTCCGCGTCGGAGCCCAGCCGCACTTTCATCCGGAAAGGGTGCCGCTTGGTCGTCATCCACATCGATTCGGTCAGGCTGGGGATGTAGCGGACCGGCCTTTGAAAGTGCAGCGCCGCCGCTCCGGCAATGGCTTCGGAGGTAATATCGACTTTGATGCCGAATTGGCCCCCGGCAAACGCCTCCTCATAGCGGATGTTCCCCCACCCGAGGGCGTCCTGAAGCACTTCCACGTGATAGTGGATCCAGATGGACCGGCCAATGACCACCAGCTGCGCATCCTCGCCCCGGCCTTCCAGGTACGCGACCGCAGCCTCCGGCTCGAGCGGCGCCTGATGGATGAGCTGCGAATAAAACTCCGCTGCAACCACGGCCGCCGAGTCCTTCAGGGCTGTCCCGGCATCGCCTCTGACCTGGCGTCGGGAGTGGCAGAGGTTGGGCGTGCCGGGATGGATTTCCGGGGAGCCTTCGGCCAGCGCGGCCTCCGGGGTGGCGACGCGCGGCAACACCTCGTAGTCGACCCGCACACCCTGAACCGCCGCGAGGGCCTGCTTCCTGGTTTCAGCGGCCACGATCGCCACCGGAGAGCCGAGTACGGGCGCCAGGTCATCGCACAAAAGCGGCTGGTCTTTGACGGCGACTCCCACGGAATTTGTGCCGCGGATGTCCCTGGCCGTAATGATCCCGACAACTCCTGGCATCTTTTCAGCCTCCGAGAAGTCAATATGCTTTATCCTAGCATGGTGGTGCGGGCTGCGGACGACCGCCAGCTCAAGGGCGTCCGGGACGGAGATGTCGGCTGTGAAATCGGCCTGCCCGCAGGCCTTGAGCAGAGACCATGGCCGAGGATGGGATACGCCGATTTGACTTTCGGCAGTGGCGGGCTTCAGATCTTCCGGGCGGGCCTCACCGCGCAGGAAGCGCGCAGCCAGCTCGACGGCCTCAATGATCCGGGTGTAGCCGGTGCAGCGGCAGAGATTGCGCTGTAAAGCCTGTTTAATCTCGTCCCGGCCGGGGTCGGGGTTTTCGTCCAACAGCGCTTTGGCTGCCATAATGAACCCCGGGGTGCAATACCCGCATTGAATCGCTCCCGCCAAGACAAAGGCTTCCTGGATCAGATGGGGGTTCCGAGGGGTTCCCAGCCCCTCTACGGTGATGATCTCCGCGCCATCGAGGCTCCCGACCTTCAGGAGGCACGACCGGGATGCTTTCCCGTTTACGATGACCGTGCATGCGCCGCATTGACCCTTGCGGTCGCAGGACTGCTTGGCGCCGGTAAGCCTCAGATTTTTCCGCAGGAGATCCAGGAGGACGCGGTCGTCCTCGACGATAAACTGATGCTGAAGCCCGTTAATTTTCAATTTCACACTTTTCATGCTCGCTCCTCCTTTTCCATTACTCCACGACTTCAATATTCCACTTTTCTCCCCGATCCGTAGGCTCTACGAGCCGGAGGCCGCTATTCCAATATCCCATGGGTTATGTGACTTCAAGCACCACCCCTCTCTCCGAGCTGCAGGCTCTGCGAGCCGGAAGCTGGGGTGAAGTCAAAGCCTGAGTCTCCGGGCCAGGATTTTTTACTCTTTCAAGCTGCTTTTCCATGATTGCCGGCCATGCCCTGTTCCCTGGCATCCTCCGCCAACAGACTGTTCCCGCCATGGCGCAATAGCATCAGCACCATCTGCAGCAGCGCTTCCGGTTTTTCATAGAATGCCGGAACCATTTCATCGGCTCGCTCAAAAAATGCAAAATAGTGAATAATCTCGGAGGCCTTCATGTAGATCGGGAGCTTTTGGCCCACCCATTCCGGGTGGTTCAAGGAGAGTTCCTGAAAAAACCGCTCCCCCCAACTATCCGGATGCCGGGCGCCGAAGCTCTGCCCGGCAAGAAAGGCCGCATCCAGCGAAAACATCAGATCCATAAAAAATCTGCAGCCGTCCATTCAGTTTATGCTCCTCTATGGCGGTGGGCGATTTTACCCATGGCTGCCAGGGCCCAGTCGATGTCCTCATCCGTGTTGAAGCGGCCGAGGCTGAAGCGGACGCCCCCGCGGGGGCTGGTATTCAAGTCTTCGTGAACCAGGGGCGCGCAGTGAAGGCCGGTGCGGACGGCGATATTAAAGTCCCCGTCCAGAATGGCGCCCACGTCTTCAGGATCCATGCCTTTGACATTGACGGTCAGGACCGCCATGTGATGATCGAGATTCTCGGCGCAGTACAGATCCATATCCGGCAGTTGCGCCAGACCGTTGCGAAGCCGCGTCAACAGCGCCATCCCCCTTTGGTGGACTGCGTCCAGGTCCTCAGCCAGGATGAAATCCAGCCCGGCTGACAAACCGGCAATCCCCAGCAGGTTGATGGTACCCGCTTCCAGCCGGTGGGGATAGCTTTGCGTGTGGGTCAAGCTGCGCGACTCGATTCCGGTGCCGCCGAACCGGGTCGTCCGGATGTCGAATCCGTCCGCCGCAACTAACCCCCCGATTCCGGAGGGGCCGCAGAGCGATTTATGGCCCGTAAAGGCCACGGCCGCGATGCCCCAGCGCTGCATGTCGATCGGGATCTTGCCGGCGCTCTGAGCGGCGTCAATAACCACGGGGACGCCGCGTTGCGCGCACAACCGCGCGGTTTCCGCGACCGGCTGAACGGTGCCGAGAACATTGGACGCGTGGGTGATGATGACCAGCCGGGTGTCGGATCGCACCCTGGCGATTACATCGTCCGGATCGATGAATCCACCGGCGTTGAATGGCACGAGATCGTATTCGAGCAATCCACGCTGCCGCAGATGATCCAGCGGGCGCAATACGGAGTTGTGTTCCAGCCGGGTTGCGATCGCATGGTCGCCGGGCTGCAAAACGCCCTGAATCACCAGGTTCAGTGCGTCGGTGGCATTGGCGGTGAAGATGACGCGCTGCGGGTCGGATGCACCGAAGAAATTCGCCACTTTGCGCCTGGTTTGTTCGACGAATTCGGATGCCTCCACCGCCAAATCGTAGCCTCCCCGGCCTGGAGACACCCCCAGCCGGGAATAGATTTCCGTCATTTGCCGCAACACTTCCCGAGGCTTCGGGAACGTCGTCGCTGCATTGTCTAAATAGGTGAGCTGCACTGGGTGATCCATCATTATTTTGGAATTGCGGTAGCTTCAAAACCATATTCTTTGAGTATCTTTTGGCCCTCGGGTGACAAAATATACATCGCCAGCCGCCAGGCCTCCTTCGGCGCTTTATCCCTTACTAAAAGGCCGTAGTCGGCCCCTACCGAAAGCGCTTCAGGTATCCTGACGATCTTAAGGATTGGCACTTCTTTTCGAGCCAATACGGCATTGGTGCAGTAGGTAAGGAAGACGTCTGCCTTCTTCTCGCCCATTACCCATCCGTATTGGTTGCGTCCTGCGGGAGCTTTCTCACTGTCCGGTCCACCAGTGAGCTGAAGCGCCTTACCGGAAAGCGTCGCAAAGCTCCCCTTCTTTATCGTATCTGCCTTTCGAAAGAGTTCCCAGGCATAGTCGCCGCTTGGATCTGCTTTTGGTGTAGAAGTTCCCAGCCGGACGTTCTTATCCATAAGGGAATTTAAAAGATTGTCGGCTGTTACCTCAACATCAGGCTGAGCCAATGCACAAAGCTGATTGCGGGCAAACAACACTACCGGGCTTCCCCATCCGCCGGATGCGAGTTTTTCGGGGTGAGCCATATTCGCAGAAGCAAAAACATCGGGATTTTCACCGCCTTCAATGGACTTTCTCAAAAGGCCGCTCGGGCCGAATTTTGTGGTCACTTTCGTCTTATAGATTTTTTCATAGGAAGCCGCCACATCGCCGAGGGCTGCCTTCAAACTTCCTGCAGCGTAAAGCGTTAATGAATCGGCTGATACGGACAAAGGCATTGAAAGGGCAAGAAGCGCAACCAAGACCACTAAGTTTCGATAGATTTTCATAATTATCTCCTTTTTACCTTCGCTAAAAAGTTTTGTTACTTTTTAGAAGGCCAAAGTCATCATGCCCTGCACCACCTGGTCGTCTTGATTACCGGTCGTGGTTTCGTTGTCGAAATATGAATAGTTGGCCTGGAGCTTTAAATTGTGCCCGTCAATATAGTAGCTTAACCCGCCCGTATACTCCTGCTGCTCGTTGTCGTTGGTCTGGTCGGGATTATTCGGGTTCACCCAGGAATAACGGCCGGCCAGTTCAAATTTTTTCGGAACCAAAAAATACCCCCCTTGAAGGAAGAACCCCTGGGCGTTTTCACTGCCATAAGGAGTAGACTTTTCCGGATCGATATTGCGGAAATAGTAGCCGCCTTCGAAAAAGAAATTTAGATACTTGAAAGTCAGATCCGCCGTCAGTTCATATACATCGCTATTCACGGGGACTATATTGGTATTGCCCAAAGGGCCCGCCAGTGTTTTCCTCTCGCCCGGTTCCAGGCCGGGCAGATACGCGCCGGCCGCACCGACGGCCAGCTTCGGGGTGGCCGGCGTGTCCAGCGCCCCCTCCGAATAGGGAAAAGAACCAAAAGGGGTATAGACGATGCGCCCTACATACATGAAATTCTGATCCTGATTAACCTGATTCGCCCCACTGCCGTTGAACATTCCCACAGCGTAGGCTAACTGATTTTGCAGGATATTCCCTGAAACCTGGACGCCGATGTCCCGCTGCAGGGAAAACGCACTGCTGGCGATGGACCGATCGATAAGTTCGAGATTAAACGCCGAAGTGAGGAATTCCCGGTCAAAGGGCACTTTATACTGCCCGATTCTCGGTTTGGCCCAGTCATAATAAGCGGCCTCGATGTAGGCATCCCGCAATGCCGCGCTGCTGCCTTCCAGAGTAACCTGGGTGAAATATTGCATCCAGGGGTAAAACATGTTGCCCCCTGCCAGAAGCCGGGCGCGTTTGACACTAAAGCTTGCCGTGTCCTTTGCATCTTCCTGGTTCTCATACCTGAACAGGCCCTGGGTTCGAACGTTTAGCTTCAGAGAGTAGCGGTCATCGGGGGTTTTGATATAGGCGCCTTTTTTATAGCCGACCTCGATCTTCTTGGTCCAGTCCTCAGCGGCGGGTGCCTCTTTCTTGGCCTCCTTTTCTGATGCCTCCCCCTTGACCTCCTTTTCCAGAGATTTTGCTTCCTCGCTCGTAATAATGCCTTTATCAATGAGGATTTTTATCAGTTTGTCGGTCTGATCGGCCCTCACTGCCGTGGCGTAAACGGTTACCATCAACATTACTGCCAATACCGGATACCAAAAATTTTTTCCCCATTTCATGCCGCTCTCCTCCCTCTGTTTGTCGTTAATAGTTTTTAGAACGCTCACTGACTATTTGTAGATAAATAAAGATGAATCAAAGGCGGTTTCTTATGAATAACCGGTCACGTAAAAAGCTGACGGGAGAAAATTTTTTTTGAAATGGCATACAACAATAACTTTTGAGTTATGTCAACCTTGATATAGCTATTTTGGATATTTTTCGCACAAATGAATATATTTTAGATTTATATGGACTATAAATTACCAGAACTAACCGGTTAGGTCGAGCTGAAACTAAGCTGCTCAAGAAGTCTTAAAAATCGATGATGCCGCTGACGGGGAGGGCCGCTGCAGTTATCAGGGTGTCTGAGAGAACAATCAGTCAAAAAGCGATGTCCCATCTTTATTTACCTTTAAGCGGAATTTGCCTGTTGACAGGCCATACCATGAATAGTAATTCATGGAATGGTATATGTTCTTAAACTTATATTCTAACTTCATATTAGAAGGGGGTGCTATTGTGAACAGATTACTGAAAAATTTCTTCTATGGTGTTTTGACGGTCGCCCTGGTTCTGAGTCTCGGACATTTTGCCCAGGCAGCCGGCGAAAAAGTGATAAAGCTGGGATGCGCCATATCCTTTACAGGCGCAGAAAGTCGGACCGGAAAGCTTTATCGAGACTCCTATGACATGGCGGTCGAGCAGATCAACAAGAACGGCGGGGTCAAGGCCGGTAACGATACCTACCAGTTGCAAATTGTTTACTATGACGATAAAAGCGATCCAACCGAAAGCTCCAAACTTGTTGAGAAGCTCATCGCCGAAGATAAGGTTGATTTCCTCCTAGGCCCCTATTCCAGCGGTATTACCATCCCGGACGGACTTGTTGCCCAGCGCTACAAAGTCCCCATGATTGAAGGCGGCGGCGCTTCCGGTAATATATTCAACCGGGGAAACAAATATATTTTCGGGACCCTTCCGCCGGCCGGCCAGTACTTTAAATCCACCCTGGAGATGCTGAAAACATTTAGCCCGGCGCCCAAAACAATCGCAATTTTATATTCAGATGACAAATTTGATGTGAGCGTTGCCGAGGGGACCGACAAATTGGCCAAAGAGATGGGATTTGATATAATTTTATTTGAAAAATATGCCGAACGTGCCACGGATTTTAACTCCATCCTTACCAAAATAAAGTCGCTGAAAGCAGACGTTGCCTTGGTGGCCGGCCACACCGAAGAATCGCTTAATTTTACTCAGCAAGCCAAAGAACTCGACGTCACTCCGAAACTCATCGCCATGACAGTCGGCCCCTCGGAAGCCGATTTTCGAAAATCTCTCGGCAAAGATGCGGACTTTATATATGGCGTTGCCAGTTGGTCCACCCAAATGAACTTTAAAGGATACCTCTTTGCAGACACGCAAGAGTTTATCAAGCTGTTTAAAGCAAAATTTAATTATGATCCGGATTATCACAATGCTTCCGGTATTGCCGATGTTGCCGTCTACAAGAACGCCATCGAACAGGCAGGATCACTGGATAGAGAAAAAGTGAGAGCCGCCGTTGCAGCAACAAATTTAGAAACGATTTATGGACGCGTGGAATTCAGCGATAACGGTCAGATCAAGGGGACCAGCGTCGTATTGCAGATTTTAGGCGGTGAAGTATACCAGGTTTATCCCAATGGTGTTAAAAAACCCGTTTATCCTTTTCCAAACTGGAAAATGAGAAAATAAGTCCGGGGACCTGTCCGGCGGATTAAACAAGTTGATGGAGGGGAGGAATCCATATTCCTCCCCATTTCAAACGAAACGTGCGTGTTAGGGTTTACAGGGAGATATCCGACACGTTTTAACGCCGGGATGAACAGTTCAGAGAAGATCCCGCCGGATTTCTTGCAGCTGGAAATACCCTGTTGAAGGATTTTTATCAATGCTGCTTCAAATACTTGTAAACGGTATTCTCAAGGGTGGTCTCTATGCCTTGATGGCCATGGGAATGTCTCTGATATGGGGCGTGATGGGCATCATCAACATCGCCCATGGGTCCTTTATCATGCTCGGTGCTTTTACCACTTACTGGCTCTTTTCGTTTTTGGGAATGGACCCTTTTGTGAGCCTGGTTTTTTCCATGGCGATTCTTTTTGTCCTTGGATACGGGGTGCAAAGATTCTTAATAAATTATGTCATTCGGGCCAGCGCATTTATAACCCTGATTCTTGCTTTTGGCATTGAAATTTTCATCAATAATGCGGCCCTGGTCTCTTGGACTGCCGATGTTCGCAAAGTAAAGGTTGCTTACGGGGCCGCAAACTTTTCCTTGGGAAACTGGGTTACAATTCCAACAATTCGCCTGCTGGCTTTCCTTCTGGTCGTTGTCATCAGTCTGGCGTTTTTTCTCATTTTGAACCGAACCAATCTGGGCCGTTCGATACGGGCAACGTCTCAGGATCTTGATGGCGCACGTCTCGTCGGGGTGGATGTCGCCAAGACTTACGCAGTAACCTTCGGGCTGGGCGTCGGGGCCGCAGGTGCTGCCGGAACCCTTTGGTCGATCCTTTTTCCGATCAGTCCGATGATGGGTGGAGAACTCACCCTCAAATCGTTTGTGGTCGTTATTATCGGCGGGTTGGGCAGCATGCTCGGCCCGATCATCGGAGGTCTGGCTTTAGGCCTTGCCGAAGCCTTCGGCACCGACTGGTTTGGATCGACTTATGGAAATCTGATCAGTTTTACGATTCTGGTACTGGTCTTGATTACCCGGCCGAAAGGGATTCTCGGAGGGGCAGACTGAATATGAAGACGAAAACATTACAAAAATTTTCAATCTGCGGCTTCATTTTACTGATCGTCGTTCTGTTTCCTCTGGTCAGCAATAATTTTATCATCCGATTCGGAACCGATATCCTGATGTTTGCCATTATGGCCAGCGCCTGGAACATCATCGGCGGTTACACGGGATACGCCTCGTTCGGCAATGTCGTTTTTTTTGGAATAGGGGGTTATATTACAGCGGTTTTGATGGAAAAGGCCGGAACGCATTTTGCGGTCGCCTATCTGGCGGCCGGCTGCGGTTCGGCATTGTTCGCCGTTCTCATCGGACTTCCTGTTTTACGTCTGCGGGGCCACTATTTTGCCATTGCAACGTTAGGCGTGGCCGAGGCCATGAAGGCCCTGGTGCAAAATCTTGAAATCACGGAAGGCAATTCCGGCATCTATCTGCCCATGCTCGACTTATCCATCCAGGGCCAATATTATTTATTTTTCTATATGATGCTGGGTACCCTTGTTCTAACCCTGCTTGCAACCCATCTCATCCTGAATGCCAAATTGGGTTATGCACTGATTGCCATCCGGGAAGACGAAGATGCGGCAAATTCAGTGGGAATCAATACAACGTTGTCCAAAACCATCGCTTTTGCCCTAAGCGGTCTCTTCACAGGGCTTGCCGGCAGTATTTATGCCTATCAACAAGCGTTTCTCAAACCCGGTCCGGCATTCAGCGTTGAAACCACCGTAAAAATGATCGTGATGGCCGTATTCGGCGGAATGGGAAAGTTGTTTGGACCTTTGATCGGTGCTTTCAGTATAGAAATAATATCAGAGACACTTTCGAATTATTTCCTTGTGGCGCATACCCTGTTTTTTGGAACGGTGGTCATTTTGGCCATTGTTTTTACACCCAAGGGTTTGATTGATCTAATCACTCAGCGCAAATTCGGAATTTCATATTTTTTGGAAAATATTCGTAAACATCGTATATAAAAAGGGTTTGCATTTATGGTCATTCTGGAAGGCAAAAATATTACAAAACGCTTTGCAGGGCTTATTGCGGTGGGCTATGTTGATTTCTATCTTCAACAAGGCGAAATCCTGGGGCTTATTGGCCCCAACGGCGCCGGAAAGACCACCCTGGTGAATGTGATTGCCGGGGTTTATGCGCCTTCAGACGGAGATGTTTTTTTCAAAGGCAAGCGAATATCAGGGAAAAAGCCATATCAGATCGGCCGTATGGGAATCAGCCGAACTTTTCAGGTTGTTAAACCGTTTCCCGGAATGACGGTAAAGGAAAATGCAGCGGTGGGCGCCATGTATGGTGCCGGGGGAAAAAATAAATCCGCCAAGGAAGCGATTCAAAGGGCGGAGCAAATCTTAGAATTTGTCGGTCTGGCAGATCAGATGAACAAAGGTGCGGATCAGCTGAGCGTGGCGTCCCGCAAGCGGCTGGAAATGGCAAAAGCCTTGGCCATGGACCCGGAACTGGTTTTGTTTGATGAAGTCATGGCCGGGCTCAATTTTGGTGAAATTGACCAGGCGGTTGAACTCATTAAAAAGATTCGGGAAAGCGGTATGTCCATCTTAATTATCGAGCATGTTATGCGTGCGATCAAAAATGTTTGTGACCGGATATTTGTGCTCCATCACGGAGAGAAGATCGCCGATGGGACGGTGGGAGACGTGTTGAATGATGAGGCTGTGATTAAAGCTTACCTGGGAAGACGATATAAGGAACTGGGCAGTGCTGCTTGAAATCAGAGAACTGAATGTAGGATATGGAGATATTCAGGTGCTTTGGGATATCGGCCTTCAGATTGAAGAAGGCCAGATCGTCGCCTTGGTGGGAGCCAATGGCGCCGGGAAATCAACATTGCTTAAAACCGTATCCGGACTTTTAAACCCGTATAGCGGCACTATCGTTTTTCAGGGTGAAGATATTACCCGGATGTCTTCCAAGGAAATCGTCGCCAAAGGAATTATCCAGGTTCCGGAGGGGAGAAGACTGTTTCCCTATATGACGGTAGAAGAAAACCTGATGATGGGAGCATTCAGAAGGAAAAAATCTAAAAATATACGGCCGGAACTGGAAAGAGTTTATAAGATCTTTTCCCGGTTAGGAGAGCGGCGGCAGCAGAAAACCGGCAGCCTTTCCGGAGGAGAACAGCAAATGTGTGCATTTGCCCGGGGTCTCATGGGAAACCCCCGGCTGATTATAATCGATGAGATGTCATTGGGACTCGCCCCGCTGATTGTCGATGATCTGATTGACAATGTAAAAGAGATTAATCAGCAAGGCACCAGCGTTCTATTGGTTGAACAGGATGTACAATTGGCCCTTGATAATTCCCATTATGGTTATGTTCTCTCCACCGGAAGAGTTGAAATGCAGGGAAATTCCCAGGAGTTGCTTCGCAACCAGGAGATCAAAGAGATCTACTTGGGTTTGTAGGTCGAATCTTCAGCGCCAAACGATTAGGCCCCAGTGCAGAGCACATCCAGAACTGTAAAAATATGCCGGCATGCGCCGCCCGCCCTTCCACCCGGGTATCGACATTGCAGATGTAGGGCGAGGCGATCGTGATCCGGCCGGGCGCGTCCTCCCCGTCGAGGATCAAGCCCTCGCTCGCCCGAATCCGGCTCAAATCAAGATTGTAAACCCGGTTTAGGTCCGTCTCTTCCTGGCGCGTGAAGACGAGGTCAAGCGGCCGGATGCGCCACCGGCTTCACGCCCCGCCCGGGCTCGACCGTATCGAGATGGGCCGAAAGCACGAGGGGCTTGCCCTCACCCGCAACTTTGGCGATCGCGTTGCCGTACGCATCGCGGCCGGCCCTGATCTTGTGGCGGGCAAGATGCTTGATGATGTAGCCCCCGACCGACTGCTCTTCGCCCGACGGCGAATCGATCCGGCAGAGATCGAGGAAGAGCTCTAGCCGTTCTGATTTTTTCATAGTATTTACTGATCCTCCGTGCGACTGGGCGGGTCCGGATAGGTGTAGCCGTCAACGTACAGATCCGGAAAGCTGATCAGCTGTACGAAGTTCCAGGATCCAGCTTCGGACTCGCCAATGCGCCAGCGGCAATGGGGGATCCATCCGGGTCGAGATGATCAGGTGAATGTGGTCCGGCAGGTATTGAACAACCCGGCCAAGCATCATCTGCACGGGTTCGGAATCAATGGTGTGAAATTCTTCGAGAACGACCTCCAGCGTTTTTTTCAAAGCAACCAGAATGGAAATAAGCGTGTCAGCCAAATAATCCGGCGGCGGCAGGGTAGGGGATGAGAGCAATGATTCGATCTCGGAACCGAATCCTGGAAAAGCTCTGCGGACAGCGGCGATAAGATATCTGAGGAAACGATCCGGATCACTGTCGTTTTTATCCAGGGAAAGCCAGGTCGCATTTTCAGAAACCTGATTGAGCCATTGAACAACCAGGGTCGTTTTGCCATATCCCGGCAGGAGCAGAGAGGAGCGTCAGTCTTTTTGCCAGACTTTCATCAAAGCGTACAATGAGTCGAGATCGATGAACCCAGTTGCTATCTGCCGTCGGACGGTTCAGCTTGGCGGGAAGGATATGAATATTTCAGGTATCGTCTGCCACAAGCTATCCTCTAAAGCCTGCATCTGCAGCGGATCTTTTATCACTAAAAACTATTTTCTTTTGTTTTGACAACCAGTTTTTGAATACCATCGAAGTCAAAATCCTGCGCCAAGCGGACTATTCTGCTACAAAAAGATGCCGCGGCAGCCGAT
Organism: uncultured delta proteobacterium; assembly: GCA_963769935.1. Lineage (GTDB taxonomy): Bacteria > Desulfobacterota > Desulfobacteria > Desulfobacterales > JAFDCJ01 > JAFDCJ01. Next base: position 29,619 of record CAVYNY010000038.1, on the reverse strand, counting down.
TCGGACTTCAAATCCTCGGCTATTGCTTTAATTTGCATCACATCTCCCATTTCGGCCGCCGCATTGATGCGAGCGGCCATCTTCTCTAGCCAGTTCGGGGGGTAGGGGAGGCATGTCGTCTCCGGTGCTGGCGACGGTTACCTTTTCGGTCATGGGAGCTATGGTTTGAACCGCGTCCAGGGCCCGCGCGAGAGCACTTTCCAGGTCTGCTACCTGCCGGTTCAGTTCGTTAACTGAGGCAGTCTCCGCAGCCTGCCCTTTAACAAGCTTTTCCATTGCCACGGCCGCCGCCTGAAGGTCTGTGGCGGCCAGATTTCCGGCCAGCCCTTTCAGGTTGTGAACCAGGCTGTGGGCCTGCTTGAAATCGTCGGCCGCCAAAGCCTCACGGATTTCGGCGGCAGCGCTGCCATAATCGGCGCCGAAATCCAGCAGCAGCTTGCGGTAAAGACGTTTGTTGCCGGACAGGCGCGTAAGTCCGGCTGCCAGATCGAAACCCGGCAAATCTTCCGGCAGATCATCTTTTTGCGGGGTCGCCTGATCTAACTTCGCAGGTGCATCACCTACCACCGAATTTTTGGACGGCCTGCCGCTCCGCAGCCGGCTTGATCCACTTCTGCAGGGCGGCAAACAGCTTGTCCGGATCAATCGGCTTGGTAACGTGATCGTTCATTCCGGCCTTAAAACTTTTATCTTCATCCCCGGTCATGGCATGCGCCGTCATGGCAATAATAGGTACTGGATGTTGGATACTCGATGCTGGATGCTGGATGCTGGATGGCGGAAGTTCTGAGGACTGAGGACTATGGACTGAGATACTGCGGTCGATTTTGGATTCTGGATTTTTGCCGATAATATTCCGTGTTTCCATCATATCAGCATCCGCTTTAGCGGAGACTGATTCCCACTCGCGTATTTTGCGAGCGGCGGTGTACCCGTCCATCACCGGCATCTGCACGTCCATGAGCACCGCGTCATAGGAGCCGGCCTTGACGGCATTGACCGCTTCCTGCCCGTTTTTTGCCACCGTGACATTCAGACCTGCGCCCTCAAGAATCTCCCTGGCGACCTGCTGGTTGATTTCATTATCCTCTACCAACAGCACGCGGGCGCCCTGAATATTTTCCAAGACCCGGGCCCCCTGTCCTTTTCTTTGTGCCACCCGCGAGGTTGCGTCTATTTCTTGGCCAAAGGCCTGCATGATGGTGTCAAATAGCATTGAAGGGCTGACCGGCTTCAGCAAAAAGCCTTCGAGTCCCACCGCCTCCGCTTTCTGCATGACCTCTTCGCGGCCGTAGGCAGTCGCCAGTACGACGGCTGGAATTTGGCTCAAACCCGGATGGTTTTTAATGCGCCGGGACGCCTCAATGCCGTCCATACCCGGCATCTTCCAATCCATAATGACAAGCTCAAAAGGTCGCGTCTGCGATGCCTTTTCAAGCTCGGTTATTCCCTCCTGGCCGGAAGCCGCCCGGGTGACCTCAAATGAAAAAGATTCCAGCATCTCCTGTAAAATATCCCTTGAGGCCGCGCTGTCGTCTACCACCAGAACCTTCATGCCCCGCAGATCCTGCGAAGGCTTGAATTTTTGCCGGGCCTTTTCTTTTCCCAGCCCAAAGTCGGCGGTGAAACTGAAGGTACTGCCTTGTCCGGGCCGGCTTTCAACCCAGATTTTCCCGCCCATCATCTCCGCCAGGCGTTTGCTGATCGTCAGCCCCAGTCCGGTGCCGCCGTATTTGCGGGTCGTTGAGGAATCGGCCTGCATAAACGGTTGAAACAGCTTGGCAGCCTGCTCCCCCGTCATGCCGATGCCGCTGTCCCGAACCGAAAATTTCAGTGTGACCTGCCGGTCGTTTTTTTGGACCAGTTCGGTGGCCACGACAATCTCTCCCGAATCGGTAAATTTTACGGCATTGTTCGCTAAGTTGATGAGGATTTGCCCCAGGCGCAGGGGATCACCGATCAGGGCCGTCGGCACGGACGGGTCGGTCTTAAAAAGCAGTTCCAGTCCCTTTTCCTGGGTTTTAATGCCGATCAGGGTGGAAATGTTGTCGAGGGTATCCTCCAGCTGAAAGTCCACCGCTTCCATGTCCAATTTGCCGGCTTCGATCTTTGAAAAATCCAGAATGTCGTTGATGATGCCTAAAAGGGACTTGGCGGAAATATCTACCTTTTTCAGGTAGTCGTACTGCTTGGCGGTAAGTTCGGTTTTCAAAGCCAAATGAGCCATTCCCATGATGGCATTCATCGGGGTGCGGATTTCATGGCTCATGTTCGCTAAAAATTCGCTTTTGGCCCGGGTTGCATCTTCAGCGGCTTCTTTAGCGGCCTGCGTCTCTTCCTTGCTTTTTTCGAGCGCTTCGAAGGCGTCTTTTAACTGGCGGGTCATGCTGTTGAAAGCTGCTGAAAAATCCCCCATAAAATCGACTTCATGGCTGAAATCACCCCTAGCGATCTGTTGGGTCGTCCAGGTTAAATGCCTTAAACTGGCCTGCAAATTCTTAAGCGATTGCACAATCAGAATTTTCCCGCCGGGCGGTTCGAAATCCAAATCACCCCGGGATATGGTGTAAATCAAGTCGGTAGCGTTGTTATATTCATTTATGAATTTGTTGATATAGCCTACCGCCTGTCTGATTTCGTTGTCCGGATAATCTTGGGGCAGCTCGAGCGGAGGAGGCTTTTTACCTCTTAATATGAGATAAAATGCTTCGGTTATTTTATCGATGTCTTCTTCTCGGACAGTGAGCATTCGATCATCCCTTATTCTACCGACTTCGCTTCAAAGCGGCAGACTCTATCTCCGGAGCACCAGCAATCGACTTCTTTGGCGCTGAAAGTCTTTCCCGTGTACTCTGAAAGCAATCCGCTGATAAACCCCTCGTCGTAGGTACAGATGGTTTCATTGCTGGGCGGCAGCCCCGAGCAATCCAGATCTTCGGCAACGGTCAGCGTGAAAGTCAGTTTTTCGAGGTCGGCTTTTTCAATTCTTAATATCCCAATTTTTAGTTTTTTGAGCAACTCCTGGAGCTCAACCACAAATTCATTAAAATCATCTTTTTTGGTGATTAATTCCCTGCAAAATTGTCGACCGGCATGTTCGCCGGCCTCGAAAAATATTCTATCCGCGGCTTGAGTATCGAATTCTTTGATGAGCACATCTCTTAAGGTAAACTGCATCAGCCGGTAGACACTCACGTCCATGGTGTTGCCAAGGTTGGGACGACCCTCCCCGATATTTCCAATCATACTCCAGTCGAATTTCAGCTCTTCTCTTTCCTCCTTAAACATTTTATTCCCTCCTTAAGCCAATTTATTCCAGCATTGAAAATCTGGTCCTTTGAGCCAGGCAGAGAAGATTGGCTGTGCTGTAGACATATGCCGTGGAATGATGGAGTAATGGAATGTTGGAGTGTTGGAATGTTGGGTTCGGCGGAATTAGATCTGTTTTATATGGATGGCACTGATCAGAAAAGTAAATCAGTCAACCATCCTCCTGTGATTTATATCCAATATTCCATTTTTCCACCCCTCCAAAGGCGGATCTTCGACATTCCATTATTCCATGGGTTCTCTAACAGCCAAAACCACCCCTCTCTCCGAGCTGCAGGCTCTGCGGGCCGGAAGCTGGGTCAGGATTGTTTACATATTTCATATTGTATTCTGCAAAGAATTACAAGAGATAGGATTTTTGGATGTCGCGGCGTCATTTATTTTTTGGCGACGCAATAAAATTTTGGGATTTTCAGATCAGGGATGCAATGTTTCAGTGCCATCGCTGTCGGGGGAATTCCAGGGCGGATCTTTAAGCTTTCTAAATCTAAAAAGGTCAACGGCGTCAAATCGGATTTGCAGCAAATATTAAAAAGATGCGAAAGACCGAATACGATAAAGGCCGAATGGCAGCCGGCGGACACCTTCATCCTTGCAGATATGCTAACAATTTGACCGCCCCTTTCTCCGTCTTAAAACAGATTTCAACCCTTCATGTGCGATTCTTTTCCCTTGGAGCTCGTCGAAAATTGCAAAATTTAATGCATTTATTGCATCAATGTTTCTTTCCTTCTCGTTCATAAAGGGCACAAGGTGAAGCGTCTCGTGGAAAATGGACTTAAATTCAAGTATCCGGTCTTCCGAGAACAGCTTTTGAAGCATTTCGTGAAGTCCTTCCGTTAAACCGACTTCACCAAGACGCTTTTCGATGTAGGTCAGCGTTCTGACGGTTACCTTAAAACCCAGAATTTTTTCCAGATACTCTTCAAGGGCCGGCGTAAAAGATTTCTGACATGCTTTAGTCTCCGCAGTTTCAATTGAGTCGGGCCCATTGCTGCCCGGAATCACGGGACTCCTTTTAATCTTGGTGTTTATCTTCAGACCGGCGGTCTCGGCAAGAATACATAAATCTTCTGCCTGAAGAGCGGCGACCTGAAGGAGGACACTCAAATTATAGAAGCCCCTTTGTATATAATCGGGAAGAATTTCGCCACTGCGACTGCGGGCATATCTATATTTGTGATCAATCTCGCCCCATGCCTCCTCAAGAATAGTTCTCAATTGAAATTCGACTTGAAGATCCTGCAAGCCGATGGGTGCATCTGAGTTCTCGCCCAACTCCACCTGGTAATGAATAGATGAGTACCCTGTAAATCTTTGATCAATGCTTCCTGACATCGGCTCACCGGGGTTAACCGCAAGAATGAAAGATCTTTTTTTATCGGGTCCTTTTGTGAAACGCAGAATTTTTTCTTCGGACAAAAGTCTGAGATATGCCTCGGCTTTCTCCACATCCGAAAGACGCAGACAGATCATCCTGACACCTAATATATCTCCTACTTTCGTCTGATAATTTTTTGCCGAAATTTGCGATTCACCAGCCGCAAGCGCATTATTACACGCATCAATTTTCTCAATAAGTCTTAGCTCATCTTTGATGCGATAAGTAATTGTATGCAAACTGTCATTCGGTGACGAAGGATCGTCTCTGATCAGATGAACGATGTATTCTGCAAGCTTTTTATATCTTTCCTTTTCATTAAAAAACGAGATTAGAATCGCTTCTTTTTGATCGTTGAGCATTTCGATAGCCTTTACTACTTCACCTGGTGCTGTTTCACCATCCTGAGCACCTCCATTCGAATTCGTGCTGTTTTATCGGCTAAACTGGCAAAAGCGGGCCGGCGCGAAACGAAATGCGCAGCATAATGCAGTTAATTTGCCGGACCTTCGATCAAAAGACTTTCTTCAATTTTCGAAGAACCATTCACTACCGTGGATATGCTATTTTTCGGGGTGGACTAATTACTCTTATCTTTTTTTTGCTTCCGCTTCTCTTTTAGTGAATGCTTGCCTTTTTTCTGATCTTCGCGCTTGCCTTTGTCCCTTTTTCCCTTATCGCCCATCTCTTCTCCTTTGCCTTCCAAAACCGTTTTTCCAAATATTACTCATTGTTCGGGATACGGCCCCAAGGCCCTGCATATTCGTTTTGTCTGATCTTTGCCGGCAAAGCTTTTTGCCCCGCATATGAGATTCTCCTAAAGATGGCTGAAGCTGCTATTTCCGGTAGGGCACGCGCTAGGCAACTATTGAAAAAGGCAACCCCCTATGGGTTACCTTTAACGGCAACTTATTTTTTGACAAGAAGTTCAAGCCCATCGGCGCATGCTCGGTCTACAGCATAGTCGGCCTCCTTTTGTCCGGGCATCTTGTCCCAGCCCCCCTTTTCGATGAATTTAGTTCTGTCCCAGCTGCTTGCCTTCTCAAAATCTTTAAGCTGCTCCTCATGATTCGGCTCTTTCATAAACTGGGCAACGCAGATCGCCGCCTGACTCGCCAAGACCGCTTCCTGGGACGTCTTTTCGGTAGTGCCGGCGGTTGACCACCCTCCCCACCCAAAACCGATGATCATTGCGATGACCGCTCCGCAAATAAGGCCCCAAATTCCAAACTTAACCTTCCCCGCATTTTCTGTTTTCATGGATAATACCCCCTTGAATGATGTTGTAATAGTCTTGCCTACATGACCAAAATGCCCGGCGGAATGCCGGTACACAAAAATGCAAAGCAGCGTTTCAGATCTATCTGTACCGATCCGGATACCCAAAAATGTCTATCGAGTTCTTTTCCCCCGCGAGGCATTCACGGTCTCCATGCCTTCCGAATTGGAAACCGTGTGGATTTCAACTTGCAGCGGTTCGCATAAAAGGCTCTTTGTGCCAAGCAAGACGCTGAATCTGTCGGACTTTAGGTAATGGTCCAGATCGTCACGGGTTTCCCACTGCGCGAGCAAGCCGAAACCGTTCTTGTCCTCGATATCCCGGAAGACGTCAAAGCTCAGACAACCCCTCTCATTTTCCATTGGTTCAATCATTGAGAGAAGTGTTTGCATAACCTCTGTCCGCTTTTCGATAAGTGCATTCATGCCTATCCTGACGATGATCACAAAACCCTCCTCTCTTTAATGACAAGAGAAATGTGTTTGTAAAGCTTGAAAATTTTCTGCACCGGTTGAGAGCTAAAAAAACAAGCCGTCGACAACCATAACTTCAAACTTCGTGCCAGACGGACTAGGTCAAATCAAAATAAACTTAACAGATTGATATTTATAATAATAATTTTAAAAAAGAGGCTATGTCGAAAGGGATGAATCGGTGGGATGACATGGTTAAATATGGCCAATGGCCATATTTAACCATGTTCATAGCTGGCGGATACCCAATTTTCGGATGCGGGCGCGTAGTGTGCTGCGGTTAAGCCCCAGGATTTCTGCGGCCCCGTCTTTGCCGCTCACTTTCCAATTGGTTTGTTCGAGTATTCGGATAATATGGTCGCGCTCAACCTCTTCCAGTGTTTTTTGGGTGGCCGCTAAATCCTTAGTAGGCTTTTTCAGTTCATCCACCAGGCGTAGTTTGGGTCCCGAGGAATTGATTACCGCCCGTTCGAGGACGTTTTCCAATTCCCTGACATTGCCGGGCCATTGATACTCCTGCAGGGCATTCATAACGCTCGTCGGGATGCTTTCAATAGACTTCCCCAGTCTTTTGGAAATTTTACCGACGAAAAAATCCACCAGCAGGGCGATGTCCTCCATCCGTTCCCGCAGCGGGGGCACCGTAATCGGAAAAATGTTGAGCCGGTACCAAAGGTCTTCCCGAAACCGGCCCCGGCGGACTTCCTCTTCCAGGTTGCGATTGGTGGCGGCAATCACCCGCGCATCGACTTTGATCGTCCCGGAGCTGCCCAACCGTTCAAACTCGCCATCCTGGATCACCCTGAGCAGTTTGGGCTGCAGTTCCAGCGGCAGTTCCCCGATCTCATCCAGAAAAAGGGTGGCGCCGTCGGCCACTTCAAAGCGCCCCAGTTGTCTGGCATGGGCTCCCGTGAAAGCACCTTTCTCGTGGCCGAATAGCTCGCTTTCGACGAGATTGGCAGGTAGAGTGGCGCAATTCACTTTGACTAAGGCCCTATTTTTGCGCGGGCTCAAGCCATGAATGGCCCGAGCCACCAGCTCTTTGCCGGTTCCGGTCTCCCCCAGAACGAGAACGGTCGTATCGCCGGGGGCAATTTGCTCCACCTTATAGAGAACATATTTGAGCCCGTCGCTTTGACCGATAATGTTCTCATAGTTGTATTCCAATTTGATTTCTTCCTGCAGATAGGCTCTCTCGACCTCCAGTTTTTCTTTTAGCTCTTTTATTTCGGACAGGGCGGCCCTAAGATCAAGCTCGGCCTGCTTGCGCTCGGTAATGTCCTGAATAGAACCGGACATCCGGATCGCTTTGCCCTCGCTGTTCCAGATGGCCTGGCCGCGCGCGAGAAACCACAGGTACTCGCCGGATTTTTTCTGCAGGCGGTATTCGACCTTGTAGGGGATGTGCTCTTGAAGATGGCGTTCGATCGCGGTCCAGATGGTCTCGGCGTCTTCAGGGTGCAGGCGGCTGCGGAAGGAATCTATCCGGCCGGGAAACTCCTCGGACGAATACCCCAGGATTTCCCTGAAACGATCGGAGTAAAAGACGGTGCCGGACAGCAGATTCCAGTCCCAGAGGCCGTCGGTGGAGCCTGCGAGGGCCAAAAGATACCGCTCTTCACTGGCGCGCAACGCCGCTTTTGCCCGGCCGTGTCGCGACCGCTGTATTAGCAGTCCGACAATGAGCAGGGCTGCGATGGCGCTAAAAGAAGCCAGCACGATGATTGCCGTTTGTATGGAGCCCAAATCAAATCCTCTATAGCTTGCAGCTATTTTCCAATCTTTCTTAATTCAGCAAGTAACTGAAGATTGGTGACCCCAAATATCACTCTTCGGCTTTTCATGCCGGGCCCAGGAGGGTGTGACTGCTTGAACCTGACGTTAGGGTTCACGAAAAAATAAGTTCACAATTTTAGGCGGTGCGGCGCCCGGCTGGCAAGGCGCGAAAACGCAGGAATATCTGGATATTCCGAGCTTTCGCAACGCAGCCAGGCGGGATGCAGCGGCATATAAAATGTGAAGTTATTTTTGAGTGAGCCCTTAGTTCAGGGCGGCTGGCCGAAGCGCTCTGAACTTTATAGCAGATTTAAGGTAATGTTTTCAATCGCCGATGCTAATTTTTATAAAATTTCGGCTGCTGTTTTTTTAAGCGTTTCGATATGGTTTCGCTGCTTCCCAACCTCTATTTGCGTCCGATCACGCTCGACAATTTGGGCGATGTTTTAAGCCCTCTATGGCTGTTTTCAAGTAAATTGCGCGCCTCACTAAACGCCTTTTCCGTGCGTTCATGAAACCCGCTATTTCTATAACTTCGACAGGCTGTTTTCGGCACTCTGACATCTCCAATAATTCGAGAACGCAGATATTCTTTGACGCTAAAAAAAACGACAACCATCGATGTTGCAAAAGTCGCAAGGTTCATCCGGCCGAAATGTAAATGAAATAATTTCTTGATTTCTTTTAGCAGGATTTTACTTTGCCGGTTTTGCACAAAAATTGTGGAGGCCGTGAGAAAATTTCGCATTAAGGTAAGACGTTTGCGGTAGGTTTTTGAACGCTCTCGAATGAGGTCGTTCGGATGGCGGCTGCAATATAAATAGCCCTCAAAAGTGGTTTTTATATTACGCAGCAAGGAAGCGCCGTTTCTGATATAATCCAGTTCAAAAGCCTGACGTAAAAGATCCTTTGATTCGTCTCTTGTAAAATATTCATGCCGAAACCATATTTTACCCTGACCGTGTTGAAATTCATAAGGAATGTTTCTGATTAATTTACCCTGTTTTTCATAGTCAGCATATAATTTTGTTCCGGGAATAGGTCCCAGCTCCGAGAATTGCAGATAATCAGGCTGCAACGAGGTCACAAAGTCGACATCCTGCCAGATCGTATCTTTATCGTGTTGTTCGAGAAATAAGATCGATGATGCCAAAACGCTGATCCCTCTTTTCTTTAATTCGGCAATGAGCGTATAAAAATCGGTATTTTTATTTTTTGCATAGATTTCCTTTTTCGATTCCACGCCGATCCAAATAAACGTAACCCCCAGGCGAACCAGAATATCCAGGTCACCTATTTCCTTCAATGTCTCGGCGGAACTGAAAATTGCAAACGAAAAGCGGCGATGGTTCTTTTCCATGAGCTCCAATAATTCCAGGGCACGATCTTTCATTTTCAAAAAATTTTCATCCAAGACACCGAAATCATTTATATTTTTCTCATCCTCGTATCGGCAGCAGACATCAAATATATCCCGGCCGGTCTTTAAGTAGGGTATATAACTGCCGAAGAAATGCGATGTGGCACAAAAACGGCATTTGTTGGCACAGCCCACACCCGGTATCAGAATGCCGGAATCGGATGCCCAGGGGGCCCCCATGACTTGCCGGTTGAAAGAGCTGTATTCAAGAGGATGCTTGATAGGCTTATTCACGCTTTCCCGAAAAAGTTTTCTTAAAAAATATACGCCTTCCCCTTTGCAGATAAAATCCTGGTCGATCATGGATTCTATATTTGGTATATTGACGCCGTGACCTCCCAAAATAATCTTGGATTGCGGTGACAATTTGCGAACAGCGCGTGCCATGGCCCTTGCTTTTTTAAAATTGGGTATAATAAAACTGATTCCAATGTAATCGTAGCCTTTTTTTAATTCCTTTTTAAACCGTTTAAAGGTTGGGAAATCAAGCACCGTGGTGGGCATGTCGATATTTTCAGCTAAAAAATATAGCCCCTGGCTCGCATGATTGAATCGATAAGAAAATATGCCCTGCTCTCTGGTAACCTGATTGTGAAAGAGCTCCATCTTATTTTCTTTTTCCCCATATTCATCGTCTACCCCATATGGCCCAAATACAGAACTGAGCAGTAATTTCATATCGCTGATTTCCTCACTGTCTAATAAATTTTAAAAACCATCAAAAAGTCCCAAAATGTTCGTTATCATTATTCAAACTTCGTGCCAGACAGGTCGAATCATGCTCGAATTTTCCTAACCTAAAGATATCTTGTATTATTTTTCCAAAAATAAGCTGATCGAGGCGGAATGAATTCGTGCAATTGTGTGGTCATATCTAACCAATGGCCAAATATGACCATGTTTGGTATCATAAGAGTGGTGTTATAGCTCCCCGTGAAGAAATAAATCGGTTGGCGAGGTGCCGATTGAGCGCAGCGGATCATCTAATCTCCGAAACTGGATCGCCGGATTTGTTCGGCAGCTTTTTATGCTGCATGTGCTTGACAAAATGGATTTACATGCATAATTTTAGGAGTAAATCTTTTTAACGATATTTCCCTTTTCTACTTTTCAACAAACATCGGTTTCAATTTAGCCGGAGCTGACCTCGCAACAGCCAACCACATTGCGCCCTCCTTTTGTATGTTTATATCAGAAGACTTCAGAAGACTAAATGGTCTATCATCACTTTTCAGGTAGGGCTTATTACCGTCATTCGCAATTGCGATCGCTTTGGAAGCTCGATCCGAGCAGGATAATTATTCTGATGAAGGAGGAAACACCGGGCTAATTTGTTGGATAAATGCAATGGGAAACGTCACGGTTGCGATGGAGAAATAAATGGATGAAACAGTTGCTTCAAAAAGGAGAATCTGAACCATGAAACTCAGACCATTACAGGATCGAATTTTAGTTCAACGGGTTGAAGAAGAGGGAAAAACAAAAGGCGGGATCATCATCCCGGATACAGCCAAAGAAAAACCAATTGAAGGCAAAGTGATTGCTGCCGGCAATGGAAAACTCAGCGAAGAGGGAAAGCGCATAGCGCTTGAAGTCAAGAAAGGCGATCGGATTCTATTTGGCAAATATTCGGGTACCGAGGTAAAAATAGAGGGTGAAGAATACCTTATCATGCGCGAGGATGACGTGCTTGGTGTTGTCGAATAACAAAAAATAAAATGGATGGAGGTTAAGACAAGATGGCTAAACTGATAAAATATGACATGAAAGCCCGCGAAGCGATGCTGAACGGGGTAAGAACCCTGGCGGATGCGGTTGTTGTTACCTTGGGTCCCAAAGGAAGAAATGTCGTCCTCGATAAATCCTGGGGGTCGCCGACGATCACCAAAGACGGCGTCACCGTGGCCAAAGAAATCGAACTGGAGGACAAATTCGAAAACATGGGCGCCCAGATGGTAAAGGAAGTCGCCAGCAAAACAAGTGACATGGCCGGGGACGGCACAACCACGGCTACGCTGTTGGCCCGATCCATTTATGAAGAGGGGCAGAAGCTGGTAGCGGCCGGCAATAATCCCATGGCCATTAAGCGGGGGATTGATGCCGCAGTCGGCGTCGTTGTGAAAGAACTTCAAAGTTTGAGCAAACCCACCCAGGACCAGCGCGAAATTGCCCAGGTGGGCACCATTTCGGCCAACAATGATGAAACCATCGGCAAAATCATAGCCGAGGCCATGAACAAGGTCGGCAAAGAAGGGGTCATCACCGTTGAAGAGGCCAAAAGCATGGAAACAACCCTTGAAGTCGTTGAAGGTATGCAGTTCGATCGAGGATACCTTTCGCCGTATTTTGTGACCAATGCCGAAAAAATGGCGGTCTCCTTGGAGGATGCTTACATTCTCATCAATGAGAAAAAGATCAGCAGCATGAAAGATCTTTTGCCGATCCTGGAACAAGTCGCCAAGATGGGACGACCCTTATTGATCATCGCCGAGGATGTGGACGGCGAAGCCTTGGCCACCTTGGTGGTCAATAAATTACGAGGCACCCTGCAGGTCGCGGCGGTCAAGGCGCCGGGTTTCGGCGACAGACGCAAGGCCATGCTGGAAGACATTGCCGTACTAACCGGCGGTCAGGTCGTATCCGAGGATTTAGGGATCAAATTGGAAAACCTGGCTGTCTCAGAGTTGGGCAAAGCCAAGCGGATCAACATCGACAAGGACAACACGACCATTGTTGACGGCGCCGGATCGCGCTCGACCCTGGAGGGCCGGGTCAAGCAGATTCGTGCTCAGATCGATGAGACCACCTCCGACTACGATCGTGAAAAACTGCAGGAGCGGCTGGCCAAACTGATCGGCGGGGTGGCGGTGATCAATGTGGGCGCAGCCACAGAGACGGAAATGAAGGAGAAAAAAGCCCGGGTTGAAGATGCCCTCAATGCCACCCGTGCGGCGGTGGAGGAGGGGATCGTGCCGGGCGGAGGTGTGGCGCTGGTGCGATGTTTGCCCGCCCTGGCGAAAATAAAGATCAAAGCCGATCAAAAGCTGGGGGTGAAGGTCGTCATGCGTGCCATGGAGGAGCCGCTTCGTCAGATTGCCAACAATGCCGGTTCAGAAGGTTCGGTCGTCATCGATAAGGTCAAAAACGGCGAGGGCGCTTTTGGTTACAATGCCGAAACCGACACTTATGAAGATCTGATCAAAGCCGGTATTATGGATCCGACCAAAGTGGTCCGGCTCGCCCTGCAAAATGCAGCCAGTGTGGCTTCATTAATGCTGACCACCCAGGCCATGGTTTCAGAAAAACCCGAAGAAAAAAAGCAGCCGCATCCGGGGGCTCAAGGGATGGGCGGCGGAATGGGTGGAATGATGTAAACCTCAGTCATTCCCCGGCGTTCATTGGAAAGCCCTTATGGCGTAAGGTTGGCCAAAAGGGCTTTTTACTTTATTTGGGTCACCTTTTCTACTGTTTTTTTAATAAGCGCTTCAATATGGTCCTGGTGTTTTCTTATCGCATCTTCCGCCTCCTCGCGCTCGATAATTTTTCCTATATTTTCAGCAACAGCGTTTATTAGATCTTTTGCTTCCTTAAGAAACGGCCCCTCCTCAAGCTCTGGTTTTTCTTCCAGATAACACACTTCCAGAGTGCCGATCCATTTATCGGTTACCGCGATTTCACGCGATATCTTCCATTTCGTGTCTCTAAAATTTTTGGTTTTAATCTCATAATCACCAAAAATAAGTCGAGCACATGCAATTTCAGGGTATTGAATTGCAGGGGGAATGAAATCAACGACTGCCTGAAGTACGGCGTCCAGTGAAAAATCAGTGGCATCCCTAAAACTTGAAATATCATAGAGACAGTTTAACTCTTTGATTCGCTCTTGAAGTCTATGAGAAACGAGCCCCAGTTCTTCTGCATCAGATCGTTTGAGTTCCTTAATCTCTTTGTCTAGCTCTTCGATTATATGCATCAGGCTTATCGTACGCCTTATATGACAGCGTTCGGTTGCTTTCCGTTTATTGTTGAGTTCTTTTGCTTTGCGAATGTATTCTAAAACTTCTTTTTCAAGCTCCTTATTTTTTCGTTCCAATTCGTTGTAAGTCGGTTTTCCTGCCATGCCAATATCACCTTTCCAAATTAATTATAAGTGTTTTGTTTAACCGCCGCTGTACGGGGGGCTCTCTAATTGTATTAACGAGCTTTTGCTCAAGTTTGTCAAGTTTGATTTTACCCTTTAGGGTTCACGAAAAAGTTAATTCACAGTTTTAGGCGCTGAGGCGCTCTTGCGGCAAGGCGCGAAAACGCAGGAATATCTGGATATTCCGAGCTTTCGCAACGCAGCCGCAAGAGATGCATCGGCGTATAAAATGTGAAGTTATTTTTGAGCGAGCCCTTAGTAACCATATACTACCCTCACTGCATGTTGCGATAACAACAAATAACATCACTATTACTTGCAGCGTCTCAAGTTAAAAATACTTGCATCATCATATCGAATTGACGAGTATACCAACTTACGATGTGTATCGGTATGTCCGAACATCATCTTTTATAATATCAGCCATTTTTACGTCCTATCCTCTGCCGGAGCACTGTGCTTCGGTTTTCGGGTGTTCCAGGGAAAATCCGCCGATGGCGTCGGCCACCGGTTTCAACATATCGTAAGGCTCCTGGCTTTCTGCCAGACTGCCAAGGTAATAGACCCACCCGCCTAATTTGGCCGCGATCTGTTCGATGCCGTTTCTGCCTGCCGCGTCCCAGTTGTATGCGACAATGAAGTGCTCAACATCAAGGCCTTTGAGAATGCTCGCCGCCTCGGGGGTGAGATAGGAACCCAATGTCGAAACCACCACCGGCTTGTCCTGGTCCTGGAGCAGGTTGTAGAAGGCAAAATAATCAAAGATGCCCTCCACCAGTATGATCGTCCGGTACTTCCGGATATACCGCCCGGCCTTGTCAATGCCATAAAGACAGCTCTTGGTAGTAAGCGCAATTTCTCTGGTCTGTTGTTTGAGCCAACGTACGCCTCGATCGCCCGGGCGTCTGCCGACAAATCCGGTTAGAGAGGCATCGGCATCATAAATTGGGAACACAATCCGTCCGGCTAAATAATCACTGTAATTTCTTGAAAACTGATCTTTCCGTGTGAAATCGATCTGCCGGCAGTAGTATCCGTATCCCTTCACGGTTTCATCGTTCAACAACCTGACCAATCCACCATCTAAAAACGCATTGAAGGCTCCATTATCCATTTCAAAGCGTGGGAAGAATCCGGCTATAAGGGCCCGGCCTTGGTGCTGATCATCGCTGTATGGCGGGCTGTAGCCGATGTTGAACTTGCGGATCGTGTCTTTTTCCACGCCCCGGCGGGCAAGATAATCCCAAATGTGCTTGAACCGGTCTTCATTTGACATCAAAAGGTCATTGTAGAAGTTGGCAGCATCATCCAGGGCGGCAATAATCTTTTCATCAATTTTCTTCGGTTCGACAAAACCAACCGTATCATCGGGCTCCGGTGTTTCGTCAGGTTCAGGAATACAGGGGCTGCTGCCATCATAAGACTTGAAATCCTTGACACCCAGATACTCAGCCCAAACCTGCTGTGCCTGCCGGAACCGGCATTTCTTCCGCAGCATTATCACGTCGTAAATGTCCCAATCCCCCTTACACGCACCGAAACAATGGAACCTGACCTCATCCTTTTTATTGACATACACCATTAAACTATCTTTGGTGTCCGCGTGGAATGGGCATAGGGAATTATACCGATATTTTTTGACGTTCTTGAGACGAATACCAAGCAGCGTTTCAGCATAGTGGATGATGGCATCGATGTACGCCGCCGATTTTATGTCCTGGTATCGAAGCTCCGGCACTGGACCTCCTTGGTCGGCTTCAGGTGCTCTTGCTATTGCAAATTAGAGAGCTAAAATATCATGCCTTTTGTAAGGGGCGAAGCGGCGGGCAAAGCCGAGTGTAAGAACCGAGGGATCCAGAAAAGCGCCGCCGGTCGGCATGATGGAGCCGCTGCATTCTTTAATGTAATCTCCGGCTAAAAAACCCAATCCACCGGCATAAAATGGCAAGGAGCGATGCAGACCGTATTCGGCGGAAAATTAGGCCACGGCATATTTGTGATCCCGGGACACTGGCTCCAGCAGATGGCATTCTTTTTGTTGCATATTTTATATTCCCCCAGGCGATGAAGCTGCCCCTTCAGGGGTGGATTCGGACAACATTTTTCTGAGCTCTTCTCCCTGGACACTTTCCTTCTGCGAAAGGAGATGGGCCAAATCATCCAGCACGTTCCGCCGCTCAGAGAGGATTTTGTATACCCTTTGATGGGCTTCCTCGACAAACCGAGCGACCTCTTCGTCAATCTGGGCGGCTTTGGCTTCACTGTAATTTTTACCGGGCGCAAAACTATCCGGCAGGAACATCGGCTGACGAGCGCGCTCATAGCTCACCAGTCCCAGCCGATCGCTCATGCCGTATTCCGTGACCATGGACCGGGCAATGTCGGTTGCCCGCTGCAAGTCGTTTTGGGCCCCGGTGGAGATTTCTTCGAAAACCAGCTCCTCCGCTACCCTGCCGCCCAAAAGTACGGCCAACCGGTCGAGCAGCTCGGAGCGGGTCATTAGATAGCGGTCCTCGGTAGGTTGCTGCTGGGTGTATCCGAGGGCTGCAATTCCCCGGGGGATAATGGAAATTTTGTGCACCGGGTCGGCATGCTCGACAGACTCAGCCACAATGGCATGTCCGGACTCATGAAAGGCCACAATTTCTTTCTCCTGCGGATTCATCACCCGGTTTTTTTTCTGCAGGCCCGCGACCACCCGGTCGATAGCCTCATCGAACTCCTCCAGTCCCACCTCTTCTTTATCTTTACGGGCCGCCAGAAGGGCGGCCTCATTGATGAGGTTGGCCAGATCGGCTCCCACAAAGCCTGGCGTCCGGCCGGCAATCATACGCAAATCAACCTTGGGGCTTAAAATAACATTTTTGGAATGAATTTTCAGGATGGCTTCGCGTCCGTTGATATCCGGGCGGTCAACCAGGACCTGCCGATCAAACCGACCCGGCCGCAGCAACGCTGGATCCAGGATTTCCGGCCGGTTGGTGGCGGCCATGATGATGACCCCTTTATTCGTCTCGAACCCATCCATTTCCACCAGGAGCTGGTTGAGCGTCTGCTCGCGTTCGTCATGACCGCCCATAATATTCATTCCCCGGGCTTTTCCCAATGCGTCCAGCTCGTCGATAAAGATGATGCAGGGGGCCTGGACGGCGGCCTGGGCGAAAAGATCGCGAACCCGGGCGGCGCCGACGCCGACAAACATCTCCACAAACTCAGACCCGCTGATGCTGAAAAACGGCACCTTGGCCTCTCCGGCCACCGCCCGGGCCAGAAGGGTTTTGCCGGTCCCCGGCGGGCCGACCAGAAGCACCCCTTTGGGTATCCGGCCCCCCAGTTTCTGGAATTTGCCCGGATTGCTCAGAAATTCCACTACTTCCTCGAGCTCTTCCTTGGCCTCATCGATGCCGGCGGCATCGGCGAAAGTGACCTTGGTTTCACTTTCGGCAAATATCTTGGCTTTGCTCTTGCTAAAGGACATCACCCCCATGCCCGGCCCCATCTTTTTCATGGCGTAGCGCCAGATCAGGAAAAAAATGCCGATGGGGATGATCCAGGAGAGCAGGGTACTCAGAAATTGACTCTCATAGTGACCGGAGTAATTGACTTTGTGTTCATCCAGATCCTGCACCAGGTCGGGATCATTCACCCGAATGGTGGTGAAATTCTGGACCGGCTCTCCCTTTAGCGTTCCGTTGATATTTTCAGGGCTGATGGTCAATTTGCTGATGTTGTTTTTGGCGATGTATTGTTTGAATTGGCTGTAGGGAATCGTCTCCACTTTTCGCGAAAAATAGTATTGCTGCAGGTAAGAAAATAACAGGAAGGCGATCAGGAAATACCAGATGCTGAAATGAGCCTTAGGAGGCAAGGAATTTTTCTGGCGTTCCCGGAAACCGAGAATGGAACGCAGCTTATCTTTTAAATCTTCCAGTGGTTCTTTTTTTCCATCGGATGGCATTTTCATTTTCCAATCTTTTTCGGCGATTAACTACCATGGCTGGTTGAAATTCAAGGCACCTCAATTAGACTCCCGAATGACCCGCTGCCGGTAAAAACGTATCATTTTTGAAATTTGATCGAGCGTCCGATTGTTATTCAAAGGCTTTGGATGACAATCAGAAAAGCTTGTTTTTCAAGTCCTGCATGGCCTTCAGAATATCCAGGATCGCTTCGTGCATACCCTCAGCGCTGGAGCCTATTTCCGATGTTCCCTTATTCTCGATCTTGCCCTGAACCTCGGATTTAATTTTTTTCAAGGTTTGAGCGTGTTTTTCAAACTGCTGGCGATGCTCTTCTTGCATGTCTTTTATGGCTTCGGAATCAAATTGTTGGATGAGTTCCTCGGCCTCAGCCAGTAATTGCGCGATATTCTTGGATTCTAAGTTCTTTGGCATAATTTTTCCCCCCTGACCCTTCGGCTGTTCACTTCACTACCGCCGTTTGCCCGCCGGAAAGCGACTTAACGCCTAATGTTTCGATCAGCCGGTTGATGTCGGTGGTTTTTAGATTCATCCCACCCTCTGAAACCGGCAGCAGTATGATATGCTTGCCCTGCAGTGCTTCGGCGATTCTCAATTTGACGATCGCCTCGCCGCCCGAGCCGGCCAGGGCGTTGTTCATTTCCAGAATGCCTTTGGCTTGGGCGCTGCCTTCGGCCTGGATGGCTTTGGCCAGGAGTTGCTGCTGTTCCTGGTAAACATCGGCTTCGATTTTGGCTTTGCGGTATTGGCCGTCGGCGTCGGCCACCATCTTGTTGACCTCGCCTTTGGCTTCTTCCAGTTTACGCTTGTATTCTTCCAGGGCGGCGTGCTGGGCGGACTTGTTTTTCTCCACCTGCTGGTCGGCCACTTTTTTGTCTTCGATGGCCTTGGTATATTCAGCGTTGAAGCGATAGTCGTTGGTCAGCACTTTTTCGACGACCACGCCCATGGGGCCCAGAATGCTTTGAAGGGCTTCTTTGGCTTTGTTGGCCTGGCTTTCGCGGGCCTCGGCCACATAGAAGGCCTCGGTCTTGAGTTCACCGAAAATGTCGCGCGGTTTGCTGCGGGCGACGGTCCGTACGACGGTATCCCGCAACGCCTTGTCGTCGCGGGCCACATACTGAAGAATATGCGGCGCCATGTTCGGATCGATGCGATAGGCGATAATGACATCCAGGCTGATGTCGTTGCCGTCGATGGTTTTAAACACCAGATCATCCTGGGTTCGGCGGTCGCCCCTTAATTGCGTATACGTCATCTCCAGGTTCTGCAGTTTGGTGTCGAAAACATTCCAGTCGTTGATAAATGGCAGAAAAAAGTAGGTGGCCCCCGGAGCGTACACCTGGTCCTCAACGCCCTTTGGATGGAAAATGGCCAGTTTGCGGGTTCTGACGCCCACTTCCGTCTCTCCCGTGGTATGGGGCATGCAGCCGGCCGCAGCCAGCAGGGTTGTCAATAACACGACTACAGCAAAAATGCGCTTCATTGGCCACCTCCTTTGCGAACATCGAATAATTGCAAGGCGTTGTTCAGGTCCAGGGGGTTGACCCCATGCGGACCGTCGCTGGGCAGAATGATGATATCCAACCCCTTGTAGGCATCAGCCATTTTCAGTCCCACCATGCGTTCGGAGCCGACCCCCTTCAGGGCTTCATTTTTCAGACGCACCCGTTCCGCCTCGGCCAGCTGCACCAGCAGGTCGGCTTCGGCTTTGATCTTGCGAACATAAAGATCTTTTTCGGCGATCTTGCGGGTGACATAGGCTTTGCCCGTTTCCATTTCAACGGCAGCCGTGACCATTCCCTCCTGCACGATTTTCTTCAATTCGGCCTCTTCCCTGGCCGCCCGGGCGGCCGCCTGGTTGGTAAATACCATCTGGTCCTGCAGCTTCTTTTCCTCGATGTTTTTCTGGATTTCCGGACTGTATTTAAAATATCGCACCAGCACCTGGTCCACTTCGATGCCTTTCAGATTTAACTCGCTGTTTAGCTGTTGCTTGGCCTCTTCCGCTTTTTTGACCCGCAGGGGGCTGTTGTAAAATTCTTCGGTCGTAAGCTTGCCCAGGGTCTCTTTCAAGGCCGGTTCGGCCTTGGGAATGATGCCGTTATCCTCATAGAGGGTTCCGGGACCGATGGTGGTAAAAACCAGGTAGGGATCCTTGATATGGTAAAGCATGGAAACGTCCACATCCACGAAAAATCCGTCCGAGGTCTGAATATGGGCGGCCCGGTCTTTCCTGGCGGCCTCGGCGGCGGTTTGGGGAAAGTTGGTCAGCTCCAGCACCTGGATGCCCTTGGGAAGCCGGTACATCTGCTGCAACCCGAAGGGCAGCACAAAACTCAGGCCCGCATGATAAATCTTATTTTGAACGCCGCGGTTTAAGCCGACCCGAACTACCTTGATCCCGTACTCATCCGGCCGCACGTAAACAAAGAAGAGGTTATAGCCAATAATCACCAGCACCACCGCGAAGGCCAGAATCTTCAACCCGCCCGACCGCCTGAGATTCAGCTTGGGAATTTTGAATCGCGCTGTCAATTCATCTATAAACGACGAAATCTTATCTATCGGGTCATTATCCATGGTCGCATTCTCCTTTCAAAACGTGTCACCATCGGCATGGTAAATATTCCATTCACAGAATATACAAGTCGCATATCTTCCGGAAGTGATGGCCGTATATTGCAAGAGTGACGGCCAATGGTAATAGCCTGGGTCTGCGGATCATGGTCCAGAGCAGCAGATACCAGTACTGGAACCGTTCCTTCCCCAAAATGCCGAGCCGCAAGCTGGACTGAAAGAATGCGAGGACGCGCCGGAAATCCATGGGCGTTCGGGCCCGAGGAGTTCCGAATTCGGCAAGAAATGTCCTCACACGCCGGTAGTAGTGCCTGGGAGAATAAATATGCCCCATAATCGACCGGTAGCCTTCCAAAAGCCCGGGCAAACCCATTTTCGGAATAATATTGGTAGTTCCATCCACATTGTCGCCGGAGACCTTACCGATCACGCGGTCTTCCCTCTGAAGCCGCTCAAAAAGCTTGGTCCCCGGCGGGGCATTCAGTATTCCGACCATGGCGGTTACGATACCGCTTTTCTGAATGAAATCGATCTGCCGCTGAAAGGTGGACGGGGTGTCGCTGTCGAAGCCGATAATAAACCCGGCCGTAACCTGTAATCCGGAATGTTGGATAATTTTGACATTTTGAAGGAGATCCCGGTTTTTGTTTTGATTTTTGCGGCATTCCGTGAGGCTTTCCTCATCGGGTGATTCGATTCCGATAAACACCGAATCAAATCCCGCTCTGACCATAAGGTTCAGCAGTTCAGGGTCGTCGGCCAAGTTTATCGAGGCTTCCGTATAAAAGACACATCCCTTTTTATTCTTGCGCCATTCGATCAGCGCCGGCAACAGACTTGTCTTCAGATATTGTTTGTTGCCGATAAAATTGTCGTCAACAAAAAAAATATTGCCGCGCCAACCGGCATCATAAAAATAGTCCAGTTCTGCAATGACCTGTTGAGGTGTTTTCATGCGGGGCCGATGACCGAAAAGAGTCGTCACGTTACAAAACTCACAGTTGAACGGGCATCCTCTGGAAAACTGAAGGCTCATTGACGCATATTTTTTCATGCGTATCAAATGCCATGCCGGGATGGGGGTGTGGCGAAGGTCGCAGAAACCGGATGCCCTGTAAATTTTTTTCGGACGCCCGTTTTTCAAGTCCTCAAGAAAAGACGGCAATGTTAGTTCGGCCTCGTCGAGGACAAGATGGTCCACCTCCCCGAATGCATCCGGTTCCGCAGTGAAAAGCGGTCCGCCCGCGACGACCTTCAACCCACTCCGCTTGCAATGGGCGATGATTTGTTTGGCCGCGTCCCGTTGAACCGTCATGCCCCCGATAAAGGCCATATCCGCCCATGAGAGGTCGTCATCGGTAAGGCAATCCACGTTCATATCCATCAGGCGCTTTTGAAATTCATCAGGCAGCATGGCCGCGACAGTGAGCAGGCCGAGCGGCGGGTTGGCGGCTTTCTTGCGAATGAAAGTTAAAGCGTATTTGAAAGACCAAAACGTATCCGGAAATTTGGGGTAAATCAGGAGAACGTTCATGTCTTGAGACTCCTTTCTGCTCTTATAATGATCACGGAAGCCCTCCTTACCTTCATTTCAATCGCAGCGAAGCCCCTGAATTGATATAAATTCGGTGGTTTTTTTGCCCGGAATCGTATTCCAACAAATTCAGTTTGTTTATCCTTCTACCTTTTGGCCCAACACGGCTGATTGTTGTGGCTGTGTCTGAGGTTCACGGTTGATTGATATTCGGTTCTCCGAATGAGTATTTTCCCTGTGGACGGATCCGAACTCCTTTGAAATCAGTTCCCTGACATAGGTTTGGACATCCTTGGTCAAGATATTTGTCATTTTTCCCTCCTTTGGAATTAATTTAGGTCCTAGCAAAGCGAATTTATATCAATTTCATTTTTTTATGCTTTCCATGGATCCGAAATTATTGATAGCCGTAACTAAAATTGGAACTGTTTCCATCAGCGCGTTTGCCAAGAATTTAAACTTTCCCTGATCATATAATCAAACTTCGTGCCAGATTGGAAAAGTATAACTATATTGATTTCAACATATTGATTTATCTATTAATACTTTTATAAAAGCGACTGCCAATAGAGAGAGGACTGAACGCAATATCATGGTTGCATATGACCAATGGTCATATATAACCATCGCCTTTTGGATCCTTGACGGGGTGTGGAGTATTCTGCGTGAAGGAATACGAGCTGACGGTGTTATTATGTGAGGCAAGACCTGTTATTGAACCTTCTTGAAATCGATATACCCCTTCTCCACATCCGTGCGGATAAGTTGCACCTTGAGCCGGAGGCCCACATCGACGCCTTCCACCCCATAAAGCAGCCGGCCTTCGATCGGGGGCTTAAAGATGCGGACCCATGTCCCTTTGTCGGCCGCGCCCGTGCAGATGGCGTCAAACCGGTCTCCGATCCTTGAGGAGAGCAGCATGGCCGCGGCTGATTTGGTAACCAGTCGCTCCACCTTGTTGGCATCATTTTCCTTCTCCGTGCAGTGGCGGGCCAGTTCCGTCAATTCGTCCCGGCTGTAGGACAGGGGCGACCCCTCTAAAGCGGCCTTCAGGATGCGCTGGGTGATCAGGTCCGGAAACCGCCGGTTGGGAGCCGTTGAGTGCGTGTAATCCTTGACGGCCAAACCGAAGTGGCCGGGGGTCGCCTCGTCCGGCGTTTCGACGACATATTCACCCGGCCCTAGCAGTTTGATGACGGCAAGCGACAGATCGGGAAAGCGGAGTGGGTCGGCGGATTTCTGCGCGGCCAGGAATCCTTCGAGCGACTTCGAATCCGGCTGCTCCGGAAGCTTGAAATTGTGCTGGGACGCGATCTCGACGATCCGCTTCCAGCGCTTGGGGGAGCGGACCATGCGCCTCAAGGAGGCGATTTTCTTCCCGTGCAGAAAACGCGCGGTCACGCCGTTGGCCGCAATCATGAAGTCCTCGATGATCTCCTTGGCGCGGTTGCGCTCATCCGCCTGCAGATCCTGGATCTCGTCTCCGGCAAAGACGGGGCGGGCTTCCAGCGTCTGGAGATCCAGGGCACCGTGCACATGCCGCAGGGCTTTCAATTGCTGCGCCACCCGGTCCTGGAGCCGGAGATTCTCGGCCAGCCCCGGGACCACCGCCACGGCCTCCGGCATGGGCCCCTTGCCTTCCAGCCAGGCCGCTACGCTGTTGTAGGCAAGCTTGGCCTGGTTGTGCACCCGGGCACGATAGATATCCGAGCCTTGCATCGCACCTCCGTCGCCGATCAGTATTTCGATGACTATGGCCGGGCGGTCTTCATGATAGTTGAGTGAGGTGAGATCCGTGGAGAGTTTCTCCGGCAGCATGGGAAAAATCCTGCCGGCGGTGTAGACCGAAGTCGTGTTGTGGCGGGCGTGTGCATCGATGGCCGAGTTCTTCTTGACGAGGGCCGCCACGTCGGCGACGGCCACCAAAACTTTCACCTGTGAATCCGTCAGCTCCTCCGCCACCGTCAGTTGGTCCAGGTCCAGGGAATCATCATTGTCAATGGATACCCAGAGCAGGTGGCGCAGGTCTATTCCGGGAAATTCTGCCTCACGATCTACTTGCTGCACCTTCTCCAGTTCTCTAAGGGCGTCCGCTGAGAAATCGGGCAGAAAGCCATATTTTTGCATGGCCCGGCGGGCGATCTGTTCCAGGACATCTTTTCGTTTTGCATCCGGATGAGCTACCATAAGTTACCTTCCTTTTCTAAAATACCCCATTTTCAGCAGGCGCATTCTTTCAATTCGCACAACCCCACGCGCCGCAGCGGAGTCGGGCGATCTCCTTCTGGTCATCTTTCGCAAGCGCTATGATGGATTCCAATTCGACAGTGGTTTGGCCTTGAGGGCCCTGGGCAATTCCGGCACGGATCGCGAATTCAAGGTTTACCATAGAAGCGGCCCTCTTGTTGGCTCCGGTATGAATCTGACGGATTCCCTGCTCTTGAATATCCGTGGTAAAATTTTTGAGAATACCTTCAGCTTCAACCCTATCCGAATTGGGGAGCACCGTCACAAATTCATTGATCTTTTGACGGGTGGAGAACCCGCCCACAGCGCCAAAGTGTTTATCGATATACACGCCTATGCATCGGATAGCCTCCGGCGCCGCTTTATGACCCAAGCCGGCGCTGATGGTGTCCAGGTTCTCCATCGTAAAAACCACAATCGCATAAGTCTCACGAAATGCTGCACGCTTCAGCTCGGTTTGATACCGCACCTTAAAATATCGTCTGGAATAGAGGCCGGTTAATTCTTCCTGCAAGCCTTCGATGCTCTTGAGAACTTCATCCTTGAAAGGATGCTCAAAGGCCTCGAGTTCCTCCGGTGTGCCCTGAAAAACGATCGTTTGATCGTAGAGGGCGAGAATCCGGTTCGAGATGAAAAAAATATCCGGAATCTCATGGCTGACCAGAATCGCAGTAAGACCGAATTTTTTGTGATATTGGGCAATCATGCTCAGGATCGCATTTTTGCGAACAGGATCCAACCCTGTGGTGGGTTCGTCAAAAAGGACAATGTGGGGATCGGTGATCAGGGCCCGCGCCAGTGCGACTCTCTTTCGCATACCCCCTGAAATCTGCGAGGGAAATTTCAGCGCGGCTTCGCCGAGCTCTGCCTGTTCGATTCTGGCCATGACCCTGCGATCGATTTCCGCCTTGCTCAAGTTCATCGTTTCCCGAATGGGGATGGCCACATTCTCATAGACCGTCATCGAGTCGAAGAGAGCGTCGCCTTGAAACATGTAACTCATCTGGCCTAAACAAGCGGCTATGCCCTTCTTTCCCATCTGGTGGAAGGGTTTACCCCGGAAAAGAATGGTACCCTCGTCCGGCTTGAGCAACCCGATGATGTGTTTGAGCAGAACGCTCTTGCCTGAACCGCTTAGGCCTATAATGGTCGTGACCTGCTCCTCATAGATCTTCAGGTTGACGCGCTCGAGGATTGTTCGGCGTCCGAACCGCTTGGTCACGTCCTTGAATTCGATCAGCGGGACATCCATGGGCCTCCCTTTACAAGCCATAAACTTCTACACAGGCTTCGAATAGTGTCTTACGATACTGCATAAAAACGCCTAATAATGTAATCTGATTGTCAGCTCCATGTCTTGCCCGTCGTAGCCGAAGCTGGCTGCGGAAAACGAAGGCGCGCTGAGAAAGGCCTTTGCGTCGTTTGAAAAGCCATAGCCTTCCGTTGGTATCCCCAACCATTTGGTGTCAAGCTTGCCGTTCATATTTTCATCATGAATAACGGCAAGGGCATACGTTCCCGGCGGGATGTATAGAAAGTCGCAACGTGCCTGTGTATCCCGAATTTTTATTGCCATGATATTGGTTGCATAGTGCAGAAACTCAATGGGGAAACCCTCCGGCGATTCGAAAAGCGCACAAGCTGCGGTTCCAGTGCTGTTTCTGATATTCAGAATCTTTATGTGAATTCCAGTGCATGATGATTGGGCCAAGGCGGCGGCAGGAAGACCCGCCAACACCAGCCCTGCAAACAATGCAACGCACCGAACTCTCATGAGGACGCCCTTCTCCTGAACCTGAGTAAAATGCCGTGCACTCTTCACCCTGCCTGCCAAGATAACCAGCGTGATGACGCCCGTTGTTATGAACAAAACCTTTTTTTTATGGAGAATCATGTTTCAGCTCCTCGGGCTCTTAGCAGGTACTTCTTTCTGTAAACACCTCCGCCTGTCCCGGCGGAGGTCCAAATGGTTACACTCGTCTTCGGCCTTGAATAAATTGGATCAGCACCACAATGATGGCGATGACCAGCAAAACATGAATGACGCCGCCCAGCGTGTAGCCGGTCATCAATCCCAGCCCCCACAGAACTAAGAGAATCACAAATATGGTCCAAAGCATGTTCGCCTCCTTTCCAACACCGCCAAAATCTTTTTATTTGAACCTTGAGGCCGCATCATGATAGGCGGTCTTGACTTCAGCCCAAGCTTTTTCCGCGCCTGTTTTAACGGCTTCCCATGCCTCATCGCCGGCGGTCTTCAACTCTTGCAGCTTGGTCTTGGCCTTATCCTGTTTCTGCTCCAAGGCCTCGATGGTTTTATAGTAATCGACCTTCGCGCCGGCCTTGGCATTTTTCGCCTTGGCTCTGAGCAGAGTGATCTGCGCGTTCCATTCCTTTAACTGTGCATCGAGCTTTTCTTCGTACGCTTTTCTTTTGTCATTCATAAGAGAACCTCCGTGATTGAAAAATTTAGCCTTCCATCATCCCTTCTTCTTCCCCACGACCAGCAACACGATGCCGCCCACGAGGCAAATACCACCCACGATCGGCGGAAGCGGAAGTGTTCTCGTCTTCTCAGCCGTCAGGTGGATGGGACCGAGATCGACGACCTTCTCTCTGGTCGTAAAGGTAAAGCCCTGATACGCGAATGCGAAGATTCCGATCACGATAAGGATGATGCCTATCAACGCGTATGTTTTCATTGGTATTACTCCTGTCTTTTATCAAATGTTTGTTCCGTTATTCACTATCGTATATCTTCAATTTTTATGCCAGGCTTCTACCACTCGGCGTCGCGTCACCCATCACTCTGATTTATATGAATAATTAGTTAAAATAGAATTTACAGGGCGGTCATTGATAGGCACATAAAAAAGGTCGTATTTAACCACTGGTCATATATAACCATTTTTAGGTCTCCCTGTTGTTATGGGTGCAAATGATAAAGGCAGATTGAATCTGAAGCAGCGATTGCAACCCATGACGCCCAGACCGACCAGGCCGATTTCATACCGGTGTTGTAGTTGCTTATGAGTCATGACCTTCTCTCCTCAAATGTCGTGCCGATGTTATCGGGGTCAGTAGTTTTATTTTGCCCCCAACGATTCCGTTGGGTGATTTGCATCGGTACGGTCTGGGGACGGTTCTTGTTCGTCAGGCTCGTCCGTTTCTCCCGATTCGAGACGCAGTAACTGCGCATCGATATCCGCAAGCAACTTCTCCTGGACAGTCTGACTGAGGTGTCCACGGTGAAAGGCATCGATCACCACACCTTTTTCCACCAGCAGCAAATGCCGCCGAGCCCATTGTAATTCCTCTGCGTGAAGTTGCTGTCTCTCGAGATGCAGCTCATCCAGCGCCGCACTATCGCGCTCAACTTTTTGTTCATATTCGCGGCGCAGACCGGCGAGCACCTCCGGATTGGTGAAATGCACGTGCGACATTCGGTCGAGCTCCTCCAGGACGGCATGGGCGGCCTGCAACTTGCCGCGCGTCAACTCGTACACGCCGCGTTCCTGGTGCCCGCGCACAATCCCCAGCCACCGCAGCAGAGGCGACATTGTCAACCCGTGGACAAGGATCGAAAGAATGACGACCCCGAAGGTCATCGAGACCAGCAATCCCCTATGCGGAAAATCCATGGAAAGACTGAGTACCAACACCATGGGCAACCCGCCGCGTAACCCGCCCCAGGTCAGAATCACGCTCCACGCCCAGGGAATTCGTTCCCGCGTCCTGCGCAGCAGCGAAGATGCGCCGAAGATGATCAGCGCCCTGCCTCCTGTGACCACGAGGTAGGCGACCAGGATCGCCTGCCAGGAGGCCAGCAATGCCTGGAAGTGCACTTCGAGGCCAATCAGAAGGAACACGATGGAGTTGAGAGCGAAAGCGACGTATTCCCAAAAAGTCTCCACGGCGATCCGGGTCGATGGCGACATACCGACACGGGCACCATAGTTTCCGCAAAGCATACCCGCCGATACCGTGGCAATCACTCCGGAGTAATGAAAGTGCTCGGCGGCCAGGAACGAACCGTAAGCCGCAATCGTCGTCAGTGTGATCTCGATCATCGGATCATCCACCTGCTTGATGACTTGCGAAACAGCCAGACCGACTCCCGCCCCAATGAGTGCACCGATTCCGACAATCTTGATGAAATCGAGCGCCAATCCACCGGCCGTCACGACCGTTCCCGTCACGAGCGCAAGACTGAGCGTAAAGAATACGATGGCGACGCCATCGTTTAAGAGGCTCTCGCCATCGAGCAACACAGATAGACGTTTCGGGACACCCAGGCTCTTGAAGATCGCGACGACGGCGATGGGGTCGGTGGCGGAGATTATCGCGCCGAACACCAGCGCGTGTTTCCAGGTGAAATCCTGCACGAAATGCAGACCGTTGGCGACCGGTGTCAAAATCGTGGCCGT
The DNA here is from genome assembly GCA_963769935.1 of uncultured delta proteobacterium. Taxonomy (GTDB): domain Bacteria; phylum Desulfobacterota; class Desulfobacteria; order Desulfobacterales; family JAFDCJ01; genus JAFDCJ01. Next base: position 1,051 of record CAVYNY010000038.1, on the reverse strand, counting down.
CAGCGCGATCGCCGCCACCACGCCGGGCAGGGCCAGAGAATTAATTGTGAGGCGATTCCGCCAGAATTGCTTGAACTCGATGTGGAATGCGGCCTCGAAGAGCAGCCCCGGCAGGAAGACGTTGAACAGCAGCGCCTTGGTCAGGTGGGGTGCTTCGAAGGCATGCAGCAGCCCCAACACGAGGCCGGTGAAGACCAAGGCCACTGTGTAGGGAACGGCCAGACGCTGCACCGCGATCGCCACGGCCGTGGCCACAACGAACAGCAAGATCAAAATGGTTTCCGTTTCCATTTCGGGTGACCCCCTGCAGGTAAAAACAACTTATTTTTGAATTTCGATTGAGAGGCCGACTGTTATTCAAAGGCGCTGGATGGAAATCAGGAAAAATATTTTGTCAAGTCCCGCATGGCCTTCACAATATCTTGGATCGCTTCGTGCATATCCAAACAAATTTAAACTGTCAAATTTAAACTGTCCAAAATTGTATGATCAAACTCCATGCCAGATTAAAAAAATTAAACTATAATGAACTCAACGTATTGATTTATCACCTAAAATTTATATGGGAACGACTGCCCTAAGGAGAGGACTGAACGAAATATTATGGTTACATATCACCAATGGTCATATATGGCCATAATTTTTCGGTTCTTTGATGTGGTGTGGCGTATTCTGCCGGTGGTGGACGACAACCTTATCGGAACAATCTTTGCCTGAACCGCAGGGCTTAGGCTTACCCGGACTTCAAGCGTCAACGGGCAATAGGCACGATTGCGTACGTGCAGTGTAAGGAAAAGCGAGCTAAACTTAAAGAAGGCATTGGGGCCTGGGACAAGTGACGAACTGCACATTGAAGTATGGAATTAATACACATATAGTTAGGAGACGCAGAATCATTAATATCGAAAATGCAAACTGAAAGGAGACGATTAAGATGAACGAGAAAAGAGACGCCTGTTTGCAAAAGCTGAAAGCTCAATTGGACGAATGGAACGCCGATATCAACAAGCTGGATGCTAAGTCCGATCTGGCAGAGGCCGGGGCGAAAACC
>CAVYNY010000037.1:0-7090 GCA_963769935.1 uncultured delta proteobacterium | reverse complement strand
TTCAACATCGAATTCGTATCTGCGGCTCTGCAACGATCTGTGCAGCGCCTGTTTGATACCGGTTTGCTCCCACAATCGCTCGAAGATCAAAGCCGGGCCGATTTTGACTGTGAGCGCATCCGGCTCGCTGTGCCCGGTCAATATCAGCATAGCTTTTTCGGAAAATCGACAAAGCGGTCGGATCCGCGTCTCTATCCGTCTCTCGTCATGAAGCTTATCGATGCGGCCGATCGTGGCAATGCATCGCTGCTTGACCTTGCCCTTTACTTTGTTGTTTTCAACGATTTGAAGATACTGGTACTTACCGGATTTTTTTACTCTGGCAAACATGGGAGTCTCCTGTATAGACACTCCCATTTTTAAAGTTTGATGTGCTATTTGTCAATGTTTTGGACCATATTCTGTGACACTACCATTTGGAGCTCGAAATTTTTCAGCTCCGAATAATTTCAGATGGTTATAGGCATAAAGAACTCAAAATCGCAGGCAAACTGTAGAAGACGAGTTAAAGACAAATTCAACAACCTGGCTTTCGCCATCCAAGCTGGGTGGATCAAGGAACCCGTGTACCTCCAGTTCGTCCTGGGTATTTTGGGGGGTATTCCAGTCACTGTTCAAAAACTGGGATTTCTGATTGAAACGGCCAGAAAAGCTCTCGGGGACTTTGAATTTTCAGTCTGTGCCGCCGGAGGGTATGGGTTCAACATGGGGACTCAGTTTTTCCTCCTTGGCGGACATGCTCGGGTAGGACTGGAAGATAGCCCCTACCTCTCAAGAGGGGAGTTAGCCAAGAGCAATACCGAGCAGATAAAAAAGATCATCCGTATTGCAGTCGAATTGGGCATAGAACCCGCCACGCCCATAGAAGGCCGACAGATTCTAGGACTCAAGGGCCTTGATCAAGTCAATTATTGATATCTTTGTTCACGCGAATACCTGGAGACACCTTTAGGCAAATGGAATCTAAGGACTCACGCAAAAATTAATTCACATTTTTTGTTGGGCTAATAGAGTAGTTCCATTTAGGTCGTTGGGTGTAATTTTCCAGATTTAATTCTTTCATCTGGCTGTCGCAAATGCGAATGCCCTTCTGATACTGCTTCGTGTGAAGAGAGGCTCGGATTTTAAGACCAGCACAAGTCTTGGTAGTACGGATGAATTTCAATACGGTTTCATAGTCTGTCAAAGGATGGGCGGCCCAGTTATTGCTGATAAAGCAAAACATGCGATGCTCGATCGGGTTCCATTTTGATGCCCCTGGAGGATAATGGCACACCTTGACACAGATATTGAAGCGGTCGGCAAAAGAAGTTTGAAGTTGATGTTTCCAAAGTCGAGTACGATAACCGTTGCTTCCCCCGCAGTCGGCCAATATAAGCAGATGATCCGCCTTGGGATATTTGGCCGAAGCGATCAATTGCCACCAGCGGCGGATGGAAGCCACGGCAAATTCGGCGGTATCTCGGCTTGTGCCCAGGTTGACAAATCCTTCATTGCGGCAAAAATCATAGATGCCGTAAGGGATGGCAACTCCTTTGGCATCGGATGGAAAATCATGGTCCAACACGGCAACGGGCTGTCTGTACCATTGTCGTCCGGGCTGATGAAACGGTCCGATCAACTCGCGGCTTTTGGTGTCAACACTGATCACCGGCATGCCACTGGCAGTGTAGTACTTAATCCGGGAGCGGATGTAGCGAAACTGTTGATCGCGCTGGCGCGGCGCAGGAGGGTTTTTCAGTCCCGACTCAAGGCTTTTCAAGTTTTTGCGAAGGCGGTAGTCCATTTTCTTGAGCAGTCTGCCCACCGTGTTGGGCGAAACGCAAATGCCCATGTGCTTAAGTTCGCGGGCAATTTTGCCGGTGGCTTTGCGAGTCCACTTGCATCCACGGACCGGATCTCCGGCCGTTTCGTATTTCATGATACTGGCGATCGCATTCATAATTTGCGGCGTTTTTTTTCCTGCGAGGGTCGCCCTGCGCCGGGTGCCCGCAGCCGATCGGTGGCGGATAAATCCGCGTCCATCAACTCTTGGCGCCCCTTTGCCACCGTATGCGGATCCAGGCCGAGAATAGAAGCGATGTGCGCATCTCCGCCATGGCCAAGTTTGAGAGATTCCAGCCCGGCATACAATCGGCGTTGTTTCTCGTTGAGCATGCTGCAAAACAAAACCAACAAGGCTTTTGCTTCCTCGGTGGCCAGATCGGGGTTGGCCACGATCAAAGAGGCCGGTGATTGCTGCAAAAGAGCTTTGCGAGCCTTGCTTTGTCGGCGGGCCACATCCGTTTGGCCGCAAAGATATACATACACCGAATCGAACGTTTCGCGAGCAAGCCGGCCATCTCGAACCAGTTTGGTGAGCGCATGTTTAGTTTTAACCTGAAGAATGTCCTTAAGTTCGCCGGCAGTAAAACCAGCATCGCAGTGATCAACGAAGGCTTGACATGTTTGCAGTAGATTCCCAAAACGCGAAAACCACACCGAGCCAAAACTCCAAAGCCCTTTTTGCGAGAACCGGGCAATGGATCTCAAGGTGTAGTACTTACCCCGGTGCGAGTAGCTGCTCAGATATTGCAAATCGCTCAACTTGCGAAATATCGTGCATCGAGCCGGATTTCCTAAAGCTTCACGCAGCTGATCGAGGGTGGCGATTTTGTGTTGATCAAATAATTGCTTCAGGGCCTGCAGGTGATATTTTGTTGTATTCATAATGAGAATATTAGCCTTTATTTTTCGATTTGTCAAGGCCAATGTTCTCATATTAGCAAATCCGTAAATCGCTATGGAATATTGATTTGAGAGCACACTCATACCGCGCTCCATACTATGAAAATGATACAGTTAGCCGCAATAATTGCTATTTTATAAATGAGTGGCTCCTAAGGATCAGAGAAGTTCAGGAATGTCAGCATGGATCGCATCCTTGATGAACTCAATATCGAATACACTATACCTGATGAAGATAGAAGAATGATCATGCTCAAAAGGAAAAATGGTGGTTCTCTCTGAAACTCACAGGATGCTTTTCAATGCTCGAAAGTAAAAGCAGGCTGTAGAATGCAAAAACCGTTGGGTCGAATTGCAGCGGTCGGGACTGGTACACTGGGTGCACAGATAGCTATGCTGGCAGCAAACGCTGGCTGGCTATCAGGTCAAGGCCTACGGTGTCCGAGAAAAGGCTCTATATCAAACGCTCAGAACGGTACAAGAAATTGAATTGAAGCCGGTGGCCTCATGAAAGATCTGGAACAAAACTATCTGGATAAACATGATGCACTCAACTGATCCGCCCGCCGTCTGACGGAAGCCGGCTCATCGGTCATCGCGGCATGAAACCTTCATAAGTAAAAAGGAGTTTAAAAATGATTCAACCCACCACTTTAAATTGGCCCTCAACCATTGAGTTTGGTGTCGGAAAAATACAAACCCTTAAAAACCATCTTGCTGGTTTTAAGAATGTTTTTGTCCTGGTGGACGCGCCCATTCTGCTGCAGGTACAGAAATGGCTGGACGAAATAATTAAAAGCCAGGGCGTCGACCTTATGATTTCCACTGAAGTCACTCCGGAACCGCCTTTTGAGGCACTGGAGAAACTTTTGATTCCTGTCAGGGACTACAATCCTCAGGCAGTTGTCGGAATCGGTGGCGGTTCGGCCATGGATACGGCTAAACTCATTTCGGTTTTATATGATGGGCAGCAAAAGGCTCCCGAAGTGGTGGGCATCGGTCAGGTGAAAACCCGTAAAGTAAAATTAATTACCGCATCCACCACCTCTGGCACCGGAAGCGAAGTGACTCCTATCGCTGTTCTCACCGATCTCCAGCAGAAAACCAAAAAAGGAGTGGTGAGCCCCTTTATAGTACCGGATGTGGCTATCGTCGATCCGGAATTGACTATAACAGCCCCCGCAGCCATTACCGCCTCCACCGGGGTGGATGCACTGACCCATTGTATTGAAGCCTACACCAATCAGTTTTCCCATCCGGTGATTGACAACATCGCGCTGGAAGGAGTGCGTCTGATTTCTCATCATCTGGTTCAAGCCGTTAAAAATGGTAAAGATCTTGAAGCCAGAACCGCCATGTCTTTAGGAAGTCTTTACGGCGGAATGTGCCTGGGACCGGTCAATACGGCCGCCGTTCATGCGCTGGCCTATCCTTTAGGTGGAGAGTTTAAAAATTCCCATGGAGTATCCAACTCAGTCCTTTTACCCTTTGTCATGAAATTCAATCTTCCTAAATGTTATGATAAATATGCCAACGTCGCTCGCGCTTTCGGTATTAAAGACGAAGGCACAAATGAACAAATGGCCGAAAAAGCCATTTTGAAGATCCGGAAATTTCTCAACAAGCCGGGATTCCCTCAAGCATTCAGGAATTAAATATCCCGGAGTCCGCCATTCCTGAAATGGCCCAGGCGGCCATGAAGGTGACTCGACTGTTAAACAACAACCCCCGGGAAGTCACCCTGGAAGATGCCATCCGGATTTTTACCAACTCATTTAAAGGTTTGCTGGATTGAAAGGAAATTAGAAAATGGAAGGCTTTTTTAATAAACTTTTGCGAATTGATTTAAGTGCTGAGAAATTCTCGTATGAAACTTCAATCAACCGAAGAGACTGCTTCGGTTGGTAAGGGTTCGACTTTATAGCCCATATCTTTCAAAGCCCTTGTGAAATGTATCAATCGTCGGCTATTGAATTGGTTCTCGTATGCTTTTGCGCCGATATCGATGTAGGCTTGACCATAGCGGACCAGGCGATAAATTAGTTGCGCAAGCTTGCGAGCAGTGGCAAATACTGCCACCGAAGCCCCCTTGCGTCTGGAAATACGCCGGTAAAACGCCCCCAGCGCTGTTTTGGAATTGCGTAGGGCCAATGCCGCCATGCGAAGCGCAGAACCCACCCGCGAGGTGGTTGTGCCCTTTAATTTGCTGGGCACTTTTTTACCGGCACTGATAGACAGATTCGGTGCGAGCCTTAAATAGGCAACAAAATGACTTTCGTCGACAAATGCGCTAAAATCAGGCCCCAGTTCGCTGACCACTACCGCGGCGGTATCCACACCGATGCCGTCGATGGCGGTCAGATCGAAACCGGTCAGTTCATATAGCGCCTGACGCATCGGCGCCTGACCCTTTTTGGTGATCTCTCTGCTTTTAGATGGTGAGATCGGCGGCGGCGCGCACCGATCATCGTCGGTGCCCGGCTGAAGCGTTTTGATATAAGCAAGGATCTCGGCGTCGTATTCGCCAACGGTTTGGCAAAATTGATCGTACATCTTTAATGCCTGACGCAGGTTGAACAGATGCTCCGGGCGCCAGTTGCCGGTCAGTTCATCGGCAATTTGCTGCTCGGATTTCTGGCAGCGGCGATCCCGCATTTTTGCCAGGGTTATTGGATCACGCTCACCGTCGACGATGGCGCGAATGATCGCCATGCCGGTCGCACCGGTGATGTCGGAGACGGCATGATGCACGCACACGTTCATCTGATCCAGGCTTTTTTGCATGCGCCGAACCCAGTCCGAGCGCTGGTCGACCATGGTGTTGCGTTCACGGATCAACGCGCGCAGGCGGCAGATGTCATCTGAAGGCCGAAACGAGCCGCGCAGCAATCCGCAGGCATGCAGCAGTTGCAGCCATTGGCAATCGAGCATATCGGTCTTGCGACCCGGAACATGGCTGATTTGCCGGGCATTGACTAAATTGACCTCAACGCCGCGGCTGGCGAGGATCTCAAACAGCGGGATCCAATAGACACCGGTGCTCTCCATGGCCACGGTGGTCACGCCTTGCTCTTTGAGCCAATCGGCCAGATCCAACAACTCGGGGGTGGTGGTGCCGAAGCGCTGCACATTGGGCGTATCGTCGGCAAGCGGCGGGCCGGCCACCCAATGTTCCCGCGAACCCAGATCGATACCGGCGGCATCGGGTTTGATGACTTTTAGGGCGTGAATGGACTTTTTGGACATTTTACCTTTGCGATTGCGGGCCATAGCTACCTGTCTCCTTTCATGGATGATAGGATCGCGGTAGCCCGGGATGGCTCCTTTATTTATTCTTATGTAGGAGAGTGCCGAAGCCTCATCATTGATCAGGGGCAGCCCGGAGTCATGCTCGTATTGGGGCATAATCGCTCCAGTGCGGTTGGGACCTTGACTGCTACCGCGTTTTGGCCCATAGAAATAGCGGATTCATTACGGCTGGGCAAGGCCTAAAGTTTCTTTCTTGATCAGACTGGCTGCCTTTTAGCCAGCGGCCGCGGCTCGTATGAAACTACGCCAAAATGGCATAGTTTCTTTTCCGATCAGACTGGACGCTCGCGGCCAGAGGCGGCGCTCATATGAACCTATTTCAGATGATATTTTAAAACCCACTCTCGGTGGAAAAGGGCTTGGTACTCATCTGTTGCTCAAAGAAAAACCCATAGGCGTTGACCCTTTCTCTCCTGAAAGCGTTTTTATTCTTACCACCGGTCCCATCACGGGAACCAAAATGTGGAGTCAATCCCGTTTCGCCACTTTTACAAAAAGTCCGGCCACTCGCGGTTTTGGGAATCTTATTGTGGCGGAGGTCTGTCTCCAAAATCAAAGGCTGCGGCGTGGATGCCATCATCATCAAAGGACGGGCTTCGGAACTCAGTTATCTGATCATTGACGAGTCCAGTGTGCAGTTCAAACAAGCCACCGAATTAAAAGGGCAAGAAACTTTCGATACAGAAGATTACATTCTGAAAACTCCTCCCAAGGAGTCCGTGCGATGGTCATAGGCCCGACCGGGGAAAATAAAGTGGCCTGTGCCTGTGTAAAAGTTGACCACTCTGGCTAGTCTGGCACGCGGCGGAATGAGTGCTGTCATGGGATATAAAGGTCGGAGTAAAAACGTGACACCTTGATGATTACTAATACAGTGATTCCATCCATGTCAAGTCAATAATCGTTGAACAAGCTTTCAATAGAGATGGCATTACCTCCTTTCTTTTAGACATTAACGATGAGTTTCGATTTACCGTAAAAAGGGTTTCTGCTAAAATCCCGATGCCTGCCCGGAGGATAGGGCAACGCGGGGACGCGACCCGAGCGCCGACTA
>CAVYNY010000036.1:0-85553 GCA_963769935.1 uncultured delta proteobacterium | reverse complement strand
TTCGACACAAAAGCTCACGAACAGGGCAGAATTAATTCATGCGACGTTCGATGTTGGACGTTCGATGTTCGACATTCATCTTTTTATTGATGCTAAACTAAATATGAAGCTCTGCAGTAAGTTTCTTCTACGATCAGACTGGCCGTTTTTCAGGCCAGAGGCTGCCCTGAACCCTGCGCGTGGGGGCAAAGCCGAAGGCGAAGACTCAAACCTCCGAGCACTGAACCTTTGAACGTCTAAACCCCTATGGTTTTTTAATCTCCAGTTTGCGCAGACGGGAGCGCAGGGTGGAAGGGTTCATATCCAAAATCAGGGCAGCGCCGTTGGGTCCATCAATGCGCCATTGGGTTTCCTCAAGGACCCTGGTTATATAGTCCCGTTCGATCTCTTCCAGACTTTTCAAATCTTTTGGCATGTCTTTATGAACCGGCCGGCTCAGATCATCCGCCAAACGCAGTTTGGGCCCCGAGCTGTTGATGACCGCCCGCTCGATCACGTTTTCCAGCTCCCGGATGTTGCCGGGCCAGGGGTAATCCTGTAACTTCTTCATCACACCCTCCGGTATGAGTTCAATGGATTTGCCCATCCTTCTGGACGCTTTCTCAACGAAAAAGTCGGCGAGCAGGGCAATGTCTTCGATCCGATCCCGCAACGGCGGCACCGTAATCGGAAAAACATTTAAGCGGTAGAAGAGATCTTCCCGGAAGCGGCCCTGGCGGACTTCAGCTTCCAGGTCCCGGTTGGTGGCGGCAATCACCCGCACATCGACCTTGATCGTGCGGGGACTTCCCAGACGTTCGAATTCCCCGTCCTGAAGCACCCGCAGCAGCTTGGTCTGCAGCTCCAATGGCAATTCGCCGATCTCATCCAGAAAAATACTGGTGCCGTTGGCCACTTCAAACCGACCCATTTGCCGGGTCTGGGCCCCTGTAAAAGCGCCGCGCTCGTGGCCGAACAGCTCGCTTTCGATAAGGTGTGACGGCAGGGTGGCGCAGTTGACTTTCACCAGGGGGCGGGCCTTGCGCAGACTGTTGTTGTGGATAGCCCGGGAAATTAATTCCTTACCGGTACCGGTTTCGCCCAGAACCAGAACAGCGGAATCGGTAGCGGCGACCTGTTCTACCTTGTAAAGGACATATTGGAGGGCGGCACTTTGGCCGATGATACTCTCAAAATTGTGCTCCAGCTTGATTTCCTCCTGCAGGTAAGCAGTTTCAGCCTCCAGCTGGTGTTTCAACTGCTCAATTTCCGTGTAGGCATTGAGCTTGTCGATCTCTGCCGAGTTTGCGGGACGTAACATCGCGGTTGCTGGCGCGAAAACCCCGCAGGCCGCCCTGATCGTCTGTCACCGGCTGGCAGCTGTGTTCAATCCAGCGGATCTGTCCGTCCCGTCTTTGAATACGAAATTGAATCTCGTGTGCTTTTGGCTCCTGTCGAGAATCACGATAATGCTTGTCCCATATATCACGATCCTCCGGTGCGATAATCTCTCTGAAAAGTGACGGGTTATCAACGAAATCCCGGGTCGTGTAGCCACTGATGCGTTCACAGGCTGGGGAGACGTATTCCAGCGTATCGTCAAAGTTCGCCCAGTACTCCCAATCATAGGTAAAATCGGCCACTGTTCGATATTTCGCCTCGGCCTGCATCAGTGATTCTTCGTGCTGTTTGCGCACCAGTGCATTGGCAAAAACCTCCGCGACCAGCCGGCATTGTCGAATGAGCTCATTCGGCCATTTTTGGCGGTGCCTCAGCATTGTGAGTGACATCAGACCCAGCATTTTCTTGCCGGTCGATAAGGGGATCGCAGCCACCGAAATGATGCCTTGAGCACGAAGGAAATTCTTTTCCGCCCCGGCTTCGGCGGGCAAGTCTTCAGAATCGGAAAAAATAAGCGTCTCACCGTTGAATAACTTTTGTCTGGCCCATGGAAGCTGCTCGAATGGGATTTCAGAGAGAGGCACTTTAATATCGGCATCTTTGTAAGAATGAACGAGATGCAGCTTTTGGTCATTTTCCGATACTTCAAATATGCTGACCCGATCCAGGTCGAAGACTTTACCGATCGATTCCAACACGCGCCTTATTTCCGGATCCACCCGCTCCGGGGGCAGGTTCACGAAACGGGCCGAAAGCGCGGACAGCATCTCCTCAAAACCCAATCGTTCTGCGAGTTCGGCTTGAGCCCGGCGGCGCTGCGCCCGCTGCTTCACCAAAAAAGAAATCAGCCCGAATTCAACCAGGATAATTAAGATTGCGGCAACAATGTACCAGCGGTAGAGCTCCCAGGATGACGGGGTTTTAAACCGCACGATGCTGTCGGGGGGCAGCCGGTCTTCAGGGATTCCCCAGCGTTTTAGCTGACGCCAGTCATACAGATTGATGATGGTGCCCTGACCCGACATGGGAATATCTGAGGGTTTTTCGCCTCTCAAAATACGCAGCCCCATCTCGCCGGCCTTAAAGCCTAACATTTCGAAACTGGACAGCCTCCCACCGACAATGCCATGCCCGAGATACGTTTCCAGGCAGCCATACACCGGTGCATTGGCTGCCTCAGCCACGATGGAAACAGCCTGCCAGGGAGGGAAGCCTTTGCCGTCGCCGTCCCGGGTCAGGAGGTAGAATAAAATGACCGTATTTTCCGGTAGATCTCGGACTTTTTCTAAAATTTTACCCAGCGGCAGACGCGTCAGGTAAATGAAGTCGAGTCGCCTGGTATAGGGGCGAAGTGCTTCTCGAAATTCTTTTTCCAACAACAGATCGGTTTGGGAGGCCCCATTCACGATTGCAACGTGCCGGGTCTGCGGATGGATCTTGAGCGCGGTTTCCAGCAGCCCGGCGTAATCGATATCTGCCAGGACACCGGTAACCATGGGACTTAAATTCAGCTCCTTAAGTTTTTCCCGCGGGATTGCGGAAAAAACAACGGGGGTTTGCGGAAAAAGGTCATTACCGTGGGCGACTACCAAACTCAGCGACTGGGTGCCGTACGCAATAATCAAATCGATCTTTTGCCTGGAAAACTTGTGGTGGTATATATCAAGCAAAAACTGATAGTAAGTCTGGTCGGGATTGCGGTAGAGATCCAAATATTCGATGAAATATTCCATGTGAAAATCCGTGCCCGCCTTTAAGCTTGACTTGATGCCTTTTTCTGCTAATGGGTACGCTGGCAGATCACTCTGGCCATCAAAAAGGATCAGAACCCGCTTTTCTTCTTTTAATTCAGCTCCGTAAGTCAGGGAATGGAACAAAAAGAAGCAGAAAAAAGCCAGCAAAAACAAATGCAGCCTGCAAATCAAGCCAAAGCTGACATTGGATCCCTGCTGCCGGCGGACAAATATCATGGAAGTATGCATAAATTAAAGCCCCGGGAAAATCAGGGACGTTGTTGACTGAGTTGACTAAATACCATTGCCATTTGTCCCAGCTATAAGATCAATTCAATTCGTTTTTCAATTTGCGCCTGCCATGCTCCCCTATGTAGTTTGGTGGGCCGCTTCCGCCGCGTTTGCATAAAAAACTTCCGGAAAATATAGATGATGCTAATTCTGTGATACTATCCAGAGCCTCAGGATAGCAGCCACCTCAATAACCTGCGATAAGTCTAATTCTGCAAATCAGAAAATAAAATAAGCCCGTAATGGCCTTATGGCACCCAATACTCCATTATTTCACTCCCCAAAGGCGGATCTCCGACATTCCATTATTCCACTGGCTATCAGATGGCTAAAAACCACTCCTCCGGGGTGAAGTCAAAGCTTGGTCCTCTGGGCCAGGATTCTTTACTCATAAAAAGGTTGGGGCATCTATCAATTCTCAGCGATGTTTCTCCGGAATTATAAATGCAAAAATTCACAGCTTCCCCAAAATCTCCCTCGATATGACAATTTTTTCCACCTCTTTGGTGCCTTCATAAATCTCCAGCACTTTGGCGGCGCGGTAGAAGCGTTCGATATCATAGTCGTTGAAATAGCCGTAGCCGCCGTGAAGCTGCAGGGCTTCGTCCACAACTTCCACGGCCGTATGGCAGGCATAGAGCTTGGCCATGGCGGTCAGTTTGGTGTCGGGTTTGCCCTGGTCCAGCAGCCAGGCGGATTTGTAAACCATGGCACGGGCCGTCTCGACCTTGGTTGCCATATCGGCTATTTTAAACTGGGTGGCCTGAAAAGAACCGATGGGGCGGCCGAATTGCTTGCGGCCTTTGACATGTTTAATGGCCATGTCCAGGGCACCCTGGGCCAGTCCGACGCCGTGGCCGGCAACATAGGCTCGCGAGTGGTCGAAAAATTTCATTAATTGAATAAACCCGTTGCCCTCGGCACCCAGCAAATTCTCCTTGGGGACCCTGACATTGTTAAAATACACGGCCGAGGTGTCGGAGGCGCGCAGCCCCATTTTGCCGTGCATGGGATCGGCCTTATACCCTTTGCGATCCGTCTCGACGATCAGAATACTGTGGCGGGCGGTTTTGCGCTCCTCGTCGGGACTGGTCAGGCAGTAAACCAGCATGAAGGTGCCCACCGTGCCGTTGCCGATCATGACCTTGCTGCCGTTGATTACATACTCGTTGCCTTCCCTGACGGCGGTTGTGGTCGCTGCGGCCGTGTCGCTGCCGGCATCCGGTTCGGTAATGGCAAAGCCCATTACCGCATCGCCGTCGAACAGGGGCGGCAGCCATTTTTTCTTCTGCGCCTCGGTCCCAAATAGAATCAACTCTTCGGCGCCGAAGGTAATGGAACTGAGCTGCTGGCCGATTCCCGGATCGACTTTCCAAAACTCCTCCAGCACCATCGCCTGCTCCAAAAATCCCAAGCCCGGTCCGCCATACGCCTCGGGAATAAAAAGGCCGATCAGATCCAGTTCTCTTGCTTTTTTGACGATTTCAGTGGGATACGCTTCATTAAGATCAAGGTCCCGGGCTACGGCGGTAAATTCGCCTCTGGCAAATTCCCGAGCGGCTTTTTGAATGATTTGCTGCTCTTTGGTCAGATCGAAGTTCATGATACCAATCCTTTCTAATTATATTCTTGAATGTAAATGATCAGCATTTTCATCAACTCTGTGATCGTCTGCGTTAATATTAAATTCCAAATTTCAAGCACCAAATTCCAAATAAATCTCAAATTCAAACAACCAATGACCGAAACTTATTTGTAAGTTATTAAGATTTATTCAATTTGTTTGGAATTTTTAATTTTGATCATTGTGATTTGTTTGTGATTTGAGGTTTGGGATTTGGAATTTTCAATAGTTCATCTCAGCATTTAATCTTCTGATTTAAATGCATTTGCGGATTCATAACGGCATGTTTCCATGCCTTTTATTCGGTTCCGGTCTTTTTTTGTTTCTGAGCATCTTTAACGCCCTGATCAGCCGGGGCCGGGTTTCACGCGGTTTGATGACGGAGTCCACCAGCATATTGGAGGCCGCGTGATAGGGATTTGAATACTTGTAGTCATATTCATTTATTTTCTGCAGTCTGAACGCATCAGGATCCTCGGCTGCCTGGATTTCCCTGCGGAAGATAAGATTTACCGCCGCCGTGGTGTCCAGCACCACCAGCTGGGCGATGGGCCAGGCCAGCATGAGATCCACGCCCATGCCCACGCAGCACATACCCATCACGGCGCCGCCGTACTCTTTGCGCAGGGCCAGCGTTATTTTCGGCACGGTCGCCTCCGAATAGGCATACAGCATTTTGGCGCCGTGGCGGATGATGCCGGCATGCTCCTGGGCGACGCCGGGAAAGTAGCCCGGAACATCCACGAAGTTGATTAAGGGAATGTTGAATGCGTCGCAGAACCGGATGAAGCGGGCGGCTTTGTCGGACGCATTCACGTCCAGACAGCCGGCCTTGATTCTGGGCTGATTGGCCACGATGCCGACCGTGCTGCCGTCCAAGCGGGCAAAGCCGATGATGATGTTGGTGGCATAGCGCGGCAGGATTTCATAAAAATCCTCCCTGTCCACCACCCGCATGATCACCCGATGCATATCATAAGATTTTTTAAAATCAGCGGGAACGATTGCTTCCAGGGTGTCATCGACGCGGTCGGGGTCATCGTCACTTTTGACATGAGGAGGTGGCTCGTCATTGTTGGACGGCAGATAACTGAGGAGCTTTTTGATGATTTCAATACATTCCTCATCGTTTTCAGCCACAAAATGCGCCTGACCGGTGATTTCGCTGTGTATTTTGGCACCGCCGAGTTCTTCAAGGCTGATTTCTTCGCCGGTAACCTCTTTGATGATTGCCGGACCGGTGATCACCATGTGGCTGCGTCCTTTTACCATCACAATAAAGTCGGTCAGCGCCGGTGAGTACACCGCAACTCCGGCACTGGAGCCCATCATTCCGGTAACTTGAGGGATCAAGCCCGAGGCGGCCGTATTGCGATAAAACATACCGGCCACTCCTTTGGAAGCAAAAAAGCCCTCGTGCAGCCGGCCGCCGCCGGAATCGTTCAAAGCGATCAGGGGCGCTTTAACCTTTATGGCTTCATCCATAATCCGGCAAATTTTTTGACCATGAATCGTACCCACCGAACCGCCCAACACCGTCACGTCCTGGGCATAGGCAAAGACCAGGCGTCCCGCAATATTTCCGTAACCCGTGACCACACCGTCACCGGGAACCTTTTTCTCCTGCATGCCGAAATCAACGGATTGGCTTTCAGCCAGCTTGTTGACCTCGACAAAGCTGCCGGAATCGAAAAGCAGTGCCAGCCGTTCGCGGGCGGTTAATTTGCCTCTCTGGTGATGGCGCTCAATCGCTTTTGGGCCTCCGCCCGTTTCGGCCCTTCTTTCGAGAGCTTCAAGTCGCTCGAATTCGCTTTGGTGAGTCTTGTTTTGAGTCATTCGTCATCGTCCTTTGCGGCTAAGATAAAAAAGCGCTACCATTCGGTATTTAAATGCATACTGTATACTGTACACAAAAATTGCTGTCAAATGTTAATCTTAATTAATCCGCATTAATCCGCCTTGAAAGATAGCATATTTATGGTTCTGAGCTGTTCTTTCTAAACCGGAAGCTAATTGTCAGATCGACGGTCCGGCGGATTAATTACTATATGCTGCTCATTTTATTTAATGCTGAGCTGCTTTTGTCTGTTTGACTGCATGCAAGCGAGTGACTTTGCATCTAATCCAGGCGAGATCATCTGCATGAAAATCCTGTAACAGCATATTGAATACCGGCGACCGATGCGTTATTGTATGCCAGATTAGAAAGCGGCCAGAGTTGAGAGGTTCAGGGAGCAGAGGTTCATGTAAAAGGTTCAAGGCTAAAGGTTAAAATTTTCGGGTATCGGCGCCGCCGCTGACACCTCGTATGAAACTTAATAAGATTCTATGCCATTTTATGAAGGGTCTCACCGCTGAGAACGCAGAGATCGCGGAGACTAATTAAAATTTTCTTTCTCGGCGTTCTCGGCGAGCTCCGCGGTGAACTATTATGTTTCTATTTTGATCAGACCGGCCGTTGGTTTGGCCGGCGGCGGAGCTGGCACCGGAAACCTTTTCTCGACTTTGAGTAGTCACATACGGGGTTAGACGACAAATTTCTACAATTAAGCTCTTAATTTCTAAAAGGTAACGAGATGCCCATGGAAGACAGACCGCTGCTGGTCAAAAGAAAAGACAAGGTGGTTACTTTGATCCTGAACCGGCCGGAGAAAAAAAATTCCCTTTCACCGGAACTCGTCCAACTGCTGTTGCAGACTCTCCCGGAACTTGCGGCAGACGCTTCCATTCGGGCAATAGTCATCCGAGGGGCCGGCAGGAAGGCATTTTGCTCGGGATACGATATCCGTTCCCTGCCCACGGGTCCCGACGGCAATGTCCATGAGAAGCTGAAGAAATTAGGTCCGGTTGAATCCCTTTTTCAATCCGTTATCACCTATCCATATCCGGTGATAGCCATGGTGAATGGCGTTGCATTGGGTGCCGGATGCGAGCTGGCGCTCTGCTGCGATATTCGCATCGGCAATGATGAAACCCGCATCGGTATGCCGCCGGCCAAACTCGGACTGGTTTATCCGTGGCAGGGACTGCAGCGATTTATCCAGACCATTGGACTCCGCAGTACCCGGGAGCTGTTTTTTACCGGTCGCACCTATCAGGGACTGAGATTAAAGGAGCTCGGATTGATAGATTATCTTGTCTCCGGGGATCAGCTGGAATCTTTTACCTACCGGATGGCGGAAGAGATTGCCGATAATGCACCCCTGGCTCTCAAAGGCACCAAGCGGGTCATAAATCTGCTGTTGCAGTCAACGCCGCTGCAGGCAAGCGGCCTGCAGGAAGCCGAAGCAATTACGAAGTCTGCTTTTTCAAGTGAAGATTTAAACGAAGGTCAACTGGCGTTTATAGAGAAAAGAAAACCAAATTTCCAGGGCCGGTAGCGTGCAAAAATGCATAAAAAATTTAAAATAATTCGTAACGATAATTAAAAAGCTGGTTCCAAAAGTATGAAAGTTGCCACACCGGAAGTTCTACAATTTGACTGGATTATATGATACAAACTATGGACTTCATTTCAACAGTGAGCCCTAAGTCCATTTTATCAAAAATATATTGCATCATAACCATCAGAAAGGGGGTACAACATGGAGCTGCAGTCTTACAGGGCAGAAGATTTATTCGAATGGGTAACCAAAGAAGGAAGCGATTTTACCCTGCTGGATGTTCGCAATAACGAGGAGTTCGGTCGATTCAAGGTTGAGGGACCCAATCTTTCAAAGATGATCAATGTTCCCTACATTGAATTTATCGAGATGGAAGATGAGTCGGTCGCGAGGGTCCAGGTTCCCAAGGATGAAAGCCTCCGCATTGTGTGTGCCAAGGAGGGTTCCGCCAAATACGTGGGTGAAATTCTCGTGAATAACGGATGGACGGATGTGCGCTATCTGAAAGGCGGCATTAAAACCTGGGGCAACATGCTGGCCCCTAAATTAGTCGCCTCCGAAAACGGGTATCAATTATACCAGTTTATTCGACCCGGCAAGGCATCCTGCAGTTACGGACTGATTCATGAAAATGAAATGGCGGTATTTGACCCCTCCAGAAACATTGATTTCTATCAAAATTTTGCCGCCGAAAACGGCTGTAAACTGATCAAAACCTTTGAAACCCATCTACAGGCCGACTATATTTCCGGCAGCCGTCAGATTTCGTCGATTACCGGTGCTCGGATCGTAGGCCATATAAACGATTTTCAAGGCGCGGCATTTAATTACAAGGCTGTTTCTGATCAGGAGGTTTTTCATTTTTCCAAGGGCGGACCTGAAATCAAAGCGATTCATATGCCGGGACACACACCCGGCAGCACCTCGTACCTTATCGACAATAAATTTATGGTTACCGGCGATACCGTTTTTATCTTGTCCATCGGCCGACCCGACCTTGGCGGCAAAGTCGAACAATGGTCGAAGCTGCTCTTTAACACCCTGAAAACAAAGATTGCCGAATTAAATGATGATCTGATCATCCTGCCGGGCCATTACATCGAGTGGCGTGAAGCCAACCCGGATCAAATGTTTATCGATACGCTCGGCAGCATCAAACAGAAAAATGCGGCTATCTACGATATTGATGAAGAAGCCGAATTTGCCAAATTCATCAAAGACAATATGCGACAGCAGCCCCCGGAATATGCCCAAATTCGCAAAGTCAATGCCGGGCTGTTGGATGTCGATGCCGAAGAGCAGGAAATTATGGATCTCGGCAAAAATGAGTGCGCGGCAAGTATGTATGCAGCCAAGTGATGCGAGGTGCGTGTTGCGGGGCATGGGAGTAAGGCATAGCGCTTAGGGCATGGGGCATAGCGTAAGTGCCGGGTAGAGGATTCCGGATGCTGGATACTCGATGCTGGATGTTGGAAGAATTGTTGATTTGGTTGACGAGCCATAAGTTTTTTGAATGCTCAAGGTCTTTGAGAATCACGAACTTATGCGCTCACGAATAGTATTCTACCAGCCTCCAGCACCCCAGTTTCTCAGCTTCTTAACTTCCCTGCTTCCTAACTTCTGGCCTTTGACTTCTGCCCTCCGTCATCTGACCTCTAACTTCGGTCATCTGTTTTCTGTCATCTGTCCTATGTCTTCTGACCTCTGTCATCTAAGGGGAAAACAATTCTTGACATTTTTACTTTGTATACCGTATACAGTATTCGTTTACCCGGATGGATAGGTTAGCCTGGGGAAAGGTATCCGCACGTATGAGATCCAATAAATTCCAAACGAACCGGGATATGGAGAAACTACATGGAATTATTCAAAAACCTCACCGTATTATCCCTTGAACAGGCCACCGTTTTACCTTATTTGACTTACAGACTGGCCCAGGACGGCATGACGGTCATCCGGCTGGAGCATCCGGTTTACGGAGACCCCAATCGCATGGTCGGAGAAAACGTCCTGTCTGAGGAGCGGATGAATGCCTACTATCTGTGCATCAATGCCGGCAAAAAGAGCCTGACCCTGAATCTGGCGGAAGCAGAAGGGCAGAAAATTTTTCAGGCCCTTATCCGGAAGTTGAAGGTGGATATCTTTGCCACCAATCAGCTGCCGAGAAATTACAAAAAGCTGGGCATTGATTACGATACGCTAAAATCCTTGAGACCGGACATTATCTGGCTGGGTGTAACCGGTTTCGGACCGGACAGCAATGAAGCCGCCTATGATCCTATTCTACAGGCCCGTTCGGGTTTGATGGAGCTTACCGGCGATTACGACGGCGATCCGCAGGTGCTGGGCATACCACTTCCGGACATGGGCACCAGTGAACACGCCTACGGCCTGGTGATGAAAGCACTTTTCAAACGCCAGGCCACCGGCGAGGGAAGCTGCATCAATATGGCCATGTTTGAGTCTTCGGTGTCATGGCTGACCGTTCCCATTACCCTGACGGACAGTTTCGGTAGATCCATTAGCCGGCGCGGCAACACTCACGAGTTCTTTTGTCCGGTCAGCGTCTACCAGACCAGCAACGGCTATATTTATCTTGCGGTTGGCAACGATCGGCAGTGGCAAAGTATGGTATCCCAGGAGATCTTCAGGTCGCTGGGCAAACCCGAATATGCCAAAAACGCCGGCCGTATCGGGCATGTCGTTAATTTAAATGCTGCGATTACTGCCATAACCAGAAATTATACTTCCGAAGAACTGATTGAACTGTTCGCTTCAATTACGGTTCCCGTCTCCAAAATTAATACAATCGCCGAAGTGATTACCGATCCGCTGGTGGAAAGAAGACTGATGCACGCTCAGGACCCGGTCACCGGGATCCGCATTACACTGGCGCCGCCGCCCAATATGACGCCGTTTATGGAAGCCTCGCGGCGACAGCTTTCATTTCCGCCGCGATTCGGAGAACACAATCGGGAAATTTACGGCCCCCGGCTTGGTTACTCCGAGTCTGAACTTGCCGGTCTTAAGGAAAAGGGGATTATCTAAACAAATTGAATATTGAAGATTGCAAATTGAATATTTACGGTATTATTTCCATTATAAAAATGCTCATAAAAAAGACGGAGCACACACCGGCTAAGGCCGGCACAGAAAAATAATTTTCAATATTCAATTGTTAACTCTCCGCCATAGGCGACGGCGGGCAAGGAACAGCAATGAAGAAAAAGGCTGAATTAAAAGGGTTCGATCCTGGGCCGTTGCAGGTGCTTCAGGATCGAAAGCCCCTTGGCCAGCATGTTTTCGATAATCTGAAACACGCCATTATCCGGGGCAACATTGCGCCGGGTGAATGGCTGGTTGAAAGCCATATTGCCGAGATGCTGGGCATCAGTCGCACCCCGGTCAGAGAGGCCATTCACAAGCTGGAACGTGAAAGACTCATTGAGCGGCAGCCGCGGGGCGGATTTACCGTCCTGGGGTTGAATCGGGATGACATCGAAGAGACTTTCGGTATTCGCAGTGTTTTGGAAGGATATGCCGCCCGTCTGGCGACCATTAAGCATCAACCGAAGGAACTTAGAGTACTTGAAGGGAAGATCGAGGAATTTCAGCAATGTCTGAACAAAGGGCAGATGGATGTCTTACCGAAAATAAATACGGAGTTTCACGAATTACTCTATGATCTCAGTAAAAGCCCCCGGCTGGTTCACATGATTAACGGACTCAGGGATCAGATTTACAGATTCAGACAAATGATTCTTAAAAACGAAAAATTGGCCAATGTGAGCAATGAAGATCACATTCAAATGCTGAAGTATATGCGGAAACGGGATGCCGAGAGAGTCGAGAGACTGGTGCGGGAGCACATTTCGCGGGGACGTGAGGTTGTCCTGCGGGAATTCGGTAAATAGTGGCCGAACCCGCTTGCGAAGAATTTATGATTGTCCTTCAAATCCGTGTTTATCCGTGTCCCTAATAGAATAAGTCAAACCCTTACTGCGGGAGAATTTAAAGCATATGTCGCAAAAGAGAATAAAAATTCTTGTCGGCAAACCGGGATTGGACGGGCATGATCGCGGGGCAAAAATCATTGCTTTGGCCCTGCGGGATGCCGGTATGGAGGTTATTTACACTGGTCTTCATCAAACGATCGAACAAATTGTCAGGACTGCCGTGCAGGAAGCAGTGGACATCATCGGTCTCAGCATCATGTCGGGTGCGCATATTCCCATCAGCAAAAAAATGCTGGCGCTGATGAGAGAGCAGGCAATTGAAGACATTCCGGTCGTCGTGGGCGGTGTGATTCCCAAACAGGACATCCCGAAACTAAAATCGCTTGGTATTAAAGGGGTGTACCCCGGCGGGACCCCGTTTGATAAAATTATTGCCGGCATTCAGGAGATAGTGAATTAGCCACTGAGTTCGTAAGCTGGTGAGCTCGTAGGTTCATGATCTGGCCTTCCGATAGGTTTTTAAGTTCAAAACGATTATCTCCTAATTAAAATCTTACGAGCTTAGCAGCTTATCAGCTCAAGAGCTAAGTTGATTATTAAATAAGCATTTAGAATTTTCTTAAACCCCCTAAACGCTTAAACAGCTATGTAAGGAATAAATCCATGGGTGTTGCGAAATATACCAAAAATGAAAAAGATGCCATTGAGGAAGTGACCTATCAATCCGGCATTCGTGTGAAGCCGGTCTATACGCCCCGGGACCTTGAAGAGGCTGGGTTTGATTATGAGAAGGATCTGGCCGATCCCGGAGAGTATCCATTTACCCGCGGTATCCATCCTCAGGGATATCGCAGCAGGGCCTGGACCACCCGTCAATACACCGGCTTCGGCACACCGCACGAAAGCAACAGACGCTTCAAGCTGATGATTTCCCACGGGCAGACGGGCTTGAATGTTGCTTTCGATCTACCCACCCAGATGGGTTATGACTCGGATGATCCCAAGGTGTTGGGAGAAGTCGGCCGGGTTGGAATGGCCGTTGATTCCCTGCGTGATTTTGAAATCGCCTTTGAGGGCATTCCGCTGGATCGAATCGGCTCCGGGCTGACCATCAATGCGGTGGCTTGCATCATGCTGGCCATGTACCAGTCCATGGCTGAAAAGTTCGGCTACGCCAGGGATAAAATCAGCGCGACGCCCCAGAATGATATTCTCAAGGAAATGATCGGACGCGGCGCTTGGATATATCCCGTGGAAGATGCGGTTCGTCTGGTGGGAGACAGCATCATGTACTCCGTCAAGGAGCTGCCGCGCTGCAATCCGGTAAGTATCTGCGGCTATCACATCCGCGAATCCGGTGCGACACCCGCCCAGGAAATTGCCTGTGCTTTTGAGATTGCCAAAGCATATATGGACAATGTGATTGCACGGGGCATGCCGGCCGATGATTTTGTCGGTCGCTTTTCCTTCAACCTGAATGTTTTCGGCAATCTCTGGGAGCAAATCGCTAAATTCAGGGCGGCCCGCAAATTGTGGGCCCGGATGCTGCGCGAAGAGTACGGTGTCCAGGATAAAAAAAAGTTGTTCTTAAGGGGCATTTTCGGCGGCGGCGGCAGCGGGCTCACCAAAGAACAACCGGAAAACAATATCATGCGCGGCGCCTTTTATGCCCTGGGCGCAGCGCTGAGCGGAGCCCAGACCACGGCCCTGTGCTCTTTTGACGAAGCCTATACCATACCCACCCCGCGGGCCGCATTGCTGTCGCTGCGCACGCTTGAAATTATCATGGATGAGGTCGGGCTGCGTGACACGGTGGACCCGCTGGCCGGCTCCTATTTCATCGAGACGCTGACCAAACAAATGGAAGAGAAAATTCTGGCCGAAATGAAGCAAATCCAGGAGATCGGAGGCATGGTGCACGCGGTGGCCACCGGTTTCATCCAGCGCAAAGTCGCCCGCCAGGCCTATGAATATGAAAAAGGCGTTCAAAGCGGTGAATACATTAAAGTCGGCGTCAACAAATATGTCGATGAAACTGAGGAGCAAACCGATGTGGAGCTGCATGAATACAATGAAGAAGGTGTTGCGCAGCAGATTGCAGACCTTAAGGAGCTGCGGCGGACCCGCGACAATCGCGAGGTTGCGCGCACCCTCCGAGAGCTGGAACAGGGGACGCGGGCCGGTAAAAACGTGATGCCGCTGCTGATGGATTGCTGCCGGGCTTATGCCACCGTGGGCGAGATGGCCGGGGTATTCAGGGATATTTTCGGGGAGTGGGAAGAACCGAGCATTTTTTGATTTCGGATTGCAGATTTCGGATTAAATCAAAAATTGAGCTAACCTTCTAAGGTTCGGGGGAACAGGAGTGGCTATTGAAAACGGAAAAATGAACATGAAAGAACATCCATTGAAGCAGGACAATCCGCAATCCGCAATCCACAATCCGCAATACCGTCTGGGTTGTGACATCGGCGGCACATTTACGGATTTTGTTCTGGTGAACGATGAAACGGGTGAGTTCCAGATTAATAAGTGTTTGACGACACCGGGAGATCCCTCCGATGCGGTGGAACAGGGCATCAAGGAAATGCTGGCGCGCACACCCGGATTCATGCCGCACATCGAAGAGGTCATCCATGGCACAACCCTTGTGATCAATGCCATCATTGAAAGAAAAGGCGCCAAAACCGGTTTGATCACCACCCGCGGTTTTCGTGATGTGCTGGAGCTCGGTCGGGAGCTGCGCTATGATGCTTATGACATTTTTGCCGAGTACCCCTTGCCCCTGGTCCCTCGGTCACTGCGCTGTGAGGTGACCGAGCGTGTTGCAAGCGACGGGCGGGTGATTCAGAAGCTGGATGAGCCGGAAGTGCGGCGGGTGCTAGCCGAACTGTGCGACCGGGGCATTGATTCCCTGGCGGTATGCCTGATTAATTCATATGAAAACCCGGCCCACGAAAGGGGAATCAAGGAAATTGTGGCTCAGCAGGCGCCGGAGCTTTCTTTGTCGACGTCCTTTGAAGTCTTGCCCCAGATACGCGAATATGAAAGAACCTGCACCACCGTCACCAATGCTTACGTCAAACCGATTACCGCCAAATACCTGGCCAAACTTTCCGCGCGCCTGGCATCTCTGGGCTTTAAGGGAAAACTGTTTATCATGCTCTCCAGCGGCGGTATTACGTCGGTTGAGACCGCCCAGCAGTTTCCGGTAAGAATCATCGAATCCGGACCCACTGCCGCGGTAATCGCGTCTCAGCATTACGGCCGGATGTTCGAAATCAAGGACATGTTTTGTTTCGACATGGGCGGAACAACAGCCAAATCCTGTTTAATCCAGAAAGGCCAAGCCGGTCTGGTTTCGACATTTGAGGTGGGGCGCGTGCAGCGTTTTAAAAAAGGCAGCGGTCTGCCGATCCAGGTGCCGGTGGTGGATTTGATGGAAATCGGGGCCGGCGGCGGAAGCATCGCCCGGATGAGCAAAATGGGCCTTTTGCAGGTCGGTCCGGAAAGTGCCGGCGCCGATCCGGGACCGGCCTGTTACGGCCGCGGCGGCCAAAATCCGACGGTGACCGATGCCGACCTGGTCCTCGGATATCTGGACCCCGACTATTTCCTGGGCGGTACGATGCCGCTGGACAAATCAGCATCGGAAACAGCCATCGAGGAAAAGGCTGCCCGACCCCTCGGCACCACGCTCGTGGAGGCGGCTTTCGGTATCCACGACCTGATCAACGAAACCATGGCCGCGGCGGCCAAAACCCATATTGCCGAAAAAGGGGGCAATCCAAAGATCGTTACCATATCGGCTTTTGGCGGTGCGGGGCCGGTCCATGCCTATGGTCTGGCCAAAAAGATCGGTGCCCCGCGTATCCTGGTCCCCCCCCTGGCCGGGGTGGGATCCGCGCTGGGGTTTTTTACCGCCCCGGTTGCTTTTGATTTGACCCGCAGCCATCGTGTGGCCCTGAATGGCGCCGATTTCAGGGAAATTGAACATCTATTCCAAGCCCTCGAGCAGGAAGGAGCCGCCATCCTTCAACAGGCCGGTCAGAATGCGACCATTATCTTTGAGCGCACGCTGCTGATGCGATTTTTGGGGCAGGGTGCGGAAACCGACCTTCCCATTGAGGGCAAGCCTTTCGACCAATGGGAAAAGGCGCAGATCCGGGAGCTGTTCGATGAGGCTTACAAAAAACTTTACGGTCGAACCTATCCGGATACACCGGTAGAGTTTGTAACCTTTAAGGTTCGCGCCAGTCTCCCCCAACGACAATTTCGCATACCGCCCCTGCCGCAGACCGAGGGCCGACTGCCGGATTGTATAAAAGGTGAACGCCCGGCCTTTTCTCTGGTCCGCAGGGAATTTATCCCGTTTACGGTTTACGATCGTTTCAAACTTTTCCCGGGCGCATCAATCAATGGTCCTGCGATCATCGAAGAAAAAGAGTCCACCACTGTTGTTGGTGAAGACGCTGAAGCCCGTGTTGATGAATATGGGTTTGTCTGGATTAATTTAAATTTATAGGGCGAAATTTAAATTATTCAATTTTCAATTCACAGGGATCATGGGAGGAAATTAGATGATGCCGGATAGGGATGGAAGAAATAATATTTCGAATCCCACCAAGTTCGATCCGATTACGCTGGAGATTCTTTGGCGCAGGCTGATTTCGATTGTTGACGAGGCGGACGCCTCCGTGGCCCGCACCGCGTTTTCAAGCCTTTTGCGTGACGCGCATGACTACACCTGCATGTTTACCGACAGCCGCGGCCAGGAATTGGTGCAGGGAACATTCTGCACACCGGGACAGGCCGGGGCCATGGCACTGGGGGTCAAGAAGTTGATCAACGCCAGGCCTTTGGACCGGTATCAACCCGGGGATGTTTTTATCGTTAACGATCCCTGGCTTCTGGCCGGCCATCTGAATGATGTCTGTGTGATGAGTCCGATTTTTTATAAAGAGCGGCCGGTAGCATTTACCGCCTGTGTGTTCCATCACTCCGACATCGGCGGTCGGGTTGCCTCGGACAATCGCCAGGTCTATGAAGAGGGAATTTTTATTCCGCCGCTGAAACTCTACGATGGCGGGGTGCTCAATGAAGAGGTTCTAAAGCTGATTCGCTGGAACGTGAGAACGCCGGAGGAGGTTACCGGCGACATTCGATCCCAGGTCGCCGCCAATCATGTCTGTGCCCGGAAGGTCGCCGAAATGATGACGGATGAAGGCCTGGATACCCTCGATGATCTGGCTGATGAAATTATAGACCGCACCGAAAAAAGCATGCGGAAAGCTATTTCCCGGATTCCGGCCGGCGTGTATCCTTATGAAGGCGTTATCGAGGGTGCCGGCCAGCGCAAGGACATCACCATCAAGTTGACGGTGGCAGTCAAGGACAGTGATATTCATGTTGATTTTACGGGGACCTCTCCCCAGGTGGATTGGGGCGGCAACGTGGTCTACAATTTTACCTACGCCTATGTCTTCATGGCCGTTAAAAGCGCGTTCGATCCGGATATACCGATCAACGAAGGTGCCATTCGGCCGGTTAAGATGACTGCTCCTGAAGGAACGGTGGTCAACTGCAAATTTCCGGCAGCGGTGGCTGCCCGCATGCAAATCGGGCATTTCATGACCGAAATGGTGTTCAAGGCTCTGGCTCAAGCGACCCCCGACAATATTATTGCCGGAAGCGGCGGCACGCCGGCCCAAACCAATATTTTTTACGGTAAGCGTCACAATGGAAATTCCTGGTTGACCATGATAATTCGCGGCGGAGGTCTGGGGGCCGGCAGCCGCATGGACGGCCATCATTGTGCTATTTTCCCGGCCAACGGCGCCAACACGCCGGTGGAAATATTTGAAAGCGACACGCCGCTGATCGTTGAGGAACGCAGCCTGGTCGGCGATTCCGGGGGCCCTGGAAAGATGCGGGGCGGTTTGGGCCGCAAAATGGTCATACGCGTCCCGGACGATGAACGCGCCCCTGAGGGACCCACATCCATAGCCGTGCAAGCCGGCCGCTACAAATATGCCCCCCAGGGCCTGTTCAATGCCAAGCCGGGTTCAATTGCCAAATTTTTAATCAACGGACAGGCCGGGGATCCCATTGGTTTAACTCTGGTGCACAACGGAGATGTCGTCGAATTTCACAGCGCCGGCGGCGGGGGCTATGGTGATCCCCTGCAGCGGGATCCCGAAGCAGTTCAAGCCGATGTCCACAACGAATATGTAAGCATCGAAAAGGCTCAGGCAGATTATGGAGTGGTGGTTGATCGGGAAACACTGCGAGTGGACCGGGCCGCGACGGAGAAATTGAGGTCGGAAAGAAAGTAGGGACTGCGGGTTATGGGTTACGGGTTGCGAGTTGCGGGGTGCGTGTGGTAGGTTTCGGGTGTCAGGTTTCAGGTGTCAGCGACCGTATGCCAGATGGAAGAAGACAGATAGTTGACAAGGTTATGACCCCTATGCAAATTTACAGACTTTTCAGGAAATTAAGTTTGGGGGTTTGTGATCAGACTGGTTGTAGTTTTGTCCGGCTCATATCCTGTCGCCTCGTGTGAAACTTACATTAAGTTTTTTTCTTTCCACGTTGTTTATCTTTAGACTGGACGCTCGCGGCCAGAGGCGGCGCTTATATGAAACTACATCTCACACAGAGCGCTCAGAGATCACAGAGGTTTGGGGTTACAGCCGCCTGCGGCGAAAGAAAAATGTTCTCCGCGGTCTCTGTGAGCTCTAACGGCTTGTCGGGTCGTAGCTCGAAGAGCGAAGCCTGAAAGTGGGCGTGATATTAAATCCAACTGTGTCCGAGTTCCTAAAAGTTTCTTTTATCGATCAGACTGGACGCTCGCGGCCAGCGGCGGTGCTCGTATGAAACCTGAAACCTTTTAAAGACCTAATGAGAGAAGCACAAGGAACCTGACAATGTCAAAAACTTTCATGCCGTCCTTTGCGAATCCTGCTGAATTGCGCGCTCATCAGTTAAAAGGGCTCCAGTGGACGATCGATCATGCCTACCGGGGATCAACTTTTTATCGCCAACGTCTGGATGAAGCCGGTGTTCAGCCCGGAGACATTCAAACTCTGGCAGATATCAGAAAACTGCCGCTCAGCACGGCCGATGATCTGCGAGACGGGTACCCTTTTCCGCTGATATCGGTTCCCGAATCTCAGGTGGTCAGAATCCATGCGTCTTCGGGCACCACAGGTAGAAGGAAGATATTAAGCTATACCCAAAAAGACATTGATGACTGGATCCATTTTTTTGCCAGGTGTTACGAGATGGCCGGGCTCACCGCCGAAGACCGAGT
Source organism: uncultured delta proteobacterium (assembly GCA_963769935.1). Classification (GTDB taxonomy): domain Bacteria; phylum Desulfobacterota; class Desulfobacteria; order Desulfobacterales; family JAFDCJ01; genus JAFDCJ01. The sequence continues at coordinate 65,874 of CAVYNY010000036.1, read as the reverse complement.
GCAAATTGCGGTGGGGTACGGTGTCTGGACAGCCGGAGTGGGGTTTCAACTGGGCTGTGAGAAGTTTGGCGCTATGGCAATTCCGGCCGGCCCCGGCAATGTTGATATGCAATGCCAGTTTCTGGTGGATCTTCAATCGACCGTAATGTGCTGCACGGCATCCATGGGTCTTTTGATGGCCGAAGAGGTCAACCGCAGAAATCTTAAAGATCAAATTGCGCTTAAAAAAATGATCTTCGGTTCGGAGAGAAGCAGCGAGGCCATGCGGCAAAGAATCAAGGCACTGCTGGGCCTGGAAGACATGTTTGATATTCCGGGAATGACGGAATTGTACGGACCGGGCACCGGACTTGACTGCGCGAGGCATGAAGGGATTCATTATTGGGCGGACTATTACATCCTTGAGATTCTGGACCCGGAGACCCTGGAGCCGGTTCCCGCAGGAGAGGTCGGAGAGATGGTGGTCACCACCCTGTGCAAGGAGGCCTCACCCTTGATCCGGTATCGGACGCGGGATTTGACGCGTGCAATCGAAAAGCCCTGTTCCTGCGGCAGCATCCTCCCCCTGCATGACCGCCTGCTGGGTCGTTCAGATGACATGATCATCTTCCGGGCGGTGAACATTTATCCGGGCCAAATCGATGAAGTGTTGTCTGCGATTCCGAATACCGGCTGTGAGTACCAGGTTCATCTGGAAAGAAAGGAGGACGGCCGAGATTATATGACCATCCGGCTGGAATGCTGCGAAAGTTTTGACCCGTCCCGCAAACCCGAGCTCGCCGCAACAGTGCAAAAAGAAATAAAAAAGAAAGTATTGGTCAGCTGTGACGTAGAGGCAGTCGATTACTGTTCCCTGCCCCGCTCGGAGCGGAAGGCAAAACGTTTTTTTGATCATCGATATTAATTTTCGTGTTTGTTGCGTGACATAATAAATACCAAAATCCACGGAAATAGTTTCTTAAAGATCAATTGCTTATAAATAAAAACGAGAATTATTAGGGAGGAATTTGCGATGTTGACAAAAGTGTATATTCCGTACAGGGGTTATTTCAGCTCACCGTTTGCACGCTGGCAGGGAAGTATGGCCAATGAGAATGCCATTTCGCTGGCAGCCGAGACGGCAAAAAGATGGCTGGCGGAAAAAAGCTGGGACCCGAAAATTTTTGATTATCTTTTTCTGGGAATCACCGTCCACCAGCCTCACGGCTTTTACGGCGGCCCCTGGGCAGCGGCCATGATGGGAGCTGCCGGCATACCCGGACTTCTGGTCAGTCAGGCCTGCTCTACCTCAACCATCACTATATATCAAGCCAGTGCCGGAGTTGAGACCGGCCTGTTCAAGACACCCATTTGCCTGATGACGGACCGTTGCTCCAACGGACCCCATGCCGTTTGGCCCAATCCACAGGGACCGGGCGGCCAGGTAATATCAGAAGACTGGCTGATGGATAACTTCGGCCGGGATCCCTGGGCCGGTGAGGCCATGATTAAAACGGCTGAAAATGTATCCGCCGAAGCCGGCATTACCCGGGAGCAGTGCGATGCCGTCACTTTGAGACGCTACCAGCAGTATCAGGACGCTTTGGCCGATGGTCGCGCCTTTCAAAAGCGTTACATGTACCCCGTGATGTTAAGAGTTTCCAAGAAGCAGACAATCATGCTGGAAGCCGACGAAGGGATCATGGAAAGCACGGCCGAGGGGTTGGCCAAGCTCAAACCCGTGCTGCCCAACGGAGTTCACACCTTCGGAGCACAAACCCATCCGGCGGACGGCCATTGTGCCGTTACCATCACTACCCGTGAAAAAGCCAGAGAACTCTCGGCTGATCCGGATGTTGAAATCCAGGTGCTTTCCTATGGGTATGCCCGCACCAAGCCGGCCTTCATGGCTGCTGCTGTATATCCTGCCGCTCAAATGGCACTGGACAATGCCGGCATTAAAGCGAGCGACGTCAAGGCTGTTAAAACGCACAATCCCTTTGCCGCCAATGATATATTTCTGGCCGACAAACTGGGGCTCGACGTCAACCGCATGAACAATTACGGCTGTTCACTAATTTTCGGCCACCCCCAGGGACCCACGGCAGGTCGTCTGATTATCGAAGGGATTGAAGAAGTCGTCATGGGCGGCGGCGGCTACCTGCTCTTTGCCGGCTGTGCCGCGGGGGATACGGCGGCAGCGCTGGTGGTGAAAGTGGGGTAGGGTCTCGTGTTGCGGGGTGCGAGTTGCGTGTTACGTGTTGCGTGTTGCGGGGGCTGGAATTTGGCAGAAGGTTTACGGCGCAAGGCTCACGGCTCACGGCTCACGGCGTGCGGAATGACGAATGGCGAATTAAGGAATTCTATCTTTTCAAGGTAATTATAATCTAAATGACGCAGCGCAGCGACTTCCATCAATCTTCAATAGTCAATGTTCAGTATTCATTTCAAGAAAGGGGTATTTATGAGAAAATTTACTTACCTCGTTCCGAAAACGCTTGACGAAGCGATTTCGCTGCACGAATCCTATGGCGAACGGGCTCGATATGTTGCCGGGGGTACCGATGTACTGGCGAAAATTAAGGAAGGCAAAATGACGCCGGATTATTTAATCTCCCTGAAGCACATAGTTGCGCAGGATCGCCTTTTTCTGAACCATGAAACCGGCGAGCTGTTTATCGGCGCCTTTGTCACCCACCACAGCATTGAGACCTCAGCAATAATACGGCAAAACTATCCGATCATCCATGATGCGGTCAGCAACATCGGCTCGGTGCAGATTCGAAATGTTGCCACGATCGGGGGCAATCTGGTCAACGCCCTTCCTTCAGCCGATGGCGCAATTCCTTTGATCGCGCTGGATGCCAAAGCGCATATATATGGCACCAAAGGCCATCGCACGGCGGAGCTTCGTCGATTCTTTTTAGGGCCGGGTCAGCCGGATCTGGATCGGGGAGAAATTCTCACCGAGCTCGTGGTCCCACCGCCTGCTCCCCGCACCGGTGGGGCATATGTCAAACACGGTCGACGATCGGCGATGGAGCTTCCCATGCTCGGGGTCGGCGTTTTGCTGAGCCTGCAAGAGGATATGGCAACTTGTGCCGGAGCCCGCATCTGCCTGGGGGTGGCAGCTCCCACGCCGCTGCGGTGTCTTCAGGCGGAAAAACACCTGGTGGGCAGGCACATCGATGAAAGCGCCCTGGCCGAGGCCGGTAAAATTGCAGCCGAAGAATCGAAAGTCAGAGACAGCATCCGGGGCGTTGCCTGGTACCGGCGGGAGATGGTCGGGGTTTTAGTCAAACGTATGGGTTTGACCGCATTGCAGCGGGCGAAGCAAAAAGGGCCTTCATAGATTTTTAATAAGAGGCTGCAAATGCGAAGATACCTGATGGAGTAATGGATTGCTGGAGTAATGAAAAAAACAATGCTCCAACTCTCCCATACTCCCATACTCCTCTAATTTACAAGAAAAGGAGATGTTGTTGATGTCACGAGATATATCCTTTACTTTCAATGGGAATCCGCTGACGATGTCGGTGGAGGATCATTGGACGCTGCTGCATTTGATTCGCGAGGAGCTCGGCTATACCGGCACCAAAGAAGGATGCGGCGGCGGAGAGTGCGGCGCCTGCACCGTTATTGTCAATGGGGCAGCGGTTAATTCCTGTCTTTATTTGGCGGCTGAAATCGACGGCAAGGAATTGGTGACCATCGAAGGCCTGGCATCCGGCGATGGTACCCTGCACCCGATACAACAGGCCTTTGTAGAAAACGGCGGTATCCAATGCGGATTTTGCTCTCCGGGCATGATCATGTCCGCCAAAGCCCTGCTTGACAAAAATCCCAATGCCGATGAAGAGGAAATAAAACATGCCATTGCAGGCAATCTGTGCCGCTGCACCGGCTATGTGCAAATTATAGATTCCATAAAGTCGGTCAGCGGTTTCTACCAGAAAGTAGAAAAACCGATGGCAGCCTGGGATGGTCATGATGGGGCGTTAGAGGATTGAATATTGAAAATTGATAAGTGAATATTAATGGAGGTCGTTGCGCTCCGTCATTTTTTGAAATATCTATTTAAAATCGACCTGCCGAAGGCTGACCTCAAATATTCAATATACAATCTTCAATCTTCAATATTTTTGTCTTCAAAGGAGAATTCCTGATGGAAAATCTATGTTCAGTCGGAAAGAGAGTTCCTAAATTAGATGCTGTCGACAAGGCAACAGGTCGCGCTCAGTATATCCAGGACTTGAAACTTCCGAGAATGCTTTACGGCAAAATCCTATACAGCAAGTTTCCGCATGCCCGGATCGTTAAAATTGATACATCCAGAGCCCGGTCGCTGCCGGGGGTCAGGGCGGTTATCACCGGTGAAGATGTCCCGGATATAAAAATGGGGTTTTATAAGGACAACCGGCCGCTGAAGGTTGGCAAGGTATGCTCCTACCGGGATGAAGTCGCCGCCGTGGCGGCAACCGATCCCGATATCGCCCGGGAAGCCCTGAGCCTCATCGAGGTGATCTATGAGCCGCTGCCCGGTGTTTTCGATCCTGAGGAAGCGATGCAGAAAAGTGCGCCGCTGGTGCACGAAGAGCATAAGACCAATGTGCTCCGAATGCCGTGGAAACTGCATTATGGTGATGTCGATGCTGCCAGGCAAAAGGCAGCCTATGTAGTGCAAGACCGCTTCAGCACGACCTGGGTTACGCACTGCTGTATGGGTGCCAGTGGTGCGATTGCCGAGTTTGATCCCACCAACAATCTTACGATTTATTCCAACACCCAGATTCCGTCCCTGGCCCAAAAGGATTTCTCAGAGGCCCTCAAGGCGATGGGTCTCAAAGATAAACGGGTCAGGGTCATCAAACCCTGCATTGGCGGCGGATTCGGCAGCAAGTTAGACACTTATGCGTATGAATATATCGCCATTCTGCTTGCTTTTCACGCGCGCCGGCCGGTGAAAATTGAATTTAACCGGGCCGAGGAATTCATCGCCACCTCTACCCGCCAGCCGACGATCACCTATATTTCACAGGGCTGCGATGCGGACGGCAAACTGCTTTTCAGGGATATATCCATGATTCTGGACAATGGTGCTTATACGTCCTGGGGCGCCACGACGCCGTCGGTGATGATGATGCCGATTACAACCCTCTATCGTGTTTCCAATGTCCGCTACGAGGCAAAGTGTGTTTATACCAATAATACCTATGCCCAGGCCATGCGCGGCTACGGCAATCCCCAGGCGACTTTTGCCATCGAATGCACCATGGATATGCTGGCGGAAAAAGCGGGTATCGACCCGATTGAGTTTCGTCGGATTAACGCCAATAAATCCGGCGATGTTTCCCCCCAGGATTTGCGAATTACTACCTGTGGGTTGGAGGAGTGCATGGATTCGATCAAAGAAACCCTCCAGTGGAATGCCGAAAAAAAGGAGGGGGAAGGGGTTGGCATGGCTTCCCTGATTCACGTGGGGGGTGGTGCCAGGGTCTACAAATCGGATGGCTGTGGGACCATTATCAAAATGGATGATTTCGGCAAGGTCGACGTTTTTACCGGCGCCACCGATATGGGGCAGGGGGCGGACACGGTTATCGCCCAAATAACGGCCGAAGAACTTGGACTGCCGGTAGACGGTGTGCATGTCATTCACTCCGACACGGATGTCTGCCCCTGGGATGTTGGCGCCCATGCCAGCCGAACAACGTTTATCGCCGGCAATTCGGCCCTCGGTGCAGCAAAAAAAATAAAAGCGCGCCTGCTTGAGATGGGCGCCAAGCAGCTGGAAGCGCCGTTGGAAAGGCTGGTGCTGCACGACAGCTGTATTATCGATACGGAAAATTCCGAAAACCGAATCGAGCTCGGCAAACTCCTTAGAAAAGCGCACTTCAGCCACGGCGGCCAGATGTTGATGGCCGAGTATTTCTATGATCCCGTCAATGAGAATATGGGCAAAGATTTTAAGGGTAATATGTCCATGACGTATACCTTCGGCTCCCATGGCGTGCGGGTCAAGGTGGATCAGGATACCGGCAAGGTCCAAATCCTGAAATATGTGGCGGCGCACGATGTGGGAAAAGCAATTAATCCCATGCTGCTGGAGGGGCAGGTGTACGGCGGCGTTATGATGGGGCTCGGTTATGCCCTGACCGAACAGGTAATTATGGAAAAAGGCCAAAATATGAATCCCAATTTCCGGGACTACAAAATTCTGACCGCCAAAGATACCGTGCCCATTGAAGCCCCCGTGCTCGAAACCTATGACAAGGACGGACCGTTCGGGGCCAAGGGTATCGGCGAGCCGGGGTGCGTCCCGACAGCCCCGGCTGTTGCCAATGCCATCTATGACGCCATCGGTGTTCGCATCAAGGATTTGCCGATTACGCCGGAAAAGGTGCTGGCCGCGCTCCGCGAGAAAAAAGGGTTGGATTTGTGCGGACGGGAATTGGGCAAAGAAGACGCTGACGCTTGTATCATAGAGGAATAAAACCCCCTGCGCCTGCCGTGAATTGAAGCTTGCGCAACTAACCCGGTGACTAAATCGACTTGAGGTCACGTTAAGCTTTTTACCCCTAAAAAAAGGAGAAACCAACAATGAAACAGAAATTAGGACTTATCTTGGTCGCAGTTTTTATTGCCACTTTATGTTTCACCGCCTTGGGGCCGGTATCAGCGACTGCCGAATCAATTAAGCTTAGCTATGCCAATTTTCCACCGGCACCCACCTTCCCTTGTGTTCAGATGGAGCGCTGGAAAAAAGAAGTCGAAACGCGCACCAATGGCAAAGTAACGGTGAACACCTTCCCGGGCAGCACCCTGCTTGACGCCAAAAATATGATGGATGGGGTGATCGCAGGCCAGGCTGACATCGGTAATTTATGCATGGCCTACCAGCCGGGCCGGTTTATCGTTACGAATTCCACCAGTCTGCCCCTTGGCATACCGGATGCGCGCGTGGGCAGCCTGGTGCTGTGGGATCTGTGGGCAAAATATCAACCCGAAGAATTTGCCAAGGTCAAAGTCTTGGCCATGTTTGCCACGGCGCCGACCAACATTATGTCGAAGGTTCCCGTCAGAACCCTGGAAGATATTAAGGGACTGGATTTGAGAGCGTCCGGGGGGGCAGCCCAGATTCTGGCGGCATGGGGCGCCAATCCCGTGGGGATGCCGATGCCGGCAACGGTCGAAGCCCTGCAAAAGGGGGTGGTAAAGGGACTTTACTCCTCGCTTGAAGTGATGAAGGACTTCAAATTTGCTGAGAGCTGTAAATATGTCACGCTGACCGACACGGTGATCTATCCCTTTGCAGTCATCATGAACATGGACAGCTGGAACAAGCTGCCCGAAGATGTCCAGAAGGTACTGGACGATTTAAAAGTGGAGCAATCGGAGTGGACGGGAGAATACATGGACAACCACGTGAAAAACGCCATGAAATGGGCGGTCGATGAACAGGGGGTCGAGGTGATCAAACTTTCTTCCGCAGAAATGGCCAAGTGGGATGCCAAGCTGCAGCCGCTCACCGACAAATGGGTTGCCGATGCCAAAGCCAAAGGCCTGCCGGGCGAGACCATTGTAGCGGACATCAAGGCCCTCATTAAAAAATACTCAAAATAGGTGCCTTGCGATAAAAGCCGCCGATAAGCACCCGACGGATTGCGGTTTGTCAAAATTCCGTAATCCGTCTCCAAATTTCTGCTTTCTTGATAAAGCGTTCACTTTGGGTTGGGTTCTTCAATTAATTGAGATCATCACGCGGACAAATCCACACTTCGCTCCAAGCGGCTTGTCCGGCTCAGGTTACTAAAAATATTAGGCATATCTCGGGATCCGCAGATGAGTATTTTGGAGAAAGCAGTTCGGGTTTTGTGTGTTACCTTTTTGTTGATTGCAGGGGCGTTTATGATGGCAATGATTCTGATGACCTGTGCCAATATCTTTTCGCGCCTTGTCTGGGTGCCGATCAAAGGAACCTTCGAACTTATGGGCTTTTTTGGTGCGGTGGCCACCGCTTCTGCGCTTGGTTATACTCAGATGAAAAAAGTCCATATTTCGGTTGACATCCTGGTCAATCGATTTTCCAAGAGAACCCAGACCATTCTCAACGGGATCAATTATTTTATCTGTATGATATTTTTTTGCATTGCCGGTTGGCAAATTGCCCGCTGGGCAGCAACTATTCGGGAAACCGGTGAAGTTACCGAGACGCTGAGGATTATCTATTACCCCTTCACTTACGGTGTGGCCCTCGGTTGCTTTCTGATTGCGCTCGTACTGCTGGTTGATTTATTGAAATTATTTCCTGCCAAAAATGGAGCGACTTAGTTGGATCCATCGATTGTTGGAATCATAGGGATCATCGCCCTTCTTCTGGTCCTGTTTTTTTTGGGAATGCCCGTTAGCTTTGCCATGGCAGTCACAGGGTTTTGCGGCTTTGCATATGTCGTGTCCTTTAACGCAGCATTGAATATGATCGCCACGGATCTTTGGACCACTTTTTCGAAATATGGACTCACCGTCATCCCGCTTTTCATTCTCATGGGGTACCTGGCCTTCAATGCCGGTATTGCCGAGCGGCTCTACGACGCCGCCTACAAGTGGATGGGACACTGGCGCGGAGGCCTGGCGATTGCCACCATTGGAGCCGATGAACTTTTTGCCGCCATCTGCGGTTCCAACACAGCCACGGCCGCAACCATGGGAACAGTGGCGCTGCCCCAGATGAAAAAATACAATTACGACACGCGTCTGAGCAGCGGGACAGTGGTCACCGGCGGTACCCTGGGCACTGTGATGCCGCCCAGCGTGGTTCTAATTATCATCGGCCTGCAGACCGAACAATCCATCGTCAAGCTTTTTCTGGCCGGAATCATTCCGGCCATTTTGTTGGGACTTTTATTCGTTGTGACCATTTTTGTTATTTGCCGGCTTCATCCGGACTATGGTCCGGCCGGCCCGAAAACCAGTCTGAGCGAAAAAATCAGATCGCTTTTCGGAGTTGTGGAGGCAATCACTATTTTTACACTGGTGATCGGGGGGCTGTATATCGGATTATTTACCCCTACCGAGGCCGGGGCGGTCGGCGTTTTTTTTACCCTGGTCGTCAGCGCCATCAGTCGCAGGTTGACCTGGGCAGGATTGATTAATTCCATCGGAGAAACTCTTAAGATTTCATGCATGGTATTTATGCTGGTGGCCGGAGCCATTATATTCGGGCGCTTCCTGGCGGTGACGCGGCTGCCCTTTATTGTGGCTGATTTTGCGGCTGCACTTCCAGTGTCGCGCTACGTTATCTTAGCCCTCGTGTTGACCATTTATCTGATCGGGGGCTGTTTTATGGATTCACTGGGGTTTCTGGTGCTCACCATCCCGATATTTTTTCCGCTGGGAGTCGCTCTTGGTTTCGATCCCATCTGGTACTCCATTATCATCACCATGGTAACCACCATGGGTGCCATCACCCCTCCGGTGGGGGTGAACATCTACGTTGTCAAAGCATTGGCACCCGATATCGAGCTGGGGACCATCTTTAAAAGCGTCTCCTACTTTTTGTTGGCCTGTATTCTCAGCATGGTGATCCTAGTCCTTTTTCCTCAGCTGGCTTTGATTATACCCAATGCCATGCACTAAGGGCTCACTCAAAAATAACTTCACATTTTATACGCCGATGCATGCCCGCCCGGCGGCGACATCATGGATTATCAAGGGGGCGTGAAAGCCTACAGCGGTCAGTGGCCTTTTCCCTCTGATTTGCTGGCGCCGGCGGTTCCGGAAGAGCCGCATGTGATTATGTATACTTCGGGTACGACCGGACAACCTAAAGGAGCGGTGCTTTCCCACCGCAAAACGTTTTTTAACTGCCTTAACGCCGAATAGATTCAGGCGCCCGCATGAACTTTCAGACCGTCATTCGGTTTCGTGACGCGCATAATAGCCCTCCTTTCGCATAAAATTTCACTATTCTTAGATCATCCGTGACTATATGAGACCAGGCTATAGAATTTTCGTTACAGTGCAGATTGACTGAGCAGGAGAGAAGTTTTTCAACAGCGACCTGATTTAGTGACCGAAGGCGAAATAAAGTATGTATTTACGGATAGTTGATATTTTGAAGATCCTCCTATGCCAAGAAAAATACCAACATTTTTTGATTGACAGCATTTGGATTTTTAGTTACCAATGTACCAAAGTATTATTATACGGGAGCAGATATGAAAGATAAAACGCAAATAGTACGGATGCAAACCGGCATGCGCATTGAAAAACGTATGGTCAAGGTGTTGAAGGCTCTGGCTGAATACCTGGACATGACTCTGGGAGACCTGATTGAAGGCATTGTTTTGCATGCCTTTGACGGCAAGGTCCCGTTCAACGAAACTACGCTGCAGAAAATCAAAGAGCTAAAAAAGGTTTACGAACTGGACCTGGACCCCAGCCACAGCCACCAGCTGACGGAATTGAATTCCAATTGATACTAAAAATCAATTGGAAGCAATTAGTTTTTGATTATCAGTTGACTATCTGAAAGGTAAAATTAGTGAACAGAAACTTAGCCTTGCTTTTGAGTGGGCAGCTGGTCTCGCAGGTTGGGGACAAATTCCACATGCTGGCGGTGGCCTTCCTGGTGCTGAAGACCACAGGGTCGCCGGCCAAAATGGGACTTGTATTATTTTGTTCGGTCTTTCCCGGCATGATCTTAGGATTTATCAGCGGTGCGTTTCTGGACCGTTACAGCCGCAAGGCCATTATCGTCGGTGCGGATATAGCCAGGGGGCTGATCGTCGCGGGCGTGGGGGTATTATTCTACCTGGGCGCCCTGTCTTTTCCGGCCCTGCTTGCCGTCCAGTTTCTAATTTCAGTATGCACGGCCTTTTTTGACCCTGCCGTCCCGGCCATTATTCCCCAGATCGTCCGGCGCGAGCAATTGACCCGGGCCAATTCCCAGACCCAGTTTGTGTCCGGTATTTCAACTATTGTCGGACCCGTGTTGGGTGGATTGATGGTGGCCTGGGCGGGGTATTTGCCGGTATTTGTTCTCAATGCCGGGTCGTATCTGTTTTCGGCGGGATTTGAAAGCTTTATCCGTCTCCCCAAACTCGAAAAATCGGCGTCAGGTCAAACTAAAATTGTGGATGATATCTTTGAAGGGTGCCGGTATGTGTATCGAAGCAAAAGTCTGGTGATCATTCTTGTAATGGTGGGAGTAATCCATTTCTTCGTGGGCTCCATTGAAGCCGTCATTCCGGTTCTAGCTACGGAGCTTAAGGGCGGCGGCGCTGAGAATATCGGTTTCATACAGACCTGTTTCGGGCTTGGTACGGTGCTCGCAGCTTTGTTTATCAGTATCCGAAATATAAAACACAATGAAGCGCTCATTCTTTTCGGCAGTGTTTTTCTAATCGGTCTGTCGCTGCTGTTGATCGGCGGCATTCACATGTCGGGCATTAGAATGCTGATGCCTTATCTGATGATATTTCCGGCGATCGGGGGCTTGATCATCTTTGCCGGAACCAGCTTTCGGAGCATGATTCAAAAAGAAGTGCCGGACAAAATGATGGGACGCGTATTCGGTTTTGTCTCATCCGTCGGCAACATTTCTATCCCACTGGCGATGCTGATCTTCGGCTCCTTAATGGAATACGTTGCGCATAACATCATTCTGGCTGCCAGCGGGTTTATCTTGCTGCCGACCAGTTTCATCTCCTACAATAAATATTTGGCAACCAAAGGGTAAAGTCAGCGGCAACTAGTGCCGATACTTAATTCATTACTTCCAACTACGGGGGGGATATGAAACTAAGGTCGGACAAAAAATTTTTTCGGAGAACACCGTTTGTTGTATTATCCTTATCAGGTCTGGTTGTGATTGTCACCTGCGCTTATTACGGATTTAAAGTCAGTGGGACAGGCGGTGCTCTCTTTGGCGCTATTTTTGGGCTGACAATATGTGGGTGTTAGGACAATACCCTATTCCTATTTAACCGATGTCACTTAATTCTTGCGTGGGATTTTCCACCCTAGGCAATCCTCCCCGGGTGCCGCCGGCGCAGCTCAGCACCCCAACAACTATAGTGACAGAAAAAAGTCCAATAAGTTTGCAGGGCAGCTTTTTCATGCGTCTTTTCCTTATTTATACTGGAGCGGGCTTCGAGAGAAGCTTTTGAAGTCCAGCAAGGTCTTCCTGCGAGTCGATATCAACAAAACCCAGTGGATCGTCCACTTCGACGGACAGCACTTGGCCAGGACTTTCCAGGATAATATCTCTGGCCCCGATATCACCCTCGATCGCCATCAGCTTAGAATAAAGAGCGCGGCTGAAAATGGTCGGATTGCCCCTTTTATTCCGGCAAACCGGAACACAGATGTCCTTTTCTGAACTCCAGAAACTTTCCAGCAGAAGATCTATCGTATCTGATTGCAGCCGGGGCTGGTCGCCGAGCAAAAACATAACCGAATGGAATGCTTTATGCAGAGTTGACAATCCGGCTTGAAGCGATCGGCTCTGGCCTTCCCGGTACCGAGGGTTGATTACAATTTGCAGGCGCGGCAGGCTGGTTTTGGTTCCCAGGGTCTGCAAAATTTTCTGATGCTCATGCCCCAGTACCAGCACAACCTTGGCCAGACGGGATGCCAGGGCAGCATCCAGCACCCATTCAAGCAAACTTTTGTCGCCCAGCCTCATAAGCAGCTTGGGCTGCCCGAACCTTAGCGACATTCCGGCAGCTAAGATAATACCGGCTGTTTGTTTTTTGTGAGGCATAAAAAAAGGTTTCAGGTGTCAGCGCCGCCGCCGGCCAAAACAACGGCCGGTCTGATCATAAAAGATACTTTTGGAAATCGGACACAGTTGGATTTAATATCACGCCCACTTTCAGGCTTCGCTCTTCGAGCTACGACCCGACAAGCCGTTAGAGCTCACAGAGACCGCAGAGAACATTTTTCTTTCGCCGCAGGCGGTTGTAAACCCAGACCTCTGTGATCTCTGAGCGCTCTGTGTGAGATGTAGTTTCATATGAGGTTTCACGTGTCAGACGCATAAATTGTTCGCGCAGGAGCCGTCGACATAAGTTATTCTGTAATTCTGCTGTTTCAGCAGCCTTGCCGTAATTATAGGTTTTTTCCATGATGACTGTGCTCGGATGAAGAAGGCGCCGGCGAATCGCCAACATATGGATAATTCAAGGCGCTTCTTAAGGTTCCCCATGTCAGATACCGGGGTCTAACGTCTTTGAGACCTGACACCCGAAACCTGACACCTGAAACCTGATTTGTCCGCTGGAATTTTGCCGGATAGAAGACCCTGATTGTCCAATTAAAACACAAGGGGGGTATAGCCTTCCTCAATATAGCCTGAAATCAGTGAGCCCACATATTCGACGTTGATGCCCATTTTTTCAAGTTTTTCGCTGATGCCGTCGCGATCCGACAAAAATTTACAGGCTATGGGGGTTTCGTAATCCAGCAGACGGGATGCCGCCTGTACGACCTCTTCATCCTCGCACAGCAGGTTTTCGAACGGTCCAAAGAATATTACCTTGAGATCTTCGACCCATTTGTTTTTTTGGGCATTGACCGCATACATGATACCGGTCAAGGCCTTGTTTTTTTCCGCCGTCGAAATAATTACCATAACTTTTGATGCCATCCGTTGCTCCTTTCATTCAAATATTTTTGGGGCAATATTACCACAACCCGCTTATATTATCTACAACCGAATGTTCAACCCTTTTATAAGTCAAATTTTTTTATAAATTTTCCAACATCATTCCTTTGACGGAGTCTTTTATTGCTGGTATACAGTATACGTATGCACGCCTGAAATGATTGCCTTTATCGCTAATTTCGAAGCGGTCAAGGATGTAAAGGAAGAAATAGATGGGTTCGGAACATAGCGTCTATCTCACACCCACGCCGATTATCGATAGTGATCACGAAACTATTGTGAGCTATGCCGGCACGGCGGTTAAGGACGCCGGCCCGGATCCGGTTTCAATGGCCGTAAAGCTATATTATGCTGTCAGAGACGTCATCTGGTATGATCCATATCTGCCGTTTTACCGGCCGGAACATTACCGTGCAAGCAATGTTTTAAAAAAGGGCCGGGCGTTTTGCGTCGGCAAAGCGACGCTCCTCTGCGCACTGGGCCGGGCTTGCGGTATTCCCTCAAGGGTGGGATTTGCCGATGTCCGCAACCATCTGGCGACCAAACAGCTGTTGGAGTTTCTCGGATCCGACCTGTTCGTCTATCACGGTTTTACCGAGTTTTATCTGAACGGCCGGTGGTGTAAAGCCACCCCGGCCTTCAACATCCAGCTTTGCAAGCGGCACAGGGTAATCCCCTTAGAATTCGATGGCCGTCAGGACTCCATATTTCAACCGTTCAACACGGACAATAAGCAGTTTATGGAGTATGTAGCGGACCATGGGGCCTACCCCGATATTCCGGTCGGAGAAATTGTAGCAGCCTGGGAAAAAGAATACGGACAAGAACGCATCCGACGGTGGATCCAAGAGTATGAAGCGGAAAAGGGTGTTTCCGGCCGTGAATTTGACAAGGAAGAAGCTCTCTGACTTCAGACTTCCGTCTTCTTTCCGATGTCATTTGGCTGCTTCATTCTATATTTAAAAAAGGATCTCTCAAATGACCAAGTTGCGTGACCTTATCTTTGCCGTTAAAGGCGCCGGAGAAATGGGCAGCTCCGTGGCCTGGCGGTTATTCAGGGCCAATTTTAAAAACATCGTCATGCTGGAAACCGACCATCCGCTTGCTGTGCGACGTGAGGTTTCGTTTTGTGAGGCGGTGCATGATGGACAAAAGCAGGTTGAAGAAGTTACGGCGGTGCTGGCAGCTAATCCGGTCGAGGTTAAAACATGCTGGGAAAAGAATAATATTGCCGTCATTGTGGATCCCAGGTGGCTGGCATTAAGCTCGATCCGGCCCAATGTAATTGTAGACGCCCTTTTGGCCAAAAGAAATCTGGGGACCCGGATGACCGATGCCGAGCTTGTGATCGGTCTGGGGCCCGGCTTCAATGCCGGCCAGGATGTCCATATGGTGGTTGAAACCAATCGGGGGCACAATCTGGGCCGGATTATTACGACCGGCTGCGCTGCGCCCAATACCGGAATTCCCGGCTCCATCGGCGGTTTTGCCGAGGAGCGGGTGTTGCGGGCACCGGCCGACGGTCGATTTCAGCCGAAACTGAAAATCGGAGATTCCGTCCGCTGTGATCAAATCGTTGGTTCAGTTGGGGGAAATGATGTTCGGTCCCGGATAGATGGTGTTCTGCGCGGACTTATTCGTCCCGATATCGAGGTTACGCGAGGTTTAAAAATCGGTGATATCGATCCAAGGGGTGAGGCGGGTTATTGTTGCACAATCTCTGATAAAGCCCGCGCGATTGCCGGGTCAGTGCTGGAAGCGATTTTAAGGAAGTATAATTATTGAGAACTTTCCTCAGGGCCAGCCTTCTTTGCTCTGGGAATGAAGGTAACAAAATTTGGTTTCACTGCAGGAAGGGTTAATGTTGGCGGACGGCGGGGTCGTCAGCCTGGTGGGGGCGGGCGGTAAAACCAGCCTGATGTTCAGACTGGCCCGTGAATTGACAAAAGCCGGGGAGACCGTTCTGACCACCACAACCACTAAAATTTTTGAGCCTACACCGGATCAGGCGACCCGGGTGATATTGGCCGAATCCGCATCAGGGCTGCTGGCGCAGGCGCAGGTACTGCTGAAAAATCAGGCGCATATCTGCGCCGCTGCCGCAAGACTGCCGGAGCAGGGTAAACTTGGCGGTTTTTTACCCGAAATTGTCGATGATATCCGCAAGAGTCGGTTGTTTCGATGGATTATCGTGGAAGCCGATGGGGCGGCCGGCCGACCGTTGAAAGTGCCGGCCGACCATGAACCGGTTATTCCGGGTTGTACGACACACCTGGTGGGACTTGTGGGTCTAAATGGCCTCGGCCAACCCTTGAACGATCAGTGGGTTTTCAGGCGGCCTCAATTTATTGAAGTGACAGGGCTTGAACCGGGGGCGGATGTCACTGATACCGCCGTCGCAAATCTCCTGGTCGACAAAAACGGGATATTTAAGAATGCACCAGTTGAAGCTGCGCGCATCGCTTTTTGCAACCAGGCGGATGTCCCCCAAAATCTTGCGGCAGGACGAGGAATTGCCCGAATCTTGCGAAGGCTGGATAATACCGGATTAAAGCGCCTTGTTATCGGACAGGTTCTGTTTGATCCGCCGATTATAGAGGTATATGATCTGAATGGGCAATGCGAATATGACGACTAGCTCGCCCCGGCCGGACGTCGACGATACCGAGCCTCACGCCGGGGAGACATTTTTTGCCCGGCTGCCGCCGCTTTTGCTTCTCACTTCCATCTTTTTTGTCAGTTTTTTATCCCGCATTGTCCTGGCCCCCCTGATGCCCAGAGTCAAATCCGATCTGGCCTTGAGCAATGCCGAAGCGGGTTCTCTCTTTCTCTTGATTTCGGTGGGATACTTCACGACATTGTTGGCATCGGGATTTATTTCGTCCCGCCTGACCCATCGCAGAACGATTATCTTTTCCAGCATCGCCTCGGGCGTGGCCTTGTTATTCACTTCCTTCAGCTCGGGCTTGTGGGGTATGCGCTTGGGATTAGTCGCGCTGGGAATGGCGGCCGGCCCTTATTTACCGTCCGGGCTGGCCACCCTGACCACTTTAATCAAGCCCCGGCAATGGGGCAAGGCGATCGCCATTCATGAAATGGCGCCCAATCTCAGTTTCGTGCTGGCGCCGGTGATAGCTGAAATTTTTTTGCTCTGGTTTTCCTGGCGCACGGTTTTCCTGGTGCTCGGAATCGGCGCGCTTTTACTGGCATTGATCTTTATCCGGTTCGGGCGGGGCGGCGACTTTTGCGGTGAATCCGTCGGGTATTCATCATTCCGGCAGATTTTAGCGAACCCTTCCTTCTGGATTATGGTGATTCTATTCAGTCTGGGCATCAGCGGCACCCTCGGGATTTACACCATGCTGCCGCTTTACCTGGTAAGCGACCACGGTCTGGATCTGGACTGGGCCAATACTCTGATCGCTGTTTCGAGAATAGCCGGGCCATTTATGGCGCTGGCCGGCGGGTGGGCGGCGGATAATTTCGGTCCGAAACGAGTTATAAGGCTTGTCCTGGTATTGACCGGAACCATGACCATCTTCATCGGTCTGGCATCTTCATCATGGGTCACCGTCGCCGTCTTTCTGCAGCCGGCCATGGCGGTTTGCTTTTTTCCCGCCGGACTGTCGGCGTTGTCCATGGTCAGTTCAGCCAAAGAGAGAAGCATTATGATTTCATTCACGGTCCCCTTCGCTTTTTTGATGGGCGGTGGAGCGGCACCAATGCTGATCGGCATTATCGGAGATTTTTATTCATTCGGGTTGGGCATTGCGCTTGTGGGAGGGCTGATCATGGCTGGATCGATTTTTAGCGGCTTTATCAGGTTGTAAAAACGATCGATTTGCGTCGGCGGGGATCCTGCCTCGCCAGCTCGTCCCTGACGGCCACGCCGATCTTTTCAAAGGAGTAGGGCTTTTTAACGTAAGTTCCAACGCCCATGCTGTGGGCTTCCCTTACCAGCTCGGAATCCGAAAACCCGCTGGCGATGACGGCTCTTTGCTCGGGATGATAATGCAGAATTTTTTTGTAGGTTTCAAGACCGTTCATTCCGGGGTTCATAATCATATCCAGCACCAGCAGATCGGCTTCATTTTCTTTCAGGTATTTGAGCGCTTCTTCACCGCTGGGGACCGATATCACATTATAGCCCAATTTTTTGAGCATTTCCGACGCGATATCCCTCTGCTGCTTAATATCGTCAACAATTAAAATCGACTCGCCGTGACCTTTGTATTTTTCCGGCGATATCCTGGGTATTTCTTCAGCCATGGCTTGGCGGGTGACAGGAAAATAAAGTGTAAAGGTGGTTCCCAAGCCCAGTTCGCTTTTCACATCAATATAGCCGTTATGATCTTTCACGGTTCCCCAAACCACGGCCATGCCCAGACCGGTTCCGCTGCGCCCCATGGTTTTATTGGTGTAGAAGGGTTCAAATATGCGTTCGATGTCCTGGGGAGAAATTCCGATGCCGGTGTCGGAAACCGTAAGCGTCACGTAATCGCCTTCATCAACAGCTTCAAAGCCTTTTATGGATTTATCGAGATAACGATTGGTGGTGGCAATCAGTATTTCTCCGCCGTTGGGCATGGCTTCCGCTGCGTTGCAGACCAGATTCATAATCGTCTTAGAAAGATGAACGGGTGATCCCATGATGTTGAATAAATCTTCCTGCAGGCGGACGGTAACTTTTATTGCAGGGTGGTATCCTAAAATCTTATAATTTTCGGGGCTGTTTAAATACTTACCGATTAACCGATTCAGGTTCATCACCTCGGTGACGGAGACGCCCCTTCTGGCCAGGGTCAATAAATCCTGAACAATGGCGGCTGCTTTGTGCCCGGACTCCTGAATCGTCAATAATGGCTGCTGCAAGGGGCTGTCCGCGGGGAGATCCAGAAGTAATAGCTCCGGGTAGCTCACCAGGCCGGACAGGATGTTGTTGAGATCATGGGCCACGCCGCCGGCCAGGGTGCCGATCGCCTCCATTTTTTGAGATTTACGCAGCTGAGTTTCCAGATATCGTCGTTCATTTTCAGCCCGTTTGCGTTCTGCAATTTCTTGTTTCAGCTCCTGGTTGGTGTTGACCAGTTGAGCGGTACGCTCCTGCACTCTGTTTTCCAGCTCCAGGTTGACGGCGGTGACTTTTTTCCTTTCGGCTTTCAATAGATGGGCCTGCATAAAATCACGGCGCGAATAGAATTCTATCGAGTAGCAGGCAAACATCCCCAATATGTTGCCGGAGAGAAAGAAGAAGTTGTTGTTGACGAGAATTGGAATCGGTGTCGGGCTTAACCAAATGGCCGCAATCTCGTAAGACAACACGATTAGCCACCCGGCAAACGATGCCCATACAAACCTAAGTTTAACGAAGGTATATCCGTAAATAAAAACAAGCAATAATCCAGCATAGTAAGAGTAGCTTGCCGGGAAAGGCGCGACCAGTATCATGACGGTGATACCCAAGCCGGCGATCGTTACCCCGACGGCAATGGACAGCTGCATGTATTTTTTGAAATGCGGCGAGAAGGACAGCAAGTATAGGGCGATTACATAGGGAGCGAAAATGGCATAGCGGATTAGCCAGAGCTTGTACTTTGCATCGGGCACCAGCCATGCATCCAGGATTCCGAAAACGCTGTAAAGTGATAAACCCAACAGCAATGCGATACGAACCTGCCGCAGGGAATTTTGGAAATAGCTGTCCTGAAAGGCCTTTTCAAGATTTTTCGGAAAAGAAAGCGTAAGCCAATTTATTTGAAATTTATGGTGGGGGGATGTCGTGTTCGCCAATTAGCGATATCCCTATTCTAACCAACATTTATACCGTCGGCATCAAGGTTTCTAACGGCTGACAAATTTAAAATATTGTCCTCGCTGACATAGAAGTCAATAATTGCGTTTGCTTCATGTGCCAAGCGGGCGAGAGCAAAACCGCTCGATCCCGAGATGTGAGAGGTATCGGCGGTCGCGTCCTGCTTCAACATATAGGGCTCCAACGGGTCCTGACAGCCCCGGATCCATTGAATTGTTTTATCCAACTCCTGCAACTTGCCATAGGTGGATTCGTCAACAGGCTTCCTTATTTCGACTGTGATCGAATCGTTTTCCATGTGCAAATGCACGGTCATTTCAAATTCGGCGGACCTGCGGCCGTCAAGTTTCTCACCGCTTATGATGAGTTCCCTGAGTATCATAATCTGGGCTTGAATTGTAACATCCGGACATCCGTGATATTTCAAGAATTTAGTGCATTTTTGTTCCAACTTTTCTGTCTCGCCGCTGTTATATTTTAATTCAAACTCTATCGATTTGTCCATAGGCATCCTTTTTCCCGATTATTTTAAGTTACGGAAGATTATGGAACTGGCACTATAATTCGAAGCAATTTATGTGCCAGTATGAGTGCTATATCGAATTTGTGGAAGCTGCAACCGGCCGTGAAGTTATTATATTCTGAATACCGGGAATCTGTTAAGTCTCTTCCGGAAGGCAGAGATTTTATCTGTGATAAGCTTTTACACCAGGCACAGTCAA
Organism: uncultured delta proteobacterium; assembly: GCA_963769935.1. GTDB lineage: Bacteria > Desulfobacterota > Desulfobacteria > Desulfobacterales > JAFDCJ01 > JAFDCJ01. The sequence goes on along the minus strand of CAVYNY010000036.1, from coordinate 45,692 downwards.
TGGATTGACGTCTGTCGGCGATTAGCTGATTTGAATCAATTTTGTGGCTATCGGGTAAGTTCCCAAGACGGTCGGAGGTGGTTCGGATTGAATTGAAAGTCAGCAGGGTTAAACCGGATTACCGGCCGCTTTTTGAATTAGACGTTCGCTCTGGGCTTTTTGATGTGTAGAAACATTTGACTTCCTGTTTTATCATAAAGTACGGAAACTTCGGCGCATGAATTATTCTGGAACAAACTCTTGAATTCTTTTTCTGTGCGATGCAAAAGGACCCAATTGCCCCAGTATTGCATATAATATCTTGAAGCGTTCGATACATGAAAGTTTCCGACTACCAACTCGCCGCCCGGTTTCAGTAATCGATAAAGGCGATCAAGCACGGCAGCTGCTACCCGGGAATTCAGGTAGTCAAACAGACCCATGGAATAAATAAAATGGAATCGGCCCCACTTCTGCTTGAGCTGGCGGGAGAAAAGCATTAATCTGACAGACCCCTGTACGTATTCTACTGCGGGTGCGGCGCCTAATTTTTTCTCTATTCCGCTTGCTACCTCGGCTGCCTCGGCAAGGGCCGCAGGATCCTGGTCAAATAATTTAAAATAATATTTTTCGCAATCCTGCGAAGATTTTAGGATTTGCTGAAGCTCAAAGGCAGGACCACAGCCTACCGATAAAACTTTGAGCCTTTCCGAGGCCGGCATCGGGGGAGAAATTGCTAAATTATTGAGCATTTGTGGGATTAGGGCTATTCTATATCGCACCGATTGCGCCGCTGTATGCTCAACGGCGTGTTTATGGGCTAATTTTGAAAAGGTCGAATCTCCCTGGTAATTATTTAAGTATACCATCCGCATCAATCCGGAATCTCCGGGGTATCCTCTGGGTTTTAATGCAGCGCGAGCTGTAAAAGGACAGCTGATGATATAATTCCAGAGTTGTTTTCGGAAATAAAATCCATGAAGCTGATGTTCTTCCGGAGTGAATCCTTCCACAATTTTTTTTAATTCGTCCAGTTTTTCTTCAAAGAATTCTCTAAAATCCGGACCTTCCGACTCGACAATGGCTTTTTGAACGGCGATTTTTACCACGTCAGGTTCTTCGCTGTATTTTAAATCCAGATCATCAAACAGTTTTTTATATACGCTCAAGTCATAGGAAAGATTGGCAATATATTCTTTAAACGCCGGCCGGACCTTATTCTTACGCGCCAATGCAAGGTGAAGATCGTTGATCGGGAGCTGCAGCCTTATAACCTTATTTTTAGAAAGCAGACTCTCGACGTCATAGGTATCATGGGTAAAGACCAGGCAGCCGGAATACCCGTTCATATCGGATCCCGTAAGAATCCTGCAGGGGCCGACCTCGAAGCTATCACCATTGTTATTAATCAGCAGGTTGACCGGCTGGTTTGAGTCGTAGAGTTGTTTATCCTCCGTATACCGAAAGAAGAGCGAATACTTCGAGGCGCGTTCAGCATTGATGGGAATTTTTGCGGCTCCCTGCACCAGGAAAGTTTTTTCCTGCAGGCTTACTTCAGTGCGTGCGTCAATGAATTGAAGCTGCTCTTTTGCGGTCTCCATATTTCAACCCTATACCTTTTTTGATTTACCGTTTCAAAAGGTGTACTTTCCATTTGTTGTTGCCGATAATTCCTCAAATCGACCGGTTGAACACTGGTGACAATCAATTTAATAAAGGTTCGCTTTTGTACCAAAGTAGATATATTTTCTAATTTTTCCGCTTGGTTTCTCTGTAAGACAATAATGAAATCAAGTCAATAGTAATTTTGTAAAAAACTGAAATAATTAACTAAATTTAGTTTATCGACTAATTCCGGACAGATTGTGAATTTACCATAATTGCTGAATAACGATTATTAGATAAGTTTCATATTGTGTTGTGCACCCTAATTCCGACAACTGTATGTTCTACCTGTGATGACCTCGATTCAGTTATTGAAAATTCGGTTTACTTGTTTACAGCCGCTTCCTGTGATAAGCAGTATGTCGGTGCCGATGCCGCGGGGTCGATCGGGAACATCTTAATCGGCCGCCGCGACCCGCAAAAAGCCTGCCGGGTGATCTTTTTCGGATGGGGTTATGAAAGGAGAGACTTTTATGGAACTGGAAATCTTTGAAAAGATGGAAGCACCGGAACTTCGTCAATATATCCAATTTCTTTTGTGGCATTATCGCGTGGTTGATGCCTTCTGGTATCTGTATAGTGCCGAGCAATCCGACCAGTCCACCGCCGATCAGCTGAATGAAAGAGTGTGGGGTAAAGTGGCGGCAATGGCCGCCAAAGATCTTGTCAAGCGGTTTAATATCAGTGAAAAAGGTCTGGATGGATTTGTAAAGACTTTAAAATTTTTTCCGTGGTGCATTCTGGTGGGTTACCAAATCCGGCAGGAGCAGGATGAAGTGTTCATTTCGGTTCCATCGTGCCCGACCCAGGCGGCGCGCACCAGAAGGGGCCTTGATGAATATGACTGCCGGGAAATGCACCGCGCCGAATTTTCCACCTTTGCCCGGGAAATTGACGCGCGTATCCAAGTCGAATGTCTATTTGCCCCGCCGGATCCCCATCCAGCCCATGAGCATTGTCGGTGGCGGTTTTTCTTGAAGGCGGCAGGCGGTAGGCAGAAATTGTGAAAGGTAAAAGGTAAAGGCAAAGTAAAAGGTAAAAGGCTAAAGGCGCAGGGCGCACGGCTCAAGGCGGTTGGCAATATTAATTAATCCCAATTTCGTCTTGCGATTTCAATACTCTGAGTGCTCAAAACGCAGCACTTTTTTTCTGACCTCTTTATCCTGAACCAAAAAGGAGTATGACTGATGCCGCTGGCCTTTGGCTCTCTCAGTCATGGAACCATTGCTTTTGGATTCTTTAATATTGAATCCGACATGCTGCTTTGTGACCGCTAATTTTTGTTTACCGAAAATTTTTGTGAGAATTTGAAGAACATCGCTGAATGGGATGAAGTACGCTTTTATCAGACCCAACGGCCGGTTCGGATTATCGAATCCGCTGCAGACATCGGTGATTTAATGGGTGCGATCCATGGGGTTCGGTTCAGCGGTTTTTTGGGTGATCTTTACCGGCGGTTTCCATTTCCTCAAAATATGGAGCTTAGAAAGTGATAACAGCAGGAATAGATTGTGGAGCCAAAACCACCAAAACGGTTATTCTGAAGGACGGTAAAATCGTCGGCCAGGGTAAGGTCCTGACAGGATTTGACCGGGAGAAAGCGGTTGCAGATTCTCTGGACAAAGCCGTCCAGGCGGCCGGTATTGCCCGGGAAGACATCCTGAGGATCGGTAGGACCGGCTCCGGCAAAAATTCGATAAAAATGGCGGATGATGATGTCGACGACATCAAGGCCATGGCCAAAGGCGCCAATTTTTTTTCCCCCACGGCCCGGACGGTCATCGATGTCGGGGCCGAGGAAGGCCGAGCCGCCCGAATCGATGAAAAAGGCAACCCGGTAGATTTTGCCGTCAATGAAAAGTGTGCCGCCGGTGCCGGTGCCTTTTTCGAGGCCATGGCCCGCGCTCTTGAAGTCGGCATTGAAGAGATGGGCCCGCTGAGTCTGCAATCGAATAAAAAGATCCCCATGAACGCCCAGTGTGTGATTTTTGCCGAATCCGAGGTCGTCGGCTTGATTCACGCCAAAACGGACAAACCGGATATCAGCAAGGCCATTCACGATGCCATGGCCGGCCGCATTGCAACGATGATTCGGCGCATCGGCGTCAATGAGGATATGGCCATGCTCGGCGGCGTCGGGTGCAACCCGGGATTTATAGCGGCCTTGAGACGGGAGCTTAAGATCGAAAATATATTGATCCCCGATGAGCCGGAGTATGGGGCGGCCGTGGGAGCTGCGGTGGTGGCGGTTGAAAAAGGCCGATTTTGAAGTTATTGGTTTTGGTTATTGTTTGTTATTAGACGCAACACCCGGAAACCTGTTAAATCAAATTCACTCTGAGTGCGGCAGCTTCGCCGTGAAAAAGCCAATAACAAACAACCGATTACCTTATGGGAGTATAAGTTAATGACTGCCAAACCAAGGCAGGACTTCTGGCGGTGGACCGAATCCAACTGGAAGAATCCTGATCTCGATTGGAAAGCCGCCCGGTATGTTACCATCGGCATCGATGTGGGATCGGTCAGTTCACAGGCCGTCATCCTGATCGACGGACAAATATTTGCCTATGGCAATATGCGAACCGGATCGGACAGTTCCAACAGTGCCCGCAAGGCCTTGCAGTTTGCCCTGGAGGCGACCGATATGCCCGAAGATCGTATGGATTACTGCATCGGCACCGGCTACGGCCGGGTCAACGTTCCTTTTGCGGATCGATCCGTTACGGAAATTGCCTGTCACGCAAGGGGCGCCCGCTTTATCTACGGGCCCGGGGTCCGGACGGTTTTAGATGTCGGCGGACAGGATATCAAAGCCATCCAGTGCGACGAAAAAGGCAAAGTCACCAATTTCCTGATGAACGATAAATGCGCCGCCGGCACCGGTCGCGGCATGGAGGTATTTGCCGACTTGCTGGGAATATTCATCGAGGAAGCCGGGGATAAATCCTTTGAATACCAGGGCGAAGAACCCGAGGCGGTTTCCAGCACCTGCGTGGTATATGCCAAATCTGAAGCCACCGGCCTGCTGCGCCAAGGATGGCCCAAGGAGCAAGTGCTTGCGGCCTACTGCCGGGCGATGGCCGATCAAATTTTCTCCCTGGTTGAGAGGCTCGGCATCAAAGCCGGATTTGCCGCAACCGGCGGCATGGCCAAAAATCGAGGCGTCATGGATCGCCTGATGGCGAAGATCGGCATGGAGCGTATGACAACCCAGTGGGATACCCAGATTGCAGGTGCCGCCGGCGCCGCGCTGTTCGGTTATGCGGTGTGTCTGAAAGGCAAAGGCAGGAAGAAGTAGATAGTACATAGAGAATAGTACATAGTAATTGGTTAGTGGTACATAGTTAATAGTTATTTGTTATTGAGTTGAAGCGAGAATAATTCATTTCAATGGATACCGTAAATTTGAGCATTGACGGGCGGCAGGTCAAGGTGCGGGCGGGCATGACTATTTTGGAGGCTGCCGGAAGCTTGGATATTTACATCCCAACCCTGTGTTATCATCCGGACCTGCCGCCCGCCAAGGGCCGCGAAGCGGCCCGGATAATTTTTCAGGATGGCCGGCAAATCCAAAACGCCATGCCCGGCGAGACCGGTCAGGGCTGCGGACTTTGTGTCGTGGAGGTGGCGGGAATCGACGAGCTGGTGAGTGCCTGTGCCACTGAGGTTGCAGAATCGATGGCGGTCACTACCCATAGTCGCCGCATCAAAGCGGTGCGGCAGGAAAAACTGGCCCCCATCATGGCCCGGCACCGGCACGCCTGTCTGACCTGTGCCCAGCAGGAGGGGTGTTCCCGCACCCAGTGTTCCGGCAATGTGCCTGAAAATGAACGCTGCTGTCCGCAATTCGGCCACTGTGAGCTGCAGAACGTGGCCGTTTATGCCGGCCTACCGGATTCAACCCCCAGATGGATTCCCACGGACCTGGCCGTGCTCAAAGATCATCCCCTGTTCACCAGAGATTATAATTTGTGCATCGGTTGCACGCGTTGTGTGCGGGCCTGCCGTGATTTGAGAGGCATTGAAGCACTCGGTTTCGTGCATGATGAAAAAGGGCAGATCCAGATCGGAACTCTTGCTGAAACCTTGGAAGATTCCGGCTGTAAATTCTGTACTGCCTGTGTGGAGGTTTGTCCGACCGGGGCCCTGGTGGACAAAGCGGTGGGAACCGCGACCCGGGAGCAGGATCTTGTGCCCTGCAAAGCCGCCTGCCCGGTGCAGGTCGATGTGCCCGGCTACCTGCGCCTGATCGCCTTGGGAAAAGCCGATGAGGCCAATGCGATTATTCGCGAAAAGGTTCCACTTCCGGGGGTGCTGGGCCGCGTTTGCATTCATCCCTGTGAGCAAGCCTGCCGCCGCGGTGAAGTCAACCAGCCCATTTCGATCTGCGCCCTGAAAAGATATGCCGCCGATCACGAAAATGGCTTCTGGAAAAGGGAAAGCAAGGTTGCACCCGACAGCGGCAAAAAAGCGGCAGTGATCGGGGCCGGCCCGGCAGGTTTGACGGCTGCCTTTTATCTGCGCAAGCAGGGCCATGCCGTATCTCTTTTTGATTCCAGCAGTCAGGCCGGGGGCATGCTGCGCTACGGCATTCCGCAATATCGCTTGCCCCGGACACTGTTGGACAGTGAAATCAAAGATATCATGGAGCTGGGTATTGATTTTAAACCGAATCAATGCCTGGGGTGCGATTTTTCGCTGGACAGCCTGGCTATCGACGGGTTCGACGCCGTGTTTTTAGCCATCGGCGCCCGGCAAAGCCGGCGCATTCCGTTGGAAGGAGGCGGTTTGCCCGATGTATTGGGGGGCGTTGAATTTTTACGTCAGGTAGCTGAGGGCGAAACGGTCCGCTTGGAGGGCCGCGTGGTCGTGATCGGCGGGGGCAACTTGGCCGTGGATGCGGCGCTGACGGCTTTGCGCTGCGGCGCCGCACAGGTCAAGATGGCCTGTCTGGAAACCATGGATGAAATGCCGGCCGACCCTTGGGAAATAGAAAGGGCCCGGGCGGAAGGCGTGCAGATTCTGCCCTCCCGGGGACCGGATAAAATTATCGGCGATGGCGGCAGGGTGACCGGCATGGCAATGAAAGAATGTAGCTGCGTCATTGATGAACAGGGCAATCTTTGTCCGGAGTTCAGTGACAAAAAAGAGTGTATTGCGGTGGATCAAGTCATCCTGGCGGTGGGCCAGACGACCGATCTATCGTTTCTGGAAGACAACAGCCCGATTAAGACGGCCAAAGGTTTGATCATCGTTAATGAGGATACCCTGGAGACCGGGATGCAGGGTGTTTATGCCGGCGGGGATATTGTCCGGGCGCCCGGCTCCGTCATTCATGCCGTCGCCGCCGGTCGCCGGGCAGCCGAATCCATTGACCGGGCCCTGGGAGGAACCGGGCACATCGATGAGGTTCTGTTTGCGCGCGGCAATCCGGACCCGTATCTGGGCCGTGATGAGGGATTTGCCTCTCAATCCCGGGTAGAGATGCCGGAGCTTGACGGCGCAACCCGCATCAAAGGCTTTGATGAAGTTGCCACCGGTTTCAGCCATGCCCAGGCTATCAGGGAAGCCCGCCGCTGTCTGCAGTGCGATCTGCGCCTCCAAATCCATTGCAACCCTGCACCACCACCGACATGGCGGCCCTTTGATGCGGCGCACATCAGTGAAGTGACGGAAACCGAAGGCGTCTTTCAATTGCTCGATGCCGATCGCAATGTTTTGACCATCAAGGGGGCGGCCAACCTGCAGCAGGCGCTTTGGCTTGCGCTGAAAGAAAATGTTAATGCCGCCGGGTTTGAATTTGAAGAAGATAAGATGTATTCCAAGCGGGAAAGCGAACTAATCCAGAAATACCTGCAGGCGCATGGTGAGATGCCCGGCGGCGGTGCAGATGATCTGGCTGATTTATATTGACTCGGGTTGAAAAGATATTAATCATTCATAAACTGCATTTATTCTCACGAATGGACTTCCTTTGCAAGGCAGCTTCAAACCGCCGGCGCCGATGCCCTGGAACTGAATATGTTCTTTCTGCCGACCGAATTCGGGCGCACCAGTGAAGAAAAGGAGAAAGCCTATTTCCAAATCATCGAAAAAATTCAAAAAGAGGTTACCATCCCGATCGCCTTGAAAATTAGCTACTATTTCTCCAATCTGGGACCCATGATTCAGAAATTGTCGGAAACCGGCATCGCCGGACTGGTGCTTTTCAACCGGTTTTACAGCCCCGATTTTGATATCGATAAAATGGAGGTTGTATCCTCCAACGTTTTCAGCTTTCCCTCAGACCTGTCGATTTCCCTGCGCTGGATTGCTATCATGGCGCAAAGAGTCAGTTGCGATCTGGCGGCTTCAACCGGTGTCCATGACGGTGTGGCGCTCATCAAACAGTTACTGGCCGGTGCCGATGCCGTACAGGTGGCTTCCACCCTCTATAAAAACGGCAAAAGCCGAATTGCTGAAATGCTGAAAATCCTGGAGAAGTGGATGGGCGAGAAAGGATACAGCCGCCTGGCGGATTTCAGGGGATTGATGAGTCAGGCCAAGAGCAGCAATCCCGCGGCCTATGAACGGGTGCAGTTTATGAAATATTTCGGGGGCATAAGTTAAGGAGGTTCATTTAACTATTTTTCTCAAATTAATAAAATTACTGCGGTCGAAACCCAGGGTTTTAAAAAAAGAAAGCATGTCGGTGGAATCCCAGCGCACCGAGGTGTAAACATTTTCGATGCCCTGGCCCCTGTAATAGGTAAATATCTCTTCAGCCAAACGGGCGCCGATGCCTTGTCCCATGCAATTGGGATCGACGCCCAGGGTGGCAATCCAGGCGCTTTTGGCCATGCCGAAACCGGCGGTCAGGATGTAGCTGATCATAAATCCCACCACCTTATCTCCCCGCTCAGCAACAAAACAGGCTTCATCTTCCCTTCGGGCATGCTCTTCAACAACCCGTTTGAAGTCCGGATCTGCAGCTTTCATGGTGATGGCGGCATAGATTCGACTGATTGCTTCCGCATCTTCTTCTCGAAGCCTTCTGATTTGCAATTTCTCCACAGATGAATCCCTTTTCGTTCATAAATTGATGAGGTGTTCCGGCAGTCACTGTTTTTTCAAGCCGGACCGCTTGGCGGCCTTAATCCGTCCGGATGATTTTCACCTTGTGGCCCACCCAGTTGGGAGGCAGATACACCCTGCCGCTGTTTCCACTTGATTTGACCCGCTTTTCGATCATCTCTTCGCCATAAATTTCGAACTTGACCCTGTTGCTGAGAGCATCAGCTGCGGGCTCTTTCTCATCAGCGTTGTTTTCGGTACTTATTTGATTTTTGCTTTCTGGCACGGTGAGTTGCCTCATTTCTGTCCTATGTTAATTTTTCAATGAACAGTTCATAGCTACCGGAAATAAAGAAGCTTGATTGTTGCTGCCGGATGCGGTAAAAAATTGCCTTGAAAGCTACAATAAAGCTACATTGTATCAGAGTCAAGGAAAAAGAGGCAATTGGGGTTTGGGGCTTCGCGCTACGCGCTACGACCCCACAAGCAGGGTTCAAGGTGCAAGGTCCTTCATTGTTGGTTTTAAAGTTGCTGTCTGGGTTTATTATTTGACAAAGGTGTCGCTATGATAACCGTTGGAATTGATGTGGGGTCGATAACCGCTAAGGCCGCCGTGGTCAGGGATGGTGTGGTCATTGCGGATAAATTAATCCTGACCGGGTATAATGCGCGGCATGCCGGAGAAAATGTGTTTGAGTCAATTATGAAGGAGTCGGGCATCGATCCGTCTTCGGTCGCCAAGATCATCTCAACCGGTTACGGGCGCAACAGTGTTATGATTGCCGACAAGACGGTAACAGAAATAACCTGCCACGCAGCAGGCGCCCATTATTTGAACCCGGACGTTCGATCCGTTATCGATATCGGAGGGCAGGACAGCAAAGCCATTGCTCTGGATGAAAATGGAAACGTCAAAGACTTTGCCATGAACGATAAATGCGCGGCTGGAACCGGCCGATTCCTGGAAGTCATGGCAAAAGCGCTTGAAGTTGATCTCGATAGTTTTGGTTCATTTTCGCTAAATGCCGATCAGCCATCAAAAATAAGCAGTCTTTGCACCGTGTTTGCGGAATCGGAAGTCATATCGTTGATATCAAAGGGTGAAAAAAGAGAAAACATTATCGCCGGGATTCATGCATCCATTGCCGCCCGGGTTGCGGCCATGGCCAACCGGACCGGTCTCAGACCCCCGATCATGATGACCGGCGGCGTGGCTAGAAACATCGGTGTTGTTAAAGCGCTGGAGAAAAAAATTGCTCAGCAAATAGAGGTCTCCCCGCAAAGCCAGTTAACGGGTGCCATCGGAGCGGCCCTTCTGGCGCAGAGGGCCTAACGCAAAGCGCATAGGTCATAGCGCTGAGAGCACAGCACAGAGGGCATAGAGCAGATAGCCCAGGGCAAAGCACTGGAGGTGTGTTCATTTGTCATTAATCGTCGAAAACAGACTCGCTGCGCCATTGACCAACGCGCAGCCACCCGTCTCGGCGTTCTTCCTTCAGCCTGCGTTCTTTTATTTTTCTTCTTTCCTTGCCGCCATTTATAAAGTATGACGCATCCTGGCCGTTGCGATTGTCCATATCGGAGCGCCGCTCTTCCTCTGAACGCTTTTCCCAGTCATCATTAGGGAGCTGTCCTATCGGGGTTGAATTTTTGATCAATATATCATTCATACAGATTCCTCGAGTATTTAGGATCAGTAGCCGGTCAGCATGTCAGATTTCAATTCCGAGGCCGGTCACAGCGGCAGCAATGGCATCAGGTTGAAAAGCAGCTGAATTTGGATTCTTCTCAATATCTTTTTGCAATTCTACAATAAATATGCCGCACAGGGTGCAGGATGCGCTCCGAAACGGTAAATACCCATGGATGTAATGGATTTCATAGGGTAATTTTATTTGAGTGTCAATAAAAAATTCAATTTTGAGGTTTTATATTTCCCTTGCCAACCGCACGTGCTTTCTGCTATAGCCATTTCATTTAATAGGGGGAATATTAATTGATGAGGTATCTTCATCAACCCGCAGCGGCTGATTCCATCGATCTCCGTTGACCGGGGGAAGGCGCCTCGATTTCCTCGGAAAAATCGAAGCGTGCTGAATCGGAGGTGGTTGCGCAGATGCAAGCCTGGTAAAGTAAATCGTCAACTATCAAAAAAGGAGGAATCAAAAATGAATTTAAAAAAGTTATGCGTCCTTGCGTTGATCTTAGCGCTGGTTATCCCGGCCGGCTTTGCTGCAGCCGGAACATTGGACGAAGTAAAGGCCAAAGGCTTCATTTCAGCCGGTGTCAATGAAGGCTTGTTTGGATTCTCAAAACCCGATGAAAAAGGCGAGTGGCGCGGTCTTGATGTCGATACGGCTCGGGCCATTTCCGCAGCGGTATTCGGCGCGCCGGATAAATTGAAATTTGTGCCCCTGACCGCAAAAACCCGCTTTACGGCGTTGCAGTCCGGTGAAATCGACGTTCTCACCCGTAACTGTACCCAGACACTTACCCGGGAAACCGCACTGGGGCTCAATTTTGCCCATGTGAACTATTATGACGGCCAGGGCTTTCTGGTGCCCAAGAAATTGGGCCTGAAAAGTGCCAAAGAACTCGATGGCGCCACAGTGTGTGTATTGCCGGGAACCACCACCGAACTTAACGTGGCGGATTATTTCAGGGCCAACGGCATGAAGATGAAACCGGTGGTCATCGAGAGCACACCGGAACTGGCCCAGGCCTTTTTTGCCGGTCGCTGCGACGTCCTGACTTCGGATGCATCCCAGCTGGCGTCAACCCGGGCCGTTGCCCCCACACCGACTGATTACGTTATCTTACCGGAAATAATTTCCAAGGAACCCCTGGCTCCGGCGGTCCGTCACGGAGACGATCAGTGGTACGATATTGTTAATTTTTCGGTTCTGGCGATGATTGACGCTGAAGAACTTGGCATCACTTCTAAAAACGTCGATGAAATGCTGAACAGCAAGGACCCCAAAATTCAGCGATTTCTGGGAGTCAATCCCGGAAACGGCAAAGCACTGGGGCTGGACGAAAAGTGGGCCTATAATATCGTCAAACAGGTCGGCAATTACGGCGAAGTCTTTGAACGAAATGTCGGTGTCAATACGCCTCTAAAACTCGAACGTGGCTTGAATGCCCAGTGGACTAACGGTGGCCTTATGTATTCACCTCCGTTTAAGTAGGTTTTGATCTAAAAAAGGTGCCACTAACGGTGGCACCTTTTTTATTATACAAAAAAAATAGTTTAAACGCCGATGAAGAAAAAAACAGGCGATCCGCACAAGCCGCCTTCGGGTAATGTTGCTTTCTGGTACGATCCGCGCAAGCGATCCATTTTTTATCAGCTGGGCGTTATGGTAATGGTGGGGCTGCTGGGGTATTATCTTGTTTCAAATACCCTTGCCAACCTTGATCGGCAAGCGATTGCCACAGGATTCGGGTTTCTTGAAAAGGAAGCCTCTTTTGAGATCGGTGAATCCGTTATTCCCTATTCGGCTGCGGACAATTATGCGCGCGCTCTGCTGGTTGGTGTATTAAATACGCTGTTGGTTTCGTTTATCGGTATTATCCTGACCATTATCCTGGGCACCATCATCGGTATATTGCGCTTATCAACCAATTGGCTGGTATCCAGACTGGCGGCTGTTTATATTGAGTTCTTTCAGGACATACCGGTCCTGCTGCAGCTTTTTTTCTGGTATGCATTGTTTTATGAGGCACTCCCATCCCCCAGACAGGCTCTGAGTCCGTTTTACGGCTTTTTCATAAGTAATCGCGGGTTAGTTTTTGCCGTTCCGGAGTATGCGCCTGCCCATAAGTACATGGCCATCGCCTTTCTGACAGGTTGTTTGGGCGTGTATTTTCTGCGCCGTTGGGCGCGCAAGCGACAGGCGAAAACAGGCGAGTATTTTCCCGTCTTCAGCGTATCCATCGGTCTCCTCATCGTCCTGCCGCTGCTGGCCTGGCTGGCCGGGGGATCTCCAAGCGCTATGAGTGTTCCCCAACTCAAAGGTTTCAATTTTCAAGGCGGGCTGAATATCAGTCCCGAGTTCACTGCTCTCTTATTGGGGTTGGTGCTTTACACGGCAGCCTTTGTGGCGGAAGTTGTCCGCGCCGGTATTCAGTCCGTCAGCAAAAGACAAAGAGAAGCAGCCATGTCTATCGGTCTTAAACCTGCCCAGGTTCTTAATCTGGTCATATTGCCGCAAGCCTTGAGAGTGATCATACCGCCGCTGACAAGCCAAATGCTGAACCTTATGAAAAACAGCTCGCTGGCCGTGGCCATCGGTTATCCCGATTTTGTATCGGTTGCCGGAACCACCATCAATCAAACCGGTCAGGCCTTGGAAGGTGTCGCGATGATCATGATTGTTTATCTGTGTTTCAGTCTTTCGACCTCGGCGTTTATGAACTGGTACAACAAAAAAGTGGCGCTGGTGGAAAGATAGAGTACGAGTTGCGGGTTGCAAGGTGCGGGGTTAAATGGATTGACGAATGCTGAATGTCGAATGCAGAACTGAGATATTCTATCGATTTAAGAAAAATTGAAGCCATACATCGAGCCAACTTTTGTTTTGCTTCAAGCGAAGCACTCATCGAGTAAAACGCTCATTAAGCGGAGCCCATCGAGCGCATAGCGGAAAAAAAGAAAGGGCGGACGGTGGTTTACGGGAAGGCACTTTCAGTGGCGGCTAATAGCTCATAACGATCAAGACTATGATGGAAGCAGCAGTTCAAAATAATCCAGTCGAAGATATCAAACCACCTGTAACCCAAGTGGGAATAGTGGGATGGATTAGAGCCAATTTATTTAAGGGTTGGCTAAACTCCATTTTGACCCTGATAACGATTTATTTTTTGTGGATAATTGTCCCGCCGTTGATACGTTGGGCCTTTATTGACAGCCTTTGGCTCTCATCCGGGGCGCAATGCCAGCAGATCGATGGTGCCTGCTGGTCTATCATACCCGCCAATATAAGATTTATTACTTTTGGATTTTTTCCTTATGACCAGCAATGGCGTCCGTTCGTGGCGATGGTTCTATTGATCGCCCTTTTGTTCTATAGCCGCAACAGAAATCACTGGAAGAAACATCTGGTTTACGGCTGGATTTTGGGCCTTTGTCTTATGGGTTTGCTGATGAAAGGCGGGATATTGGGTCTGACGTCCGTGGAAAGTACCCAGTGGGGCGGGCTTCCACTGACGCTTTTGCTGTCTGTTTTCGGCTTAACCGCTGCGTATCCTTTAGGGGTTATATTGGCTCTTGGGCGCCGATCCAAAATGCCGGCGGTAAAAACACTGTGCGTCATGTACATTGAGCTGATTCGTGGCGTGCCCCTCATCAGTCTGCTGTTCATGTCTTCGGTGGTCTTTCCCTTATTTTTACCCGAGGGAGTTAACGTCAACGCCCTAATAAGGGCCCAGGTCGCCATCATTCTTTTTACGGCAGCCTATATCGCCGAGGTGGTTAGGGGCGGATTGCAGGCCATCCCCCGCGGGCAGTATGAGGCGGCCGAATCTCTGGGGCTGAATTATTATTTGACCATGCGAAAGATCGTTTTGCCTCAGGCTCTAAAAATCGTCATACCGCCGTCGGTCAGCATTTTGATATCGGCGTTTAAAGATACATCTCTGGTTGTCATCATAGCGCTTTTCGATTTTTTAAAAACGACAAAAACGGTCCTGAATGACCCTCAGTGGATGGGATTTTCAGCGGAAGCCTATATTTTTGCAGCCTTGATATATTTCCTGTGCTGCTTTTTTATGTCAAATTACAGCCGACGTTTGGAACGCGAACTGGAAACAGGTTTATAACCTGACATGAGAGACTTTTTATGGACACGCAAAAATCCGGTAATAAGGAAAATACTTTGGCAGGTGACGCCATCATCGAAATTGTCGAAATGCATAAGTGGTACGGCGATTTTTATGTGCTGAAAGGCATTAATCTTACCGTCAAAAAGCAGGAGCGTATTGTTATTTGTGGACCTTCGGGTTCCGGCAAGTCAACACTCATCCGCTGCATCAATCGCCTTGAAGAACACCAGCGGGGCAGGATTATCGTCGACGGGATGGAATTGACCAACGACTTAAAAAATATCGAGAAAATCCGAGCTGAAGTCGGTATGGTCTTCCAGCATTTTAATCTGTTTCCACACTTGACCATTTTAGAAAATCTGACACTGGGTCCAATTTGGGTCCGCAAAATCCCCAAAAAAAAAGCCGAAGAAACTGCCATGTATTTTCTAAACAAGGTGCAGATTGCAGACCAGGCCTTGAAATATCCCGGGCAACTTTCCGGGGGGCAACAACAGCGCGTTGCCATTGCCCGCAGCCTTTGCATGAATCCCAAAGTGATGCTTTTTGACGAACCTACCTCCGCCCTCGACCCGGAAATGATCAAGGAAGTACTGGATTCTATGATCGAACTTGCCCGGGAAGGTATGACGATGATTGTCGTATCGCATGAGATGGGGTTTGCCAAGAGTGTCGCTCACCGGGTGCTTTTTATGGACTATGGTCAAATTGTAGAGGCTAACACGCCGGATGAATTTTTTAACAATCCCCAACACGATCGCACAAAACTGTTTCTCAGCCAGATTTTACACTAATTAATCCGCCCTGAAAAATAATATATTCAGAGTTGGGAACTGCTATTTGAATTAGAGAAATTAATTTGACTGAAGCGCCGCGGCTTAATTACTATATGCTTCGCATCTAATTTCAGGCTGAGCAGGCTTGGCCTGTTTAGCTGCATGCAAGCGAGGGGCCTCGCGCCTAATTCCAGGCAGTGGCTGTCAATCCACACCTCCAATTCTCTCCTAAAACAAAAATTTCGCTGTGACGCTGTGGACAATGCTCCGGAAAAGGCACGGCAAGAATCAAGATATGGCGCGATGTTGCGCAAACCTCTATTCTGACAAACGTTCTAATGAATCAGCTAATTTTTGCATGATTTGAACGATTTGGGGTTAAGTATTCAATATCCCCGGCCGATATAAGCCTATATATTATTGGCCTATGTATTTTCGGCGGTACTCTACCCGAAAAGGGGTGCATTGAAGGAGTGCTTTGGCTCAAGTTATTAGAATAGTTCGCGTGGCCTTGAAGGTGCTGCGCTCCTAATACGCCTAAACGCACTGCATAGGCGCAGGAGCGATTGTTATGAATTTATACTATGCCGAAGGCGAACGACAAATCGGGCCGATCGGCAAGACCGAGCTTCTCTTCCTTGTAAAAGAGAAGAAAGTAACTGCCAGGACCCTTGTCTGGCAATCCGGCATGGAAAGCTGGCAGGAGTTGGGCGTTTATATCCGCAGCCGGACGGGTAAGGGTGCTCAAGACGGGTCAGCGGCGGTGCCGATGAGAAAAGCAGCGTGTTCGGAATGCGGCCGGGCCTTTGCCGAAGATGAAATGATCCGGTTTCAGAAGTCCTGGGTTTGCGCCGCCTGCAAACCGGTATTTATCCAGAAGATTAAAGAAGGGCTGTCTGTTGCCGGCACCATGAATTATGCCGGTTTCTGGATACGTTTTGCGGCTCTGGCGATTGACGCATTCATCATTTGGATTCTGGATATGCTTTTTTTCGTTCCGATCGGAATCTTAATGCCCAAGTCCCCGGATAATCCGTTGGCGTTTCTTTCCTTCATGCCGCTGATAATTCTGCTGCAGTACACCGTACCGGCCGTTTATGATACATGGTTTGTCGGAAAATATGGCGCTACACCCGGCAAAATGGCGTGCAATCTGAAGATAGTGGTGGAAGACCGCAGCCGCCTGAGCTACCTCAGAGCCCTGGGCCGGCATTTTGCCAAATGGCTCAGCTCCATGATTCTGACGATCGGTTTTATCATGGCGGCATTTGATGACCAAAAACGAACGCTGCATGATCGGATTTGCGAGACAAGAGTGGTCCTGAAGTGAGAATTAAGAAAAATAGGAATAAGTGGTTTGGCGGGTACATCGTCTTAGAACTTTTTTTCGGAGTGATGGAGTAATGGAGTAGTGGAGTATTGAAAAAAAGAGCGTCCAAATTTTTTCCATTAGGAGGCTCTCAATCCTTCAACACTCCAATACTCCAACACTCCAGTTTTCAATTGACGATCTGCCTGTCAGCACCTATCCGGCCAATGGCAAAATTTAATTACTAGCATACAGAGGAACACCTTGTGCTGAGCTGTACCAATTGCAATACTCCGCTGGCAGTCGAGGCGGTCAACACCAATTCATTGGTTGCCTGTGGTGTTTGCAACTGCCGGATGCGGGCGGATGTTTATCCGGCGCTTAGGCGCCCCTTGCCCGTGGGCCGGACCGGTGCCGCGCTGCAGATGGACAAAGAGGCCGGGTGCTTCTATCATCCCCGGAAAAAAGCTGTGGTGCCCTGCACCGCCTGCGGCCGGTTCCTTTGCGCCCTGTGTGATGTTTCGCTCAACGGTCAGCATCTGTGTCCGGCCTGCCTTGAAAAAGCCAAGGTCAATGGGAAAATCAAAAATCTGGAAAATCACCGTACCTGTTATGATACCATTGCCCTGCTGCTGGCAACGGTTTCTCTTATATTTTACTGGCTTACGATCTTTGCGGCACCGCTTGTCATCTATTTGACCGTCAGACACTGGAATTCGCCTTCCAGTATTATCCCCCGGACCAAAATCCGTTTTATTTTGGCTTTTATACTGGCGGGGATTCAAATAACGGCTTGGATTGTGTTTTTTACCAACCTGGCGCAAAGAGCCTAAACCGGCAAAGCTGCAAGGAAAGCAGTGGAAATCACGGCTTAGCAGGAAATTAAGCTATAAATTAATCACGAAAGCACGAAAGGACGAAAACACGAAAAAAGAGAAAACAAATTTCGTGTTTTCTGAATTTCGTGGATTCGTGGTGGAAAAAAATAGTTTATAAAATGCAAAGAATCCACGGTTTATGGCCTTATACGACTGAAAATTGAATTTTTACCCGACCACACATGAAAATGGCGCATAGCGTTAAAACATATCAAAAACTGCCGGGAACCAAAAAGGGATTTCTAATCGGCAAGCATACGCTATGGCAGGGAAAGGATCATTTACTTTACATTTTTTCCCGGTTTGGTGTCGAAGATTACAAGCGCTTTTATTTTAATGATATCCAGGCGATCATTACCCGCAAGACCATAGTCGGCAAGATTCAAAATATCGTCCTGGGCTGTTTTATTCTGATGTTCCTGGTGCCGGTCTTTTTCTTTGGCGGAGGATGGTCCATCTTTTATGCCGTTGTTTGCGGCATGATGGTCCTTTTTCTATTGATCAATCTCTACAAGGGGCCTACCTGCGAGACCAGACTCCTGACCGCCGTGCAAACCGAGAGATTGCATTCGCTAAGCCGATTGAAGATTGCAGGCCGGGTCATGGATCGTGTGCGGCCATTCATCCAACTGGCCCAGGGAACTCTGAAACCGGAAGATTTAAATAAAATACCGGTGCGACCGGCTGAGCGCAAGGCGCACGGCGGCCCCGGGGCAACTGTCGCCGGGCGCGAAACAGGCAGGGTTCATATGATCCTGTTCGGGCTGCTGCTGTTTGACGGTGTGCTGGCCGCAATGGAGTTTTTTATCACCCACGTGATTCCGACCGTTCTGGGCTCTGTTGCCGGGATGGGCATCGGGATATGTGTCATCCTGGCGCTGGTAAAACAACATAACAGTAATCTGCCCGCTTCACTCCGAGCCATAACCTGGACCTGTCTGGGCCTCGTTTGTGCTAATTTTGCCGTGGGCTATATCATCGGCATTGGATTTGCGATGAGAAATCCAAGAATCGCATACAACCAGTGGGAAGTATTTAAGTCTCTATCCAGCATTTCACCCTGGGAAAGTCCTCTGATGATGAGCCTTAATTTTATGGCGATCTGCGGCGCCTTATTCCTCGGTATCCCGGGATTGATTATACTTCTGCGATCGGAGAAAAAGGTCAAAAAGCCGGCGACAAGAAGGTCTTCGACTCCCGGATCTCCGGTTATTTCCAGAAAGACCGAAACAATTTAAGTAACAAATTCGGCAAAAGTACAGCCACTAAGTCACGAAGACGCGAAGAATGAATCTGAAATTTAAACTTTTCAATTTTGATGTGCTTCATAATTATAAACGGCATCAATAGAATTGTATTACGATCTTTGGGGCTTAGTGTCTTAGTGGCTGATTTATTACGAGATTTGAGGCACGAGATTCGAAACAAATACAAAATTCGAAAAACAAAAAATTAAACTAATCAGGATTATCAATTTTATGCAGGATCTCACTCATCAACGTTGCCACAACCACATGCTGCGGGAAGCAGTGGCCTGCTGTCCGGAGTGCGGCCGGTTTTTCTGCCGGGAGTGCATCACGGAGCATGAAGATAAAGTACTGTGTGCCGCCTGCCTGCGTAAAATGTCCGAGCCGACCGGCATTGGATCGAACCGATTTCAAGGGTTGCTGCAAATGGGCCAGTTTCTGCTCGGCATCATTATTTTATACGTTATTTTTTACTATACAGCCCAGATTTTACTATCGCTGCCGTCGGACTTTCATGAGGGAACCTTATGGCAGAGCGGATGGTGGACGGGATCATGAAACCCGGTCGAAGAATACACCAAAAAAGCGCGATCCGCATGGCCGAAGAGGCCGTTCATATCCTGCGATCAGCGCCGGTTGCTCTGCTTAGCGTTTACTACGCCGGCGGTGTGCCTTTTGTACTTGGATTGCTGTATTTCTGGGCGGATATGAGCCGCAGTGCCGAGGCCTTCAAATACAACACCACGGCCGCATTAGGGCTTGCCTTTCTGTATGCCTGGATGAAATTCTGGCACACTCTTTTTGCTTATCAAGTGAAAACCCAACTGTTCGGTCAACTGCAATATCCGTGGTCCCTGCGCCGAATCGCATCCATAGCCGCAACCCAATGTCTGATCCAATCCACCCGCTTTTTTGTGATACCCATTGCATCCCTGATGATTATCCCGTTCGGATGTTGCTATGCATTTTATCAGAATGCTGCCGTCCATGATGAAGCCGAAGGCCAAAAGGTCAAGTCGACCTGCAGATGGGCCTGGCACCAGGCTAAACTCTGGCCGCAGCAAAATCATTTGCTGATCGGAATATACTGGCTTTTCGGTATTGTAATTTTTCTGAATGTATCCATGGCGGCGGTATTTATTCCGCAGCTGATAAAAACCCTGTTGGGCGTCCATTCCAGGTTCACCTTGAGTGGATCTCACATGATCCTTAACACAACGTTCTGGGTTGCCATGCTGGGAATTACTTATCTGTTTCTGGACCCCTTGATCAAAACCACCTATGTCCTGCGATGCTTTTACGGATCGGTGCTGCAGTCCGGTGATGATCTCAGGATGGAGCTGAATCAGATATCAACCGTCGGAAAAAAAGTGGCAGGCGGTCTGCTGATTATGGCCTTGTGCATGTCGCCATTTACTTCCCTGGCCGCGCAGCCGGCAGGGGTTGCGCCGGCCGAGCTTGATCGCTCCATTGAAGAAATCCTGCAACAACGGGAGTTCACCTGGCGTATGCCCCGGGAAACCATCCGGCCTGATGAAAAGACAGCCAAAGGCCCCCTCGAAGCTGCCGTCGAATGGGTGATAGAGATGCTTGGTAAAGGCATCAAAAAGATCGGTCAATGGATCAAACAATTTGTCGAGTGGCTTAAGAGCCTGCCGCCACGGCCGGATAAGCAAACCGACACCGCCGGCGGCAACTGGATAACCTCCGTGCGGATTGTGTTGATTGTGCTTTTGATTCTGCTTTTGACCGTGCTGGCCTATGTTTTGGTGCGAATCTGGCAGCGACGCCGGACCGAGGCGGTCGAAACGGTCAGCGCCGCGCCGGTACTGACACCCGATTTGAACGATGAAAGCCTGACGGCCGATGATCTCTCGACCAATCATTGGCTGGCGCTGGCCGGCGAATTGACCGCAAAAGGAGAATTGCGCCTGGCAGCACGCGCCCTTTACCTGGCAACGTTGGCCAAGCTGGCTGAACACGACCTGCTTACCATTGAAGCCTATAAATCAAATCGCGAATACGAGCAGGAGCTGAAACGACGGGCTCATGAATATAAAGAGCTGCTGCTCACTTTCTCCAGCAGTTTAAATTTTTTTGAATGTGCCTGGTACGGCATGTACCGTATCGATCCAGCCGACTTCGACGGCTATGCAACCGACCATCAAAGGATTATGGCATTTGCCGAAAAATAAGGCCATACGAGCATACGCCCTGGCGCTGCTGCTTATTTGTCTGCTGGCCGGCGTGATCCATTTGTTTATCTTGCGCTTTGAGGCCGGGGACATATATCCGGCCTATTCTTCGCTGCGCAGTGATCCGCTCGGAAGCCGGGCCTTTTATGAGAGCCTGGGGAATTTTAAAGATATTGCAGTGCAGCGCAACTTCCAACTGCCGTCTTTATTAAAATTTGAGCCGCATACCACTTTGCTATATTTGGGCGCCGGGGCAGCCGCAAACGACTTGCTGCCGGAAAGTTTGAGCAAAGTCTTCGAACGCCTGACCCAATCGGGTGGACGCCTGGTTTTTTCCTTTCTGCCGGTCATTAAAGAAGTTGAAGAAAACCCATGCCTGTCCGATAAGGATAACCCCGCGGGAAAAAAAGATTTGGAACCCGGCGCTGAGAATCCCACCCAAAAACCGGCCTGTGAAAACAAATCCGGGACATCACGGGAATCGACGCCGGCTAAAACGGATAAGCCGGCTTCCCGAAAGAGCGCAGCGGAGACTCAATTTGTATCCATCAAGGAAAAGTGGGGCATCGGCTTTAATTTTATCGAGAATTTGCCGGTCAAGGACGAAAAGTCTCTCAGCCCTCGATGCGGTTGGCCTCCGGCCGAATCTTCCGGCCGCCGTTTCATGGCATTCGAATCTCTACTTCGAGCTGCTGAATGACAGCTGGCAGACGCTTATACGCGATCAATGGCAACCCCGTGATCGTTGAGCGGCCGATGGGCCGGGGCACCCTGGTGTTGTGCGCCGACTCATTTTTTATCAGCAATGAAGCCCTGCGGTCTGAACGGCACCCGCAACTGCTGGCATGGCTGCTCGGACGCCCCGCTAAAATTATATTCGATGAAACCCATTTCGGCATCTATAAACAATCCGGTGTTGCCGACCTTTTGCGCCATTACCGGTTTAAGTGGTTTTTGGGGTCGCTGTCTTTTCTGGCGCTGTTGTTCGTATGGAAAAACGCAGTCTATTTTGTGCCGCCCCGTCAGGCCGACACACCGGCCGGTGCCGATGTCGTATCTGAAAAAGACTTTACCAGCGGACTTATCGCTTTGCTGCGCCGCAACTTCGCGGAAAACAAAGTTCTGCCGATCTGTATCCGGGAATGGGAACAGACCTTTAAAAAGGACAAGCGCCTTCGAACCGGCGCCGCCGAGCTTATTAAAAACATTCTGCGTTCGGAATCGCAATCTTCCAAGAAGAAAACGGACTCCGTGGCCGGATATCGGAAAATAAGCAGTGCGATAAAACGTCTTGGAATATATTCACGAGGTAATAGATTATGAGTGGAAAAACGGAAATGTTGAAGAAAGCACTGCTGCTCACCAAACAGGAAGTCGCTAAAGTCATTATCGGCCAGGAGCCGGTCGTGGACCAGGCGTTGATCGCCATTTTTTCCGGCAACCATGCTTTGGTCGAGGGTGTTCCCGGCGTGGCCAAGACATTGCTGGTTCGAACCCTGGCGCATGTCATGCGCTGTGATTTTGCCAGAATTCAATTCACCCCGGATTTGATGCCCACCGACATCACGGGAACCCACGTATTTAATCTGCAAAAAGATGTGTTCTCGCTCGTGAAAGGGCCGGTGTTTACTACCTTTTTGCTGGCCGATGAAATCAACCGCGCCCCGGCCAAGACCCAGTCCGCTCTGCTGCAGGCCATGCAGGAGAGAACGGTGACAATCGATCGCAAAACCCATAAGCTGTCGCCGAATTTTACCGTTTTTGCCACCCAGAACCCGATCGAATATGAGGGCACCTATCCCCTGCCCGAAGCCCAAAAGGATCGTTTCATGCTTAAAATTTCAATGGACCATCCTGCCCGGGAGGAAGAATTGGCCCTGGCCAGGCGCATGCTGGGCAAGGACTCGCCGGAAAGCGTGCTGGCAAGCGGCCGGATCAAACAGATAATAACCCCTGATATTTTGGCCAAACTGCGCGAGTCCCTGGAAGACATCCTGGTGAAAGACGAGCTCTCCGCCTATATTGTTGATATTGTGCGCCGGACCCGGCAGCATTCCAGCGTGCTGGTGGGAGCCGGCCCGCGGGCCACCCAGGCGTTGATTCTGGCTGCCCGCACGTATGCCGCCATAAACGGGCGCGATTTCATCACTCCGGATGACATCAAAACCATGGCCCCGGCAGTACTGGAACATCGCCTCATCCTGCGGCCGGAGTTTGAGATTGAAGGTCTGACGGTCAAAGAAGTGATCGAGGAGATTTTAAGGGAGATTGCGGTGCCCAGGTAAAAGACGGGTTGCGGGTTGCGGGATGCGGGTTGCGGGATGCGGGTTGCGAGGTGCGGGTTGCGGGCTGCGGGATGGGGGCTACGGTCTGCGGGTTGCATGGGGGGCATTAGGCAGAGAGCATAGCGCTAGCGTAAAAAAAAGCGATCTGTGATTTAAGGGAAGGCACTTTCAGTGAACGATCCTAACGAACTAAACGAACAAAACGATCTCAACGATCATAACGAACTGAACCATCCACACCCATGAAACTTGTTCCCAGCACAAAACTTATCATCGTGGCGGCCCTTGTTTTGCTGCCTGTTTCCGTGATGGCCGCGATGGTGCCGCCGGCTTCCGGTGCTGGGATTGGACTGGCGGCTTTGCTGGTGGTAATTGCGGCGGCTGACGCCGCGGCTTCACGACACCGACTGGCGGGCATCCGGGTAAGCCTGCCGGAGGTCGTGCGGCTTTCGGTGGGTCGTGATGGCCGGATGCCCCTGTCAGTTGAAAATCCTGCTGTAACCGTCAGACAAATCAGGCTTGGCCTCGCGTTCCCCCCGGAGATTTATTCTTGGCACCCCGATTTGCGCACCGATTTGCCGGCCGCGGCCGGGAATTCTGTAGTTGAATGGCCCTTTAAAGGCTTAAAACAAGGATTGTATCGGATAAACGATTGTTACCTGGAAACGCCTTCCCGGCTGGGATTTTGGTCCGTGCGTCGAACCGAGACCGTTCGTTCTGAAATTCGGGTCTACCCTGATGTTTTAAGAGAACGCAAAAAATTAACCGGCCTGTTTCTGAACCGGGGCATCGGCATCCATGCCCAGCGGCAGGTAGGCAAAGGAAAGGAATTCGAACAGTTAAGGGAATATCTTCCGGGCGACAGTTATGAAGATATCCACTGGAAAGCAACCGCCCGACGCGGCCAGCCGATTACCAAGGTTTATCAACTCGAACGCACCCAGCAGATTTATGTCATCATCGACAGCTCACGCTTGAGCGCCAGAAATTCGGACCCGCTGGGGGACAATGCTTCAACCGACGGACAAAATAAAAGTGCGGGCTATAGCACCATTATGGAACGCTTTACGACGGCCGCGCTTGTTATGGGGCTTGCCGCCGACCGCCAGGGGGATGTCTTCGGGCTGCTGACATTTGATGATCGGGTGCGGAAATTTGTGCGGGCTAAAAACGGCCGCGCGCATTATGATGTATGCCGGGATGTCCTCTATACCCTCCAGGCGCAAAGTGCATCGCCGGATTTTACCGAGGTGTTTACATTTATCGCTTCCAGAATCAGAAGGCGCGCCCTGCTGATTTTTCTGACCAATCTGGATGACCCCGTTCTGGCAGAAAATTTTACTGCCAACATCGATATCATCAGCCGCAAGCATCTGGTTTTAGTTAACATGGTAAAGCCGGTCGGTGCCGAACCGCTATTTTCAGATGCGGTGGTCAACTCGCTTGACGGCATATATCAAAAGCTGGGCGGCCACCTTGTATGGCGGCATCTGCGCGAGACTCAAAAATTTCTTCAGCGCCACGGAATCAGATTTTATCTGCTGCAAAATGAGAACCTGTGTACGGACCTGGTTTCTCAGTATTTGACGGTTAAGAGGAGGCAGGTGCTTTAGGTTATCTACCCTGAACCTTAGAACCTTTATTTGATATGATCATCAATTTACAAAAATTTATTGCCGGGGAAAGGCCGTACTGGCGTGAACTTGAGCAGGTTTTGGACAAAGTCGAGAAGCGGCCGGAACTCAAGTTGAGCCTGTCGCAGCTGGAACGATTTCACTACCTTTACCAGAGGGCTTCGGCCGATCTGGCCAAAATTCAAGACTTTCTCGGCAGAGCCGAATACCCGCGGTTATCTTGAATCACTTGTGGCCAGGGCTTTTGGTGAAATCCACGAAACACGGGAAAAGCCTTATCGTCTGGCACCCCTGCACTGGTTTTTCTCAACCTTCCCGCAGACTTTTCGCCGCCACATTCAGGCCTTCTGGATCTGTCTGGCGGTCTTGCTGGTGGGCGGCGTCTTCGGCGGATTTGTGGTCGTCACGGACCCGGCCGCCAAACAGGTTCTGCTGCCGTTTTCGCACCTGCTCGGCAACCCGTCCGATCGGGTCGGGCAGGAAGAGGCCGCCGAAAATGACCGGCTGGCGGGGTCCAAATCCTCTTTTTCATCCTATTTGATGACCCATAATATCAAGGTCTCTATTTTTACCCTGGCACTGGGCATGACCTGGGGTATCGGCACCCTGATCATGCTTTTTTACAACGGCGTCATACTAGGGGCGGTGGCGGTGGATTACGTGCTGGCGGGAGAAACGCCGTTTTTGCTGGGATGGCTGCTGCCCCATGGGGCCGTCGAAATCCCGGCGATTATTTTAGCCGGTCAGGCCGGTCTCGTATTGGCCGGAGCCCTGATCGGATGGGGCCAGCCCATTTCATTGAAGATAAGACTCAGAAAAATAGGCGGGGATCTGGTTACCCTGATATTCGGAATTGCCATCATGTTAACCTGGGCCGGCATCATTGAGGCTTTCTTTTCCCAATATCACAAGCCGGTAATACCCTACGCGGTGAAGATCGGATTTGGGGTGTTCGAGCTGATGCTGCTGGTGCTGTTTCTGGCACGAGCAGGGAAAGGAGCTGGAAGCTCCAGGCGCAGGGCTCAAGGCACACGGCTGAAGGTTAGGTGGTTCAAAGTTGAGCCCAGCTCGCTGACCGCATCACCGGGCAGCGGCTGGACTGACACTTGAAACCCGACACCTGAAACCTTTTGGTATGATAAAAGACAACGCAATAAAAATAACCCGGAACGCAGAACCGTGAACCTGTGAACCCTCGATCCAAAATAAATTCACTAACCATCAGGACGCCGGAGGGCATCGAATTTTCCCTCCTGCTGGCCGGACCGATTTCACGGTTTTTAGCCTGGTCGGTAGATCTTCTGGCGATTCTGGCAATAAACAAGCTGCTCAAGATTGTTTTCGGTGCCGCCGGGATCCTCAGCCAGGATCTGGCCACCGCCGCCAACGTTCTGGGCTATTTTGTCGTCTCCATAGGTTATGGAATTTTACTGGAATGGTACTGGCATGGGCAGACGCTGGGGAAAAGGCTTATTCGGTTACGAGTGACGGATGTGCATGGATTGCATCTGCAATTCAGTCAGGTCGTTATTCGTAATCTGCTGCGTTTTGTGGACAGCCTGCCGGCCCTTTATCTGGTCGGCGGGTTGGCCTGTTTTATAAACCGCCACGCCCAGCGTCTCGGGGATATTGCCGCCAACACCATCGTGATCTGGAATCCGCGTATCGAAGAGCCCGACCTGGATCAACTGCTGGGTGGAAAGTACAATTCGTTTCGCAAACTCCCGCACCTGGAGGCCCGCCTGCGTCAGCATGTCTCCCCCGCCGAAGCCCGGATTGCGCTGCAGGCGCTGGTGCGGCGGGACGAAATTGAACCCGGGGCGCGTATGGAACTTTTTGAAAGCCTGGCATCCCACTTTAAATCCGTTGTGATCTTTCCCTCTGAAGCCACCGACGGCATCTCGGATGAGCAGTATGTCCGCAATGTCGTGGATGCCCTGTTCCGCCCCAAATCATCGCCAAAAACAGTTTGACAATACCGCGTCAAATCATCAATAATATGCCCGTTCCAGCATAATCGGCGCTCGGCTTGGCATGCAGATATTCCTTTGATTCTCAGTCACCGGCCGGGGCTCGTGTCGACTTAAGCTATCCCGAAGAAGTCTATTCTATGCATTGAAAACCCGATCCTCTGGGCCAGAATTCTTTACTTGAAAAATGCAGACATTTATTCATGACATTCCCAAGGCGGAATTGCATATCCACATCGAAGGCTCACTTGAACCGGATTTGATGCTGAAGCTGGCACATAAAAACGGAATTGCGCTCCCCTATGAATCGGCCGCCGACGTCCGCCGCGCTTATGACTTTAAGGATCTGCAGTCTTTTCTGGACATCTATTATCAGGGGGCGCGGGTGATGCGTGACGAAGATGATTTTTATCAGCTCACCTGGAACTACCTTCGAAAAGCGGCGCAGCAGAATGTACGCCATGCGGAAATATTTTTTGATCCTCAAACCCACACCGCACGCGGGGTTAAATTTGAGACCGTCGTGCAGGGGATTCACCGGGCCTTAACGGAGGCCCGGCGGCATTTGAACGTGTCTTCCAGGCTGATCATGTGCTTTTTAAGGGATCTGAGCGCTGCCGAGGCGATGAAGACCCTCGAGACGGCGTTGCCCTTCAAAGATTGGATTACGGCAGTCGGCCTGGATTCCGCCGAAACGGGGAATCCGCCGCAAAAGTTTAAACAGGTATTTGATCGGGCAAGACAGAGTGGATTCAGGGCCGTGGCCCACGCCGGCGAGGAAGGTCCGCCGGAATATATCTGGCAGGCGCTGAAAATTTTGAGAGTGGAGCGTCTGGATCACGGAGTGCGCTGTATGGAAGATGCGGACCTGGTGAAATATCTGGCACAGAAAAAGATTGCCTTAACCGTTTGCCCGTTGTCGAATGTTAAGCTCCGGGTTTTTGAGAGCATTCAGCAACATAATTTCAAACAATTGCTGGATGCAGGGTTGTGCGTAACGGTGAACTCCGATGACCCGGCTTATTTCGGCGGCTATATCGAAGAAAACTTTTCAGCGCTGCAGCAAGCCCATCAATTGGCTTACACGGACATTGGCAGGCTTTGCCGCAATGCCTTCAATGCCGCCTTTCTCAATGCCGCCGAGAAACAAAAGTTTCTGGACGAACTTGATGGATTTGCTTCCGGTCATAACATGCAATAAAAGTTTACTTGCCGAAGCTTTTTCCAAGAGCGGTCAGTTCGGCGATCTTTGCCGGATCCAACCTGACCGGGCACGGATTGATCGGGGGCAGCAAAATTCCATCTGTAAATTCAAAGCTCCTAAGGCCTAAGCCAACGGCTGTCGATCCGCGTTCCAGCATTTGACAGTGTTTCAATCCGTGTGATATTTATGCCCAAATTAATTGTTTTTCCTGCACTGGCGGCAAACCGCTCAACCTATAAATGATTAAACAGCTGGTTATATGAAACCCATTGTCGCTGTCGTCGGACGGCCCAACGTTGGCAAATCGACTTTATTCAATCGTATCACGCGCACCAAAGATGCCCTGGTGGATGATTTTCCGGGGGTTACCCGGGATCGCCAATACGGGGATGCCAGCTGGGATGATGTGGAATTTACCCTGGTCGATACGGGCGGATACACCGCCGGTGATGATTTGGCGGCCGAGATCCGCCTGCAGGTCCAGCAGGCCATCGCCGATGCGGATGTTATTATTGTACTGCTGGATGGGAAAGAGGGGGTTTCACCGTTTGATCAGGAAGTCATCGAAATCCTGCGCACTGTTGACAAACCGATTTTTTATGCGGTCAATAAAATAGACGGTGCCGAGCAGGAGGTGATGCTCTCGGATTTCTACCAACTGGGGATCGACCATCTTTATCCACTGTCCGCCGAGCATCGCTATGGTCTTAACGATCTGCTTGACGGTGTCGTCGCATCTCTATCCGGTCTGCCCGTTGAATCGTCCCGGGAAGGCGAGCGGGAAATGATCAAACTGGCTGTCGTCGGACGGCCAAATGTGGGAAAATCATCCCTAATAAACCGGATCCTGGGTGAAAAACGCCTGCTGGTCAGTGATATTCCCGGCACCACCCGCGATGCAATCGATTCCGTTTGTAACTTGAACGGAAAAACTTACCTGCTTATCGACACCGCGGGGATCCGCCGGAAAGGCAAGGTGTCGCGGAAGCTTGAAAAATTTTCCATTATCAAGGCCTTGAAAAGCCTGGATCGCTGCGATGTGGCCCTCATTGTGATGGATGCCGACGAGGGGGTTACCGACCAGGATATCAGCATTGCCGGCTATGCCTATGAACGGGGGTGCGGTTGTATTTTGCTGCTGAACAAGTGGGACCTGGTGCCCAAAGACCGTCGAACTGCCGTGCGGCATGAGCAACGGCTGAGAGACCAGTCCAAATTTCTCAAATTTGCCCCGGCCGCGACTATATCGGCGCTGACCGGACAGCGAATAAACAAAATATTCGAACTGGTGGACGAGGTGTATGATCAGTATCAACGCCGTATCGGAACAGGTCAGTTAAACAGGATCTTTGAGCAGGCGCTTGAAAAAAATGTTCCGTCTCTGCATCACGGCAAACGTGTCAAGTTTTACTATGCCGTTCAGGTATCCGCCAAACCGCCCACCATTCTGTGCTTTGTCAACTACCCGCAAGCCGTGCACTTTTCCTACCAAAGATACCTGATTAACCATTTGCGGCAAGAAACCGGTCTGAACAAAACACCGATAAGGCTCATTTTGCGGCAGAGGGAAGGGCGAAAAAAGAAATAATGAGCGCAGCGCTCATCTAACCGGAGGTTAGATCCATGGACATTTTCGACTTTCACGCTCAGAAAGAGGCAGATGCCGTTCGACCCCTGGCAGAGCGGATGCGGCCGCGCAACCTGAACGAGTTCAGCGGGCAGCAGCACGTGGTAGGGGAGGGGAGTTTAATCCGCAATGCCATCGAGCAGGATCGGATTTTTTCCATGATTCTCTGGGGGCCGCCGGGCTGCGGCAAAACGACCCTGGCCAGAATCATCGCCTCTGAAACCCGTTCCCATTTTGTTCACTTTTCGGCGGTGTTGTCGGGCGTCAAAGAAATCCGCGGTGTTATTGCCGAGGCTCAGAATCAGCAAAAGATTTACCGCAGGCGAACGATTCTGTTTGTGGATGAAATTCACCGCTTCAACAAGGCCCAGCAGGATGCCTTTTTACATCATGTCGAAAGCGGTCTGATCACCTTGATCGGTGCCACCACCGAAAACCCCTCCTTTGAAGTGATATCGCCCCTGCTGTCCCGCTGCCGGGTGATTGCGCTGCAGATGCTTACCGCCGATGATATTGCCGCAATCATCACCGCGGCGTTAAAAGATCCGGACAGGGGGCTTGGAAATTTAAATCTCGGGTTGGAATCCAGGGCCCTTGATTACCTGGTCGGCATCGCCGACGGCGATGGCCGGGTAGCGTTGAACAGTCTTGAAATTGCCGCAGTCGCTGGTTGTGAAAACAAGGAATCCTCCTGAAGAAGGACAAACTTTATCCATCTCCTCCAAGGACCTGGAGCGTGCGCTGCAGAAGAAAGCCCTGGCATATGACAAATCCGGTGAAGAGCATTACAACATAATCTCGGCTTTTCACAAAAGCCTGAGGGGCAGCGACCCGGATGCCGCCCTTTACTGGCTGGAAAGAATGCTGGCGGCCGGTGAGGACCCATTTTATATCGCCCGCCGAATGGTGCGGTTTGCTTCCGAAGATATCGGCAATGCAGATCCCCAGGCACTGATCGTGGCCCTGCATGCCATGGAGGCCTTTAAATTTCTCGGTCATCCGGAAGGGGATTTGGCGCTGGCCCAGGCGACGGTCTATCTGGCAACCGCCCCCAAGAGCAACAGTATTTACGCTGCCTACGGCAAGGTGCAGCAGGCGGTTAAAACAGCCGGTTCACTGCCGGTGCCGCTTCATATCCGCAACGCGCCCACCCGCCTGATGAAAGAGCTCGGTTACGGCAAAGATTATAAATACGCCCATGACTATAAAGATGCCTATATTGTCCAGGACTACCTGCCGGAAAAGCTGAAAGGGCAGGTCTTTTACACTCCCACCGGCCGCGGATATGAAAAAACCGTCAAGGAGCGCCTGGAAAAATGGAGGGCTATAAAGAAGAATCTAATACAAAAGAATAAAGAACCAGACAGTGATTGATTCTGCTAAAATTTCGAAAATTCCAAGCACCAAAATCCAAATTGTTTTGATCCCGCTTTTATGCTATAAAATTCCTCTTTTGCAATTCATATTAAATATCACACGGGAGGTATGACACATGCGAGATGTTGTTGTTGTTAGTGGATCACGGACGGCCATCGGCAACTTCGGCGGCGGCCTTAAGGACGTACCGGTAGTCGAGCTGGGTGCTGTTGTAATGAAGGATGCCTTGAAACGGGCTAATTTAAAACCTGTTGCCGGCACGGCTATGATGGAAGCTGCACCGGATAAACTCAAAGATCAGGGGCTTACGGATCTTGAAAAAAAATCCTACGATTGGAGTGACGATGCGGTTGAGGTTGCCATTGACGAGGTGATCATGGGCAATGTGCTTCAGGCCGGCCAGGGGCAGAATCCTGCCCGACAGGCTATGATCAGCGGCGGAATTCCCAAGGAAACCCCCGCTTTCACCATCAACAAGGTGTGTGGTTCGGGCCTTAAAGCCATTGCTCTTGGAGCCTCTGCCATCATGATCGGATCTGCCGACGTGGTCCTGGCCGGCGGACAGGAAAATATGAGCCAGGTGCCCATGGCTTTATTAAAGGCGCGTTGGGGACACCGGATGGAGCTGACCGGTATCGGAGAGATCCATGATTTGATGGTATTTGATGGACTTTATGAAATTTTTTATGGTTATCATATGGGTGTTACGGCTGAAAATATTGCCGCGCTGTACCAAATCAGCCGCCGGGAACAAGACGAACTGGGCGTTTTGAGCCATACACGGGCCAGATCAGCCATGCAGGAGGGTCTCTTTGCCAGGGAGATTGCGCCGGTGGTTATCAAGACCCGCAGGGGTGATACTGTCTTTAATACGGATGAGCGGCCCATGGACACGGACATGGAAAAGATGGCCAAATTAAGACCGGCTTTTACGAAAGACGGAACGGTTACCGCCGGCAATGCCTCGGGAATCAATGACGCCGCCGCTGCGGTTTTATTAATGAGCGCCGACAAAGCCGGCGAACTGGGATTGGAGCCGATCGTCAAAATTAAGGCGTTCGCCGCCGGCGGCGTCGACCCCGCCTACATGGGATTGGGGCCGGTGCCGGCCATCAGGAAAGTGCTCAAAACAGCCGGCATGAAGCTAAGCGACATCGATACCATCGAGCTTAATGAGGCCTTCGCCGCCCAGGCCATCGGTTGCATGCGGGAACTCGGCATCCAAAATGATCGTCCCAACGAACTCGGCAGCGGCATTTCGCTTGGACATCCCATTGGCTGCACCGGCGCCCGCCAGATGGTTACCGCAATGAACAATATGATGCGCAAAGGCTACAATACCGGCCTGATAAGCATGTGCATCGGCGGCGGCATGGGGATGGCGATGATTGTGGAACGTTAAATCGGAGGTTCAGGGTTCAGCGGTTCAGGGTTTGGAGGTTTAGGGTTCTGTTGTTCTGAGGTTTGCTGTTGGGTCCGGGTGATGTAGTGTCATACGAGCGGGACGGCGCTTTGGGTAAAGAAATGTTGCGTTATTTGGTTCTAAATATTCCAATCATTCAACCCCGAATGTTGAACGAGGAACCATTTTTTTAGGATTTAATCCTTCAACCCTGAACCCTGAACGCCGAACCGGGAACCTCCTTTTTATTCATTTTTTTCCTTTACTAAATTTGTGATTATTGCTAATAATATTTCAGATTTATACGGATTCGGCTATGGCATCACAATCATTCCATTTGCTGGGCCGGGAATCATGTGATGGCGATTGAGGGAGGAGGTAAACGAGGATGAGCATCAGTCGAAAATTGGGCATTCTGGTATTTTTTGCTGTGCCGGGAATTATCGGAGGCGGTATAACCTACAGCATTTTTGATGGGAATTATCTGTCGGTGTTTATTTACGAAACCATTCTTTTGTTGATAGCCGGAGTTTTTTTCAGCAAATAAATCCAATTCCAGTTCATGGCCACGGTCCGAAACCCACTGCTCAGCGGTTTATTGTGCCGTGGCTTTTTTTAGGTACAAGGAAAAATAAATCGCTTCTATCCCATTCAGTCAGGCGCCTTTGACGTCGGAGGTATTTTGAGCGATTCATCACCGCGAGACATTATACTGTGGTTTTTCCTGGCCTTGTTTCTGGTATCATGCTTTCTGCTGGGATGGCTGCTTTGGCCGTTTTTATCCGTAATTATTCTGGCGTCGGTTATCACCGGCATCTTTAATCCGGTCTACCGGTTTTTGAATCGAAAATTCAGCCCCATCATTTCCTCGCTGATAACCTGTGTGATTATATTTTTTGTTCTTTTCATTCCGGTATCTGCTTTTGTCGGTATTTTGGCCAATGAGGCCTATGATATGTATCTGGGGGCCAAAGGGGCGCTGTTGAGCAATCCGTTTAAGGAACTGATTGAAAACAGTAAAATTGTAGAGCGCATCAACGACATCCTTGCAAATTTCGGCATTACGATCACCGGCGATGAAGCCAACAGGGCGATCGCCGAGCTCGGCCGGGCCGTCGGTCTTTACCTGTATGAGCAGGCGCGATCCATGACGGCCAACATCTTTAACTTTGTGGTAGATTTTTTCTTCATGCTTTTGATTATCTTTTACCTGCTCATCGACAGCCAGCGACTAGTGGCTTTTATCGTCAGGCTTTCGCCCCTGCCGAATGATCAGGATGAAAAACTGTTTCAAAAGTTCAAGGATATGGCCGGCGCCATACTCGTGGGAAACGGATTGGGCGGATTAATTCAGGGGACGCTGGGCGGAGCCGTTTTTGCAATTTGCGGGTTTCAATCTCCTTTTCTTTGGGGAGTGATCATGGCATTGCTGGCGTTTTTACCGATTGTCGGCATCGGTGCGGTGTTCCTGCCGGCGGCGATTTACCTCTTTCTGCAGGGCCGGATCGGGACCGGAATCTTTTTTGTGGTTTTTTATGCCGTGCTTTCCGGCGGAATCGAATACTTTTTTAAGCCTAAACTGGTGGGACAGCGCATTAAAATGCACACGCTGCTGGTATTTCTTGCCATTATCGGCGGGTTGAAACTGTTCGGAATTCTGGGCATTATCTATGGCCCGCTTGTGGTAACCGCATTTTTGACTTTATCCGACATTTATGAATCCAGTTATCAGCGTATAATCGAACCTATCAAGAAGTGAGAAAGTTATAACCAATTACTGTATATTTGTGGGAGTTGAGATGATCCAAGACGAGCCTAAACTGGAAGTCAGCATCGAAAAAGAAATGAAAAGGTCATACCTTGATTACGCCATGAGCGTGATCATCGGCCGGGCCCTGCCGGATGTGCGTGACGGTCTCAAGCCGGTTCACCGGCGGGTTCTTTTTGCGATGCAGGAGCTCAGAAATGACTGGAACAAGCCATATAAAAAATCGGCCCGCATCGTCGGTGATGTCATCGGTAAATACCATCCCCATGGGGATGCGGCCGTGTATGATACGATTGTGCGACTGGCCCAGGATTTTTCGATGCGCTATCCTCTGGTGGACGGCCAGGGAAACTTCGGCTCCGTCGACGGAGACCCGCCGGCCGCCATGCGGTACACTGAAATTCGGATGCAGCGCCTGGCCCACGAGATGCTGGCCGACCTGGATAAAGAGACGGTCGATTTTGTTCCCAATTATGACGAGTCTCTGGCCGAGCCGGCCGTGCTTCCTTCAAAAATTCCTTCCCTCTTGATTAACGGATCGTCCGGCATCGCCGTTGGTATGGCTACCAACATTCCACCCCATAACCTGTCCGAGATTGTCGGAGCCCTTAAAGCGGTCATCGACAATCCGGAGGTCTCCTGGCAGGAGTTGATGCAGTATGTTCCCGGTCCCGACTTTCCGACCGGCGGCATCATTTACGGGACGGAAGGAATCAGGGAAGCATATAAAAACAGCCGGGGCATCATCAGAGTAAGGGCCCGG
This sequence comes from uncultured delta proteobacterium, assembly GCA_963769935.1. Taxonomy (GTDB): domain Bacteria; phylum Desulfobacterota; class Desulfobacteria; order Desulfobacterales; family JAFDCJ01; genus JAFDCJ01. The sequence goes on along the minus strand of CAVYNY010000036.1, from coordinate 10,737 downwards.
ATAATCGTTGAAACGGATAAGCGCAACCAAAGAGAAACCATTGTTGTCACCCAGTTGCCCTACCAGGTCAATAAAGCCAAGCTGATCGAAAAAATCGCCGAACTGGTCAGAGACAAGCAGATCGAGGGTGTTAGTTACGTGCGGGACGAATCAGACCGGGAAGGCATGCGCATTGCGATAGGGCTCAAAAGAGACCAGATTGCCGGGGTCATCATCAACCAACTTTACAAGATGACGCGTCTGGAAAGCACATTCGGCATCATATTTCTGGCCATTGTCAACAATCGGCCCGAGATGCTCAATCTGAAGGAAATTCTGGAATACTTTATTCTGCATCGCAAGGAAATTGTCACCCGTCGCACCCGCTTTGATTTGAATAAAGCCGAAGAACGGGCCCATATCCTGGAAGGTTTGAAAATTGCCCTTGAAAATCTTGATGATGTGGTTGCACTGATTCGGAACTCTGCATCACCGGCTGAAGCCAAGCAGGGGTTGATGGCACGCTACGGTCTGACGGCTGTCCAGGCCCAGGCCATTTTAGACATGCGTTTGCAAAGACTCACCGGCCTTGAACGTGAAAAAATAGTCGAAGAATATAAAAGTCTGCTGAAAGATATTGCCCGATTCAAGGAAATTCTGGCCAACGAAAGACTGGTGCTCAATATAATTAAGGATGAACTCAGTGAAATACAAAAGGAATTCGGCGATGCCCGTTGCACGGAAATAGTTGAAAAGACAAGAGAAATCACCGTCGAAGATATGATCGTCGAAGAGGATATGGTTGTCACCATTTCCACCCGGGGATATATCAAGCGCAACCCCATAACCCTCTATAGCAACCAGCGTCGCGGGGGAAAAGGCAAAACTGCCATGGGGACCAAGGAGGATGATTTTGTCGAGCACCTGTTTGTGGCCTCAACCCACCACACGTTTATGTTCTTTACCAATAAGGGCAAGGTATACTGGTGCAAGGTTTACGACATTCCCCAGGCCGGTCGCATGAGCCTGGGCAAGGCCATCGTCAATCTGCTGGATTTTTCAGCCGGCGAAAAACTGACCACTGTGTTGCCGGTTCCGGAATTTGAACCGGGATACCACGTGATCATGGCCACCAAAAACGGACTGGTAAAGAAGACCGATCTGATGTCCTTCAGCCGCCCCCGCTCGGGCGGCATCATTGCCTTGAACCTGCAACCCGATGATGAATTGATTGCCGCCAGACTTACCAACGGCACCTTGAATGTATTCCTGGGATCGCTTATGGGCAAATCCATCCGGTTTCATGAATCCGATATCCGGCCGTCCGGCCGCACGTCCATCGGTGTGCGGGGCATGAAACTCGCCGCCGGCGATGAACTCGTAGCAATGGAAGTGCTAAGCCACGGCCAGACCCTGTTTACCGTGACCGAGAACGGCTATGGCAAGCAGACGTCCATCGACGAATTTCCCGTTCAAAAACGGGGCGGCAAGGGGGTTATCTCTATTAAAACCAGCGAGAGGAACGGATTGGTCGTTTCCATCCTGCTGGTTGAAGAAGAAAATGAATTGATGCTGATGACCAACAGCGGTAAAATCATCCGGATGTCCATTAAAGGTATCTCGGTTATCAGCCGCAACACCCAGGGTGTCAAACTTATGGGACTTGAAGCCGGGGAACGGGTTGTCGGAGCTGCCCGGTTGGCAGAGAAGGAGGAATCAGAAGAAATAAGTGCCTAAAGTTGCAAAATGCCTAAAATTAAGGTATGTTATCGATTTAAATAAAAAGGCTTGGTTAGCATCGTATCCTTTTATTTCATTATTGCCCAATGCCATGTAAACTTGTTTCATTTAGTTCATATTAAAATATTGGGCGAAACACGGTGCATGCGTCTGCGCTGAGCGAGCGAATTCCATAAATATTCAATTTGCAATCTTCAATTCTCCGCCTCCGGCGGATACAGGATAGGTAATTGTTATGCCAAGAATAGATGAAATTGACCCGCAGAAACTTAAAGTCGGGGTGGTGGGCGGTGGAAGTTGGGGTACGGCCCTGGCTAACTTACTGGCCGGCAAAGGATATGCCATCGACCTGTGGGTGTTTGAAAAGGAAGTCAGAGATCAAATACTGGCGTCCGGTGAGAATTCCATCTTCTTGCCGGACATCAAGCTTTCGTCCAACTTGCATCCGTCCAATGACATTGCCGAGGTGGTATCCGCGAAAGATATGGTGGTGGTAGTCGTTCCTTCCCATGTTCTGCGGGAAACGACATTGAAAATGGCAAGTCATATTTCAAAGGAGGCGATCATCGTATCGGCTTCCAAAGGGATTGAAAATAAGACCCATCTGACCATGACCGGTGTGATGCGGGAAACATTGACCGATATTCCGTCCGATCACCTGGCGGTTATCTCGGGACCTAGTTTTGCCAGCGAAGTCGCCAGGAATCTGCCGACCGTCGTGACTGCAGCATCCAAGAATCCTGATGCGGCAACACTGGTGCAGCAGGTGCTGGCCACGCCGTATTTTCGGGTCTATACCAGCGATGATCTGATTGGTGTCGAACTGGGCGGCTCGTTGAAAAATGTTATAGCGATTGCAGCCGGTGTAATCGATGGACTGAAACTGGGGCTGAACACCCGAGCCGCCCTGATCACCCGGGGAATGACCGAAATTCGACGCCTGGGGGTTAAAATGGGCGCCAATCCCGAGGACCTTTACCGGTCTGGCCGGCTTTGGAGATTTAATTCTTACCTGCACCGGTCATTTGAGTCGAAATCATACGGTCGGCAAAAAAATCGGCCAGGGTGAAAAGGTAAAAGATATTCTGGGGCAGATGCGGATGGTGGCCGAAGGGGTTAAAACCGCCAAATCCGTATACAGTCTTTCGCGCAGCCTGAAGGTTGAAATGCCCATTTCTCATGAGACCTACCGTATTCTGTATGAAGATCTCTCACCTCGCGAAGCCGTGACCCGGTTGATGACAAGAGACTTGAAGCAGGAGTTGGATGAAGAGTAAGGCGGGGTGCGGGTTGCGAGGTACGCGTTGCGAGCACGGGTTGCGAGGTGCGGGTTGCGAGTCACGGGGTGCGAGTTGGTGGTTGTGGGCATAGCGTTTTCGCATAAGGTTTCACGTGTCGGGTGTCAGGTGTCAGCCAGGTGGCAGCCAGCGGGAGGGCATTTTCAGTGTCAGCTGATAGCTCGTAGCTCAGAGTTGATCGTAAAAAGAGTTGATTAAGTTGAGTAGGTTGATTGAGTTGAATGAGTGAAATAGGTTTATAGGTTGTTTGAGTTGATGGAGTTTCCTGACTCGATGAAATCAGATTCAATCCTTTTTTCCTAATCAACCAACTTAATCAACTAATCATATAAGGAAACGATCCTAACGATCTCAACGATCATAACGATCATAACGAACAAAACGAACCTAACGATCGAAACCATCCAAACGAATATAAAGTTCTGATCAAGTTTATTGGGATTGCAAACTTTCGGGTGAGGCAGAATAGAGTGGAGCATGATAAGAAAAAAGAGCACAAAGGTGCGGGCCACCGGCAGCGTTTGCGGGAGCGATTTCTTGAATCCGGGTTGGAGGGATTCCATGATTATGAGGTGATCGAACTCTTACTGACGCTCGGTACTCCCCGTAAAGACTGCAAAGATGCAGCCAAAGCAGCGCTGGCCAGATTCAAAACCCTGCAGGGCGTTTTGGAAGCGTCCGGTCATGAGCTTTGCGAAATAGACGGCATCGGTCCCAAAAATTCCCTGGGACTCAAGCTGATAAAAGCGATGTCCGACCGTTATCTTGAAAAAAAGTTAATCAACAAGAATCCGGTCAACAACTCCAAAGATCTTTTTGATTACCTGTACCACAGTATCCGCGATAAATCCCGTGAGTACTTCAAGATTATCTTCCTGGATTCCAAAAATCGGGTAATCTCTACCGAAACCCATTCCAAAGGAACCTTAACGGCCAGCAGCGTTTACCCGCGGGAAGTCGTCTATTCGGCTATCCGACACAAAGCGGCGGCCCTTATTTTTGCGCATAACCATCCCTCGGGGGATCCGAAACCATCCGCCGAAGACATTGCCATAACCCGCCAGCTGGTGTTTGCAGGCCGGGTGATGGGCATCACCGTTCATGAGCATATCATCATCGGGGATAATTGCTACTTCAGTTTTGCCGATCACGGGCATATTGCTCAGATGACGCGGGATTTTAATTCGCAGATGCAATGAACTTAAAGCAATGCCTAAAATGCACTAAATTGCCTAAAATGCCTAAAATTAATGATGGTAATCTTTGAAAAATAGGCAGGCGCCGAAAATTCGGTATCAGGAAATACTAGAATCCAGCATCCAGCAACGAGTAGCCAGCAACCAATGAGCCAATCAAAGGATAATAAACCCGACTGCTTCGGAGAGCTCGATATCGTCTTCCCGATGGGAGACGATGGTCTGAGGCAAACACCGCCGGCTTGTTTTGAGTGTCAGCGCAAAACCGAATGCCTGCGAACGGGTTTGAGAGGACAAGCCGGCTTAAAGGTTCATGAAGAACATATTGATCGATCATACCGTTCAGGGATGATCAGTTTTGTGGAACGATGGTCCAGGAAGAAAAGCATCGAGCAACGCAAGCAGAGCGGCAATTCATCGAGTCTCATAGGACGGTTCCTGCGGTGGAAGACGAAGCAATCCTGATGTTTGTCGCCTAGATTCAGGCCGGCCGAATTTTGCATTTACTTTTACGATAAAGTTACCTTTCCTGCCGGATTGCTCTAAGTTAATGGAATTCCGATAAATTCCCGCTTTTTATCTTCTGAAATTCATGCTATAATACGAACATTAATAGCAATCAATTATTTTTAGAAATAAACAAAGACACAGATATGTGTAGCATAAGGTAATTAATCTGCTGACGCTCGGGTCTTGCCTGAAGCCTCGGTTTTCAAAGAACAATCTACGAACCTTGATGTGCTATTTTTCAGGGCGGATTAATTAGGAGCAGAAATTGGCATTCTGGAAATACAGGGAAGAGCTGAGCAAGGCCGATCGCCTAAGACGATCCTATTATGAACTGCTGCGGGATGAGTTGGATCACCTCCTGCTGCAATATGCCCTGATAGACTCCTATCAAAACTTCGTCTCCCAGCAGAAGCCGTTTCCTTTTGTTGAGAAGCGCGAGCTGAAACCCCGGGCCCGGATCCCGGACCAGGAGTACGAAAGCCAAAATGCGTTTCTTGTCATCTTTGTTGAAGACATCGTGTCCAACGAGCATAAAAAGTACATTCGGTTCTTTGATGTCAACAAGGCCACCAAAACCAACTTTTTAAAATTTAAAACCCTGGAGCTTTCACATGATTTCGACCGCAATTGGAAATTTCTGGAGTCGATCCACTTCCGAAATTTTTTAAGGCTCCTGCTGCCCGTGGATTATGCACTGCTCATCCAGAGAGATCCTTCCGGAATCACCAGAAACCGTTACAGCCTTTCTCATTTTCATGTGCGGATTGATTGGCCCATTGCCGATGCCGCTGAAGATCTGGCCCAGAGCCTGCGTTACATATCCAAGGATCTCTATGAAAAAGGCGATAAATATGCTGAAGATATTCAAAAGAAATTTTTTGAATTCTATGGCCTGCCGGTAATGGCCGGCGGCAGAAGAACGGCTGCCATCGTAGCCGCCCAGTATATGAAACGGATTCCGAGCATTTCCACGGTATATGCCGGCAGCAGTGAGGCCAGATCCTTAATCCGTATTTCCGAGCGAGGGGTGTCAAAAGCGGTATTAATGAAATTTCCGGACAAGGATTTAGAGCCGCTGGTGGAAAGCAACGGTATTACCCCGCGGTCTTTTAAGAAAAACTATATCATTGACCGCGAATCAAATGAGTCTGTATGTATTTTCCAGGCGACCTATGCCCAAACTTCCCATTCCCGGCCGCCGGAAGACGGCAAGCTGCGCGAAATTAAACCGGACCTGAACTGGCTGGCCGTCGGTGAGCAGCATATTATACCCAAACCGGGCGTCTGGAAATATCCTCCTTTGCCCATCAATATAATTTATACTTAAAATGACGGTATCAGGTTTGGGGCTTCGCGCTCCGCGCTACGACCCCACAAGCAGGGTTCCAGGTTCAGGGTTTAAGGTTTATGGTTCAGGATTGGCAGCAGGCCTTTAAGGGCCGGTTGATAGTTGATCGTTCATAGTTGATTGAGTTGGCAGGTTGATAAGTTCCCTGAACGCTCACGAACTCAAGAGCTATTTATCTTGCCAACTATTCCCCTGCTCGTATTCCATCACGATGATCTATCCGCTTTGAGCTTGCCCCAATTTTTCAACTTCTCAACTTCTTACCTTCGCACCCTTCCACCCTCCCACCTTCTCGCCTTCTTACCTTCCATCTTTATCACTTCGGCTCCGTGCCTTTCTTAAACAGGGCCGGTACGGCCTCTTTTGATTCATGCGCCGCAAGCAATCCGGTTTGCGAATCCATCATCACCCTGCATACATTGTCCGGCAGGTCAAATTGCTGGGATGATCTGCCGGCCAGGGCGGTTCGCATAAATTGAATCCAAATCGGCAGGGCTGCTTTGGCGCCGGTTTCTTTGTCTCCCAGGGTGTCATCCGAATCGCGGCCGACCCATACCCCGGTTGCCACGTTCGGTGAAAAACCGACAAAAAGCGCATCATTATAATTATTAGTTGTGCCTGTTTTACCCGCAACGGCGGCCTTAAGGGTCATTGCCTGGTGGCCCGTTCCTTCCAATACGACACCTTCGAGCATGTTCGTGATGATAGCCGCTCCCTCGCGGGTCATCACCAGCCTTTTCGGCGGCTTGGCGCTCCATACAATTCGTCCCCGATGGTCGACAACCGCCACGACGCCGAACGGTTCAATCCATTTGCCCTCCCGTGGGAAGACCGCATAGGCCGCGGTCAGATTTATTAAAGACACCTCCGATGTGCCGAGGGCCAATGATAAATCGGGCGCGAGATTCGACTCGATGCCGAGCCGGTGAGCGAACTGAGCCACCGAAAGGGGCCCTAGCATTTCGATCAACCGCACAGTCGGTATGTTTTGGGATATGGCCAATGCCTTGCGAAGGGTTATTTCGCCAAGATACTTCCGGGAGAAGTTCTCCGGACGCCAATCCAGGCCCTTGTCCGCGCCTTTAAAAACAACCGGGGCATCGAGAATCATTTTGTTTTGCGCGAACCCCTGCTCGATGGCAAAGGCATAAACGATGGGTTTGAAAGCCGACCCCGGTTGGCGCCTGGCGGCTGTTGCCCTATTGAAAGGGCTTTCGGAATAATTTTTTCCGCCTACCATGGTCAGAATGCCGCCTGACTTTATATCCAGAGATATCAGCGCAGCCTGAGGATCTGCGGGTTGGATGTTGTTTTGATCCATTCGTTTTTCCAGTTCAATCAGACCGTCACTCATGGCTTTTTCGGCTGCTTCCTGAAGTTTGAAGTCAAGGGTCGTGTAAATAGAGAGCCCCCCCTTATACAGATTGGCCGCCCCCAATATCTCTTCCAATTTTTTTTGGACATATTCTACAAAATAGGGCGCCCGGTTCAAATTTTTATTTCGATCTTTAAGGTGAATTTCTTCCTCTATTGCCTGGTGATAGTCGGCATCAGAAATGATGCCCATGGTGAACATTTGATTCAGGACCGTATCTCGTCGCTGGCGCGCCAGATCTTTGTTTACCAAGGGGGAATAGCGCGAGGGAGATTTGGGCAAGCCGGCGATCAAGGCGCATTCGGCCAGGCTCAAATCCTGAACCGACTTGCCGAAAAAAATTTCGGCCGCCGATTGAACGCCGTAAGCGCCGCTGCCGAAATATACCTGATTCAAGTACAGCCCCAAAATTTCATCTTTGGTATAGCGGCGTTCGAGTTGAAATGCCAGGATGGCTTCTTTGATTTTCCGAACGATTGATTTATGTGACGTCAGAAACAATGTTTTGGCGAGTTGCTGGGTTATTGTGCTGGCACCCTCGACAAATTGGCCGGCCCGAATGTCCTTGATGATGGCTCTGGCAATTCCTTTTAGATCGACACCGCTGTGCCTGTAAAATTTGCGGTCTTCCGTGGCGACCAGCGCTGATGTGAGGTAACGGGGAATGCTTGCCAGCGGCACCGGGTCTCTTTTTTCCTGATACAGTTCCGACAGCAGCACTTTATCGGCAGAATAAATACGGGTCACGCGCCTCCGGTCTGAAGTTCTCCAGGTCTTGAATTTGCGGCAGATCGTGGGTAAAAGCCAAGAACGCACCGACCAGCACCCCGGCCGATAATCCGGCGAGCAGGACGATAAAGATGGTAATTGTTTTTTTATTTAAAACAGAGCGCATCGCGGAAATATTACAATTCCTTCCAGACAACGGCTTAATCTGCCGATTGCCGGTTACCCTCCTGCGGTTTCATCCTTGACTGCGATGGATGCAAATTGTAAATAACAGTTAATCTGGACGCCATTTTGGATTTTAGCTGTCAGCAAATGGGACACGGATGAACACGGATTAGACAGATATATGTTGCTTTCTGGTAACACAAAAATATAGTTCGGTGCTTTTAAGATCTGTGAAAATCTGCGAAATTCTGTGTCCAATAAAAAAAAGGAGATAAATATGTCCACCAACCATCACCATCATCACGATCACGATCACCATCACCATGATCATGACTCCCATGGCGAAATACCATTTGATGAAAAGCTGAAGAAGATCATCAGCCACTGGATCAAACACAATGAGGACCATGCTTTAAATTACAGGAATTGGGCCGAAAAAGCAAAGGCAAATGGCAATGAGAAAACCGCAGAATTTTTAGAAGAGGCCGCTGAAATGTCGCAGGCTGTCAATGAGAAGTTTGAAGCGGCGTTGGTCGGGCTAAAAGGAAAATAAATGAAGGGTCGGGGTGCTGTTCTCGTTATGCCCGCGAAGGCGGGTATCCAGTCCAGCCGCTAACGAATTTTCTGGATTCCTGACTTCGCAGGAGTGACAAACGATTCCCAATTAACTTTTCTATTTTGGGAAAACGTCAATTGTGTGATTTATGTCCATTCAATAATCATCAAGGATGGAATATGTGTGGATTCATATTCAAATCTTCTCCTAACAATCGACTACGGACTTAAGGCAACGGACAATAAACATTCATATTTATTCAACCCTTCAACACCGCACTCAACTTTCGATTAATTTCTTTTTTGGTTTCAGCTTATCCGGGTTAAAATTTAGCCAGTTGGTTTAAAATTTCCATGATAAAATATTGACGTTTTTTATTCTTTATGGCATTATGCCAATAAGAATAAATCTTAAAGGCATAATTAGGAATAACTGATGAAATTAAATCCATTTTATTACGGTGAAGTGGTAACTGGTGAAAATTTCACCAACAGAGTTGATGAAATTGAACGGCTGATGACTGAACTTTGTGGTGGGCATAATATTTTTTTGATTTCGCCACGGCGATACGGAAAAACCTCTCTTATTATTAATACCCTCGAACAGATTAAAAATAGGGGACTTTTCGTCTTTTACATGGATCTTTATAAGGTAGCCTCTTTTCGTGAGTTGGTGGAAGCATACGCCAAAGGTATTGTTCGATCTAGTCGGACTAAAGTCGAGAAAATTTCCGATTTTGTAAAAGATTTATTTCCTAACATTCGGCCGAAAATTATTTTAGGTGATGACGGAATGCCTTCAATCGAAGTTGATATTAAATTGAAGGACAAGGATCTCATGGATTCGCTGTCGGAGATTTTGGATGTGCCGCAAAAGATTGCCGAAAGGCGAAAAACGAATTTTGTAATTGTCTTTGATGAATTCCAGGAGATTGTTAATCTCGATGGCGAAAGACTCGAAAAATTAATGAGGGCCGGCTTTCAACACCATCATAACGTTGCTTATCTTTTTGCCGGAAGCAAGCGACATCTACTCTACAATATGGTTTCAGATCCGAATAGGGCCTTTTACAAATTAGGCGATATAATGAATCTCCACAAAATTCCGCCTAATGAAATGATGAAATTCGCTAAATCGAAATTTTCCAAAGGTTCCATAAACATTAGTAAGGAGGTTTTTGATTCCGTACTGGAGATAACTGAGAATGTGCCCTATAATATTCAGTACCTTTGCCACCATTTGTGGAATAGATGTCTGCAGGTAAAAGACGTAAAAAAAGTAGATATTGATGCGGTAATGACAAGCATAATAAATGAGCAATCAGCCAACTACATTTCTATATGGGATGGTCTGTCAATGCATCAGAGGCTTTTTCTTAAAGCCATTATAAAGTCACCGGAGGGGTCGATTTTCTCAAAAGAATTTGTCTCTGAAAATGAATTAGGGACCCCGGGTTCAATACAAAAGTCTATTAGTTTGCTAACAAAAAAGAATATCATCGATACTGAAGATAAGGATATCCGGTTTAATGATGTATTTTTTAAAGAATGGATCAAAAAGAGAATGGTTCTTTCTTAATCGCCGAGAGGGGTAAAATCCAGCCCCTATCCACAAAATGGTATTGTGCTGCTTGATCCCCTGCGGGAACGGCAATAAATCATTTTTATGGTCCCTCACATCGGCTTACCACGCAGCACCCTACCCAGTTTCAATCCCAGTTCCTCCAGACTGTAGGGTTTGGCGACAACGCCGCAGAAGCCGTACTCCTTAAATCCGGTCATGCCCGGGTCATCGGAATATCCACTGGAAACAATCCCTTTGACGTTCGGGTCGATTGCCTT
>CAVYNY010000035.1:0-211675 GCA_963769935.1 uncultured delta proteobacterium | reverse complement strand
TAAAAATAAGATGAACACATGCCAAGCACCTGCACACCAATGTTGGTTGACCAAGCATCGTTCCTTCCTTGTTCTTTGCTTGGAATAACGACCATTGCAATACTGATAATCATAGTTTTCACCGCTTGGTGCCAATCGTGGACGAGAGCAAGTCCCTATTTCTCCCTCTGTAAATTTGCATTCGATGGATACTCGATAGTCACCTAAGTTATCTATCGAAACTTGTAGGACGTGGCTCTCCCAGATGACTAACCTTGAATTCCATCCAAAAGTTGTCATGCGATACTTGCGCTTTACCTTAGCAAGGATTCGCCTTCATCATCTTGAAGTTCAGTTAAACAGTGTAAATATCCACATACTGCCAAGTTGCCAAAAACACTCTGAGCTAAAGCCTGTGAGCTGTTCATGCTACGGAACCACTTGTGTCTGTCTGGCTAGGAATTACGCAAGCAATTTGTTGGACTCTGGTCGACGCGTGTGGGGGTTGATGATAACGTTTCGCCATGCTTCTTGTGGGAGAAACACGGGCGGACGTCCATCTTGGGCGAATGGACGTTCAAAAAACTTTGACCAATCAGAGAAGTAAGAATTTTGGTAGGCCCAATACCGTTAGATTAGTCGTTTTTGTAAATGTGTGATTGCTTTCACGGTATGAATTTCCAAGATTTCGTGCGTTCGATTCTCCAGAAGCAAGATCAACAGTCGGCAGGGAGCACACGAACTGAACCAAGCAAACGACATAACACTACGCATTGTCTTGGGATGCCAGGTCGTCCTTGGAAGCCAGCCACAGGTCCTGCAAATTTATCCCGGCCGGACAAACCTGGGTGCAGCGATAACATTCGGTACAGATAAAGCTGCCTTCATTAAAGGCTGACAATTCAAGATCAGTTGCCAACCTTTTTTGAACATATTTTTTTAATGACCCCAGTTTATGGGAAGGCAGAATGTTTTGATTTCCCAGCGCCCGATTGATCGGCTTCACCGAGCAGTGCAGGCTGCATTGACCGCAGTTCATGCAGGCATCCAGGGAGACGACGCGCCGGGTGATCCGGTTGGCCGGTTGCATGGCGCCGCGATCTTCCAGGCTGCGCACCATTAAGCTGACCGAACTGGTGAATAGATGCATAAACTTGCTGAAAGGCAGATAGGCCAGCATCGCAAAGCAACATAGAAAATGAACCTGCCACAGGATAAGATCGAGTCGAATCGAATTTGCCCAGACTCCGGCCGGTTTGATTATGCGGCTGAGCGGTTTCGATACAAAGGCCGCGGAGGGTCGGGCATGACAGTCGGCACAGTTTTCCTGATGAACCTCCCGGCCGGCTTCGATGAGGTCCGGGTCGCTTAAATCAGGCGCAGCGGCAAAAACCACGCCGTAATATTTGGCCCAATAGCTCTGCAAGGCCGAGCGCGCTTCGGAATCCTCGGAATCGGCGTATTGCTCGACCATCTCGTCAAAAACCGGCTCCGAAATAATCTGGGCGGCTTCCAGCAAAAATCCTGAAAATAAAATAATCGCCAGCAACACGAGAGCCAGGGCGTCCTGTGATGTCGAGATTTTTTTAAGCTCCCGGGAAGACAGGCGACGATATCCGGCGATCGCAATTCCCAGAAGCACCATGGCCCCGAATAAATTTCGTAAAAAAAGAAACGGGTTCACGGTAGAATAATAATCTGAAAATAAATGGGCCGTGATCTGCCGATCCAGAGCGTGGAATAAAACCAGCAGCAGGATGCCGGCGAAAATGCTGAAATGCATCAACCAGCGCCAGGGGTCCTTTTTAAGGATGTGCCCTTGCAGGACGACCCGGCCAAGGAAAACCCAGATTAACCGAAATATGCGGCGGCTGAAAACAACGGAAACCAGGCCTTGAAAGGCCCGGGCCAGTCTTGTCCGGGCTGAAAATTGGCCGGCATCCGGGCCGACCTTTACCGTAACCCATCGGGCGCACCGGTAGATGATTCCCAGAATGAAAACGGCCAATGCCAGATTAAATGTTATCGAATACAGCATGTCATTCCATTCGCATGTTGGGGTCGCATGATGTGGCCGGCTGCCTTCCAATTGACACACAATTCACGCATACTTGTAATTACAAGATTGCCGGGTTGAAAGTCAACAATTTTTTTATATTTTTTTTGCTTGGCGGGATAGGACCTAATTTATATTCATTATTCTCGCACTGCTTTACTGCTACACACAGATTTAAACGGCAAAAAAATATTTTCTTATCAATTGATTTCATATTTTTTGACTTGACATTGCCTTTTGATTTCCCTATTGTTGTCATTACAAGTTGGCAGACATGTCAGATGCCACCCTTTAACAAGGTGGAATGATGAATCCCCTAAAGGGGGGGGGTATTTTGATAATGTTTTTCACCACATGGAAAGAGGTTCAGGCTGATATAAAAAGGATAAAACCAGCATAAAAAAATGCGCAGCATTAGATAATTAATCCGCCGGACCTTCGAAGCAAGTGCTTTCTACAGTATTTAAAGAACCGTCTACAACCCAGAAAACCCAATTTTAGGGCGGATTAATTATTATGACTTTAAAAACACAGGTTCTGATTATCGGCGGCGGAATAACCGGCACGGCGATTGCCCGCGACCTGGCGCTGCGCGGCGTCAACAGCATTCTAATTGACCGCAGCCACATCAACGCGGGAGCATCGGGCGCCAATCACGGGGTCCTGCATTCCGGAGCACGCTACGTGGCCAGCGACCCGGAGTCATCGCGCGAATGCAAAGAGGAAAACGAACTGCTCAAAAAAATGGCGCCGCACTGCATCGAAAATACCGGCGGCCTTTATATTGCCGTCCAGGAAGATGATGAGAAGTACCTGGCTGATTTTCCGCAGTTGTGCGCAAAATGCGGCGTCCCGTGCGAGCCCCTGGAGGTCGGGGAGGCACTGGCGATGGAGCCCGCGCTTTCAAAGGATATTGTCGCAGCCTACCGTACGGAGGATTCGAGCATCGACCCCTTTCGCGCTGCCTTCGAGAATCTGTCCCAAGCCATAAAATACGGACATGTTTTCATGCCGTATACCGCGGTCACAAGCTTCGAAATTGACCATAAAAGGATTCAACTCGCACACGTTAAAGACGTATTTACGGGTCGGGAACAAACCATCGAAGCGCAGCAGGTCGTCAATGCCGCCGGTGCCTGGGTCGGTCAGGTTGCGGGCCTCGCCAACGCAGCCATCGAAATTCTTTACTCCAAAGGCACTCTCATCGTTACCCATGCAAGACTGGCGCAGCACGTGCTGCTGCGGCTGCGCCCGCCTTCGGACGGCGATGTGTTGTGTCCCGGCGGAACCGTGTCCATTCTGGGGCCTTCATCAATCCGCCTCACTTCCCCGGACGATATCAAACCGACCGTTGAAGAAGTCGACCACATTATCAACCAGGGGGTTCCCATCGTACCATCGTTAAAGCAATGCCGCTATATTCGGGCTTTTTCGGGTGTGCGTCCGCTCATCGCCAAGAAAAATAGCCGCGGGTTACAACCGACGATCGTAAAATCAGCCGAGGATTTGACCTGATCGATCACAGCGCCGATGGGGTCGAAAATTTTTTGACCGTTGCCGGCGGCAAACTGTCGATCTTTCGCCTGATGGCCGAGCGAGCCGGCGACCGGATATGCGCCCGCCTCAATATTGACGCGCCCTGCCGAACCCGGCAGGAACCCCTGCCGTCCACCTTGAACTGCGAATGGACCGAACCGGGGCTGTCGCCCAAAACCTGGCTGGAAAAGCAGCGGCCCGAGGATATTATCCTGTGCGAATGTGAAATGGTGCCCAAAAGCGCGGTCCAATCCATTCTGCAAAATATCGGCGGCCACCATAATTCGGTTTTACTCCACAATATCGGTGCCCGCAGTCGAATCGGCAAGGGCGCCTGCCAGGGGACCTATTGCGGGCTGCGTCTAACCGCCCAACTATACGACCAGGGTACATTTCAGCAGGATCAGGGAATCACCGACCTCACTCATTTTACCGACTCACGCTGGAAGGGGCAGCGTCCGGTTCTCTTCGGCGAACAGCTCAAGCAGGCCGAGTTGCAGGAGGCCATGTATTGCGGGTTGTTTGACCTTGAATTACCAAACCCGGACGAGCCAAAGCAAAATATAACAAACCACGAAGAACGCGGAATCACAAAGAAAAAAATTTAATAAATGAGTGAGACTTTCTTCGTGTACTTCGTGTCCCGTGGTGATAGAAATTTTAGCATGATGCAAACAATTGCAGATTTCAGGCCTCGGCCTGAAATTACGGACTGGAAGGTGTTTAGCACCGCCACTGCCAAACCGATGACACCTGACACCTCAGTATCTTAAAGCATCTTTTCAGATAAAACCCGGTAAGGACATAATAGAACAGGCTAATGAGATTTCCAAAATGACCAGCACAACCAATCAAAAGTATGACCTTGCTATTATCGGCACGGGGATGGCCGGAATGGCGGCGGCCGTGTTTGCGGCCCACCGTGGAATTTCAACCGTAGTTGCGGGCTCATTGGGCGAGTCCTGGTTTACCGGCGGCCTGATTGATTTGATGGGCGTGCACCCGATCGAAAACGGTAGGAGGTGGCGTGATCCCTGGGCGGCCATTGAGGCCGTTGCCAAAGATCTCCCCGGCCATCCGTATGCCCGTTTGCGCAAGGAAGACATCGAAGCCGCGCTGCAGGAATTTTACGCTTTTTTAAGTGGCGCCGGCCTGCCCTATCGATTTCAGGACGACCGGAATTCTGATTTGATCACCGCCTTCGGCGCCGTCAAAACAACCCATGGCGTTCCGCAGACCATGTGGCCGGGTGTGACGGCGTTTTCCCGCAAGGCCCCCTGCCTGGTTGTCGATCTGCAGGGCCTCAAAGGCTTCAGTGCGCGCTTGCTGGTCGAACGATTGAAATCGGAATGGCCCGCTCTGAAAGCCGTGAGCATCCCGTCCATATACGGCGACCGGCTCCACGAGATAAACCCGGTTCCGCTGGCCCACGATCTGGAATCTGCGGAGTATCGCGGAAGGCTCGCCGACTTGATCAGACCGCATGTGAAGGATGTCGAATTTGTCGGGCTGCCGGCTGTGCTGGGTATAAATCAGGCCGACCAGGTTGTACAGGCGATCGCTGAATTGCTCGGAAGACCGGTTTTTGAAATTCCGGCCATGCCGCCGTCCATCCCCGGCATGCGCCTCAAGCAGGCCTTTCTTCGGTTTTTGCCGGATAGAAAGGTGCACTGCATGTTCCAAAAGCACGTCTTGAAGGCAGTGCCGGCCTCGGACGGGGGCTTCCTGCTGGACGTCGGCCGAACCGAACATGAGGCCGAAATCAGATCCGACGGTGTCCTGCTGGCAACCGGGCGGTTTCTGGGGGGCGGATTGAAATCCGATCATGAGACTCTAAAGGAGAGCATCTTCAATCTGCCGGTATTTCAGCCGCAGGCCAGAAGCCGCTGGCACAGCGACCGCTTTTTCGAACCGGGCGGCCATGCCGTCAACCGCGCCGGGCTGGAAACCGACGACCTGTTGCGTCCGCTGGGCGCCGACGGCAGCCCGGCGTTTGAAAAGCTTTTTGCCGCCGGCATCATTCTGGCCCATCAGGACTGGACCCGCATGAAGTGCGGCTCGGGTATGTCGGTGGCCACCGCCTATGCCGCCGTTAAATCATTTAGCGGCCCTAAGTTATAGTGCCTTTTGATGTAAAGAATCCTGGCCCAGCTTCCGGCCCGTAGGGCTTACAGCCCGGAGGGAGGGTCAGACTTTGACTTCATCCCAGAGAGGTGGCCGTAGCTGTCAGCTAACCCATGGAAGAATGGAATGTTGGAATAAACATGATAAGAGCTCATTGCTCCAATCTTGAAATCTGATTCGCCTGGTTTTCCACGCGGATCATCCACTGCTTGTCTTCTTTCAGGTAAATCTGGGCTAGGCCATTAAATTCCTTCGCTTCCGAAAACTCGCCTTTTTTCAACCAGGCTTGGGCAAGATAATAATAGCTTTGGCCGTTGTCGGGATTGAGGCCGACAGCTTGTTCAAGCAGCCTGATAGCATTGTCGTAATTGCCGGCTTGCAGAAGTTGCCGGGCTTCTATCGTCAGCTGGGTGGAGGCATCTTCGCGCGGGCTTGACGGCCGGGCCGTTTTATATGCCGTGGGCGTGCTGCAGCTGAAAAGCAGCAGGATAAAAAGCGGCAAAATAAATATGAAAAAATTTTTCAATTCAATCCCTTTGGAACAACCCTTTGATACCCTTGATCAGTTGGTCTAAAATCCCCGGTTTGACGCCGGAACGGGTGGATTCCGGGGGCGCATTTTCAGCCAGAAAGTACTCTTCATAAGGCTGGGGGCAATTCTTTGAGACCGACGCCTTGCCGTCTTCGGTGCAGACAAGCCTTTTTACGACGCCGTCCGGCACCCTGAAATTGTTCTCGGAAATATAGTGGGGAATCGCATTCATGAGTTCCGCCCAGATGGGAAGCGCTGCTGCGGCACCGGCGGCCTTGATCGAATCCCCGTTGTCAAAACCCACCCAAACCAGGGCAAGTATGTCCGGAGTGTATCCTATGAACCAGGCATCCCGGTAATTATTGCTGGTTCCGGTCTTGCCGGCAACCGGCCAGTTGATTCCAAACGTTTTCAGCGAGCGGCCCGTTCCGTTCTCAATCACACCTTGCAGCAGCGAGTTCATCATATAGGCTTTAGCGCCTGATATCAAACGTTCAACTTTTAAATAGCGCTGCTCGAGCACCTTGCCGTTTTCATCGGTGACGGCTTTCAGAGCCAGCGGGAACGTCATCATACCTTCGGCTGCAAATACGCAATAGGCCCGTGCCAGTTCCAAGGGTATCACCTCGAATGCGCCGAGCACCAGCGAAGGATAGGGTTCAAGTGAGGTTGAAAAGCCGAAGCGCGTTGCCGTTTCGATAATAGGGTCCAGGCCGATCTGCATGGCCAGGTCAACCGTGGCCAGGTTGTATGAGTTTTCAATGGCTTCTCTAAGTGTTACCTGTGGTTTCGCAGCCGGTTCAAAATTTTTCGGTTCCCAGGCTTTGCCGTCGACCACATAAGTTTTAGGTTGATTGGAAAGAACGCTTAGGGGGGTAAATTTATCCAGAGCGGTCAGGTAGACAAAGGGTTTAAAGGCGCTGCCGGGTTGGCGGCGAGCCTGGGTCACCCGGTTGAACTGGCTTTCATTGTAATTGCGCCCGCCCACCATTGCAAGAATGTGGCCGGTTTTCGGCTGCATGACAACCACCGCGCCCTGCAAGCTTTGATCGGATGCATTGTGTTTCAGGGAAGGAATTTTATTTTCCAGGCGCTGTAAGCCTTCTGTGAGCGCTTTTTCGGCAGCCATTTGAACCTGGGAGTCAAGTGTGGTGTAGATAGAGAGTCCGAGCGCAGCCAGATCTTCAGGTTTATAGAGCGCTTCCAGCTGCTGCGTCAGGTAATCGATATAGTAAGGCGCTTTTTTGCCGTATACATTGTAGCCGACCGTTTCGACCGGAGCCTTTAGCTGGGCCTGCAGCACCGGGTCAGATATCCATCCCTGGCGCTGCATGATAGTTAAAACCAAATTGCGACGAGACCGGCAGGCCTCTTTATCGACATAGGGCGAATATTTGTTGGGAGCTTTGATAAGCCCGGCAATGGCGGCCGCCTCGGCGAGCGATAATTCCGGCACCGATTTGCCGAAGTAAAATTCGGCAGCTTCGCCGATGCCGTTGATCGCAACGGAGCCTTTCTGACCCAGGTAAATTTCGTTCAGGTAGATCTCCAGAATTTCCTCTTTGGTGTACTTCCATTCCATTGTGAAAGCCAACACCACTTCCTTGAGCTTGCGCGTCAGATTTCTGTCCGGTGTCAGAAAATAGTTTTTGGCCACTTGCTGCGTTATGGTTGAGCCGCCTTGTCGAATGCTGCCATGCCTCAGGTTGGTTATCAACGCTCGCAGAATTCCACGCGGATCAACCCCCCAGTGGCTAAAAAAACGGCGATCCTCGGCGGCTAAGACGGCATGCATGACGTGCTCCGGGACCTGTTTAATCGCAACCAGCTGACGACGCTCCCGCTCGCGGCCGAAGAAAAGGCTGATTTCTTCAGGTTCAATTTCCAGCAGCGGCACGGAGGCGCCGTCATCTTCCCGCATGATGGATTCGATTGTATTTTCTTTAAATTCGATTTTCACAGGAAATCCCGGCCTTTTCTGCCAGGGAGTGTTGAGGTCGTTAAGAAATAGCAACAGGCTCAATCCGTTTTGAGCTGTATGGATTTCCCCTTTTCTTTCCGTACGGCGGGGGACTTCCCGGTACCCCATCCGGCTGAGCTTCTCTTTAAGCAGCTGTCGGTTTATTCGCTGCCCCGGATACAGCAGCATTGTATCTGAATAAACTTTGGACGGTATGCTCCAACGGCGCGATGAAAATCGTGCATCAACCTGGCCGGCAAGATACCAGCCATAGAAAAACGCGCCAAGACAAGCCATAAAAAAGATTGCGGCGCAAAAAATTATCAGTTTTTTGATCACTGGAAACCTTTCACCTCTCAAAAAAAAATGCCCGAAGGCCGACCATGGTATTATTAGCTGAATTGCCCGGCCCTTTCCAGCTATTTTATGAAATTTAATTAATTCAGGCGAACAGGATCTCATATTGAATTAATTTTATGCCCAGCCTAAAAAGATCTTGACATTTTATACGACTATACCGACCCGGGTATGGAAATCTGCAGGATTGCCCGCCAAATAGTGCTGAGAACATTATTTTATCGGCAGTTCGGCTATATAATTATACTTTTTGGATAGTCTCGAATAATTTTTCCGGCAAAAACTCAAAATTCAAATTCCACGAATTCTCCCTCGTCACCATTAGATTCAATTTCAATAACTTAACCCCTATTCTCAGATTCAATATTTTTTCCCGCATCCCTGAAAATTTGGTGAAAATTTTTCTTGACAGTCCGTTTTTACTCGTCTATTATGGAAAAAATTTTTTACATTATTTTATTTTTTACTATTTATGAAAAATATTTCCTTATTATTATGAACAATTTCGTTCAACATCTTCAGGCCAATTATTCGATTTTGAGGAAATCAGAGAAAAAAATTGCGGACTATCTGCAGCAGCACGCCCAGGAACGGCTTGATTTTTCAATAACGGAATTGGCCAAAAGATTGAAGGTCAGCGAAACAACGGTCAGCCGCTTTTGCAGGGTCATCGGCCTCCAGGGATTTCAGGACCTCAAACTATCGATGGCCGCATCTTCAAGTCCGGTGGATGAATTTAAAAACATACCGCCGGCCATTCATGAAGGCGACGCCACGCCCGAAATCGGCCGCAAGCTGTCCGAATCCCTGTCCGGCTCCATCGCTAAGACCCAGCAAAGTCTGAATGTCGAAGACATGAACAACGCCATCGACGCCATTGCCCGTGCCGGGCAAATCTATATTTACGGCATCGGCGGCTCGGCCATCATTGCTCACGCCGCCCATCACCTGTTTACCAAAGCCGGCCTCAACTGTGTGATCTACGCCGACGGCTATATGCAGACCGTTTCGGCGTCCATGATCAAACCCAAAATGGTGGCTTTCGGCGTCTCCAACACCGGCATTACCAAACATGTGGTCGATGCCGTTAAGATTGCCGCTAAAAACGGCGCCACAACCATCGCCCTGACCAGTGATCGCGAATCCGCCCTGGCCCGGACGGCCGAAATATGCCTGGCCACACCCCTCGAATACAGGGACACGCCGCTGTACGGCGGGGCCATCGACGCCAAGGTGTGCCAACTGTACTTGGTGGATTTATTGTATCTGGGAGTTTTGTTCAAACTGGGCCGGCCTCTGAAGCGCAACCTGGAAGCAACCGCCGCTGCGCTCAGGACCTATTACAATCCCATTGGGATGCAGCTTTAAGGACAACAACCACAATCAGCATAAAGGATATCGTGAAATGAGCACAATTCCAATGTTACAATTTGCGTTAGACTTCATCACCCTGCCCCCGGCCATCGCCATAGCCTCCAAAACGGCGCCGCACGTCGACATTTTTGAAATCGGCACCCCCCTTTGCAAGGCCGCCGGGCTGGACGCCATCAGAGCCGTGCGCGAGGTTTGTCCGGACAACCTGATTCTGGCCGACTTTAAAACGCCCGACGTCGGCTGGCTGGAAGCCAAGATGGCCTTTGAGTCCGGAGCGGACCTGATGACGGTTATTGGCGGCGCCCCCATGGCCACCGTCGAATCCGCCCTGAAAACCGCCAATGAATATGGCAAAGCGGTGCTGATGGAACTTACCGGCGTGCGGGACATTATCGCCCGCGCCAAGGAATGGCGGCAGGTCGGGATCGAATGGATGGTATACCATCGCGGTTGGGACGAGGAGGCCTCCAACCGCCAGTGGTCTCAAAACGATTTGGACACCATTCAGCGCTTGATCGACATGGGGTACAAAGTTACGGTCACCGGCGGGATAACCCTTGAGTCCATTCCATTTTTTCAAAGCCTTCCGGTCACTGCCCTTATTACCGGGCGTGCGATTCACGCAGCCAAAGACCCGGTCGCAGCGGCCATGGCCATCCGTTCGACGATCGCCCGCCTGTGGGGCGCACCCCGGCCGGGTTCTGCCGCGCGCAAAACGGATGCTTCCGACTACGAGACGGCCGCCAAAGCGGTCCGCTGGGGTGTCAGCGAGATGGATTTGCTGCTGACCAACGATGGCGCCGATTGTCCCGGCTGTGATGCCCCCGGAAAATTTTGCCAAGGAACCAGCACGGCCATTTTTGCCCCCGAGGGCATCAATGTCAACGACCTCGTAAAAGGAATCGAGCGGATTTTCGGGCCGAGCAAAGCCTTCGGCCAAGTCGATCACAGCGCCTTCTATCTCGACCCGGCCCAGATCTCGGAATTTTCTTCCGGCAAGGTTATTCAGCTATTGACGGCAGCCGGCAATGCGCTGGCCGGGCTCGGGCACAGGGTCGATTTAAATTCGGGTATCGCTGCGGCCAACCAGATACTCGGAATTTAATGAATAGTAAGCCACGAATTTACACGAATAACCACGAATAATTGCAATGGATAAAAGCAGGGAACCTTAAAATGAAAAATTAATTTCGTGAATATTCGGCCATTCCGTGGCTTTTCCAGGCATTTAAAGTGTTACCCAAATTTCAGTTTTACAACCAAGCAACCCAACAAACAGGAGAATCGTTATGGAAAAACAGCATTTGCAAAAAACTGCACTTGGCATGGTCGAAACCGTCGGGCTGGTTGCCTCCATCGAGGCGGCGGATGCAATGGCCAAAGTCGCCAATGTCAGTATCACCTGCCGGGAGGAAATCGGAGGCGGATACGTGACCATTATGGTGCGCGGCGAAGTCGGTGCCGTCCAGGCGTCGGTCGATGCCGGCGTGGCGGCCGCAAAAAAGGCAGGTCAATTGATCGCGGGCCACGTCATTGCGCGGCCGCACCGATTTACCGAGGCAATCATTCCCAATGGGGACCGCAAGGTGGTCCGGTCATTGGCAGATTAATTCAACGGCTTAAAGAAACATTGCAAAGGAAATGTAAAATGGAGCTTAGAACCTACATTCTGATAGATTCGATGCAACCGCAATTTGCCGCCCTCACCGGCATCCTGCTGCAGGGCGATGTGCCGGTGGAAGGCATGGCGGAAGTATTTATGGAATTGGCACCTGCCGGCGACGTATACGAGGTTCTGGACACCGCTTTGAAAACTGCGGACGTGCGCCCCGGCCTGTTGCGGGTTGAAAGAGAGTACGGCACACTTGAGATTCACAGCGCCTTTCAGGAGGCGGTTCAGGTCGCCGGGCAAAATGCTCTGGGGCGTTTTGGCCTGACTGAGCGCGACCGCATAAAGCCGGAGGTTGTCTCCGTTAAAATGGTCTCCAAGGTAAACCCGTACGAAGCTCAGCTGGTAAACCAGACCAGCCGCGGCGGTTTGCTGCTGGCAGGCCAGACGCTGTGCGTCCTGGAAATTGCGCCGGCGGCCTATGTCTGGCTGGCGGCCAACGAAGCGGAAAAGGCGGCCAACATCACCCTGGTAAACTATCAGCCTTCCGGACGCTATGGACGGTTGTATATCGCCGGCAGCGACTCGGAGGTGATGGTCGGCCGCGAAGCGGCTGTGCAAGCCATAAAGGGCATTTAATCCGCCGGAGGCGGACAAAGGAGATCGCTTGAAATGAAGACTTTTTATTCGGCTGAAGACATTGAAAATTTTGCCGATCAGGGCCAAAGTGAGATCTGCGTTGATAAAAACGTCGTGCTGACGGACCTGGCAAAGCAGACCGCTGCCATGCTGGGCCTGCGCATAACGGAAAGAGCGTCCGGCGCATCGATGGAGACATTCAATCCTGCGCGTCCCCAATCCGTCGGCAGAGTACACACGTTCAGCGGCAAACCCAGGGGATGCCAGAGACGGCCGGCAGCGAGAACAGCAGCGGCGTCCGGCAAGCCGGCCACCCAATCCCGGCCGGTCGTAGATAAGCTGGTCGAAAGGATTAAGCGCATCAAGAACCAGTAGGATCCTTGAAATAAAATTTGTACCAAAGAAATTGTACTTGAACATGATCGCCAACTTGTAACAATTGAATATTTTCGATTGAATATTGAATATTTAAGGTATTCTTTCCGGTTAAAATGAACGGCGCCAAGCGACATCCGCAAATATTCAATTTACAATCTTCAATTTTCAATTCTACGCCCTCTGTGGCTCCGAGTTAGGGTAAGCAAACATTAACTGGTAGAAATTAAAACTAACCGTAACATATGAAATGAGGTCATCCATGATAATCGCTAAGGTTATGGGCACGGCAGTGGCAACCGTCAAACATGCGGCGCTGAGCTCTACAAAAATATTAATTATCTGCCCGACCAATATCGATGGGGACATCAGCGGAGATCCTTTGCTGGCTGTTGACCTGGTCGGTTCGGGGCCGGGTGAACTGGTCATGGTCAGCCGGGGAAGCTCAGCCCGCCTGGCCACGGATTACAAGAACTCGCCGGTTGATGCCGCGATTGTCGGCATATTAGACTCGCTTCAATACGATGATAAAATACGTTACAGAAAGGAATAAATCATGGCTAAAAAGATTATGGAAAATCAAAACTCGCAGGCGGCTGGCGCCCTTGACCCTGAAATGAGGGCTCTGGGAATGATTGAGACCAAAGGTTTGGTGGCATGTATCGAGGCGGCGGATGCAATGGCCAAAGCGGCCAATATCGTCTTGACGCAGCGGTGTGCCATCGGCGGCGGCTACATGACGATCATGGTGAGGGGCGATGTGGGAGCGGTGCGCACCGCTCTGGAGGCCGGGGCCAAGGCGGCCAAACTGGTCGGCGAAGTCGAGTCGGTCAAAATGCTGCCGAACCCCAATCTGATGGTGGAGGATCTGCTGCCCAAAATTATTGTCTAATATAGATTCGCAAATTCGGTAAGTAATATTTTCTTCATCTTTAAATGATTGAATATTGTCGATTGAATCCTCCGGAGGCGAACAGGTATTGAATATTTAAGCCTCCGGCTCGTAAATCCTACGGCTCGGAGAGGATACGATCCCCTTCTGCTAAGGATGGAGCGACATGCGGCGCACACGCCACGCAAGCGCTGGCGCTGCGGGGGCGACAGCCACAAATATTCAGTTTACAATCTTCAATTTTCAATGCCGGCTTGGCCGGCCGAGGAACATCCAATGAATACCCGTCCTAAAATGACCGTCGCAGCGCTTCAAAGCAAAAAAAGGAGCAACCGGAAAATAACGCTCCTCACGGCTTATGACTATCCAATGGCTTCGTTTCTGGACCAGGCTGGAATCGACATTGTCCTGGTGAGTGATGCGGTGGGAACCATCGGCAACGGCCGTCCCGAAGCGGTTTCGGTCACAATCGATGAAATGACCTACCACACCCGGGCGGTAAGAAACGGCGTCAAATCCGCCCTGGTTGTGACGACCCTGCCGTTCGGTTCATACAACGGCGTCAGCGAAGCGGTCGGCAACGCCGCCCGCATCATGAAGGAGGGCCGGGCGGATGCCGTCCACCTGGAAGGAACCGCCCGCTCGGCCGAGATTGTCCGCGGCATCGTAGAATCGGGCATTCCCGTGTTGGGCCACATCGGGGTCACCAAACAGCGGATTGTGCTTTCCGGCAAAATCAGCCTGCCGGCCAAGGATGCCGAATCTTCAAAACAAATGATCAACGATGCCCTGGCCATGGCCAAAAGCGGGGCCTTTGGGCTGATCATCGAGTGCCTGCCCGTGAGCCTGGGTGAAATAATCACCCGCAGCCTGGAAATTCCCGTCATCAGCATCGGCTCCGGCGTGCACTGCGATGGACAGGGCCTGGTGACCCATGACATGTTGGGCCTGTTCAAGGAGCTGTCGCCCCGGTTTCTGAAAGTCTACGCCGATCTGCAGCAGGTCACCGTTTCGGCCATAACCCAATTTCGCAACGAGGTTGAATCGGGTCAGTTTCCCACCGAACAGCACAGCTACAGTCTCGACGAGCGGGAGCTTGACAAGCTGCTGAGCCAGCTGGGATAAAAAATCCGGGACCGGTAAGCCGGCTTTGGTTCAAGCGGAGAAATAGTGTGGGCGATGCCGCTTGCCAGTAAGTTTCGGAGGGCAGGTTTCGGGGGGCAGGTTCCGGGGGTCCCTGCTTCGCCTTTCGGGCTACGCAGGGCAAGCAGCCCCGCCGCTGGCCTGAAAAGTGACCAGTATAATCGAAGACGAAACTTCTTGGGGAAGCTGAGAAAGCTTTAAGATGTTGTGGGAGCGGTTTTTAACCGCGATTTACCCGGTCGGGTCAACATCTATAATCGCGGTTGGAAACCGCTCCCGCCAGGCATTTACTTCAACCGAAATATAACCCTAAATCAGTTGAAGTTTCATCTTTAATCAATTGCCCCCCCTCCCAAGGTAGCTAAACTTCAACGTTCAGAAGCTACGCTGACACCTGAAACCATAGAACAGATTCGAATTAAGCTAACACTAAAAGTTCATCACCGCCGTCATTTATAGGCGCTGTGCCCGTTTAATTCCGGCTCATAGCCCAAGCGTCGTGAAATCTTCAGCGCGAATTCCCCGATAATACCGCCGAACTCATCAAAACGCTCCGGCTGCAATCGGTCGGAGGGTCCGGTGATCCAAATCGAAGCAATCGGTTCCAGTTTATGATTAAAAATCGGGCAGGCCACGCAGTGCAGGTTGATGATTTCTTCCGCCAGATCGGTTGCGTAACCTTTCTCCCTGACCTCTTTTAAATTTTTTACAAACTGTCCTTTGGTAATTATCGTGTTCTCGTTAAAGCGGGTATAAGTGATCGAATCAATAATTTTGTTCTGGTCTTCCGGGTTCATATAGGCCAGCATGGCTTTGCTGGGCGCGGCCGTGTGCAGCGCGAAATTATGGCCCGGATCGACCATCACCTTCAGTGGCTGCGTGCTGAGAACCTGTTCCAATATGACGCCCCTGTTGCCGACGAGAGTGCCGAGCAGGACGGTCTCGTTGACTTCATCTCTGAGTTCCCGCATAACATCGATCGCCTTTTCCACCATGTGTGCTTCACCTACCGCGGAATAGCCGACAGCAAGAAATTTGGCGGAAAGCTGATACAGCCGATCGGCTTCAATAATATACCCTTTGTTGGCCAGGGTCCTTAAGATACGGAATACGCTGTTCTTGGGATACCCCAATTTATCCGCAATGGTCGTAATGCCGCACCCCTTGGGCTGCTTTGCCAGAAATCCAATGATCTCGAGCGCTCGGTCCAGACTAGGTATGATATAGTTGTTTCCCATTCGACTTCACAATCCTTTTTAACTGCTCTGTTTAAAGCTATCTGTTTCTTACCGACCCGGGCAGAATTGCCGGGTCCCTTGGCCCCTCGAAAATTCTATTATATAAAAAATTGTTTTATATACGATAAAAAATTGTTTCAAATTATCAACCTCTCCGGCCTCGTTATACCGACAAATTAATCGAAGCGTCGATTCCATCAACTGCAATTTAATCCTCTTAAATATAGTTAAAATGCGTTTTCAGACAATCTTCTATACTATCTATCTAGAATGTCAATAGATAATTTTTTTTTATTTTTTGAAAATAATTATTGACAGGTATAAAATAGCGTTCTATATAGCAAAAAAACCTTGGTCATTGAAATTTGAGCATGGGGCCATTGAGTTATAGAGCAAGTTAATCTCAACCATCGTTACAGGAGGTGAAAATGCAATATCGAACCCTGGGTAAAACGAACATCTCAGCTTCGGCGGTCGCGCTCGGTACCTGGGCGGTCGGCGGCGGGCCCTGGTGGGGCGATTCAGACGACAATCAATCCATCAAGGCCATTCAGGCCGCCATTGCGGCAGGGATTTCCATGATTGATACCGCCCCCGCCTACGGCTGGGGTCACAGTGAAACGGTCGTGGGCAAGGCCATCAAGGGACAACGGGATAAGGTGATTTTATCCACCAAATGCGGCTTGTGGTGGAAAGATGACAGAGGCTCTTCATTTTTTGAGATGGGCGACAAGCATGTCAAGCGCTGCCTGCTTCCGGCAACGATCGTGGAAGAACTCGAGGACAGCCTCAAGCGATTGGGTACCGATTATATAGATCTGTACCACACCCACTGGCAGTCGCTGGAACCGGACAAGTATCCTATTGAGGATACCATGCGATGCCTGCTGAAGCTCAAAGAAGAAGGTAAAATTCGAGCCATCGGCGCCTCCAACGTGGACCTTGAACACATAAAACAATACCAGGCCGCCGGCATCCTGGACGCCATTCAGCCCAAATACAGCATGCTGGACAGGGAGATCGAAAAAGAAATACTGCCGTACTGCCACGCCAACAGCATCAGCGCGCTGGCCTATTCTCCGCTCGAGCAGGGTTTGCTGACGGGCAAAATCGGCATGGGTCAGACGTTTCCGGAAGGTGCTTACCGCAATAATATTCCCTGGTTTCAGCCGGTGAACCGCAAAAAAGTTCTGAATATGCTCGAGGGTTGGACCGATCTGCTGTCAAAATACGATTGCTCATTATCCCAGCTGGTGATTGCCTGGACCATGGCGCAGGAGGGCATCACCTTCGTCCTGTGCGGTGCCAGAAAACCAGCGCACGTCAAGGACAATGTCAAGGCGGGCGACCTTGTGATAGAGGCTGGCGACCTGAAACGAATCCGCCGGGATGTCGAAGCGCTGGGAGCGCCGGAAGCGTAATTGCCATTTGCACCAAGACCGGTTTGGCAGTATAGCGTTACAATATAAACCGAACCCTGAACCCTGCGTGTGGGGTCGTCTTGTCCCGTCGTAGCTCGAAGGGCGAAGCCCCAAACCTTTGAACCTTAAACCCTTGAACCCTGAACGCTGAACCTTTTCACATGCAAATGCAAACACAACCAATGACGGAAATTCGTCAGAAAGGAGGCGGCTGAAATCAGCAAGACACATTTCAAGCGGGAGGAAGAAACAACGAAAAACAACCCAACCCCAAAAGGAGAAAGAAAAATGAAAAAAATCGTATTGGTGTGCATCGTTATGTTGGCTTTTGCAGCTACCGCTTATGCAGATTCCATAAAAATCGCCTATTTTGTCTCCGATCTGAAAAACGGCTTTCATCAGGCCCAATCCTACTGGGCCAAAAAATACGCCAAAGAAAAATACGGTGCCGATGTCCAGGTCTTTGACGGCAAATCCGATGTCGCTACCATGACCGCCAACGTCGACCAGATGATTGCCCAGGGCATGAACATGGCAACCCTTCACATCTGGCAGGGTGAATCTGCCAAACCCGGCCTTGAAGAAGCCCTGAAAAAGGGCATCATTCTCAACAGTTACTTCGATCAAATGCCCATAGATATTCCGTGTATCCGACCCGGTGAAGCGGAAATTTCCTTTAAAATGGGCAAAATTGCGGCCGAGCAGTGGATCAAAGCCCATCCCGACAAACCCATTGTGATGGTTGAATTGGGATGGCCGGACAAT
The DNA here is from genome assembly GCA_963769935.1 of uncultured delta proteobacterium. GTDB lineage: Bacteria > Desulfobacterota > Desulfobacteria > Desulfobacterales > JAFDCJ01 > JAFDCJ01. Next base: position 193,675 of record CAVYNY010000035.1, on the reverse strand, counting down.
GAAGCGGTTGCAGAGGGACGCACGGTTCCATTCGTCAAGGGCGTCAAGTCGGTGGCCCCCGATGCGGTAGATCTGGGCTGCTTTGATTCCAGCCGGGGTCCGGATGTGGCCAAGAAAACCATCCAGGACCTGGTTCAGGCGCATCCGGACCTTTGCATCATCTACTCCGAGGCTGCCAACCTGACCGACGGCACCATGCCCGGGTTGCGAGCGATTGGCCGCGGTAAGATGAAAGACGGTGTTCCCCTGACCGAAATCGTGATCAGTGTGGACTGCCCGGAAAATGAACTGTATGAAGTATTCGATCCAAGCTCCTCCCTGAAAATGTCAATGGGCCTGCCGCCGCGTGAAACCGGCATGGGCCGGATCGACAACCTGTTCGACATCAAAAGCGGCAAAATCAAGCAGGTTGACCCGGCGAACCGCAAACCGATCTTTATCCCCAACTCCCTGGTCGGCTACTGGAGCATGACACCGGATGAGGCCGTGAAATGGTACAATGATGAGTTTCAGGCCAATGCCAAAATGCCTAAATTCTAATCGCGGCAGCAATTCACATCCGGGTTAACGCTTAATTTATCTTTAGACGGGAGGGAGCCGCCCCACGGCTTCCTCCCCTTGAAACGATAAAACGGGGGAGCACAACCATGAGCGCTGTTCTGCTGGAGATAAAAAACCTGACCAAAGAGTTCCCGGGCGTTCGGGCCGTTGATGATGTCAGCTTCAACATCAATAAAAACACCGTTCACTGCCTGGTCGGAGAAAACGGGGCCGGCAAATCCACTCTGATCAAAATCCTCACCGGCGCGCTTGCCAGGACCGCCGGCACCATCCTCATGAACGGCAAAGAGTATATTGCGCAGAATCCCAGGGATGCCAAACAAAAAGGCGTCAGCACCCTGTTTCAGGAGTTGAATGTCGTCGACCAGCTCACCATTGAAGAAAACCTGACCCTCGGCATGGAGGACACCTGGTTTGGTTTTCTGCGCAAAACCGACAAGATCAAAAAAATGGTCAATGCGCTGGAAACCATCGATCCGTCCATCAACCCCAAACAGCGGGTATCGGAGTTGAGTGTGGCCCAGAAGCAGATGGTCGAAATTGCCAGGGCCGTGGCATCGGAATCGGACGTTATTATAATGGATGAGCCGACGGCAGCCATTTCAGAGGAAGAAATTCAGCGGCTTTTCAAAATTATAAAGGGCCTTAAAGCGAAAAACGTCACCGTTATCTATATCTCCCATCGCCTGGACGAAATTTTTGAACTCGGAGATTATGTTACGGTTTTGCGGGACGGAAAGCATATCGACACCAAGCCGATCACCGAGGTAAAAGACCGCGGTGAGCTCATCAAACTGATGATCGGCAAGACGGTCTACGAGCAATACGTTGCCAGGGACCTGACCGATGCCGCCAACCTGCTGGTCGTAAAAAATCTGAGCACCAAAAAACTGAAGGATATTTCCTTCGAGGTAAAGCGCGGCGAAATTGTGGGGTTTTACGGGTTGGTGGGTGCCGGCAAGACCGAGCTGGCCCGGGCCATATACGGCGCGGACAAATACACGGGCGAGATTATTTTCAAAGGCCAAAAGCTTGAACATTTGCCGGACAAGGTGATCCGCGCGGGCATCGCGATGGTGCCGGAAGAAAGAAGATCGCAGGGCCTTTTCACGCTCCTGACGATCAGAAGCAATATCCCCGTCATGAACATGCGCAAAATTTCAAAGATGGGTTTTATCAACAGCCGCCAAGATCTGCACGCCACCCTGGACTTCATCAAGCGCCTGGCTATCATGACCAGCAGCGCCGAAAAAGAAGTTGCCAAACTCTCGGGCGGGAACCAGCAAAAAGTCGTCTTTGCCAAGTGCCTTTTTGCCGAAGCGGATCTGCTCATCCTGGATGAGCCGACCCGCGGGGTCGATGTGGGGGCCAAAAGCGAGATTTACAAAATCGTGCGCCAGTTATCACAGGAGGGCAAGTCCATCATCTTCTGCTCCTCCGAATTGCCGGAAATCATGAACATGTGCGATCGGATCTTTCTGCTCTATGACGGGAACCTGAGAGCGGGACTGGACAACTGCCGGGATATCGACAGTGAAAAACTGCTCCATATTTGCACGGGAGGCGAATAATGCCGGAACAAAAATCAGCCATTGGAAAAATGAGCAATGAATCGTTTATTGTTTTATCCATGTTCGGCGTGTTGATCATTTTCTTCATCGCGGCATCCGGATTTGTACCCCGGTTTTTTGATATCCATACCATCTCAAATCAGCTTTCACAGCAGGCGGAACTTATCATTCTGTCAATTTTCGTAACGTTTCTTTTAATCAGCGGCAATTTCGACCTGTCGGTCGGCGGAATCGTCGGTTTGGGCGCCGTCCTGTCGGCCTATTTCTGCCAGTCCCCCACGGGTGCCGGCATGGAACTGGCCCGCGGGCTCGGCATGACCTACGGTGTTGCCATTTTAGCAACCCTGGTCTGCTGCATGTTCATCGGTGCGATCAACGCCTTTTTTGTCACCCGCTTGAAAGTCGCATCCATTATTGTCACGCTGGGCACCATGTCGCTGGCGCGCGGCATTGCGCTGATTATCACCCAGGGCTCGCAGCGCAACGCCGGCCTGCCTTATGTATTCAAAAAATTCGGTGAATTCTCTCTGATCGGCACGGTCAATGCTTCGGTTATTTTGATGGTCATACTGGTAATTATAGCGCTGGTTATTGAAAAAAAGACTGTCTTCGGCCGCCGGACCTATTACATCGGCGCAAATCCGGTAGCCGCCAAACTCTCCGGCATCAAAGTCGAAAGGCACATTTCGATCCTATACCTGGCAAGTTCATTTCTAGCCGGGCTGATCGGGGTCATCATGGGTTCCATTCACAACGCGGGTATTTCCAGCTTGGGCGAAGGTTTTGAATTTGATGCGCTGGTAATCACCCTGCTGGGCGGAACCAGCATTTTCGGCGGTTTCGGCTCAGTTATGTGCGCCGTCGTGGGTGCATTCATCCTCGGCATCGTGTCCACCTCGCTGAACATGCTGGGGTTGTCGCCGGATATCCAGACGATCGTAAAGGGCGGCATCACGCTGATCGCGATTCTATCGCAACGTTTTGCATTGGACCACAGAACAACATGACCGGAATTGAAAATTGAAGATTGTAAATTGAATATTTAATGTCCGCCTGCGGCGGGTCGATTTTATAAAGATTTATCTAAAAGGTGACGGAGCGAAGCGACAACTACAAATCTTCAATCTTCAATCACATTGAGGAACGCTAATTATGGAAATGCAAAGCAAATTCACCTGGACGACCTTCAAGAACATCTTTGTGTTCCTCGTGCTGGCTTTGATTGTCATCGGGTTCAGTGCGGTGTCTATGAACTTTTTGAATCCGGCCAACATTGTCAATATTCTGCGAATGTCCGTACCGATATTGCTGGTCAGCTGCGGCGCCACCCTCATCATGATCGCCGCTCAGATCGATCTGTCGGTGGGCAGCATGGTCAGCTTGAGCGGTGTCGTCTATTGCATCCTGCTGAAAAACGGGTTTGGCTTCTTCTGGGGCACGCTGCTGACCATGGGACTGGGGGTTTTGATGGGCTACATCAACGGCCTGCTGGTGATGAAGCTGCGCATTGTGTCCGTCATCGCCACGCTGGTGACCCTGTACCTGTTTCGGGGGATTGCCTGGACCCTGACCCCGCGCCAGATCGGCTTGATTAAAGGCAACATGCCGGCGGGCATCAATGATTTCGCCCGGGCGCCCGTGTTCCTGGGACTGCCGGCAGCGTTTTACGTTGCGGTGGCGGTCATCGTCATCATGGTCATTGTTCAAAAAAAGACGGTGCTCGGCAAGTATACCGCGGCCATCGGCGGCAACATGACGGCGGCGGAACTATCCGGCATCAATGTTGTCGGGACGATCTGGGTGCTGTATATGATTACCGGCTTTCTTTCTGCCATCGGCGGCATAGCCAGAGCAAGTTACCTGTCCATGGGCGATCCGATGACCGGCAATCTGATGGAACTGGAAGCCATCATTGCCATTCTTCTGGGCGGCACCCGTTTTTACGGCGGTGAGGGGTCCGTGTTGAAGACGGTCGTCGGCGCCCTGATCATCATGTGCGTGTCGATCGGTATGACCGTTCTATGGATACCCCCCTACTGGCAGTCTTTTGCCAAAGGCATCGTGCTCATCGGCACGGTCGCCGTTTACACGCTGATAACCACAAAGGTCGAAGGGTAAAGATGCAAGTTGAAGATCCATCCAAAGACGGGTTCAAAGTCTGGTTATTGACAAATATAAAATGGCGTTTTAAATAGCAGACCATTTTATAAAATCTGGCCTGCCGCTTTCGACAAGCGGCGGCAATGACGGAATCGGAGAGATAGTTCTCAGAGACCGGCCATTAAAGGAGGTGATATCCATTTGACAGCAGTGGCGTGCTGATATTTTTTTATTGCGGGATATCCCGATTTAATAAATCCACCGCGTCACGAATGACAGATTTTGTTTATAATAGAGCAACGAGCAAGAGGTAAAACTAACACTACAACGGGAGGAAGACAATGAAAAGAATAGTAATAGCAATGCTGATCGTTTCCCTGATGATTCTCACCGCAGGTGCAACCCTGGCAGGACAGTCATCGCTGGAAAAATTCTGGCGTGCAAAGAACCCCTTTAAGGGAGATCCGAACGAAACCTATTACATGTGTGTGATGGTTTCGGGCGTGGAGTACTGGTTTCCGGTTTATGAAATGTTCAAGCAGGCCGGCTGGCAGCTGGGAGTAAAAACCGTCTACACCGGCACAGCGGAATATGACGTCAATAAACAACTGGCCGTGTTCGAGCAAATCCTGGCCAAAAAGCCGGCCGGTATATTCCTGCATCCCATGAACCCGGATCCTTTCATTGAACCCATTAACCGGGCCTATGAAATGGGTATTCCCGTGGTCACGTTTGCCGCGGACTCCCCGAACAGCAAACGCGTATCTTATATCACTTCCGACAACGTTCGCGAAGGCTACTTTGCGGCCGACAAAGTAGGGGAACTACTTAGGGGGCAAGGGCGAAGTGGCGACCCTCCAAAACCCCGGCCAGGACAATCATGACCTGCGGGTCAAGTCATTTACCAAACGCATTGAAACCAAGTGGCCGGGCATCAAGGTCGTTGCCACCGCCGCTTCCAACCAGGATGCCAACAAGGCCTATCAGGCGACCCTGACCATGGCCCAGGGACACCCCGAACTCGGCGCAATTTTCATGCCCGAAGCCAGCTCGGCCATGGGTGCGGCCCAGGCCGCCAAGGAACTTGGCGGGAAGATCAAAATTCTTTGCACCGATGTTAACCAGAAAGTTCTGGATATGATCAAGGAAGGCGATATCTGGGGCGCGCTGAACCCCGACCAGGGGGTGCAGGGGTATTTCGGCATGATGTTCTTGTACCTGGCCAAGCATTCGGATATGATCGATCCGATGAACGACTACAAACGCAAAGGCTACAACCCGATGCAGATCCCCTATTGCGACAACGGGCTGGCACTGGTCACCAAGGAGAATGCCGACGACTTTTACTGGGATAAATACCTGAAACGACGCGGCACCAATGGCATCAAAGAGTAAATAACTGCTGGTTTCAGGTGTCAGTCAGCAAAGGATAAAGGTAAAAGGCGAAAGGCTGCTGGCGAGCGGTACAAAGGGATGGACAAAGATCTGAGGTATTGCTTTCCAGCATCCCAGCCTCTGGACTCTGTCTTCTGATATCTGTCTTCTGACACTTGACACCTGAAACCTATTACAATATTAAATTTACAATCTTCAATCTTCAATTCATGGGGGGGGTGATCTTCTTGACCGAAGAATTGGTTTTAGAAGTCAGAGGCATTGACAAGTCGTTTCCCGGCACCCAGGCTCTTTCCAAGGTGAATTTTCAACTGCGCAAAGGTGAGATTCATGCGGTGGTGGGCGAAAACGGCGCCGGCAAATCCACGTTGATGAACGTGATTGACGGCGTCTACACACCGGACGCCGGCGAGATTTTTGTCAACGGCCGCAAAGTGGAGATTAAAGACCCCTTGGCCGCCCAACGGCTCGGCATCGGTTTTGTCCACCAGGAAATCGCGCTTTGCCCCGATGTCACGGTGGCTGAAAACCTGTACATGTCTTCGATCAATGCCGACAAGGCGTGGCTGGTAAATTACAAAGAGCTGTACGCCAAGACCGCCAGGGCCCTTCAATCCCTGCATCCCATCGAACCCCACAAAAAAGTCGGCGAATTGAGCATCTCCAACCAGCAGGTGGTGGAGATCGCCAAGGCGCTGACGCTGGACTGCCGGATATTGATCCTGGATGAGCCCACGGCGGTGTTGACCGAGAGTGAAACGGACGCCTTGTTTCAGATCATGAAAAAGCTCAAGGACCAGGGCATCAGCATTATCTACATCAGCCACCGCATGGCGGAGGTCTTCGCCCATTGCGACCGGGTGTCGGTTCTCAGGGACGGCCGGTATATCGGCACCTACGACGTGGACCAGACCACTTCGACCGAAGTGGTCAATAAAATGGTGGGCCGGGAGATCGGCGACCTGTACCCGGCCAAAGCCAAGCAGCCGGCCGAGCCGGCCAATGTGCTGCTGCAGATTCGCGGCTTCTCGAACGAGGGTCGCTTCCACGACATCAACTTTGATCTGTTTGAGGGCGAAATTCTGGGATTTTCCGGCCTGGTGGGTGCCGGGCGCAGCGAGCTGGCCAAGGCCATTTGCGGGCTGTATCCTAAAAAAGCCGGCGAGGTCGTCTTCAAGGGCCGACCTCTGAATGTGAACAGCTATGAAGATGCGATCCGGCAGGGAATCGTTTATCTGACCGAAGACCGCAAATCTGAGGGATTGTTTCTGGAGATGCCCATCGGCAGCAACATCACGGCCATGAATCTGAAGCAGGTTTCATACCGGGGGTTTGTCGACCGCAAGCTCACCCGCGAGCTTTCCAGCCGGCTGGCAGACAAATTGAACATCAAATATCATTCCCTGGTTCAGCTGGTCTCCTCTTTGAGCGGGGGCAATCAGCAAAAAGTATTAATCGCCAAGCTGCTGTCTATCAATCCGGCCGTCATCATCATGGATGAACCCACCCGCGGCATTGATGTGGGCGCCAAATCCGAGATCCATCGCCTGCTGCGCGAACTGGCCGGACAGGGCATCGGCGTGATCATGATATCATCGGAGCTGCCGGAAGTCATCGGCATGTGCGACCGGGTGCTGGTGATGCACGAAGGACGGCAGTGCGACATCATCACCGGCGATCAGATTACCGAGCAGCGCATCATTCAGCTGGCTTCCGGGATATGTGTGTGAAAGAAGAAGGGCGGAGTGTTGGGGTAATGAGTCTTGGGACTATGATCGATACCAACTCATAAGCCAGGATCAGGATTTCAATATCAAAGGAATTGAACTATGGACAGTGTCGGCATGGTTCCAACAGACAAGGTATCCACCGCCAAGGTCAGCAATGTTTTCGAGGCTATCCGGGGGTTTCGGGAAGGCACCCTGATACTGATCATTGTGGCGGTGTGCATCATCATGAGTTTTGTGTCACCGTATTTTTTAACCTGGCCCAACATCAAAGCCATCCTGCTGTCGTTTTCCACCGAGGGCATCGTCGTGGTGGGCATGACGCTGATCCTGGTGGTCGGCGGCTTTGACTTGTCGGTGGGCTCGGTGATGTGCCTGGCGATGGTCATTGGCGGCAAGCTTTTTCTGCTGGGAATCGATCCCTGGCTGGCCAGCCTGATCGGCATCGTGATATGCAGCCTGATCGGCTTTACAATCGGCATCTTTGTCACCAAAGTCGGGTTGAATTTTTTCATAACGACCCTGGCGTTTATGGGCATTGCACGGGGGTTGTGTTTTGTGATCACCCAGGGCACGCCGCTGTCGCTGTTTGCCCTGCCCAAGTCCTTTAAGTTCATCGGCCAGGGCACCGTCTACAGTCTCCCCTTTACCATATTCCTTTTTGCCGTCATTGTGGTGATCAGCGATTATTTAATGCGCAAATCGTCGCTGGCACGCAAGGTGTTTTATACCGGCAGCAACGAAAAGGCCGCGATTTTTTCCGGCATCAAAACCCACCGGGTGAAGATCGTCACCTGCATATTGTGCTCCACCCTATCCGGGCTGGCCGGCATCGTTTACATGTCGCGCTTCGGCGCCTCGATTCCGGGCTTCGGCATCGGTCTGGAGTTGAACGCCATCTCGGCGGTGGTCATCGGCGGGGCCAGCCTGACCGGCGGCGTGGGAACGGTGCTGGGCTCGATTCTGGGCATTGCCCTGCTGCAGACCATCACCGGCTCGATGGTTCTGCTGGATGTCTCCCCCTACTGGCAGGATCTGATCCGCGGCGGCATCCTGCTGGGCGCGGTTTCCCTGGATCACATCCGCCATACCAGAAAACGCAGCTGAGGTTTATGTCGTTCAGGGTTCATTGATTCAGCATTCAGGGTTCAGCGTTCAGGGTTTCGAGGAGTGTGGCGGTTTATATCCAAAAAAGAACATCTTTTAAAAGCAACTTAGCGCTTGCGGGCGGGGATAAACCCCGCCCCTGCACAAGATATCCTACCTACCAGGTAGCGGCGGGGTTTACCCCCGCCAGGATTTGTCTATTCAGATAAAGATTTTCCAAGGAGGATGCTAAATGTCTGAATATCTGCTTGGCATCGACAACGGCAACACGATCTCCAAAGCGGCAATTTTTGACCTGCAGGGCCGCGAAATCCAGGTGACCAGCCGCAAAGTTGAATCCGAGTATCCTCGGCAGGGCTGGACCGAAAGAAGCATGGACGCGCTATGGCAGAAAACGGCCATGACGATTAAAGAAGCCGTGAACCTGTCCGGTATCAAGCCGGAGCAAATCATCGCTGTCGGCACGACGGGCCACGGCAACGGGCTGTACCTGATCGACAAAGAAGGGCGTCCGGCCCGTCCCGGCATCCAGTCGCTGGATACCCGCGCGGCCGATATTATCGATACCTGGAACCGCAGCCGCCTGCATGATCAGGTCTTTCCTTATACGACCCAGTCTTTCTGGCCCGCCCAGCCGAATGCCTTGCTGACCTGGATCAAACGCAACGAGCCCCAGGTCTACCGGCGCGTCGGGGCCGTCCTGATGGTCAAAGACTACATCAAGTATTGCCTGACGGGTGAAATCACGTCCGACTATACCGACATGAGCGCCACCAGCCTGCTGGATGTGCGCAATAAGTGTTACTCCGATGAACTGTTGGATCTTTACGATTTAAAAGAATTGCGCCCGGCCCTGCCGGCGCTGGTGCAAAGCTTTGACATTGCCGGCCGGGTGACGCCGGATGCGTCCCGGGCCACGGGGCTGGCCGCCGGAACACCGGTCGTCGGCGGCCTTTTTGACGTGGATGCCTCCGCACTGGGCGCCGGAGTTTATCGGCCGGACCAGGTGAGCATCATTGCCGGAACCTGGAGCATTAACGAAATTGTCACCTCCGATCCGATCGTCCACCCCGCGTTGTTTATGACCACCATCTTTACCGTTCCAAATTTATGGCTTACCGTAGAAGCCAGTGCAACATCGGCCACCAACCTGGAATGGTTCGTCACCCAATTTTGTGCCGAAGAGAAAGCCATGGCCGCCGAGCGCGGAATTTCGGTTTACGACGTTTGCAGTGAAATCGTGGACAGCCTGCCGCCGGGCGGCAGCGACATTATTTTCCATCCTTTCCTTTTCGGCTCCAACGTGCAGGCAACCGCCCGGGCCGGATTTTACGGCATCGCCGGGTGGCACACCAAGGCTCATATGCTGCGGTCGCTCTATGAAGGTGTTGTCTACAGCCACTTGAGCCATCTGGAAAAATTGCGTGATGCCCGCGGGTCCGACATTCACATTGAAGCGGTACGCCTAAGCGGCGGCGGCGCCCACAGTGCCGTCTGGACCCAGATATTTGCCGACACGCTGCGGCTGCCGATGGAAGTACCGGATGGAATCGAAATCGGTGCCCGCGGCGCAGCCATGAGTGCCGGAATCGGTGTCGGTGTCTACAAGGACCATGCCGATGCGGTCGAAACGGCCGTTAGGGTTGAGCGCCGCCAGGAACCCAACCCCGCAGCGGCACCCTCCTATCTGGCCCGCTACACGGAGTATAAAAGACTGGTGGAAGGCATGCGGGAGCCCTGGGACCGCTTGAGCCGGCTGGCGCAAGGGTAACGCTGCGTGGGGGAAAAACAAACATAATCATTGCTTCATTTTTATCCTAAAATTATACCTAAACTTAAGGGATAGAGTTTCAGGTGTCAGAGGACAGAAGACAGATGTCAGAAATTAGAGGCTGGGCGGCCTGCAAGCTGGAAAGCAACACATCGGATCGTTGTCCATCCCTACGTACCACTCGCCTTCAGCTTTACGGCTATATCCTTTTACCTTTAGCCTTTATCCTTTGACCTTAATCCATTGCTGACACCTGAAACCCGACACCTGAAACCTTCTGTATTCAATAACTAGAATTAACTGCCCGGCTTGCATTGGTCACAAATTCGACCCTGAAGCTGTAACCGGGTCGATGGGAGTAACTCAATGCTGATATTTGACTTTGACGGGGTGCTGATGGACTCATTGCCTGAGGTTGCGGTTACGGTTTACAACATGCTGAAGGGAGATGTTGCCTCCCGCCTGGACCAGCTGCCGCAGAAGGCGCTCGATTTATTTCTGAAAAACCGTTTTCATGTCCAGCCCATCGGCGATGCACCGGTTCTGATGCAATGGTGTCTTGAGGCCGCCGGGTCGACGCCGCACAAACTGTTGAGCCCCCAGCAGTATGATGACCTCATCAGCCGGATCGAAGAGCCTGTGGCCGACCGGACGATTCGCTTTTTTCAGACCCGCCGCCGCTTTAAGGAAAAGGACATCAAGGCCTGGACAGCACTCAATCAACCGGTGCAGCCGTTGTGGCGGATTATCGTTGAAAGACAAGGCAGCGACCTGGTGTTGCTGACCAATAAAAATTATGAAGCCACCCAGTACCTTTGCAATTATTTCGGTCTGCAGATCAGCAGGGACAACATCTACTCGGGCGATAACGGCACCACTAAGATCCAGAATATGACGCAGATCATGCGGCGGTTCAGCAAGCCGACCTATGCATTCATCGATGATTCCGTGAAAAACTTGCGCGAACTCGACGAACACTTCAATCGGGGAGAAAAGACGATCTCGCTCATTTTTGCCACCTGGGGCTACGCCGGGCCGGATGACGCCCGGACGGCAAAAGATTTCGGATATCAGGTAGTGAGCATCGATGAATTTGCAGAAAAATTGCAGACACTGTCGACTTTGGGTGTCAGCGCCCTGCCTCTTTAAAATCGATTGAAATAACCATAAAATTGGGGAGATCGGAAAAATGGGTTATCTGCTAGGAATCGATTTAGGGTCAACCTCAATTAAAGCGGTCGCCTATGATTTAGCGGGCAACATCGCCGCCATGCACAGCGTCCCGGCCGAAGTCAAGCATTTGGACCCGGACCACCCGACCTGGGCCTTCTGGGATCCGGAAGTTGTCTGGAACAGTACCGTCACGGTCATAAAAAACGTGTTGAATCAAACCGGCAACCCAGCCGATATCGAGGGGATTGCGGTAACCGGTATGGGCATGGACGGCGTGCCTCTGGATCAAAACGGTCAATGGCTCTACCCCTTTATTTCCTGGCAATGCACCCGCACGGAATCGCAAAGCCGGGCTTTCAGCCGGAAATTCGGGGCGGAAAAAATCTTTTCCATCACCGGCAAACAGGTGCTGCACATCGACACCCTGTATCGGCTGATCTGGATGAAAGAAAATCACCCGGAAATACTTTCCAAAACAGACAAATGGCTGCTTATAGAGGATTTCATAAACTTCATGCTGTGCGGCCGCCGGGCCACCGATTATACCATGGCATCCTGCACCTCCCTGTTTGACCAGCAAACGCTGAATTGGTCTGATGCCCTCTTCGACAGTGCCGGCCTGGACAAAGCGCTTTTCCCGCAAGCGCTGCCGAGCGGGACGGTTTTAGGGGGCGTCACCCAAAAAGCTGCCGATAAAATCGGCTTGAAGGCGGGAACCCCGGTTGTTCTGGGCGGTCACGACTATATCTGCGCCGGCCTGGCTGTCGGGGCTTTTGTTCCGGATGTCATCATGGATGTCACCGGAACCTGGGAAATTATTATTCGTACCCTGCCCCGGCTCGTTCTTGAAAAGGAAATCTTTGAAGCCGGGATCAACGTCGAAGCCCATGTCGCCCAAAAGGCCTATCTGCTCGCAGGATATTCGCCTTCGGCCTTGATGCTGGAATGGTTCAGGGACAATTACGGTTTCGAAGAAAAAGAGATTGAAAACAGGACCGGCAAACGGGACTGGGAGTCTTTGATGGAAAAGGCGGCTAAAGCGCCCTGCGGGTCCAACGGTGTTTTTTTTCTGCCCCACCTGGCGGGTGCTGGAACGCCGGATATCGACAGCCGCTCGCTGGGTGCCTTCATCGGATTGAGCCCCGCAGCCGATAAGGGCTGCATGCTGCGGGCGATTGTTGAAGGTCTGGACTACCAATTTAAAGACATTTTGTTTTCCTTTGAAAGAGCGTTGCCGGGCCGCATTCAAAAGATCATTGCGGTCGGGGGCGCCGTGCGCAATCAGTTGTGGATGCAAAACAAAGCCGATGTAACCGGAAAAGTCATTGAGGTACCCGCCCTGGAAGAGGCAACGACATTGGGGGCCGCGCTGCTGGCCGGCATCGGCCTGGGTCTCTACCAGGACGAACAGGATGCGTTTCAACAAACTTACAAAGAAGGCCGGATCTATGAGCCGAATCTCAATCGACAGAATGAATATGAGGACTATTACCGGATTTTTAAAAAGCTGCAGCCGAGCCTCAAAGAAGTGAATCATGACATCTTTGACAGGTTCAAATCATAAGGAGCGCCCAATTATGACAATGACTTCAGAGGAAAGAATCCTGAAAACGCTGCGGCGAGAAGCGGTCGATCGCATACCGACCTTTGAATGGTTTGTGGATAAAAAGGTCATCGAGGCCATTTATCCCGGCTTGAGCTATCAGGAATTTGTCTACAAAGCCGACCAGGATGCCATCTGTGTTGATTTGGACTATCAAAGTGAAGAACTCGAACCCCATGTTTACCGGGATGAGTGGGGCATTGTCAAAAAGGATACCGGGGAGTCCCACACCTATCCGGTTGACGGGCCGATAAAAACCAGGCGGGATCTGGATAAATATGAGCCGCCCGATCCCCACGCACCGGAGCGATATTTAACGCTGGAATCCGAGCTTAAAGCGCATCGAGGCAAAAAAGCCGTTATTCTGCACCTGAACGATGTGTTTTCAATACCGAGCCGATTGATGGGTTTTGAACACTTTCTGATGACCCTCATCCAGGACCCGCAACTGATCGAAGGCCTCATTGAAATGTGTGTCGCGGTCAATCTGAAAATGGCCGATGAAGCCGTCAAAAGAGGCGTTAAAATTATTTACACCGGCGATGACTTTGCCCACAAGCACGGCCCGATGGTTTCGCCCGCCCATTTCAAAAAACTATTCTTCCCGCCGCTTTGCAAAGTCATGGGAGGGTATAAAGATCGCGGTCTGTACATCATCAAACATACCGACGGGGAAATCATGCCCCTGATCGATATGATTGTCGACGCGGGCATCGATTGCCTGGATCCTATCGATCCTACAGCGGGCATGGATTTAGCTGAAATTAAAACCAGATACGGCCGACGGATTGCGATCAAAGGCAATGTCGATTGCGCCCAAACGCTCACCTTCGGCAGTGTCGAGCAAACGATTGCCGAGTCAAAAGAGTGCATCCGGATAGCCGGACCCGGCGGCGGCTATATTTTTTCATCCGGCAACAGCATCCATTCAGCCGTGAAACCGGAGAATTACATCGCGATGATGGAAACTCACAAGAAGTATTGCAATTATCCAATTCAGGTTTAGACACAAACAGCAAATACAAGGAGCAAGTTTATGAAAAAGACAGGCATTGCAATTGTCATCGTTCTGGTGGTTGGCTTAACGGCATTTTCAGCCTTTGGTGCGGAGAATAAATCTTTCCTTCAGGGAAGTAAAGATGAAGTATATTACATGGTGCCGTTTGTCTCCGGGGTGGAATACTGGTTCCCGGTTTATGAAATGTTCAAGCAGGCCGGACAGCAGTTGGGCGTTAAAACGAAATATCTGGGCACCCCCGAATATGATGTCAATAAGCATTTGGCGGTCTTTGAGCAGGTATTGGCCCGCAAGCCGGCCGGCATTTTTATAGCGCCCATCAACCCCGACCCGTTTATCGAGCCCATCAATCGCGCCTATGAAATGGGGGTGCCCGTGGTTACCTTTGCCGCGGATTCCCCGAACAGCAAGCGCGTCTCGTATATCACTTCGGATAATGCCCGCGAGGCCATTTTTGCAGCCGACACGCTGGCAAAAGAGCTGGGCGAAAAGGGCGAGGTGGCGGTGCTGGAAAACCCCGGCCAGGACAACCATGACCGCCGAACCCAGGGATTTGTCGCCCGAATTCAGTCCAACCATCCCGGTATAAAAGTCGTCGCACGCGCAGCGACCATGCAGGATCCCCAGAAAGCCTACCAGGCGGTGCTCACCATGGCCCAGGCACATCCGAACCTCGGCGCAGTATTCATGCCGGAAGCCAGCTCGGCCATGGGTGCGGCCCAGGCCGCCAAGGAACTGGGCGGGAAGATCAAAATTCTTTGCACCGATGTGAATGTCAAGGTTCTGGACATGATCAAGGAGGGCGATATCTGGGGCGCGCTGAACCCCAACCAGGGGGTGCAGGGCTATTTCGGCATGCTGTTTTTGTATCTGGCCAAACATTCGGATCTGATCGACCCGATGAACGACTACAAACGCATGGGCTACAACCCGATGCAGATCCCGTATTGCGACAACGGACTGGCGCTGGTCACAAAAGAAAATGCCGATGACTTCTACTGGGACAAGTACCTGAAACGGCGCGGCACCAAGGGCATCAATGAGTAGATAATTGCAGGTTACACGTGTCAGGTGTCAGCCCAGCCGCCGACCTGAAAAGCGGCCATGGGGAACCTGTCAGGAATCGGCGAGGTAGTCGCCGCAAGCTTTGTCGATCATCATTTCCCGCCCGGCACGCCCGCCGGCCCGGAAGGCGTGCGCCAGTTTTTTAGCGGCATTTTGGGCAGCGTCTTCAGTGACATGCGGATTGAAATTGATTATTGTATCGCCGAAGGCGACAAGGTGGATTGCCACTTTGCCCTGCTTGGAAAGCACACAGGCGAGTTTGCGGGCATCGCTCCCAAAGGCAACCAGATCCGCTGTCCGGCCGTCAGTACCTTCCGTGTCGAAAACGGCCTGCTGGTGGAAGCCTGGGAGATATTTGACAGCGGCGACCTGCTGCGACAGATGCAGGCATAAAGATTGAATAGTTTCGAATGAATATTGAATATTTATGGTCCGCGGCGGATTATATTTTAAAAAAGACGGAGCGACACGCGGCGCCTGCGCTACGCGAGTGACATCCACAAATATTCAATTTGCAATCTCCAATCTTCAATTCCGGCTCGTCCGGATTGGTCTTTGTATCACGAAAAATAGAGGAGGTGTGAAGATGATAAAAGTATTTATTGCGCCACGGCGTTATATTCAAGGTGCGGGGGTGTTGAAAGACATCGGCAAATACGTGGCCCCCTTGGGCAAACGCGTACTCGTCGCCTGGGGCCCGGTGGTCAGCGAACAATTCAGCGCGATCGTCAAACAAAGCTTTGAAGAACATGATCTTTTGCTGATTCCTTTCAAGTTCTCGGGCGAATGTGATCGCGGGCAAATCGGGTTGGGCATCGAAAAGGCCAAGGCTGAAAAGGCCGAGGTGGTCGTGGGACTTGGCGGCGGCAAGGCCATCGATCTGGCCAAAGCTGTGGCGTTGGACATCGATGCCAAGCTGGTCACCGCGCCGACCATTGCCAGCAACGATGCGCCCACCAGTGCCGCCACGGTTTACTATACCGAAGAGGGCAGCTTTGACGGTTGGGCGATCTGGCCGCGCAATCCCGACCTGGTTCTGGTGGACACCGAAGTGATCGTGGCCGCACCGGTCCGGTGGCTGATTTCGGGCATCGGCGACGGGCTGGCAACCTGGTTTGAGGCGGAAGCGGCCTACAAGGGCCGGCGGGTCGCCCTGGCGGGCGGCGTGGCAACCCAGGCATCCCTGGCGTTGGCGAGATTGTGCTACGACACGCTGATGGATTTTGGGATCGATGCGGTCCGGGACTGTGCCGAACATGTCGTCACGCCGGCAGTGGATCGGGTTATCGAGGCCAACACCCTGCTGTCGGGTTTGGGGTTTGAAAGCGCCGGTGTTGCTTCGGCACATGCCGTCGGCAACGCCCTGACCGAATTTGAAGAATGCAGGCCCTACTCCCATGGCGAAAAGGTTGCCTTCGGCGTCGCCACCCAACTTTGCCTGGATGAAGACATCGATCCGGATGAGCGCCTGGTGGTTTTTGATTTTATGGTTGAGGTCGGTTTGCCGGTAACTCTGGAGGATTTGGGTCTGGGCGATATTACGCCTGAAGCGCTCAAACACTTTGCCGAGGTACTGTGTGCACCCGGACAGATCACGCACAACCATGTGTTTACCGTCAGCCCTTTTGATATGTACAGCGCCCTGGTCGCAGCCGATAGGCTGGGTCGCAGTCGCAAAACCTTAGCTGAGTAATGAAGCCTGGCCCATAGGACCAGGTTTTCAATGCTATACTAAAAAAGGAGCGATGGTGTATGAGCAGCCTGGAACACTACTTACCCGTGCAGAATGAGTTGGGCGAGACCCCCATCTGGGTCCCGGAAGAAAAAGCCCTGTATTGGGTCGACATCGGAGCCCACACGATTTACCGCCTCGACCCCGCAACAGCCGCGTATGCGTCGTTCAAGCCCGACATGCCGGTGAGAGGGTTGTGCCGCAGAACGGCCGACGGCTGGCTCCTGGTCACCGATTCCGGTCTGGCCTTTTGGGATCGGCAATCCAATGCGTGTGAATTTATCGTCGATCCCTTTGCCGGGAATCCTGACATTCAGTGCAACGACGGCATGATCGACCGGCAGGGACGATTGGTGGTCGGATCATACAATTCCGCGCGGCTCGAGGCGGCGGACGGTTCTCTTTTCCGCCTGGATCCGGACCGCGGTCTTCACAAACTCGATAAAAACCTGGTTCTATCCAACGGCATTGCCGTCAGCCCGGACAGCAGGACGTTGTATGTTTCCGAAATGTTTGCCAATAAAATCACGGCCTACGATTATGAAGCCGAGACGGGTGGTGTCGGCAACCGCCGCGTGTTTGTTGAAATACCAAAAGAGGCGGGAATGCCGGACGGACTCACGGTGGACAGCCAGGGATTTGTCTGGGCCGCCCACTGGGGCGGCTGGCGCGTAACGCGTTATGATCCCGCCGGAAAACTCGAGCGGGAAATCCGCCTTCCGGTCGAACTGGTCACCTGTATCGGCTTTGGCGGCGAACACCTGGATGAACTGTACATCACCACCGCCTGGTACAACTTGAGCGAAAGCCAGCGCAAAGAGCAGCCTCTGGCCGGCGACCTCTTCCGCATCAAGACGGATGTCAGGGGAATTGTCGAACCGGAATTTGCAGGATAATTTATTTGCCTTGGAATTTCTGCAACTGGTTGAATAAAGTTAGCCCGTTGGCCGGTTAACCCGTTGAGCCTTTAAGCCCGTTGGCCTGGTTCATTAAACGGGCAAACCGGCTAACCAGCCTATGCGCCGCCGGTCTTCGATCTCCTCGAACTCACCAGGAAGTTCCCCAGCGCTATCGTAGAGACACCGAGAATCAAAACAAAGGAAACCGCGTTGACAACGGGGGTGGAGCCGTCCCTTATCTGCGTAAAAAGGGTAATCGGCAGCGTCGCTTCCGCGCCTGTCAGAAACAGGGTCGTATTGAAGTTTTCAAAGGACATCAGAAAGGCCACGGCCGCAGCGCCCGATAATGGCCGGCCGCAAAAACTTCAACGTTATATGCCAGATAACTTCAAACCGGTTGGCACCCAGGTTCAGAGCGGCTTCTTCCAGGGTGCGGTCGAATTTCTTCAAGCGCGCCGAAACCACCAGCGTAACCAGCGTCGCAATGAATGAAAACTGGCCCAGATACCACCAGCCAGAATCCGGGACGAAACAGCTCGATATCCAGATTCCAGTGGTCTTCAAAATAGGTTCCCAGGGTATTGCTGAGCAACAGGATCGAAATTCCCAGAATCACTCCCGGAATCACCAGGGGCGCGAGCATCAGAAAATACAAGCAGTTGCTTGAAACGAAAATCTTCCTGTTCAAAGAGAAACGCACCGCAGGTACCGACCATCGTCGACAGGATGGTGACAAAAAATGCCACTCGGAAACTGACCCAGATGCTGTCCAGGTTGATTTGATCGTGAAAAATCCCTACCCGTTCCGGCAAATTGGCGGTAAACCATTCCAGGGTAAATCCTTTCCAGGGCAGAGAGGGAAATTGAGAATTATTAAAGGCCAGCACGCAGGTAACCAGCAGCGGTGAAAAGAGAAACGTAGAAATATAAAATTACGTACAACTTAAAGCAGCCGATCATATGTTTTTGAAGTCGGCAGCGTCCGTATCATTGCACCACCTTTTTCAGATTTTGCCGGGTCAGTTTTAATCCCAGCCACACCACCAGAGAGGAGAGCACCAGCAGCAGAAACCCAAAGGCCGATCCCTGATTCCAGTTAAAACTGGCAATAAACTGATTGTAAATCTGTTCGGTGAACCACAGTGAATTTTTACCGCCCATCAGGTTCGGGGTAAGGTAGTTGCCCAGCGTCAGCATAAACACCACAATCGATCCGGATATGATACCGGGCGTGGCATGGGGTATGATGATCTTGAAGCGGATGCTCCACATATTGGCCCCCAAATCGTAGGCGGCTTCGATCAGGCTGTCATCGAGGCTCTCCAGCACCGAGACAATCGGAACTACCATAAATAACATGGAGGTGTATACCAGGCCGAGAATCATCGTCGAATCTCGATAAAGCATTTCCACCGGCTGTTGCAAGATTCCGAATTTGATCAAAAATGATTAATGATGCCGCTCTCGCGCAGCAGAATTATCCATCCGTATACCCGCACGAGCTCACTGACCCAGAACGGCAACCAGTATCAGGTCACGAGGAAATCCCGTGATACTTCAGCGCCACAACTTTGGTATGTAAAACGCCACAGGCAACGCGATAACGAAGGTCTAAAAATGTACCACTATGGAATACCCCCGTTCTTGAAAATGTCAGCCAGTATATCGGCTCTCATAAAAAATTCAGTATAGTTTCGAAAGGGTCTCAGCCTGACTTGCCATCATGCCCGCCCCCATAAAAGACATTCTGACTAATTCTAAGTTGGGGAGCACGAAAAGCAGCATCAGCCACAGGAGGACCGGAGATAAAAAATACGAAAAAAACTCCACTTTATCCTGGAGTGCTTATAGTTCATCATTCGTCTTCACACCCGTATCTTTAAAGCATACCGATGCAGCAGTGCTCCAACCAATTCCAATTTCATCGTTCGGTTTTACGTGGTCATGCCCGGTCTGAGGTAGAGCCACCATGAGCTCTTTCGCTGATCTCCCAGCCGTCACGAGCAGTCTGCTGTTACCACCGTCGAAGAGAATCGAATTAACTTTTACTTCCAGGACATTTACGTCCTCAGGCCGGGCTGCGGATTAATAGTAAGGCCTCCGGTCTTAGAATAAGTCGACCCCCGTCCCCGGGTTTATGGTTGGAAACCTTTATCCCGAAATTTTGCCGTCCTCGAGAACGACATCGGCCGTGAAGCATTTTTATCGAGTTTTGCCGGTGAATTTATTGTTCTCTCCCACAAACTGGGCCACGAAAGATGAAGCTGGATGATTGTAGAGATTCTCGGGGGTGTCGATTTGTTCAAAAATTCCCTTGTTCATGACAGCCACTTTGTCAGACATCACGAGGGCTTCGGACTGATCGTGGGTGATATAGATGAAAGTGGTGCCGACTTTGGCCTGGAGACTTTTCAATTCGACCTTCATGTGCTCCCGGAGTTTTAGATCCAACGCCCCCAGCGGTTCATCCAGCAACAAAACCGCAGGATCTAAAACCAGGCAGCGGGCAATCGCTACCCGTTGTTTCTGCCCACCGGAGAATTGTTCTATTTTTTTTCTCGCCGAATCCTGCTAAATCCACGCGCTCCAGAATAGCCTCGACCTTTCCTTCGATGGAGGATTTGCGCTTCGCCGCGTCGCTTAAGCCGAAGGCCATATTTTCCCGGACATCCATCATGGGGAACAGGGCCAGATTTTGAAAAATCAAGTTAACCGGACTCTTATTAGGTGAGACGCCGATCATGTTTTGACCGCGAATTTTGATCGTACCATCCGTGGGCTCCGTCAGGCCGGCGATCATCCGCAGCAGGGTTGTTTTGCCACAGCCCGAGGGGCCGAGGATGGAAAAGAATCGACCATCCTGAACTTCGAAAGGAAACTTTGTTCACCGCCATGAAATCTCCAAATATTTTGATGACATTTTTGACAGACTGATCAATTGCATATTGCCCCTTACCGGAAGAGTTGGAACTAACATGCGGATATTAATGATCCAACGACGATGAAGATCCTGCTCTCTGGACACCGCCTTGGTGGACATGGATAATGGGTCAGAATATCGGTTAACTTCTTTTTCTTCATTTAAAGCTCAGAACCAATGCCGCTTAAAGAGCCCATTATCCAACATCCGAGATTCCTTCAGACCATGCGAAACTAATGTTTAGATTGAGCAGTCACTTATTCAAATATTCTGTCCGACTACCTGGCGGCCTTGACTTGTCCAGATCATGCCTTCAATTTCTTCCAGTTTGGAGGAACGGGCGGATACCATTTTATATTGGCAATGGCCTCCAGGGGAAAACAGCGTTCGAAATTGCCCTTTACTTCAGGGTTCATATATTTTCACGGCATCGGCTTGGAAGCGGTACCATATTTTTCTTTGTTCGTAAAAAGAGCCGCATTCTCCGGTCTCAAAGAAAATTGATCCACTTGTAGGCTCCGTCCAGGTTTTCCGACTTAGCGGGAATGGCAAACGTATCAATCCATGCCAAGGGACCACTTGAGGGAGCTAAGTAATCGATGTCCGGATTTTCTTCATGAAGCTTCCAGGCCGCCTGTTCCCAACAATCAGAGAGCCACACCTCCCCGGATCTCATCAACCCGATTAAGGCATCGGCATTATCAAAGTAGGTTTTTAAGACCGGTTTACCTTTGATAAACCTTCTTCCATCTTATCAAGAAATTTCTGGTACCCCTCTCTGTCATTGTAGAGTTTAAAAACGTCGTATCCGTAAGAGAATCCCATTCCAACAAGGACCGGTCGCTTCAATCTCATAGAGACGCGGCCTGTATACTTTGGATTAAGCAGGTCCTTCCAATCCTTTGCGTCCGGAACTTTGGCTCTATTTGAAACAAGCCCATTCGTCCCGTAGACATGGGGCACGGCGTAGGATTTTCCATCCACCAACGTGTTGGCCTTCACCGCAGCCAGCATATTTGCTTCGATCTGAGAGGTATTCACCTTTGAATAATCAATCGGTTGATAGATGCCGTATTGTTGCTGAACGGCAGTGATTCTGTCCTGACTGGGTTGGGCCAAATCAAATCCCGCCGCCCCTGGTGGCGCGCAGTTTTGACATGATCTCTTCGTTGTTACTGTAAGTTACCTCCACCTTGATGCCGGTTTCTTTTTCGAATTTGGCAATCAATTCAGGCGGGGCGTAGCCGGTCCAGGAGATAAGCCTCAGAACTTTTGAATCGGCGGAATGCGAAGTAGTCGCAAAAACCATGGCCGCGACAACGATTAAAATAATCTGGATCATAATCAAACTCTTTTTCATTGTTTGCCTCCTTTTTAGGTTTAATGTTGTTGATTGATCCAATTAACAGTCAATGCCTTAATTTCACAGGAAATATAATTATAGATCGAAAATTCGGCTACAAAAATTGATACCATAAACGAAGTGAAAAGCAACATAAATCTGGAGAAAGTCTTCAAATTCTCATTGCATGCTGCCGGAAAATGTTCAATCGCTATTTTCAATAGAAAATGTTAGCATTGCATTTTTTTTATATTAAAATAAAGTGAGAATTCGATCTGTACGAAATAATTGACTTTGATCTTTTCCTCAACTAATGAAAGCAAATCGGTTGAAATTGAAAGCTCCCGCGATAGATAAGCCGCTTTCGAATTTCAGACCCGCTAATTTTAGAAAGTACAGGATATTATTCCATGAACAAAACCTCGAATAAGATTGTTGATTACTACGAATTGTTGGGAATCGATCCCAAGGCAGATTCTGCAGAAATAAAGCAGGCCTACCGTAATAAGCTGAAGGAATGGCATCCGGACAAGAACCTTGACCGGCTTAATGAGGCCGAGGAAACGACCAAGAGTTTGAACCAGGCTTTTTATACCTTGAGCGATCCGGACAGACGCCGGCAATATGACAGAGTATTGCGTTATACCCGGGGCAAGGATTTCGGCAAGGTTTTAGATGCAACGGCATTCTGGAAGAAAGTAGAAAAAGCCTCCCCTGCTCTGAGGCAGATCCTGGAAAATTTGAAAAACCTGTACGGCCTTTTCGTGGATTCGGTTAAAGGGAAATACAATCTGCATCCGGCCCTCATCGGTCTCATCGGCGGCGGGTTGCTGTATTTCATCATCCCGCTGGATTTAATACCGGACTACATACCGGTTGTCGGTCTGCTGGATGATTACGCCGTATTGTCGGCCATCATCAACTCCCTGCAGAAAGAATTGGCGGAGTACCGGGACTGGAAAGATGGAATTCAGCCGAGCACATCCTGACTTAATTTTCAATTTTGGAAACCTAAAGAAGGGTTTGCATGTTACTGAAAGGCCATAGCGCGGTAAAAGTGGGGAAATGTAAAATCATATGGGACTTTGACGGGACTCTGCTGCCGAATGATCCCTATGACAGCGAACAGTCTCTGATGATGTACAAGTTGTATGAGTCCGGCGAAAAAATACCGTTTTTCATCCGTAACCTCGCCCGGATACTGCTTTATGCCGATCAAAAGGAGAATCTGCGAAAAGTATTTAAAAGATTTTACATTTGGCTGATGAAGGGGACGGCCGTAGATATACTTGAGCCGGTTTGCAGGCGATTGTCCGATCGGATCTCCGGTGCCGACCGGGCGGCGTTGGTGCGACTGGCAAAAGAGGGCCACTCTATGGTGGTATTAAGCTGTGGAACAGTGAATTTGAGTGAACGCACCCTTGAAAATGCGGGGTTGGCCGGTTGCTTTGCGACCATCGCCGGAAACCGGTTTGAAACCATAAACGGACGAATCGACGGTATGACCCTGCACATCCCCAACCCGGAGGATAAAGTCAGATTTCTGGTTGAACAGCGGATCGATCCCGGCCGGTGCATGGCCGTGGGGGATGGATATACGGATATACCGCTTTTGGATTGGGCTAAAATTCCGGTGCTGGTGGACAGGACCGGGAAAAAACAAATAAAATATGCCCGGAAAAATTATCACTTTGTGCAGTCTTTGACCGAAGTTTTAGATATTGTAAAAACAAGTTAGTGGCTTCGCCTCAATTGGAACTGTGGAAAGTTGGAATATTGGAAGAATGGGTCTTGGAATACTGCAATATTGGGTAAATGGCAAAGTTCATTCTGACTTTGAAGTTAGAATAGATAAAATCCATCAAAAACCCACTATTCCATCGTTCCACTATTCCAACATTCCGGGATAGAACCAAATACACATGCCTCAAAAGATACTTAATTTATCCAATCGGTACGGATATGAAATCCAGAAACCTGATCGTATTTGACATGGACGGCGTGATTATGGATGTGTCCGCTTCCTATCGGGACGTGGTCCGCCATACGGCCGGACTGTTTTTTCAACCGGCCCGGGGAACGGAAAAATTGCCGGACCCGCTTTTTGACCTGGCCGATCTGGCCGCAGTCAAACAAAGCGGTGGGCTCAATAATGACTGGGACCTTACTTATTTGGTGATCAAGCTGCTGTTCGCTCTGACGCCTAAATTCACAATCCATGAAATCCGGGACCCCTGGAAACGGTATCATGCAAACATCCGCCGCTGTGATGCAGCACCCATGGCCGCCTTTTTGCGGTCAACGGATATGCCGCTGGTATCGCTGCTAAAACAGCACAAGAAGCTTGAAAATGAATTTATCAAAAGCCTGCACCAAGGTGATGTCGGCAGCGGCAACATCATCAAACAGATATTTCAGGAAATCTACCTCGGCCCCGATCTCTTCCGCTCGACCTACAACCTGGATCCCGCCGTATACCGGGGGGACGGTTTTATCCTGCGAGAAAGGGTACTTATCGACCGGCGGCATTTTGGCTGAGCTTTCAAAAAGTAATGTGCTGGCCGTAGCCACCGGCCGGCCTAAAGCGGAAGCAGAATATCCGCTGAAGCATCATCAATTAAATCTATATTTTTCGATGGTTATGACCCTGGACGACTGTCTCAGGGAAGAAAATCGAATTCTGGCCGAGGAGCACAGGATCGTATCATTGAGCAAACCCGATCCTTTTATGCTGGACGCGATTGCAAAAGCTCACCGGGAAACGTTTGCCCAGTGTTATTATGTCGGCGACATGCCGGATGACATGCTGGCTGCCGCCCGATCCGAAGCAAAATATAAAGGAATCGGCCTGCTGATGTCGGCACCGGACAAGGCCGGCCTCAGAAAGGAAATGATACGGGCCGGCGCGGATTATATTGTCGACACGTTTGATGCGCTGAGACAAGTTACCCTTTGACACGCCGCAAAGCTGTCTTAATATTTGGATTCAACCGGATGATCAAATAAAGGGAAAACCTTAAATGATTGCATTGGCCTACCAGCGCGGCAGCGAGCGATTTGAAGTACAAGCTCCTGTTATGATAGAAGATTTTAGAACCGGCTTCAATTATAATGGCGTCATCTATAATTACAGCGCCGATGGCGTCTATCTGGAATCGGCTTATGCCCCGCGCCCGGGACGCAAATTGCGCCTCCATATCAACGGCGCCCCCGATATTTTTACCGTTCCAACCTGCCTCGCCGAAGTCAGATGGCGGCGGTACTTATCCGAAAACAACTCCCCATATTCGTTTGGATTCGGCTTGAAATACTGTTAGTAAGAGAACGCTTATATGAAACTACATCTCACACAGAGCGCTCAGAGATCACAGAGGTTTGGGGTTACAGCCGCCTGCGGCGAAAGAAAAATGTTCTCCGCGGTCTCTGTGAGCTCTAACGGCTTGTCGGGTCGTAGCTCGAAGAGCGAAGCCTGAAAGTGGGCGTGATATTAAATCCAACTGTGTCCGAGTTCCTAAAAGTTTCTTTTATCGATTAGACTGGACGCTCGCGACCAGCGGCGGTGCTCGTGTGAAACTTCAATGAAGGTATGTGGAATGGATTCGATTTTTATTTTCATTTAGACAGGATTATCAGGAATTTTTTCGCCTGCGGCGAAAGGCTTTTCGGCCGAAGGCCGCATTATCCTAACGATCCTGTTGATCCTGTCCAATTATATTCTTTAAAATAAGAATCCATTCCTCTTTTTCTTTCCAATTATAAAGTTTTTTATCTGAACAGACTGAACGCTTGTGGCCGGCGGCTGGGCCGAACCCTGTACCATCAGGGCTTTTCCACCATCAGCGACATGGTCATCGAACTGCGTCTGCTTTCGCTGCCCCGGGAAAGGATTTCTTCGATGACCTCATTGCTGTGCGTATTTGACCCGCCGATTTCCACCCAGCGCCCAAAAGGCACGGTTAATTCAGTCTGCGCACCGAAAAAGCGGATAATTGCATCGTTCCGGTCACCGTAGGCGATCCTGGGCACGATCCGCAGATGTACATTTTCACCGGCGACGATCGGTGTAACCTCAAAACCGGTTTCAACCTCGCGGTGAGCGCATGCTCTGCACAATCGGCAGCATCTCCGACGCCCAGCGATATTTGACCCTGATTACCGCGACATCAGCTGCCCAGGAGCCGTTGCCCAGAATCACGGCTGTCAGAAAAATCCACAAGCCCAAAAACGTCCTGGACATCAATTTTATTTGATTTTGCATAGACCTGAGCCGGCTGTGCCGGAACCCAAAAAGGACTAATTAATCATAATTAAGCCTATAACCTATACGCCAAATCAACAGACCTTCAGACAGTCCTCCCCCAGCACTTTATCCAGCGTGGCGACAATCTCATCCGCGTTTTGCTCACTGAAAACGAGCGGGGGTTTTATTTTCAGCACATTCTCCAGCGGACCGTCGGTGCTGATCAATATGCCGTGGTCGCGCATGCGATTGATAATATAGTCGGCCTGTTCGGCAGCGGGATCCAACGTCCCGCGGTTTACAACCAGTTCAACGCCGACATACAGACCCAAACCGCGCACATCACCGATGAGCGGATATTTTTGCTTCAATTCCCGCAGGCCGCTCAGCAGACGCTTGCCGGCCCGGCAGGCATTTTGCTGCAATCCTTCATTTTCAATGACGTCCAGCACGGCCATACCGACGGCACAGGATACCGGATTGCCGCCGAAAGTATTAAAATACTCCATACCGTTGTCAAAGGCATCGGCAATGGCAGTCGTCGTAATGACGGCCGCCAGCGGATGTCCGTTGCCCATCGGCTTGCCCAGCGTCACGATATCGGGCACCACGGCCTGGGTTTCAAAGGCCCAGAAATGAGTGCCGGCACGCCCGAAACCCACCTGCACCTCATCGACGATGCAAACCCCGCCCGCTGCCCGCACAGGCTTGAATGCTTCAGCCAGGTAGTTGTCCGGCAGCACCACCTGACCGGCACAGCCCAGCATACTCTCACAAATAAAGGCGGCCGGCCCCGGCCCCGCGACCCGACTCCGTTGAACCGCATCGTTGACATAGGCCGCATAGCGGATACCGGTCTCCGGGCCGCGGCCCTTGTGGGGTCCCCGGTAGCCGTCGGGACTGGGGACTTTGTGCGCCCAGGCCGGAGCCCCGCGCCCCCCGGAACCATCATGCTTGTAAGGACTGATATCGATCAAAGCCTGGGTGTTACCGTGGTAGGCGCCGTCCACCATGATAATGTCCTGCCGTCCGGTATAGGTGCGGGCCAGGCGCAGCGCCAGCTCATTGGCTTCGCTGCCGGAACAGACAAAATAGCAAACCTCCAATGGTTGCGGGAATTTTGCCAGCAGACGACGGGCATATTCGATAATGGTGTCGTGCAGATAGCGCGTATTGGTGTTGAGAACCGGCATCTGGAGCTGAGCCGCCCGGACGACATGGGGATGACAGTGACCCACATGGCACACATTATTGACACCATCCAGATATGTCCAGCCGTCTTCGGTGTAAAGATACTGTCCCCGGCCCCTTACGATCTTTAAGGGATTTTTATAGGAGATGCTCAGGTTGCGGCCCAGCATCCGGCGGCGCAGTGTTAGAATTTCAGCATTGCTCCGGCCGCCGGAGGGAAAACAGCTTTCTGGAATGCCCAGCACGAGATTGGGATCGGGGGAGATGCCCAGCCAGATATCACGTTCACTCGGCCGGGCGACGCCGGGGAAATTGCCGTTCTCATCCAGCATGTCCAGTATAATCTGAAAATGCAGATGCGGCGGCCATCCCCCGTTGCTCTTCGGCTCCCCGATCCGGGCGATTTGCCGACCCTTTTCAATCGGCAGACCGATTTCAAGCCCATTCAGCGAATCCGGACTCAGATGGCCGTAAAGGGTATAAAAGCGATCGTCCTCGTCGGTTTGGTGCTCAAGAATAATGGTGGGCCCGTAGTCAAGCGGCGCCGTATTATTTTGGATGCTGTGGACGCTGCCGTCGAAGGGGGCATAAACCGGCTCGCCGCTGCGCTTGTATAGATCAATTCCCAGATGGATCGTCCGATGTTCCGCTATTTCGTCGGTCTGGGTTTTGAACTGCTCGGTCGTATAAACCAGCCTGGCCTCATTGTAGCGTCCGATGCCGACAGCGGCATGGGCGACCCGCATTTGGCCGAAGAGTTTATCCGTAACAGCCGCCATGTCGGCGCCGTGGCCGTCGCCGCCCAACAGCAGACTGCCCACACTCAGATCCAGCACCAGCTGTTTTTCAGCTCGCAGGTCTTCATCGACAACTTTGCCGCAGCGCAGGGGATCTTTTTTCAGCCAGGCAACGATCCTACCATGCTGCGGCACCGGCGGCAAACCGCAGGCATTACGAAACATATAGCCGGCCAGGCGCGGATGAATGTCCGCCAACCTCCGAAGAAGGGCCCAGGCCGGCTTTTCCGAAATGCGCAGGTATTGATTCTCCGGTTCCTGGTGGGATTGATGGGCGCAATGGCAGACACTCATGCACAGGCGCATGCGGATCAAATCAAATAAAACCGCCAGTTCCGGTTCGGCCAGCGGATAAACTTGATGGTAGCCGCCGACAATTGATTTGGCGGCCGCCAGGGGATCGGCCTTGTCCAGCATGGCATAGGCACAGGCAATCGCGACTTCATTGACGGTCTGGGTGTAAACCATATCACCGAAATCGATCACGCCGGTCACCTGATGCTGCCATTTGCCGTCCGCTTCCACCAGCACGTTGTAGTCATTGGCATCGCTGTGAATCACCCCGCGCCGCAGATCCGGCAGCTGTGGTTCGACGGCCGTCTGATAGCGCTCGTACAGACCCTTGACCAGATCCCGGTCGGCCGGACTTCCGATGAGATCAAGGTAGCGCGGTATTATGCGGCCGGCATTTTTAAGATCCCAGTGAAAATCGCGATGGGCGGCCGCATGGTCAAAATCCTGCAGGGCACGATCGATATTGCCGAAGAATCTTCCCAGGCTGGCCAATAAATGGGCATCATGGGGCCGAACGAGCGCCAGCGGCCGGCCCGGCAGGTAGGTTAACAGGCGCACAAAATGACGGGTCCCGTCGGGGCCCTGGATTGAAGTAATCTGCTCGCCTTTTTTTGTCGCGCACACGACGGGCACAACCGATGTGATCGGGTCGAATAAATCCCGCTGGGCGGCAATGTGCAGCATGGCCTTATTCTGGAAATCGAGCACTTCCGGCAGTTCGGTGGAGTTGGCCAGTTTGAGCACATATTCCGGCCCGCCGGAGGCAGCCAGATGAAAATTTTGATCCCGCTCACTGGGCAGCCGGCCGGCAGTAACATCGATTCCAAATAATTCTTCGGCAACCCGGACGGCGTCTTCGGCGCTGAACCGCGGGGCATGTTGCACAATGGATGACATGAAGTATGATTTCCTTGCCTGTTGTTTGTTGGTGTAAAACGCTAATTTGACGAAAGTCGAAAATATAAAACAATATGTTTAGCTGAATCCTGCCGATGTGTCAAAATCTTTCCAATATCAAAATAAAACCATTGTTCAATTATTCGGTTCAAAAATTGGTGAGCATTGCTATGCGGCCTACCGCAATCGAAAAGAGCCCTGTGGTGACTGCATGGTACTCGACGTTCTCCAGGACGGCAGAGAAAGAAGAGGAATCAGAGATATTCCACTGCCGGATGGCGGTATCTCATTGGTCGAAATCAGTTCAGCAGCCATCAGGGATGCAGAAGGAAAAATCATGGGTGCCGTTGAAGTTGCCAGAGATGTCACAGATCAGAAAAATGATATGTTTTTTACGATTTGGTATGGTGTTTATAGCTCATCTTCTCGCCAATTAACATATGCCAGCGGCGGCCACCCTCCGGCGCTATTATTTTCCGGTTTTTCTTTGGATAATGCTCAAATAAAACAGCTGAGGACTCCCAACTTTATTATAGGAGGCCGACCGGACACCATTTATCAAAGCAGGATCCAGGAGATTCAGAGCCCCGCACGTTTATTCATTTTTTCTGACGGGGTTTTCGATATTACAAAAGGTGATGGATCAATCTGGGGATACAACGAGTTTTTGGAGTTTATGACGCAACCTTCCTCTTCAGATCACTCTTATTTGGACGGTCTTTTGAATTATACACAGCAATTATCCCAAAATGTAACATTTGACGATGATTTCAGTATCGTAGAGGTATTTTTTAATTGAGATTTTTCCTCTCATCAACATTTTGTATTTTTCCGATGCCTGCTTCACCATCCCAAATCTGAAATATACGGCTATAATGGTTGAGCAGAGGCGTTCATCGTAAAAATATCAACAAGCCGATTTCAATTTGCCTTATATGGACGCTCGCTACCGAATTCGAACCCCTTGCCGTTCCAATTCCTCCTGCACCTTGGTGATGTTTACCGTACCGGTCGTTTTTCCTGCCTGCAGCGATACCGCCGCGGCCGCACCGGCGCCTTGCCCGGTTACCGTACATGCCATCATATTTCGCATGGCGCAATGGGAGATTTTATCGCCGGCCACACATCGACCGGCCACGAGTAAATTTTCAACCGCTTGGGGCACCAGGCAGCCATAAGGCACCTGAAAGTAACGTCCTGTGGTGGGTAAGATAAGCACATTGTAGCCGTCTAAAAACTCGGGAAAGATGCCGACCGAGTCTTTGAAACGCGCTTGGTTTTTAACATCGTTTTCTGTTAATGAATACCGGCCGATAATTTTGCGGGAATCCCGACCACCCAAGGTCATCCCGAAATTGCGAAGTTTGGCGTTTTCAAAACCCGGGACCACCGCCTTCAACGCTTCCAACGCATACAGGGTTTCTCTTCTTCCCTGCATTTCGGCTTTCGTTAGATCCTTTACATCGGTGCAGTCGATGCCCTTCATATGGACGAGGTTGAGATTCGTTGCTTCGCCGGCGTCGCTGAGGGCCGACCACGAGCCGCTGATGGTATCGAGGGTTTTCGGCATAATGCCCATCTCTTTGGCTTTAACAAATTCCTTTCCGAGATACGGGGTCCGCAAATCGTCTTCTTTGCCCGTGGTTTCCTGATCCCAGGTTTGCCCCCAATCGGCATATGTGGCGGGATTCTCCCGGGTGTATCGCAAAAATTTTTCTTTGTTGACGCCCGCACAATTGAAAACGGTGGTTACTCCCATCATCTCTTCTTTCGGCGTTTTGCGATAGGGCGCGCCGGCCAGATGGGCGATATCGGCATCACCGGTACAATCGATAACGCGCTGCGCCAGAATGGCATATCGTCCCGATTTGCTTTCCGTGATTACCCCTTTAATCACATTGCCGGCCATGATGACTTCTGTGGCAAGAGAATGCAGGTAGGGGCGCACCTTGGCTTCTGTCACGAGATGGTCCGCGACGATTTTAAAAAAATCGGCGTCGAGGCATTCACTGTCGTTATACGGCCATTTAATGGTACCGCCCATTTTGGCCGCCAATTTTTCCATTTCGACTCCGATGCCTTCGGAATCTACAGTGCCTTCATAACGATACCAGGCAATGGTTTCCATTCCCACGGTGGTGATGACACCGCCAAAGCACCCGTATCGCTCCAATAAAATCGTATCTGCACCGGCGCGCCTGGCGGATAAGGCCGCCGATAGACCGGCGGGACCTCCTCCGATTACGAGCACATCACATTCATCGAGGACTGGAATATTTCTTTGCGGTTCAACAATTTGATCGGTGTCCCGATCTATAAACGGGTGCGGGACGTTTCGCTGGTGAATGTTTTCCACGGAGGGATGGCTTCGATTGGCTTCAATGCGTTTTCCAGCCCAGCGCTCGACCATGCGTTGGGCCCGGTCTTCATAGGGATTTTTCTTATCGTTCATTGCTTTGCTTCAGATCCTCTAATTTGTGGTTTAGCTAGGCTCAGTCTTTTTTATAAAATAGGGGGACTGATAATGTTCGGACGAAAATGTTTTCCCCTACTCTATACGAAAATTGTCTGCATTTTCAATTTAAAAATAGACTCCTCCCGCTCTCAAGGGGCTACCGCCAAATTTCCGGCATCCTCATTTTGCCTGATCCTATTATGGGCTCAGGCCCCACTTCCCGCAGGGCTGTCTCCTGGTAAATCCGAAACACATCCACAATGAACTCCTCCCAGGCTGCCGCCCGACAGCGGGACGCTTGATCCAATTTTTGAAATGGTGGATTATCTGAGAATTCCAAGGCGCGACGACTTAAATCTGCTATCTCAGCCTCTACAGCGCCTGCAAGAAGATCGCCCCAAAATCGGTCGTGAGGATAAAATTCCGCCGCCCGTCCCAGATCTCGAAACACCTGCATTAAGAGAACGTTCCGGGGTCCTTCCCACAACTCATTAACTGCTGCATCGCGGAATATGCGTGGCAGCGAGCAGAAATCTTCGATTACCCCGTGACCACCAAAAATGCTGATACCCTTGCGGAGCACATCTACCGCATCATAGGCAGTTACCAGTTTCTGAATGATGACCAACTCCCGCAGCAGGAAACGCCTGCGCCTTATCTCCAGCGGTTCATCCGAGGCCAGGCCGGGCTGCAGACGTCCACCCAGGTCCTGAAACAGAGCATAAATTTTGCACAGCCCTGCCAGACAGCGTTGCGCCTCGTGCACCAAATCACGAATTTGCTGGTTGGCCAGGGCCCATTCACCGATCTTTGCACCGAATACGTCCCGAAACTCCGCATAGAGTTGGGCCTCACGAGCGGCACGGGTCATGCTTGCGGCGCTGTTGATGCCGACTGAAATGCGCGACAGGCTCAGGACAATGCCAACCGCGTTGGCAACCCCCCGATTCGTTGGACCGACAGCGTAGCAAACAGCGCCTTCGTAATCCAACTCGGCGGTCGGCACCTCGGCCGTGCCCATCTTCCACTTGATGCGGTTGACGCAGAAGTTATTGCGGATTTCCTTGTCCTTGTTGCCCGGCATCCAGGCCGGAACCACGAAGGTACCGACATCC
This sequence comes from uncultured delta proteobacterium, assembly GCA_963769935.1. Lineage (GTDB taxonomy): Bacteria > Desulfobacterota > Desulfobacteria > Desulfobacterales > JAFDCJ01 > JAFDCJ01. The sequence continues at coordinate 160,702 of CAVYNY010000035.1, read as the reverse complement.
TCGCTGCCGGAGATCTTCGCTGTAACTACGGCGTAGTCGGCGTGGATTGCCGAGGTGAAAAACTTGGCGCCATACAGCCGAAAGTGGTCATTTTCCGGAACGGCCTCCAAAAGGTTGGCCGGGATGTCCGAGCCCCCCTGAATCTCGGACATGAACTGGGCGCCGATGCCGAAATCTCCGTCAACCCCCTGCGTACAATGCTCCAGCATGGCTTTGACTTCGGGGATGTGGTCTTCGGGAAATTGTTTGATCAGAGCCACCAATCCTTCCGTGCAGGTGACAGGACACATCACCCCAAATTCACCCAGCTGGTGCAATAAATACCGCTTAGCCAGGTTCTCCCAGGCCGTTACCTTGGACGAAAAAAGGCCTTCCGCGAAAATCTCCTGCTCCAGTTGCAGCGTTTCAGCTGGACGAACAATGCGGTCAATGCGGCGGTTGTAAGCATTGTAATGCACTACCTGCGGCAGTTTGTTCGGATGACCGCCGCTATCGGCCAAGGGCCGCCAACGGAAGGAAACCTTGGGTGAGAACTCCCGCAGCTTGCGATCCAGCTCGACAAACTCATCGCCTGCAAAATAGTTTAAACTCTTTTGCAGAAAAGGATCATCGGCGTAAAAATCGAAGCTGTGAAGTAGATTGAGAAATGCGTCAAAGGAATATGGATTGTTGCGGTCAGGAAGACTCATGTGGCGCCTCCTTTTGAAAAAAGATATTGGTGGCAGCGGTCGTATTGGCCCGATACAAAAAATTGCCTGCCGGAATGCGGTGTTAAGTCAGGACGGAATCCGGAGTGGGTTGAAATCTTAATGCACCCTATCACGGAATAGCTAAGGCCACAATATAAGGTCTTTTTTTCAGCCATTGAACCTAAGGTTTGAACCGCATCCAGAGCCCGCTCGAGTGCATTTACCGAATCTGCAAATTTTTCTTGCGGTTCTACTTCTTGACTTTGGCCTGGTTCGCCACCGCCTGCATGGCCTTTTTAACCTTTTCAGGATCGCCAAGATAATAGTTCCGTATCGGCTTTAGATCGTCTTTCAACTCGTAGACCAGAGGCATCCCCGTAGGAATATTGACTCCCGGGATCACATCGTCAGGTATGTTGTCGAGATACTTTACAAGCGCCCGCAGGCTGTTGCCGTGGGCGGCGATGAGGACTTTTTTCCCGGAGCGGACGGCAGGCGCAATCACTTCATGCCAGCACGGAAGAAAGCGTGCCACTGTGTCCTTCAGGCATTCTGTGAGCGGAACCTGCTCTTTCTTCAATTCCTTATAACGCAAATCCTTCGCCGGATTCCGGGGGTCGGTTTCCTCCAAGGCCGGGGGACGGATGTCGTAGCTTCGCCTCCAAATATGGACCTGTTTGTCTCCATACTTCTCGGCCGTTTGAGCTTTGTTGAGACCTTGCAGAGCGCCGTAGTGTCGTTCGTTCAGGCGCCAGTCCCGCACCACAGGAATCCACACGAGATCCAATTCGTCCAGGACGAACCAAAGGGTTCGTATCGCCCGCTTCAAAACAGAGGTGAAGGCGATATCAAAGGTATATCCCTGCTCTTTGAGCACCAGACCTCCTTCCATGGCCTCTTCGACGCCCTTATCTGAAAGGTCCACGTCCGTCCAACCCGTAAAGAGGTTTTCCTTGTTCCAGGTGCTTTCACCATGTCTCAGTAGAACGAGTTTATGCATCGGATTCGTTCCCTCCATTTTTATTGTTTAAATGCCCTTATTCCTGCAAATTTTGCCGAAGTTTCCAGCGCCTCTTCGATGCGCAGCAACTGATTATACTTTGCCTTTTCAATCTTTTCCATAGTATACATTAACGTTGACACGGGTTTTCGTCGGAACAGCTTAAGTCCAATGCAATATTTTATGCGATTTTAGCCCTGCAACACAAGTTAATTAGATTCCGGATATGATTTTAGTCTTTTAAAATATGAGTTGGCCACGAAGGGACACAAATAACCACGAATTAAATGTATCTTTATTGTGCCACGAAATCGCGTACTTTAACGAATAACATTACGGAGGTGATGATATCCAGTCCCGTATAATTGCTTGTCCGGCGGAAATGACCCGTCGGACATATCGTGCGGGCGGGGGGCCATGTTTGATTCATCCAGGAGGTTCGACCATGCGCCGGATATGGATTGCGACCTGCTTTGCGACAATCCTTCTCGTGGGCCAGGCGATCGCGGCTGACCGGGACCAGAAGGCGGAAACCGCTGAGAGCAAAGCTGGGGTACTAGAGAAGAACGCAGCGGCCGGGGGCAGCAAAGCGCTCCCTTCTCCATCCGAGATCATCACGAAGCCTGAAGCGCAGGCGGTCGATCCGGTCGGCGAAGAGCCCTTGAGCGATGCGATTACTTGTCTTTCACGCACCATCTATTGGGAGGCCAGGGGCGAGGGGGCTGCCGGCATGGAAGCAGTCGCCAATGTTGTTATGAACCGGCTAGGCCATGAGGGCTTTCCAAACACGATTTGTGAAGTTGTCAGGCAAGGCAGCGAGCAGGGTGCCTGCCAGTTCTCGTGGTGGTGCGATGGCCGTTCGGATGACGCAGAGGAGGATAAATCATACGCGATCGCCAAGGAAATAGCTCGAAAAGCTCTCAACCGGCAACTAACGGACCGAACCGGTGGCGCATTGTATTTCCACCAGCGCGAAGCAACCCCCAGTTGGTCCGCGGAATACATCAAGACGGTCGAGGTCGGCGAGCATGTTTTTTACAAACCTCACGGCGACACAGCAAAATAGGCCCCTATGCATTCTGCCCGGCTTCGTCTGCGTTCTATAAACCCATGGGCACCCCAGACTGGATAGAAGGCGCCAAACGAGCGATGCCAAGGGCCGCTGGATGGCGGCCGTTTCGCATTGACGGCCCGGCCTTACTGCAGGTGCGCTTCACCACGGCCTCTTCCGCTGATCGCGTGCTGCACATGCCGGGCGTGGAGCGGGTCGACGGGGCGACGGAGCGATTTTCCGGCCGCGATTTTCTGGAAGCGTTCAAGGCCTTCAACACCATGGCCGACCTGGTTGATGTGGCGGCCTACATCTAAATGACTTGACAGGGCTTGATTATTTGCTGTATCGACGTTCTCAGATCGCGCCTTCCGTGCTGAAGCTGAACCGAATTCTATTCTCAGATGAACCCCGCGTTGATATCTGGTACTTTTTGCGATTTGGTAAACCTTTGATCTCAGCAATGGACTGCGGGTTCAAAAAAATTTAGGTGCAGATAAAGATTAACTTCGTGTAAATCCTCAATCTCAATCTACAAGACGTCAGAATTATCGCAGGTTTTTGAGATGGGCGGTTTTTCGATCTGACAGAGGGATATCACAGATTAAGCACGATCAAATCTCAAGTCTCGATTAAATTTTCATAAGTTGTTTTGGAACCAACGTTTTACTTGGAATCTTCCCTGCCTTCTTTGTATCCCCGCTCGAACTCGGACTTGGCTTTTATGAAACTTAACTTGAGAATTTCCCATGAATTTTCAAGCCCCTGCTTAAGATCTTCCCAGGCGCCTTCGCCGGTCTGTTGCAGTTCCCCGATCTTATCCCCAACTTCTTTAAGCCTTGCACGTAAATCATCAATCCGTTTGTGATACTCGATTTTCGCCCCGGCCTCTGCCTGATCAGCCTTAGCTTCCAGCTTGTTGATATCGGCGTTCCATTCGTCCAATTGAGCTTTCAGCTTTTGCACGTAGGCGTCTCTTTGCTCGTTCATCTTAATCGTTTCCTTTCAGTTTACATTTTCGATATTTTGGATGTCTGACGCATCTTGCCGTCTAAAAGTCTTTGATTTTCAGCCACACTCAGTTATTCAACCTTGTCAACTGCCGCCTCGAACCTGCATTTTGTGGCAACCAGGATGTAAAGCTGGGGTTCGTCAATGAACGTTTCTATTTCAAACCCAAAAGGCTTGAGCAAAGCACCGGCTTCCGGCTTTTCCGGGAATTCATCAAGAGGGAAAGGAACAATTTCTTTTAATGAAAGAATGAATGCTTTCCCCAGGGAAATCTTGGGGACGTTGTTGACCGAGTTGACTTACCTCTCCGCTTTGCTCACTATTTAAATTTGCGACAATCCGCCTTAAATCTCAGCAGCTGTCCAAATTAGATTTTGATCAGGCAGCCTGAAGCGGCCTGATTTTTTCAATATCTTGTTTGATTTCCTTTTTGGCATTCCAGAGATCCACCACACGCTGTGCATTTAACCAGAACTCCGGCGTGTTTCCAAACAGCCTGGATAGTCTCAAAGCCATGGCTGGAGACACCGACCGGCGCTCCAACAACAGCTCGTTTACAGTTTGACGCGAGACGCCCAATTTTTCAGCAAGGCCGGTCGTCGTTAGATTATAATCAGGCATGAAATCCTCCCGCAGCATCTCACCGGGATGAGTCGGTGCTATTTCACGCGGTTTCGTATTTTGTATGATCATTGTTTTCCTCTCAGTGGTAATCTGTTATTTCTACCTCATCGGCGTCGCCATCAACAAATTTGAAGCATATCCGCCACTGGTCATTGATCGATATAGCGTATTGCCCTTTTCGGTCCCCCTCGAGTCCATGCAGCCTATTGCTCGGCGGTACTTTTAAATCTTCCAGGCAAGTTGCCAAATCTAAATATTCCAGGCGACGAACGGCCCTTTTAATAATATCCGGCGCAATCCGTTTCGACTTGCCTTTGATATAAATCTCCTGGTGTTCTTCGATAAGCTTTGCGGGCGGGTATAAAACCCGCCCCTACTCGGTTGGTGATTGCAACCCATTCGGAACAAAAATATGACATCTGCTCAAAATTTAGAGACCGATCCTGTGCCGCATGGTCTGCGTCGCCTCACACCAGTTGCCCACATTCCAACGACCAAAAACGCCCATGTCCCCCAGGGGATCCGGACCAAAATAGACAGGCACATGAATGAGTGCCAGTCCGCCCTGAGCCCGGGCTGTATCCAAGCCCGTGACCAGCGATTCGGTGGTCCGGCCACCGTCCAATGCCATGACGCCCTTGATCGCTCGGCCCCAGGCGACATAGTCGATTTCGACCTGATCGCTGGTCGCATAAATTGCATCGTATTGGGCTGACTGCAGCCCGGAAATCGCCCCCATTCGGCGGTTATCCAAAATTAGAATACAACCCTGGGCCCCATGCGCGATCCCATCGATCAGAATTTGCGGGTTCATTGTAAAGGACCCGTCGCCGGTCAGCGCGAGCCCATAAAACGGCTTGGATGCCATGGCCGTAGCCATCAGGGCCGAGACCGCAAAGCCCATATAGCTGGCCCCTGTGTCGGTAAACGTTCGGCCCAGGCGGTCGTCCTCCACAATCTGAAAACCGTTGGCCTGCACATCACCGGCATCAAAAAAGGCCACCGCGTTGTTGGCCCGCGCCCAATCCGTAGCCGCTTTAATAGCCGCCGGCTGGGTCAGGACGTCCATCCCCCAAGCCTCATCAAATAAAGATGCGGTGCGATACCGTTCTTCCCGAAAGGCATCCCATTCCCGGCGCTTGGCCCGGCACATTTGGAGCCATTCTGACGGGTTGGGAGATGTTTTGGCGGTTTTCGATTTTAGAACCTGGTTCAAGTGCTTTAGGGTGGCAGGGATATCTCCAATCAGCGGCCGACATTTGCCATAATGGGTCGCCGTGCCGGGGTCCCCATTGATGTTGACTACGTTTTTTACCTTCGGATAGCCGGTCCTTGAGCAGTCGGATTGACATACGAAGCGTGTCCCGCAGGCAACCAGCAAATCGGCCTCTTCCATGGAAAAATTGCCGCTGAGCGACCCTTTGGAACCACCAACCGTCATGTTGCGGGGATGATCAAAAGGAATGACACCTGAGGCCAGTGGACTGTGGACCGCCACGCCATCGGCCAACTCGAGCAGTGCCAGCAATTCCGGGCCGGCCAGGCGGGCCCCGCCACCGATTTTAATTACCACCCGCTTGGCCGCTGCGATTGCATCGGCCGCTTCGTCATAGGTGCCGTTGTCGGCCGCCGCCCCCAGCTGCGGAGGCCCGACTATGGGTATTTCTTCTAAATTAAAACCTGGAACGACCAGGGGTTGCGTGTTCATCGGCATCAACAGGAAAAAAGGACCGGGCCGATAAGGGTGTTCGGTTGCCACCAGACCGCGTCTTAAGGCCGTACTTACCGCACCGGGTGTGTGCAGTGTATATGTCGGCCCCATGGCGGCAAACAAGCGCAGGAAAAGATTTTGCTCTGCCCGGGGAATTTGTTGCATATTAGGACCTTCATCCTCGGTGGTCTCGTCACCCAGCAGAAACCAGACACCGATGCCGTTGCTGGCAGGCGTCAAGGCTCCGGCCAGGGCATGCAAAGCCCCCGGGCCGATGGAAGTCACCACCGCTGCCTTCTCGCCGGCCACCCAGCGCAGGGCCGTGGCCGCATGCACGGCTGCGGTCTCATGTCGAACGGCGTACATCTTTACCAGGCCGGCGGCTTCATAAACCCGCAAGACGTCGCCGATCTCCGTCGAACCGTGCCCAAAGATCCCGACAAAATTCCTGACACCCTGCGCCCATAGCCCGATTACGATGATTTCCGACAAGGTTATATCGGCTGAAATCGGCAGATCACCCTTTTCAAGCGCTGCCGGCAAAGATCCGGCCACGGACAAAGCCCGCGCTCGCTCAACCCGCTGCTGAAGTCTGTCTCGCTCCATAAATGGATACTCCCTGTGTTGATAGATTGATGGCCATTCGTGCAAAGCCTCCGGGTCGGATGCTGAAATATTGATTGATCTCAGAAATGGACCACAGGTTCAGAAAAATTCAGGTGCGAATAAAGAGAAACTTCACGTAAATCCTCAATCTCAATCCAATAGAAACTTGGGGATATTGGGAAATTCATTTTTTAAACCCCATCCGAATATTGCAAATATAAATTTACCAACCCACGACAAAAAATAATTTTTCCTTTTGGGTACATTTTCACCAACAATCGTTACGATAGTTTTGCCATTACTGGTTTTCAAGAGCCACTTAATTTCTTCACGAAAACAAAATCCTGTTTAACAACTGCCCTCTATACATGTTCCGATATCTGATAAACTATTTGGAGTAAAAATGTTGTGAGGTCGAAGAAATTAGAAATCAGTTTGAATTTTAATAAAAAGCAGTCAAACGTCAGACATATCGCAGGTTTTTGATGTGGCTGATATCCTGAGGGGAAAGATGCATATCAGAAAAGATCATTTTTTATGATTATAAGATACGCAGGGTAATCAACCTCGATAATGTCGGCCCCAATCCATAGTGCTCGATCTCAGAAACTGATGGCCAGGAACTTGATGTGCTGGGCGGGGGCAAAGAAAAAATAAACCAATAATCCAATGGAATGTCCCCAAATTCCTTGGGACAAAATTTTAATCCCCCCTTCTTTCTTTTTTTCTTGCTTCTCGTCCCGCCTTTTCAAGCTCCCCTATTCTCCTTTCTTCTCTTTCGCCTTCTTTTCTCTCTTCTCCTCTGGCTTCTTTCCGTTCTTTAGCTGCCAGCTCTTCTCTTTTATCTTGTTTCTTAGATACCCTTTTCTCTTTTCTTCCCATCCCTCTTCTTTCTCGTTTTCTTGCTTCTCGCCCCGCCTTTTCAAGTCCCTCAATTCTCCTTTCTTCCCATTCAGTTCCTCTTCGCTCTTCTCCTCTCTCTTCTCTTCTGGTGTTTTCCCCCAGTTCCACCAATATCTCATTGTAGAATTTAAAAGCTACGTTTATAATGTCTTCGGCTCTTTCACTCATAAATTTATTTTTTTCAATTTTTCTCTCAAGAGAAGCAGCTTGATCGGTGTGTCCTTCCTTCTCTAGCTTTTCTTTTTCTTGCTCCGTTGTGTGCATGCTCTTCGACGCTAGGTTTTGGATAACTTTGATGTATCCTTCCCTTTTCCCCATGTCTTGAGCGGATTCGAAAATGGCCTTATCCATTGCCGGTCTAAAGTTGCCGCTTGTTTCCGCCTCTTCTATGAGGATATCGAGATCCTCTTTGGATATGGCCGCTAACGGATTTAGATACAAACAACTACTGAGAAAATTATATAATTTTGTATCATCTCCGCACAGCTCCTTCAACAAACTTCCCTCTTTTTCCTCTTTTTCCTCTTTTTTTTTCCTCATAATTAAGTCTCCCTCTTTAGTTTTTAATACCTGCAAAGAAAGAATTGGGGTCGGACCAAGGCAGAGCGCTGCCAACTAAGGCATGAGCTTGAAAACAAGGGCCTTTTCAAGCCTTAGAATGCCCTTTTTACAATCAAAAAGGTGCTTTTAAGAAAAATGGCGGTTGGGTGCAGGTCCAGTAGTTTGCTTTTTCTTAAACCGCCTTTTTTTGTGTCAGAAACATCACTTTAAGCCCCCAAAAGAAAGGTACGATTTTTACCATAAATCATTAATCGTCAAGCATTCACCGTGGTCCGACCTAATGCCATTATCGCCTGAATCGCTTGAAGAGAAAAAAGATCGGCTCCCAAGGGAATGGCAACCTAATCGGTAGCGATAAGGGCCGACCGGTTGATGGCCCCGAGGTTGGGACCGACATCCACCAGGATGATATTCGCGCTTACCTGTTTCGCCGCCATTTGTGCGACCTGCCAGAACGCGGACAGCATACGAAAGGGGCGATATAAATTGGCATCACCCATGCTGGTCGGCCAAGATTCGGATAAGGTGTCCTCGAATGAAGCCAAGGCCACATCCCCGGGAATTAAATACAGACCTTGCGTCACCTTTTCGACATAGGGCTCTAATATATCCCCCACCCGAGTCAGCGGTTCTATGGCCCGATAAATCGTCGTTGGAGTTTTTTCATTTTCCCACAGCCGCTCAAGCTCGTCTTCATCGAGATAGGCTGCGGTCAAATTGGCCTGAGCGTCCAGATCAACGGCCACAACTGTATGGCCGAGTTCAGAAAACATCCAAGCCAGGTGATACACGAGGGATGTTTTTCCGACACCGCCTTTAAGGAATTGGATGTAAGCGCCGGGAATCCAATCCCGCGACGACACACCCAGGACCAGCACGCCCAGAATCGTTGGCGTAGGATCGTCCACTGAGGCGATCATTCGACAAGAGGCCAGCTTTTCTTCGTAAGATCGGTCATTGGTTGCCAGGATATCGGGAGCTACTGCATTGGGGAGATACTCCTGATAGAACCGTGCCGCCACCCTTTCCCGGAAATAACAGCTTCTTCCAATGAACCGTCAGAAAGATAAACACGGCACTCAAAGCCTGCCGAATCATCAGAGCCGAGCGGTCGCGCATCTTCCAGGGCCACGAGAACATCAAAGTGCCCACGGAGCAATATCCGCTGCCCTATCTGAGATGTGAGCAGATTGCTACTCATTCCAGCCTATCTTACGTGAGCGTGTTTTTGTTGTTGATTGATTTGCATCTGTTTTCGAGGAGGGTCGGCTTTTGACGAAATTTGGGGACTGCTCCCGCTCGTTGTCTTGGCGCACCCACTCGTCTATTTCGGATAACTTGAAACGAAAGAGTCATCCCACTCGGTGAGCAGGAAGCTTCCGTTGCTCGATTCATCTATACACCGGGTCCTTGGCCACCCCGAGGTGGACGGCTACATCGTCCACGCCTACCCCGCGTTCTTCTGTGGTCATTTCTTTTCTTAATCTCCTATTTTAAAACCATAATAGTCCAGATAAAACCGTATGAAAGCATATGAGAATCGATCATACCTGTCAAGAATAATGGAAGATTTTGCGTTGGCATCCCAGGGTTTTTCATCTAATGCTCAACTGATCTGGTTTTAATCCGGCTGTTGGTTCTGCCGCCGTGCAGCTCCGCTTTCACTGCTTCACCGATTTTTTCGATTGAATATGGCTTTTTTACATATTTCGTTGCCCCTAAAAGCTGAGCCTCTTTGACACGCTCCGTTTCCGAAAAACCGCTGGCGATAATTGCCTTCTGATCTGACCGTATCTCCAGTGCGCGTTGATAAGTCTCAAGTCCGTCAATCCCCGGACTCATAATCATATCCAGAATCAGCAGATCGGCGGATTTCTCTTTCAGATATTGAACGGCATCCTCGCCGCTCGCAGCGGTTGTCACCATATATCCCAATTTTTTTAATATCTTGGAGGCAATCTCTCTTTGTTCCCGGACATCGTCGACGACAAGGATTGACTCTCCATGGCCTTTCAAATCATTTAGGGACGGCTTCGGTTTATCTTGCAGCGACGGTTCACTGGTGGTGGGAAAGTAAAGGGTGAAGGCCGTACCTTTGCCCTCCGTCGTTTGAACTTCGATATGGCCATTATGGTCATGGACCGTTCCCCATACCACGGCCATTCCCAAACCGGTTCCGCTCCGGCCCATCTTCTTCTTGGTGAAGAAAGGTTCAAATATCCGGTCCAGATCCTGCGCCGAGATTCCTGTCCCGCTGTCGACGATGGACAGGGTGGCGTATTCACCCGGCGCAATTTTCTCTATTTCTTTATGAGATCCGGCGATATTGCAGTTTTTGGTTGAGATTTGGATAGTTCCGCCTTCCGGCATGGCTTCGGCGGCGTTCGAAACTAGATTCATGATGGTTTTTAAAATATGAATGGGGGACCCTGATATGTTATGCAAATTCGGATCCATATCCATTTCAACTGACATCTGCTCATGATAGGAGCATAGCTTTTCATACTCCGGACTGCTCAGATAGTCAGCGACAATCTGGTTCAAATTTATAACCTCGGAAACTTCTACGCCCCGTCTGGCCAGCGTCAGCATGTCCTGCACAATGGCGGCGGCTTTTTTCCCAGTTTCCTGAATGGTTTCGATAGGCGCTCTCAAGGGGCTGTCAGCAGGCAAATCCAGCAGCAGAAGTTCCGGGTAACTGACAACACCCGATAAAATGTTATTCAGGTCATGGGCGACACCCCCGGCCACCGTGCCGATGGCTTCCAATTTTTGGGCCTGTCTCAACTTGTTTTCCAAAATCTTCTGGGATGTGACATCACGCAAAAAATTCAGAGTTGCCGGGCGTCTTTCCCAGGATATCACGGCTGTGTTGAGATGGCCCCACAGTTCCCGACCATCCTTGTTTAAAAACCTGAATTCATAGCTGCCGGGCAGATCTTCTCCCGCCAGCCTAGCCCGGTGCCGTTCCATGACCAGGTCCCGGTCATTGTGATGAATGAGATTGGAAAAGGGTTTGGTGGCCAATTCCTGCGCGATATAGCCGGTTAACTCCATGGTTTTCGGGTTTGGAAATTTGATAACCCCGTCCTGAGCGATAAAAATTGCCGTGTCCGCATTGTCGATCAGCAAACGATATTTTTCTTCAGACTCCCGCAGGGCGCTTTCAGCACGCTGGCGCTCGATGATTTCCTGTCTCAGATTGCTATTGGTTTGCCACAGTTCATTGGTGCGATCCCTGACTCGGCGCTCCAGTTCTTGGTTTGCAACGTTAACCTTCTCTCTTTCTTCCTGATATAGATTCACTAGGTAAAAATCTCTTCGGGCGGAGTACTCCATGAAATAGCAGATCATCATTCCCAGCAGATTCGCACAGCTCAGATATAAGGTGTCGTGAAATAGGATGTTAAACGGCGTACCGATTACATATATTGAGGCTAATAAGTAGGAGATCAGAAGCAGGCAACCTGATGTGGAGGCAAAAATAAAGCGCTCGCGAATAAACGTATAACCGAAAAACATGCTCATGATGATGCCAACATAGTATGAAAAAACTGCGGGTTTCGGTCCAAAAATAATCATCGCTAAAAAACCGATACCGGTTGCCATAATGTAAATCCCATGAATTAATTGCCAGAATTTAGCGTAATAGGTCGAAAAGGAAAACAGCAGACCTGTGATAAATATGGGGATGACGATACCGTAGCGGATTGTCCAAACCACCCCTTTAGAATCTGGAAATAATACCAATTCCAGAATCCCGCTGATACCATAAAAGAATATGGCAAAAAGATGACACAGTCTTGAATGCTTGAGATTCGTACTAAAATAATTGGAGGAGAAAAGCTTCTCGAGACCAGCCTGTTCTTCACGGAAGGAAAGTGTAAGTGGATTGATCTTGAGCTTAACGGCAGTGGATGTCCGGTGATTTCCGGAAAGTAAAATATCTTTGAGACATATTGGATTCATTTACTGTCGGGATTCCCTCGAAAACAGAAATATAGTCCGGCTAATTATTAGCAAATATGAATGGCAAAAGGTAAATCTTCCTTTAAAATATACAAACTGAAGCCAAATCAGTTTGTTTTTTGAATTAAGAGGCCTTTGAAAATTCATTTGAAAAATAAAATTTATTAACTATCTGATTTTTTTAATATTTATTCTGTTAGGACTTGATTCTTTATTGCCTCCATGTTAGTAGCAATTCAGGTTTATTATCGGTAAAATGGTGAAATTCTTTAGAACTTTCCGCGTTTCCAGCCTTACGATGCATTCGGGCGCGACAAACACAAGTCAGCGCATTGCATATCGCAATATTTGTTACTTAATGAAGTGAACCACCCCAAATTGGAGTGGCCTTGAGAGCATGGGTAAGGAAGGGACTCAATTGAACAGAAAACGGTTTTCGATCCCCATCGCCGTGATCGGTATGGGTTGCCGCTATCCGGGATCTTCCTCCCCGCGGCAATTGTGGGAAAACGTGCTCGGTCGCCGGCGTCAATTCAGACGGATGCCCGATTGTCGCATGCCATTAGCCGACTATTATCACGAAGACGTCAAAACCCCGGACAAATCCTATGCCCGGCAGGCTGCGGTCATCGACGGATTCGAATTTGACTGGTCGGCCCACCGCATACCCAAATCAACCTACGAAGCAACGGACATCGTCCATTGGCTCGCCCTTGACACTGCGCTGCAGGCCATCGCGGACGCCGGATTCAATGCCGACGATTTTCCCGGCCGGCGCACGGGGGTAATCGTCGGCAACACCCTCACGGGTGAGCAAACCCGTTCCAACAGTTTGCGGGCTAGGTGGCCCTATCATTCGCAAAGTTTTCCTGGCGGCCGCGCAACAATGCAAAATGCCCGCCGGGGAAATGCACCGATTGGAAGAGGTGCTGGAACAACACTACAAATCGGTATTTCCGGCCGTCAATGAAGATACGCTTGCCGGCGGCCTTTCAAATACCATTGCCGGCCGTATCTGCAATTACTTGAATGCCGACGGCGGCGGATATACGGTCGATGGGGCCTGCTCCTCATCGCTGCTGGCCATCGCAACGGCTGCTGCTGGACTGGCGAATGGAGAACTGGATCTGGCTCTGGCGGGTGGTGTCGATATTAGTTTGGATCCATTCGAGCTGATCGGATTTTCCAAAACCCTTGCGCTGACACCCGGGGATATGACCGTTTACGACCGCCGGGGCAACGGGTTTATACCGGGTGAAGGATGCGGCTTTGTGGTGTTGAAGCGCCATGAAGACGCCCTGAAAGATGGCAACTACATTTATGCCGTCCTGCATGGCTGGGGCATATCCTCGGACGGCGGCAATGCCGCCCTGACTGCGCCAAGCGTCTCGGGCCAGAAGCTTGCCATTGAAAGAGCATATGCAAAGGCCGCCTATGGCATCCATGATGTCAACTTTATAGAAGGCCATGGCACCGGGACGGCTGTCGGCGATCGCATCGAGTTGGAGGCTATTGCAGCTGCCATGAATGGCCAACCGTTACGCGATCCATCCCTGCGATATTGCGGAATTTCATCACTGAAGTCTATCCTGGGTCATACCAAAGCAGCCAGTGGAGTGGGCGGATTCATCAAGGCGGTCATAGGGGTCAATCGCCGTATCTGCCCGCCGACGGCAGCGTGTCGCTATCCCAATCCGGCATTTGAAAAAGCGGCCCGAGGCGTTTACCCCATCCAACACGGCGAACGGCATGCACCGGCTGAGAAGTTGAAGGCCGGAATTTCGGCCATGGGTTTTGGCGGCATCAATTGCCATCTCACCATCGCATCCGCAGATCCGCCTGCAAGCCGTCTCGAACCAGCTATCGATGAGCGGGCCTTGATGGCGTCCGACCAGGTCGAGGAGTTGTTCGTCCTCGAGCGGATCGGACTACTCGAAATTGGCTGCAATCTGCCGCGAAACATCCGAAATCACCAACGGCATCAGTTTAGCCGAAATGACTGATTTTGCAGCCCATCTGGCAAATAAGGTGAATCCGCAACACCTGACTGCGGGCGGCTTTTATGGCCGGACATCCTGACTGACCTCCATCGTAAGCTGCAAAAGCTTCGATCGATGCTAGAGTCATTCAAGCCTCGATTCCGGGCATCTGCAGCGGAATTCGAGACTGAGGGCATTTGGCTCGGACACCCGGCGGCGCCGCCGCGTATCGGGTTCCTGTTTCCCGGCCAGGGATCACAACAATTGGGTATGGCCCGAACTTCTGGTCGAGCGATTTCAGTGGGCCCGGGATATTCTGCAAACTGCCGATAATCTGTGCGAAGAACTTCAGACCGAGCCCCTCAGCCGGATCATCTATCCGCCGCTTGACCGCGCAAAAAACGCCAGTCAATTGGACGCCTGGTATCGAACGCTATCCTCTGACAGCAAATGCACAGCCGGCCATCTGCCTCGCCTCGATTCTCTGGCACCGGTTCCTTTTGGATCTCGGCGTTGTGCCGGCGGCAGTCGGCGGCCATAGTCTCGGTGAGGCTACTGCATTTTACGCGGCCGGTGCTTTCGATGAAAACACGCTGCTGCGCTTCGCTTTCATGCGGGGACAGGCCATGACCCTGCCCCAATCGGGCGCGATGCTGAGCCTGAAATGCAGCCGAGGACAGGTAGACGCCTTGCTCGAACGCTTAACCGAAGGCTATGCTGCACTGGCCAATATCAATGCATTCGATCATATGGTGGTCTCCGGTGAGGTTGCGGCCATCGATCAGATGCGGCAATTAGCGCGTGCTGAGAATATTTCGACACGTTTATTGCCGGTCTCGAATGCTTTTCATAGCCGGCTGATGGCTCCCGCCGCTGACAAAATGGTCAAAACCATCACGCTGCCGCCCGAACTTGTCAAGCCTAAAATACGTGTATTCAGCGGATTGGATGGAGGGGAGGTTTTTACAGGACACGATTTGCCGGGGCACTTTATTCATCAGATCACGGCTCAGGTCCAATTTAGCGCAATGGCTGAATCAATCGCCGAAGTCAGTGACATCCTGATAGAAGTCGGACCCGGCCGGGTTTTGAGCGGCCTGGTGAATCACGGATCCAACCACGATCATCCCTTTTGTATGCCGGTGGAGTCATCGCCATCTCAAACCCTGGATTTAAACCAGCTGCTGGCAAGGCTCTTTGTTAGCGGCACGGAAATCAACTGGGGCAAATTGTATGCGAATCGGCTGATGCACCCCTTTATTCCGGCCGGCAATAAATCTTTTATTACAAACCCCTGCGAAAAACCGCTTACCGGCCAAATCGAGGATCTTCCCGCTGCACATATACCCACCCCGGCAGTTGCGGAATCACTACTGTCGGATCTGGCCGGTCTTTCCCCCGATGCTCTCGGCGACTATTTGAACAGGCGGGGTGCCTTTCTGGCCGAGGTCATCAAAGCCGATCTCAAGCACAGCCTGGTCGAAATCTGCCCCGACAATCCGGAAAGCAGCCCCGAAATCCGAACTGAGACCGAAATATCCCCTAAGGAAAAAGCGGTTCTGACAAAATCCCACGGAGGCGAACATTTCTACAGCATGGTTGTAAAAGCCACCGGTTTTCCCAGGGAAACCCTGACCCCGGATCTGCGGCTTTTGGATGACTTGAATCTGGATTCCATCAAATCCGGGGATATCATCGCCGGCTACGCACAGAATTTGGGGCTTGCAGGACAGGTCGATCCGGCAGAACTGGCTAATGCATCGATCCAGGAAATTATCGATTTGTTCGGTCGTCTGCGTGAAGGACTTGAAGAGGGCGGCATCGAACCCAGCCGGTTCGACCATCGGGATGGATTGCAGGCACTCGTGCAACAGGTTGCTTGGTTTACCGGTATCCCCGAGGCGGAAATATCGGCTGATGCGCCGGTGGGCTCCCAATTCGGACTGGGTGTCGAGCAAATGGAGGACCTGTTGCAGGCGGTATCCAATCAATTTCATCTGAATCTTAATATTGATCTTCCTCCCTTGATAAATCTCGGTTTAAATCAGATCGCCGCTATTATTGCCCGCGTTGCCAATACCGATAGCTTGGCGGTAGATGCGGCCGTTGCCGCTCTGCCGCACTCCTGGGTCAGGGAATTCAAAGTCAGCCTGGTTGAGACGGATCCAGCCCCGCTGCCGGCCGGTTTTGGAAAACGCACCGAGGACAAATGGTCCAAAGCCAATGTCCTGATTTTAAGTCCTGATTCGCAAGACGACATCTGCCAGGCGCTTGGCGATCAGTTGGTCGAAAGAGGCGCCGGGGTCTTTCGAATTGCCTATGATCCAGACACATCCATTGACTTCTCCCATGGTTTTGGCAAATTTTCACATTTTATTGTGGTGTTGCCGCGTTCGAGCCGGGAAGACCCGCCAGCCGAGGATGACATGAAGTCCATTATTGGCCGGTTGGCCTGTGCGGCTCTTCCATCGCCGGCCTCCAGTGGCCGCCGCCGTCACGCCTGTCTGGCTTTTATCCAGTTCGGCGGGGGGGTTTTCGGAACCGGCTCCGATGCCGCCGACCTCCACCAGTGCTGCACCTCAGCGCTGGCTAAGAGCGTGCATCTCGAGCGGCGGGATTTGAAGGTCCGTGTGATTGATTTCGATTCGAAGATAGCCGAAAAAGAGATCGCCGAAAAGGCCATCCAGGAGATGCAGGATCCCACAAAATTTGCCGAGGTCGGCTACGACCGGAAGCTCACACGACGCACGGCCCGGGTAAATCTATTGCAGCCAGTCTATTATTGTTCAGATAATATTCCGTGGTCGACGAACGACGTCATCCTTGTCACAGGAGGCGCCAAAGGAATTACATCCGAATGCGCTCTGGCCGTGGCGCGCAACACCGGAGCCCGCATGGCGCTGATCGGGCGCACACCGCGGAGCGGGCTCAAAAAGGATGATTTGGACGGGGGCAACAGTGCCGGTGTGCTGGAGCGCTTTGAGGGCCTTGGCCTTGAAGCACGCTACTACAGTTGCGATGTTTGTGAAAAAGATGCGCTGCATGAGACCCTGAAGCAAATCCGCCGGGATATGGGGCCAATCACCGGCGTCATTCACGGGGCCGGTCTCAACCTGCCGCGGCGCATCGCCCAGGTGGCACCCGGGGACGCGCTCCGCGAAGTCTCTCCCAAGGTTATCGGCGCGCAAAACATCCTAGCCGAGTTGAAGCAGAATCCGCCCAAGCTAATTGTCGGCCTGACCTCGGTAATCGGCGTTTCCGGAATGCCGGGCAACAGCTGGTATGCTTTCTCCAACGAAGCCCTGGACCTTATTCTGCGCCATTTTGGAGCCGATCACCCGCAAACGCGGACGCTCTCAGTTGCCTACAGCGTCTGGCGCGATACAGGCATGGGGGCGAAACTGGGCAGTGTCTCGGCCCTGAAGAGAAAGGGGATTGATGCGATTCCAAATGAAGAGGGTATTCGACGCTTTGTGCGCCTGTTCCGCCATGATCCCGGCACCCATCAGGTGGTCATTTCGGCCCGCATGGCGCCCTTGGATACCCTGCCGATGCAGCCCACGCAACCCCTTGACGGCGCACGGTTCCTGGACCGGTTGATCCACCATACTCCCGGGGTCGAATCCGCTTTCGCAGTCCACCTGTCGCATGCGCAGGATCTTTATCTCAAAGACCACTGCTTTAACGGCTCCTATTTGTTTCCGACGGTATTCGGCCTGGAAGCGATGGCCCAGGTGGTCGCCCATGTTACCGGTTTAACGAAATTTCGCAGCATAAGCGTGGAGGATCTCCAAATGCAGCGGCCCATCACCGTTGACCCGGAGGATGGTGCGGATATCGTCGTTTATGCCCGGATACAGGAGCGCCTGGCAAAAGAAGATCCCAGCAGCATCAAAGCCGGCATATTCAAACCCGGCGCGGGTATGAAATCGGATCATTTTTCAGCCACCTTCGTGATGGGTGCAAACTGAAAATTCTGCCGTCCATTTGGTTGGCAGCCGACAGGAGTGCCTGGATATTTTGCCGGCAGACCTTTATCGACACCGCCTGCTGTTTCAGGGGCCGCGCTTTCAGCGGATCGATCGGGTGTATCAGCTCGAACGCCTGAGGGATCGATCCGGAACCGTTCTGTTGAGCACAACCGCCGCTGATGCGGATCCGGGCGAGCTGTCGTTTGCGAATCCCGAAAAGCGCAGGCTGATGCTGGGTGATCCATTCCAGCGGGATGCGCTGTTGCAGTCTGCAGCCCTGTTGATCCCACAGGATACATCGCTGCCGGTCTCCGTTAAACGATGGGACATTTATCAATCCAGCCAACCACCTTCCAAGTCGCACCGTTTGCATATTCAAACCAGTTTGGTTGCTCAAAAAGATCAGGATGTTCATACCGACGTGAAACTGATTGATGACACCGGCGGGTTGATCGAGGAAATGGAGGGGTACCGGTTAAGAATTTTGCAGCATCACCCGGATTATCCAACGGTGGCGGATTTTCTGCGGCCGGATGATCATGACACGGCCGAACTTCGGAAGCATCTTACCCGGATTGCGTCCGATTTTAAATTGAAACTCACGGAGGTCTACGTGGGTTTCCGGCCGGGTATTCATGAATTGCCCCGGGAGGCGAGACGGGAACTCGAGTGGCCGCTGATTGAAAAGGCAGTCCGAAACGCAAGCGGGCGCGGTCAACAAGAGGAAGCACCGGTTGAGATAATCTGGCAGCCATCGGGCAAACCTGTTGCTGCTTTAGCGAATGAGACATTGGAGATCTCACTGGCCCATGACCACCGTTACTGCATCGCCGTAGCGGCCGACGGACCGATCGGCTGTGATATTGCTCCAGTGACTAATCGGTCTACTGAGCAATGGGAGGACGCTTTTGGGCCCTGTCTGCGGACCGCTGATCGACGAACAAATAGGTGCAGACGCTATGGATGTGCTCGGGACTGCGCTCTGGGCTGCAAGGGAAGTTATTCAAAAATTGGGGATCCGGAACATCAAATTTATGAGCATTGAAAAGAGAATAGAAAACGGATGGCTTTTTAGTTGCAGCTCAGATGAAGGGAACTGTAAAATAATAGCATTTCTAACCTTACTAACGAGAGGCAACAAACGAGTGTTTGCATTGAGCGCTGAGAATTCCAACACCCTCTTAGCGTTAGAAGATGAACCTGAAGTCAACTATCCGGGCTTTGAGGATCTGTTTGACCGGCACCATTATAAACTCATTAAAGCCGGTCCCGAGGGACAGGATGTATTTATTCATCGCTTTCCGGTAACATTCCAACCGGCCGGACAACTTAGCCGCCATGTTTACTTTAGCCATTATTTTTTCTGGGCCGGGATGGTTCGTGAAGCCTCGGCCTGGCCTGTTTTGGAAAGATTGTCAGAACAATTTGAAAGCGGCAAATGGGGTGGTGTAACTAATTTTGCCGATTTGAAGATCCTGGGGGAAGCTAAGACTCACGATCTGATCGAAGTCTGGCTGTGGGTGTCTGGGAATGAAGGTCCTCAGAATTCTACGACTGAATTAACATATGATTTTAGAAGATTACTTCCTGGAGGTGCGTATGAACGTCTGGCCTGGTTGGACCAAAAGACTACATGGGTCAGAATCCTCGACCACGGTGTTGCCAAGGTAGAACCTTATCCCGACTACTATGCTGCTTTTATGGATGATATGCTGTCGAGAAATCATGACCCCTATGTACCGGACAGGATTCATGAACCGTTGCGCAATTTATACGAATGCAATGATGAAAACTATCTGTACATTGCTCCTGTCGGACCGGTGATTGAGCCTGTACTTTATACCCAACACATCGACACCTCGCTCGAAGATGGCAACATCGTCGGCAACATTTATTATGCGAACTATTACGCCTGGCAGGGCAGGGCTCGGGACCATTATTTCTATAGCTTAGTTCCCGAATGTTTTCAGGGGACGGGTGAGGCTGGTGAGCTGATATGTTTGAATTGCCGGATCGACCACCTGCGGGAGGGAATGCCTTTTGACCGCATCGAAATCCGCATGTCATTGAAGACGCTGCAAACATCGCGGGCGACGCTGCATTTCGACTACTTCAAGATATTGCCGGACGGCCGTCATCTGAAATTGGCCGCCGGCGAACAGACTGTAGTGTGGGTGCGGCGGGATACCAACCGCAAACCAGTTCCCCATCCCTTTCCGCCGACTGTTCACCGGGCCCTGCGCGAGTCCTACACGCATAAACTCTTCAAGGTCGCCAGCGGGTGACGGTATTTATTCGACCTCTGCTAACGCAGCCGCTGGAGGTCTTAAAGCTGGAATACAACGGATTTCACACATAGGGAGATCTACAAAGCGAGTGTTTGTTATGATTTCATCTCTTGTCATCTCTTGTCGGATATCGCTTGATGGCTGGATTTGTGATGTGCCAGGTTAATAATACTTGGATTATGAAATCCTAAGGTATTCAAACCAACATGTTTAAAGTCACCGCGAATTGAGGCACCCCTAATCCTTCCGGCCGGCATCCACCAACCTCCTGGAAAAGTCACCTGAATCCAGCATCACCAGGGTACGTTCCCAGCGGCCGACCATGTATACCCCGAAATCGATATCGAGTTTTAATATTTGGTTCTGAAGCGTGGGGGGCATGTCGACGTTTTATTCTTAAAAAATTCCAATGCTACCTTGGCAACTCAGAATTTTTCTGGAGCTAAACGAACGGGCAAGAGAGTCATTGCTGGCGTTTGTCCTCTGTCAGAAGCTCTTCGAACTCAATCCAGCTTCGAACCGTGATTTCCCGCATTTTCACCCCCAATTCGCGAGCTTCTTCCGGTATTTCGTTACCGCCGCGATAGGGTGATTCGATTTTGTCAGTGATCCAGCGCATGTAGACGCGGTTTGTCTCGCCGGGCAAGGTCCCACCGTTAAACGATACTTGAACCGATGATCGTTGCCCTGCCTTCTCGTACACCTCGCCAATCAAGGCCGCCAAAGTGGCGGCGCGGCGCGCTTCCATCGGCTTCGTTTCCCAAATTCTGGTGACTATGTACATGATTCCTCCTTGGATATATAAAAATGATTCAGAGCTCTTGGTTGTAAACAGCCGGCTCCGGTAAAGGCCGCTTCAGCCTGGAGATCCCACCTCACGGGCGCTGGGGCTCGAACCCGAAGATGCGCCTCCAGTCATTTTTCATACTGATCACGGTCCAGCCGTTCTTCTTCGCCTCGGCCATAAGTGCGTCGCTGAAAGTACCGATCTTCGAATCCGCTCCGTACTCCCATTCGCGACCGGCGTCGTCGTGATGCACCAGCATCATTAACCGCGCACCGCCGCCGTCCTGGGTCCACTCCAGCATCTGTTGGTCGCCGTTCGAGTTGCCGAACGCGGCAATTGGCCGCCGGCCGATGTGGGAGTTGATGCCGACGGGTTTGCCGGCCTTGTCGTCGATGAAGTTTATCTCCGGCAGGCGAACCAGAACCGGCTGGCCCCCGCGCATCTCATACTTCGTTTTGATGCTGCTGCCAACAACCTGCTCGGGCGGGATGCCATACACGCTCTCTGTCCATGGCCGCATGAACTCGATGCCGCCGCCTGAGACGATAAAGGTCTTGAAGGCGTTGGCGCGCAGGTAGGCCACCAATTCGAGCATCGGCTGATAGACCATCTCGGTGAGGGGCCGTTTAGTGGTGGGATGCGTTGCGGTGGCAATCCAATTCTTCACGATGGTCTCGAACTCCGTCGTGGTCATGCCGGTCTGGGTCGCCATCACGATCTCAAGTGTCGCGTGTTCGCCGCCGGCAAGTGCGCCTTTCACGTCGCCCTTGAGCAGCGAGGCAAAAGGCTCCTGCGCTTTCCATTCGGGATGCCGAGGTGCAAGCGCCTTCACACGGTCGAGCGCAAACAACATCTGGAAGTACATGGGCTGCTCCGCCCAGAGGGTGCCGTCGTTGTCGAAGGTGGCGATACGCTCCGTGGGCGGCACGAAATCCGGCGAGCCTTGCCGGGTCACCTTTCCAACAAATTCGACGATGGCTTTCTTGGCTGGCCCATCGTACCACGAGGGCAGGACGTTGGCGGCATAGGCGAAGCCGGCGTTCAGCGCCATCAATACGACGGCGGCTATCGTTGATTTCAGTAGCCTACGTTTCATTGCGTTTACCTTTTTTAGAATTCGCTGCCATTAATATATTAGGGAGCGGCCTCATGGGCCGCCCCGCTCCCCAAGACGGGATCGTTCCCTAGTTGCCGGTCGGCAGCGGAAGGCTGATACCCTCCTTGCCTAACTGTTCCCGGACCCACTGGAACTTCTGATAGTTCGAGATTGTAATGGGGCCGGTGTACGTCAGGCTTTGCATCTTGCGCGGCGGATATTGGACGTAGGTCTTCATCAGGTCCTTGATGGCTTCGCTGATCGGCACCATGATCCACGTTCGCTCCGTGAAGTTGGTCATAAATAAGTCGTAGCGCTCCTGCGGATCCTGCCAGAGGTCGAAGATCTGAGGAACCGTTGCGACATACTTCTGCGCTCCCTTCCAGCCGAGGTTAGAGTCGACCGCTAAGCCGCCGGTTGTCTGGCCGTCGTCGCCCCGCAGGTTGAACACCGCCTTGTAGTTGCCGACCCGGGCCGCGCCGGGGGTCAGTTCGTCTTCGGTGAAATAAAACCAGGTGGTGCGTGCCGACCTACCCGTGCCGAAGAGGACCGGCGACATGTCGTAGCTGTCGAAAATGATCGGTTGTCCCTCGCGGTCCTTCTCCGGCAGCTTCACGCCGGCAAGCGCCGCGAAGGTGGCCATGTAGTCCAGGCCACCGAGGATATCGTAGTTTCTCGACCCGGCTTGGATATTCGGTCCCCAGGCAATGGCCGGAACACGGTTGCCGCCCTCCCGGACGGTTCCCTTGGTGCCGCGAAACGGTGTGTAGCCGGCATCGGGGTAGACATCCTGCCAGGCGCCGTTGTCCGAGGTCCAGAAAACATACGTGTTCTTATCCAAACCGAGTGCGCGGACCTTGTCCACTATCCTGCCGATCCGCGTATCATTTTCCACCAGCGAGTCCGCATACTTGCTCTTGGACAGGGACTTGTGGATGAAGTCCGGGTGAGGCATATTCGGCTGGTGCACCTTCATGAAGTTGATACTCATGAAGAACGGCTTGGCGGATTTGACGGCCTGGTCGAGATACTCGATGGATGCCTTCTCGACGTATTCGTCAAAGAACGGAATCCCGACCACCCCCTTGTCGGGTGTGTTCACGTACTGACCGTTGATCTTGAAATCTTCCTTCGCCTTCTCGCCCGCCTTGCCCGACAGGGCTCCCTTGGTCACCTTGTTGAACATCTCCCGAAGCTTTGGATCCATGTCGGGAAACCAGGTCGGATCGCCGTACGTATAGGCGTTGAGGTGGTAGAGTCCGACGTATTTCATCTCATCGTAGCCCTGGGCATTTGGCAGCGCATAGTCCGCCTCGCCCAGGTGCCATTTGCCCGTGAAGAAGGTCTGGTAGCCTGCCTGCTTCAAGACCGAGGCCAGCGTCCACTCCGCCGCGGGCAGCCCTCCGCCCTGGCCCTGGAAGGCTACGGTGGTCATGCCGCTCCGGTTGGGGATGCGGCCGGTCTGCACCGCTGCCCGGCCCGGCGTGCAGCTCGGCTGGGCATAAAACGAGAAGAAGGTCATGCCTTCATTCGCCAGCCGTTCGAGGCTGGGCGTGGGCATACCGCGCCCCGGGCCGCCGCCGTAAGGAGCCGAGTCGCCGTAACCGAAGTCATCGGACAAGATCAGGATGATGTTCGGCTTGTCAGCCGCCTGCGCGGACAGCGTGAAAAGAAACCCCATGACCGCGATCAAGGCAATTGTCATCTTCGACTTCATCATCACCTTCCTGATGGTCTCACCTGTTTTCCGCTGCATGATAACGCCGCTTTTTGATATTCGACATTTTTTTTCCATGGTCTGCTCCTTTCGTTTCGCTGGTTGGCTAAAATGATGATGCAGCTCTTCCCGTCCTTCATGATAAGGGCTGCAGTCTCCTCAAGCATGAAGGGTTTGCCCCCGGAGTCATCTTTTCTTGGGCCCGGCACCGGTGCATTCCACGCTGAGCAGTTGAATATTGCGGGTCTGAAGGTGCTGCAGCATCCCCCTCAGTGTCGCCTGGCCGGGAGGCAAGCGCACCGGCGCTGCAAAGGCCGCCGGTCCCTCTTCTTCAAAGACGGACATCGTCAGTTTTTGGAAGTGTTCTGCTTACTGAGGTATCACGGGAATAAGATAAAACGATAGCCTATAATCAACATTCGGTGACAAATAGTCAATACTGGCCGGTAGGAATCAATAGAAGAAGAACCAAAAAGCTTGATTTAGCTTCCAAATTTAAGCATAATTTTTTGAATGCCATCAAAGTCAAAATCCTCCGCTAATTGCACTATTCTGTTACAGAAAGGTGCCACGGCATTCGATTCGGACTTCAAATCATCCGCAATTGATTTAATCAGCATCACATCTCCCATCTCAGCCGCCGCGTTGATACGATCGGCCGCCTTCTGAGCCAGTTCGGAAGGTAGAGATGACATCTCGTCTCCGGTGCTCGCGATCGTCTTCTTTTCAGCCCTGGAATTTAGGGTTTGAACCGCGTCCAGAGCCTGCGTGAGAGTGCTTGCCAGTTCTGTTGATTTCTGGTTCAGTTCCTTATCAGAGGCGGTCTCCGCAGCCTGCCCTTTAACAAGTTTTTCCATTGCTACGGCCGCCGCCTGAAGGTCTGTGGCTGCCAGATTTCCGGCCAGACCTTTCAAGTTGTGCACCAGGCTGTGGGCCTGAGTAAAATTCCTGGCCGCCAATGCCTCGCGGATATCGCCGGCAACCCCGCCGTAGTTGGCACCAAAATCAAGCAGCAGCTTGCGGTAAAGACGCTTGTTGCCCATCAAGCGCGCAAGACCGGCCGCCAGATCAAAACCCGGCAAAGATTCCGGCAGCTGCTCTTCATCCGGCATCGCCTGAACCTTCTCGGGTCCTTTGGCAGAAATTCCCGGTTGTTGGACTTGGACTCTTATCTCACTCGGTTTTATCCATTTCTGCAGAGCGGCAAACAGCTGATCCGGATCAATGGGTTTGGTGACATGGCCGTTCATTCCGGCATCCATGCTTTTTTGCTCATCACCGGCCATGGCATGCGCTGTCATCGCTATGATAGGAACTTGATACTGGATGCTGGATGACGGAAGGACTGAGGACTGAGGACTGAGGTTTGAGATATTGCGCCCTCTTTTAGATTCTGGATTTTCACTGCTAATATTCCGTGTTTCCATCATATCAGTATCCGCTTTAGCGGAGACTGATTCCCACTTCCGGATTTGCCTTGTGGCTGTGTATCCATCCATTACCGGCATCTGAACATCCATCAGAACAGCGTCATAATTGCCTGCCTTGACAGCATTGACAGCTTCCAGACCGTTATTGGCTATGGTCACAACCAGCCCGGCCCCTTCCAGGATCTCTTTCGCCACCTGCTGGTTGATTTCATTGTCTTCTACCAATAGCAACCGCGCTCCCTGAATATTTTGAAAAGCTTCGTTCGCCTGTTCTTCTCTTTGGGCGACCCGTGCGATATCGGGCACGGCTGCTCCAAAGGCTTGCATGGTGGCATCAAAAAGCATCGAAGTGCTGACCGGTTTAAGCAGAAAGCCCTCGAGTCCCACCGCTTCCACTTGCTGCATGATCTCTTCGCGACCGTAGCCGGTCACCATAACGATAGCCGGAATTTTGCTTAACCCCTTATGCTTTTTAATGCGCCGGGATGCCTCAATTCCGTCCATGCCCGGCATCTGCCAATCCATAAGCACCAATTCGAAGGGTCGGCTCTCGGATGCTGTTTCCAACTGCGTCAACGCCTCCCGACCGGAGGCCGCCAGGGTGACCTCAAATGAAAAAGATTCCAGCATTTCCCGCAAAATGCCCCTTGCGGTGGCGTTGTCATCCACCACCAATACCTTCATGCCCCGCAAATCCGGCGAGAGCTTAAAACGCTTTTCGGCCTTTTCTTTTCCCAGACCGAAGTTGGCGGTAAAACTGAAGGTACTGCCCTGACCGGGGTGGCTTTCCACCCAAATTTCCCCGCCCATCATCTCTGCCAGCCGCTTGCTGATCGTCAGTCCCAAGCCGGTGCCGCCATATTTGCGGGTCGTTGAGGAGTCTGCTTGCGCAAATGGTTGAAACAGTTTGGCAGCTTGTGCTTCAGTCATGCCGATACCGGTATCCCGGACAGAGAATTTTAAGGTTGCTTGAGCTTCTTCTTTTTTGACCAATTCGGTGGAAACGACAATCTCGCCTGAATCCGTAAATTTGACGGCATTGTTGGATAAATTGATGAGAATCTGTCCCAGCCGCAGGGGATCGCCGACCAGGGTCGGGGGAACGGATGGCTCCGTCTTAAAGAGCAGTTCCAGTCCCTTTTCCTGGGTTTTGATACCCACCAGCGTGGAAATGTTGTCGAGGGTATCCTCCAATTGGAAGTCCACGGATTCCATGTCCATTTTGCCGGCTTCGATCTTTGAGAAATCCAGAATGTCGTTTATGATACCTAATAGGGATTTGGCGGAAATATCTACTTTTTTTACGTAGTCGTATTGCTTGGCGGTAAGATCGGTTTGCAGGGCCAGATGCGCCATCCCAAGGATGGCATTCATGGGAGTGCGGATTTCATGGCTCATATTCGCCAGAAAATCACTCTTGGCCCGGGTGGCTTCCTCGGCCAGCTCCCTTGCGCGATTGACTTCCGCCTCGGCCTTCAGGCGCTCCTGGATTTCCGCGGCCATCCGGGTGTTGCTCTGCTGGAGGTCTGCCGTCCGCAGGGCAACCTTTTCTTCCAATTCAGCCGTGTGGCGACGGATATCCGCCAGCATGGTGCAAAACGCACCTGCCAGCACCCCCAATTCGTCGGTTCTTTGCAAAAGATCGCTGGATTCCAGCGACGTATCCATCCCTTTCTCACCGGCGGTGATGCCTTTGATGATGGCCGTGAGCCTCGCCAGCGGTGCGGTTAACCTATTAGAGAACACCACCGCCCCTAAAATCCCGACGGCCAGGATGACCAGGCCGATAAGCAGAGAATTTATGGCCAGCACCCGCACCGGCTGCTGAAAGTCCCGGCGGGATGCCACTCCGATCAGCAGGATCGGAAAGCCCGGCAGGGTGGTGCTTTTAAGCTGAATCATCCCCTGGTCCTCCGCGATGTCCCGGGGCCTGTTCCACGCTGCGGCCGCGGTGAAGAATTCGCGCTCGACATCGGTCCGGGCGGTGGTATCCGGCAGCACCATCCGGTCATCGGGCAGAAGCCCGGCAAAAGTCAGAAACCCCTTGTGGCCGATGGCCAAATCGATGAAAAGCGCCTTATTTACCTGAGCCAGGTCCAGGAAAAGGGCGATGAACCGACCCGGCTCGGCCTTGCCTTCGTCAGAAAACGGGCGGCTGAGCACCAGCACCCAACGGTCCTGGTCCGGATGAAGCTGGCCCAGGTTCATCAGAAACGGCCGGCCCTTGAACAATTGGGTCCAAAACACCTCCCCCTGGCCGGACTGCCGGGCAGACGGCGCGCGGGGGAAGGCGTGATCGTAGAGCACGGTGCCATGATCCACCAGAAGGATGTCGGCGATCCAGGGCGCCTTCTCGCAGGCCCGGCTCAGGTAGCCTTCCTAGTCCCGAACGTGACAGGACGGCCAGGGCCGGGCTCTTGAAAAACACCTTGACAAACGGCTGGCTCTCCCACACCTCCAGGTTCAGGGTCTGCCATTTCAGAAAGTTCAGAAAAAGATCGCTGCCCTGCCTGATTTGTTGCGACAACGCTTTTTCCAGAGTCGAACGCAGAACCCTGGAAGCATTCATCGCGATGACACCGGTCAAAATTGCGGTGACCACTAGAATCAATCCGGCGCTCAGCAGGACCAATCGGGTTCGGATGGATCGCATAAGGGGTTATTCCTGTAAAATACCAGTGATGAACACGTTGAATTCGCTCAAAGGGATGCCGACCTTCTCTTGCCAGATCTCGTCGAACCGGGACCCCACCGCGGCCTGCGAATCAAAGAAACGGCCAACAGCCGCCTGCAGGTCCTTGTCTTTTTTACGAAAGGCCCAGCCGACTTCGGTGGTGTCGCCGACGGGAAACGCCACCACCACATTCTTCACCCGGTTGCGGGTCCAATTCAGGGCGCCGTCGGCGCCGATAATCGTGAAATCCGCGGATTGGGCATTCACTGCCTGCATGCTTTCGTCGGTGGTCATGAAATGGATCTGAATGGGGCTGGATGCCAGCGGTCCGGCATTCTGCGCCTCCAGCCAAGAGTAATAGCTGGTCCCTTTTTGAATGGCGGCGTTTTTGCCGGCCAGGTCGGCAACACTTTTATAGGCGGGCTGGTTATCCTTGTTGACAACCACCACCATGCGCGTACGGTACAGGATGGCAAAGTCCAGTTTTTTCAAGCGCCAGTCGTTTTTGACCAGGTCGTTGGGGTAGAGGTCGCAATCACCCGATTCCATCAGGGCCGGTGTGTAGGCCGCCTCCTTGTCCGTTACGCCCTTGTCGTTTTGGAACTGCTGGTCCCAGCTGTCCAGCCGCTTCACCCTGGGAGAAACCCCCAGGTGTTCGGCAAAGGCCAACGCCATGGCGGTGTAAAGCTCATAGCTTGATCCGGCCACGCATATTCTCAGTTCATTGGTCTTGCGGATTTCCTCCAACGACCGCGGCCATGCCCGGCCGGGTGCGAAAAGCCCGCTGAAAAGCAGCCCTAAACAAATGAATTGCGTCAACCGCCATCCCGTGTGCCGGAGCCTGGTGTCGATCATGTCGCCTCCTTTTTTCTTGGGTTTATTGAGGCCGTCAGCTCATCGATAAGGGTAGCCTTTTTTCAATTGTTTCAGCATACCTTCTGATTTGATGAAGACGCATTTAAGTCTCCGGCTTTATTGAATACTCCTAAACTTAACTTAAATCAACGCAAGATAAATGCAAAGCAAACAGATAACCAAACCATCTAACAGAAATTTCTTTCATCAAATTCCTCATAGGCCTAAAAGTGTCCAATTGCTGATTGCCCTTGACATGGCGCGCAATTAAAAATACCAATTTAACGGAAAATTTCGGAGACAGGCAGGTGAAATAATACGAAGTTTATGTCGCTAACGAAATGCGAACTGGGGTCAAAACAAATTTAATGCCCCCCCTTTGAACCTCAGCGTGTCCCATATTTTTTGCTGGGCACAGGGGGAAACCAGGGTTCATTGAAGACCTTCATCCATATAATATCCGAATCTCGAAGCACGAAATTCCAAACAAATTCCAATAGCCAATGATCCAAATTCAAAACGGTCATCTCACCAGAATTTAGCCGGCATCAATTTCAGCCGATCGGCTCAGGCCGATGCCGGCATCTTATAGAAAACACACTCACCGGCGGCGGCACTATGCCAAACATTTAATCTTTAATTTTCGATTAAAAATTTTCGTTGTACCAGGTACACTTTACGCACCATCGTGTATTCAAAGGGAGAGCCGGTCATGAAATAGCGGAACGATTCTTTGTGCCGTTTGTCGATCGCGTAAAGACCCGAGAGGCTGTATTTCAGGATGTTCTCATCGGTGTCGTCCATGTCAAGTTGGTTGATGAGTGCGTCCAGCATAACGGTGTAAACAACTGTGTCCACCACCAGGCCGCTGGTGTCCCGCACGTCGGACGGCCCCAATATGGGCAGCACCAGATAGGGACCGGGGCCTAAACCGTAAAACCCCAGCGTCTGGCCGAAATCCTCGTTCTCACGTTTGATTCCTTCAACATCGGTGGCCACGTCGATGAGCCCCCCGATACCGACGGTCGTGTTGATCAAGATCCGGCCGACAGGTGTTGCATGACTTTAAGGCCCTTGAACTGCAGGAGCGAGTTCGTCAGGTTGCTGATCTCCCAGAGGTTGTTGAAAAAATTGCTGACCCCGGTCTGCGCGAATTTCGGCAGGATGAATTCATATGCCCTCACGACCGGCAGAAAGACGTATTCGTCGAAGACGGCGTTGAAGTTGTAAATCCGGCGGTTCATCGGCTCCCAGGGGTCGTAGGCGTAGAATGCCTGCTGTTTTTCGGGTACTTCGTTTTCCGGGACGGTGATCTTGGCGGGTATGATGGGTTCCTTTTGCACGGGCGCAGTTGCACAGCCGGCCATAAAGACCAGTAAAATGAGCAGCGTCAGGTTGATTGCGCGCTTCATAGATATTATCCTTTCAATTCTTGAAGAAATTGAGCATATACGCGACATTTTCCGTGTAACTCATGTTGCCGCAGTGGCCGCCGTACGGGTAAATCTTCGCGCGGGAACCGAAGACGTCTTTCAAGAAGGCCAGGTCCTCGGACGTCAGGATCAGGTCGTCTTGATTGTCCATCAGGCCGATCTTGGGACTGTTCCGCAGATAGGTTTCGATAAAGTGCAAGCTGTCGATATCGATCGCCCTCTCCTGGGAAAGTTCCGGGTGCTTGGCTTTATAATAGGGAAAGAGAAGGTCGTCGAAATAGTCGACGAAAGTCGTTGTGCTGGTGGCCCTGAAGTATTCGTAAAGTGAATCCGCACTTCCCAGCACGAGGTTTTTAGGGACGATCAGGCCGGCGTTGGTCATCACATCGGAGGTGAAAATCATGTTGTCGGATGAGATCCGGAACGCGAAGCCGATCATGGTGGCCAGATTTTCCCGCTTGGGAGCTTGGGTCTTGAAGTTGGTCTTGTAAACATCGTAAAGCCAGTCGTGGCTGAGGTCGATGTACCCCATCTCTTTGTAGAACTCGCCGAACCGGCCGAGAACGCGGTTGAGCCAATCGTTGAAGTCTTTCAGACCGCCGGGCAGCGCGGCCAGCAGCATTTGGTCCAGGATTTTGGCCGAGCTGTAAAGGCTCACCGCCGGGTTGATCATCAGGACTTTTTTGAAATTGAAAACGCGCTTTTGTTCGTCCAGGTAGGAAACGAATGCCGCTTCGGAAGCCCCCAGACTGTAGCCGGTCAGGTAGAAATCCGAAACCTTGATCCGATCCTTGACCTGCTGCCAGGCCATGGTCATCACCCGGTACAAATCTACCGCGTCAGCGATGATGTTGCCGGGCAAACACGTCGCGGAGGCGGTGGTGATAAAGTTCATGAAGGTGGGCGAGGAGAGGCAGATCACGTGGAATCCGGCCTGATAGAAGATCTTTTGAAAAAAGATCATGTTGGAGGAGTAAAAACTGCTGCCGGTTCCGGCAATCACGAAAATCAGCGGTGCTTCGCCCTTCTGGTAGGTCAGCGAATACCGAAACTCCCTTTGATACCAGAAGACACTGGGGATCGACGCGTTCGGGAAAAACCTTGAAGCTCAGCATCTTATAGTCGATTTTTTCCGGCAGCTTCGGCTGGAACTCCGTCGGAGTACCGATAACCGTCGCCAGGTAGGGATCCTTCAACGGGTAGTCGTAGGCATCAGCCTGGCACCAGGCACCCCCCATTATAAAGATAAAGAACACAAGCCATGAAAATCGTTTCACGGGGCCTCCCTCCATATTTTAATATTTGTATTCCGATTCCTGCCGCTTTGCGATCGGCAGTGACTCTTGGTATATATATTCATTTTTACGGCTACTGCCGTAGTCGGCGCCTTATACTAGCAAA
Source organism: uncultured delta proteobacterium (assembly GCA_963769935.1). GTDB lineage: Bacteria > Desulfobacterota > Desulfobacteria > Desulfobacterales > JAFDCJ01 > JAFDCJ01. The sequence continues at coordinate 128,946 of CAVYNY010000035.1, read as the reverse complement.
CCGGTCGGAATTCAACAATTTTTGACAGCCTATCCCATTTTTTCCCTGTTTGCCAATGGTTTGGGTCGCAACCGCCTAGACCCCTTCACCAGACGTATTTCCCCACGACGGCCTTGACTTTCGCCGGCAGACCGAGCTTGAAAGGCTTTACAACTTCCTCGCTTACCGCAATATCCGCTTCGAGTTGCTCTCGCAGTTGCCTCATAAAAGGAGCTGTGGAAACCCCGTGAACGAACAGGGTAATCTCTTTGCTGGTGAGCATGCTGCGCGGCGTGAGGTTGGCCGACCCAATGGCAACGATCCGGCCGTCTGTCATAATCACCTTGGCGTGGGACATGTGCGGATAGAGGAGAACCTTCGGAACCTTGCCCGATTCCGAGTCCAGCAGCCGGTTAATCGTTGCCATGTTGGCATAGAGGTGGGTGTCGGGGACTTTCGGTAATATAATTTCCACCCGGACGCCTCTGCCAGCAGCCTTCCTGACCGCTTCTATAACCTTGTCATCGGAGAAATACGCATGTTCTATGACAACACTCTCGGTGGCATTTTCTATTATCTCTATGGTTGCAGTGCGAATCTCTGTTTCCATGCTGTTGTTGACTGTCAGCACCAATGGAGAAGAGAACGGCCATGGAAAATTTTTCAAAACCTTATTTGTGAAGGCCTCCGTCCATACTTTGCCTCGCAGCAAGACCATGTAGTCGTGCCACTGCAGGTGATATTCATCGGCAATGTTCATCCCGCCGAAAATCACGCTGCGCGCATCAAAGATGTAGAACTTACTGTGATCCGTGTCTGCGAATAGATCTGTATCCACCTGGATATTTTTATAGCCCTTCAAACCCGCCTGGGTGAATACCGGGCTCGGTTTCCCCTTAATCATATCACCGAGTTCGAAAAATGTTCCCAGCATATCTTTGCTGACGGTAACTCGAACACCGCGGTTTGCAGCGTCTTTGAGCTTCGCTACCACTTCCTGCCCGGTACTGTCATCCTTCCAAATGTAAGTCTGGATGTAAATGGATGATTCAGCAGAATCGATCGCCGCCAAGATCTCGTTGAAAGCCTCCCTGCCGTCTACCAGGAGTTCCAACTCGCTCAAATCCTGTGCTGGATTTGCGAAGAATTCCGGCGACAATACGGTCGCCGGTTCCGGGCCCAGCCCCAGTGGGTTGAAGACAAAAAAAAACAGAACAACCACCAGCACAAGGACCGCGATACCCGAAAAATAGAAAAATATTTTAGCTGCCGTCATGGGTAAGTCTATTTTCCATCGACTTGATAGGCAGGACGACGGTCCGTAAACCCTCCGGGCGGGAAGCGGTCCCGGCCATGGTGTAGACGGGTAGTCCGATTTTCGGTCTTTGTTTTTAATTAGTGCCGGACGAAGAGGCCGGATTGCGGGTAGGTTGGGTTGAGCCCGACGGATAATGTTGTCCGCCTGCGGCTGATCAACCCAACCTACAGCAATCAAGCTTTTACGCCGATATGGATTCCTCAGGGCGAAACCCAACATCGGCGTTCTCCGTTGTGCTCCGTCTCCAACTTATCCGAACTGCTTAAAAGCGATAGATGAGAACCATCCCGCCGATAAACTGGTTGGCGTCGCCTTCATCGTCCACCACCGGGCTGTCCGCCGCATCCCCCACCAGCCGTTTATAAGCCACCGCCCCCAGGATGCTCCAATGCTCCCACGGGCTGTAGGTAACCGGCAGGGAAATCCCCACATCCTTGATGCCCGCATCGGCGTCATAAGGTCTTCAGTCCGCTTTTATTGGCATTGCTTTGATTGATCCCGAAATACGCATCCATGTAATCCTCGCTGGCCCAGGTCGTAAAAGCGTTGAGCGACGTATTCCACTCATTGTTGATCTTTATATGATAGCCCCCTCTGAGCCTTACAATCGCCCCGTCGTTGCCGTCGGCAATATCCTGCATGGCTTCCAGGCTGAGGCTGAATTGATCAAACCGGATGCCGAAAAAGCCGCCGGCCATCAGAGAGGCGTCGACACTGTCCAGCTTGTCCACTTTATTGTTGTCGACATTGTCTCTTTTCTGGATATATTGCACCATAGGCCCACCCATCCAGGTGCGGTCGGGAATAAGATCGGCGCGCGCCAGATTGGCAATCCACTGAATGGACATGTCATTGCTGAATCTGACCGACACAAAGGGTATCGGAACGGCCTTATAGTCCGATGATCCTTCGTAATCCGGGGCGATCCCCGGCCCCAGACCGACAGACACCGCCGTCTGGCCCGCAGCATGAGCTTCAGCCGGGTTTTCTACCTCCAGATCGAGTTGCTGGGCCCACGCCTGGCCGGATAAAGCAGGGGCTGCCGCCAAAATGACGCTGAAAATAATAGCCATTAAAAAATGCCTTTTCATCAAGTTCTCCTTTCTGTTTTGACTCCTTGATAGTTAAGTAAATTTAAAGTCCTTAGTTAGCTGATATTAAGCAAAAAAGCAATCGCTATTTGGGTGCACTTAGTCCTCCTGTCTTGGCAGTCCCTCGCGGATTTTACGCGAAAATTGCGGATCGTCGCCGATGGCGTGCACTTTAGGGTTGATGTAGCTCCTTTTGCGCAGCTCCTCGAAGGGGATGCGCGTATCGAGTGATCCGTTTTCGTATGCATATTGCGGGGCGTAGCCGGAGAACAGCACCTTCCAGTTGTAGCGCGCTTTACCGCCATAGGCGCGGTTGAGCCGAACCACGTCCGTGGTGCAGTTCGTGGTGAGCGTATTGTACCATTCGGGATTTTCCTTCAGGGAGTTGATCTGACGCACATACTCCATGAAGAACTTACGAGAGTTGTCCGGCGTCATATGGCCCCGGTAGAGGTAGACGTCCTCCGGCGGGTTGCGGTAATCCGTGCGCAACCGGATAAGATCGCGTTCATCAGCGACGACATAGGTAAGCTCATACTGTTTAAAGAAACCTTTGAGGGTCGAGTACCCCTCGCCTTTCTCCTTGCGTGTCTCTATGGAAAAGGCTACGAAGTCATTCTCCTCGAAGCCGAAACTAACCATGATGTGAGCGATTGCATCCCCCATCCAGTAGACCGCAATCAGATCAACCGAGTCCAACCGGTTGAGGTCGAAGGTCTTGTCGTAGCAGCGCACGTCGAAGTCCGTCTCGGTCCGGTAGTTCAGGTTGCGGATGTTGTGGATCGTTACCTGCTCACCCTTGACCGTGGCGTAGGGCAGAACGGCCACGTCCGGCTGCCAGGCGCGGTCGTTCGAGGCCGGAATGCTCAACCACCAGGCCGCGATGCCGCCAAAGACCACGAGAAACCCGGCCAGGGTCCGCAGCCGTCCGCGAAAAAAGACAAACGCCAGCAGGGTCGCCAGCACAAACAGGCCGGCCAGGCCGGCACGCGCATAGCCCCCCGCAAGGTCCGAATACCAGATCGCCAAGGCCCCCCAGGCTGTCATGAGGATGACGGCTGCGGCGCAAATGAATACCCCGGCGTACTTAAAAATTTTCACCATCGTCTGCCTCCTCAGTTCTTGAGATTCTCAACGAGGATCCGGCGCACCTCCTCGATGGCCAAGGCCGATTCCTGCGCGGAGTGGCCGGAGTGGACGACGAGCTCGGAGGCCACACCGTCGATGTGGGCGCTGCTGTAAGGCACCACCCCGTCATCCCAGTCTGCCTTCGGGTCTTCGGGGTTGGCCACGGCAATGATGGAGTGGGCGATGACGCCCGGCGCAATCGGGATCGACGAAAATGTTTTGACGAATGGGCTGTCGGGGCTCATATTGTCGGTGCTGCGCGGGATTTCAGTCCCCATCGCACGCGCCGTGAGGGCCTCGGGGCGCCTTTGGAAAACCTCCTCGAGCGGGCTTAAAAGCCGCGCCGGGCAGCGAAATCAGACGTCTCAGCAGAGCGCTGATATACCCCCCGGTAAAGTGACTGCCGCGGTGGGGCGTCGAGATGAAGACGACGCGGTGGACAAACGGCAGGGGAGAAGCGGCCGTAAAATTCGTCATGTCCCAGTAGCTGCCCGCCCCTTCGAGCAGCGAGAAATCGCGCTCGAATCCGCGGGCGGCCGGGATCTGGGCAGGCGTCTTGCCCAGATGCCACTTGCCGACCATGTAGGTGTGATAGCCGGCATCCTTGAGCAGCTGCGGCAGCGTGGCCACCCGGTTGTTGAGGTAGCCCTCGTAGCCGTCCTCGCCCCACTGGTTGGGCGCAGTCCACTCGTCCATGTTGCCCAGGCCGTTCAGGTGTGTATCGACGCCGCTCAGCAGCACAGACCGCGTGGGCGAGCAGCTCGCGTGCGTGTAGAAGTTGGTAAAGCGCACGCCGTCGCTGGCCAGCGAATCAAGGTTCGGCGTCTTCATCTCGCTGCCGAAGGCGCCCATGTCGGCGAATCCCAGGTCGTCGCCGAGGATGATGACGATGTTCGGCCGGCGCGGTGTTTCCGCGGCGGATGCAATGGAAGCTGCGGCGAGCACGATCCCCATTGCGACGACGCCCAGCGCGCTTTTCAACCGGCAAAAGGGTCTATCGTTCTGTTTCATCTTCCCGATTCCTTTCTTCATGGTGCCCCTGCCTTGATATTTCCCTCAGCAGCCTCTCGGCATCCTGGTGCTGCGGATACCGGGCGAGGAGCGTTTGCAAGGTCCTGGCCGCCGCATCCTTGTCGCCCTGCTGGTTCAGATAGAAGGCCAGGGTATAAGCATACCTCGGCTCCTGAGGGCTGAGGTCCGACGCCTTCCGGCACCAGGTCACCGCTTCGTCTGTAATTCATAATAAGTTTCCCTCGGTATATCTTCTGGCCTTTTCTATCGTCTCGATCCCCGTCGAATGCGCTATGGTATCGAACCGAATCTCCGGCTGTTCGATTGCCATCTCCATAACCAGGAGCAGTTGCCGGTATTCCTCCGACCGCAGATAATTGTCCAGATTGCCCTGGTCACTCCACAGTTGCTCGAATTTGAGAATGTTATCGTCTTGCCCGTTGCGGTAGATCCCGCAGCTGAGACACCCCGGTTGCACGTTGCTCCGCTCTGCGATCGATCGGAGGAAATTCATCGCTTCACAAATGTTTTTTTTAGAAAATGTCATCCTCACAGTTGCGAAAACCATCAGCATTCATCTCCTCTCCTGTTCCGGCAGTGGGAATTGTAAAAGAATCAGCCAAGCGCCTGATAGCCGGCTGCTTTAGCGAAATGCATGCCATAGGGCTAATGACATGCGATTTTACAGATAAGATTTTGGAATGATATGATTTTTTTGAAATGGCGATTCTTGGGCGCAGTGAATGGAAGCCGGTGACTGTTGATATGCCGACAAAAATGTTTTTATTTCGACATCAGGGATTCGGACGATGGATGCCCAATTTCTTTATTTTAGAATACAAGGTCGTTCGGTTCAGACCCAGGATTTCGGCCGCGCCGCCCTTTCCGCCGACGCGCCAGCCGGCCTTCGCCAGCACGGCCGTGATGTAACTGCGCTCCATATTCTCGAGTTCACCGGCCGCCTTTGTTTGGGAGGATGAAAATTCGGCCAGGTCAACAACCAGAGTTTCCCCGGTGCTCATGATCATGGCGCGTTCGATCACGTTCCGCAGTTCCCTGACGTTTCCCGGCCAGCCATGGGATTGCAGTTTTTGCATGATATCTTTGGGAATATGTTCGATCCGCCTTCCCATCTTTTTTTGAAACTCCTTGACAAACGACCAGACCATGAGAGGGAGTATCGTCGGGATGCTCGCGCAGGGGCGGCATCACAATGGGAAATACATTTAGCCGGTAAAACAGATCCTTCCTGAATCCGTCTGCCTGAACCGCCTGGGCAAGGTCTCGGTTGGTGGCGGCAATAATGCGGACATTCACCTGCAGGGTCTTGGTGGATCCCAGCCGCTCGAACCTGCCGGCCTCGAGGACTCTGAGCAGCTTGCTCTGCAATTCCAGGGGGATTTCACCGATCTCATCGAGAAAGAGGGTGGACTGATCGGCAATCTCGAAACGGCCGATCATCTGGGTCAAAGCCCCGGTGTAAGCGCCTTTTTCCCGGCCGAAAAGTTCGCTTTCAATGAGCGCGGGCGGCAGGGATGCGCAGTTAACGGTCACCAGGGGCCTGGCGTTGCGGTCGCTCATGCGATGGATTGCTCTGGCCAGCAGCTCTTTTCCGGTGCCGGTTTCACCGAGGATGAGGACCGTGCTGTCCGTTTGCGTCCATTCTCTTTCCTCCCGCATGACCGCAAAGGTCAACAGGCCAAATACTCCCCTTGTTCCTACCGCTAACGGGGCGACCACGACGGACCGGGTGCCGTAGAGGCCGAAAGTCTCCCGGTCGCGGCCGGCTTCCGCCGGGAGATCGGTCATTTTCGAAATCGTGATCGTTTCTCCGCCCAAAACCTTCGGCAGCGACCAGGGAAAGAATTCCTTCAAACTCACCCGCTCCGGAGGTATCCGACTTCCCGGAGGCTGATGAAAATGGGTCATCATCAGCGTCTCGGGATCTTCTTCATCGGCCTGGAAAAGTGAGGAGCGATCAAGATCGAGGAACTCGCAGACGCGGCGCTGGGCGGCTTCAATTTCGCTGTCGATCCGGTCGGCAGGGAGATTGATAAAGAATGTCGAAATTTCCGCCAGCAGCCTCTCGAATCGCAACTGCTCTTTCATAGCCGACTCGGCTGCTTCGCGTTTCTCCATTTCGCTACGCATTCGTTCAATGGAAGCGGTCAGATCCTCGTTTGCGCGGGTAAGCGCTTCCGTTTGCCTGTCCACCTGCTTTTGAATACCTTCACGTGCTTGCCGCAGGGCATCCTCTGCTTTCTTCCGTTCCGTGATGTCCCTGGCAATGTGGACCGTACCGACGGGCTCGCCCCGTTCATTTCGGATCGGCGAGCAGGTGACTTGCAGGAACAGCCCCAGGCGCGGTTCCAGGAATTCCTCTGTCACGACGCAGTTGCTTGCGTTCGATTGCCTGTGGGGACAATCCGGCCAGGGCTCTGCGGTGTGATGCATGATCTCGTGGCACTTCTTCCCCAGAAGATCCTCAGGCTTCATCTTGAAGGCATTCGTGAAGGCTCTGTTCACTGCTCGGAGCCGGAAATCGCGGTCAATGATCGAGACAAGGTCCGGAATGGCATCAAATGTGGCCTGCCATTCTTCCACGGCCTGCCTTATCTTTTTTTCAGACAAAGAGTGCTGATTCATAATTGGTTCTCATAACATGCCAGAAAACCAAAAATCAACCACGTTGTGATATATTGAGTTTTGTAAAATCCATAAAATACAGATACGTCAGACATATCGCAGTTTGACCGGCCGGCTGATATTCTGTGTGTCTGGCCACATATCTGACAAAACAGTCTGTATCTGCAGAGGTCTTTTCTTCAATCATAAGTATTAGAAATTATGGATTGTTGTAGTCCGGAAGACTCATGTCGCGCCTCCGTTTGAAAAAAGATAATAGTGGCAGGAATCAATAGAAAAAGCCGGCACGCACAAGGCGCCGGCTTTTGAAGCAAGTTGCGAAACGCGTCGCAAGTATTACGCTTTAAAACATTGTGAAAAGAAGGCTGCTCAGCCCTTCAATAGACTCATGGCTTTGGAAACAACCGCCGAAGCCTTCATGCCGTATTTTTCCATGACGGTCCCGCCGGGGGCCGAGGCACCGAAGCGGTTGATCCCGATGATCGCCTCCCTTGCGGCCGACATATCGCTCCCAGCCAAAGCCGGCTCCGGCTTCAACCGCTACCCTGACGGTCACCGACGGGGGCAGCACTTTGTCCCGGTAGCTTTGGGACGCCTTTTCAAATAGTTCCCAGCTGGGCAGGCTCACCACCCTGGCGGCCACACCCTGTTTGGCCAAAAGCCCCTGGGCTTCCAGGCACAGATGCACCTCCGAACCGCTGCCGATCAGGATCACATCCGGCGTGCCCTTTGAATCCGCCAGGACATATCCGCCCTTGGCCAGAGCGCTCGCCGAGGGATACAGTTTCCGGTCAAGCACCGGCAGGTTCTGACGGGTTAGGATCAGGGCCACCGGCGCATTGGGGGTTTTAAGGGCCACCCGCCAGGCCGCCGCGGTTTCGGTGGCATCCGCCGGCCGAATAACCGTCAACCCGGGAATGGCCCTCAAGGCCGCCAGATGCTCCACCGGTTGATGCGTCGGGCCGTCTTCGCCCAAGGCGACACTGTCATGGGTAAAGACGTAGATGACCGGCAGCTTCATCAGCGACGCCAGACGGATGGCCGGCCGGCAGTAGTCGGAAAACACCAGAAACGTTCCGCCGTAAGGGCGAACGCCTTTGTGAAGCGCCAGGCCGGAAAGTATCGCCCCCATGGCATGCTCCCGCACACCGAAATGAATATTGCGCCCATCGTAGGAGCCCTTCTGAAAATCGAATGACGATTTAAGCAGGGTGTTGTTGGAAGGCGCCAGATCGGCCGACCCGCCGATCAGGGTGGGCAGTTTTTCTGCCAGGGCGTTGAGCACCTTGCCCGAAGCAGCCCGCGTGGCAATCGGCTTGCCGTCCTCAAAATTCGGCACTCGCGGCATCCCATCCCTTGACCAGCTTGTTGGCTATGGCCGCCTGCCATTCTTCGGCTGCCGCGGGATGCTTAGCGGCATAGGCCGTAAACTTTTTTTGCCAGGCGGCCTCGGCCTTGCGGCCTTTGTCGAGCGCATTTGCGAAATGCTTTGAGCGCCTGCTGCCGGAACGTAAAATGTCTTATCGGCCGGCCAGCCGAGATTTTCTTTGGTCAGGCGCACTTCTTCCTCGCCCAGCGGCGCGCCGTGGGCATCGTGGGAATCCTGCTTGTTGGGGCTGCCGTAAGCGATGTGGGTGCGCGTTACGATCAGCGACGGCTTCGCCGCTTCCGCCCGGGCCTCTTTGAGCGCCTGCTCGATGGCTGCAATATCGTTGCCGTCGTTGACCCGCACGACATGCCAGTTGTAGGCCTGGAAACGAGCCGCGACATCCTCGGTAAACGCCAGATCGGTCCCGCCCTCGATGGAGATCTTGTTGTCATCGTAGATGCAGATCAGCTTGCCCAGTCCGAGATGTCCCGCCAGGGATGCCGCTTCCGAACTAATGCCTTCCATCAAGTCGCCGTCACCGCAAATGATATAGGTGTAGTGGTCGACGATCTTGCTGGCTGCCGCGATTGAATTTCGCCGCCAGATGGCTCTCCGCCATGGCCATGCCCACCGCATTGGAAAACCCCTGTCCCAGGGGACCGGTGGTGGTCTCAACGCCCGGTGTATGACCGTATTCCGGATGGCCGGGTGTTTTGCTGCCCCACTGGCGAAAATTTTTGATCTCATCCAGGCTGACGTCATAGCCGGTCAGAAAGAGCAGGCTATAGAGCAGCATGGAGGCGTGGCCCGCCGAGAGCACAAAACGATCACGATCGACCCAGGCCGGATTTTCAGGATTGTGCTTCATTACCCGGGTCCACAACACATAGGCGGCGGGAGCCAGCCCCATGGGTGCTCCCGGGTGGCCGGAGTTGGCCGCCTGCACCGCATCCATTGCCAGGGTTCTAATCGTGTTGATACAAAGGGCATCGAGGCCGGTCTTTTTTGTCGCTGAACCTTTTTTCATCCTTTATTCTCCTTTCACAGGACCCATTTCAGGCTTTGTCATGATAATATTGATCATATACTTAACAAATCCTATCTCTATTCTACAAATAACAAATAACTTCCAACTGCAATTTAAAGCAATCGGATTACATCAGGATCTTCTTTCTTTCCGGATCATACAGGACCCGGCTGGGTTCCAGTCTGGCCTTATACACCTGCTGAAAAGCTTCAATCGCGTAATCTTCATCCCGCCGCATATCTGCCACAGCAATATAACCATAGCAAATGTTTTTCTTAACGGTATGGCCGTACCCGGAACTGGTTACAACACCCAGAACTTTGCCATTATAAATAATCGGCGCACTGCCATGGAGCATCAACGGCCGGCCGGTCTCCAGGGTAAACGTGCAAAGCCTCAATTTGGGTCCTTCGGTTTTGATCTTCGCCAGCGCTTGTTTGCCGATAAAATCGTCTTTTTCAAGCGCCACACAGAACCCAAGGCCCGCATCGAAGGGGGTATACTCCGGAGTTAGCTCCGACCCCCAGTCGGCGTAGCCTTTTTCCAGATGCAGGGAGGCGATGGTACGATAACCCGCGTTTTTGATGCCGAGATCCTGACCGGCCTCCCAGAGAGACTCATAGACCTGGACGGCAAATTCGGCCGGTATGTAAAGCTCATATCCCAGCTCCCCGACGTAGGTGACGCGATACGCCATGACCGGAGCATACCCGACGGCAAATATTTTGCAGGTACCGAAGGCAAAGCCTTCATTGCTTAAGTCGGCCGATGTCAATTTCTGCAGCAGTTTTCTTGATTTTGGGCCGATGACATTAATGACCGCGTAGGCCGATGTCATCTCCTTGACTGCCACCGAACCGTCGGACGGCAGGTGATTTTTTAGCCACCCGAAAGCGCGCAATCCAAAGGCGGTGCCCACAACCAGCAAAAAGCGGTCCTGGTCCAGCCGCCCGATGGTTAAGTCGACCTCGATAGTACCCCTGGCGTTGCACATCTGGCTGTAGACAACCTTGCCGACAGGTTTATCGATCTGGTTGGCGCATAGTCTATTCAAAAAAGCCAATGCACCGGGGCCTTCCACTTCGAACTTGCTGAAGGAGGATTGATCGACCAGCACCACGTTTTCCCGGGCATTTTTATGCTCGGCGGCCACATGGTCAAACCAGTTGGGAATTTCAAAAGTATGATCATCCTGGGGTGCCACACCCGGCGGAGCAAACCAGTTGGCACGTTCCCAGCCGTATTTGGCGCCGTATACCGCACCCTTTTCTTTCAAGGGGAAATATAGCGGACTGCGTCTTACCCCGCGGGCGGCGTCATGTTCCTCATGGGGCCAGTGGATGGTGTAATGCTTGCCGTAAAGCTCTCCGGTTCTGGCAACATTGTAGGCCCGGCTGCGGTGGTGCGGTCCGAAGCGGCGAATATCCAGCGGCCAGATATTCAGGCTCGGCTCGCCCTCGATAATCCACTCGGCCATCATACGGCCGGCGCCGCCGCCGGCGGCGATTCCGAAGGCATTAAACCCCACGGCCACAAACACATTGTCCAGTTCCGGCGCCGGACCCAGGATGGCATCGCCGTCCGGGGTAAAGCCTTCCGGGCCGTTTACCAGTCTGGCAATCCCGGCTTGCGCCAGGCACGGCGTCCGCTGCATGGCCGGATCCGAGAGCTGCTGAAAATGATCGAAGTTCGGTTCCAGCAGCTGCGAATTGAAGTCATTGGCGACCCCGTCGATCCCCCAGGCAATGCCGTTGCGCTCGTAGCCGCCCATCACCAGACCGCCGACTTCCTCCTTGTAGTAAATCAGGCTGTCCTTGTCGCGGATGGTGGGCAAGTTCGGCGACAGCCCTTCAATCTGCTCCGTAACCAGGTACTGGTGCTGAAAGGGTACCACCGGCGTATTGACGCCCAGCATCTGCCCAAGCTGATGGCCCCACATTCCGGTGCAATTGACCACGATCTCACACCGGATATCGCCCTTGTCGGTTTTCACGGAAGACACCCGCTTTTTGTTGAATTCAAAACCGGTAACCAATGTATGCTCGTAAATTGCCGCCCCGCGGCTGCGGGCGCCTTTGGCAAGGGCCTGGGTGATACCGGCGGGGTCGGCCTGCCCGTCGGTGGGCATAAAGGCCGCCCCGATAATGCCGTCCAGGGAAATAATCGGGCAGAGGTCGTAAGCTTCCTCGGGGGTGATCATGTTCATCTCAAGTCCGAAGCTGCGCGCGGTGGTGGCGCCTTTTTGCAGTTCGTACATTCGCTCCCGCGTGCCGGCCAGATGCAGGCAGCCGCTCATTTTCCAGCCGGTTGCCAGACCGGTTTCCGCTTCCAGTTTATCATAAAGGCTGACGCTGTACTGCAGCATGCGGGTAATATTGCGCTCCGATCGCAGTTGCCCCACCAGGCCGGCCGCATGCCAGGTCGATCCGCTGGTCAACTCGCCTTTTTCAAGGATGACGACATCCTGCCAGCCCATCTGGGTCAGATGATAGGCCGTGCTGCAGCCGATAATGCCGCCGCCGATAATTACGACCCGGGTGCTGTCTTGCATGAGACCATCTCCTTAATTTAGTATAAATTTGGATGTGACAGAAAAAATCCGGAATCTTAAGAAACCGGAGTGATGGAGTAATGGAGAATTGGAGTAATGGTGAGGATCATTTCCAACATTCCAACACTCCAGTACTCCACTACTCCGCAACTTCAATGGCAAGCCCTTTATAAGCAATAAATATTTCCATATCAACCCGCTGCTCCCTGGTCGACGTTTAATCCGTGGCTTCGTCGACGATTTCAGCAATATCTTTTACCTGCACAGTGCCGCCCTTGTCCCGGATACCGTCGGACAGCATGGTGATGCAAAACGGGCAGGCCGCTGCAACCTGAGTCGCCCCCGTTGCGATCACTTCTTCGGCGCGCTCATGATTAATGCGTTTGCCGATGGTTTCTTCCATGAACATCCGGGCACCGCCGGCGCCGCAGCAAAGTCCCTGATCTTCAATGCGCTTCATTTCAAACAGACTCTTGCCGTTGTTGACTGCAAGCAGAAGGTTGCGCGGCGCTTCAAAAATGCCGTTCCAGCGTCCCAGGTAGCAGGAGTCGTGATATGTCAGCTTTTGGATTTCAGTTCCATTGGTCTTCAATCGCCCCTGGTTGATCAATTCCAGTAAGAATTCGGTATGATGAACCACCGGAATGCGGACGCCGAACTGGGAGTATTCATTTTTTAAGGTGTTAAAACAGTGGGGACAGGCGGCCAGAATCTTTTTGGGCTGATACTGATTGAAAATCGCCGCATTCCCGGCCATCATCATCTGGGCCAGGTACTCATTGCCGGCCCGGCGGGCGACATCGCCGTTGCAGCGCTCCTCTTCCCCCAGAATGGCAAAGTTTATGCCGGCCTTATTGAGAACCCGGGCCAGGGCCCGGGCGACCTTTTTCCCCCGGTCGTCAAAGGATCCCGCACAGCCGACAAAGTATAAAATATCCGCTTCCGGATTGTCGGTCATCAGAGGAACATCCAGATCTTTGGCCCAATCCGCCCGCGTGTCGCTGCCGAAACCCCAGGGATTGGACTGGTTTTCGAGATTATTGAAGGTATCCTGCATTTCGGGCGGAAAGCTGGATTCCATCAGCACCTGGTATTTGCGGGCTTCAAGGAGTATATCCAGATGTTGGATATTGACCGGGCAGATGTCCTCACAGGCCCGGCAGGTCGTACACGACCACAGGACTTCGGCGGTGATCGGAGAATTTTCCCGCAGCAGGGGCGCCGCCGCTGCATTGTCTGAGGCCAGAACAGCCGCTGCCTGATCGAAAAGATCGATTTTTGCATCGTGAATCACCCGTTTGGGCGACAGCGGTTTGCCGGTCATATCCGCCGGGCACTGTTCCTCACAGCGCCCGCATTCGGTGCAGGCATACAGATCCAGCACATTTTTCCAGGTCAACGCCGAGACGTTTCCCAGGCCGAAACTCTCGGCTTCTTCGTTTTCGATATCGGTTTTAAACATGGCTTTGGGCCGGTCCAGCGGCTTTAAAAAAACGTTGGGAACTGCCGCCAGCAGGTGCAAGTGCTTGGAGCCGGGGATATAGACTAAAAATCCGAGAATCGTCAGGATATGGATCCAGTAAAAAATTTCGAAGCCGGTTCGAGCGGCGCCGGCCGAAAGGGCATTCAGATGAAAGGCCTTGTACACCACCTTGGAAACCGTAAGATAGCGGGCATAATCAAAACTGGTGCCGCCGATCGAGGGTATGAGCAGAAAGGCATTTGTAATGTGAAAGGTAAGAATTATAACCGCGGTGAATACAATGATCAGCCGGGCATCGAGGCCGTCGGTCAGATACTTGGGCTTGACAACCAAGCGCCGATAGAGCGCATATCCCAGGCCGAACAGAACCAGGAAAGCCAGGATATCGGCCGTGAAAAAATAGAGGCCGTAAAGACGGGGAATCACATCCCCCACATGAAAGGAGGGAAAGATCCCGCGAATCATCAGTTCCAGGGAGTGCGGCTGTACCGCCAAAAATCCGAAAAAAATCACCGTGTGGGCGAGTCCCGGCCAGCGTTTGCGCCTGACATTGCGCTGTCCGAGCACATCGGTAAACAGTGCCTTAACCCGCTCGCCGATTCGATCCAGCTTAAAGGCAGCATTGCCCTGCACCCCACGCATCAGGGCGAAGAGTCTTTGAACCCTGGTGAAAAACAGACTGAACGCCGCCACAATCGCAATTGCGACTAAAACCGATTTTATCCAGAAATATGTGCTCATGAGTTAATCGCTATAATATTGATGTCAGGTGTCAGAAGACAGAGGCCAGAGGACAGAAGAAAGAGATTTGAGGTTTAGAGGCTGGAAAGCAAAACCTCGGATCTTTGTCCATTCCTTTTACCACTCGCCGGCAGCCTTTCGCCTTTAACCTTTCGCCTTTGACCTTTATCCTTTAGCCCTTGCTGACACCTGAAACCACTTGATTATCCATCATCCAGCATCCAGCATCAACCTAACCCATTTGCTCCTTAAGCACCGCCGTCAACACCGGCACCACCTCGAACAGATCCCCCTCGATGCCGTAATCGCATTTGCCGAAAATCGGGGCGTCTTTGTCGGTGTTGATCGCGACGATGACTTTGGAAGTTTTCATGCCTGCAAAATGCTGGACCGACCCGGAAAGCCCACACCCGATGTAGAGTTTAGGACTGACGGTTTTACCGGTTTGTCCCACCTGCATACTGTGCGGGGCATAGCCGGCGTCCACGGCCGCCCGGGATGCACCGACTGCCGCTCCGAGAACTGCGGCACATTCCCGCAGGATTTTGTAGTTGTCTGCCGAAGCGATCGGGCGGCCGCCGGTAATGATGATATTGGCCTCGGTCAAATCCACCGCCTTTGACGGGCTCTGTTTAATTTCTTTAACCGTCAATTTTGCGGCAGAATGCCCGGACGCAGCAAAATTGAGCACCTCCGCTTCGCAGGGCGCGGTCTGCGGTTCGATGGCGTTGGGCCGCAGGCCGCACAGGTATGGATTTGAGTTGAACCGGATCGTTGCCAGGGTTTTGCCGGAAAAATGAGATTTGACCACGGTCTTGGCCGCCGGATCAACCCCGATACAATCCTGTATCAGGGGCGCATCCATCAAGGCCGCCGTTCTGGCCAGCAGATCACGCCCTCTGGCACTGCCGAGCCCCAGCAATGCCGATATCTCAAAGTGATGGATGGCCTCTGCTAATGCGTATGCATCCAGTTCGGGATCGGCGGCCGGATCACCACCTTCCACAGCTATCTCTACGATTTTCTGTGCACCATATGACTGCAGGACGCTTTTGCATTCGCCGGCCTTGGCATTTATTATAAAGGCATAAATCGCAGCTCCCTCCTGGCGCCGGGCGGCGGTCAACACCCCGAAATTTGCCTCCTTAACACCTCCATTACTGGTTTCAATCCAGACGCCGATGTTTGCCATCTTATATTCTCTCCTATGCTTCAAACTTTTAAATGACGCTTGATTCGGTGCTATTAAAACCGGAAACCCTTTTCGTCACATTCGATATTAGTCATTCGTCATTCGCCATTCCGTTCAGATCACCTTCTCCTCCTCTTTCAGAATCCTGACCAACTCCTCCACCATCTCGCGGGTGGACCCTGCCATCATCCGGGCCTGCCCTCTTTCGGCAACGGCTTCAAGATGGATGATTTCAGTTTGAGGCGCCGTGAGATCCAAACCAAGCTCAGCGATGTCGATCTGTTTGATCTCTTTTTTCTTGGCTTTCATGATATCCGGCAGCTTCGGATAATGCGGCTCATTTAATCCTCTGGTCGCACCGATAACGCAGGGCAGCGGCATTTCCAGCACCTCGCGGGCACCGCCGCCGATTTCACGCTCGACCCTGGCCACCCCGTCATTTAGGCTTAGAGCGACAACTTCGCTGACCGCCGGCATGTCAAAAGCTTTTGCCAGCCGAAACAGGGTTTGCATGCCTTCACTGTCGATGGACTGCTTGCCGCAAAAAATCAGATCCGGAACCCCGTCCTGCTCAATGGCCTTTTTTAATGCCCGGCCGGTGAGAGCACTGTCCAGAAACTGGGCTTCCGTTTTGACCAGAATCCCGCGATCAGCCCCCAGCGCCAGCGCCGAGCGCAGCGTCGTAACGGCGGATTCCTTGCCGACGGTCACCACCACCACCTCGCCCCGGCCGGCCCGGCCGTTTATCTGAACAGCCTCTTCCAGGCTGTATTCGTCATAAGGATTGACAATGAACTTGCAGGTTTCCGCAAAACCGGTCTCCCCGACCACGGTAATTTTGGCCGCTGTATCGGGGACATGCTTAACACAGACATAGATCTTCATATCCAATTTCCTGAAACAAAGTAACCAGGTTTTTTATGTTTGAAAGAAATGGTTCATGGTTAACTTTGAAGATCTCGCGATAACTCAAAACAACGAGACGATTTGAATTTTTTGGAATGGAGCCAAACGGAATTAACAAAAAACATTGCCCCCATACTATAGGAGCGGTTTTAACTGCAAGACTTAATTCAATTAAAATCGCTCCTAGGGGGAAATATTCAGTTTTTATACATATTATTACGCCGATAGATATCGCTAGTGCCTGAACGAAAAGTCCTGATTGCGGGTAGGTTGGGTTGAGTCCCGCCGCAGGCGGGATTGGGTTTCGTCCCTCAACCCAACCTACGAAAATCAAGCTTTTACGCTGAGATGGATGCCCGAGGGCGAAACCCAACACCTGAGCTGGACGGGTTTTCGTTCAACCACTATCTATTTGCCGAAATAGGATCGGATAAATTTTAGGAACCGTTCGTTTTCTTCATCCAAACCGGGCGTTACCCTGAAATAACCGGTCTTGCCGTGGATGACACCGATCTTTTTCAGGTAGATGCGATTCTCGAGGCCGGCTTGGAGAATCTCCTCGGTGGTTTTGCCGGTCATGGTGGCATCGATAAGCATGTAATTGCCGTTGGCCGGAAAAGGTTTAAGCCCCAAATTTTTAAGCTCTTTCGCAAACACGGCCATCCACTTGTTGTTGTGTTCGACCTTCGCCTTGACCTCGTCCGGATTGTCGATGATGGCTTCGGCGGCCGCCCCAGCCATCCGGCTCACGTTCCAGGGCAGAAACATCCGATTGAAAGCGGTAATCATCTCTTCGGTGCCCAGCACGAATCCGAATCGGATACCCGCAAATCCATAGGCTTTGGAAAAGGTAACCGACAGAAACACCTGCGGATATTTTTCGAGCAGGGATACTTTGGATGTCTTTTGGGGGTTGTAATCCAGATAGGCTTCATCCACGCATAGGGGAATACCCGTTTCGCAGAATCGAATCAGATCATCATCATCGATATAGAGGCCGGTGGGGTTGTTGGGATTAATAATCAGGATCAGCTTGGTACGGTCATTGATGGCCTTCAGCATGCCATCCACATCGTAATTCAAAGTATCTTTCCTGACCGGAACCTGAACTACCTTGGCATTGCAAAGTTCGGCGCGGGGCGGAAACAACTCGAAGGTCGGCGTGGACAGCAGAAACTCATCACCCGGTTGCAGAAAAACGCGCATCATGGCGTCGATGGTATCCGAAGATCCGTTGGCCAGAGCAACATTATCCGGACCCAGGCCATACATTTTTCCGATTTTGGTCCTCAACCGCAGAAAACTGTCCGGGTACCAGTTGCCGTGCCTCAGGGAATCCGCCACCGCTGCAATGACCTTTTCCGATGGCTGCATGGGATTTTCATTGAGCATCAGGCGGGCATGACCGGGGTTGACCATCGCCTTATCCAGAATGCCGACGTTGTACTCTCTGGCCTTAAAAAGCCAAGGAACAAACAAATCCTTTAAATCTTTTTTCATGTTTTTCTCCTTATTAAATATTAATTCAAAAATTTTTCCAATTACAGCAAACTATCAATCGGCGTGAGTTTCAGTCCAAAAGCCTCCGCGACCCCCTTATAGGTGACCTTGCCTTGAATCACATTGGCACCGCACCTGATTTCGGGGTTTTCCTGCATGGCTTTTTTCCAGCCTTTATTTGCAATTTCAACCGCATAGGGCAGCGTTGCATTGGTCAGGGCCAGCGTGGAGGTCTTGGGAACCGCGCCGGGCATATTCGCTACGCAATAGTGCACGACCCCTTCGACTTTGTATATCGGATCGCCATGGGTGGTCGCCTTCGAGGTTTCAAAGCACCCGCCCTGATCAATGGCCACATCCACCAGCACCGCCCCTTTCTTCATGGTTTTCAGCATTTCGCGCGTCACCAGTTTGGGTGCCTTGGCGCCCGGGATCAGCACGGCCCCAACGACGACGTCGGCCTCTTTGATGAGGCGGCGGACGGTTGTCGGCTTGGACATCAGCAAAAAGCAGTTGCTGGGCATCACATCACTGAGATAGCGCAGCCGTTCCAGGTTCATGTCGAGAAGGTACACCTTGGCACCCAGACCGCAGGCCATTTTAGCGGCGTTGACGCCGACAATGCCGCCGCCGATAATGACGACCGTGCCCGGGTCCACACCGGGCACGCCGCCCAGCAATATACCGTGGCCGCCCTGGGCCATTTCAAGATATTTGGCGCCCTGCTGAATCGCCATGCGTCCGGCCACTTCACTCATGGGAGTCAGCAGCGGTAAAGACCGATCCAATTTTTGAATCGTCTCGTAGGCGATATTGATGGAGCCGCTCTTGATCAAAACCCTGGTCAACTCCTCGGCCGCCGCCAGGTGCAGATAAGTAAAGATAATCTGATCTTTGCGAATGAGATCATATTCGGCCGGCAGGGGTTCCTTGACGTGCATCACCATCTTGGCACGCTTGAAGATCTCCGCGGGTATGTCAACAATCTCGGCGCCCGCATCCGCATATGTTTTGTTGTTAAATCCGCTGCCCTTGCCGGCATTCTTTTCCACCAGGACCGTATGACCGTTTTGTTTTAAGATCTCCACCCCGGCAGGGGTCATGCTCACCCGATTTTCTTCCGTCTTGATTTCCTTTAATACCCCAACAATCATAGTAAGCTCCTTATGTGCCTGAATTAAGTTGAATGGCTAAATGCCTGAAAAGAACAGTTTACAACAGCTTATCAACAGCCGTGTGTTCGATGCCGAATGTGTCAGCAACGCCTTTGTAGGTTACCTTGCCGCGCACCACGTTGGCCCCGGCCTTAATTTCAAGATTTTCCCGCATGGCTTTCTTCCAACCCTTGTCGGCAATTTCAACGGCATACGGCAGCGTGGAATTATTCAGTGCCAGGGTAGAAGTTCGAGGCAGCGCCCCCGGCATGTTGCTGACGGCATAATGAATAATCCCGTCGACCTCATAAGTTGGTTTGGCATGGGTGGTCTCACGGGAAGTCTCAAAGCACCCGCCCTGATCAATGGCGACATCGACCAGCACCGAACCTTTCTTCATCATACCGAGCATATCCCGGGTGACCAGCGTCGGCGTTTTGCTGCCGGGAACCAGCACCGCCCCGATGACAAGATCTGCTTTGGGGAGGATTTCCCGGATGTTCGCCGGATTGGACATCAAGGTAACACAGTTGCCGGGCATGACATCGCTCAGATAGCGCAGGCGATCCAGATCGACGTCGAGAATATACACCCTGGCTCCCAATCCGCCGGCCATTTTCGCGGCATTGATGCCGACCGCCCCGCCGCCGATAATCAGCACAGTGCCCGGATCCACGCCGGGCACGCCGCCGAGCAGGATGCCGTGGCCGCCCTGCGCCATTTCAAGATACTTGGCGCCTTCCTGAACCGCCATGGGGCCGGCCACTTCACTCATCGGGGTGAGCAGCGGCAGGGTGCCGTCGGCCTTTTGAATCGTCTCGTAGGCAATGCCGACCGTGCCGCTTTTGACCATGGCCTGCGCAACGGTTGGCGATGCCGCCAGGTGCAGGTAGCCGAAATAGATCTGGCCTTTTCTGAGGTATCCAAACTCGGAGGGCTGCGGTTCCTTGACGCGCAGAATCATCTCGGAACGTTTGAATATTTCCTCGGATTTGTCCACGATCTCAGCACCGGCCTGTTTGTAAAGCGCATTGCCGAATCCGCTGGCCCGGCCGGCCGTTTTTTGCATCAGCACCGTGTGGCCGTGTTGACACATGACTTCAACACCGCCCGGAGTCAATGCCACCCGATTCTCGTCCGCCTTGATTTCCTTAGGAATACCAACGATCATGTTCTTTCCCTTTCTGATCAATAACCAATTGTATACAGCGTCATATTTAGATTCCGAACATTACCGCCCGGGGCAGGAAAACCGCTGGTCAGCCTTGGCCGCCGGTGTATTAATGGCTTCAGGTAAAACAAGCGCCACCTTCCAGGCACCGGCCGGCGAAATCCACCATTTCCCAGGTTGCCTTGGAGAATTGTTCGGCAGTTTTTTGCAGCGACGGATGGGTGTTGTATTCATCCCGGGTGTAGCCGTCGACGGCGTAACCTCTTTCAAAATAAGGAACCCGCATGAGTTTATCCATCACATCCTTGGGAATGTCCTGCAGGATGCGATCTTTTTCAAAGGTAATTTTTTCAACACCCGGCAGAAAAAGGACCTTTTCTATGAAAGAAGGCGGGCAGGTCACGACCACATTGGCGCCCGCTTTTTCTTCCAGATGCCAGATGCGGCTTTGGCCGTTAACGGTCGGCCCGGCGATCAAAGAACAGGAGAGCATCTTGCTCGGCAAATTGTTTTCAATCAGATATTTGTAAGCCTTTTTGAAAATCGCCAGTTCCGCCAGCCGGATCTCGCCGTCGGAAAGTTCGACACCCTTTTCAGCGGCAAAGTCCTTTAAGCCGCCCAGGTTGCCGAATCGGCCTTCCATATGGGTGATAACCGACCGCCATTTGCTCAGGTTGACGCCGTTTTTCCGGGCGGTTTCAAGGCCGCGCTTGACGCTGTTGGCACAATCGATCAACTGGGGCAGAATAAAGGTCAGGGTATTGTTGGTTGAAATCCCCTTGGATGTCAGATACTCGATGACCTCGTAGCCCTGCTTTGTTCCGGGAACCTTTACCATGACATTGGGGTTGATGGTCGCGATCTCCTCGGCCTGTCTGATCATGGCATCCTTATCAAACACGCTGCGCGGATCCACCTGGCCGGACAGAAAGCCTTCTTTGTAATTGCTGGCTTCAAAAAGCGGCAGGTACATATCCGAGCCGCGCTTGACGACCGTCTTGTAAAGCTTCCAGAAAAGCCCCTCTTTGTCCAGGCCCGGATTCGCTGCCACAATATCCTTGGCCACTTTTTGCCAGTAAGGGGGATCATTCTGGATCGCTTGCAGGGATAGAGGCGGATTGGTGGTCACGCCGCGAAACAATTGGCTTTTGGGATTATCTTTGCTGTACATCCGGTTGAATTGCTTTTGCAATATCCCGCGATCAGCAGGCGCCGCTTTTTCAAGCAATTTCTTGCACCAATTTTCGAAAACGACGGGCGAGGAATCCCACCAGATCTCCATGCCCGGGCTAACATCCACCAGCCTTTCGAAAAAGTTTCTTTCTTCCATTGTAAATCCTCCTTTTTTTTGGGAACGGTTATAGATGTATAAACAGTTAATTGTTAAATGAAAAGATTACATTTTTATTCAAAAATGGTTCATTTTCAGTTAGGCGACGCCGCTGAATTTCAAATCGTATGCAGAGGAACCACCCGTCTGTTCTGCTCTAATATTCATGCTGCCCGGATTGGCGTGATAGCGTCCGAGCTCGATCTCAAGCGTATATTTGTCCCCCCGGTAATACGAGTATAACAATTCGATGGGGATGCTCTTGGCATCAAAAGTGATGCTTTCCGCAAAAATGGCGGCCGAATTGACCGGGACCTTGAGTATTTTGGCGATCTTCGGAATAAGGTTCACGGCGCTGATATTCTGTTTGCTCCGGGCCAGCACAATGCCGAAGTGTTCGGAAATGATATCATACATGGAGCCGGTCAGATCCAAATCAAGAATGCCTTCAAACATGTCCGCCGGCAGGTAGCTCTCCTCGTAAATGTAAGGCGTACCGTTGCCGGCACGAACCCGTCTGACGACCAGTACCTTTTTATTGGTGCCCAGAAACAGGCTTCTAGCCACATAATCATCGGCATCTACAATCCGCCGGCCGATGACTTCGGTTCGGGCGGCAATGCCGCTTTGCCCCAGCATATCCCTGAAGCTTGAAATCCGCTCCAGTTTGTGTTTTAGTCCGGCAGCTGAAGGACTGCTGACAAAGGTTCCGGTTCCCTTCTCTTTGCGCAGCAACCCAGCCGTGGTTAATTCGGTGATGGCCTGGCGCAGGGTATTGCGGTTGACGCCGCACGTTTTGGAAAGCTCGATTTCGGAAGGCAATCTTTCACCGGCGGCATAGCGGCCGGTCTGGATCAGTTCCTTCAGCCAGGCACTGATTTGAAGATATTTGGGGATCGGATTGGATTCGTCAACAATTTTCAAGGGTAATCTCCCCTTTTGATTGCCAAAAGGCGCCGTCATTCACAGTGAATGGTTGATTGTCCTGCGCCCCACCGGAATTCAGCAAATGCAAAAAATCCGTCAAATCGATGCAGCGACCATTCCGGTTAGACGTTATAGATGTATATACAACTAGACCGGATTAAAATGCAAGCAATTTTTTCAGGTTTAGATTCTTTTTATGATTTGTAAAGAAGGAAGGGCTTTGGAGCGCCCTGGCGCATTTTCGTAATATCTTAGCGCAAGACGCCGTAGAAATTACGGATGCTGATTTCGAAGATCTTCGTAATAGATCCCTTGATTTTAAAAAATTTTCCGGATTAAGATTCGCTGAATCATTTTAAAAATCGCTTTGCCTTATTTTGGGAAGCTTGGAGTGGTGGAGTCATGGAGTATTGGAGCGATGGAAAAAGTTCAATACTCCAGCACTCCATTACTCCGGTTTCTATCAGGAGCCGGCCTCTCGCAAATCTTCGCTGCGCAGTTTTCCGGCTCTCTGATCCTCTCAACCCGCTTTGACGGAAATCTTTTTGGGGGTTGCCTTTTCAACCTTTGGCAGCGATAGACGAAGCACGCCTTCCTTGAGCTGCGCATCAATTTTTTCCTGGTTGACTATTTCACCGATCGTAAACTGGCGGTAATATCTTCCGAAATCGTACTCAGTCAATATTGCTTCTTCCCCAGCGCCCTGGGCGGACGGAACATCCCCTGTCAGGGTGAGGGTGTTGTCACGAAGATCTATAGTCAAATCATCGGCCTTGACCCCCGGCATATCGGCCAGCAGGGTAATCTCTCTTTCCGTCTCAAATATATCGACCGCTGGTGTGAAAACCAATCCCGGCGTGGTTTGCTCGGCCGGACCGGCTACCTCTTGTTTTTCTCGAACTCGAAGTTCTTTGCTTTCCGTGTCAGCCATTGCTATTTTCCTCCTTTGTATTGAACTGTACAATACGTTATAAACCATTTTGTAGACATACATACACAGCGTAATGCCTATCTGACCAGATCCTGCAGTTTAAATATCATCCCAAAAGGGCGAATGCAGAATTAATTATGGCGCTGTGCAAATTTTCAAGACTTCACGCTAATTTGTTTGGGTTTTGTGACCTCGGCTTTCGGAACCATCACGGTTAGAATTCCGTCTTCCAGTTTGGCCTCAACTTTCTCAGTGTTCACCTCGCCTGGAAGCGCGATCATTCTGGAAAATGTTCCTGCCTCCCGCTCCCTTCGATGATACCGGGCTCCTTCTCCCTGCGGAGCTATTCTTCGTTCGCCGGAAATGGCAATGTTTTGTGAGGTTGCCTGAATGTCAAGCGCTTCTGCCATCACGCCGGGCAATTCGGCCCGAACATAGTAGTTGTCTTTATCCTCAGTTAAATTGATCAGCGGGAACACACCGGCTACTGAACGTTGAGAAGGGACTCTGGCTTCTTCGAACAACTGTTCCATTTGTTGTCTCATCAGATGCAACTCATCCAGTGGACTCCTTAATCTCCAAGTCGGTACATTTAGCAATCTGCGGTAAATCATTTTGAAACCTCCTTTTTTTTGTGGTCTACGGTCACTCAACAGTATTAAATTTAATATCGTTGGTTGACAAACACTAAAAGTTAGATATATGTTAAAGACAAATTGGTTAATGTCAAGAACCACAATATAAAAAATATTGCATTACTAAAAAAATTAATTATAATTTGGTAATGATTTTGGTGAGCTTATAAATTAAGGAGCGTTTTGGTGAATAAAAATAAAGAAAAACAATCCGAAAATGAGGGGTCCGCGTCCGAACCGGCAACACTGGACCTCAGGGGACGGCAATCGGTTCGAGCGACATTCCGGCTCTCTGAAGCCTGCATTGAGGCGATCAGCATTCTTTCAGCTCAATTAGGCATTAAACAAAAATCGGTCTTTGACCATTTAATGGAGGATGACCGGGGTTTAAATAACATGGCCCGCGATCTCGAGAACACGAAGTTCGATCGCCATGAGCGCATTCAAAAAACCTTTGTTGTCAGCCGCCGGTCATTGACCTTTTTGGATATGATTTCCCGCCGGCATAATGCCCCACGGGATGCTCTGGTGGAATATTCAGTTCGAAGGCTGTGGCCGATTATTGCAAATGAGCGTGCCAAGCATCAGAAGCGAAAAGTCTTATTGACGGAAATAGCGGATCATTTCGCCGAAGGTGAAAACTTATTATTGAAAGCAGCGAAGGATTTAGGGACGGATGACCCGATCGTCGACAAACTGGAAACGGCAATGTCGGTTTACCGCAACGCGCTGGATGCTATCGCGCACTTTGTTGAGCGGGGAAAAATTATAGAAGAGTTTGAGCCCTGATTCGGCGTCAAAGATCAGGTAGCAATATTGAATTTGTATTATGTCGATCTGGTCATTTACGGCCGAATCAATTACGACCGAGGCGTAGCGGAGTCGTTTACCCGCGTATATAGACAGCTTCTCGCCCGGGTCCCGCCGTAAAAGTCTTTCATATTGTTCGACCTGCAGGTGCTCGACGGTATCGTCTTCATTTACAATAAATAATGCCAATCGTTTTCGCCGTAAAAGCCTAAGTCCGATGCAACATTTTATGCAAATATAGAAGTTAATGTTTTACGCTTTGCGCCGTGCCCTATCTTCTTTGCCCTTTGAACGCTTCTCCTTCCAACCCGCATGCCACATCCCACGTTCCTCATTCCGAGTTCCTTAAACAGCCTGCACTTCTTCCAACCCCAAGCGGAATGCTTCCAGGTTAATCGCTTCCTTATCCGCGGGAACCGACCGGGCAATTGCCAGCTCCAGCGCTTTGCGGCTGACGACTCCGGTAATTTTGCAAAGCGCGCCCAGCATGACCATGTTGGCCGTCATGGCGGCATTCAGCCGGCTGCGGGCAATGGAGGTGGCCGGAACCTGGTACCGACGCTTGATATTGGCAGGCGTCTCATGCACCATATCGCTGTCGTAAATCAGGATGCCCTCCGGTTTGAGGACTTGCCCGAAGCGGGTAATGGAATCCGGGGCCTGGGCAATGAGAATATCCGGGTTGGTCACCCGGGGAAATTCGACGGGTTGATCGGAGATAATGACCCAGGTGGCCGCAAAACCGCCCCTGAGTTCCGATGAATAGGCCTGGGTCTGGGTGGCAAACTTTTTGTCGAAGGTCACAGCAGCGGTTCCCAGGATAACGCCGGCCAGAATCGATCCCTGCCCGCCCACACCGGCAATGGCTAAATCCGTTTGCGCCATTAGGTGTCCTCCGTCATCTCACATCGCAGTCGAACCCACTGTTCGCTCAACTCGGCCTTGTCGCGGTCGCAGAACTCGCCCACGATGATTTTTCCCTCCAGCTGCGCTGGGTCCATTTCCCCGGCCTTGGCCAGCCGGATGCTGTTTTCCCTAAAATATGTCAGCATCGCGACGGCACCGCCCAGTTTGCTGGCGCGGCCGTACTGCACCGGGCACTGGCTGACGGCTTCGATCAGGGCAAATCCTTTTTTCCGGATTCCTTTTTTTATGGAGCGGGTCATCTGCCGGGGATGGTAGGTTGTCCAGCGGGCGACATAGGCGGCGCCGGCCGCTGCCACCATCGGCGAAATGTCAAAATCATGTTCCATGACGCCATAGGGACTGGTAATGGTTTTGATTCCGCGCGGGGTGGTGGGGGCCGTCTGGCCGCCGGTCATACCGTAAATGCCGTTGTTGATCAGCACGACGGTTAAATTAATATTGCGGCGCGCCGCATGGATCAGGTGGTTGCCGCCGATGGCGGTCAGATCGCCGTCGCCGCTGACGACCATCACCTGTTTGTCCGGCAGACCCAGTTTGACGCCGGTGGCAAAAGCAATCGGCCGTCCATGGGTCGTGTGGAGCGTATCCGCATTGTAAAAGGGGCTGGGGATCCAGGCTGAACAACCGATACCGGAAACGAAAACAAAATCGTCCATGCTCAATCCCAATTCATCGACGGCCCGCAAAATCGCCTGGGACACCGTGCCGATGCCGCAGCCGGGGCAGGTGGTGGTGCGATTGATGTGGCTGCGGGCGTATTTTTCTTTTAACGGATGAGCTGTCAACGTCATTGAAATAGCTCCCTCATGATTTTATTAGCCACGAATGAGCACGAATGACCACGAATTATTGCAATGGTCAACCGCGGGGCAACTTAGAGTGAAAAATTAATTTTGACGCTGTTTATAATTCGTGGCTTCTTTCGAACTTCTAATGTGACGCCATCTCCTTGATATGATGGAGGATATACTTGGGATCGTGGATCTGGCCCAGGATTTCCGGTCCCAGAAAAGAAACCCGGCAGGCATGCGCCGCCTCGGCTCTGATGTAGGGATAGAGCTGGCCGGTGTTGTTTTCGAGCACCAGCATGTGGTCGACCTTTTCCGCTGCGGCACGGACTTCCTGGTCCGCAAACGGCCAGGCCGTCAGCAAGCGCAGGGTGCCTACCTTTAATCCCTCGTTTTGGGCCAATTGCGCGGCGGCCCTGGCACAACGGGACACCGTGCCGCAGCTGACCAGGACCATATCTGCCCCTTCGCAATCTTCTTCAACCCGGACTATCTCAGCCCGGTGTTTGAGTATTTTCTCAATCGGGCGCATGACATAACGGTGCATGACCTCAGGATCGGACAAATTGCGCATGCCGTGCTCGTCGTGGCAGGAGCTGGTTACGTGGGCTTTGAGCCCCCGCCCGAAGACCGGCATAGGGGCAACATTGACATCCTGAAAATCCTGCCGTTCCAAAACGGTGGCGGCCGGCCGGGCAATTTTGCGGTTCTTGATTTCGATCCGATCTTCCCCGGGGACCACGATCTGCTCCCGCATGTGGCCGATAAAGCCATCGGCCATAACAAACACCGGGACGCGGTAGGTCTCGGCCAGATTAAAAGCCCGTATGGTCATGTCAAACATTTCCTGGGGGTTTTCCGGGCACAAAGCAATGATCTGGTAGTCTCCGTGGGATCCCCGGGCCACCTGTACGATATCACCGCCCAGCCCCACCGACGGCACGCCGGTCGACGGCCCGAAGCGCTGGACATCGACAATCACCAGAGGCGTTTCCGTGGCCGCTGCAAATCCGATGCTTTCCTGCATCAGGCTGATGCCCGGGCCGGAAGTAGCGGTCATGGCTTTGCAGCCGGCCCAGGAAGCACCGATGGCCGCACAAATGGCACTGATTTCATCTTCGGTCTGCAAAAAAATGCCCCCCACCGCCGGCAGCCTGGCCGCGAGAAAATTGGCGACTTCACTGGCGGGGGTGATGGGGTAGCCGGCTGCAAAATTGCACCCCGCCGCAATGGCCCCTTCGGTGCAGGCCCAGTTTCCCATTTCAAAGTGGGTTCCGGTTAATGCTTTCCTGCTTCCTTGCATGCTTGTCCTCATTCATCACCAGATGAGGGATCATCCTGGTCGTATTTTTCAACCGCAATGGCAAAGTCCGGACAGTAGATCATACAGTTCCGGCAGCCGGTGCACGCCGCCGGATCGGAGATCTCCGGCGGGCAGCAGCCGGCAGCATTCATCTGCCGGCAGGCCTTCAACAGGTGCTCCGGGCAGACAAAGACACAGATGCCGCAGTCGTCAACGCCTTTGCACGATTGCGAAAATATGGTCACTCCGGGCATGCGGTTCTCCTTGACAGACTTCCCATGATCTTTAAATGTCAAATGTAAATCCCTTGTCCATGCATACACAGCGTTCTGCGCAACTTTCCTTATAAGATTGTCTTAAAGACAACGACCCAAAGGTTCAATACGTATTATGGTATGACGCCACGTATATTATCATAGATTCTTACGATTAACCATGAATGTTCAGAAGCCCTGGTGGGTATGCTAAGAAGCAGACGCTGGTATTGCGCGCCGGATGCGCGCCAGGAAGGTATTCTATCAATTTTTGTAAAAATGGCTGAGCGACGCGAAACCACCTGGGACTCCCCCCATCCTAAAGAAGGCTGGGGGGGGTTTGAGATTCTGCGGTTCGCTGTTTGATCCACGTGAAGTTTCATACGAGCACCGCCTCCGGCCGCCAGCGTCCAGTCTGATCGTAGAAGAAACTTAATGTAGTTTCATATAAGGGCCCGGAAATTCTTTACCGGGCCATGCTTCGCTGTGAGACATGCGTCAGGACGGTTTCATGAGCACCTTGATCGACCCATGCTTGCGACCTTTAGAAATATCAATGGCTTTTTTGAAATCCTGCAGGGGATATGGATCCGATGCGATGCCGCGCGAGGTAATCAACCCTCGGTTCATGAAATCGATGGTCGGCTTGTACGTGTGAAAACCGAGATGGCCGCCGTAAATTTCCAGTTCTTTGATATCCGAGATAATGGACCAGTCAAAGGATACTTCTTCGGCAAAAACTGAAAATTCCATCAGACGGCCTCCGCGGCGAAGCATATCCACGGCCGCTTTGACACTCTTGTTCGACCCGGCGGCTTCCAGGACCACATCACAGCCGATTCCGTCCTCGGTGACGGATTTAACTTTTTCGACGGCATCTTCTTTAGCCGGGTTGATGACCAAATCCGCTCCGAGATCTTTGGCGACCTCCAGGCGGTGATCATCCAGATCAACAGCAATCACCTGTCGCGGATTCTTTAACCTGGCGCCCTGGAGCATGAACATCCCGATGGGGCCGCAGCCCAACACAACCACCGTGTCACCGAATTCAATTTTGGCCCGATTGACCCCGTGCAAGGCACAGGCACAGGGCTCGATGACCGCCGCGTCTGCCCAGGGAACATTCTCGGGGACCTTGTGAACGAGGCTGCCTTTTGGATAGAGCATGTGCTTGGCCCAGCCGCCGTTGTATCGCACGATACCGAAGACGGCATGGGGGTCACAGAGGTTGTACTGTCCCCGTTTACACCAATAGCAGTCTCCGCAGGGAACAATGTTCTCGGCGATAGCCCGATCCCCTTCCTTGAGGCCGAATTTTTCGGCCGCACCCGGGCCGAGCTTGACCACTCGTCCCATAAATTCGTGTCCCGCCACGATGGGCGCATGGCGGTAAGCTGCATGGGCAAAGTAAGCGGTACCGTAATAAATTTTGGGATCTGCAGCGCAAATTCCGCAGCTTTCGATCTCCACCAGAACTTCGCCTTCGCCGGGATCGGGTATTTCAACATCTTCATAGCGAAAATCTTCTTGTCCGTAAATCACGACACCTTTGGTCAGCATGGAAAGCCCTCCTTTACCAATTGGGTAAGTGCATCTTTATACGGTCTTAACTTTGAATTCTTTGTATTTTTTATGAAAAGATTTTTTTATCACGAAAACACGAAAGCTTGAAGGCACGGAATTTATCTTCTCTTATTTTCGTGCCTTCCTCCTTTCGTGCTTTCGTGATTAATTTATCCTTTAAAATTTCGATTTATCAAGGTCAGGGGATTTCGAAGAAAAGATTCTTTTCAGTTTCCGAGTCGAACAGCAATATCCTTCTTGGATCATAATAGGCTTGAATCGTCTCTCCTTCCCGGGCGTCAAAATCGGGGGGCGCAAGCACGCTTAAGTCCAGACCGTTGCTGCTCACGGTCAAATTTCCAATTTCCCCCAAAAATTCAAAAACCGAGACCTTGGTTGAAAGGGTTTCTTTTTCCTGGTCGGGGAAAATGCTCAAGTACTGCGGACGAACGCCGACGATCACATTTTTTCGAGGCCGCGTCTCAAACACCGCTTTCATTTCCGGGGAGATCTTGAAATGAAACTCGCCCTTCTCCGTGACCGCATATCGATCTCCATTGATGTCTTTGATGGTGCTGTTGGGGTAAACATTGATCGGGGGTTCACCGACAAAACCGGCGACAAACAGATTGGCCGGTGTTTCATACAGCTCCCGGCGCGTTCCGACTTGCTGCATTTCGGCAAAGTTCATCACCGCTACCCGGTCGGAAAGGGCCAGCGCCTCCATCTGGTCGTGGGTGACGAAAATAAAGGTTCTTTTCAACTGCTGATGGATGCGCTTGATCTCAAGGCGGGTCTCCGTTCTCAGGGCAGCGTCCAGATGCGAAAGAGGCTCGTCCAGAAGGGTGACGCTGGGCTCGCGGATCAGGGCCCGCCCCAGGGACACCCGCTGCTGTTGACCCCCGGATAAACTGGATGACTTGGCATCCAAGATGTCTGTAATTTGAAGAACCGCAGCGATCCGATCCACCTGCTGCTCGATTTCATGCTTGGGGACGCCTTTGGCTTTGAGGCACAGCCCCAAATTCTCGCCGACACTCAGATGCGAGTAAAGAGCGTAAGTTTCAAAGGCCATGGCGACGTTTCTTTCCGCCGGCGTCCAGTCGTTGATGACCTGTCCATCGATCAGAATTTCTCCGGCGGTAATACTTTCCAACCCGACGATCATACGCAGGGTCGTGGTTTTGCCGCAGCCGGAAGGCCCGAGCAGCGCCAGAAATTCACCGTCTTCGATGATGAGGTTCAGGTTATTGACGGCCAGAACGTCTTCTTTTTTTCTGCTGCGCGATCCATAAATTTTTTTGACATTGCGTAAAACGACTTGGGCCATCTCAATCCTCGTTCGATAACAAGTTGATTTGGGAAGCAGGGTCAAAGAAGATCAGCCGGTCTTCTCTGAAATCGAGACCCAGCGGACAGCCGGGTTCAAAGGTCAAATCAGAATCCAGCAGAAGCGCCAGCAAGATATCCTGTGTTTTAACGGAAAGAAGCCCCAGTGATCCGAAGGGTTCGAAAACGTCGCTGTGCGCCCGGGCCGTTGCCTTGTCGACTTGGGGATTGATGCTGATGTCCATTGGGCGAATTCCGACGGTTAATTCTCGCGGCGCGTCGACCTGCTGCAATGAATGCAGTAATTTGGGCGAAATCGGGATGCTGAAGCCGCCCCTGGGTACCCTCAGGGAAGCGTCGCTGCCGTTGACTTCCAAGGCGGCGTCCAGCAGGTTGATATGCGGCTGGCCCACCATCCGGGCAACTAAGATATCCTTAGGCTGATGGTAAATTTGTTTGGGAGTGCCCACCTGGATAATTTTTCCGGAGTCAATGATGGCGATGCGGTCTCCCAGCGACAACGCCTCCACATAATCGTGGGTAACATAAATCGAGGTGCATTTCTGCAGCGATTCCAGCCGGTGAAACTGAATCCGCAGCTCGAATCGGATCTTGGCATCCACGTGGGACAACGGCTCGTCCAGCAGATAAACGGAGGGTTCGCGGATCATGGTCCGACCGAGGGAAACACGCTGTTTTTGTCCGCCGGACAGTTCGCCCGGCCGACGGTCGTAGAGGTGATCGATGCGCAGCATCCCGGCAACTTTGTCGACGCGGCGGCGGATTTCAGACTCCGGCAACTTCCGGCCGGGAGCGCGCAGGGGGTTGGCCAGGTTCTCAAAAACCGTGAAGTGCGGGTAAAGGGCATAGCTCTCAAAGGTCATGCCGACCGGACGCAGGTTGGTGGAGACTGCGTTCATGACCTGGCCGTCAAAGAGGACTTCGCCGGAATTCGGATCTTCAAGTCCGGCAATTACTTTCAAGGTTGTGGTCTTGCCTGCCCCGGAAGGCCCCAACAGAACGAAAAATTCCGAGTCCCGGGTCTCGAAGCTGAGACCATCCAGCGCAGGCGCACCATTGTAACTTTTAACGATATTGCGAACAGCGACTACGGTCATGGGCA
Source organism: uncultured delta proteobacterium (assembly GCA_963769935.1). GTDB lineage: Bacteria > Desulfobacterota > Desulfobacteria > Desulfobacterales > JAFDCJ01 > JAFDCJ01. Next base: position 96,759 of record CAVYNY010000035.1, on the reverse strand, counting down.
ACCCCGATCTTGCATGTAAATATAATTATTTCTTGACGGCTCCCAAACTCAGGCCGCGCACCATGTAACGCTGGGCATAGAGCGACAGAACCAGAATCGGAATCGCCGCCAGCACACAGGCGGCGGCAATGTCACCGTATCTGAGTTTTTCGGCGGTTATGAACTTTAAAGCCGAAACCGTCACCGGCTGAACCTTGGAGGAGCCCAGGATCAGCGCGAAGATAAAATTGTTCCAGGCATAAATGAACGCCAACAGGGAGGCCGCTGCTATCCCCGGTTTGGCCAGAGGCAATATGATCCGTCGAAACGTATGAAAAAGCGAGAAGCCGTCCACCAAACTGGCCTGTTCCAGCTCAACGGAGACATCTTCGAAGTAGCTCATCAAGATCCAAATCACCATCGGCATGGTGATCAATTGGTAGACCCATACGAGTCCGGTGTAAGTATCGTAAAGCCCCATACGTTGGAAAATCAGATAGATCGGAATGATGACCAGCAGTTCCGGCGCAAAGCGAAACGAGAGAAACGTAAAGGCAATGTCGTCCCGGCCCTTGAAGCGAAACCTGCCCAAGGCATATGCCGCCGGTATCCCGGTCACCAGCGAAACCACCAATGCGAGGGTGGTTACCAGCAGGCTGTTTCCGAATCCTTTCAAAAAATCGCTGCTGACGGCGCCGAGGCTATAGGTTCGTACGGCCGTGGTAATGTTTTCAAAGTTCTGCAGGGTAGGCTTGAAAACAAATTTCGGCGGCCAGGTCAATATATCGTCATGGCTCTTGAAAGCCATCGTTGTTACCCAAAAGACCGGAAAAAGCAGGAAGGCAAAACATATCAGCAGCAGCACATTCACCATGGTCTTGTGCAAAACGGTCTTGAGCCGAGATTTGGGCTTTGCTTGCATCACTTGGCAATCCTCCATCAGGACAAACGATCCTGGCTCTTGCGCCAGAATTTTACAAGAAACATGCTGAAGACATAAATGATGACCCAGTTGATCATCATCAAAGCCGATCCGTCGGCTATCTGCGTGTAGGTGAACGCCGTTGTATACGCGGATACCTGGAAGTTCATGAGGGTCGACCCCGGCCCGCCTTTGGTGAGGCCGAAGATGATGTCGAATTGCCGCAATGAATCAATGAGCCGGAAGACGACGGCCACGATGATAAACGGCATGAGCATGGGAATCGTCAAGTATCTGAAGATAAACCACCTCGACGCACCGTCGACCATGGCGGCCTCGAACGGCGGCTGCGGCATGGAGCGCAGCCCGGCCAAAAGGAGCAGTGCAATGAACGGCGTGAACATCCACACATCGATTAATACGACGGAAAGCATGGCGGTATTCTCGGCGGAGGCCCACTGAAAATTACGAGCGCCGAAGAATGACAGAAAGTAGTTGAGAACGCCGAATTCCGGGCTCATCATCAATTTCCAGATCAGCGTACCGATAATCGGAGCAATCATCAACGGCATCAGCAGCAGGGGCCGAAAAATCTTGGCCAAAAACGTTTCCTCATTGAGCAGCAGTGCGATGATCAGCCCCAAAATCAGTTCGATGCCGACTGTCGTAAAGGCGTATACGAAGGTTACCCTGACGGAATTCCAAAAATCAGGATCGGTGAAAAGCCAGACGTAGTTCTCAAACCAGACAAAATTCTTGACTGGATTCGTCAGGGAGTACGTCGTCATGGAATAGTAGATGCTTTGAAAAAATGGGACCAGAACCGGCAGCGTCAGGGCCAGTGCCGGAATGATGATCAGATAGGGCAGATACTTGTTGCGGCTGGCGACACCTTTCGAGACAGACGCTTGCGTCGTCTTTTTCGTTTCCGGCGCATCGCTCGTAAGCGGTTGGCGACTTCTGTCGATGGCCTCCATAGGCGATCCTTATATTCGGTTGGATGTCTCGTCCACTTGTAAAACGGTTGCCGCGGCGTTCTGCGGCATCCCAAAACGCCGCGGCTTACAACCCCTGGCCATGGAATCTCCAGGCCTGTTAACGATAGCCGGCCCGCTTGAGAGTTCTGGTCAGCTTGTTAACAAGTTCATCCAAAGCTTTTTTCGTATCTTTGCCGTTGTAGATTTCCTGCAGGGTTGCCGCCCATTCCGTCGTCGTCTCAAAGAATAACGGCTGGGGTGTAAAGTAAACCTTGCAGGTTGGAATGATCTCCTGGAAAGTTTTATAGTAATCCGTAAAATCTTCAAGCTTTTTCTGGAACTCGGCATCGGCCCAGACTGACTTGCGGATCGGATCCACCAGTGAAAATTTGCCCCTGACCGCCTTCAACAAGAAGTCTTTGCCGGTTGCCCATTGCAGAAAATACCACGCCGCGTCCTTTGTTTGCGAGGCGGCATTCATTCCGAGGGACCAAATCCACATGTTCGGAGCAGGTTTGGCTCCGGGGGCACCCGGGCCGGGCGCCCAGGCCAGCTTGCCGGAGGCCTTGGATGCCCCGGGTTGATCTTGAAAATAGCCGAGAATGTCCGCATCATAGATCATGACGGCGCGCCCTTGGCCCAGGTCATTTCCGACTTCGTACCAGATATAAGACGTCCACGCCTTGGGACCATATTTCTTGACCATTTCCATCCAGAGCTTGGTCATCTTAACGGCCTGCGGAGAATTCATGGCCGGTTTGGGGAATGGATTGTAATCCTTGGCGCCATACCCGTTGTAACAGGACAGAAAACCGGGATGAATCGTAGCCCATGAACGGGTCCCCCGCACGGCAATCGGATACATATCGGGTTCAAGTTTTTGGAGCTTCGCACAAACCTCGAGCAGGGCCGGGAGGTCTTTGGGCGGCTTCAGACCGTGTTTATCGAAAATGTCCTTGCGGTAAATCAAGGTGTTGGTTTCGAATCCCCAGGGCAGCGCCCATTGCTTTGCGTCAGGAGTGCCCAGAGGGGCACCCGGCTTGAGATTCCAAGCCAACGAGGATAAGAGGTTTTCGTATATATCCGCCTGGTCCCAGTCCGGATTGGTTTTTTCCATGCTTTGCATATAGGGCCGCAGGTCTTCCATGTAGCCCGGCGGTGCGTACTGCCAGACCTGATAGGCGCCGGTCATGAAAATCGAGTATTCGGGCGACTTGCTGGATAGAGAAATGGTCACCTTGTCAAAGTATTCGTCTTCCGGAAAGACATCGTAGGTGACCTTGATCCCGGTTTTGGCGGTGAATTCATCCAGATGCGCAAGCAAAGCGTCGGTGTATGGATGTTTGTTCAACAGAAGCTTTATGCTGGTTCCGTTGTATTTTTGCCAGTCGAAAGCGGCGGCGGAAGAAATTGTCATGATCGCTACAAAGAAACACACCGCGACAATAATGAAAGTCCGTTTGTTGGTCATGCTGATTCTCCTTTCTTTGCATTAGAAACTAGCTGAACCGGTTTTGACTATACCTCCCCATGTCTTTGTCATTAGGCAATCGTGTTGATGAAAGTGACGTAATTCAAGACTGCCGACACCTCCCGCGCATTTTCTATTAGCGCAGAACCGCTTTCCTCCTTTTTTTGGGATGGTTTAAATTTCCCGCCGCCTCACTATCCATTCCGTGAAGCCGAGGGCGCTGCAAAACCTGCCCGGCGGGCATACCGCTACGCATTGAGTGCGTTTGCGACCATCGTCGATATGCAAAAGGGTTGAATACGACTGAGTAAACATTTCTGGACGGATAAGAAGCTGCCTTTTCAAAGCTGATAAATCGAAAAAGGTAAATGGTGTATCGGTTTCAGCTGCAACCCTGCGCCTTGAAGATTCCATTCGCGCAGACAATACTGGATAACCAAAGCCGGTTTTGTTGTCAAGATTATTTATTTACACCGGTATTGCAATTTCAGACCGGTTTGAGCATGGCGCACCGGTCATATATTCGCTGTGGGCAAGCGGCTCGCACTTATGGATTTCCCATTTTCATCCTTGACATATTACAAAGTGGTATTAGGTAAGATACTTGGGACTTTAGATTTGAATTCGGAAGGACAATCCCGATTCATTTCACATTTCTAAATTTGCAGTTTTGGATTCCGGTCAAAAATTTAATTAAATATCAACAAGGTGCGGCAACTCAGGTGAAAGCGATGACGAGACGTGCCGATTCGCTGAAAAATATAAATATCAATGGAAATACAAGAACGCAGAAAACATCCAAGGTGTGATGAAGATACGGGGATTTTCTACTCTTTTCTAAACAAAGCGGAGCGCCATGCTGCAGTGGCTCGCAACTACAGCCGGTACGGGATGTATTTTGAGTCGGATACCCCCCTGGCGCCGGGCACGACGATTGTCGTCAGACCGTTAGGCTGCGATGCTGCCGGCGATCCGCCTGCCGGCAGTTTCGCAAAAGGACCCCTCCCCTTTTACTGCGGAGTTGCCCGGCTGATGCCGGAACCCTGCCGTGAACTCAAGTCGCTTGTCACGGCCCAGGTCAAGCGCTGTGAAAAAATCAACGACAAAACGGAACGTTATGGCATCGGCGTCCATTATTTCGAGCCGGCCATATAGCGGTGGTTTTTGTCTTCATAAAAATCGTGAAACGATTTTTATGCTTGCATCATTTTCCTCAGCACGTACGGCAGAATGCCGCCGTGTTTAAAGTAGTCGACTTCGATCTCCGAATCCAGCCGGGTGCCGACCGTGAATTCAACCTCGCGGCCGTCCGCCTTAACGGCTTTTACCTGAAGCTCCTTGCGGGGGGTGATGTCTTCGATACCGCTGACGGAATAGGTTTCCGTACCGTCAAGTCCGAGACTTGCCACGCTGTCATCGCCTTTGAAAACCAGCGGCAGCACCCCCATCCCCACCAGGTTGCTGCGGTGAATCCGTTCGAAAGACCGGGCGATCACCGCCTTGACGCCCAGCAGGGTGGACCCCTTGGCCGCCCAGTCGCGCGAGGAGCCGGTACCGTATTCCTTACCGGCGAGCACCACCAGCGGTGTACCGGCATCCTGGTAGGCCATGGCGGCCTCATAGATATAGCGCTCCTCATTTTCAGGAAACTTCAGGGTGTAACTGCCTTCCTTGCCCCGGACAAGCTGGTTTTTCAGCCGGATGTTGCCGAAGGTTCCGCGCATCATCACTTCATGATTTCCGCGTCGCGAGCCGTAGGAGTTGAAATCCGCCGGCTCGACGCCTTTGGCAATCAGATACTTTCCGGCGGGGTAATTTTTGGGAATAGCACCGGCCGGTGAGATGTGATCCGTTGTAATGGTGTCCCCGACGACTGCCAGCACCCGCGCCTTTTCGATATTGCGGACCGGATCGGGCTTCAGGCTGAATTTTTCGAAATACGGCGGGTTTTTGATATAGGTGGACTTTTCGTCCCAGGCATAGGTGATGCTGGCCACATCCGGCAAGCCCCGCCAGAACTCGTCGCCGTCGAAGATGCGCCCGTATTCCAGCTCGAAGAACGCCTGCTTCACATGAGCCGGAATCAACTCCGCGATCTCTTCATTTTTCGGCCAGATGTTTTCCAGATAAACCGGCTCCCCGTTCGGGTCAAGCCCCACAGGTTCATAGGTCAGATCCACATCGATGTGCCCGGCCAGGGCAAAGGCCACCACCAGCATGGGAGAGGCCAGGAAGTTGGACTTGACGCGCTGGTGAATCCGGGCCTCGAAGTTGCGGTTTCCCGAGAGCACCGCCGCCACATTCAGATCGTTGTCGACGATGGCTTTTTCGATCGCCGGGTGCAGCGGCCCGCTGTTTCCGATGCAGGTGGTGCAGCCGAATCCGGCCAGGTGGAACCCGAGCGCTTCCAGATAAGGCATCAACCCGGCGTCTTCCAGATACCGGATCACGACTTTGGAGCCGGGGGCCAGTGATGTCTTCACAAAGGGAGGTACTTTCAGGCCGCGCCGAACGGCATTGCGGGCCAGCAGTCCCGCCCCGAGCAGGACAAACGGGTTGGACGTGTTGGTGCAGGAGGTGATGGCGGCAATCACGACGCTGCCGTTTCCGATCCGGACCGGCATACCGTTGAATTCGATATCGCAGCTGTATTCGGTCAACGGCATACATTTTTGGGATCGTCTGGTCTGGGTGCCGGATTCTTCATGGAACTGCGAGATGCGCTTTAATTCCGCGTCGCGCTGGTACGCGCAGCCCAGGATGTCGGCAAACTTCTTTTTCAAATCCGTCAGGACGATGCGATCCTGGGGCCTGGCCGGACCGGCCACACACGGTTGGACATCGGATAGATTGAATTCCAGCACGTCGGTGTACTCCGGCTGCTCCGACCCGGTTAAAAAGAGGCCGTTTTCCTGGGTGTAGGACGACACTAAGGCGGCCTGCTCCTCGCGGTTGGTCATCGTTAGATATTCGATGGTTTTTTCATCCACCGGAAAAAATCCCATGGTCGCCCCGTACTCGGGTGACATGTTGGAGATGGTGGCCCGGTCGGGAACCGTCAGGGATTTGAGACCCGGTCCGAAGAATTCCACGAACTTCTCCACAACCCCGTAGTTTCTGAGCATTTCGGTCACCGTCAGCACCAGGTCGGTGGCGGTGACGCCGGGTTGGAGCCGGCCGGTGAATTTAACGCCGATCACCTGGGGAATGGACATATAATAGGGTTGCCCCAGCATGACGGCTTCGGCCTCGATCCCCCCGACACCCCATCCCATGACACCGATGGCGTCGATCATGGTCGTATGCGAATCCAATCCCACCAGCGTATCCGGGTAGGCGATCCGGCGGCCGTCCATTTCGTCGGTGATCACGACGCGGCCCAGATACTCGAGGTTCACCTGGTGGCAGATGCCCGACCGGGGCGGCACCACTTTGAAGTTGTTGAAGCTCTGTTGGGCCCACTTGAGCAGCGCATACCGCTCGCCGTTTCTTTCGTACTCCTTTTTGACGTTCTGTACGACGGCCGTTTCAGTCCCGTAGCAGTCCACCTGCACGGAATGGTCCACGATGAGATCCACCGGTACCAGCGGATTGACTTTCTCGGGATTGCCCCCCATTTTTTGCATGGCGTCGCGCATGGCTGCCAGGTCGACGACGGCCGGCACGCCGGTGAAATCCTGCATCAGGACCCGGGCCGGATGGTAGGGGATTTCCACCGGATCATCGTAGGTCTTCTGCCAGCGGGCGATGTTTTCCAGGTCTTCCGCTTTGACGATCCGGCCGTCCATTTTGCGCAAAAGATTTTCCACCAGGATGCGGATCGAAAAAGGAAGTCGCCGGATATCGGCCACGCCCGCAGTCTCGAGTTGCAGGATGTTAAATGTATCGAATTGCTTCCGGCCGACTTTCAGCCGGCGGATGTAGTCGTCTTTTTTCATGATATCCTCCTGGAGATGAGTACATTGCGATGGTGCTCGGGCACCGTTTTATCCGGGATGGCGTAGTTAAAAATCACAAATACCAAATCACAAATCCCTGGCCCAGACCGATTTAACGCCTGAAGAATTTATTGTGTCCATGCCCAGGCCGGAAAAGGATAAAGGTATAAACCAAGCAAGTCACACCAGGGCGGGCCCAAACAAATTACAATAACCAAAATACAAAAATCCAAACGGGACTCAGTCTGTTTTGGTGATCGCTTTAGATATAAGCGATGCTTTATCACGAAAGCATGAAAGTATTAAACCCCAAAAAGATCAGACAGCTGCGTTTTCTTGGTTTGAGCTGTTTCGGTCATTGAGTATTGTGATTTGGGATTTATTTGTTTTTTGGTGCTTGGAATTTGGAATTTAGTTTCTAATAACTCGCTGATACAAACAAGGTCTGAGCACCTGATTACTCCGCCCTAGTAAAGCAATCCCAACTCCCTGTCAATATTTTTGAATTTTATATGATATAGCCGGTTTGAGGTTTGGGGTTTATATCATAAATTGGGCCAAATTTTTAATTATTTCTGTTCGACGGTCGCAACCGGTCAATCGGCCGATATCGATTGGACGGTGTGTGTTGCGGACTTTTCATAGCCGAATTCGTGGTTACAATACTTGTTAAGAATCACAGAGGCGATACGCTGCGGCTCCCTTTGCGGCAGACTTTTCCCCACCGGCAGCCCGCGTGACGTGTCGGAAGTACCCGGCCTGGGGAAAGTGGAATTGACGATCATCTGACAACATGCGGAAAACTTGCGGAAAGGAAAACTATTATGAGCCCTAGTCTGGGTTTGCTGTCCTATCTGGCCCTCGGATTGATCGGGGGGTTGATCGGCGCCAAACTGAAAATACCTGCCGGTGCCTTGATCGGCGCAATGCTGGCCATCATTTTATTCAAAATGTTTACGAAACTGCATTGGGAAACCCCTAAAAGCTTTACCTTCGTGCTGCAGATTTTTCTGGGAATTATGGTGGGCGCTTCTTTTCAGCCTGAGTTGATGCAGGCAATGAAAAAAATCGCTCTGCCGGTGGTGATTTCCTGCATCGTGCTGGTTGTTACCGGAGCACTCCTGGCGGTCATTTTTGCCAAACTTGGACTGCTGGACATCGGTACGGCTTATCTGGGCACCAGCCCGGGTGCCATGAGCGCGCTGGTCGTGCTGGCTCTCGACAGTCCGGCCCAGCCCATGCTGGTGGTCTGTTTTCATTTTTTCCGCGTAATCTTCGTTGTTCTGACGGCACCCTTGATTTTCAGATGGATTTCGGGGTGAGTAGAGAAGGGTAACCCCAAGGGCCGGGCTTTGAATTCACCCGAGATCGGTGTTGTCTGTTTTTCAAGTAACCCACGGAATAGTGGAATAATGGGAAACAAAAGCGGATGATGGTCTGGTTTTATTTACTAATTAGTGCTTGGATGAAAAGTCCTGATTTAGGGTAGGTTGGGTTGAGCCTGACCGGTAACGTTGTCCGCCTAGGCGGATCAACCCAACCTACGAAAATCAAGCTCTTATGACAATATGGATTGCTAAGGGCGAAACCCAAAACAGCTCTATGGACGAGTTTTCGTTCAACCACTAATTAGCGCCATCCGTATGAAACCAGATCTCATTCCGCAAATCCATTATTCCAAATTCCATTATTCCAATAACCCATGGCATTAAACCGCGGCAAAGCCTATTATTTAAGATCTATCCCAGAGGACCGCGTCTTCGATGTCATGTTCAACTAGTGAGCTCGCCAATGACTGAAGACCGACTACAACGTCGCCTGTCCGCCCTGATCAGCGCCGATATGGTGGACTACAGCCGCCTGATGGCCGACGACCAAATCGCCACCATCCGAAGCTTGAAAGCGTGCCGCGAACGAGTCGCGGCGGCAGTTAAAAAGTTCGGCGGACGCGTGTCCGACTTTGTCGGCGACAACATGCTGGCGGAGTTTCCCAGCGCACGGGATGCCGTAGACTGTTCGGTCGCAATTCACCGCAGCCTGGCAGAGCTTAACAGAAATCTCGCCGTTCATCGCCGAATCCAATTTCGCATTGGGATCCATCTGGGCGATGTCATGTTCGACGGCCGGCAGCTATTCGGAGAGAGCGTCAACATTTCCGCTCGCCTGGAGGCGCTTGCTCAACCGGGCGGGATTTGCATTTCGGATCTGGTGTACAAGCAGATCCGGAACACATCCAGCATTCAGTTCGTCGATCTGGGAGATCAGAACCTTAAAAACATTGCCGAACCGGTGAGGGCCTACAGAATCGTTATGGCGGATACCAAACCCGCGGCCCAGGCCGCCGAGACGCACCCCACTAGATGGGTCTCGCTGCCGATGCCGGCCAAGCCGTCTTTAACGATCCTGCCGTTTGTAAACCTGGGTGCCGATCTGGAACAGGACCACTTCAGCGACGGTTTAACCCTGGACGTTATGGCCGGTATGGTCCAGATACCGGAACTCATTCTGGTAAGCTGGGTATCGTTGGGAAATTACGATCGGCCGCTGCTTTCGATCCCTGCGCTGGGAAAACGGCTCGGGGTCAGTCACGTGCTGGATGGAGGTGTGCGCCGGGACAAAGATCGCGTGCGCGTAACCGCCAGATTGATGGAAAGCAGGCACGGGCGGCAAATATGGGCCGAACGGTTTGATCGTCGACTGGACGACGTCTTCACCATTCAGGATGAAATCACCCGGGAAATCATAACCGCCATGGACGTTCAACTGGTTTTAGGCGAAGCGGCACGCCTGGTGAGGCAGTCCTTCAAAAATCCCGCTGCGATCGAGAGCTACTATCGCGGCTGGGGCGCTCTGTTTCGCTCCTCCCGCACGGATATTTATCTCGCCCGGCAGCTGTCCGGCGAAACGATTCGTTTGGAGCCTGAATCTCCGCTCGGCTATGCTTTGGCAGCCTGGTCCTGGTGGTGGGCGGTGACGCAAAACGTCAGTGAAGATGTCGCCCAGGCGCTGAACCAGGCCAAGGCGCTGGCCTGCCACTCCAAACGCTTAAAAGATACCACGGGAATGCCGGATCTGGTCATCGCCCAGATTCATCTGCTCAACCGGGAGCACGACCAGTCCCAGGCCGCTTCCGAAGAGGCCCTAAAGGTACGTCCCAACTGCCATGCATCCTATGCGGTCAAAGCCAACATTCTCAACTACACGGGGCGTTCCGCCGAAGCCGTCGAGCTGGCCCGGTATGCCATTCGTCTTTGCCCGGTTTATCCTGCCTTTTATGCCACAATCCTTGCCAACGCCTGCTACGGCTGCGGCATGTATGCCGAAGCCCTCGACGTGGCCGGGACCAGCCTCGACTCCAATCCCAACAATCTGGACGCACTTCTCGTGACAGCCGCCGCCAATGCCGCCCTGCAGCGGTTTGAACAGGCCCAAGCAGCAGGCCGCGCAATCCGCCGCGTAAAGCCGGATTTCTCCGCCGCAAAGTATGCCGCCGGCCAACCCTATAAAGATCCGCGCAACGCGGACCAAATTATCAGCATGCTGAAAAAGGCCGGGTTATAAAATAGAAGTCAATGGATACAGGATAAAGGCTGCATGCGAGTGGTAGTGAGGGACAAAGTCCCGAGGTTTTGCTTCCCAGCCTCCCAGCTTCCAGGCCTCCCAGCTTCTAATCTCTTTCATCTGTCGTCTGTCGTCTGTCCCCCGACTAAGAACTATGAGCTATCAGCTGTGAGCTTTTTTATCTGAAATCTAAATTTGATCGGCCGGCACAGCTTCGCCTTTCGGGGCGGCGATTTTCCTTTTTTTGAACTTGGCCTGGAGTTCGTCCATGTACAGATAGAACACCGGGGTAACGAAAAGCGTTAGAAACTGGGAAAAGAGCAGACCTCCGACCACCGCCAGTCCTAATGGCTGGCGGGATTCGCCGCCCGCGCCCCAACCCACGGCAATCGGCAGACTTCCCATGAGCGCCGCCATCGAGGTCATCATGATCGGCCGGAAGCGCACCACGCAGGCCATAAAGATGGCATCCCGCGCCGATTTGCCGCCCTGCCGCTGGGCTTCGAGGGCAAAGTCGATCATGATGATGCCGTTTTTTTTCACCAAACCCACCAGCATGATCAGCCCCACGAAGGAATAAACATCCAGCTGAGCGTTGAAGGCCTGCAGCGTCACCAGAGCGCCGAAACCCGCGAAGGGCAGTGCCGAAAGAATGGTCAGCGGATGAATAAAACTTTCGTATAGAATTCCCAGAACGATGTAGATCACCAAAAGGGCGATAATGAGCAGCACCCCCAGGTCGTGCAGGGAGGATTCGAACACCTGGGCCGCCCCCTGAAAGCTGCCCGTAACCGTGGCCGGCAGTGCATCGACCGCTGCCCGGTTGATGGCTTCAACTGCATCCCCCAGGGCGTAACCGGGCTTTAGGTTAAACGACACGGTGACGGCCGGCAGCTGGCCGTTGTGGTTGACGGTCAGCGGGCCGAAGCCGGTCGTGATCTTAGATACGGCGTCGAGTGGAACCAAAGCGCCGCCGGCCGAACGGACGTAAAGCAGGGAAAGCGCCCGCGGGTCCAGCTGATACCGGGGTTCGAGCTCCATGATGACCGTGTACTGATTGGTGGCGGCATATATCGTGGAGATCTGGCGCGAGCCATAGGCGCTATAGAGCGCATCTTCGATCTGCAGCGCCGTAATTCCAAGGGTCGCGGCCTTGTCCCGGTCGATTTCCACATTGACCTGCGGGTTTTTCAGCTGCAGATCGGTGGTGACATCCTGGAAGCCCGGCAGGCTCTGCAGTTTGTCTGCAAACAACGGCGCGTATTTGTAAAGCTCCTGAATATCGGTGCTCTGCAGCGTGTACTGGTACTGGCTTTTGGTCAACCGTCCGCCGATCCGAATAAGGGGCACATTCTGCATGAACGCCCGGATGCCCGGCACTGCGGCCAATTTGGGGCGCAGCTCCTCTATAATCTGGTCCACGCTCAGACGCCGCTCGCTGCGCGGCTTGAGCCGGATGAAAAGAACACCGCTGTTGCTGCCGGTAATGCTGCCGGCCCGGGAGCCGGCGCTCGACATAAAGGACTCAACGTTGGGATCCCGGCTGACGATTTCGGCCAGCGCCTGTTGATGGCGCTGCATGGAATCCCAGGAAATATCCTCGGCCGCTTCGGTCAGCGTAAAGATCTGGGCGCGGTCTTCACTGGGAATGAATCCCTTGGGAACAATTTTAAACAGCCAGAAGGTCAGCGCCATGATAACCGCCAGAAAAACCATGGTACTGCGCCGATGCCCCAGGAACCATGTCAATCCGCGCTTGTATATGCCGATCATTCCCTGGAAGATGCGCTCCGAGGCCAGGTAGAATTTTCCCGGACGCCGGTTGCCCGCCGCCTTCAGAAACCGGCTGCACAACATCGGGGTCAGGGTCAGGGAAATCACACCGGAGGCCAAAACCGCGACGCCGATCGTGACGGCAAACTCGCGAAAGAGCCGGCCGAGAATCCCACCCATAAACAGGACCGGTATAAAGACAGCGACCAGCGAAACGGTCATGGAAATAATGGTAAAGCCGATTTCCCGGGAGCCGTTTAAAGCGGCCGTCATAATATCCTCGCCCATCTCCTGGTGGCGCACGGTGTTTTCCAGCATGACGATGGCATCATCCACCACAAAGCCCACGGCCAGAATCAGCGCCATCAGGGAGAGGTTGTCCAGGCTGTAGCCCAGCAGATACATGACCATGAACGTTCCGATCAAGGACATAGGCATCGCCAGACTGGGAATAATCGTGTCGGAAATCCTCCGCAAAAACAGAAAGATCACCATAACCACCAGGCCGAGGGTAAACACCAGGGTGAATTTGATGTCGCGCACGGAATCGCGAATGGACTCCGAACGGTCATAGAGCACGTGCAGGGAAACCGAGGCCGGCAGCTGAGACTGGAAGGCCGGCAGCAGCTGTTTGACGTCACCGGCCACTTCCACGGTGTTGGTGCCGGGCTGGCGTTGGATGGCCAGAATCACGGATCTTTGGTCCACATACCAGGCGGCGGTTTTGTCGCTTTCCACACCGTCTATGGCCGTTCCGACGTCTGCCAGGCGCACCGGGTTCCCGCCGCGATAGGCTATTATGATGGAGCGATACGGGGCCGCGCTGGTCAGCTGGCCGCTGGCCTGAACGGTGAAGGCCCGGTTCGTGCCGTAAAGCGCGCCGGTCGGCAGGTTGACGTTGGCACGCCGGACCGCATCGGCCACCTGGTCGATCCCGATGCCGCGGAAGGCCAGGGCTTTGGGATCCAACTGGATCCGCACGGCATATTTCTGGGAGCCGTAAACGAGAACCTGGGCCACGCCGTTGACCATGGAAATTCGCTGGGCCATGACGGTCTCGCCGTATTCGTTGAGGGTATATAGCGGCAGGGTCGGCGATGTCAGGGCCAGGTATAAAATGGGCTGGTCGGCCGGATTGACCTTGCGATAGGAGGGCGGATTGGGCATGTCATCCGGGCAATTGATTGGCTGCCCGCGATATGGCCGCCTGGACATCCTGGGCCGCGGCGTCGATATTGCGGCGCAGATCGAACTGCAGCGTGATCTGGACGCTTCCCAGGGAGCTGGTGGAACTCATCGAATCCAGACCGGAAATGGTGGAAAACTCACGCTCCAGGGGCGTGGCCACCGCCGTGGCGATGGTTTCGGGATTGGCCCCGGGCAGTGCGGCATTGACCAGAATGGTGGGAAAATCCACGTTGGGCAAGTCGCTGACCGGCAGACGGTTGTAAGTCATAATGCCGAAAAGCAGCGCTGAAACCATAACCAGGGTGGTCATGACCGGCCTTTTGATGAAGGGGGCACAGATGTTCATCAGCTCTCCGTCTTGCGAATTTGGACCAGTGAGCCCGGAACAAGCCGAAACTGCCCGTCGGTCACCACCTGCTCCCCGGGCGATACCCCGCTGTCGATCACCGTTTCGCTGCCGAGCGTCATGGCCACCGCCACCGGCCGGGACTCGACGGTCATGTCCGGTTTAATGACATAGACGAACAGTCCCTTGCTGACCGGTTTGAACCGCCTCGGAAGGCACGACGATCGAATCCGGCCGGGTGGTCAAGGTCAGCACCACGTCGACGAATTGACCGGGCCACAAGCGGCGGTCGGGGTTGGCAAATGTGGCTTTCAGCCCGATCGTACCCGTGTCGCTGCTGACCCGGTTGTCGAGAAAGGTCAGATTTCCCTGTTCGGGAGCCGTTGAACCGTCCGGCAGAAAGGCCGCCACCGGCAGCATTGCTTGCTTCATGCGCCGTTGGATGCGGCCCAGATCCTGTTGCGGAACGGAAAAACTTACGTAGATCGGCGCGATTTGCATGATGTCCACCAGGCCGTGATCATCGTTGGCCTTGATCTGCGCGCCTTCATCCACCAGCAGGCTGCCGGTGCGACCGCTGAAGGGTGCACTGATGTAGCAGTAACTAAGCTGCAGGCGCGCATTTTCGACGGCCGCCTTGTCGCCCTCCAGCGTCTGCCTTGAGGGCCGCTGCATTGGCTCGAAATTGTTCGGATTTGTCTTTGCTGACGAAATCTTTTCCGGCCAGATCGGCATAGCGTCGGGCATCTATCTCCGCCTTCTCGGCCAGCACCTTGTCTTTTGCGAGTCTGGCCTGGGCTTCTTTGAGCGCGACTTCGTAGGGACGGGGATCAATGGTAAACAGCAAATCTCCTTTGGAGACGTCCTGGCCTTCTTTAAAATGAACCTGCACCAGCTGTCCCGAAATGCGGGATTTAATCGAAACCGAGGCATAGCTCTCCACCGTTCCGATGGCCGTCAGCTGAACCGGTACCGTCTTTTGGACGGCGGCGGCAGCCATGACCGCAACGGCCTCAGGCTCTGTCCGTTCCGGCGGCCGGCCGTCGCTGCGATTCTGCAAGACAAAGGCCGCCGTGGCGCCCAGCAGAACAAACGCCGTGATCAGCAGCCGCCACCAGTGTCGTTTGGGTGCGCGCTCTGGATTGTCGTTCATGTTATTTTACACTCTTATTCAAAAAAAACCGGGTTAACCCGACATACTACGGGGCTCCTGATTTCAGAATACCCGTGCCCGAGAATATCCATGCCCGTGGATGGCTGAGCAGCGCCATTATCGGGACAAACTGCTTTTTTTGCAACTGAAATTTGATGCCGGTCCTTTTTTTTTAGGCACCCACGGCTGGGCAATTTCGGCAATTTTTAGCCCCTAACGGCAGGCAGACCCCATCGCTTTCGAATCACGCTGCCGGGTCAATGATGGCTCGCCGGTTTACTTTCTGCAAGTGGCGGTTTTCTGATCTGGATTTCAGCTTCTTAATATCGGTTACGTCTTCTTATATTCACATGTCTGATATAATATCTAAAAATAAATGCGCAGCATTTGGCAATTAATCCGCCGGGAGCTCGGATTTAACAACTTTTTTCGGTTGGCAGAAAGCAATTTACCACACTTAGAATTTTTTCGGTGGCGGATTAATGCGGATTAATCAGGATCCGGCCGCTTCCATTGGTAAGGCAGTTCCCGAATGGTGCCCGGCTCGGTCATGGTCTTTAAAGCGTCGAGGGCATCCATGACGATGCGCCGCTGCCGTTTGACATTGCCCGGCTCACCGAACATGCTGCCCCTTGCGAACTTGACGAGCAAGGCCCGGGGCGGTTTGATGTGAGCCATGCGCCCGGCGTCATTGCCCATGGAGATAGTGACGATACCGGCCTCCTCTGCTGTCCGCTGGATCAGACCCACGGTCTGATGGCACTTGGGTCAGACCGGCACCAGCAAGAGAACGTCGACACCGGCGGCCTTGATCCGGTCAATGAAGGCCGGCAGCGTTTTTGCAACCAGCGTTACCACGTCGTTGACATAGCTGAAGCTGTAAAGCGTATCCGGCACCCTGCCGATAATACCCTCCTTTTCCAGTTCGATGAGGCGCTGGACGGGAAAAACGATGTTGAAGTCCTGCTCCGCCAGGCTGTGATCATAATGGGCATGCGCAAAACCGAGATCTTCCTGGCGCACGGTTTTGGGAATTTCCCGGAAAGACGGATCGCCGTGAATGGATTCGGTGTCGAAAGCCGGCTGGCTTTGCTTGATATAAAGGCCGCCGCTGGTAACCAGCGCAACGGTTTGTTCCGACGGCCGGCCCCGGTAGGGGGTCCAGGGGATGTCGTCTGAGACCACGAAAGGATACTTTTTGACAATTTCCTGCATGCGGCCCGCCCGATAATCCGGCAGGCTTTCTTCCACCCATTTCTCGTAGGCAATTTTGAACTGATCGAGATCGATTGGCATTGGCTCTCCTTTTCAACTTTCAGTGCCTTGCTTGGCATTTAAATCCGGATGTTGTAAAATTCTTTTGCCGCCCGCGACCGAACACTGCTTGATGCCGGAATTCCGGCGTAAAATTAAATATTAGTATAATAATAAGTTTCAGGACAATCAATACCGACATATATATATCAGTTGCCTTTAGGTATGCTGGTGATTGAGCTGCAATTTGGACTATAGGAGGCAACTATGGAGAAAATAATCCTCTACAACCAGCAAGACCCCCGAGCAGTGGAAGCGGCAAAATCAATAAGCCTTGAAAAATATGCATGACGATGCGCTAAAAGCCATAATTAGCGATGAATTGAATTTGCACGAACTTGAACATACAGGAGATTGGATAATTATTTCTTGAAACATTCCGGAGGTTCATATATCTATTTGGCAATTTTATTTAATTTGTAATAAGGAGAACGAAAATGACCGAAAAGAATTCAAAATATGTCTATCGCATCGAGGATTTGCCGCGCGTCAATTTGACCGGAGACGAGAAGTTGCCTTCCATGGCGAATTTGCTGCTCAGTGATAAGATGCTGATCAGCTTCATCGAAAATCCTCCCGGTTGTGTATTTCCCATCCACAGCCATGAATCCGAGCAAATCCTGATTATGCTGGAAGGCGAAGAAGAACACGTCTGCGGCGATGAAACCTTTTTGATGAAAGCCGGCGACGTGTGTGTGCATCCGTCCAATGTGCCGCACGGCGGCCAAACCAAGGTCGGATTCAAAGGAATCGATATTTTCTGCCCGCCGCGCGAAGATCATGTCGCCAAACTGAAGAAGGCGCTCAAGGCAAGAGGCGGGAAGTAGAGCCATTAGTAAAGAATCGTGCCCCAGAGAGCCAGGCTTTGACTTCACCATAGAGGAGTCGTTTTGGCCGCCAGATAACCCATGGAATAATGGAACGGTGGAAAAATGGAATATTGGGAGTCAAAAGCGGATGATGGTCTGATTTTTTTTTCTGATGCATGCTATCCACATAAAACAGATCTCATTCCGGCAAACGCGGGTTTTCAGTATTCCAATATTCCCTGGCCCAGACCGTCGTTAACATGACCCTATTTTTAACTATTTATTTCTACCCAGGACAAACGTGCTTTAAATTCTCAGTACGTCGCACCAGGGCGGGCCATCACTCCACGGCATGGGCGCACGGCAAAGCCAATCTCCTCTGACCTGGCCCAGAGGACCAGGTTTTCAACGTTGGAATGAATTCGTGTTGATTCGGGTCAATTTGTGGCTTTTTTCAACCATCTGATTGTTTCCCAAAAGCGAAGGAGGGTGACATGCAGTTTATTCGCAAGCGTGTGTTGGCGGGTGAGATGATGCTGGGCGTCGGCGCGAATCTCGGGTCCAGCCTGACCGTTGAAATGATCGGCGCGGCCGGCTTCGACTGGACCTGGATCGACTGCGAGCACGGGGCCGGCGACTACAGTGAACTGATCCCGCAAATTCAGGCGGCCGGCATTCACAACGCCCCGGCGATTGTGAGGATTGCCTGGAATGAAGCCCCGCGCTTCAAGCGCGTTTTGGACCTGGGAGCTGCGGGCATTATGGTCCCCTATGTCACCTCCGCCCGGGAGGCCGAGCAGGCGGCCGCGTCCATGCGGTATCCGCCGGCGGGTATCCGCGGTGTGGCACGCTTCAATCGGGCCTGCGGTTTCGGGCAGGAATTCGACACTTATTTTAAACAGGCCAATGACAACCTTTTAACCGTGGTTCAGATCGAAACCAAGGAATCGGTTGATCGGGCGGAAGAAATTGCAGCGGTGGCCGGGGTGGATGTCTTGTTTGTCGGCCCGCTGGATCTAAGCGTCAACATGCATATTCCCCAAAACTTTGAACACCCGGAATTTGAGCAGGCCCTGGACAGGGTGGCTGCAGCCTGCCGCCAGCACAGCAAAGCAGCCGGGATTCTGCTGCCCAAGCTGGATTATCTGGCAGACTGGACTGCCAGAGGGTACACATTCCTGGTGGTCGGATCCGACGGCGGATGTGTGGCGGGAGGCTTGAAATCCATCGCGGAGCGTTGTAAGCAATTCAAATAGAAGGCCGAAATTTTCTGTCTCTTGTATTTGCACTTTAAAAATCCCAAATTCTAAAAACCAAATTTCAAATAAATCTTAAATCCCAATTATCAATGACCAAAACGATTGATTTGTACTAAGGCGGCTCTGTCATCTAATCATTTGAAATTTTGAATTTAGGTCATTGAGATTTATCTGTTATTTGAGATTTGTTATTTGGAATTTTTAGTAATCAATTATCGAAGGCGTGTCGGCGGCACAGCATGTTAATGCCGACACCGTTGAAGGAAGCAATTGACCTGAATAAATAAGACCGAGGTTTCCAGACATGATCTCCCCGTCTATCGCCTGCAGCGGCCCGATCGGAGAGGTTGCGGTTGAGATCTTAAACCCCTTCGGCGAAATCGTTGTGGCCGAGGACAGCTCCGAAAACGCACTTTTGCGGATTCTCGCGGGCGCGGTCGGGCTGGTGCTGAGGGGCGACGGCAGCGGCAGTGCGCGTGTCATCGACACGGCGTCCGATTTGAAGGTGATCGGCCGTTCCGGCGTGGGCTTCGACAAGGTAGACATTCAAGCCGCCACTGCGCGCAAAATTCCGGTCATCATCACACCCGGCGCCAATTCGCAGGCCGTGGCCGAAGCGGCCCTGACCTACATGCTGGCGCTCAGCAAAAAAATGATCCACTGGGATAGGCAGCTCAAGCAGGGAAATTGGAAAAGCCGGTTTGAGCAGAGCCCCGGCGATCTGGAAGGTGCCACCTTGGGCATCATCGGCTTCGGCCGAATCGGCTGCAGGCTGGCGCAGCTGATCCGCCCTTTCGGCATGACCGTGCTGGCCTGCGATCCTTTTACCTCCGCCAAGGCGGTCGGCGAGCAGGATGCAGCGCTGGTCGAACTGGAAGAACTGTTGCAAAAATCCGACTTTGTCTCGATCCATGCCCTGCTGAATGAAACCACCCGGGGTCTGATCGACCGCAAGCGCCTCGGCCTGATGAAGCCGGGGGCTTTTCTCATCAACCTGGCGCGGGGAGCCATTATTGAAAGCCTCGATGTCCTTTATGAAGCCCTGACTGAGGGACCCCTGGCCGGTGCCGCCCTGGATGTATTCGAACCGGAACCGCCGGATGTGAGCCATCCGATTTTCAAACTCGACAATTGCCTGACCGCACCCCATGCCATCTGCATGTCCAAACGGGCGATGTTTAAATCCTTTAAGATGATGGCCGAGGACATGGCCGCCGTGCTCCAGGGTCGCCGACCGCTGTATGTGGCCAATCCGGAAGCATTATGAACCTCTATGAGTATGAAGCGGCAGTTATTTTTTCCGGATTCGGCATCCCGCTGCCGGAGAGAATTCTGGCCGCCACCCCCGCTGAAGCCTTTTTGGCTGCCAAAAAGATCGGGTTGCCGGCCGTGGTGAAGGCCCAGGTCCCGACCGGCGGCCGGGGACTCGCCGGCGGGGTGAAAATCGTTGCAACGGCTGACGAAGCCCGGACTGTTGCGGCCGGCCTGCTGGGCTCCCGGATTAAGGGTATGAAAGTCCCCTCGGTCATGGTGGTTCGCAAAGTCGATTTTTACCAGGAACTCTATCTCGGCGTTACCATCGACGGGTATAACGGCCGGCCGCTGGCGATGGTCAGTCCAAAGGGCGGAATGAACATCGAAAAAGATGCCCGGCAGGAGCCCACCGGCATATCTTTCCTGGGGGTCCCTGTCGACCGGGGTCTTTTTGCCTTTGAAGCCCGCCAATTGCTCAAATCGGCCGGCTTCCCCACGCAGCAACTCTCCGGCTGCGCCGACACCCTGGTGCGGCTGTATGGAGTATTTGAGACTTACAACGCCCTGACAGCCGAAATCAACCCCCTGGTGATTTGCACGAACGGAAGCCTGATGGCCCTGGATGCCAAGCTGGAAGTCGACGACGCGTCGCTTTTCCGCACCGGCAAGCTGATTCCGCCAAATCAGGATGGAAATGAAAGCCGCCTGGAGAAACGGGGCCGCGAAATCGGCGTCACCTATGTTGAACTGGAAGGCGACATCGGCATCATGTCATCCGGCGCCGGGCTGGGCATGGCGACCATGGACATTATCGGCCAAAAGCTGCGGCCGGCCAACTTTCTGGAAACCGGCGGTGCCATTACCGAAGAACTTCTATACCGGACCATGGATCTGATCCTGACTGAAAAAAGGGCTGAGGGCGGTATTCATCAATCTGTACGGCGGCATCAATCCGATTCACGAAGGCGCCAAAGGCATTGTCCGCTATATCAAGGAGCATGATGTCCGTATCCCGATTGTCGCCAAAGCGCTGGGCAATCGACAGGCGGAGACATGGGATATTCTGCGGTCCGGCGGCGTCCATGTGGTGACGGAGGCGGCAACCGAAAAAGCAGTGGAGACGTTGATTGAGTTATTGTCCAAACCATGAGCATTCTTTTAAATAAAAGAACCCGGGTTCTGGTGCAGGGCATCACGGGTCGCATCGGCCGGGTTCAGACGCACTGGATGCTGGCTTACGGAACCGGTATCGTGGCGGGGGTAACCCCGGGTAAAGGGGGAACTTCCGTCGAAGGGGTGCCGGTGTTCGACTCGGTGCTGGAAGCGGTGGAGAAAACCGGTGCCGAAGCTTCCGTGTTTTTCGTGCCCGCACCCTTTGTGCTGGATGCCTTCGTCGAAACCGTTGATGCCGGCATCAACCTGATTGTGGTGGTTCCGGAGCATATCCCGGTCCATGATGCGATGAAGATGAAGGCTTATGTCCGGAGGCATGCAAACCGGGGGCTGTTGGCCTTAGGCCCCACCACGGCCGGTATCCTGACCCCCGGTGAAGCCAAAATGGGAATCATGCCGGCCTCCTTATTCAATCCCGGCCGCATCGGAATAATTTCCCGCAGCGGGACCCTGTCCTATGAAATGGCGGGGATTTTATCCAGTGCCGGATATGGTCAGAGCACGGTGGTCGGCCAAGGTGCCGATCCGGTCGCCCTGACGTCATTCAGCGCTCTCCTGCAGCTCTTTGACCGGGACGCCGCCACCGATGGTGTCGTGATCGTGGGCGAGGTCGGCGGGATTCAGGAAGAAGAGGCCGCCCAATTCATTGCCGCCGGCATGCACAAGCCGGTGGCCGCCTACATTGCCGGAAAATTTGCACCCGAAGGCAAGCGCATGGGCCACGCCGGCGCTATTATCCGGGGATCCCAGGGAACATTTGAAAGCAAAATACAGGCCTTGCGCACCGCAAATGCAACAATTCTCAACTCGCCGATTGAGGTCATTGACTGGGCACAAAGAATCAGCTAAATAAAAAAACAAGTTGTTCGTTGTTAAAGGTGTTAGCCGCTGTCCGCCGAAGTTTGCCTAACTTTGGTGAATTCGTTATTTAGTGATTGAGCGAAAACCCGTACAACGGCTATCGAGCGAAGCCTTGATTGAATCTTAGGATCTTATAATTAAACAGGAGCAATATGGACGACAAATACAAACTTGATACCCCCTGTCTGACAATAGATATCGATATCCTGGAGCAAAACATTACTAAAATGCAGGCCGCCGCCCGCGCTGCCGGCAAAGATCTCAGGCCGCATGCCAAAACCCATAAATGCTCCCTGCTGGCCAAAAAACAAATCCTGGCCGGTGCAGTCGGTGCATGTGCGGCGAAGGTTTCTGAAGCTGAAGTTCTGGCGGATGCCGGTGTAATGGGAATTCTTATTACCGGACCGGTGGTAACCGCCCAAAAGATCGAGCGCCTGGCAGCCATCCTGGAAAAAGATGCGACGGTCATGGTGGTAGTCGATCATCCCGCCAATGTCCGCCGGCTCGATGAAGCCATGCAGGCCCGCCGCCTTTCGCTGGATGTATTGATCGATATCGATGTGGGATTGGGTCGCACGGGGGTGTTGCCGGAATCCGCACTGGAACTGGCCGGAGACATCTCCAAAGCCGGGAATCTGCGGCTGAAGGGAATTCAGGCTTATGCCGGTTTCGTGCAGCATATTCCGTCATACCCCGAACGCAAAAAGGCCTCCCTGGCATGCATGCAGCAGGCGGCCGATGTATTCCTTAAATTGCAGGAAAAGGCGCCAACCTGTACGATCTTCAGCGGGACCGGAACGGGCACCTATGATATCGACATCCAAATTCCCGAACTGACCGAACTGCAGGTTGGGTCCTACGCGGTGATGGATGCCGAATATTTAAACATTGCCGCCCAGGATAATCCCGCCCGCTTCTCCGATTTCAAACCGGCCCTGACCCTGCTGACCGCCGTCGTCAGCGTCAACCGCCCGGAGTTTGTTACGGTGGATGCCGGCCTGAAATCACTGTACCGGGATGGCGGCGTGCCGTTTGTCGTCTCCCCGGGATTTACCGATCTGAGATACGACTGGTTCGGCGATGAATACGGCAAACTTGTCCGCGCCGCGGACGGCAACCTGCCGCCGCCCGGAACATTGCTGGAAGTTGTGACCTCCCACTGCGATCCCACCATAAACCAGTTTGATTTTTTTTATATAACCCGCGGGGAAAAGGTAATTGACCGGTGGCCGATCGACCTGCGGGGTAAAAGTCAATAATCGTGGCGGAAGTCCGAAAATATAGATGCTGATTGAGACATCTGTCAAAGTTGCAGTTGAACGCCGACTTCGATGACTTTATCCGGCGGGATATCGAAATAGGATGCGGCATCCATGGCATTGCGCGACATAAACAGGAAAAGGTTTTTACGCAGACGGCTCATTCCGGGGCTTTCCCCGATCGATAATTTCTCCCGGCCCAGAAAAAAGCTCGCACTTTCCATTTTGAATTGCAGTCCCTTTTCATATGCCAAGGTGAGGATTTTTTCAATTTTCGGCTCTTCCATGTAGCCATAATGCGCGATTATGCGAAAAAAACCACCGCCCAGCTTTTCGGTCTCGACCTTTTCCAAATTCGGCACCCGCGGGACGTCTTCCATTCTAATGTGGATAAATGCAATTTCAGAGTGCAGGATTTTGTTATGGGTCAGATTGTGCACGAGCGCTGCGGGTACACGGTCCGGATTTCCGGCAAGGAATATAGCCTGACCGCTGACCTTTTGCGGGGGGGTGTTCTCCAGACTCTTCACAAATTTTTCAAATGCCGGGGTGAGATTTTTTATCTGGGTTGCAAGGATTTCACGGCCCTGTTTCCAGGTCAGCATCAGCGTAAAGACCATCGCGCCGATGGCCAATGGAAACCAGGCACCGTGAAAAATTTTGCTGATGTTGGCACCGAAAAAGGATAAATCCACCAGCAGAAACAAACCGGATACTATTCCCGCCGCCGGCGCGCTCCATCCCAATCTCTGCTGTGCAACCACGTAAAAAAGGATCGTGGTGATCAGCATGGTCGATGTTACCGCTACGCCGTAGGCTGCGGCGAGGCCGCTGGAAGATTGGAAGCCGAGTACCAGGCCGATGGTGCACACCATAAGCAGCCAGTTTACCGGAGCGACATAAATCTGGCCGGCCTGAGCGGCGGAAGTATGAGTGATTTTCATGCGGGGAAGATAGCCCAATTGAATGGCCTGACGGGTTAAAGAAAAAGAGCCGGTAATCACGGCCTGGGATGCGATGATGGTGGCCATGGTCGATAAAAGCACCATTGGTATCAGCCCCCAAGCCGGGACCAAGGCGTAGAAAGGATGGTGGACCTCTTCCGGCCGGCCTATCAGCAGGGCGCCCTGGCCGAAATAGTTCAAGACAAGCGCCGGAAGTACCAGAATGATCCATGTCAACCGAATCGGCTGTTTGCCGAAATGACCCATGTCGGCGTAAAGTGCCTCTGCTCCGGTAACCACCAGAAAGACGGCACCCAGAACGACAAAACCGTGTCCTTTATTCACTAGAAAAAAATTAACGGCATACCAGGGTGATACGGCCGCAAGAACCTGGGGAGAACGCACGATCTGGATGGATCCTAAAACGCCAAGCACACAAAACCAGAGGAGAATGACCGGTCCGAAAAGAATTCCCACCCGCGCGCTGCCCCGGCGCTGCAGGAGAAAAAGTCCGCCCAGGATTATAATTGTCAGGGGCACAACAAAGGGCTTGAAAAGCGGTGTAATGATCCGGACGCCTTCGATGGCGCTTAGAACGGATATGGCCGGGGTGATCATGCCGTCACCATAGAGCAGGCAGGCCGCAAAAAGACCCAAACCCATCAGCGCCCGGCGGGATCTTTTTAGGCTGACATCTTTGGACTTCAGCAGCGCCGTGAGCGCGATGACGCCGCCTTCACCATGGTTGTCTGCTCTGAAAACGAAGGCAAGATATTTAAAGCTGACCACCGTCAGCAGGGACCACAGCATAAGCGAGAGAACACCGAGCAGGTTTTCTCGGGTTGCGGCGATGCCGTATTCTCCATGAAAGCACTCACGAATGGCGTAGAGCGGACTTGTGCCGATGTCCCCGAAAACAACACCCAGCGCGGACAAAGAAAGCCGCACAAGCTGTCGACCGCTATAGTTTTTAGGCGTTTCATTGGGGTCGATTTTTATACCCTCCGTTCTATGTTTTGGCTGAGCAGCGCACATGAAGATTTCTGCGGTGATAAAAAAAAGTAGAAACCCTTGCGTGGCGCCCGTGCCTGAATATTCAACCCCTCTTTTCAAACTTGGCAAACTGGAAAAAGGTTAACTCTAAATTTTTTCGGGTAAAATCACCTCTCAGACCTTGTGATACGGGTTGTAATTTACCAGTAAAACGGAACAGGGCATTTTGCGGGTGAGTCCTTCGACGGTGCGACCGAACAAAAAATGTTCGAGCCTTCCTTCTTCATGGGCTGAAATAATGACCAGATCAATTTTCTCTTCTTTAATGGCCGCCTGGACCTCCTCACTCGGTTTGCCGTCCCGAATCCATTCTGTAATATCGAGACCGTCAGCTTTTTCGGAGTTTATGATGCGGTCTATTTCTTCTCTGGCTTTTTTTGCAAGATTTTCGTATTCTTGCTTCAAGGAAGGAACCGGCAGGTTCCATCCGTCAACGCTGAAGGGGTCATGAATTACATGCATTACATATAATTTGGCATTGAACTGTCTGGCAAGTGCTATTCCATAATGTACGGCTTTTTTGCAATTTTTGGTGGATCTGCTAACTACCAGAATTCGTTTGAAATCTTCCATGCTACATCTCCTTTTTTTAGAACGTTCACTCATTTCGATAGTGAAGGATAAATCGTGCCTCGATAATTGTACATCAGTATTTTTCCCATATTGATGTAGGACACCGGCTTTTTCGGCTGTAGATTTTTATCCTACAAATAAAATTGTAAATTATCACGCAATATGATAGGCAAGCCATTTAGTGGACGGACTGTATCCGCCGACAAAGGCCAACGATAGACAATTACAGGGGAGAATAGTTTGGAGTGCGACGTCACACCCATACCGGAAACGATAATTATTAATGAAGTTCAGCTGCTTCTCGCCGAAAAGAGAACATCCCTGGCGGCCCTGCGCACCGGAATCGCCGTTTTTGCCCTGCCGCTCACAGTCATGAGCGTCCTGATCGCCACCTCAAAATACTACGATATCATCCAGGTGGTGCACCTGCTCGTGCCGCTCCTGATTCTATGCGCCGCACTGATCTTATTGGGATCCTATTTAATTATCAGAGCAATCATACGGCTGCATCGACAGGATAAACTTATATCTGAGATCAAGCGCAAACACAGCGCAATTGCCGAATTCATAGACTGAGGCCCAGCGATAATTTAAAGCAATGCAACTTTTTGCCCTGAAATCTGTGCGCGTACGCCTGATGCTTCTCGTTCTGGTTGCCGTAATCCCGGCGTGGGGACTGATCGTGTATACCGCCTCCGAGCAAAGGGAGCTGGCAGTTGCCGGGATTCAGAAAAATGTCTTGCAGCTGGCCGAGTTTATCGCCCATGAAGAAGAGCAGATACTTCAGGGCGCCCGTCAAATACTCATCGCTCTGGCAAGATTTATTCAAACAGAAAATACCAATCCAGCCGACTGCAATGCTTTTTGCGGCGATCTTCTCAAACAGTTCCGACGCTATGCCAACCTGGGGGCCGTAAACCCCGACGGCAAGGTTTATTGCAGTGCGGTTCCCTTCCAGCAGGCACCCGATACCAGCGATCAGCCCTGGTTTCGGCGCGCAGTTGAAACCGGCGATTTCGTGGTCAGCGATTATCACGTCGGCCGCATTACCGGCAAGCCTGTATTGGTCCTTTCCTATCCCGTCATTAACACCGCCGCGGGCACCCGCGCGGTGGTTTTCGCGGCCCTGGATCTGCAATGGCTTAATCAGCACAAATTCGACATCGAGGATCAATTGCCCGAAGATTTCACGATCACACAGATCGACGAAAACGGCGTGGTCCTGATGCGTCAGCCTGAATCGGATCAGGGGCGCGGGCAAACGATGCTGGGCAACTCCCTCATCAAAGAAATCCTGTCTCAAAAAAGAGGCACTATTAGAGCCCCCGGTGCTCGCGGCAAGCCTTTCATTTATGCGTTTGCTCCTGTACACAGTTCTCTCAGGAACCGGCAGATTTATGTGGTTCTCGGCCTGCCCGAAAGGTACGCCTTCGCCGATTCCAACCGAATTCTTCTGCGCAACCTGATGCTGCTTGGAATCGTTGCGCTGGCGGCAATGCTGGCCGCCTGGTTTGGCGGTGAGCTTTTTATTTTACGCCAGATAAAAACGATCGTGCAAGCCAGCCGACGGCTGGCTGCCGGCGAGTTGAGCACCCGTACCGGTTTGCCCTATGGGAGGGATGAACTCAGCCAGTTGGCCAAGGCCTTTGACGAAATGGCCGTGGCGCTTGAACAGCGCCGGGCGGAGCGCCGGCGGGCGGAAAACGAACTCAAGCGGTCACAGGAACTTTTTCGCAACCTTTCCACGCACCTGCAGGAAGTGAGAGAAGAAGAGAGAACACGGATTGCGCGCCGGATTCACGATGATCTGGGGCAGTCATTGACGGCGCTGAAAATCGATATAGCCTGGCTGAGCAACAAGTTGACGGGAGAACGGGACATCATCCGTGAAAAACTGAGAACAATGGTCGTATTAATTGACGATACCGTTCAAACGGTGCGCAAAGTTTCAGAGGATTTGCGCCCCGGTATTTTGGACGATTTCGGACTTCCGGCCGCAATTGAATGGCAGGCGGAAGAATTTCAAAAGCGGACCGGCATCGAATGCAAAACCGTCTTTAATCCGGATGAATTCTTTTTAAACAAGGAACAATCCACGAATCTTTTCCGTATCGTCCAGGAGTCTCTGACAAATGTCATCCGCCATGCCGAGGCGACCAAGGTTGAAATAAGAATCAACGAAAAAGACGGCCTATTGCTTCTGGAAATTCAGGACAACGGCGTAGGGATTACCGAAGCATCCATTGTCGATTCGAGGTCATTCGGCCTGATCGGAGTAAAAGAAAGGGCGCGCTCGTTGGGAGGCGCGGTGACGATCACCGGCACCCGCAATGCGGGGACGCGCCTGACGGTAAAGATGCCCATCTCTGAAAGGAAGCAGCGCCATGATTAAAATCATTATTGCCGATGATCACCCCATCGTGCGGGCCGGTATGAAACAGATTATCTCCGAGGCTGCCGATATGAGCGTTGCCGATGAAGCCGGCGACGGCCGCCAGCTGTTGCATAAAACTAGGACGGAAAATTTCGACGTCGTTATTCTGGACATCACGATGCCGCATATCGACGGCCTGGATGTGCTCAAACAGCTGAAGATTGAAAAGCCCAAAGTGCCGGTGATTATTTTGTCCATCCACCCTGAAAGCCAATATGCCCTGCGCGTATTAAAGGCCGGCGCCTCAGGCTATGTCACCAAAACGAGCGCCCCGGAAGAATTGATCAACGCGATCCGCAAAGTGAATCGCGGCGGCAAATACATCAGCCCTACAATTGCCGAAAAGCTGGCCTTCCAATTAGAGGCCGACTTTGAAGAATTGCCCCATGAGGTGCTGTCGGACAGGGAATATCAGGTCTTGTGTATGCTGGCATCCGGCAAAACCGTCACGGAAATCGCCGATGAGCTCGCGCTGAGCGTCAAAACCGTCAGCACCTACCGCTCGCGCATTCTTGAAAAAATGGACATGAAAAACAACGCCGAATTGATCCATTATGCCGTCCAGAATAAGCTTGTGGATTAAAACCTTTAGCCTGAAATGCGGCTGGCTCTTCGTTATCCTTATCTATTGTCAGACAAACTTCTACAGCAAATCGGGCTGAAATCTTACCTGAATATCAGACCAGCGCCGATACCTCTTAATCATCCAAGGTCTTACAGTCTGCGTGGACAGGGCGCTTGAATCCCCGCTGGGACAGGTTGCCATGATACCGATGCCGGCTTGGATCGCCAACTTGGCCCCGCGCGAGTTGAAGGCCGTCGGCAATGCAAAGAGGATACGATGACAGTAAAAATTTTTATAATTGCGCTCCTGGTGGAAAGTATCGTGCTCCATGAAATAGCGCACGGTTATGTCGCGCTGCTGTTCGGAGACCACACGGCCCAACGTCAAGGTCGTATTACGCTAAACCCCATTGCCCATATCGATCCGCTGTGGACCATCGCGATACCCGTCATCGCCTACTTTCTATCCAGTGGGACGTTTATCATCGGCGGGGCAAAACCGGTACCCGTAGATCCCCGCAACTACCGGCGACCGGTGCTGGGAGACATCTGTGTCTCGGTTGCCGGTGTCGCCGTAAATTTCCTGATCGCCGTGATAATGATCCTAATGCTCAACCTGGTTCACATCGTTTCCGCTAATTTTACCGGTTCAGCAGCGGTCTATGTGCTGGTACACGCTGCGCTCCTGAACATCGTGCTGGCGATGTTCAATCTGATTCCCATCCCGCCGCTGGACGGCAGTCATCTTTTCAAATACCTGCTGCCCCGGGAGCTGCGCAGCAGCTATGAGATGCTCGGTCGCACCGGAGCCGGTTTCATCATTCTGATTTTAGTTATTAATATACCCGCTTTGTGGAACATATTCAGCGTGGTGTTATTTGCGGTAAGGGACTTTCTGCTGAACAATCTGATATTTTTCTGAGGGACGGAGTAAACCATGCATTATTTTCCCATCACGCTTCCTTTTCTGCTTGTGCTTTTTTTCATTTTTGCGGTGCTGCTGATTCTAATCGAGATCGGAATCCTGGGATATGCCTACCAAAGATTAGGAATCAACCGGCGCTATATCTTTGGGCTGCTGCTTCTATCCTTGCTTGGAAGCTATATAAATATACCCGTTTATCAACTGCCCCCCGAAACACTTTACGCGGGCGGACAGATTACTTTCTGGGGTATTCGGCACGTTATCCCCTTTGTGACCCATTGGCCGGGCACGGTCATCGCCGTCAACTTCGGGGGGGCTGTAATACCTGCCGTTCTCTCCATCTACCTGCTGGTAAAAAACCGGCTCATTTACCAAGGGCTGTTGGCCATCGTCATCGTCACACTGATCGTCCACCATGTCGCTCACCCTGTTCACGGGGTGGGCATTGCCGAACCGATTTTCATTCCCCCCCTGGCGGCCACCGGCGCAGCAATTTTGATTTCCCGTCAGTTTGCCCCGGCCCTGGCTTACATCAGCGGTTCATTGGGAACGCTGATCGGTGCCGATCTGCTGAATATAAGCAACCTTCAGGGACTGGGTGCGCCGGTTGCGTCCATCGGCGGGGCCGGAACCTTTGATGGAATTTTCATGACCGGAATTCTGGCTGTGCTTTTAGCTGCTGTTTTTTCCCGCCAAGACCAGGGAGCCTGACGGATCGCAAAACGACACATTTTTTTTTAACATAGGTTGAGCGGTTTCCATCCCCTACGGAACTCACGGTTCCTGGTAAAGCTGTCCGAACCGGCCTCTACTCATCTTAGATCACATCAATCGGGCCCAATGCGACATTCCAGCCAATGGGTGAAAGCGCATCATTCAAAAAAAAGCATAAAGTTGCGGAAAGCGGCGTCCTATAACCTTTGAACCCAGAACCCTGAACATAGAACCGATCATTTTAGGTTTAACTCACTTCAGCCCAAGCACGGGCACCACAACGATGCTGACGAAATCAACGAGGCAGTGCATAATCATAGGGGCAATCAGGCTCCGACGCCACAGGTAGACCAGTGCAAATGCCAGGCCCATCGCACCGACCGTAATCACGCCGGCGGTCCCTTCGTAGCCATGACCGATGGAAAAAATAAAGGCCGAAAGCACAACCGCCGTTGCAGCGCCGGTATTCAGATCCTGAAAGCGCATAATGAGGTAGCCGCGAAATATCGTTTCCTCCGCCACCCCAACGACGGTTACCAAAAAGACACCCAGCACCAACTTGGGTATGTCACCGGGAAGCACGTAGGAGGGCACCGGCGTCGCCGGCAATGATAAGCCGGCCTTCTGCAGCACGTCTTCAAGAAGGCCGGCGCCGAAGTATAAAGGGAAAAAAAGGCCCAGACCGATGGCCAGTTCTTTCCAAAAATATTTAAAGTACCAGCCCATGCGTTCTGCCGGCTCACCGTTTTGCCATAGAAAGTAAAGAATCAGGCAGACCAGCGCCGCATCCCGCAGAATGGTCGCCCAGGCTACAAGCTCAAAGCTCAGCGCACCCTGTTTGACCGCAAAAAAGGAAAGCGCCATGGAGGGCCCAATCAGAAACAAAAAAACCGAGACCTCATAGACCCTGGCTCTCTTATCAGACCTGAAATTGTACTCCCATAAAGGGTCCCGAGCGTTCGAGTCGATGTTCATGGAGGCTTTCTCCCAGGGATGTGATGAGGTTCTTCCGATACCGCCGCATGTGGTCAACCGGCCGCATTGCTTGCAGTTTGCCCGGCAACGACAACCGAAGGTATCGCTTGCATCCGTTATTGGCGCACGGGATGTACGATGACCTGATCGATGTAATCATAAAGTTCTTTAGCCTGCTTGTCGGAGATCTTTGCCGGCGCAAAAGCAGGCATGATTCCCGCCGAGCCGTCCGGCATCTTGGGAGCACGGATAAAGCTCGCAAAGGTTTTTAAATCCGCCAGCTGAGGAGCGCTTCTCAGCGGCAGGTTGGGTTTGATAATGTTGCCGCCGTTCGGATGGCAGCCTTTGCAATTGACGGAAAATATCTGGGCGCCGGCTTTTACGTCCGTGGGCGGCGCCGGGCCTTTTAAACCGTATACCAGCTGCCCCCCGAAGTAGCCCAGAATAATGACCGTCACGAAACTGAGGCAGTAGATAGCCAAAACTGCTTTGGATTCGGCGCCTTTTTTATAGCCGAGGATCACTGCAGCCGCCAGCAGAACTAAAAGAGTCGGAGCGAAAACCAGTTTCATCTTGATCGGAAACAGCATGGCGCCGGCATAGTAGTGCTGCCAATCCATAATGCCGAACAGAATGGTCGGAAATATCCAGATAAAGGCAAGGGTGACACACGTGCGGGCGGTTTGCGCCAGGTTGGGCCGCCGCAAGAGCAGGGCGATCCAGGCAAATATAAAGGCCGCCACCACCAACCCGATGGGCATGTGGACTTCTGTGGGATGGATCGGGTGGGTGTACCCCAGCCGCGCAAGAAATTCGTAGACAAAATTGAACATGATGCATCTCCTCCACCCCGGAAGCGGCGGAGGCCGCCCTTCGGCGGCCGGTTCCGTCGAATCCAGCCTCACCGGCTCATCAGAACATCAGCCAGATCAACGCATAAAAGGTGTTGTTATCCGAAGCGTCCCGACCCGACCCATCGTAATTTGAACTCGAGCCGTTGAATTTGTCATAAATCGTGTACTGCAGGACAAATTTGTATTTGTCCCGCCAAACGTAGTCGCCCTGTAAAATGAATCCGCTGCTGTCCGGCGAGCCGGTACGGCTGCCGTCCACCGGGTCGGGCGAATACAGCAAATCATCGGTGTCCCCGTCGGTCAGAAAGTAGGCCACGTTTCCTCCAAAGACGCCGTAGCGACTGCGGTAGTAATAGTTTGCATTTGCTTTGTAGACATCCAGAGATGAATTCCGGTTGGCTACGTCACCCAGTTTGTAACTTCCGTCCCAATTTTGTTTTTCATGGATATAGGTCCCCTGGATGGAAAAGAGGTGCGGCGAAGCGATGAATTGATACTGGGCGTCCAGGGCGAGATCGGTGAACTTGTTGCTCGATCCGCCGCTCATCCCGTCCGGATTGACGCGGGCGTAAAGTCCATACGTACCCAATTCCAGAGAGTTGCCGCCCCAGTCATGCTGCAGGGCAAACCGCCAGTAAGGGACGGCCCCGTCGGTCTCCGTGTCGACCGTGGTGCCGGCACCCAAGGGCCGGGTAATGCCGTCATTCGTGGTTCGATACACGGTAAAATCGGCGTAAACCAGATTGTGCCAGAAGGCATAGGTCCCCAGCCCTCCTACCTGCGAATCCAATCCACCGTCGATGAGGGCGCCGGCGGCGGGTGTGGGCGCCACAGCAGAGGAAGCGTACGGAAATCCCCAGGTGGGGGTGCTGTTCCAAACATCTTCCACCGTTGGACTGTTGTTTAAAGTGAAGCCGAAATCCAAATTGGTGCCCCCCACGGAGATGTTGCGCGCATAG
The DNA here is from genome assembly GCA_963769935.1 of uncultured delta proteobacterium. GTDB lineage: Bacteria > Desulfobacterota > Desulfobacteria > Desulfobacterales > JAFDCJ01 > JAFDCJ01. The sequence goes on along the minus strand of CAVYNY010000035.1, from coordinate 63,527 downwards.
CGGACATCGGTCAGATCCAGGGCGATATCGTTGGCGGTGCCGTCGTAGGTTACCTGCGAAAGCGCCCCGAAATGATCGATTATTCGGCCGCCGTAGAAAAGAGATGCCTGCTGGGGAACGTCGAATTTATCGGTGGTTGAATCCTCGGCATTGTCAAACGGGGCGATGCCGTTTGTGAGAATACCGTCATTGTCTTTTAGGAAAGTGGCGGAAGCCTGAAACATAGCGGCGATGGGAGGTCGATAGGGCGCTTTCTCGGAGACCGTGCTGAAGTGAAATCCTCCCATTTTAAATGTGCGTCCAAAAGGGGTCAGCTCCGGCCAAACGGTGTGGCAGGCGTTGCAGGACATGCCTGTCTGGCGGGCGAAGCTGGGGACGGCCTGGGTCTCGCGGGCCGATAGATGCGCTAACAAACCGGCGACGGCCAGAATCAACAGGAATTTGCGAGTTGGGGCTAACCTCATGCTTTCTTCCTCCTCTTTTATGCAATCCGGCGGCGGGGCACCGCGGGAATTCAGACAAAGATAAGCTTCAGCAAGGCTGATGGAGTCCGTTGAGCGCTATGGTCGGAGCGCAGCGGGGTTCTCCTTCGATAAGGAATGACCACAAGCCTGCCAAGCATGTTTCAATTTGGCTGCAGCCGCTGTTGTTTTAAAATACGCGGCGCTATTTTTTGAAGGTGTGATGCATGTAATCGGTAATCGCCTGAATTTCATCATTATCTAAACTAAATGGCGGCATCATGCCTTTACCGCTTGTAACGGTCCGCTTGATTTTTTCATCGGCGTTACTCTGCCAGAACGCGGGATTGGTGAAATCGCGTGGCTTGGGATTCAGAGCGGCTGCCGCCGGCCCGTCGCCGCGTCCATTGGCACCGTGACATATCTGACATTTGGTTTCATACAGACTTGCGCCGGTGGCCAATTCATCACCAGCCGCCGTGCCGGCCAGACCTATTATAATCAGAAGAATCATATAAAAGGCTGCACAACGGTAGTTGAAAATTTTTAACATGCAGTCACCTCCTTAGTTTCGGCGAGCAAAATGATGATTTCACCGGGCAGCATTATCGATACCGCCAACCGTATTCCAAATCTATAATTGATAACTGTTGCGAGCCGATTTTCCGGCAGAACAAGATTTTTTTTATCCGTATAAATGATCTGCCGCGTTTGTAAAATCCATACCAGCAATCATGTATTTTGACTCCCCGGAACCTGTATCTTTTGCACCGAAATGGAAACTGATTCATGCGATAATGGCTTTCGTCGTGGTGGTCGACGCATCCCTTCGTATAAAGAATACCGTTTTTTTTACCTTTAAATGCACAATTAACCTTATTTTCTTTAAGGTGATGATTGAGTTAACATATTGGCACCTATGCCAAAGCCTCTGGAAAATCAACTCGAACCCGGAGCCGCCGAGACCGATCAGGCGCCCACCGGCAAGCAGCTTGCGCTGCTCTCGCTTGCAGCTCTGGGTGTGGTCTACGGCGACATCGGTACAAGCCCGCTGTATGCCATACGGACGTGTTTCCATGGCACCTACGGGGTATCGCTGACCGACGCCAACGTTATGGGGGTATTGTCGCTTATTTTTTGGTCGCTGATTCTCGTTATATCGATCAAATATATCGTCTATATCATGCGGGCCGAAAACAAGGGCGAGGGAGGCATACTGGCACTCATGGCCTTGATCCATCCGAACAACGGCACGGCCGGGAAAAAGCGGTGGTTCATTGTCGCCATGGGGATTTTTGGTGCCGCGCTGCTTTATGGAGACGGCACCATCACGCCGGCAATTTCAGTGCTCAGTTCGGTCGAAGGCCTGGAGGTGGCCGCGCCGTTTTTCAAACCTTACGTCCTTCCGATTACAATCGTCATCTTAATTCTGCTCTTCTCCTTTCAGCGGCAAGGTACACGGATAGTGGGGTCGGTCTTCGGTCTGGTAATGCTTTTCTGGTTTGCACTTCTGGCTGTTCTCGGAATCGGGGGAATTATCCACCGGCCCGATGTTCTGAGGGCAGCATACCCCGGGTATGCCATCCGATTCTTTCTTGCCAACGGCTGGCAGGGGTTTACGATTCTCGGCATTGTTTTTCTAGTGGTTACAGGCGGCGAAGCACTGTATGCCGATATGGGCCATTTCGGATCCGCACCCATTCGACTGGCCTGGTTCAGTTGGGTACTGCCGTCTCTGCTGTTGAACTATTTCGGCCAGGGCGCTTTGCTCCTGGCGGACCCCCGGGCTGTAGAAAACCCGTTCTATCGGCTGGCGCCCCCCTGGGCCTTGTATCCTTTAGTGGTTGTCGCCACCATGGCGACCGTCATTGCATCTCAAGCAGTAATTTCGGGCGCGTTTTCGCTGACCCGGCAGGCCATCCAGCTGGATTACTGTCCTCGCATGAAAATCGATCACACATCGCGCGAGGAAATTGGTCAGGTCTATATGGGAACGGTGAACTGGACCCTGATGACGGCAACGATCATTCTGGTAATCGGGTTTCAACAATCCACCAACCTTGCGGCGGCATACGGCATGGCGGTGTCCACCACCATGGTGATCACCACCGTTCTGGCTTATGTGGTTGCACGCGAGGTCTGGCAATGGGGCTGGCTGCCGGCCGGTATTGTTACGATCCTGTTTCTGATTCCAGATCTCACATTTTTTGGGGCTAATCTGACCAAATTCTATCAGGGCGGCTGGTTTCCGCTTCTCGTCGCAGCATCGGTTTACACGCTGATGTCCACCTGGAAAACAGGCAGACGGCTTCTCTGGAAGCATCTGAAGGAGAGTCGAATTCCGATCGAAAAGTATCTTGATAAGTTGCAGGCGGATCCTCCGCAGCGGGTGCCCGGAACCGCCGTGTTTTTGACGGGCAGCACCTACGGCGTTCCCCCGGCACTGCTGTATCAGCTCGAACACAACAAGGTGCTGCATGAGCAAGTAGTCTTACTGACGGTCATCACCCGCAACGTTCCCTACCTGCGAGGGCAAAAGCGGATCGAGACTGAAGATTTGGGACAGCGTTTTTATCGCGTTACCGCTCGACACGGCTTTATGGAGGATCCCGATATACGGAAAATTCTCAGATGGTGCAAATCGGCCGATCTGGAGATCGAGCTTTCGGAAACATCTTTTTTTCTGGGACGCGAAACAATTATACCATCAAAGAAATTGGGAATGATCTTCTGGAGGTCGGCCCTCTTCGCCTTCATGTCACGCAATGCACTGCGAGCCACGGCTTTTTTCGGCATTCCGCGTGACCGCGTCATCGAGCTCGGTGTACAGGTGGAAGTATAATTATCTGCCGATAAGCTGTTTTTGACCCTTAAAGCAGAAAACGAATAACAAAATAAGGCCTGTATGGTTTAAATTCCAAATCACAAGCACCAATTATCAAATAAATTCCAAATCACAATTATCAATGACCGAAACCGGGAATATCAAAAAAATCAGGCTGTGATTAGCGACAACAGACTCTCAATGTGACTTTATTAATTTTCTATGGGATCAAATAGGTCAGAAGCCTGTTCGAAGCGACAGGCACCACGGCATCGATTGACATCATGACGCACAGGGCAAAAATGGTCAAAATGGAGAAAACAAACAGCTTTCTGGCCCAGCGGCGGTCGTCGGCTGTCTTGTTGCCCGACCAGGCCAGATACAGCAATGACAGACCCACCACGATAGCCACGACAAGATAGCTGTATCCGGTATATCCACCGAAAGTCAGCATCAGGCTGGCTGCCATAAAGGCCAGCAGGTAACCGAGAATATGCTTCTTTACCCCGGCCGTACTATGGCTGAGCGACAGCACCGGAATTTGGGCCGCAGCGTAATCATCACGTCGGTAAATGGCGATGGTGTAACAGTGCGGCATTTGCCACAGGCTGAATATCGCCAGCAGGATCAGCGCTCCCATGTCGAAGCGGCCGCTGACCGCGCAGTACCCTGCCAGCGGTGGCGCGGCCCCTGCCAGGCTGCCGATCAGGGTGCCGTAAACGGAGTGTCGTTTCAGATACAAACTGTAAACGCCCACGTAGACCGCAAAACCCGTCAGCACGATGGCGACGGACAGCATGTTGGCTGCCGCCTGGATCAGGACCGTACCCCCGATTCCCAGCAGCGCGGCGTAGCAAACGGCGGTTTTCGGCGATATCAGTCGTCGGGCGAGGACCCGGTTGCGCGTTCGGACCATTTTGCGGTCCAGGCTTCGATCAATCAAATTGTTGAATACACAGCCGGAGGCGACAACCAGCGATATGCCGCCGACAACCGGCAGCAGCAAGCCGAAATCAATTTGCCCCCTGGCGGCAAGGAAAAAACCGCCCGCGGCCGTGATCAGGTTGCCGAAAACGATCCCCGGTTTGGCAACACGCAAATAGTTTTTGATTAATTCAGTCATTATGCCATCATACGGTAATGCAGGTGGTACATGATCCAGAGCGTTCCGCCGACGAACAGGATTATCACCAAAACAGCGAACACCAGGGCCATCAGGTTCCATCGCATGGCCGAGGAGGTGTCCAGATGCAGGAAATAGTGCAGGTGCACCAGGATCTGCGCGACAGCCGCGCCAAGGATACCGATTAATATGGCTGAACGGGAAAACTTGCCGCTCATCACCAGCGCAAATGATAAAACGGTCAGCACGACGGAAAGCACAAAGCCGGTGCCATAGGATTTTAAGCTGCCCCGCCGCGCACCGGTGCTGTCGATAGGTACTTGCTTCATTTTAAATGACCCCCATCAGGTAGACAATTGTGAATACGCCTATCCACACGATATCCAGAAAGTGCCAGAACATGCTCAGGCGAATCAGGCGGGATCGAACGGGCGTTGTCAAGCCTTTGACGAGGACTTGGCCCATCATCACCGCCATCCAGATCAGTCCGCAGGCCACGTGGCCGCCGTGGGTGCCCACCAGGGTGAAAAAGGCCGAAAGAAATCCGCTGCGCTGCGGACCGTGGCCGTCGAGGATCAAGTGATAAAATTCATTGATTTCCATGCCGATGAATCCGAAACCCAGCAGGAACGTAACCATGAGCCACACCAGGACCAAAGCCTTGCGGTCATTGTGCAGGGCCAGCACGGCCAGACCGTAGGTGGCGCTGCTGACCAGCAGGATCATGGTTTCAACGAAAAGATAGCGCAGGTCAAACAGCTCTTTTCCCGTCGGACCACCCGCATAGTTATGGGACAAAACGGCAAAGGTCGCAAAAATCGACGCAAACAGCACCAGGTCGGTCATGAGGTAGATCCAGAATCCGAAGGCCTGGTTCGCTACGGTGTCGGAGTGTTCGAATTCTCCGACCTGAACGGAGTTGATGGTCGAAGCGTCAGCTTTCATTTTTTTAACCCGCCGGTGAAGGTTGCAGAGAGGTTTGTCCGCCGGCCGGGCGGCTGCCCGCAGCGGTCGTCAACTGCCGGTAGCGCCGGTTCTCGATCCGCTCGACCTCCGCGGCCGGCACCGTGTAATGCGTGTCGTCATCGGATGCGCGGACGATCAGCGTAAAAAATATGCCCAAGGCGCAAAAGATCGCCAACCACCAGATATGCCAGACCATGGAAAAACCGAACAGGAAGACCAGGGCGCCGTTGATCAAAGCCTTGGCCGTGTTCTTCGGCAGGTGAATGTCGCTGTATCGGTCCGGCTGCCGGTAGGCGATGTTTTTTTCCTTCATGTCCATGAAGGCGTCGATGTCTTGCACGACGGGCGGCTGCGCGAAATTGTAGACCGCCGGGGGGGAAGATGTCGCCCATTCCAAAGTGCGGCCGTTCCAGGGATCGCCGGTCAGGTCACGGGTGGCATGGCGCTGCCTGATGCTCACGGCCAATTGAATCAGCTGTAAAAAAATGCCGATCAGGATCACGGCGGCACCACCGGCGGCAATGATCAAATAGGGCTGCCAGGCCGGATTGGCATAATGCTCCATGCGGCGCGGCATGCCCATGAAACCCAGTACATACAACGGTACAAATGCAAGGTAGAAGCCGATGATCCAGGCCCAGAATGCCCATTTGCCCAACTTTTCGTTCAGGGGAAAACCGATGGCCTTGGGAAACCAGTAATAGTAGCCGGCGAAAAAGCCAAACACCGAGCCGGGGATCAGCATGGTGTGGAAGTGGGCAACCAGAAACAGGCTGTTGTGGAGCACATAGTCGGCGGGCGGCAGAGACATCAGCACGCCGGCGATGCCGCCCACGGCAAAGGTTTCGATAAATCCCAGGGTCCAGTACATGGGTGTCGTGAACCGCAGGCGGCCGCGATACATGGTGAAAAGCCAGTTGAAGATCTTCACCCCCGTAGGGATGGCGATCAGCATGGTTGTAATGCCGAAAAAGATGTTGACGTCGGGACCGGCGCCCATGGTGAAAAAATGGTGCAACCAGACGGAAAAGGACAAAACCATGATGGCCGCAGTGGCATAAACCATGGACCGATAGCCGAACAGCCGCTTACCGCAGAAGGTGGCAACGACTTCCGAGAAGACGCCGAAGGCGGGCAGGATGACGATATAGACCTCGGGATGCCCCCAGATCCAGAATAGGTTGATATACATCATGATCTCGCCGCCCATCGTGTTGCTGAAAAAATGCATGCCCAGATAGCGGTCAAGCGTCAGCAGGGCGAGAGCGACGGTCAGCACCGGAAACGCAAACGCCATCAGCACCGAGGTGAAAAATGCCGTCCAGACGAACATCGGCATTCGCATGAGCGTCATGCCCGGAGCACGCATTCTCAGAATCGTGACCAGAAAGTTGATGCTGGTCATCAGCGAACCCACACCGGCGATCTGGAAAGCCCACATCCAATAGTCGACACCGGTGGTGGGGCTGTATTGTCGTTCGACCAAAGGTGCGTATCCGGACCAGCCGGCCTTGGAAAATTCGCCCACCCCCAGCGATACCATCACCAGCAGGGCCCCGGCGGCGGTCAGCCAGAGACTGACTGCGTTCAAAAAGGGAAAGGCCACATCTCGCGCCCCGATCTGCTGCGGCACGACGATATTGATCAGTCCGGCCAGAAACGGCATGGCCATGAAAACGATCATGATCGTGCCGTGGGCCGTGAAAATCTGGTCGAAGTGTCCCGGCGGCAGGTAGCCGTGCGATCCGGCGGCGGCGAGGGCCTGCTGGGAGCGCATCAGAATCGCATCGGAGAAGCCGCGCAGCAGCATGATCAGCGCCAGGATGATATACATGATGCCGATTTTTTTGTGGTCGAGGCTGGTCAGCCACTCCTTCCAGAGGTAGGTCCACTTGCGGTAGTAGGTGATCAGGGCCAGGATCACCAGGGCCAGCAGGATCGTGCCGCCGACGGCGCCCATAATGATCGGGTTATCGAAAGGTATGACCGCAAGGCTTAACTTCCCGAACATATCAACGCCCCTCCAACGAACCGATTTTTATGCCGCCGGAACCGGAATCCCGGCGCCCGGCGCCGGGTTGCATGCCCTTGGGCAGGTATTGGCCGACGATGCGGTCGAACAGCCCCGGCGCGACCGAGGAGAAATATGTCACGGGATGAATGACGCTCGGTTTTGCGAGTTCCTCATAGCGCACCGCATCAAGTTTATCCGGTGAACGTCTGGTGTTTTGCACCCACGCTTCAAATTGCGACCGGGAAACGGCAATCGCCTGAAAGTGCATGTCGGCGTAACCGCGGCCGCTGAACTGCTGATTGTGGCCGGCATAGGTGCCCGGCTCATCCGCCATCAAATGCAACCGGCTCTGCCTGCCTGCCATGGCATAAATCTGGCTTCCCAGCTGCGGGATGAAAAAAGAAGTCAACACCGTGGCCGATGTAAGCTTGAAGTTCAGGGGCACCTTGGCGGGAAAAACAAATTGATTGACGACGGCGATGTCGTAGTCCGGGTAAATGAACAGCCATTTCCAGTCCAGGGACACAATTTCGATATGGATCGGCTTGACGTCGGATGCGATCGGCTTGAAAGGATCCAGGCTGAAGGTGGCGCGCCAGGATACGATGCCGAGGGCTATGACGATTGCCAGGGGAACCAGCCACATTGCCAAATCGATCTTACCGGAATAGCTCCATTTCGGCCTGTAAGTCGCTTTTTGGTTGGAAGCCCTGTATCTGCGGGCAAACCAGAAGACCATGACAAAGACAGGCAGAACCACAATCAGCATGAGCAGGAAAGCCGCAATAATGACGGAGCGCTCGGCTTGGCCGATGGGTCCTTTAGGGTGGAACAAAAGCCATTGGCTGCAGCCCCCCAGGAAGGCCGCGGCACCTAACGATGACACCCCGTGCAAAACGGATTTGATTTTTCTCTTCAACTTTTCATCCCACCGGCGCGAGGGGCTTTGCATTTGTAGATCAAGAATCGGATGTCGGCTGCCATGGAAACGAAAAATACACAGGAAAATACGACAAAAAACGTCAGCCGCAAGACAAAATAAACCGGCGTTGGCTTACATATCAACCGGAGAAGACCTCACGGGTGAAAACGGCCGCGCTCGATAATCATACAAATAACCTGTTTGATTGATCAGCGTCAATCATTTCTTTTTGCCCGTCCCTATTCGGTATTGGTGCCTGATTTTACTGCATCGAGGGCTGCCCGAAGCTTATCTTCATCATCATGTTTTAGTGACGTCTGAAGCACTTTACCCCCGAACTTCTTGAGTTCATTCAGAATGGCTTCGGGTTTGGCCTTTTTGGCAACGATGAATAGGGCGGAGGTACCTGGTTTGAGGTGGGACCCAAGATCCTTCATAAACTTGTCATCGATACCGATCTCCTTTAAGGAGCCGATAACCGCTCCCAGCCCCGTGCCGGCCACAAGTCCGAAAAGAGCCAAAACAGGATTTATCAGGATCAACCCGACCAGGCTGCCGACAAATCCTCCACCCAGAGCAACGGGAACCGTAAAATGGGTGACATGATGGAGTTTAACTTTACCGTCCTTTTTATGGACCACCACGGCTGCCTCTTCCAGATCCACCAGATGATCATGCTGCATTTGCAAAAGCTCAAGGCGGACCCGGTCCGCCTTGAATTCGTCATCAAAAGCAACAACTATTAAATCACTCATGATTTGCGCCTTTCCTCATACCGATTACTGTAAATCGATGATAATGCTCTGTTCCTTCTCCTAACAATCGATTATTGGTTGATGACTTAAATTTCATTGATCGAGCAGCTATTGCTACAGCCCGGGTATCAAATGGCAGCTCAATTTAGATCTCATTAATTTTCGTTTCAATAGGGTCAAATCGGTATTTGGCATTAAAATTGATGGTAGAAATCCGGCGTATGTTTCTGCAGGCAAAGCACTCTGATTTTCGGATAATTAACCCTCTGATTTTCGGATAATTAAATTGAAAACATTCGGTTGTCCAATCAGCCGCCGGATCCAAATATTCAGTCCGGTTTTTCTGATTTCAGACGGCAACGCATACCAGACGGTGCAAGCAGAAGTTCAGCGGGTGGCCGATAGAACCTAACGGGTGAAGAAACGCGGCAACACATACCTTGTTTTTATTCGTTAAATACAGGATATACCCCATTGCTAATTTTCAGACATTTTTGCATAGTAAGCCGATTCATGCGATTCTGAAGGGCACGCAATCCAACCATTCACTGGCAACGGTCGCAAATAACCGATAGACCCCCATTGGCGACAGGAGGCAATGCGCATTGAACACGTCGGAAATTTCCAATCCCGTGATGTGGCCCCTCGCCGTTTTTTTCATTTTAACCCTTTTGTTGGTAATGTTTATTCTGGCCTTGTCATTTATTCTCGGCCAGCGCCATCGCAGCCGGGCGTCGGACGAAATTTATGAATGCGGCCTGGTTTCAACCGGAACCGCCCGGGTCCGCTTTGCCGCCAAGTTCTACCTGATGGCAATGTTTTTCGTCATCTTCGACCTGGAATCCGTATTCATCCTGGTCTGGTCGGTTGGCGTCCGCGAGCTGGGCTGGATCGGATACATCGAGATTTCGATATTTATAGGCATTCTCCTGGCAGCACTCTTCTATCTTTGGCGCGTGGGTGCCCTTGAATGGAGGACCTTTAGGCAAAAAAAAGAGGCGCAAAAGATCCGGGAGAGGCAGCTCGTTTGAGCCCGGACCTTGGCCGCTGGCTATAAGACTTGAGGAAAGACATTGAGTTATGAGGACCGTCAAAGATATTCTGCGCGTCAAGGGATCGAAAGTCTACTCTATTTCTCCGGATGCCACCGTTTATGAAGCTCTCAAACAGATGGCCGAAAAGAATGTGGGCGCCATGTTGGTTTTCGTCGGAGACGATCTGGTCGGTCTGATTTCAGAACGCGATTATTCCCGCAAAACCATTTTGAAGGGCAAGTTTTCAAAGGAAACCGCCGTCAGAGAAATTATGACCACCGAGGTCGTTGCCGTCCACCCGGATGACGATATTGAAGAGTGCATGGAACTTTTCACCGACAAACATGTCCGTCATTTGCCGGTAGTCGAAGAAGGCAAGGTGGTCGGCCTTGTTTCGATCGGCGATATCGTCAAGAGTATTATCGACTATAAAGAATTCATCATCGAAGAGCTGGAAAACTATATCAAAGGGCAGCGTTAGAAAGGAGCCGGTTGGAAAATGGGGTGGTGGTCGAGCCGCAAACACAGGTTATTACCGGTCAGCAGGGTTGAATCGCTCGAGGATGCCGTCGGCCGCAGCCTGATATTTACAGGGTTGCAGGACATTGTGGCCTGGGGACGCAAGTATTCCCTCTGGCCGTTTAATTTCGGCCTGTCGTGCTGCTACGTGGAGATGGCCACCAGTTTAACCAGCCGTTATGACATCGCCCGTTTCGGGGCCGAAGTCATTCGGGGCACGCCGCGTGAAGCCGACCTGATGATCATTGCCGGCACCCCGTTTGTCAAGTGCGCTCCGCTCATCCTGCGGCTGTATGAACAGATGATGGAGCCGCGCTGGGTCATCTCCATGGGGTCGTGTTCCAACTCCGGCGGCATGTACGATATTTACAGCGTAGTCCAGGGCGTGGACAAGATTTTGGGGGTGGATGTTTACGTGCCGGGCTGCCCGCCGAGTCCCGGGGCCTTCATGCACGGCTTGGATTTGCTCCAGGAGGCAGTCGGGCAGGAACGGCGTCCGTTGAGCTGGGTGGTCGGGCCTCAAGAAACCCGCAAATCGCCCCTGCCCTCCATGCGGGATTTGAAAAGAGACGAACGGCGCAAGACAACAACGCTGCGCTCCCCGGATGAAATCTGACCGCGGCAACGTTTGGGAGCAACCGGAATCGCTATGAGCAATTCATCCAACATCCTTGAGCCCGACCTCTTGCAGGAATTGCAGCAGAAGTTCGACAGCGGCATTCTCATGGCGCAGCCTTGTCGGGACGAGATCCCGACGGTCTGGGTTTCGCAGGATCAAATCCATGCCGTACTGCATTATCTCAAGCACAAAGCCCCTCAGCCCTTCCCGATGCTATATGACCTCACCGCCGTCGACGAGCGCACGCCGGGTCCATCGCCGGGACCAGCCCAAGAGCGACTTCAGCCTGGTCTACCATCTGCTCTCTTTCGATCGCAACCTCGTGATCCGGATCAAAGTCCCGCTTGAAAGTGAATACCCCTCCCTGGCCACGGTCACGGATATCTGGTCATCGGCCAACTGGTATGAACGCGAAGTCTGGGACATGTTCGGCATCACCTTCGAAGGCCATCCGCATCTGCGGCGTATTTTGCTGCCGCCTACCTGGGAGGGCCATCCCCTGCGCAAAGAACATCCGGCCCGGGCAACCGAGATGGGACCTTTCCGTATGCCCGAAGACAAGCTGATCCGGGAGGAGAAAGCCATGCGGTTTCGCCCGGAGGAATGGGGCCTGCAGGATCAGGGTGAGGAGACGGACCTGATGTTTCTCAACCTGGGGCCCCAACACCCTGGCACCCACGGGGTATTTCGCATCCTTTTACAGCTGGACGGGGAGGAGATCGTCGATGCGGTGCCGGAAATCGGCTTTCACCATCGGGGCGCTGAAAAAATGGGCGAACGCCAAACCTGGCACACGTTTATTCCCTATACCGATCGGATAGACTATCTGGGCGGGGTAATGAACAATCTGCCCTATGTTCTGGCCGCGGAGAAGTTGGCCGGAATCGAGGTCCCCGACCGGGTTAAAGTGATCCGGGTCATGATGGTCGAGCTGTTCCGCATCATCAGCCATCTGGTCTGGTACGGCACTTTTGCCCAGGATGTCGGCATGCTCTCCCCGGTATTTTTCATGTTCAATGACCGCGAGCGGGCCTTTGACATCGTCAGCGCCATTACCGGCGGCCGCATGCATCCCAGCTGGTTTCGCATCGGCGGGCTGGCCCAGGATCTGCCCAACGGTTGGGACAAGATGCTGGAGGATTTTTTACCCTATATGTCGCGCCGCTTAAAAGAGTATGACAAAATGGTGATGCAAAACCGCATTTTCAAAGAACGCACCCAGGGTATCGGATCTTACACGTTGGATGAGGCCGCCGACTGGGGGGTGACCGGACCCGGTTTGCGGGCTTGCGGTCTGGAGTGGGATTTTCGCAAACAAATGCCGTATTGCGGCTATGAGCAGTTCGAATTCGACATTCCCACGGCCGTTCACGGTGATTGCTATGACCGGGCCCTGGTGCGCGTCGAGGAAATGCGACAGAGCCTTCGCATCATCCAACAGTGTTTAAAAAACATGCCCGCCGGCCCCTACAAAGCCCATCACCCCCTGACCACTCCCCCGCTGCGGGAGCGGACCTTGCACGATATCGAAACCCTCATCAACCATTTTCTGGGGGTCAGCTGGGGACCGGTCATACCGGCCGGTGAGGCCTGTGTTATTGTCGAGGCCACCAAGGGCAACAACAGCTATTATCTGATCAGCGACGGGGGCATTCATGCCTACCGCGTTCGAATCCGGACGCCGTCTTTTGCGCACCTGCAGATGATCCCGCAGATCTGCCGGGGCCTGATGGTGCCCGATCTATTGGCGATTCTGGGCAACATTGATTATGTCATGGCCGATTGCGACCGCTAAGGGACAGAAGTTGGGAAGGTGAAAAGATTAGAAGATAAGAAGTTGAGAAGAGCAGAAGATAAGAAGATGTGAAGTTGAGAAGTTAAGAAGTTGAGAAGTTGGGAAGAGCAGAAGGTGAGAAGATCAGAAGGTGAGAAGCTGGAAGGCCGGGAGGCTAAATTGCCCGGAAAATTTCGGTTACTTCGCGACCGTTCATCTCCAGCCTTTAACCTTTTTCCTTTAGCCTTTATCCTTTATCTTTGCCTGACACCTGAAACCTGAACCTGAAACCTTTACCCTGAACCCTGCTTGTGGGGTCGTAGCCCGAAGGGCGAAGCCCCAAACCTTGAACCCTGAACCCGGGACCCAGAAAACATAAATGCTCACTACCGAAGAAAAAAAAGAAATCGAAGCCGAATTTCCCCGCTACGAACAAAAACGCGCTGCCTGCGTGGAAGCGTTGAAAATTGTTCAGCGGCATCGCGGCTGGGTTTCCGACGCGGTCCTCATTGCGGTCGCTGAATTTCTGGAAATGACGCCTGCTGAATTGGATGCGGTCGCAACATTTTACAACCTTATTTTTCGCAAACCCGTGGGCAAACATGTCATATTGGTGTGCGACAGCGTGAGCTGCTGGATCATGGGCTACGAGCGCATCCTCCAACACCTGCAGGAACGTCTGGGCATTGTTTTAGGGGAGACCACTGCCGACGGCGTTTTCACCCTGCTGCCGATTGTCTGTCTGGGCGCCTGCGATCAGGCGCCGGCCATGATGATCGACGATGAACTATACGGCAATCTGGACCCGGCTAAAATAGACGAAATCCTGGCGAACTACACGAAGCCGGGAACATAGGCCCCATTCAAAAAAATGCGCGGGACGGGGCGCTGCCGGTGCAGTAAATTTACAGCCAAGGCACGCTCAAGGTTTCAGGTGTCAGGTTCCGGACGACATGCTGTCGGATGAACACCTATCAGGCCAAAAATTGTAGAATATAAATCTTATGGAACAGCCCCTCACAGCCAATATTCGACCCGGAAAGCCGCCGTTCAGCCTAAAGGAGTACGAACAGGCCGGCGGCTACCAGGCCGTGCGCAAAGCGCTGGACAGCCTGACCCCCGGCGACGTAACCGACATGGTCAAAGCATCGAATTTGCGGGGGCGGGGCGGCGCCGGTTTCCCGACCGGTCAGAAATGGAGCTTTGCGCCCACGGGAGCCGATGCGATCCGGCCCAGGTACCTGGTGGTCAATGCCGATGAGATGGAGCCCGCCGCCTTTAAGGACCGGATGCTGCTTGAAGGCGACCCGCATCAGCTGATCGAGGGGATCATCGTCGCCGGGTATGCCATTCAGGCCGATATTGCCTACATTTTTTTGCGCCGCGAGTACACCCGGCCGGCAAAATGCCTGAAAACAGCGATTGCCGAGGCCTACGCCGGCCACTACCTCGGCCAAAACATTCTGGGATCCGACTACAGTCTGGAGCTTTACCTGCATGAGAGTGCCGGCCGCTATATTTGCGGCGAGGAAACCGCCCTGCTCAATTCATTGGAAGGCCGGCGGGCCGCCCCCCGTGCCAAACCGCCGTTTCCTCCGGTCGTCGGGCTCTGGGGCAAGCCCACCACACCCAACAATGTCGAGACCATCTCCAACGTACCCCACATTCATCAATCACGGCGCCGCCTGGTTCAAAGGCCTGAGCCACAGCCCGGACGGCGGCACCAAGATCTACGGAGTGAGCGGCAAAGTCAAGCGCCCGGGTGCCTGGGAACTGCCGATGGGAACCACCCTGCGGGAAATACTGGAAGCACATGCCGGCGGTATGCGCGAAGGGCTTAAATTGCGGGGGGTGATCCCCGGCGGCGGCTCAACGGATTTTCTGGTGGAAACCCACCTGGATGTCAAAATGGATTTCGATGGCCCAAAGCAGGCCGGCAGCCGGCTGGGCACCGGTACTATCGTGGTGATGGACGACCAAACCTGCCCGGTCGGCCTGGTGCATAACCTGATGCGATTTTTTGCCCGGGAGTCCTGCGGCTGGTGCACGCCCTGCCGGGAAGGACTGCCTTGGACGGCCCGCATCCTGGCGGCGATTGAAACCGGACAGGGACAGCCGGAGGATTTGGCGCGGCTGCAGCGGCACACCCGCCTGCTGGGACCGGGACATACTTTTTGCGCCCTGGCGCCCGGCGCCATGGAACCGCTGCAGAGTGCCCTGAAGTATTTCGAGGAAGACTTCAAACGCCATATTCGCGAAAAACGCTGCCCGTGGAGATAATCGATGGCAACCATTTACATAGACGGCCGGCCGTATGAAATCGAAGAGGGACAGAATCTGCTCCAGGCCTGCCTGGGCCTGGGCTTTGACGTGCCGTATTTTTGCTGGCACCCGGCCTTGAACTCCGTGGGCGCCTGCCGGCAATGCGCGGTCAAGCGCTTCAAAGATGAAAAGGATGCGCGCGGTGAAATCGTGATGGCCTGCATGACCCCGGCTGACGACGGGACGCGCATTTCCATCGACGACCCGGAGGCCAAAGAATTCCGGGCCGCTGTGATCGAATGGCTGATGGTCAATCATCCCCATGACTGCCCGGTCTGCGATGAAGGCGGGGAATGCCATCTGCAGGACATGACCGTGATGACCGGCCATAACTATCGGGAATACCGCTTCGAAAAGCGGACCCACCGCAATCAGGACCTGGGGCCCTTCATCAATCATGAAATGAACCGCTGCATCCAGTGCTACCGCTGTGTTCGATTTTATCATAACTATGCGGGCGGGCGCGATTTAAATGTCTTTGGCTGCCATGATCATGTGTATTTCGGTCGTCAGCAGCCCGGCCCGCTGGAAAACGAATTCAGCGGCAATCTGGTCGAAATATGCCCCACCGGCGTGTTTACCGATAAAACCGAAAAAAAGCATTTCACCCGCAAATGGGATTTGCAAACCGCCCCGTCGGTCTGCATGCACTGCAGCCTGGGCTGCAACACCATACCGGGCGAACGCTACGGCAGGCTGCGCCGGATTCGCAATCGCTATCACCATGAGATCAACGGCTATTTTCTGTGCGACCGCGGCCGGTATGGCTACGAATTCGTTAACTGCGAGCGGCGCATCCGCGAGCCTCTGCTCCGCAACGGCCATACGCTGCAGCCGGTTTCCTGGGAGATGCTGCGGCCGCAGGTGGCCTCCTGGCTGGCCGACGGCAGCCGGGTTGTCGGCATCGGTTCCCCGCGGGCTTCGCTGGAGGCCAATTTTGCATTGCGGGCGCTGGTCGGGAGCGAGCGGTTCTGTGCGGGCATGTCGGCAGGCGATGACCGACTGGTGACCGCGGCCCTGCGAATCCTGCAGCAGGGGCCGGCGCGCTCGCCGTCCTTAAACGATGTCAGCCGGGCCGATGCGGTTTTGGTACTGGGTGAAGATGTTGTCAATACCGCACCGCTGCTGGCGCTGGCGCTGCGCCAGCTGGTACACCGCAAAGCGGCCAAGGTCGCCGAACGGGTGAAGCTGCCCCGCTGGAATGACGCCGGCATCCGCGAGGTGGTTCAGGACGAAAAGGAGATGCTTTTTATCGCCACCCCCCACGGCACCCGGCTTGACGATGCCGCCTTCAAGACCTGGCACGCGGCGCCCGACGACCTGATTCGCCTGGGATTCGCAGTCGCCGCGGCGTTAAGGCCCGAAGCTCCGGCGGTGCCGGACTTGCCGGCTCAGGTCGGCGCCCTGGCCGAAGAAATTGCCCGCACCCTGGCGGACGCCGAGCGGCCGCTGGTTGTCACCGGCACCGGCTGCGGCAGCGAAGCACTGCTGCAAGCAGCCGCCAATATCGCCTGGGCGCTGTGTGCGCAGGGCCGCCCGGCGCAGCTATGCTTCACACTGCCGGAGTGCAACAGCATGGGAACTGCGCTGATGGATGCCCAAAGCCTGAAGACGGTCGTGGATATTGTTCAGAGCGGGCAAGCGGATACAGTCATCATATTGGAAAACGATTTATACCGACGGGCGGATGCCGCCGTCGTCAATGCCCTGTTTGAAGCCGCCCAACATATTATCGTCATCGATCATTTGACGACCGCCACCAGCGATAGAGCCGAGTTGGTACTTCCGGCCGCCACTTTCGCCGAGGCCTCCGGCACGGTAGTGAACAACGAGGGCCGCGCCCAGCGTTTCTACCGTGTTTTTGTGCCGGCCGGCGAAGTTCGCGAGAGCTGGCGCTGGATGCAGAAGATGATGACGGCTGCCGGAAATACCGTCGCCGAGGGTTGGCGCCAGCTTGACGATATGGTCGCGGCCCTGGTTGAAGCCCTGCCGATCTTTGATCCCATCCTGCTGGCCGCCCCGCCGGCCGGGTTTCGGGAAATGGGCTCGAAGATCCCCCGCCAGTCGCATCGTTACAGCGGGCGGACTGCCATGTTTGCCGATATCAGCGTGCACGAGCCGCAGCCGCCCGCAGATCGCCGATTCGCCGCTGGCCTTCTCGATGGAAGGCTATGACGGCCGGCCTCCGGCGGACCTCATCCAACGCTTCTGGGATCCGGGCTGGAATTCGGTGCAGGCTCTCAACAAGTTTCAGGCTGAAATCGGCGGTCCGCTGCGCGGCGGCGATCCGGGCCGGCGCCTGATCGAGCCCGCGCCGGATGCGACAATATCATATTTCAAAGAGATTCCATCCGCCAAGCCGTCCGACGGCGAGTGGATCCTGGTGGCCGTACATCACATCTTCGGCTCCGAAGAGCTGAGCGTGGCGTCGCCGGGCGTGGCCGGGCGGTCCCCGCAGCCGTATCTGGCCCTGAATGCGGAAGATGCCGCCGAACTTGGGACCGCCGCCGGCGAGGAGGTCGAAGTCACATGGGATTCCGGGCGCCATCGGCTGCCGGTCCGGCTGATGCCGTCTTTACCCCGCCGGGTCGCCGGGATGCCGGTCGGTTTGCCGGGCTGGCCGGGGTTCAACCTGCCGGTTTTCGCAAGGATTTTTAGGGGGCACGATCATGATTGAGATTCTGTGGTCGCTGGTTACGATCATCTGCGTGCTGATCGCGGCGTTGACCGTCAGCGCCGGTCTGATTTGGCTGGAAAGACGGCTGCTGGGGCTGTGGCAGGATCGGTACGGACCCAACCGTGCCGGTCCGTTCGGTCTGCTGCAGGTGGTGGCCGACGGAATCAAGATCTTCTTTAAAGAAGATTGGATTCCGCCCTTTGCCGATAAACCCGTGTTTGTGCTGGCACCGGCCGTGGTGGTGATCACGATGCTGATGGTTTTTGCCGTCATTCCCTACACCCCGGTTATCCAGGTGGCGGATCTCAACATCGGTCTGCTCTTTTTTCTGGCGATGTCTTCGCTGAGCGTTTACAGCGTCGTCCTGGGCGGATGGTCCTCTCAGAGCAAATACCCGCTGCTGGGCGGCATCCGGGCCGCGGCCCAGCTGCTGAGCTATGAAGTCTTCATGGGTCTGTCTTTGATGGGGGTGGTTATAATGGCCGGATCGTTCGATCTGCGCGTTATCGTCGCCGCCCAGTCGCGGATGTGGTTTTGTATCCCGCAGTTTTTGGGGTTTCTGATTTTTTTGATAGCCGGTCTGGCCGAAAGCCACCGGCTGCCGTTTGATCTGCCGGAGGCCGAGAGCGAATTGGTAGCCGGCTATCACAGCGAATATTCCGGGATGAAGTTCGGCATGTTTTTTGTCGGTGAATATCTGGGCATCACCTTGATCTCGGCCATGATGACAACGCTTTTCTTCGGCGGTTGGCTCGGCCCCGTGCTGCCGCCGATCGTCTGGTTCTTGATCAAAACCTTTATATTCATCTGTCTTTTTATCCTGTTCCGGGCTTCACTGCCGCGGCCGCGGTACGATCAGCTGATGGCATTCGGCTGGAAGCTGCTGCTGCCGCTGACGCTGTTGAATTTGCTCGTCACCGGCGCGCTGGTGCTGACGTTCGCTAAGTAGTTATTGGTTGATTGGTTATTTGAAACAGAAGGTTTCAGGTGTCAGAAGACAGATGACGGAGGACAGAGGTCAGAGGCAGGATACGAAGAAAGAAATTAAATGCGGGAAAGCTGGGAGGCCGGGA
This sequence comes from uncultured delta proteobacterium, assembly GCA_963769935.1. Classification (GTDB taxonomy): domain Bacteria; phylum Desulfobacterota; class Desulfobacteria; order Desulfobacterales; family JAFDCJ01; genus JAFDCJ01. Next base: position 44,444 of record CAVYNY010000035.1, on the reverse strand, counting down.
AGCCGAAAAGCCTGTATAAATAATAAACGCAATGGTGGCTTTCGTACCTCACGTCAATAAGAGTATTCTATTTTGTAAATAGACTGAGCATAGCGAAACCACAATTTTAGGCATTTTAGACATTTTAGATCACTTTAGGCATTAACCCATAACAAATATCAAATACCATGCTAAGCAATCTAAAAACAATTTGGATGATTTTGCAGCACACATTCCGACGGCCGGTGACGGTTCAGTATCCGGAAGAAAAGATCCCGCTGCCGCCCAGATTCAGGGGGCGGATCATTCTCTCGCGCGACCCGGACGGCGAAGAGCGCTGCGTGGCCTGCTACCTTTGCGCGGTGGCCTGTCCGGTGGACTGCATCGCGCTGCAGGCTACCGAAGATGAGCACGGCCGGCGCTATCCCGAGTTCTTTCGCATTAATTTTTCGCGCTGTATTCTGTGCGGGTTCTGCGAGGAGGCCTGCCCGACGGATGCGATTCAACTGACGCCGGATTTTGAATATGCCGAATACAACCGCCAGAATATGGTCTACGAAAAAGAAGACCTGCTGATCAGCGGCCCCGGCAAGCACCCCGCTTACAACTTTTACCGGGTGGCCGGCTTGGCCATCGGCGGCAAGGACAAGGGGGAGGCGGAAAACGAAGCGCCGCCGGTGGATGTGCACAGTCTGCTGCCCTGAAGAGAATGACAAATGACGAATGTCAATTGTCGAATGATGGTTTCGCTGCGCTCATTCTTTCTTATAAATAGACAAGGAAAACATTCATTCGACATTAGTCAATCAGACATTAGACACTTCCATAAAGGAGTCATGGATGAAGGTAGTATTTTATGTATCGGCCGGGATCGCCATTGTTTCCACCCTGATGGTGATCACCCGGTTGAATGCGGTTCACGCCCTGATATATTTGATCATTTCCCTGTTGGCCGTGGCGGTGATCTTTTATACGCTGGGCGCCCAGTTTGCCGCCGCCCTGGAAATCATCATTTATGCCGGCGCCATCATGGTGCTCTTTGTGTTCGTCGTCATGCTGCTCAACCGGGGTCCCGCCGCACTTAAGCAGGAGAGAAGCTGGCTGCGCCCGAAGATGTGGCTGGGCCCATCCCTGCTGGCTACCGTTCTGCTGGCTGAGCTGATCTATATTATCGCAGGGGTGCCCTCTTCAGTCGGCGGGAAGGTGGTGGGAGCCCAACAGCTGGGTGCAACACTTTTTGGTCCATACCTGCTGGGCGTGGAACTTGCATCCATGCTGCTGCTGGCCGGTCTGGTGGGTGCTTATCACCTCGGGCTGCGCCCCCCAACCGGGCCGCATCGAGAAGGAGAATGATCATGGCCTCGATACCGGTAACCCATGGGCTGATTCTGGCGGGAGTCCTTTTTATGCTGGGGCTCAGCGGGGTTCTCGTGCGCCGCAACATTATTTTTGTTCTGTTTAGCATCGAAATCATGTTGAATGCCGCCGGGCTGGCGTTCATCGTCGCCGGCTCGCGCTGGGAATCGGCCGACGGGCAGGTGATGTTTATCTACATTTTGTGCATGGCCGCAGCCGAAGTTTCCGTCGGCCTGGCGCTGGTGCTCCAGCTTTACCGCGGCCTGCGGACCCTGGACGCCGACGCGGCCAGTGACATGCGGGGGTGATATGCTTGGATTGCTCTGGTTAATACCGGCGCTGCCCTTTGCCGGATTCGTTGTGCTGGCGCTAACCGGCGGGCGGCTCTCGCGGCCGGCGGCGGCAGTTGTCGGCGCCGGATCGGTGGGGTTGTCGGCGGTCGTGATGGTATTGGTGGCGATCGAATTTCTGGGTGCACCGCCGCCCCACCATGTGTATTCGCAAACAATCTGGATCTGGCTGAGCGTCGGCTCCTTTTCGCCGGCCATCGCTTTCTATCTGGATGCCCTTTCCCTGGTGATGATCTTTGTGATCACCTTCGTCGGTTTTCTGATCCATTTATACTCCACCGAATTTATGATCGATGATGAGGGCTACAGCCGTTTTTTTGCCTATATGAACCTGTTTGTCGGTTCGATGCTGACGCTGGTACTGGCCGACAACCTGCTGCTGCTGTATCTGGGCTGGGAGGGCGTGGGTCTGTGCAGCTATCTGCTTATCGGTTTCTGGTATACTGAGCCGGCCAACGGGTATGCGGCCCGCAAGGCTTTCGTTGTCACCCGCGTGGGGGACGCGGCCATGGCCGTCGGCCTGTATTTGCTTTTCACCCATTTAGATACCCTCCAAATCCAGGATCTCATGACACGGGCCGCCCAGGTCTGGCCGGCCGGTTCAGCCCTGCCCACGGTGGCCGCGCTGCTTCTGCTGGGAGGGGCCGTCGGCAAATCCGCCCAACTGCCGCTTCAGACCTGGCTGCCCGACGCCATGGCGGGTCCCACCCCGGTAAGTGCCTTGATCCATGCGGCCACCATGGTGACGGCCGGTGTGTATCTGATCGCCCGCACCCACGTGCTGTTTACCCTGGCACCGGCTGTGATGACGGTCGTGGCGATCGTGGGCGCGGCTACCCTGCTGATAGCCGGCTTCAGCGGCCTCACCCAGTGGGATATCAAACGCGTCCTGGCCTACTCCACCATCAGCCAGATCGGCTACATGTTTTTGGCCCTGGGCGTCGGGGCCTGGACGGCCGGCATCTTTCATTTCATGATCCATGCCTTTTTCAAGGCGCTTCTGTTCTTAGGGGCCGGCTCGATCATCCTCGTGCTCGACCATGAGCACAACATGTTCAAGATGGGCGGTCTGCGCCGGCAGCTGCCGGTCACCTTCTGGACCTTTCTGGCGGGCGCCGGGGCCCTGTCCGCGGTGCCGCTGATCACCGCCGGCTTTTACAGCAAAGACCTGATTATCTGGCAGTCCTACGCCTCCGCCCAGGGCAGCGCATGGCTGTGGATGGCCGGGCTGGTCGGGGCCCTTCTGACTTCCATGTACACGTTTCGCATGGTGTTTATAACCTTTTTCGGCCCGCCCCACGCCCAGGTGGACCACCGGCCGGGGGTACGGATAAATCTGCCGCTGGTCGTGTTGGCCGTGCTCTCGCTGGCAGCCGGTTTTATCAATTTGCCCGAAATTCTGGGCAACCGGCCGCTTTTCTCGGATTTTTTGCACAGCGCCCTGCCGACGGTTTCAATACTGCCGGCCAAGGCCGGTTACGAGGGTCCCTTTGCCGTTGTATCCGGTATCGTTTCTCTGTTGGGCATCTTTATCATCTATCTGTTTACCAAGCGCTATCGCCGGCTGACCGAAAATCTTGTCGCTTCTACCGTCGGCGGAATGCTGCATCGTTTCTGGTTTGCCGGCTGGCGCTTTGACCGGCTCTACGACCTTCTTCTGGTCCGACCCTATGTCCGGCTGGCCCGGATCGACAAGGATGATGTCGTGGATCTTTTCTGCGACGGGGCCGCCTGGTTCACTCGGATGGGCTACCGCGCCCTGAGCTTTTCCCAGACCGGGCATGTTCGCTGGTATGCCGCCGGTATGGCGGCCGGTGCCGCGGTCTTCATCGGAATGGTGGTGTTTTTATGATACTGGTATGGCTTATTGTAGTTCCGACAGCCGCCGGACTGCTGGCCTGGCTGATGGGTCGCCGGCATCCCGGCTGGCCGCGCTGGATATCGCTGAGCGGCCTGGCGATCGAGCTGATCCTGGCCCTCACCTTGCTGACGCGGTATGCCGATCGGCTGACGATCACACCCGGCGGTCCATGGCTGGCCGAGATAAATATAGCCTGGATTCCTCAACTGGGCATCAGTTTTCATCTGGCCGTCGATGGCTTGAGCCTGGTGCTCGTATTGCTCACGGCTTTTTTGGGAATGACCGCGGTGGGGTCCGCCTGGACGGAAATAAAAGAGCAGGTCGGATTTTTTTACTTCAACCTGATGTGGGTGTTGGCCGGTATTACGGGGGTGTTTCTGGCCCTGGACCTGTTTTTATTTTATTTCTTCTGGGAAATGATGCTGGTGCCCATGTACTTTATCATTGCCGTCTGGGGTCATGAGAACCGGATTTATGCCGCCGTCAAATTTTTCCTGTTTACCCAGATCAGCGGTCTGCTGATGTTGTTGGCCATCATCGGGCTGTATTTTGTGCATGGACAAAATACCGGGGTTTACACCTTCGACTATAGCCGGCTGTTGGGAACCGCCATGTCGGATACCACCGCGATGTGGCTGATGCTGGGTTTTCTGGTCGCCTTCCTGGTCAAGCTGCCGGCCGTGCCGGTGCATACCTGGCTGCCCGATGCCCACACCGAGGCGCCCACCCCGGGAAGCGTTATCCTCGCCGGCTTGCTGTTGAAAACCGGAGCCTACGGGCTGCTGCGCTTTGTCGTGCCCCTGTTTCCCCAGGCGGCTTTGGACTTTACACCGGTGGCGATGGTGCTGGCGATCCTCGGGATTCTTTACGGCGCACTGCTGGCGTTTTCTCAAACCGACCTCAAGCGGCTGGTGGCCTACACGAGCGTCAGCCACATGGGATTTGTGCTGCTCGGTGTATTCGTCTGGAACGAGTTGGCCCTGCAGGGGGTGGTACTGCAGATCCTCTGTCACGGAATCAGCACCGGTGCGCTCTTTATTCTGGTGGGAGCCATCCAGGAGCGCATCCACACCCGCGATATGCGCCGCATGGGGGGCCTGGGGTCTGCCGTGCCGCGCCTGGCCGGGGTCGCCATGATTTTTGCACTGGCATCGCTGGGGCTGCCCGGTTTGGGTAATTTTGTGAGCGAAATCCTCATCCTGTTCGGTACCTATCGCGACAGCGTCGCCGCGGCGGTCCTCGCCACTGTAGGGCTTGTCAGCGCCACCGTCTATGCGCTGTGGATGATCCAGGCTGCCTTCCATGGTCCGGACAAAGAGGGCTGGAAACTTCCCGATCTTTCGGGCCGGGAGGCCGCTGTGATGGGTGCCATGATCGCGGCCATTCTCTGGTTGGGACTTTACCCGCAGCCGGTATTTAAAACCATCACCCCCGCACTTCATCATCTGGAGCAGACGGCAGTCCGCCGGCAGATTGCCGTCCGGCCGCCGGAACAAGCAGTCGTTTTATCTGAGACGGGCAGGCGCCTGGCGGCTCAATCCGTTTGGCCGAAGGGAGGCAACCCATGAGCTTGGCCGACCTGATTCCCCTGATGCCGCTGTTGATTTTGGCGGCAACGCCGATCGTGGTAATGCTGGTGATCGCCGTCTATCGCAGCCATTCGGTCACGGCGGTGCTGACCGGCATCGGACTGGCGGGGGCTTTCATCTCCCTGCCGCTCACCTCATCTCCGGGAACCGGCCAGGTTACCATGCTTCTGATCATGGACGGCTTTGCCCGCTTTTACATCGGACTGCTCGTCGCGGCCGGTTTTGCCGTGGTTCTGCTGTCCTATGGATACCTGCTGTCCTATGAGGGCCAGCGCGAAGAGTATTATATTTTGATGCTTTTAGCGGTCCTGGGCTCGGCCGTGATCGTGGCCAGCCGTCATTTCGCCTCCTTTTTTCTGGGGCTGGAAATTCTCAGCATTTCGCTTTATGCACTCATCGCCTATCCGCGCCTGAAAGCCATCGGTATCGAAGCGGCTCTAAAGTACCTGATATTGGCCGCCACCTCGGCTGCTTTTCTGGTTTTCGGCATAGCGTTGATTTATACCGCTCTGGGAACCATGGAGCTGACCCGCCCGGCGGCCTTTATCTACAGCATACCGGCCGAGGGCCGCAGCCTGCTCGTCAGCACCGGTTTGATCATGCTGCTCGTCGGGATCGGCTTCAAACTGGCGGTGGTGCCGTTTCACCTCTGGACGCCCGATGTCTACCAGGGAGCTCCGGTCCCGGTCACCGCTTTTGTCGCCACCGTTTCCAAAGGCAGTCTGGTCGGCTTGATTGTCCGCCTTTTCGGCCAGGTTGATATTGCCGCCCTTGGGTCAATGTTTGCGGTATTTACCGTTATCGCCGTCGCCTCGATGATTTTCGGCAACCTCCTGGCGCTGCTGCAAAACAATGTCAAACGTCTGCTGGCTTATTCCTCCATTGCGCACCTGGGCTATCTGCTGGTCGCCTTTTTGGTCGGGGGTTCCATGGGTCCGGCGGCGGTAACCTTTTATTTGATTGCCTACTTCGTGATGACGCTGGGTGCTTTCGGTGTGATCACTGTGCTGTCCGGCCCGCAGCGGGAAGCCGAACACATTGACGACTACCGGGGATTGTTCTGGCGCCGGCCCTGGCTCGGGGGAACATTCACGGCCATGCTGCTGTCCCTGGCGGGCATCCCGCTGACCGTCGGATTTATCGGTAAATTTTACCTGGTGGCGGCCGGTGTGAGCGCCTCTCTCTGGCTGCTGGTCGTCGTGCTGGTGCTGACCAGCGGCATCGGGCTGTTTTATTACCTGCGCGTGGTGGTTGCAATTTTTGCCCCTCAGCCCCAGACTGCCGCCCCAACCGCGGCGCTGCCGCTGGCCGGAACGTTATCGCTCGCCGGGCTAACGGCAATGCTTGTCGGCTTCGGCCTGCTGCCGTCACCGCTGCTTGAGATAATCCGCAATATGATCGTTTAAAACATCCATCAATTGGATCGGGAGATCCGGCCACGTTACGGACCGTTTTTAAGGGACCGCCTGCTCTCCTGGAATGCCGTCCCGGCGGAAAATCCGGTAAAAGTGATCCTTGACGGGCAGCAGTCAAATTAGGCTGCCGGCCGGATAAGGAAAATTTGATATGGAAAATGAAAAAATCATCGCGCTATTTTTGGATATTGGCGGCGTTCTGCTGACAAACGGCTGGGACCGCATGATGCGGCAGCGGGCGGCCCGGAAATTTGACCTGGACTATGAGGAAATGAATGAGCGCCACCATTTGACCTTTGATACCTATGAAGAGGGCAAATTGAACCTGAATCAATATTTGAGCCGGGTGGTGTTCTACCGCCGGCGGTCATTTTCGCGGGACGACTTTCGGGATTTTATGCTGGCGCAATCCGAACCCATGCCGGAAATGATTGCGCTGCTGTCGACGCTTAAAAAGAAGTACGGTCTCAAAATCGCAGCGGTGAGCAATGAAGGCCGCGAGTTGACGATTCACCGCGTCGGCTCTTACAAATTGAATCGCCTCATCGATTTTTTCATCTGCTCCTGTTTCGTACATCTGCGCAAGCCGGATGAGGACATGTATCGCTTGGCACTGGATTGCGCCCAGGTGCCGGCTGAAAATGTGGTCTATATAGATGACCGGTTGATGTTCGTCCAGGTCGCCGGCGCAATGGGTATTAAGGGCATCCACCACATCGATTATGAATCGACGCGCGCTGCGCTGGCTGATTTCGGCCTGGAAGCTTAGGGCTCACTCAAAAATAACTTCCCATTTTATACGCCGATGCATCTCTTCCGGCTGAGGAACGACCGGTTTGGTCGAGAATGAAACTGAGGAAAGGCCTGGGCTGATGAAATTGTGGAATAACGGGCTTTCAGCGCCGACCGAGAAATGGTTGTCTCTGTATGCCCTCAGCAGTCTGGTCGGTTTGGCCGGCGGGCTGGGGGCCGTCGTTTTTCGCCTTATCGTAGCGGCGATTCACCGCCTGTTTTTCCATCTGGCGCTTCCTCACATATCTTTTTTCGAATGGAGCGGCTATGAGCCGGCCATGCTTCTATTGCCGGCGCTGGGCGGACTTCTGATCGGCCCCATTACCATGCGCATCGCACCGGAAACCGCCGGCGCCGGGATTCCGGAAACCATGGAGGCGGTAGCCTTGCGCAAAGGCCGTCTCAGGAAGCGAACGGCCGTCTTTAAAATTCTGGCTTCATCGGTAACCATCGGATCGGGCGGCAGTGCCGGCCGGGAAGGCCCTATCTCCCAGATCGGTGCGACCATCGGCTCATTTCTCGGCGGCTGCTTCAAGCTGCCGCCCCATGATGTGCGGCTGCTGGTTGTCTGCGGGCTGGCCGCCGGAATCGCCGGCACCTACAACGCTCCCTTGGGCGGGGCGCTGTTCGGCATCGAGATCCTGCTGCGCGGCATCGATTTGATCCGGGCCGTACCGGTGATGTTGTCTTCGGTGATCGGGGCCGCTTTTGCCGCTTTGTTTTTGGGGAAAAGTTCCAATTTCCAGGCAGTCGGCTTATCGGCCTGGGTCCCCCGGGATTTGATTTTCTACCTCCTGCTGGGGGTCATCTTCGGCCTCGTTTCCGTGTTGTGGGTCAAATTTTTTTATGCCGTGGACAACTACTTTGCCAGACTGAAGCTGCGTTCAACCCTGAAACCGGCTTTGGGAGGGCTGATCACCGGTCTTTTGATCGTGCTGCTGCCGCACTACGGTATCGAAGGGGTCGGCTATCACGGGCTGAATCTGGCCCTGGCCGGAAAAATCGGCCTCGGACTGCTCGTCCTGCTGGGGGCGGTGAAGATGATCGCCACGGCGGTTACCATCGGTTCGGGCGGCAGCGGCGGAATATTCGCACCGACGCTTTATATCGGCGGTATGCTGGGAGCATCCGCCGGCCTGATGCTGCAATGGGTTTTCCCGGTGCTTGTTCAACAGCCGGTCAAATACGCTCTGGCCGGCATGGCAGCGCTTTTTGCCGGAGCCACCCAGGCGCCGCTGAATATAATGATCATGATTCCGGAGATGACCGGCGATTTCGGCCTGCTGCCCCCCATCATGGCCTGCTCGGTCAGCAGCTTTCTGGTGTCTTGGCTTTTTCTGCGGGGTGCTTCCATCTATACCCTCAAACTAGAAAAACGGGGCATCGATTTGAGGATGGGCAAATTTTTTAACCTGGACTTCATCAAAGTCGAACAAATCATGAACCGGGAAATCATCCCGGCGGCCTTTGACGCACCGCTGGCTTCACTGGAGGCGCTGGCCGCAAAGTACGGCCTTGAGGGCTATCCGGTGGAAAAACAAGGGCAGCTGGTGGGGTGGGTTACCCTGCGTGATTTTGTCCGAACCCCGGCGGACCGTCGCAATCAATTGACGGTCGGCGATGTGGCCTCCAAGAATCCGGTCGTCTCCCATCCGGAAGATACGCTGCATGCCGTGCTGGAAAAAATGGAGGAAAACCGCATGGTGTTGCTGCCGGTGGTCGACCCGGACCGGCCGCAGCAAATTTTAGGCGTCATCGGCAAAGATGATATCCTGGCCATTGCCTTTCCGCCGTCGCCCGCCGTATCCTGCACCATCTGAGAAGCCCTGTAAGTTATTTTTCATATAAAAATACATTATTCACCCCATATATTTTTCGAAGGCTTGATGTGTATATGTGGCCGTGCTATTTATGGGTATCCAGCTTGCCGCGGAACACAACATTAATTTTTTCTTTTTTTTAACGCTTGAAAGCAAATTCGTATCACCTCACCTTATCACCTGTATAAGAGGCGATAAAAAGTGGATGCTTTTACATCTGTTTTGCAGCCGGTAACGAAGGAAGCCTCCGAGATTCTCAGCTCTTTTTATATCGTGCTCGGCGTCGCCGCCGTTATCTTTGTTATTGTCGCCGGGCTGGTGGTGTACGCCTTGATCAGATTCCGCCGGCGGAAAGGACGGGAGCCGAAGCAGTTCAGCGAGAACGTCTGGCTGGAAGTCCTGTGGATAGCCATTCCCCTTCTCATCGTCACCGGGCTCTTTATCGTCGCTGTCAGGATCATGTTTCTGGTGAATCCGCCGGTGCTCGGCAATAAGCCCGACCTGACCGTAGTGGCGCACCAGTGGTGGTGGGAACTGCACTATCCTCAGTCAGGGGTAACGGCGGCCAATGAGATTCACCTGCCCGTGGGCAAACACCTGCTCCTCAGGTTCGAATCCGCAGACGTCATCCATGGTTTCTGGGTCCCCTCATTCGGGCAGAAGATCGATGTCATACCCGGCCATCCCAACCATATGTGGCTGACCATCACGCGCCCGGGTCTTTACCTGGGCACCTGCAACTCTTTTTGCGGCATGGGACATGCCCTCATGGGAATCCGGGTCTTCGCGCAGTCCCCCGAGGATTTTAGCGCATGGCTCGCACACCAGCGGCAGCCGGCTGCGCCCCCCTCAGCGGTTGGGGCAGCGAACGGCGCCGAGGTCTTCAGGGAAAAAAACTGCATTAACTGCCACTCCATTGCCGGGCTCATGACCAGGGGCCGCGTGGCTCCGGACCTGACTCATGTGGGGAGCCGGACAACCCTGGCGGCGGGCACGCTTCCCAACACGCCGGAGAACCTGGCCAGATGGCTAAAGGACCCCCAGTCCGTGAAAAAGGGCGTTCTCATGCCCGACATCGGCCTTAACGCCGATCAGATAAAGTATCTGACCGACTATCTTGAAGGATTGAAATGAACAGCGAAATCAGTACTTCAAAAAAACCGGGGAGCATCCTGGAGGTCGGGGAATACAAAGGCCTGCTGAGCTGGCTCTCCTCCGTGGACCATAAGCAGATTGGGATCATGTATATCGCGACATCGCTGATGTTCTTCCTGGCGGCGGTATCCCTGGCGATGATCATGCGCACCCAGCTTATCAAACCGAACCATCACTGGCTGTCCCCCGAGACCTACAACCAGGTTTTCACGATGCACGGCACGACGATGGTATTTCTTGCGATCATGCCCATGCTCACCGGGTTCATGGTCTATTTCACGCCCCTGATGATCGGGGCGCGCGACGTCTCGTTCCCGAGGCTGAACGCTCTCGCTTACTGGCTGTACCTGATGGGCGGACTCCTGATATATTTCAGCTTTTTTGCGGGAGACACCCTCCATATGGGCTGGTCCGCCTATGCGCCGTTGACCTCGGTCAATTATTCGATGGACAAGTATATGGTCGGCACCGGCGTGGATTACTGGATCGTCGGTCTTCTCCTGACCGGGGCCGGGACGATTATGACGGCAATCAACATCCTCGTGACCGTCGCCGACCTGCGCGCCCCCGATATGAAACTGACCCAGCTCCCGCTGTTCGTCTGGATGTCCTCGATCAACGCCGTTCTCATGCTCCTGGCCCTGCCTGCGCTGAACGCCGCGCTGGTGATGCTGTTCATGGACCGGCACCTGAACGCACTCTTCTTCAACCCTGCGGCCGGCGGCAAACCCCTGCTCTGGGAGCACACTTTCTGGTTTTTCGGCCACCCCGAGGTTTATATTCTGATCCTGCCCGGTTTCGGAATGGTATCCGAGATCATTCCGGTTTTCTCCCGCAAACCGATCTTCGGCTACGCCTTTATGGCCGTCGCAACGGTGGCGATCGGTTTTCTCAGCTTCGGCGTCTGGGCGCATCACATGTTGGCCACGGGAATGAACTTTACGGTCTATTACGTCTTCGCGCTTTCAACCGTGCTGATCGCCGTCCCCACCGGGATCAAAATCTTCAACTGGATCGCCACCATGTGGGGCGGCTCCATCAGCTTCGATACGGCGATGCTGTTCGCCGTTGCCTTCATCATACAGTTCACGATCGGCGGCCTGAGCGGAGTGGCTTTCGCCACAGTGCCCGTCGACTGGTCGCTTACCCACAGCTATTTCGTGGTGGCCCATTTTCACTACACCCTGCTGGGAGGCACGCTTTTCACCGTGATGGCCGGATTTTATTACTGGTACCCGAAAATCACCGGCCGCATGCTGTCGGAAAAGCTGGGCAAGATACAATTCTGGCTCATGGTGATCGGCTTCAACGGCACTTTTTTCATTCTGCACTTTGCCGGCCTCGCCGGTATGCCGCGCAGGGTCTTTACGTACCCCGATTTGCCGCATCTCGCCACCATCAACCTGATATCCTCTCTTTCTTCTTACGTCCTGGGGCTGGGAGTCTTTGTCTTTTTCGCTAATCTGCTCATCAGCCTTTTCAAAGGGAAACCGGCCGCGGACAACCCCTGGGGTGGCTGGACCCTGGAATGGGCCACATCCTCTCCGCCTCCGCCTCACAATTTCGACCGGATTCCGCCGGTTCGCAGCATCCGGCCGTTATGGGATCTTCAGCGATCCGAAAAGCAGCCGGCCGCTGCCGCGCCGCCTTCTCACAGGGGGGACAGCGCATGAACAAAAACAGACTGGCAATGCTGCTTTTTGTGGCTTCGGAAGCGTTTTTCTTTATACCGCTGATCGTCGCTTACGTGGTCTATCACGCGACCTCGCCCAGCGCCGCCGACCCGTCCCGTTACCTGGATATTCCGAGAACCGCGGTGTTCACCGCATGCCTCATCCTCAGCAGCTTCACCATGCGGCAGGCCGGCATTCACTTCAGGACCGGCAGGCGAAGGCCGGCGCTCGCGTGGCTTCTGGCCACATTGGCACTGGGGATTACATTTTTAGCGGGGCAGGGCAGCGAGTACGCCTCCCTCATCAGGGAAGACGTGACCATCAGCCGGGACCTGTTCGGCACGACGTTTTTTACCCTTACGGGCTTTCACGGTCTGCATGTTTTTATCGGACTTATTCTGCTGGGGACCCTTTTCGGCCTCCAACTGAAGCGGGGCGTTACGGGCCCCTCTCAGGCCGTGGAAAGCGTTTCGATTTACTGGCACTTCGTCGACGCGGTATGGATGATCATCTTTCCCGTCGTCTACCTGTGGGTGCTGCGATGACCACCGGACAACTTTTCGCTGTGGCCTGGGATTTCGAACCCGCCGTGATCGTCGGGTGCGCAGCGCTCTTTTTTGCGTATCTTTGGGTCGTCCGCTTTCGGATGAACCGCAAAACAGCGCTCTTCGGCTCGGGCGTGCTGCTCATGCTGCTGACGCTGATCGGGCCGCTCGATTTTCTCGGCGACAATTACCTCTTCAGCGCCCATATGATGGAGCATATCCTGCTCTATCTGGCCGTACCGCCGCTTCTCCTGCTCGGCCTCCCGCCGGGGCCGGTCCGGTCGCTCTTGTCCATTGAAATTGCGGCAAAAGCCGAGCGGGTCCTCCGCAGGCCGACCATTGCCTGTCTGGTGGCAGTGGGGGCCATGTGGCTCTGGCACCTGCCCGTGCTCTACAATGCGGCGCTGAACCACGAATGGCTCCACGTCGTGGAGCATCTGAGCTTACTACTCACGGGAACGATATTCTACTGGCCCATCTTCACCCCTTTGCAGTCGCACCGGCTTTCACCGGTCGTCGGGGCGGTTTATATATTTACCGCCATGACGGCCAATATGATCCTGGGGATATTGTTGACCTATTCACCCCTGGGATATTACCCCGCGTACATGCGCTCCTCCGACGGCACCGGGCTTTTCCGGCTTATCCGCACGGTCTGGGAACTGGACCCCCAGTCGGACCTCAACCTGGGCGGCATGTTCATGTGGATAATCGGTGGCCTGATGTATTTCGCGTCGCTGATGGCCGTAATCAGCCGGCTTTTCCGTAACCATGAAGAATGGGAAACAGCAGAGAAAGGGTTCGTAAATGCAAAACAGCAGTGAAAATCAGACCGGCCCCGCGGGTCTTTCCCGGGAGAACGAAAAGGGGAATTCGGTCGACTGGAACATTCCAAAGCCCGCAGTCATCCCCCCGCCCACATATTGGCCCTTCGTTCTTTCCGTGGGAGCAATGCTGATGGGACTTGGGGTCCTGACATCAAACATTATAACTGCTACGGGAATCGTACTTTTCATTCTCGCCATCATAAAGTGGGTAGGAGAGCTCTCCAGTGAAGATCAATGATAACAATGGGGATAACAATAGGGCCGGCCGATCCGGCGAAGAAGACCCGGGCCGGCGCCGTTTCCTGGCCAGGCTCAGCGTGGCCATCGGGTCTCTGATTGCGATCCTGGCGGGACTGCCGGTCATCGGCTATATTCTGTTGCCGGTTTCCCGCAAGATGCTTCGTCAGTGGGTATCCGTGGGTCCGGCCGAGCGGTTCACCGTCGGCGATACGGTCCTGGTCTCCTTTGAAAACCCGTCGGCAAGGCCCTGGGCGGGTGTGACGGCAAAGACCGGGGCCTGGGTGCGCAGGGTCGGGGATAGTGACTTCATCGCCTTTGTGCTCAATTGCTCCCACCTCGGCTGCCCGGTGCGCTGGGAGGCCTCTTCCAAACTGTTTGTCTGTCCCTGCCACGGCAGCGTTTACTATGAGGACGGGATCGTCGCGGCGGGCCCCGCTCCCTTTCCGCTGCAGCGTTTCCGGGTCAGAGTGCGCGGTGGGCAGGTCGAACTGGAGAGCCGTCCCATCCCCATCACGGAAGCTACCTAGAGAGAATAAAGGGATGAAACAGCAGAACAAGCTCTTGCAATGGCTGGAGGATCGAACCGGGCTCGTCAAACCGATTCAAGCGGTTGCCGCTCATCCGGCTGCGCCCGGTGTTAAATGGAAATATGTCTTCGGCAGTGCGGTCCTGACGGCTTTTATCATGCAGGTGGCCACCGGCATCGGCCTGCTGACGACCTATGTCCCCTCGGCGGGCAGCGCCTATGAAAGCCTGCAGTATATCACCCACAAGGCGCCGCTCGGCGCTTTGCTGAGAGGCATGCATTACTGGGGAGCGTCGATGATGGTCACCCTGCTCGTCGTCCACTTCCTCAGGGTATTCCTGATGGGGAGCTTCAAATTTCCGCGGGAATTGAACTGGATCAGTGGCGTATTGCTGATGGCGACCACGCTGGCGATGGCGTACTGCGGTCAGATCGTGCGCTGGGACCAGAACGCCGTATTCGGGATGGTGGTAGCCGCAAAGATGGCGGGACACGTTCCGCTGATCGGCACCCGGCTGGCGCACTTCATCATAGGCGGGGATGTGGTGGGAACCTACACCTTGAGCCGTATATTCGACCTGCATGTCGTTGTCCTGCCGGCCCTGCTCGCGTCCCTGATTGGCCTGCACGTGTACCTGGTGCTGCGCAACGGCGTATCCGAACCGCCCGTGCCGGGCCGCGGGGTGGATCCCGCGACGTACCGTTCGGATTATCACGACATGCTGCGCAAGGAAGGCGTCCCTTTCTGGCCGACGGTCGTGCTGCGCGATTTCGTGTTCGCTCTCGGCGTCGTTCTGGTTGTGCTGCTGTTGGCCTGGTTGGTCGGTCCACCCGAGCTTGACCATCCGCCCGATCCTTCGCTGATTAACGCGCACCCCCGCCCGGACTGGTATTTCTGGTGGCTTTTCGCCCTGCTGGCCCTGCTGCCGCACGCTCTCGAAAACTTTTTCATGGTCTTTTTGCCCTTGCTGATCGGTCTGGTCCTCTTTTCGGTCCCGCTGGTGAGCAACCGCGGGGAGCGGCATCCGGCGCGTAGACCTCTGGCAGTGGCTGCCGTTGTTTGCATCTTCTCGGGAATTGCCGCGCTGACCGTGGCCGGATGGCATGAGAACTGGTCACCCCGCATCAATGCCTCTCCCCTGACGGCGGACAATATCGGGGCTTCTTCCGGTCCGGTATATGAAGGGGCAATGGTTTTCAACAAGATGGCATGCCTTTACTGCCATACCATAGCGGGCCATGGAGGAAAGCGGGGACCTGAACTGACTTGGATAGCCGACCAGCTGACCCGCGACCAGCTGACACTGCGCATCATGAACGGCGCGTACAACATGCCGGTATTCGGCCGCATCCTTTCCACCGCGCAAACCGAAAACCTGCTGGACTTTTTGTCGACCCGCAAAAAATCCGGCTTTGCGATAGGCAATCAACAGTAGGCTTCCCGGCCCTCCGGGCCCCCCACCCAGGCGGCATTGCACGCAATCGAGGAATAAGGATATCGTTCTGACGTTTTCATAGCTGCTCGTCATTACGGAGTTGACATCCATCATCCATGCAGGGCATTGTAATGCTAATTTGCAGGTTCAAAATCAATGCCGTTGCGGCCAGGCGATTCGAGGTTTATTCTAAAAGGGAAATGTCTCAATTCGAACCACAAATATACATTTTGGAAATCGAAAATCATGCTTTTATAGTTCCCTTCGTCGAAAACCAAAATGAAATTTTTCTCAAAACTGCTTTTCCTAGTCGTAAATATACAAAACGTTTCGGGTTAAAGGGGGAAATATGAATAAATTGAACAAAAAGGCATTTAAGCCACTAGATAAAGAAGAAAGCGATTTGATGAAATCTCTTGAGACCGATGAATGGCGTCCTGTTAAGGATTTTAAGCAAAAGAAGAAAGCAGCGGTCGAAGCGGCTCGAAATACTCTCAGAAAAGATAAACGCATTAATCTTCGATTATCTCAAAAAGATTATCACCAAATCCAGATAAAGGCTATTGAAGAGGGTATTCCATATCAAACGCTTATTTCAAGCATTATTCACAAATATTTAAATGGTTCTTTAGCATCTAAGCAGTAGCAGTATAAAAATACAGAATTTAATTCATTTGCGGAGCTAAGACAAACGTTTCCGAATGCTGATCAAGTGGGTAAATTAACAGTTTTCAATATTGGAGGGGATAAGGCTCGCTTTTAATGGAAACTCTGGGGAGTCTTATTGAATCATATGAGGCTCAAAATATTCCTGAGATTGAAGGCAGCCCCAGCGGCGCTCTGAAAACTCGGCTCAAAGAAGTTGGATTGTACGGGCAGCGGCCTTATATTGCGATAAAGGTGTTGAAACCGGTGCCGTATCCTTCAGCTCAATCAGTCAATTAGCCGGTGGCAATCGATGTAATGAAGGAGGTATGTATGCGCATAATGCTGCAATTTACAATCCCCGTCGAAAAGGGCAATGAAGCCGTAGCAAACGGCTCGATATCGCAAGCGATAAAAGATTTGGTCAATCAGGTGCAAGCTGAATCAGCATATTTTTATTTGCGGGACGGCAAGCGATGCGGGATGGTGGTCTTTGAAGAAACAGATGTTGCCCGATTGACAGCGATAAACGAGCCCCTGTTTGCTAAATTGAACGCTGAAATCGACATTCAGCCGGTGCTCATATTAGAGGATTTGCTCAAAAATTTCTAGTCAGGCTGCGGGGATAACATCCCGCAAATAGAAGGACGGTTTTGGCAATGATTGGCTACGTTGAGGAGTATCTGATTTTTCTGGTTTCACTCTTTGCGGTAGTGAATCCGTTTGCTGTGATTCCGGTCTTCATCAGTTTGACGAGCGGTCAGATGCCCGACCACCGGCGTCGGGTTCCTCTACGAACGGCCATAACTGTCTTTATCACTTTAACCGCCGCCTATTTTATCGGGGAAGGATTGTTGCGGTTGTTTTCAACCAGCATCATAGCATTACGAATCGCCGGAGGACTGATCATCTTCAGGTCCGCATGGACAATGCTTCAGCCAAACGATGCGGAGGCCGCAAAAACCGACCGGCAGGTTCATGCAACACAGGGCAGCCACGGCGTTGCGATCGTGCCGCTGGCTATTCCGCTGACCGCAGGGCCGGGAGCCATCAGCCTGATGATAGTCGCCGCTGGTTACACCCGGGGGTTTTTACCGGATGCGGCGGCGGTTACGAGCGTATTGTTGGTTTCGTTCACTATTTTTGTCCTCTTTCGGTCGGCCGATCGGATAGCCCGGGTACTGGGCGAGACCGGAATGAACGTTATGCAGCGGCTTATGGGATTGATTCTGGCTGTAATCGCGGTCGAGTTTATCATTGCCGGGCTTAGCGAGGCGTTTCCTGGCCTCCTGAAGTAGCGGACACCAGTTTGCCTGCGCCTCTGGTCGCGATCATGGAGACAGTAAGTTCCAACATTGAAAACCTGCTCCTGAGGTCCATGTCGGAGGAGCTTAGCTGGGGAGCTGTGAGCTGGGCATTTCCGATGCCCCCCCATCTGCTCTTCTGATCCTCCGAGCTTCTATATTCCCTGCCGTTTTCCGTTTTTGTAGGCTGATCTTCTGCTCTTCTCAGCTTCTTTGTTTCACACCGTTTCTCCGGATCTCCGATTCCCCGTTTCCCCCACTGACCGTTTCCCCATTTCTATTTTTCCAAGCCTCCGATTCGCCTTTTCACCGGTTCTCCGTTTCGTCCGTGTAACCTCCGGTGCCCCCCATCTGCTCTTCTGCTCTTCTGAATTTCTGATCTTCTATCCGTCCACCCTCTCACCTTCCCACCTTCCATTCTTATGCCGTTTCTCCGTTTTCATCCGTTCCCTATGAACTATGTTTACCCCGTTAAATATCGATAGATCAGCCTGCCCTGTTAAACCTTTTTTCTTGTTTGACCGGGTCGCAGCGAATTTAACCGGGGAGCTATAAACTATGAACTCACATCTATGACCTGACATCTCCGATGCCCGCCTTCTATCCGTTATCCTTTTACCTTTGACCTTTAGCCTTTAACCTCCCTAATTAGGTATTTCTACTCAATCCAATAGGTATTTATACGCATTCCCTTTTGAGTATTTAACCGTATTTACACATGCCATTTTTTCCGCTATTATCGCTTTAGACCCTGATGTTGTAAAAAGGGTTAGCACAAGTCTCAAATCCTCACCCAAAAAAAATAAAGCTGCCAGGCAGTTTTACATACGAAATTAAAACCTTTTGACGGTGGACACAGATCTTCAGGAACTTCGCGGATGGGCGAAAATGCAAATATTTTTGGTTTCCACAGCGGCCGGGTCAGAGGTTATTCACTAATTCCGAATTCCGAAAATGTATCTGTGTGATCAGTGCTTATCCGTGTCCGATTGTGATATTGGCAATAATTGCGGACCATTATCTAATCTTTGCCATGTTGTTTATGCAAGTGAGTGCTCCTCCCGCAGAGCGGGAGGCCTCAGGAAGCCCCCTTGGAGGGGGCGGGACTAATTCGGATTACTTAAAATCCGACATTCCTGGCCCAGACCAGTTGGGCTTAGGTTTTTGTTTACGATATATGATGAACAAGCACCCAGACCGGCCATCTGAACCAAAAAACTTAGGACACGGATCTTCACAGATTTTCACAGATAAATTATTTTAGGTCCGCCTGGCGGCGGAAGGTGCAGCTCAGCATAGTTTGCAGGAAGAAATTAGACTGTTTTTTTCTCGCCGAAGGCGAATTGGTTCATTGGTTTTTGAATCTGTGTGCATCCGTGAAAATCTGTGTCCAAGATTTCGTATGGGTTTCAAATTTCGATTTTCGTGGTTCGAGTTTTTGAATGACAGTCTGGTTATCACCGGATCGGCTGAACCTATCCGCGTCCTCCACCGGAGGTGGAGGGTTTATATCTAAACTAAGGGGTAAAGTTTGGGAGGCTCATTTTTTCAGTTTCTTTGAAATTCTATTTTCGACAGAAATCCAAATAATATCGCACCCATTTCAGATAGAAAAGGCGCAACTTTTTAGGGATATCGCTTTCGATAAAGTATCGCAGCAAAGCACACTTTTGCGGTTTGTGGGATCTGTTCCATCGTTAACCAGCTTTCTATATAAGCCCAATATACGGAGTTATGCAGTTAGAATTGCCAATAAAATAATCCTTTTCCCGATCAATCACTTTTATTTTTTGTAATTATAAAGAAACGACTCAATCACTGGTTATAACGCATAATGACTATTACCAAGTGCCCAAAATGCGCTCAAGAATTTAGAGTGCAAAGCAATCTAAAGTATAGGTATCCAAGACTTGGATTTAAATTCTCTCAAATTAAAACTGACTTAAAGACAGCTCTAAAAAAATTGTATCCTCCTTCAGCTTACGAAATGATTCATAATCAAGACTTAGTAGTTTGCCCGGGCTGTAATAACGAATACAATGCACCTGAGCAAAAAAATATTGCACGAATTAAACTAATATCTATTTATTTCATAGTAATTTTAATGTTGTCATTAGTTATATTTGGTCCTTTAATTTTTATTTCCATCATTATATTCGATATTAATTTTTAGGTTATAACGGCACAGGTCCGCGATCCAATACCAAGAGAACATGCACTCAACGCCAACGACGACTTCGGGCAAAAAGGGAAATAAGATCTCAAATAATATCTCAGGATCAGTCTTGATATTTTTGTGCAAAACGATTTTGCCGATACTGTTTAGAATACACACATACATCTTTCTTGCATGCAGATCGATTCCGCAGTAATGTTGATGTTGCTGGGTGTAGAATCTCACGGGATACCTCCTTTTGTTATAAGTTAGTGGTGGTCACTATCTACGATAAAAGAGTTTTCCGCCTTTCACAAGGATTGGTTCTATGCCCGGCATCCAGCAGCAAAGTTGCCTGTGCGAGAATGGGCCCTCGCGTAGCTCGTCGGAGCACAGGCAACTTTGCTGCGGGTAACTGGCTAATTGAACTTTGATATAAATAGTGCTAGCCTTCCTTGCTTTCGAAGAAGGCCATGATAAGTATCCTGCCACTTGAGCAGACGGCGTGAAGATCGCGGTTCACCGTAAAGGTCGTGCAGGATAGGTCTGAATTTGGCCCGCTGCTCACCCGCGCCCCGTTAGGTTTTTAGATGAGTTACAAAATCATATACTTTTTGGGGATCACAGTAATTATTTTTGGATGTTGCTATATCTATCAGTCTGTCTATCCTCATGTTGCCGGACAAGTCTTGGTTTCCTTTTATTCGGATATAAAACTGATAATGTCCGGTCAAGTTCCTAATGGTTATTCGGTCACACCGGAGCAATCAGCCCAGATGACACAATTTATTTATCTGACCTATATTATTAAAGCCCTCTTGGGTTTCATGATTTCGGCATTAGGCGCTATTGGCATAATACAATTTTCAAAAAGAATGAAAAGAACCTAACAAAAAATGCACTGGACCGGGCTACAGCGTGAAGTAATTGAAGTCTGTCTTTTATAAACCGTTTTCGTTCACTGACCGTTTTCGTGATTCGCCGCCCGGCCCGTGATTTTTGGCGTTAGGTTGAAATTTCAAAAGGAACGATAGGTGAAACTCAAAGAATTAATAGGTCTTTTGGGAATTGCAATCATTTTGATCGCTTGTTCAATCTTTTTTTATATCTACGCCAATAAAATAGTTGCTTTTGATACTCATGTGACAACTCAAAAATTATCCAATTCAATAGACGCAGAAAAAGAAATACATCTTTCAATTGCCGAAACGAAACAGTTATTAAAGGTTGAGTTAGAAAAAACCGAACATTTGAAGAGGGCAAGCAAATCGTTCGGACGAATGTTCAAATACTTAGCCGTCTTACTATTTGCACTGGGACTTTGCCAACTAGCTCTGACTATTCATATTTTTAGTAACAATAAGCACCAAGCACCTAACCAGGCGGATTAACCAGACGGGACAACTGATGCGGTTTATCGCAAATTACGTTCAAATTTGAATGGGCTTTTGCCCGCTGGTTATCCGCAACGGTATGTTTTATGGGCATGCAAAGTTCTTTGATAAAAATTATCAAAAATAGATGGTTTAAGATCAGCTTAGTTTTAATCATCGCTTTAGTTCTGTTTGCGGCAATACATGGGAGGCAGATATATGCAACGTATTTAATATACAGCAGGGATGAAAAGCAAGATTCATACTTGCATATAACACCAAAGTTACGGAATTTGACTCATGTCCACGTTAAAGACAGTAGCTTTTTTAGTGCATTTGGGTACCAAATTAGTGTGCCGTTGAATAAATCTCCAGAGTTTCTTGATCTTGATAATGTAAAAGGAATATTTTTTGTGCATGAGTATGGAGTAATTATTCATGAACCAACGGATTACCCATCGAATATGTACCAATACTTAAAAACAAGTGAAAAGGAAGATGATGTTTCACATTTCAAAAAAATTTTCAAAAACAAATTCATAAATAATTTTGAATATGTAAAATCATCCTTCTATTCGAAACCAACCATTTTTGCTATTTTTAAACCAATTAATGAAACTACTCTCTTATATTATCAATTAATTGATAAGTGGCTATACGCTAACACAGGTGCGCAGGTACCTAAAACAATTTATTATTTTGAAGCAAAGCATTGTAAGGGATTTCAGGTTGGTGATCCATCATCCTTGGAGAAGGTCACCCTATGGTTATTTCCAAATCCAAATAAGGAAATAAAAATTTATATCCAAGGGGTTGAGTTAGGAAAAGTTAAACAAGATTATATTGATTTTATTATAACGACTTTTAAAGAAGCAGATTGATAGTTTCTCTAATCATAACCCATAAGGATTGACACGACCTGCAAGGTCGTTTTCAATCCATTGTTCAAGAAGCCCGGTTGTTGATATGGGTAAAGCTTGCGTGCAGAGGAGGGTTGAAGCGCTCTGCAATTAAAAATTTGCAGAGCATAGCTGGTTAAAATAGATTTTTCAAGCAGACGAAGCTACAATAGATTTTGGTTGTTTACAGTAATCCAGCCTAGTAATTTTTATAAAAAGATATAAACTCCTTTTTTAAGTGCGCAAGGATCCTGTGCCGTTTGGGTAGATCGAAGACGGCTTGATTGATCAGGCAAATTGTCGGTCTATGCGCTTCTATCCGGCTCCGGCTTGCATCAGCTCAAAGGGCAGAACCGAGGCGATGTATTTAAGGCTGCCGCCGCAATGGGAACAAATAAACGGTTTTAGTGACGTGGTTTGGGGACGGGCCACGCTAACAGGCTATAAATATTGAGAATGAGCTTAGTTGTACCCCTTAAAACAGGGCTATATTGAGCTTTTTGGGGCAAAAAACAGCGACATAGCAATGGCAAGAGCGAAAAGGCACTACATACCGGGCCAGATATGGCATATTACCCATCGATGCCATAAGAGAGAGTTTCTGCTGAAGTTCGCAAAAGATCGGCGGAGGTGGCTGCAGTGGCTTTTTGAAGCGAGAAGGCGATATGGCTTAAGCGTCTTAAATTATACGGTTACTTCGAATCATATTCACCTACTCGTTGCCGATGATAAATCCAGGGAGGTCATTCCTGATTCGATCAGGCTGATAGCAGGTAGAACCGGTCAGGAATTTAATCAACGGAAGGCACGGAAAGGGGCTTACTGGGAAGACCGTTATCATGCGACCGCCATCGAGGATGGCGATCATTTAAAAAAATGCATTGTCTATATCGACCTTAATATGGTGAGGGCGGGAGTCGTAAAACATCCAAGCGAGTGGCCATATTCAGGCTACAATGAAATTCAGCAACCAAAACGGAAAAAGATTCTGATCAACTACGAAAAGTTAAAAGAACTCCTTGGATTTGATTCTTACGAGCATGTGAAAACGGCTCACAAGCAATGGGTGGAAAGCTGCCTTTCTGATGGTGATAATTTCCGTGACGGCAAATGGACAGAGAGCATCGCTGTTGGGAGTGAATCTTTTATTCAAAATGTAAAAGTGCTGATGGGTGCCATGGCATTGGGACGAAAGGTCCTTGAAACGGGAGAATCGTTTCAACTTAAAGAAGTGCAATATCCCTATATAGCCCATTTTGGGGCGAAAAAGAGCGATATAGGTGCCCAAAACACCTATGTTTGGGATCAAAACTTTGAAAATGCAACGACTTAGCTTGGCCCGTCCCCTGAGGACAACGACTTAGCTTGGCCCGTCCCCTGAGGAATTCTCTTAATGGCAACCAGTGACCGCCGGCGTTATGCCTTCCCTTATTGAATAAACCGCTTGACATATTACGTTGCGCGTAATACCATTGCAATATGATCAAATCATTTGCCTGCCGAGATACCGAAAAACTGTTCAACGACCAACGCGTCCGCCGTTTTCAGTCGTTTGAAAGGCAGGCAAGGAAAAGGCTTATGGTACTTCATGCTGCTCCTAGCCTTGAAACATTGATGCTCAATCCAGGTAACAAGTTTCACTCTCTAGGGGGAGATAGAAAAGGACAATATGCTATTAGCGTCAATAAGCAATGGCGCATCTGTTTTGAGTGGCATGATGGAAATGCATATAATGTTGAAATTGTCGATTACCATTGAGGTGTGATTATGAATACGAACAAACTTCTTGATCCGATAACTCCGGGTGAAATCTTGCGGGACGATTTCATGGAACCGCTGGATATCAGCATAAATCAGCTTGCTCGGGATCTTTCCGTGCCGCCTAATCGGATTAGTGAGATCGTCAACGGGAAAAGAGCTATTACTGCTGATACCGCTTTGAGATTGCAGCGCTATTTTGGCATCGAAGCTCAGTTCTGGCTGAATTTGCAGAATGAGTTTGATTTACGAATGATGAAGCGTAAAATTTGGACGGACATCGAGCGACGAATTATTCCGATCAAACCTTCAGAAACAATATCAGAGAATAGCCCAATGACATAACGAGACGGATGCACCTGACAGGAAAAACTTGCTGAGTTTAGCGTAAAAGGTATTTGGGGCTCGAAAGCTGTACCGCCTGCAGGTGATCCGCAGACGTTGGAAATAAAGAGAAATAATAATAGAGGAGGAATGAGGTTCTTATGGAATACAATATTATTCCTGATAAAGAAGCATTAGGAAAGTGTACTTGGTGTAGGAAACCAATCAGTGATTATGTGGAAGTTTTTGGGGCCGGTGTAAAATTTAGACCAGGTGTTGATTTATCTGAATATGCAGGGCATTGCATTAATATAACTTTAGTTTCGGATGAGAGACCGATCTATATGTTGGTAACATTAGAAGGTTCCGAAGCTAAACAGGACGGTAATGACGGGATGTTACTGTTTTGTTCTGAAGAATGTGGAAATGAATTAAAGAATGTTTTGGAAAACGAAATTTCATTAGGCAATATTTTTAAATCCTTTAATTTTGAATAAGCATTATTGTTTCCAACAACAAAATCAACGTGACCGGCGGACAAGCTCGCCGACTCGTTATTTTAAGCGCTGCGAAAACACACAATAATATCTATTAAATAGCAACATAGTGGTTTCGGAGGCTGAATACGCGCCACTGAAAGACAATCACCTACGCTGGCTTTGCGCTTCGATCTTGCGCTTGACGCGTTTGAGCCGGAAGATATCCTCCTGCTCCTGTTGATCGAGCACCTGACGAATGTAGCGTATCTGCGAACCCAAGCCGGGGATAACCGCCAGTTCGAGGGCGTTCACCCGGCGGGCGGTCTTTTTGATTTCTTCTCCGATGCGGCGCAGCCGCGATTCGGTGTTCGCCACCCCGATCAGCGCCCGTCCGAACTTTCGAAAGGCAGCCTGTGCGGCCAGCGTCTGCCCCCCCACGAAAAGGGGGCTGACGGCGGCACCCTGGGGCCATTCCGCCGCCAGAACCGGCACCCGGGTGCCCCAGATATTCTCCACCCCGATGCGGACATCGGAGACGTCCGGTACGCTCAGCGAGAGGGTCTCCACGGCCTTCGGACCGTCGAAGGATTTCGCCAGGATCAGAGCCATGTATGCCTCCCGGCCGGCTTCATTCAACTGCCGGCGGGCTTCCAGGGTCTCGTGCACCAGCGTGAAGAATTCCTGCACGAGCGCATCCCGCTTCTTTTGCAGCAAATTCACACCCCTTGTCGCCAGCGCGTATTGGCTGCGGCGGGTCAGCAGGTTCATCCGGGTGGGACTTGTTTCATTCATCGTCATACCTTTTAGAATTCCTCCGGCGTCTCCCAGAATGCTTTGAGCCTGGCACCATAGTATTTGCCGATGTGGTCCGAGGAAATCCGCTTCAGCTCCGACTCGGGCAGTATCGAGAGCAGGGCCCAGGCAAGGTCCAGCGATTCGTCCAGATCACGGTTTTGGCGGCCCTGGTGGATGAAGTCTTTTTCGAAAGCATCCGCAAACTCCAGGTAGTGCCGATCGTTGTCGGTCAGCGACTCCTCGCCGATGATCGCCACCAGCTTGCGGATGTCGACTCCGTTGGCGTACGCAGCGAACAGCTGATCGGAAACCTGCTTGTGATCTTCCCGCGTCTTGCCTTTTCCAATCGCACTGTTCGCCAACCTTGAAAGCGAGGGCAGCGGATCGATAGGCGGAAAGATGCCCTTGCGGTGCAGTTCGTTTGAGAGCTGGATCTGACCTTCGGTAATGTAGCCCGTCAGGTCGGGAATCGGATGGGTGCGGTCGCCGCCCGGCATTGACAGGATCGGAATCTGGGTTACGGAGCCCGGGCTGTCTGCTATCACACCGGCCCGTTCATAGATGGTGGAAAGGTCGGTGTACATATAACCCGGATAACCGCGGCGGCCGGGAATCTCACCCCGGGAAGCCCCCACCTCGCGCAATGCTTCGCAGTAGTTGGTCATGTCCGTCAAGATGACCAGCACGTGGTAGCCGTGTCCGTAGGCCAGATGTTCGGCCACCGTCAGCGCCATGCGGGGCGTTAGAATCCGTTCGATCGTGGGGTCGTCCGCCTTGTTTAGAAAAAGGACCGAGCGGGAAAGAGCGCCGGTTTTTTCGAACTCCCCTGTAAAATAGCTGACCTCTCTTTGGGTCACCCCCATCGCGGCGAAGACCACGGCAAACTGCAGGTTTTCCCCCGGCACATGGGCCTGCCGCGCGATTTGGGCCGCAAGCTCGTTGGCAGGCAGACCGGGACCCGAAAAAATGGGCAGTTTCTGTCCTCGAACCAGGGTATTCATGATGTCGATGGTTGAAATGCCGGTTTGGATGAACGCCTCGGGCTTGCGGCGTGCCACCGGGTTGATCGGCATGCCCGCAATTGTGAGGCGCTTTTCTGCCGCTACCGCGGGCAGCCCGTCAATCGGCTTGCCCACACCATCGAAACGACGGCCCAGCATATCCCGGGACACTCCCAGACGAGCCGTTTGCTCCACAAGGCTCACCGAGGTGCGCGAGAGATCCAGCCCGGCAGTTTCTTCGAAAACCTGAATCACCGCAATATTCTTCCGACACCTCGATAACCTGCCCGCCGCGTATCCGGCCGGTGCCGTCTTTGATGGCGACAATCGCATTGTATGCCAAATCCGCGGCCTTCTCCATAAAAAGCAAAGGGCCTGAAATGTAGCTCAGCGCATGATACTCCTTTTTCAAAAGATCCATTGCCGCTGTTCTCCTCAGTCTTTCTGCCTGAATGCTTCGGCAATCTCGTCGCGTACCTCTTTTAAGTAGTCCGCGAAACGCTCCTCCGCGACATAGCGCGCCCGGGCAATCTTTTCCAGTACGGGATTCTGAATGATGTCGTCGATGGGAATGCCCGCTTTGAGTCCGGCATCGGCTTGCTGGTGGAAGGCGGTCACCATCTGCATCAGCCCCTTGGCTTTTTTCATGGAACAGTAGGCATCGATTTCATGAAAGCCGTTCTGCTGCAGGAAATCTTCCCGCAGGATGCGGCCGACCTCTATCACCAGCCGCTCATGATCCTGCAAGGCATCCGGGCCGACCAGCTGCACCATTTCCTGCAGCGACGCCTCCTGCTGCAGCAGCCGGCCTACGGCGTCCCGCAGCCCGGTATAGTCCGGACCCAGGTTCTCGTGATACCAGCTGTCCAGCAGCTCGATGTAAAGCGAGTACGAGCCGTTCCAGTTGATCGCAGGGAAGTGGCGACGGTACGCCAAGGAAGCATCCAATTGCCAGAAGGCGCCTGCGATGCGGAGGGTGGATTGGGTGACCGGCTCGGACATGTCGCCGCCCGCGGGCGATACGGCCCCCACGACCGAGACCGCACCGCGTTCTCCGCCCAGCGTGGTAACAAGTCCGGCCCTTTCGTAGAAAGCGGCCAGCCGGGCGGACAGGTAAGGGGGATAGCCTTCTTCGGCCGGCATTTCTTCGAGCCGTGAAGATATTTCACGCAGGGCTTCGGCCCAGCGGCTGGTGGAATCGGCCATCAAAGCCACCGCATATCCCTGGTCCCGGAAATACTCGGCCAGGGTTACACCCACATAGATGCTGGCCTCCCGGGCCGCCACCGGCATGTTTGAGGTGTTGGCGATCAGCACCGTGCGGTGCATCAATGGTTCGCCGCTGGCGGGGTCCTCCAGACCGGGAAACTCCGTAAGGACATCGGTCATTTCGTTGCCGCGTTCGCCGCATCCGACGTAGATCACGATATCGGCGTTCGACCACTTTGCCAGGGACTGCTGCGTTACCGTCTTGCCGGAGCCGAAAGGTCCGGGAATCGCAGCGGTTCCGCCCATGGCAATGGGAAACAGCACGTCCAGAATCCGCATGCCCGTGAGAAAGGGCTCCATGGGATCAAGCTTTTCCCGCACGGGGCGGGCGCGCCGGACCGGCCACATATGCGACATTGTCAATTCGCGGCCGTCCTCGAGCTCCACGACCGGCGTTTGCACAGTGCAGGCGCCGGCCGGCTGCACCTTGCCGGCGATGCCGGCCGCCTCCGGCGGCGCCATGATTTTGTGGGTAAACGAGAACTCCTGAACGGTGCCGAGGGTCATCCCCCCGGTGACCGAGTCACCGGGGTTTACCCGCGGGATCCAGTTCCATTTCTTGCTGCGGTCCAGAGCCGCAACTTCCACGCCGCGGGAGATGAAGTCGCCGGTTTTCTCCCTGATCTTGTCGAGCGGGCGCTGAATGCCGTCGTAAACCGAATTCAGCAACCCCGGACCCAGCTCGACGGCAAGCGGCATGCCGGTTGAGACCACCGGCTGCCCGACCGTCAGTCCCGAAGTGTCCTCGTAAACCTGAACAAATGCCGTATCACCATCCAACCGGATGATTTCACCGATCAACTTCTCGTCGCCCACCTTTACGATGTCGTACATACGCGCACCCAGCATATCCCTGGCGATAACCGCCGGCCCTGCAATCTTCAGCACGCTTCCCCGGATCATTTTTCCTCCTGTAATTAGTTCCTTAGCTGCTTTTAAAGGTTTCAGGTGTCAGATGAAAAAAGCTGATAGCTGATAGCTCATAGTTCATAGTCGGAAGACAGACGACAGATGAAATAGATTAGAGGCCGGGAAGCTGGGAAGCAGTAAAGCAAAACCTCTGATATTTGTCCATCCCCTCCTATTACTCGCCTGCAGCCTTGCGCCTTTCGCCTTTAACCATTATCCTTCGGTCCTTAGCCTTTGCCGACACCTTGTATGAAAGCTCACCTAAACGAAACAGCGAACCGCAGAACAGCAGAATAACGAACCGCAGAATTTCAAAAATCCCCCCCGCCCTTTAGGAAAGGGGGAGTTCCAGATGGTTTCGCTACGCTCAGTCTT
Source organism: uncultured delta proteobacterium (assembly GCA_963769935.1). Classification (GTDB taxonomy): domain Bacteria; phylum Desulfobacterota; class Desulfobacteria; order Desulfobacterales; family JAFDCJ01; genus JAFDCJ01. The sequence goes on along the minus strand of CAVYNY010000035.1, from coordinate 15,594 downwards.
TTTTATAAAATAGACAGAATGCCTTCCTTCGACACTTGTCCGCCTCAGGTGGATTCGATATTCATTATTCGATATTCGCTTTTTAAAGTTTCGTTTTTGATCAAACTGGCCGCTTGTCAGGCCGGCGGTCCGCCTGAGGCGGAACATCTGAAACCTTTGTCTTTAACTATCAGCTATGAGCTACCTGCTATGAACTATCAACTATTCTTATCTCGTATCCGATGGTGTCCACAATCAGACGTCGCATATATACCTTGGCATCTTCGCCCCGGTCTGCGACGGCTGAATCTATCGAGGGAATCGGCAGCATAACCGGGAAATCCCGACCGCGCATTTCCCGTTTGACGACCTGGTAAGGGTCCGGGACCAACGCCGCATTCACTGCAATCAGGGCATAGACGTCCGCTTGCACCAGGTCGGCCAGCATCTTTTGGGCTTCCGGGCCATCTGCGGCAACGACAACTTCCAGGCCGGCGAGACGATATCCCGCCGCCGAGTCGGAGTCGGTCAAAACTGCAATCTTCACTGGCAGATTAACTCCTTTTCCATTTCCGCAGGCGACAGGTTGTAGTAAGCCCGCCGGGATAGCAGCCGGATCCGCCCCGCCTCCCACGATTTGCGCTGGATATAGTCGAGGGCCAGACCTGCCCCCAGCACATCCTTGACGCCCGCATGCGCCTTGGCCAGCAGGATACAGCGCAGATGCCGTTCCAGCGTCGACAGGTCCCTTGACTCAGCCGCGCGATCAAAATCCGTATGCCCCAATTCTTCCAGAGCGGCCGTCTCCCCGGCTGCCAGTCGCTGAAACAAAGGAAGCCCCACGCCGCGGCCGCCTTTCAGGAAGAAGCGCGCCGGTTGACCCTCAAAGCCGATGGTGAACAGCTTGACCCCTGTTGCGAGGTTCAACCCGTCGATCTCGGCACTTAGAAACGCGGCAAGATAAGGCTGATCCAGTTCCCGGGCCCGGCGCAGCGTGGCGGTAAAAAATGCCTGGTCCAGCGCAACCTCCATGGCCGGTGGTTCATGTTCGGCCCGATACGCCCTGCGCAGGGCCCCGGCGAGCGGGTGCTCTCGCAAGTAAAGTATTTGCGCGATGGATGTCGGGTCCGGAGCCTCGGCAAGTTTACGGCACACGTCGGCGGAAAGCGTGCCGGCGCCCAGCCGGCCGAGGATGTCTTCGGTCGACCATCCGGCGGCTTTGCCCCGCAGAATGATTTTCAGGTTGGCAAGATCGTCCCGCATCAGGATCAAGCTCACGGCCTCGCGCGCGCTACCCGTGACCAGGCGGGGCAGATCTGCCGTAGTGCGATTCAATTGGTGCGACACGGCTTGGTCGACATCGGCCAGCGTGTGTCCGGTCAGATCGGGACCATAGGTGCTTTCGGCAAGGACTTTTACCAGTTCGGCAAAACCCAGATGCAGTGCCTCCCGGAAAAAACCCTCATGCAGCAATCGGGCGCTTCTCACCCGGATGCGGGCGTTCAGATAACCGAAATCGTCGGTCACGTCTTTTTCCTCACTTCCAGAGTATCTGGGCCACACGGGCGGATAGTGTATCCCATGAGCGGTCGAGCCGTTCCGGGAGACTGTTTTCCGCGCTGCGCCTGCTGCTGCGGCTGACCAGCCGAACTCCGAGGCGCAGCTTCGGATCGGTCTGGATTTCGATCCCCTTCTGCATCGCCCAGCCGCTGAGGATCGCCTTGTCGTTTGGATTCACGACCACGGCTTCCGCCGCGTCCACCGCCTTGATCGCCTCTTCGGCGAGCGCCGTCAAAATCTTGTGGTAGCCGGGCCGGCCGGCCAGTTCTTCGATAGCGCTCAAGGCCTTTTTGCGAACCAGCGCGATGATCTTCCCCTTGGCCTGGATGCGGGCAGTGGAGACCGCCAGTTCGGCGGCGCCTTCGGTCCGGCGTTTAGCAGAGCGGCCCTCGGACTCGACTCTTTTACGATGGACTGCCAGCCGGGTGGAGGCCTTCGTCTCGGCTTCCTGAATTATCGTCTCCGCCCTGGAATCCGAATCTTCCAGGATCCGGTTGATATCCGCCAGCGCCTCTTCTTTGAGTATCTCGTCGAGCTTTGACATCACAGCTTTCCAAAAAGAATAAAGGCAATGACCAGGCCGAAGATCACCAGCGTTTCGGGCAGCAGCAGAAAAATGAGCGCCAGTCCCAGAGACTCAGGCTTCTCCACGGCACTGCCGAGGCCCGCCGCACCGATGCGGGCCTGCGCTAAACCCGTGCCGAGGGCGCTCAGCCCTACAGCCAGGCCCATGCCCACGGCGATCAAACCCTTGCTTGAATTGCCGTCCGCCGCGGCGGCCGGCCCACTGAACGCCAACATGCACAGCAACAAGTACACTGAAAGGAACACCACCTTGATTTTCATTACATTTCCTCCTTAAAAGTCCGATATCCGAGTTTCCCGACGCCCTTTATGACGAAGAATTGCAGATCAATTGAAAAGGGCGATATGGTCTGCCGCTGACCGTATAGAATTCAAACTTGGTAAAAAACTCGACCCAAATAAGACGAATAGGCTGTAGAAAGTGGCTCACTGTGAGCAGTACGATGAGCAATGCATGCAGCACAAGGCCCATCAGCAGTCCCGCAAGCATACCGATCATCATACCGGCGCTCCCCAGCAGGTGGTAGAGCGAAAAGCCCAACTCGGTCGCCAGGTTTGCAAGAATGGCCGAGGCCAGACCTACGGCGTAAATACGAATGTAGCTCATGATGTGGCCCCCCTGGGTCGGCAACTCCGCCAGCATCAGCGGGGCTCCGGCCAGCAGCAGACCGAACAGAAAGACGGCCGCACCGGCGACCATCGGAACCACGAGCCACCAACGGAAGTCCTTGGCCATAAATGCGCAGGCGAACAGGATCAGGGCGGCAACGCCGCCGAAGTAGCCGCAGGCCTCCCAGAAGTGGATCTTCTCAGCGCAGCGGTGTGTCCGCATAGCCTTGAGATAAAAGCCGTACAGCACCTGATACACACCGAAACCGATGGAAAGCAGAATTAAGCCGTTGGCGGTGGCAACCGTATTGGTGCGCGGAATCAGCAACGGGATCCAGCCGGGATGGCGTGCCGTGCCGAAAATGCCGAGCCGCTGGAGGAGGTCGCCGAAGAACTCCCCGTAAAGCAGACCCCAGAGCATCGTCCATAAAATCATCGGTTTCGCGGCGCGCACCACCTGGGCCAACTGAGCCGGTGCAAGCCGCATTTTAAAAAAATCCACCGTCAACGCTCGATTGCGCCTGACATATCCTGATAGGTACCAGGACAGCCCGGCAAATACGGCGCCATATCCGATGTCTCCCACAATCATACCGAACCACAGCGGAAAGAAGACGGCCACGACCCACGTGGGATCCCAGCTGTCGTAGCGCGGTGTGTTCAGGAAAGAAATCAAGGGCTCGAAGGGTTTGATCCAGGCGGGGTTCTCCAGCAAAACCGGGACCCGCTCGGCTTCGCCTATTGCCCCGGCCGGTTCAAATACATAGTGTATCAGGGGTTCGAATCGACCCATTTCCTCCAGCACCCGGCGCTCCAGGCGCACCGGGACCCAGCCGAACAGCGCGAAGCCGTACCGGGCCGCAGCCATATCCTTCAGGGCAAGGAGGCAGGCGGATTCGTCCTTGGCGCGATTCCATAAACTTTTGAGCAGCTGACCCGAATTTATCAGATCGCGGCGCATCTCGTCCTCCGAGGAGGCCAAGGCTTCCGGAACCCGCCGCGCACGCTCCGCAAGCTGCTCGGCCATTGCTCTCAAGCTCAGGTGGGCATATTTTTCAGGACGGGGAAGTTCTCCCAGTCCCTGATGGCTCAGGATCCCTTTGGCATCCTCGGCATCGCGCTTGAGCACGAGGATTACAGCGGCGATGATGCCGTTTGCGCGTCCATGGGCCATCAGAAAACGGTCATCGAGCTCTGATGCCAGCTCTTGCGCCAGCGGTGAAAGATCTGCGGCGCTTTCCACCAGAAAAGGCAGGACCGCAAGCCATGGGCTCCCGTCAAGACCCTGCACGATTTCCGCCAGGAGTTCTGCAACCGCCCCGTACTGTTCAATCAACTCCAGTTCTTCCCTAAGACGCTCCTGTTCATTTGCCAGAGCGGCGACCCGCTGTTCAACGGCTGATGCGGCGGCTTCAGCGCCCTCCATATCGCCCGCGAACGGTTTGGCGGACGGATCCGCCCGCAGTCCGAAAAGCCGCAGGCCATGGTCGGCCGAGGTTGCCACTGCGCCCCAGCGTTTCAGCCGACTTTCCTCTTCACGGCTGAGTTGGTATGGGTTGATCTCGTCGGTGCGCAGCGGATCGATCTGCACGACCCCGACACGCTGGAGATGGTCAAGAATCGCGGGAGCAAGCCGTTTGGGACCGGCGATGATAAGCTTTTCCATCTCTGCGATCACGGCAGCACCTCTGAGAGAATGAACCTGACGGCGAGCTCGATGTTCGAATCCGCCTCGCTGCAAATACGCTGCGCCTCTGCTTCGGCCCGCGCCTGCGCTTCCCCGGCAAGCTTTTCGCTCTCCTCGCTGATGCGGGCCTTCGATGCCGCCTCTAATTGACGGATTTGATTTTCCGCCTCATCCAGAATACGCCGGGCCTTTTCCTGGGCGCCCGCGAGCCTGCGATCGGCTGATTGACGTGCCTCCTCGAGCTTTTTGACGAGTTCTCGATCAAGTTCAGCAAGATTTTTCACCAGCTCAATTCCCTGCATCGCATCGCTCCCCAATTATTTAATGTTTTTCCACCCCATCCAAATGGGATGCCCCTCTTTGTCTCGGACATGCAATTCTTCGTTGCCCTCCCTAATTTTTGTCGCAATCACATAGGGGGTATCGTCCACTATGACCTTTGAACCGGTCACCGTAATCTTATCGCCTGGCTGCAACGTCCTTACTTGACTAACAAAATAGCCGGTTGGACCCAAGGCCACCAAAACAGGTTTTTTCGCATCGGTGTAGACCATCAGCGTCATTTCCTCATAATATTCAATCTTCAAGATTTCTCCGCTAACGGTATCCATGGTCTTGGGATTAAACATTTTCCCGTAGGGGTCTCCCCAGATGCCGGGATAACCGCCGCCCGGGTAATCTGGATAGCCGCTTCGGTAGCCGTGCTGCATTTCCTGCTTGCGAGACGCCGGCGGAGCGGCAGGGATCTGATGATAGGGCGCGTGCTGCCGATAAAAGGCGTAAATCCCGGCCCGCCAAGTTTGGTCGCCGATATCAGGCCATTTGTTCTTGTCAAAGCCCGGGGCTTTTTCCAGCTTGGCGCGGGACTGATCGAGGATGAATATTCCTTCGGCGGGAACGGCTGTCAGGGATTGCCACGGAACGGCAAAAAGCTTGTCGCCGAAACCCATAAATCCGCCGAATTCAAGCACCGCATAAACGATATTGCCGGTGTCGATGTCAATAACCAGATTGTCAATGGTTCCGATATTTTCGCCCTCGAGATTTATCACCCTGGAACCGGTGATGTTATCTACGCGAAAGGCATTGATATGTCCACTTTCCGGCACGTTGCCGACCGGACCGGCAGCCCCCTGGCCTGCATTCTGTTGGGCAAAAACTCCCATCGCTGAAAGAAGTAAAACAATCGTTAAAAGGGCCATAAATTGATACTTCCTCATTATTGAATTCCTTTCTTAGTTGGATGTTAATATTTCTTTATTCTACTTCGATTCTTTTGGAAAAATCGGCAGAAGTAAAAAATCCTGGTCCAGAGGACCAAATTTTCAATGTTAGAACAAGCCTAAACTTAATCGCCGGCCGACAAAAATATATAGGGTAATTCCTGTATTTCTTGGATGGAAATCTTGTATTTTATCTGCTGTCGGCATGCGGCGGGTGAATGTCCTTGGGCTAGGGCATATCAAAGATAAAAAAGATAAGGCATTGTTTTTTTGGTGCGAACCAAGCGAAAATTGCGAATTGTGTATCGGCTTCATCTCTATGCCAACATATTGAGCCATCAATTAAATGGAACCAAGACCCAACCTGATAATGGAAGCGGGCTTTTCTGGCTATATCGATTTTTTGACGTGGAATTGGAATTTAGGCAAATTCGGACCTATCTCACTGGTTCGCCCGGGGCTGGATTGTTTAAAGGTAGGTTTGCAGTGGGTAATCAGCATCAATTAAGTAATCATCCACGCTGGGCGCTGAGGATCATCATAGATAATAAAGGCGTCAGGCGGCGGGCCGTTGGCGCACGGAGACGGTTTGCGCCCGACCTCCCACAAGTCCAGCTGTTTGAGGATCTTTTTAATAATTTTCGCATCATCGATCAATGAAATTATTCTCGATTCGGATTTCGGTATTGGATTCATGAAATGCCATACCAGCCCATTGCGGGGTTATGGCAAAGTTGTCTCACAAGACAAGAAGTGTAATACCAGTATCGTGTCGCCGCCAGATCATATTAGTCAATAACCAATGTAGGACATTTTTCTGCATGTTATACAAAAGAATAGTCATTTGGTTTATTAACACTATTATTTTTTTGCATATTTGCCATCCTCCTTCAGACTATTTTTGCATGAAAATATACCATAATTTATGTCAAAAATAGTCCCGTTATTTGGCAGAGCGGGTTGCTGACCAACGAGAAGATCGGGGCCATGTTTGACTTGACTTATTCAGCGGTCAGTCACAGTGTAAGAGCAGTTAAAGCCGGGCTTGCAGCAAAGGATAAATTTCGAGAATACTTTGACAGTCCGAATTCACAATTCAAGGTTTGACACCGATGCTTCTTCTGGCGGCTATATTTTCGATATGGCCCATGAGGATGACTTAATTTTCTTGCAGCTTTGCTTATGCCAGATATAACCGGGTATATAATTTCATTTTGCAAGGAGTATTTTGGGTCGTGTCTCTTAATAGGGCAGTTTTGGTGTAAAACCGGTCGATTAAGCCTGATTTAGCGACCTTTTTATGACATTTTCTGAGTAATGTTAATAATCACTTGGCGTGGCCCGACCCCCTGTCCCGATAAAATGTGTGGGCAATGATTTACGCACCGTCAGGCATGGGTTGGGTGGGTGCGCCTGGGTAAGCAGTGTTCGGGCGTCAACGCTAATACGAACAATGCCAGATCCTATTTACCAAAAGTGAAATTCTTTAGCTGATCTAAATCAATGTGTTTGCATGTTACAACCTTATCTTTCACAGAAATACCAGCTTCGTGAACCGTATCAGGATCTCCTGAGACTAACGGATGCCACCACTCCAAGTTCCTGCCTTCGATGAGGCATCGGTACGCACAAGTATTTGGCAACTTTTTTAATCGTCTTATCTTATTCGGGGAAAGTGCCAAACAGGTCGGCTCGATTTTGAATCTTTCCTCGTATATCGAACAGCTACAAGATGACGAGTCTAAATGCTGACATGCAACTGCAAGCAGCTTCATCTTGCCCGTCTTTATATCCTGAACACGATGCAAACAGCAGAGTCCGCAATTATCACAGAGGGACTCCCATTCGGATTTCGTCATCTCCTTCAGAGATTTTGTTTCCCAAAACCTGTCATCTCTTTGTTCCATACTGATACCATTTGCGTTCCGTTAGTACGTCTTTATACAACAGTTTGGTTGCCTTCTCAATGGTATTGTTTTTTATTGACATCAACTCATTTCTCATTCTATTTAGCACGGATACAGTCTGATTTTGAGATTGCCCGTGGTCAGTTAAACGACCCGTACTGCTGCTATTTATCTTTAGTTGGGTAGACCGGTTCTCTGATTGATCTCTAAAAAAGGGGGGGGGACAATGTTGTGCATCTTATCCGTGCCATACATGTCCACTCCGTGGCTAAGGAGGGAAGAAAATGCCAGCAATCAAACGTGTATCTACTGAAAGACGTTCCGGCAAAAACAGGCGCAGAACTTTTAACCTACATCGTTTATTTTATAATGGCTCCGAAAGAAGAGATTTGAAAGATCGAAGGACGAATACAGAAAGACGAGACGGCTGGGTTAGAATCGGAAAGTGGACAAGCGTGGAAATGCAAGGTTTGAAGATTGCAAAGTATTTACAGTAACACTGAAGGTCACCCATAATTATCCACCCCCCCCCTGCATACATCTCTCCCGCAATGCTCCTTTTTCCCCAGATGGGGAATCAGACGTGTATGACCTTTTGCTTGCATTAGCTTCAAAGCTTGTCGGACTCAAATTGACTAAGTCTTAATCGCATAGCTTGGTCCAACAAGAGAGAAGATTGTTTGATATAAATTCAAAGCAACGATTTGAAGAATGCCGGGCAACGCGAGGGGACGGCAACGCGAGGGGACGGTCATGAATATATGAATTTCATCCTTATTGTGCCTTAGAAATGCATTAAATCATGACCGTCCCCTTAGTCCACTGGGGCGGTTGGTAAACATGTGGGGCATGAGAACATTCTTTGAAAGCGTCCCTGGGGGGTACGCAATTGCGACAGCAGCCGGGTTCTTACCTCGTAATGCCTGGTAATAGTTTAGTCCTTATCAATGTAAATTGGGGATGTCCATAAAAATATAATTTTCTATCACTGAAAAAGCCGACCTCAGGGGACGGGCCTAATGCCGTTAACTTGAGCCCTCTTAACCTGATATGGATGCCGCTTGCGTCATTCCGGCGAAGGCCGGAATCCAGTCTTTTCAGTCTTTCCCGTCCCCGGCGTTTCGCCGGGAGATGGTGCCGGCTAAACATATCCTTCTTAAATTATCAGCATTAGACCAGACCCCCTGCCCCAGAAGCAAAATGGGAATTTTACATACGTTTTTGAGCGAATGGTATATTGCAGCAGAATAAAAAATTCCCCAAAGTCTTTGATTGGCGAATGCTTTTCCAAAGTGGGATTTAAAGTATTTTTCAAATGCCAGTGCCCTACCCTTTTCGTTGCGGGCCAGAGAAGGGTTGAGGTTTTATGGATTGGAGTTGGGTGTGGGGGGTAATTGACGGTGGTTGTGGGCTTGAAACCGATCTTTCAGGACTTCGGTAAACCAAGCATAAGTTTGTTTGGGATATAGTGATTACAATCGCTTTTTGGAGAAAGCCCTACCCGATGGAGATTTCAAGTAGCGCTCAAATTCAAGGGCTTTTTTTCGTTCAGTGAAGGCGATAGCGTTTTTAATTCGCCATGGCCTATAATTTGCTGTATGGGGATCTTTCCCGGCGTTGTGACTTTTTAACCTATTCTCAAGATTTTTACAAATATCGAGACGTTAAATCAAGCTAAAAATGAAGATTAAAAGCCTAACAATGGCGGTGCGTTCGGAGAAACCGAGACACCGAAGTGGCAACAAATAATGCTTGTCGAAGCAGTCAATGCGCTTTTGGATATCATTGTTCACAAAAGAGTTTAACCTTTTAATTACTCACAGGAATGGTCAAGACAGGGGCGGAGGTTCTTCGATCCGCCGAACTGGCGATGCTGACGGACCAAAATAGGCGCACAGACCTGAAGAATAGCTTTGTGGGCTGGTCGGTTTCTTCGATATAGAACCAGTATCCGCGATACTTCACCGCCAAAGAAGCCGTCTTTGGTTTATCTTTTGAGGAATGGATAAGGATATCCTTGCCCGCCGGACCCATCGGCGGATAATTAATTGTCAGCCCCGGGCGGTTATGCTCTTGCGGAATCTCAATTGCGGCTCTTAAGATCTCAATCAAGTCTGCTGTGGAGCGCGTTGAGATCCCGATGCCGCCCAATTCTCTTGCATTCACCGCAAAGTAAACCGGCAATACGATGTCTTTCGATTCGTCCGCCGGCAACGGCAGCCCGAGCAAAGCTATATATTCACGAACAGTTTGCGAGTATTCGGGTGCATAGCCGCTGATTAGAATATCAAACCCAACTTCCTTGCGAGGGTCTTCTGCCCACTGCATGATACCTGCTTTACACAACTCCGTGACCAGCTCGACGTGTCGCAAGAATTGTGGGTCAGGCTCAGCCGACGGCGCCGACAGAAAGTCAGGGTTTTGCAGGCCGTTGATTTGGTTCACCAGCAGGGTTATAGTTGGACCCGGCTCCGGCATGGCACGTACGAGTAACAAGAGGATGTCCAACGGGATGGGTGTCAGAAACTGTCGGAGATACCGCTCGCCTTGAACCGGCGCATAGGTAATGGTGGGGTTCTCCTCGTAGGCAAAGCCGCCGCTGAACGGGACCAGGTTGCCGGCGTAGTTCTCATCGGGGCCGAACCCGACATTGACACCGGCGTTGGTGCCGAAGCTGACGTTGGCTGCCACACCGGTGACCGCCAGAAGACTAAATGTTTCGCCGTAGCGACCCCGAACAATCGACATCAACATCTGAGCGTCATCGGTTTTGTTGATTGCTTCATTGTAATCCGCACGTCCCATACTGATCGAGGTCGGACCAACCACGGCACAACCCCATAATACGCCTAAGATCGTGCCCAGGACTACCAAAGTTGAATTCGGTCGAATGATCTGTTCATGAAATCGCATTTTTATCTCCTCAAATAATTTTTACTGGTTACAATTCTACAAGGTATTTTTAAAATCGTCAGAGGATATACGTCTTGTAATTTTATCTGTCCGACCTATGAATCCTCTCCATGTTTTTGCGATGGCGGTTTGCGATCGCTCTCCTCTTCGTCGTCCGGCTCAGCGGAGAGCCGCTCGGACGTTTCCCACACCTGCGACTCGAAAGTGCCGGCCTCGACCGAGCCCCGCGGCGGATAGTCGAGAGTACCTTTGAGCTGCTCAATTCTGTCGGCCGCAAGTCTTGGAAACGGCAGCTTGCCGGCTTTGCGCCAGGATTCAACTTCTTTCGCAGCCGTCTTGCCACGCTCACCGTCGAGTCCGTCGTCGCGACCCATGTAGAGGGTCTGTGAAGGAAAGGCAAAGCTGCTTCCCGAATTTTTAACTATATCGCTCATTCGCAGCAAGACGTCTTCGCGTATGGCGTGGAATTCGTTGAAGTCCCGGGTCAGTGCATATATCCGGACGCCGATGTCGAGGGAAGATTGACCGAAGCCTGCGAAGCGCACGCGCACCGTGTCGGAGTGGATCTTGGGATGGGCATGGAGCATCTCGCGAAACTTCACCAGCACATGGCGCAATTGATCATTTTCGGTCTCGTAGCGTAGACCGATGGTCGCGCTGATCAGCATCCGATCGCATTTCGCCCAGTTGATCAGCTGCATATCTGCGAGGGCGGCGTTGGGAATCGAAATCAAAGTGCGATCGAGCGCCCGGATCTTGGTCGTGCGCACGCCGATGGCTTCGACGGTGCCGGTTTTGTCACCGAAAGAGCAGAAATCGCCGACCCGCACGGGCTGGTCCAGATAGAGCATGATGCCGCCGATCAGGTTTTCGAGAGTCGGGCGAATCGCAAGCGCGACGGCCAAACCGCCAATACCCAGTCCAGCCACCACGCTGTAGAGGGGCAGCCCCAGCTCCTGTGCTGCATTACCGATGATCACCACGCTGGCCGCGGTCCCGATGGTGCGGGCACCAAGGCGCCAGAGATGCGCGTCGAAGCTATCTTCCGGGATATCCCGTGCCTGGATGATGCGCTCGAAAATGGCAAGCATGACCAGCCATAAAAGCCAGACTGCGCCGGCATTGATCAAAATGGTTGCCATATCGGCAACCAAGATCGAGAATGCGCCAGAAACAGCGATTTGGTGGTTAATGAAATCCTTTAGGCTCCAGACCACCACGAGGATCGCAATTGGCGTCAGGGCACGACGCAGCAGGAAGCCGACCCGATTTTCGGTTTCGCGGCGGTTGATCGCACGGTGAAAGACGAACAGCAGGAGCGTTGCGAGAGCACTAATAAGGACCACCGCAATGACTTTCCATTTTGGTGTATCCAGCCAGAAGTCGCGCAGACTCTGCGGTACGATTCTGAGCACCGCCGCCGGGATCATCGGTCCGGTAAACTGGCGAACAGCGCGATGCCAGCTAATGATGGGCAAAGACGTTTGCAGAGGCAGATCTTTAATACCTTGGTAGAAACGCGGCGCCGCCATAACCGTGCGCTCGCTGAACAGAAACTCCCCCTCGCGCGCTCCCTCATCGACCCGGACGATCCAGATCGGGGTGCCGGGGATGCGCCATTTCGCGGGTGACACATCATCGTCGAAGGCCTCTTCGTCAGGAACACTTTCAAGATCAGGCAATTCGACACGCCCAAGGATGTCGAGCAAATATGCAGTTGTTTCGGTTCCGATCTCAAAGCGAAGCGATGGCGGGACAGAGGACAAGTCCAGCAGCTCGTGGAACTGAGAGTTAATCACGTGCACCTTCTCGGCAAGCTTACGGGATTTGTCCAACCTATAGGATCGCAAGGTCTGTTCCAGCTCGTCCCTGAGGCGGAGAAACGATTTGAGCGTGGCACGCGGGCTGTCCGTTAGGATGGGTCTGATCGTGGGCTTACCGCTGGCAGTCTGCTGCGTCCCCGTGAGCGTGTTCTCCCCGACTGATTTGGTTTCTGTCGTTTCCTGGGCGTGAATGGAAGTGGCGGCGCAGCAAATCAGGACGAGGGCGAGCCACCACCGTAAGGCGGTGGGATATTCGAATTTCGAAGACAAAATAAACAACGTGACCTCCTCTGTGGACCCTTATAAAAGTGATGCACCCAGACGTCCTGTAAGATCACGAACAAGAACGCCGTTGAACAGCCGAACATCAGCACCCCCGTTATCGCAATCAATGTCCCGAGATGTCGCCAAGGATACTTCAGCAGGATGTCGCCGTAGCCCAGAGTCGTGGTCGTCGCGGCGGTGAAATAGATGCCTTCCGTAAGGCTTGGTATTAGCCGCGTCCAGCGCAAGAACAGGCCCCATGCCGCGGCCTCCGCCACGTGCGCCAACATCAGTAACAAAAAGCAACCAAGGAGGACGATCTTGCCGTAAGTTTCCGGTCCCAGATGTGCCAGCAGCCATGCCTTGTGACGAACCATCTCGCCAGATGCATCGAAGATCACGAATACATGAAAAGCGAACAGCACAAGCGCAAGCAGCAGTGCAAAGACATGGACCCCAGCAATCTTGCTCCAAGAACAAGGTCGATGTCTGTCCACTTTTGTTCCATCTGATTTGTCTTGATGCCCACCTTCGGTGTCGGGCGGAGGGTCGCATCGCTTGTCATGCTCCCGTCTAGACTCCTTGGAGGCGGACGTCAAGCCTGCGCCATCTGATAGAGAAGTCTCCGGCAGTCGCCCAGGTTTCTTCTTATCGGTACTTGCCTTATCCAGATAGCGATCGTACACCTGACGACGCAGTAAAAGCCAAGCCAGCAGGGAAATGATGACGGACAAGCCGGTCACCAGCCAGAAACCATACGGATTATGTTGGTCGGGGATTCCAGCGACGTTCATCCCTAGCAGGCCGGTAATGAAGGTCAGCGGCAGGAACACAGTCGCAACGATGGTCAGATTGAGGCTGGAACGGGTCATGGTCTCCGAGCGTTGCGCCTCGACCTGATCCTCCAGCATCTGCACCCGCGTGCGGTATTCCTCCAGCCCGTCTAAATGGCGGGTGACGTGCTGTGACGCCCTGACCAGCGTTTCACGATCGTCGGCATCCAGGGCCAGGGCGGGATCGGTCGTCATCGGAGCAAGCACCTGCTGGGTGGAATTCACTTGCCGTCTGGTGCGAAAGATTCGGCGCCGAAACTCGCTCAGCGTCTGCGGGTGTGGTACTGAACCGCCGTCGAGCAGTGCATCCTCGACGTCATCGATGTCTTGGGTCAGATCGGAGATGACCGGTTCCATCCGGTTGGTCATACCCGACACCATAAACCCCAGCAAGTCCATTGCCGTCACCAGCGACCTGTCCGACGACAGGTTCTGTCGCAACTCGTCCACAACGGCAACCGTCCCGGATCGCACCGTGATCGCCCTGATCGGGCCGATCAGCAGCTTCAAGTCGGCGAGATCGGTGAGATCTTCCGTTGGACCGGGACGCAGCGTTCTGATGCTCAGCAACGTGCCGTCTGGCACTTGTTTATAATGGCTGAAGCGCACCGGCTCCAACAACGCCGTTCTCGTCTGCTCGCTGATCTCCTGCCACGCCATCAGCCATTGGCGATCGGCGTCATCGGCAATGTCGATGTCGAACCAGGTGACGCCATCGCCACCGGTGTTATTCGAGGCTTTTCCGGGTCCGAATCGGGTAATCTCAGGCATAATGGATTTCCTTTAGTTAATGGGGGAAATAAGACTCTGGGGTCCAGTGTACCGTTCAAGGCCGCGGTCGATAGCGCATTAAGGCGATCAGCGGTTACATTTTCTTTGCTACGCCGATCGTGCGAGCCTTCATGGAGTCGTAGATGGGCAGTTGCCCATCAATGTGGGGATGGCCATAGCCGCGAAACAGGCCCAGAGCATCGGTAAAGACTGATTGAAGGCACCGGTCATCTCGAAGATCAGGATCATTCCCGTAACCGGCGCGCGAACCGTTGCAGTTAGAAAGCCGCCATGCCGGCGATAGCAAAGGTAGCTGGGATCGCACCGGAATCTCCTACGAACTGTGGGCACAGTAGCCCGATCCAGGCCAAGGCACGCACCCAGCGCAAGAATGGGCGCGAACAGGCCACCAGGCGTGCCCGCGGCATAAGACAGCGGGCCGAGCAGAAACCGAACAGCGAAAATGATGGGCAATGCTGTCAGCCCGATTCCACCGACGAGAGCCTGTTGGGTAATCGTATCGCCGCCGCCAACCATGTCCGGGGCAAACCATGCCAAAGCACCAACCAGCGCACCGATAAAGAGTGCCCGAACCTCCGGTCGCCAACGGCTCAAACCGTCAACCAGCGCACAGGTCCTGATGATCATCCGGTTGTATGCAACTCCTGCAAGCCCAGCCAGGATACCCAACACAGCAAATATAGGGCGAGTCCAGAACCAGGAGTGGGGAGGGTTGCCACCTGGAAATCGGGTTGCTGTTCGAGCAACAGTGACGCGACCGCAATGGCCGAGCTGGAGGCGCCAAGTGCGGCGATGGCAATCCGAATATCAAATCGACGGACCAGTTCCTCCAGCACGAATACCGCTCCGGCCATCGGAGCATTGAACGCCACCGCCGGCAGCCCGGCGCCGGCACCCGCTGCGAAAAGGGCAAGACGATCAATGGTTGGCAGCCGGAAAATTTTTCCCCAGAACTCAGCCAGGTTGGCACCGATTTGCACACTGGGTCCTTCCCGTCCGAGCGCTTAAACCACCCCCGATGGCGAACAGGCCACCAATGAATTTGATGGGGAACAGTAGAACCGGGGGCTGCGGGCAACTTGCCTTCAATCACCGCCTCGACATGGGGTATGCCGCTACCGGCCGCAGGTTGCCCGGAACGCTGCGCTGGCCAGGGTGCGCCAACGCGGTGGTTACAGCGATCGTGGCACAGACCAGGACGAAGCTTATCACCGGCCACTGGTCGATCCAGACGATCGTGGCAGAGCGAGCTATGTTCATGTGCTCCAGTGCCACTCGGAAAAACCCACCGATAACAAGACCGATTCCGGCACCTGTGAGTAGCGATAGCAGGGCCAGTTTTTCCAAGCCATATTTTCCACTTTCACCGCACTGGGCCGCTTCGGGATTCGAACTCATCGATTCAATTTTCCTGTTTTT
>CAVYNY010000034.1:0-143005 GCA_963769935.1 uncultured delta proteobacterium | reverse complement strand
ATCGGAAAGAGAAAGGAGCTAAAAATGAAAGCATCAGAAAGAAAAACCGTTACCTTTTGGGTTGTGGCGCTTGCTGTGGCGTTGACTCTATCGGTCAATCCGGCAATCGCCGCCGACAAACCCAACATCCTGTTTATCATGGGCGATGACATCGGCATCATGAACGTCGGCGCTTACCATCAGGGACTCATGGTTGGGGAGACGCCCAACATCGATCGCCTCGCGAATGAAGGCGCGAGGTTTATGACCTATTATGCGGAGCAAAGCTGCACGGCCGGCCGCACCGCCTTCTTCACCGGCATGCATCCGTTGCGGGCGGGCATGGTCATGCCGCAGCTTCCGGGTGCCACCAGTTCGCTGTTGCCGGGCACGCCCGCGCTGGCCAAATTCCTGCTGGACCTCGGCTACAACACCGGCGAATTCGGCAAGAACCACTTAGGCGACAAAGCGGCCTCGCTGCCGACGGCACACGGTTTCCAGGAGTTCTGGGGCTACCTGTATCACCTCGACGCCATGCAGGGGGTGAGCTTCCCGGATATCAACAGCACCTCGACCGATCAAGCCGTTGTACCAGCCTGTAAGAATACCCCGGTCAAGGGTCTCCCAGAGGTTCCCGGTGCCATCGATCCGAAAGACGGGCTCTGCATGACGCCACCGAGACCGGTTCTTCATTGTACGTCCTCGGATGGCACTGAGGAGAACCAGAGCTGCAAGGACGAAGGACCGCTGACGCTGGAACGTTCCAAGACCGTGGACGAGGAAATCTCCGCCCAGGTCATCGACTTCCTCGACCGCAACGACCCCGAGAAAACCGGCAAGCCGTTCTTCGTCTGGTATAACCCGGCGCGCATGCACGTCACGACCATGCTCTCGGACAAGTACATGGACATGCTGGGCGAGAAAGGCGGCAAGGACTGGGGTCTCAACGAAGCCGGCATGAAGCAGATGGACGACAACATCGGCTACGTGCTGAAAAAGCTCGAGGATATGGGCGAGCTCGACAACACCATCGTTGTCTTCACCACCGACAACGGCGCCGAGACGATCACCTACCCCGACGGCGGCGTCACGCCATTCCGGGGCGGCAAGCTCACCACCTGGGAAGGCGGTATGCGGGCTCCGATGCTCGTGCGCTGGCCGGGGCACGTCAAGGCCGGCACGCATCCGGACCAGATATTTTCCTCGCTGGACTGGGTGCCCACCCTCGTCAACATCGCCGGCGGGCCTTCGGGTGATGGCCTGAAGAAGCAGATTGAGGCCGGCAAGTATCCCGGCATCGTCAAGACCACGCTGGACGGCGTCGATCAGCGGGATTACCTGGAAGGTAAGGCAGATTCGGCACGCGACACGTTCTTCTACTACACCGGTGCAAAACCTTCGGCGGTGCGGTACAAGAACTGGAAGTTCTACTACACGATGGTTTCTTCCATTGCGACGGAGGCGTTCGGCCCCCCAGAGACCTATCACTGGACCTATGTCAGCAACCTCAAGCGTGATCCCTTCGAAAGGTCGGTCGCGACGGTTGATGGTACCCTCCTGGCCTACGGCGGCGCACTGGCCGCCCCGAGCACCGCGTATATCTATGACTGGAACCTGCTGCCGATTGGGCAGCTGCTGTGGCTGAAGGAACTCGAGACCTACCGGACCTTCCCATCACTGCAGATGCCGGCGAGCTACAACCTGGATCAGGTGATCGAGGCGATGCAGTCTGCGAAACACATCAGCCACGCGGGCGAGTAACTGCGCGAAGGCAGTATGATGCAACAAAGAAACGGGCGCCCCGCAAAAAAGGCGCCCACTCCTAATTATAAAGCAACAAAGAGGATGATACGATGAGAAATGCGGCTCGCGTTGTCGTATTCCTATTTGCCGTGATGGTGGCGGCCTCAACGGCCGCGGCCGGTACCGATGCGCTTCCGTCCTGGAACGACGGGGCTGCCAAGTCGGCGATCATCGCATTTGTGCAAACCGCCACCGACAAGGCAAGCATGAAGTTCGTGCCGCCGGAACAGCGCATCGCGGTCTTCGACAACGACGGCACACTGTGGGCTTCGCACCCCATGTATGTTCAGCTCGCGTTCGCGCTCGACCGCGTGAAGGCACTTGCGCCGGCGCATCCCGCATGGAAAAACGAGCAGCCCTTTAAGGCCGTGCTCGAAGGCGACCTCGAGACCGTCATGGCGGGCGGCGAGCACGCGCTGCTCGAAATTATCATGGCCACCCACGCCGGTATGACCACCGACGCGTTTTCCCAAATCGTGCTGGACTGGCTGGCCACGGCCAGGCACCCCAAGACCGGCCGGCTTTACACGGAGATGGTCTATCAGCCGATGCTTGAACTGCTTGCCTATCTGCGCGCCAATGGCTTTAAGACCTTCATCGTCTCCGGCGGCGGCATCGAATTCATGCGCCCATGGACCGAAAGGATCTACGGCGTTCCACCCGAGCAGGTCATCGGCAGCAGTATCAAGACGAAATTTGAGCTGCGCGACGGCGCGTCCGTGCTCGTGCGCCTGCCGGAAATCAACTTCATTGACGACAAAGCCGGCAAACCGGTCGGCATCAATCAGCACATCGGCCGCCGCCCGGTCGCCGCGTTCGGCAACTCCGACGGCGACATCGAGATGCTGCAATATACTGACAGCGGAAAAGGTGCCCACCTGGAGATGCTGGTGCTTCACGACGACGCCAGGCGCGAATACGCTTATACGTGCGACACCAAGGTCGGGCGGCTGTGCAAAGGCCTGCCGCTCGCCAAGGAGCGCGGCTGGCAGCTCATCAGCATGAAGAACGACTGGAAGACCATCTTTCCCGAAGAATGAGAGCGTTATGGCCGGCGGGATTTTGTTGGGTTTCGTTCCTATACGCAACCTACGATAGACTGCCATCTGCGGTTAATCCAACATCAGGATCGAAACCCAACGCACTTGGTCTTTCTGGATAAACATATTCGGAATAATGCTTGTGGTTATTTCGGTTACAGTGCTGTTCGTCGGGATCAGAAAATACCGGACAATTAAAAAACTGATCAGCGATATTGATCCCGAGGATTGGCAAGCCCTTGAGGCGATGGTCAAAAAAGGTTGAATGGCTAATATAAGCAAAAAATTAATACAAACGATTTTGGAAGATGAGGGGGGGCAGTTAGGCGACCGGCAATTTCTAAGGATTCATAAAATTACAGGAGATTTTTTGAGGTATCAGTTTTTTCATCAATCATTTTAATTCCCAGCATCAAGAAATCAAGGAGGTAAGAAGCATGAAAATCCAAAAAAAACTGACACCGCCATTTGCAGTGATTCTTTTGGTCTTTGTCCTTTTGACATTTGGCGCCACCTCCGATGTGCTCGCCAAAACCGAAAGGCCCAACATCCTCGTCATCTTCGGCGACGATGTCGGCATGTGGAATGTCGGCGCCTATTCCCACGGCATGATGGGCCAAACGCCGAACATCGACCGCATCGCCAGAGAGGGCATGCTGTTTACCGACCACTACGCGCACCCAAGCTGTACTGCCGGACGGGCCGCGTTCATCACCGGGCAATTGCCGGTGCGCACCGGCATGACGACCATCGGCATCCCCGGCTCGAAGCAGGGCTTGCAGAAGGAAGACCCGACACTGGCCGAGGTCCTGAGGCCGCTTGGTTATGCGACCGGGCAGTTCGGCAAGAACCACCTGGGCGACCGCAACGAATTCCTGCCGACCGTGCACGGTTTCGACGAGTTCTACGGCAACCTCTATCACCTTAACGCCGAGGAAGAGCCAGAGCAGCTCGACTACCCGGGGGTGAAGAATCCGGAGTTCAAAGAGAAGTTCGGTCCGCGCGGTGTCCTGCATTGCTGGGCGACGGACACCGACGACCCCGCCGAGGACCCGAAGTTCGGCCGCATGGGCAAGCAGCGCTGCGAGGACACCGGTGCGCTCACGCGCGAGCGCATGAAGACCGTGGACGCCGAGTTCCTGAGAGCAGCCGAGGGTTTCATCGACCGCAGCGTCAAAGAAGACAAGCCGTTTTTCGTGTGGTTCAATCCCACCCGGATGCACATCTGGACGCACGTACCCCAGGCGTACATCCAGAAGGCCGTGGATGAGGGGCGCCCCGAAATCGATGTCTACCGTGCCGGCATGATCCAGCACGACGAGGAGATCGGCGCGCTGCTGAAGAAGCTCGACGACCTGGGGGTTGCCGCCAACACCATCGTGGTCTATTCGACTGATAACGGCTACGAGCTGATGTTTTGGCCGGACGGCGGCTACGCGCCCTTCCGGGGCGAGAAGGGCACGACCTGGGAGGGCGGCGTGCGGGTGCCGATGATGGTCCGCTGGCCCGGCAAGATTCCTTCGGGCAGCGTCTCGAACGGCATCCAGAGCCATGAAGACCTGTTCGTCACGCTGGCCGCGGCCGCGGGCGAGCCGGACATCAAGGACAAGCTGCTCCAGGGCGCGGAGATGGGCGGCATGAACTACAAGGTGCACCTGGACGGCTACGACAATCTTGAGCTGTGGACCGGCAAGACGGACAAGTCCGCCCGTCGGGAGTACTTCTATTACGACGAGGCGAGTCTCACCGGCGTGCGCGTGGGAGATTGGAAGATGCTGTTCGCGATCAAGGAGGAAGGGCTGTGGTGGGACCCACTGGTTTATCCATCGGTGCCCTATCTCTTCAACCTGCGCATGGATCCCATGGAGCGCTTCGACCCCCATTCCCGCGAATGGGGCTATATGGCCCGCAAGCTCTTAGCCGAGAAGATGTGGACCCTGGTGCCGGCACAAGGGATCATCGCCGAGCACATGAAAAGCCTGCAGGAGTGGCCGCCGCGCCAACGGGCGGAGTCGCTGAGCCTGCAGAAGGCCATGGAGGCGGTGATGCAGCAGCTTGAGAAGGACCCCGGTCAGGTCTGGTAAACCGATCCCCGCGGGCGCGATCGCCAGCGGGGAGTCCGCGAGTTTTTTTTAAACTATGAAGGTTTTGAGCTTATCGCCAACGCCTCCGAAGAGATCGCCGACCCCAAACGGTCATTGCCGATTGCCTGCGTAGGCGGGATGCTTCTCGTCATCATAATCCACGTGATGATTGTCATTGTGGTGATCGGGCACCTGAGTTTTGCTGAGGTGGCCAAAGATAGTGACCGTGCATTGTTGGAGGCGGCACTCGCTAATTTAAATTCTATGGGCATCTTGTATGTGAAATTTCTGGGGGTACTTTACTTTAACCCCAATTGAATTAGAACCAATTGGGAGCTGTTCGTTATTGGATAATTGTTTAAAAGGAGATTATCATGAAAACAGGCACTGCATATTTTATTGTGGCAATAACTCTGATTCTATCTTTGAATATGGGTCTTGCTTTTGCAGCTGAAGAGGCATCTTCCATCATGTGCGATAACGGCACCGTGAACATCGGGGACACGCAGGCGTCGGTTCAGGATACCTGTGGTGAACCCAACAGCCAGAACGATGAACTTAATTCATGGGTGTATAATTTCGGTCCGGATCAACCCGTTTACACCCTGATTTTCAGGGAAGGTCAATTAATAAAAATCCTGGAAAGCGAGTGGGGCAGTTAAAAGGTAACCATTTCGTTTTTCAATTAACATATTACTCCGGCGGTTAAATACCCGAAGTTCGTCATTCCCGCGCAGGCGGGAATCCAGAAAAACACTGGATGCCGGTCGAAGATCCCGTCTTTTGCGGGGATCAAGTCCGGCATGACGGAGTTGGCTATTTAGTCGCCAGGTTAATAGTTTGTCAGTTTGTCACGTCTACAGGAGGAGTGACAGAGGTTGGCAATTATAATCCAAGTATTCTTAGCAAAGGAGGTCTAAAATGAGCAGGTATCGCAAAATTTTTTACATTTTAATGATCATCGCGTTTATCATGGGGTGTGCATCCGGCGGAAAAGAGCACCAAAAAGCGGAAGTCCCGCCGTCAGGTACAATTCACTTTGATGAATGGCAATTTATGGCGATTTTATCAGGTGACTTCGGTCACGGAACCCTCGACTACAACAACAAGATATACAAATTCAAGATAAAGGGAATGGGCGCCCTCGGCTACGGTGTGCAGAAGCTATCAGCCGTCGGACACGTCTACCATCTAAAAGATATTGCCGACTTTCCCGGAAGCTACAGCGAGGCCCGAGCCGGCCTGACGGTGGCAAAAGGCGTGGGTGCATTATACATTCGCAATGATAGCGGCGTCGTGATCGAGGTGAAAACCCATGCGGACGGCGTGGCCCTGTCGGTGGGAGTCTCCGGTATAACCATCGAGATGGAATAGCAAAGCCAGGATTCATCACGCTGATCCTCATCATTTATTTGAACCTGCCGGCCGAAAAATAAACGGCCGGCAGCCTTTTACCATGTCTACAGGCTAAGGTAGTGAATTTCACTCATAACGTGGCTTAAACTTTCATCCAGTTTTTATTCCGTCAAATCAGGCTTTAGGAGCAATTTTGGATTGCGGATCTGTTGTATCGCGCTGCTCTATCTTTTTTTTATTCAACCGACAGAATACCTTAAATCCGAATTCTAAAATCCAAAATCTCAAATCTATGAGGAATAAAAGGAGGCAAGAATTATGAATCAAATAAGCTTTGCTTTGCAACGGCCGAGTAAGGTTCTGCCTATCCTGATGATCGTTGCTTTCATGCTGGCGTTCCTGGCGCCAGCATTGGCGGCCGAAGAAAAACCGGCTGAAAGTGCTTGGGAGTTTCATGTGGCGCCTTACCTGTGGGCAATTGCCATGAACGGCAATGTAACGGTGAAGGGATTCGAAGCGGACGTAAATATGAGTTTCAGCGACATCTGGGATCAGCTGAATTTCGCCCTGATGCTGGCATATGAGGCGCGTAAAGGCAACTGGGGATTGTGGGGCGATACGATTTATGCCAACCTTCAGGACAACAATGTCAGCGGACCGCTTGGCCTCACCGATATCGATCCCACCGTAAATGTCTTTTGGCAGGGCTGGGCGGCTTCTACCGGCTGGGCACCTGGGATCTTGCGGATGCGCCGGGTAAAAAGAGGCCCTCTGTGACTGTTGACGCCTACGCCGGCGCCCGCTACACCTATTTGGATCTCAAACTCGATTTCGATGGCGTTTTCCAGGGCCGCATAAATGACGTCAGCGACCACAAGAGCTGGGTGGAACCGCTTGTTGGGGCACGAACCATTTGGGATCTTTCCGAGCGGTGGAACATTACGTTGGCGGGAGATATTGGCGGCGTCGCCTTTGGTTCCGATTTCGCCTGGGATGCCTTCGGCTTGATTGGCTATCGATTCGGCCTGTTCGGAGAAGAAAACGCCCGGGTTTTAGCCGGCTACCGGGCGCTATCCCAGGATTACACGGACGGCAACGGAAGAGACAAATTCAAGTGGGACATCACAATGCACGGACCAATACTGGGACTGGATATCGGGTTCTAGACGACACCTGCAAACCACTGCCGGGGAAGACCTCGCGACCTGAAGGGCCAATATTAATCCACCCACATCCTTTTTCCCGGTTTCAATGTGGCATGCAAGTTACCATTTCGCCTTTGTTCGGGTTGCGAGGGTGCCAAAAGACAAGGACCGATTTGGAATAATTTTCAAAGTTCTGGGCGTTTAACCTCGACAATCGTATCTAGTAAAAAATTGTGTAAATTTTATATTGAAAGGCTTCTTATGAGGGGATTACTCATTTCAGCTGAGAAAATAATCGATTGTTTAAACGACGGTGTTTATGTGTGTGATCGCGACCGTCGAATTGTATTTTGGAGCAAGGCTGCAGAGCGTATCACAGGATGGCGGTCTGAGGATGTTTTGGGCCGTGCATGTTTGGAAGACATTCTTAATCACGTGGATAAGGACGGGCACCGGTTGTGTGGTGAGGAGTATTGCCCATTACATCGGGCCATGATCACTGGAGTCACCACACAAGTTCCGATCATCGTTTTTGCGCGACGTAAAGATGGTAGTAGGGTTCCAACACAGGTTAC
The DNA here is from genome assembly GCA_963769935.1 of uncultured delta proteobacterium. Lineage (GTDB taxonomy): Bacteria > Desulfobacterota > Desulfobacteria > Desulfobacterales > JAFDCJ01 > JAFDCJ01. Next base: position 135,023 of record CAVYNY010000034.1, on the reverse strand, counting down.
AACCGCTCCGATTCAAAATGAAGCTGGTGAAATTATCGGGGGTGTAGAAACCTTTCGCGATGTGTCTCCGATACTGGTGGACCTTGAGCGCGCTCAAAAAATACAACGGCAGGCCCTGCAGTACGACCTGCCGGAAGACCAGCGATTGCTGTTTTCTACACTCTTCATGCCCTATGACCTTGTTGGTGGAGACTATTATGCCATCGAACCGCTGGATGCTGACCGGTATGGATTTTTACTGGCAGATATGGAGGGGCACGGCGTTGCCGCAGCCCTGTATGCAATGCATTTGAGCATCCTATGGAATAGCCATTTTCGGCTGCTGAAAAGCCCAGCCGATTTTGCCGCTGCGGTCAACGAAGACCTGGTTAAAATATTCGGCAGTGTTGTTACCTTCGCAACGGCAATGTGCGGTATTATCGATGCCAGTGCCGGAACGCTTTGTTTCACCGGAGCCGGCGGGCCAACTCCGCTAATTATCCATGAAAATTGGGCCTTTGAAGAACCAAAATCTACCGGTCCGCCTTTAGGCGTCATGGAAGATATCCCCTACAAGGAGAAAACTGTGAAATTGGAAGCCGGTGACTCAATCCTGTTATTCAGCGACGGTGCAACCGAGATTCAAAATGCTGAAAATGAATGGCTTGGTACCAGTGGATTCACACAAATCTTAAAAGCACTTGACTATCCTAAAAAACCACTGCGCATGGAGACCCTGGAGGAAGAATTGCTGAAATTTTCAAACGATATCCGCCTTCAGGATGATATAACGATTATTGAAGCACGCTATTTCGGTTGAAAAGGGCATTATTTTCGATAAAAATGCTCATCCCGCAAATATTGCCGGTTAAAAAATTTCGTTGCTGGCAATGAAATATGGTAACCGCTTCTTTTTCAGAATAATATCCTGATTCAAAAAACCTAAATTTTTTGAATTGTAAATTGCATAAAAAACAGGAAAATTGAACCGATGAGTTCGAATCCCGAAGCTGCCCAGTACGGTGAAAGTGGAAAATATGGCTTGGCAAAACTAGCCCTGCTATCGCTACTCACAGGTGCCGCAATCGGCCTTGTCATCGGGTGCTTTCGGGTGGCACTGGAACATATGAACACTGCTCGCACTGACACGATCACCTGGACCCACCAGTGGCCGGTGCTGGGCTTCGTTCTGGTTTGTGCCCCGGTTGCAGCAACCACCGCTTTTGCAGCCTGGCTAGTGCAGCGTTCCGGGCAACCTGCGGCCGGTAGCGGCATACCCCATGTCGAGGCGGTGATTGAGGGCAAGTTGCCCGCAGCCCCGGTTCTACTGTTCCCCATCAAATTCATTGGTGGCCTGTTCGCGCCCATTCTTGCGCTGGGTGCGTGCCTTGGCCTGGGATTCGGACTACTGTGCCCGCAGTTCGTAGGAGATTCCGGTGCGATCCCAGCTACTTTTGCTATCGCCGGCATGGCGGCTTTCTTAACTGCAACGGTTCGCGCGCCGGTTACGGGAATGATCCTGATCTTCGAGATGACCGGTGCCTTCAATCAGGCTTTACCAATGCTCTGGGCCTGTTTCGCGGCTATGGCCATCCCCACATTGATGGGCAACATGCCCATCTACGACTCCATGAAGGCTGGCACGATCGGCGTAGCAAAGAAAATGTAACGGCTGATCGCCTTAATGCGCTATCGACCGCGGCCTTGAACGGTAAACCGGACCCCGGAGTCTTATTTCCCCATTAACTAAAGGAAATCCAATATGCCTGAGATTACCCGATTCGGACCCGGAAAAGCCTCGAATAACACCGGTGGCGATGGCGTCACCTGGTTCGACATCGACATTGCCGATGACGCCGATCGCCAATGGCTGATGACGTGGCAGGAGATCAGCGAGCAGACGAGAACGGCGTTGTTGGAGCCGGTGCGCTTCAGCCATTATAAACAAGTGCCGGACGGCACGTTGCTGAGCATCAGAACGCTGCGCCCCGGTCCGACGGAAGATCTCACCGATCTCGCCGACTTGAAGCTGCTGATCGGCCTGACCAGGGCGATCACGGTGCGATCCGGGACGGTCGCCGTTGTGGACGAGTTGCGACAGAACCTTTCGTCGGACAGGTCGCTGGTGACGGCAATGGACTTGCTGGGGTTTATGGTGTCGGGTATGACCAACCGGATGGAACCGGTCATCTCCGATCTGACCCAAGACATCGATGACGTCGAGGATGCACTGCTCGACGGCGGTTCAGTACCACACCCGCAGACGCTGAGCGAGTTTCGGCGCCGAATCTTTCGCACCAGACGGCAAGTGAATTCCACCCAGCAGGTGCTTGCACCGATGACGACCGATCCCGCCCTGGCCCTGGATGCCGACGATCGTGAAACCCTGGTCAGGGCGTCACAGCACGTCACCCGACATTTAAACGGGCTGGAGGAATACCGCACGCGGGTGCAGATGCTGGAGGATCAGGTCGAGGCGCAACGCTCGGAGACCATGACCCGTTCCAGCCTCAATCTGACCATCGTTGCGACTGTGTTCCTGCCGCTGACCTTCATTACCGGCCTGCTGGGGATGAACGTCGCTGGAATCCCCGACCAGCATAATCCGTATGGTTTCTGGCTGGTGACCGGCTTGTCCTTCATCATTTCCCTGCTGGCCTGGCTTTTACTGCGTCGTCAGGTGTACGATCGCTATCTGGATAAGGCAAGTAGCGATAAGAAGAAACCTGGGCGACTGCCGGAGATTTCTGTATCAGATGGCGCAGGCTTGACGTCCGCCTTCAAGGAGTCTAAACGGGAGCATGACGAGCGATGCGACCCTCCGCCCGACACCGAAGGTGGGCATCAAGACAACTCAGATGGAACGAAAGTAAACAGACCGCGACCTTGTTCTAGGAGCAAGATTGCCGGGGTCCATGTCTTTGCACTGCTGCTTGCGCTGGTGCTGTTCGCTTTTCATGTATTCGTGATCTTCGATGCATCTGGCGAGATGGTTCGTCACAAGGCATGGCTGCTGGCACATCTGGGACCGGAAACTTACGGCAAGATCATCCTCATTGGTTGCTTTTTGTTGCTGATGTTGGCGCACGTGGCGGAGGCCGCGGCATGGGGCCTGTTCTTGCGCTGGGCGCGGCTTATACCAAGCCTTACGGAAGGCATCTATTTCACCGCCGCGACGGTCACGACTCTGGGCTACGGCGACATCCTGCTGAAGTATCCCTGGCGACATCTCGGGACATTGATTGCGATAACAGGGGTGCTGATGTTCGGCTGTTCAACGGCGTACTTGTTCGTGATCTTGCAGGACGTCTGGGTGCATCACTTTTATTAGGGGTCCTGTGGAAGAACCCTCGAAAATGACGAGTATCGGCAGCCGCCTAAGCTTTACTCGGAAATCGCCTGAAAAGGTTATTTTGAGGACTGTGCTTATAGGCTGCAAAAAAGTTAAAAAATCAAACGTGGAAGGGTAGCCTAACACTACTGATTTAGGCAAATTAAGAGCATATCATAACTTTTCTCCGAAACAAGATAACTCAATATATCAACACATTCCTAATATTAACATGATTTTAATGGTCCACAGAGGAGGACACGGTGTTTAATTTGCATTCGAAATTCGAATACCCCACCGCCTTACGGTGGTGGCTTACCCTCGTCCTGATTTGCTGCGCTGTCACTTCCATTCACGCCCAGGAAACGATAGAAACCAAATCAGTCGGGGAGAACACGCTCACGGGGATGCAGCAGACTGCCAGCGGTAAGCCCACGATCAAACCCATCCGAACGGACAGCCCGCGTGCCACGCTCACATCTTTTCTTCGGCTCAGAGACGAGTTAGAAGAGACCTTGCAAACCTATAGGGCGAACAAATCCCGTAAACTTTTCAAAAAAGTGCAGGTGATTAGAACCCAGTTCGATGCGCTGCTCGACCTGTCCTCTGTTCCGCTATCGTCTCACCGTACGATCGGAATCGACACAACTGCATATTTGCTCGACATCCTTGGGCGTATCGAATTGCCTAACCTTGCAAGTGTTCCTGACGAAGAGGCCTTCGACAGTGCTGTGTCACCCGCAAAATGGCGCATCCCCGACACCCCGATCTGGATCGTCCAGGCCAGTAAGGGAGAGCGTGAGGGGGAGTTTCTATTTGGCGAGCGCACGGTTATGGCAGCGCCGCGATTCTATCGGAGTATTGAAGATCTGCCTCTACAAACGTCTCTGCCTATCATGAGCTGGCATCGCGCTATTCGCCAGATCACCGGACCGATGATCCCGGCAGCGCTGCTCAGAATCGTCCCGCTGAGTATGCACGAATTCTGGTTGGAGACACCAAGGTGGAAAGTCATTACGGTGGTCCTTATTAGTAGTCTCGCAGCACTCCTGCTGTTGATCTTTCACCGTGCGACCAACCGCCGCGAAATCGAAAATCGGGTTGGCTTCCTGCTGCGTCGTGCCCTGACGCCAATTGCGATCCTCGTGGTCGTCTGGAGCCTAAAAAACTTCATTAACCACCAAATCGCAGTTTTTGGTTCATTCTCGATCTTGGTTGCCAATATGGCAACCATTTTGATAAATGCCGGCGCAGTCTGGCTTTTATGGCTGGTCATGCTTGCCATTTTCGAGCGCATCGTTCAGGCACGGGATATCCCGGAAGATAGCTTCGACGCGCATCTCTGGCGCCTTGGTGCCCGTACCATCGGGACTTTGGCCGGCGTGGTGATCATCGGTAATGCAGCCCAAAATCTGGGGCTGCCCCTCTACAGCGTGGTGGCTGGACTGGGTATTGGCGGTTTGGCAGTCGCGCTTGCGATTCGTCCGACCCTCGAAAACCTGATCGGCGGCATTGTGCTCTATCTGGACCATCCCGTGCGGGTCGGCGATTTCTGCTCTTTCGGTGACAAAACCGGCACCGTCGAAGCCATCGGCGTGCGCTCGACCAAGATCCGGGCGCTCGATCGCACTTTGATTTCGATTCCCAACGCCGCCCTCGCAGATATGCAGCTGATCAACTGGGCGAAATGCGATCGGATGCTGATCAGCGTGACCATCGGTCTACGCTATGAGACCGAAAATGATCAATTGCGTCATGTGCTGGTGAAGTTTCGCGAGATGCTCCATGCCCATCCCAAGATCCACTCCGACACGGTGCGCGTGCGCTTCGCAGGCTTCGGTCAATCCTCTCTCGACATCGGTGTCCGGATATATGCACTGACCCGGGACTTCAACGAATTCCACGCCATACGCGAAGACGTCTTGCTGCGAATGAGCGATATAGTTAAAAAGTCGGGAAGCAGCTTTGCCTTTCCTTCACAGACCCTCTACATGGGACGCGACGACGGGCTCGACAGTGAGCGCGGCAAGACGGCTGCGAAAGAAGTTGAATCTTGGCGCAAAGCCGGCAAGCTGCCGTTTCCAAGACTTGCGGCCGACAGAATTGAGCAGCTCAAAGGTACTCTCGACTACCCGCCGCGGGGCTCGGTCGAGGCCGGCCCTTTCGAGTCGCAGCTGTGGGAAACGTCCGAGCGGCTCTCCGCTGAGCCGGACGACGAAGAGGAAAGCGATCGCAAACCGCCATCGCAAAAACGTGGAGAGGATTCATAGGTCGGACAGATAAAATTACAAGACGTATATCCTCTGGATTGATGCTTTTCAGAGGCCACTTCTTCCCGGCAACCTCTCGAGCTATGCCTTATATCCCTCATCCAGCGCTTTCAGGGATGCTTCCAGCATTTTTTTGTTTTTCCCGAACCGGTCTTTTAAAACCGATTTGATATCGGATAGGGTGCAAAACAATGGATTTTGCCGGGTCCCGGATTTCTCAGCCTTTGCCAGTGCATAGCCGAGGATGATCAGATTTACGGCCTTCGGGTTGCCGATCTTCTGGGCCAGAGAGTCCGCATCAATCGAATTAACCGCTATTTCCGTTACGGCCTGGCTCACATTATCGCCATTGGCAACCGCCCAGCCGTTTGCTTTAAGAAAGCTCTTATGTGCGGTCAGGTTTTCAGCCTTGAGAACCAGCAGCCCGTCGGCCTGCTTAGGCCGAATCAGGGGGCTTGAAAAATCCCCGACCTTAAAATGGGAAAGTACCGTCCCTCCCCTTTGGGCCATGCCGTGGGTTTCAGATGTAAAAACCGGCAATCCTTTGTTGATGGCCGCCTCTGCCAGCAGTCGCGTCACAAACAAAACTCCCTGCCCGCCGACACCGCTGATAATGAGTTGCTGCCTAATTTGCTTAGCCATGAAATCTCCGCCTGTTGGTTATTGGTAATTCGTTCTACTTTGTCACATTTATCTTTGCTTCAGCACCTTGCAATTGCAGACTGACAGGGAATTATAAAAGAATGCCTAAAGTTATCTAAATTGCCCAATCCACCTAAGAGCTGGCGGACAAGAATGCCTAAAATTAAGGTAACGCTTTTCAAGGACCGAAGGTCCACTCCTTTATCCTTTCACCTTTTACCTTTGGCCTTTAGCCTTACGCCTGGCGCCGCAGTCCTCATTACTCAGTACTCAGTCCTTCTTTACCTGTATCGCCCCTTTGGGGCAGACATTCAAACAAACACCGCAGCCGATACATAAAAGCGGATCGACGGTCGTATATTTTTTATCCTCGTTTTCATCATGGTAAATCAGCGCCGGGCATTCAAAGTGCTTGATGCAGTATCCGCAGCCGTCGCAATCTTCGGTGATTTCGATGGGTAGGGACTCAGCGGACTCCCCTTTGCGCGTCAGATCGATAACGCAGGGATACCGGGATATCACCACCGCCGGTCCTGTTTCGCGGCTGTATTTGACGGCTTCTTTCATCAGGCCCATGAAATCTTTGACTTGATAGGGGTTGCCTACCTTACAGAATTTAACCCCGCAGCCGCGCACCAGAGCTTCGATGTCCACGGCCTGCAGAGATTCACCGCAGGCGCCGATACCTGAGGTCGGCGGGGGCTGGCTGCCGGTCATAGCCGTGGTGCGGTTGTCAAGAATTACCAGCACAAATTTCACATTCTGGACCACCGCATCGATCAGAGCCGGCACCCCGGCGTGAAAAAAAGTTGAATCTCCGATGGTGGCGACAATGTCCGGCCGCTTCGCCTCGTTTTTATGGGCATGGTAGAAACCGGCAGCCTGGCTGATGGCCGCTCCCATGCAAAGCACCGTGTCTACCGCACCTAAATTCAAGCCCAGGGTATAGCAGCCGATATCGCTGGTATAGATACCCCGGGGCGCTGCTTTTTTGATGGCAAAAAAACTGGCCCGGTGCGGACAACCGGCACACAGCGTTGGCCGCCGCCCCCCGGCAAACGGTATTTCCAATTTTTCCGCTTCAATGCCGCTGAATTTGCAGATAATTTCCTGAATGTTTTCGGGATAAAGCTCGCCGACGGCGGGAACGGTATTGTTCATTTTGCCTTTGACGCGGTGTCGGTCGGCCAGCTGCATTTCAATCACCGCCATGGGCTCCTCGATAACCAGGATCTCCTCGTAGGTTTCAAGCCAGTGGGTTATGAATTCGCTGTGCAGGGGAAAGGGCTGCAGCACCTGGTAAAAGGGAATTTGCTGCCACAGTTTCAGCTCTTTTAAAATTTCTTTGGTGTGGGCGGCTGCAACACCGGAAGATATAATGGCTCTGGCAGATTTTGCATTGGGATTGAGGCGCAGCGGTCGGGTGGCTTTGTGCCGGGCAATGGCCGCCAGCTTTTCTTCCACCTCCGTGTGCAGATGGAAACGATAGCGCGGGGTTGCCGCCCAGCGGCTGGGATCTTTTTCGAATTTAACTTCCCGGTCATTGGGCGGAATTTTTTCCAGGGCCACATCCTGGCGGGAGTGGCAAACCCGGGTGGTGGGCCGCAGCATGACCGGTGTTTTGTAGGTTTCGGAGATCTCGTAGGCCAGACCGATCATCTCTTTGGCCTGACGGGGTGTGTCCGGATCCAGCACCGGAATTCTGGCCAGCATGGCCATCAACCGGCTGTCCTGCTCGGTTTGGGAGGAGATGGGTCCGGGATCATCGGCCGTGACCACGATAAAGCCGCCCTTGACCCCCATATAAGCGGCGCTCATCAAGGGATCGGAAGCCACATTCAGGCCGACCTGCTTCATGCTGACCGCCGTCCGCAGTCCGGTCTGGCAGCCGGCATATGCAATTTCAAATGCGATTTTCTCGTTGACGGCCCACTGGGTGTGCATGGAAATATCATTTTCTTTCTGAAAAAAAGCCACTGCCGCCAAAATCTCGGAAGCCGGGGTGCCCGGATAGGAAGTTGCGATTGCACAACCATTTTCCACCAATCCCCGCGCGATCGCTTCGTTGCCCAACAGCAGTCTATATTCTGTCACTATTTTCTACCTCCGTTAGATCGTTCGGATCGTTTGGTTCGTTTGGTTCGTTTGGATCGTTTGGTTCGTTTGGATCGTTGTGTTCGTTAGGATCGTTGAGATCGTTGAGTATCGTAGGGTGGGCATTGCCCACAAAATATAAACAACCTCCGCTGTTAACGGTGGGCAGTGCCAACCCTACACCGGCAATTTCAGGCATTTTAGACATTTTAGGCATTTTAGGCATTTCTTTTCACAACTCAAACGACGTCACCGTTATTATAAGCGGCAGAGCACGCAGTTTTTCCATCACTTCGTCGGGTATCATTTGGTCGGTGCGCAGAAAAATCATGGTCTTATCACCCCCCTGTTCCTGCCCGACCCGCATGCGGCTGATGTTGATTTTGTTATTTCCGAGCAGGGATCCGATGCTGCCGATGGCCCCCGGCCGGTCATGGTTGTGAATTAAAATAAATCGCCCCTGGGGGTGCATCTCAAGTCTAAAATTGTTGATGTTGACCACACGCGGGTCCTTTTGACCGAAAATGGTACCGGCAACCTTGCTCGTCCCTTCATCCGCAATAGCCCTGACGGTAATCAGATTGATGTATTCCTCGGTCGCCGCCAAGGTGGTTTCCGTGACCTTGATTCCCCTGTCCCTGGCCAGGACTCCGGCATTGACAAAATTTACCGTATCCTTGACCATGGGGGTCAACAGCCCTTTTAAGACCGCCGTTGTGACCGGGGAAAGATCAAGCTCCTGGAAATCTCCGGCATATTCAATCACGACTTCCCTTATCGGACCGGCCGACAACTGGGCCAACAGACACCCCATGCGATCGGCCAGGGTGAGCAGCGGCGATATCTTCTCGAGCACAGCACCGCTGACCGCCGGCACATTCACCGCGTTGATGACGGTGCCGTTTTTGAGATAGGCGATGATTTGTTCTGCCACCTGCACCGCCACATTGGTCTGAGCCTCCAGCGTGGACGCACCCAGATGCGGTGTACAAATCACGCGGTCGATTTCAAAAAGCGGGCAAACACCGGGCGGCTCATTTTCAAAAACATCCAGGGCCGCACCCGCCACCCTGCCGGAGCGCAAGGCCTCATTTAAATCCGCTTCATCCACGATGCCGCCGCGGGCACAGTTGATGATCATGACGCCGTCTTTCATCTTATCGAAAGCAGCTTTGTTCAGCAATCCGGTGGTATCCTTCAGTTTGGGAACATGCACGGTTATATAATCCGACCTTCTGTATAGCTCATCCAGTGAGACCGCTTCAAATCCGGCCTTTTCGACCTGCTCGGGTGCAACAAAAGGATCATGCACCACGACCTGCATCTTTAAGCCGCGGGCACGATCGGCAACGATCGATCCGATTTTTCCAAACCCGACAACCCCCAGGACTTTATTGAACACTTCTCTGCCCTGCAGCTTTTTCTTTTCCCATGTGCCTGCCTTTAGAGAGGATGTACCCCACGGAATGTTGCGGGTTAAGGACATCATCATGGCGATGGCATGCTCGGCGGTGGTGACAACGTTGCCGGTGGGGGTGTTCATCACAATCACACCGCGTTTGGTTGCCGCCGGGATGTCGACATTGTCCAGACCGATACCGGCCCGGCCGACAACTTTCAATTTTACGGCCGCCTCGAGAAGGTCCTCGGTCACCTTGGTTGCACTGCGAATAACCAGGGCTTCATATTCGCCTATGATCTTTTTGAGCTCGTCAGGCGTCAATCCGGTTTTGACATCCGCTTCAATCCCCGGCTCTTCCTGAAACATTTTGATTCCAACTTCCCCGAGATTATCGCTGACAAGAACTTTCATGGTACCCCCATTAAATAAAATTTCTAAACTTTGTAATAGCCCGGAAGGTTATATTCAAGATCAGGCCGCAGAGCATGACTGTGAACTTACTTATTCGTAAACTCTAGGCCACTCAGTCGCTGCGTTTCTTCGCCTGCTCGATCAATTCAATCAGGCTGCTGACCTTCGGTTTTGGATCGCGCTCCATTAATCGGTTAAACTGCGCTTCAGGCAGATGGTCTTTCAGGTACTGCACCACATCAAAGTGCTCCCACCAGCAGTCAAGAATTTTAAAACAGGGCTGCTGCCGGTCACCGCAGATTTTACAATAATTAAATGGTACGGGGTTGCCCAGTCGCGGGCAACGCCGTACCAGCTTTTCTGAGGTTGATTTCATACCGAACCAAATACGCAAATTATTATCAAGATATGTATACTAAAGTCTTATAGCATTCCAGCATTCCGGCCTTCCAGTTTTCCAGCCGTTTGATTGCATGCGACAACTCAGGAACAGCAATTTTACCGGATGCTACGAATTTTACATACTCAGGTTATCTTAACGGCTTTTGATATGCTGCGGTTTGGGATATTGTTCGAGAATCTTTTCCGCCTCCTGAATCTCCTCGGCCGGATATTCATAATCGCTGAGATTGCCGGCCAGGAACTGTTCGTAGGCACCGAGGTCGATCAACCCATGACCGCTCCAGTTAAATAGAATGACTTTCTGCTTGCCTTCTTCCTTGGCCTTTCGGGCCAGATCGATCACGCAGGCCAGGGCGTGGTTGGTTTCCGGCGCGGAGATGAAGCCTTCGGTTCTGGCGACCAGCAATCCGGCCTTATAGGTATCGAGCTGATTATATGCTTTGGGTTCCATGATGCCTTCATCGATCAGCTGGCTGACCGTGGGCGCCATGCCGTGATAGCGCAGCCCGCCGGCATGCATGGGCGGACGGCACAAAAGTGTGGCCGAGACTGTGCATCGGCAACAGGGGTGTCATTCCGATCGGTATCGCCGTGGTCATAGGCAAACGGAGCCCGGGTCATTGTCGGGCAGGCCGCGGGCTCAACCGGATAAATATCGATGTTTTTGCCGTTGATCTTGTCATAGACAAACGGGAAAGCCAGTCCGGCAAAATTGCTGCCGCCGCCGGCGCAGCCGATCAACCACATCCGGATACTCGCCGATTTTTTCCATCTGTTTTTTGGCTTCCAGGCCGATGACCGTCTGGTGCAGCATGACATGGTTGAGCACACTGCCCAGAGAGTAGCGGGTCTGACCGGACTCGTCGGTAACCGCCGCCTCGATGGCTTCACTGATGGCAATGCCGAGGCTGCCGGGTGTATCCGGATACTGTTCCAGAATCTGGCGGCCGGCCTTGGTTTCCGTGCTGGGGCTGGCAATGCATTTGCCACCCCAGGTGGCCATCATCGTCTTGCGGTAGGGTTTCTGGTCGAAGCTGATCCGGACCATAAACACCTTGCATTCGAGCCCGAATTGCGAACAGGCAAAAGCCAGGGCGCTGCCCCATTGACCGGCACCGGTTTCAGTCGTGAGGCGCTTGATGCCGAACTCTTTGTTGTAATAGGCCTGGGCTACGGCCGTATTGGGTTTATGGCTGCCGGGAGGACTGACGCCTTCATACTTATAGTAAATTCTGGCGGGCGTATCCAGGGCCTTTTCCAATTGGTAAGCTCGTACCAGCGGAGAGGGGCGCCAAATTCTCAATACTCTTTGAATTTCCTCCGGAATATCGATCCATCTTTCGGAGCTGACTTCCTGCTCGATCAGGTTCATCGGGAAAACCGGGGCCAGCATATCAGGGCTTATCGGGTTTCCATCCGGACCCAGCGGCGGATTCATTTTGATGTCTGCGAGCACATTGTACCATTGGCGTGGCATCTCATCTTCGGTCAATAAAACTTTCTTGGTTTCCATGGCACCCTCCTTGCTGTTTGGTTGGCGGTCAACGACGGCAGCAACTTAAGATTCCCTTAATCTTAAACTACTGTAATATTGGCTACTTAAAGATATGAAAGGCATTCATTAATTGTCTTGACTTCATTGTGTATACTGTATACATTGCTTAGTCAAGAAAATAATCGCTGTTTTTCTTCCAAATCCGCTGGCATCAAATCACTCTCTTGGCAAGAAAGGATCAGTACAATGACGACTGAAAATAATCTCTACCGCTCAGCATTTAATCCTCTGCTCCTCCAACCCGCTCGTCCTTTGCCGGACGAAGTTGCCGTCATCGGCGCCGGAACCATCGGACCGGATATCGCCTATTATTTGAAAAGCGCCATGCCGGGCTGCCGGCTGTTTCTGGTAGATGTCGTTGAAGAACCTTTAAAAAGAGCTGAACAGCGTATTATCGGATACACCCAAAAGGCCGTTGAACGTAAAAAAATGAAACCGGAAAAAGCCGCCGTCGTCCGGGAAAACATCGTCTACACCACGGACTATGAGCAGATCAAGAACTGCCAACTGGTCATCGAAGCCGCCACCGAAGACATTCCACTCAAACAGAAGATATTCGGTATGGTGGAAAAAATCGTCGGCGAGGACGCCATTCTCACTTCCAATACCAGCTCGATTCCGGCCGACCGGATATTTTCGAAAATGGACACACCCGAGCGGACCTCCATTACCCACTTTTTTGCACCCGCCTGGCGCAGTCTTCCGGTTGAAGTAATCTCCTGGAAAGGCGGCAGCCGGGAAGTGCTGGATTATCTGTTCTGGTTTTTCGCCAAGACCGGCAAAGCCCCCATCATCACCGGCAACGCCATCTGCTTTGTTCTGGACCGCATATTTGACAACTGGTGCAATGAATCCGCTTATCTGCTGGACCGAGCCACCGCCGGCCAAATCGATAAAACGGCGCGAGGAGTTTGTCTTTGCCGGCCCGTTCTTTGTTTTGAATATGGCCAACGGCAATCCCATCATCATCGAAACCAACAGCCTTCAGATGGAAGAAGGCGTTCATTATAAACCCGCGCCCATTTTGTCCTCGGTGGATCGCTGGCTTACGCCGCGCCCGGGAAGCCCCGTTAAAGTCAGCGAGGAGCTCAAAAACACGGTTCGCGACCGGCTTTTGGGCATCCTGTTTTCCCAGTCATTTGACATTATCGATCGCGGCATCGGCACCCGGGAAGACCTGAACTTCGGCTGCCAGGTCGCCCTGGGATTCAAAAATGGCCCGCTGGATCTCATGCGGCGGCTGGGTGAAGCAGAAGTCAATCGCATCATGCAAAGATTTGAGAAAGACCGTCCGGGTTTTCCGGTGGCCAAACAGGCCTTTGCCGCCTACCAGGATTTTAGGCGCTTTATCCTGGTCGATGATTGGGAAGGCGTTAAAATCATCACCATCCGGCGGCCCCAGGCCATGAATGCCCTCAATGATGAAGTGACCGATGAAATTCTGGGCGTCTTAAAGCTGTATGCCGATGATCCCGCAGTGAAGGGATTTGTCATTACCGGCTACGGCACAGCCGCATTTTCAGCCGGGGCGGATATCGGCAAATTTCCCTCGCTGCTGGGTGACCCCGCAGCCTCGGCCCAGTATGCCCGGGACTGCGCCAAAGTTCAGGTGTTTATGGATCAAATGGATAAACCGGTAGTGGCCGCTCTCAATGGATTGGCCATGGGCGGTGGTCTGGAAGTTGCCATCCGCTGTCACAGCATCGTGGCCATGGAAAATGCAATTCTGCAATTTCCCGAAATCACGCTCGGTATTTTGCCGGGCATCGGCGGATGTGTGGTGCCCTATCGCAAATGGCCGCGGGGCGCAGCGTTGTTTCATGACATGATCTGTTTCGGCAAGCCGCTGACCGCCGGGGAGGCGGCCGAAATCGGCATGGTGGCCGAACTGGCGGATAATCATCAGCGCCTGTTTCAGGCCGCCATCGAAGAGATCGACAAGTTACAGGGCAAGGTTACCGGCATTCCGGGCGGCAAGGTGGACATTCCTGAAATAAGCATCACCGATGCGCCCATGGCAGGCAGGCAGCTGTTAAGCAAGGAAGCCGTTGCCATCACGGCCCGCACCATCCAAAAGGCAGTCGCCACGGAAAATCTGGCTGAAGCGCTTGAGGTCGGCTACCGGGGATTTGGCGAAATCGCCTGCACCGACGCAGCTAAGGAAGGAATCTCCGCTTTTCTGCAAAGAAGAAAAGCGGAGTTTACCAAGTAGATCGTAAGTATGCCGACTTTAAATAGTTTTTGCCGCTCCCAATGCCTTTGCCGATCTCAGATGGGCACAAGGCTCAGGGCGCATGGCACAGGGTCTAAGGAAAAGATTCACTGATAATGAGAGGTCAGTCAAACATTGACTGACCTTCCCTGAATTTCCAAGCACTTTCCGCAACGGGGCCACCACCCCCTATCATCGGTCTTTGAATCTTCGGTGTAAAAATTCAAATCCTCACTTCAGAAACTCCCAAAGTAGACTCTTTCCGGGAGCGACTTTGAGAACTTTCAGAATTTCCTTTCCGGGGAAACTTCCAAAATATTCCTGAAGGCATCATGCTCAGGTATATTTGCATTTGATCAAATGACTGTTGGACGACTAATAAGGCTTGCAATAATCATGCAATTACTTCTATTTGGCGTATTTTTTTTAAAATCATATTAATTACAATCACTTAATGCAGTTTATGTTACATGGCGCCCTGCCGAATTGTGAAAAAATATTCTATATTGTATGAAAAATTTGCCACAATGTGGCACTTACTCCCTCTGCCGATGTGATTCGGAGTATGCGCCCATCCTTCTCAAAATATTTTTCAACCGGCGGCTCTATTTTTGAACCTGGCGCGGAGCTGATATTTCAGGACCTTGCCGGAAACATTCATGGGCAAAGCATCCACCACTTCGAGAAGCCTGGGGATCTTGTAGTCGGCGATGCGCGGTTGTAAAAATTCGCGCAGCTCCTCCAGCGTGAGCTTTTGGTTCTCGCTGAGCGTTACTACCGCCATGACGGTTTCTCCCCATTCCGGGTGGGGAACGCCGATGATAACGGCCGAGGTGATTTTCGGATTTTCGAAGATGGCATCTTCCACCTCTTTGCTGTACACATTCTCACCCCCTGTGATGATCATGTCCTTTTTACGATCCACCAGGGTAATGTATCCCTCGTCGTCCATGATGCCCAAATCTCCCGAGTAAACCCAGCCGTCCTTTATGGCTTCCCGGGTGGCCTCCGGATTTTTGTAGTATCCCTGCATAATGGTTTCGCCTTTTATGGCCAGTTCCCCGACTACCCCCGGCGCCGTCACGGTATTACCTTCCGGGTCCACCAGGCGTGATTCCATGTTGACGATGTATTTTCCCCCGGCGCCGGCTTTTCTGACCTGATCTTCCGGCTGCAGCGCGATGCCTCCGGGGCCGGCCTCCGTGAATCCACAAAGGCAAAAAAACCGGTCGGTTTTAAATTTTGAAATCATCTGATTGACCGACTCGGCGGCCATGGGAGCGGCGCCGTATCCGTAGTAACGCACGGAGGCAAGATCGTACTTGTCAAAATCCGGAGTCTTCATCATGAAAGAATACATCACCGGTGCACCAAAAAACTGGGTGATTTTCTCCTTTTCAATAAGATTCAGAATCTTAGGCGGCACGAACTCTTTGACTACCGTCTGGGTGCAACCCAGATAGGTGCCCGGGTTCATATAGAGGTTCAGTTCCGCCGAATGAAACAAGGGCGCCGCATGGAGCAGCCGATCCGAAGGGTGAATCCCGATGAGCGTCGTCATGGTAGCGACCACTGTCATATGGTTGTGATGGACAAACAGCGCCCCTTTGGGCCTGCCCGTTGTTCCGGAAGTATATAGGATTTCACTCTCATCAAATTCGTCCACCGGCACATCCGGCTCGCCGCCGTCGCCGGAAGACAAAACATCGGACAGGGGATCGAAAGTGTCAAAGCGCCCGCTGCCGGCGGAAAGAAAGTAATTCACATTGTTCAGACGCGGCTTCATTTCCTGCATCACCGGCTCGAAAGCGTCATCAAAGATGATGGCCGCCGCATCGCAATTGCCGAATATAAACTCCGCCTCCGGCGCCGCCAGGCGGAAGTTGACAGGCACCGCCACCCCGCCGGCTTTCAATATTCCGTAAAAGCTAAAAACGAACATGTCCGTGTTGAACAACCACATGGCCACCTTGTCGCCTTTTTTAACGCCGGCCTTGATCAGGGCGTTGGAAACGGCATTTACCTTTTTATTGACCGTTTTCCAGTCATAGCGGTTGTCTTCGTAGATAATTGCTTCTTTGTCCGGAACCGTCCGAGCGTTTCGTGCTACCAGTCCCCCAAGATCCATGATGCACCTCCTCTGTTATCTGAAGATTTAAATAAGCCCCTAACCCGGACAAGCCGGAACCAAAAAAGACATTAATCACGAAAGCACGAAGGGACCCCGGTTAAACAGAGAAAAAAAGGTTTAACGGGGCAGGCGAAAACACGAAAAAAAGACAAAATAAATTTCGTGCTTTCAAGATTTCGTGTTTTCGTGATGAAAAATTTTTTCATAAAATACAAAGATATTACTTTTAAGACTCTAAGGATGACCAGACTCTCAGCCGGTCGGGAGATTCTCATCCTGCTTCTGATGAAGCGCTCTCCCGGCCAGGGCCGGCGACTGCGCATCAGGTGCTGCCTTCGGCCTTTTCAGCGTATGATTGAGACATATCGCATTCTTGAATCCGGTTTACAAGAAAATTTTGGAACTGCTTAAGTTTTTTAGATAATTGCCGATACCGCTGATGTTGAACATCGAATTAACCACAGGACAAATATGTTAGATACTCGCATCGCCTTACCATCCGCCGGCTCTTTGTCAGTGGCCGTCATCGCCTTTTTTTTCTTTATTTTCCAGAGCTGGATTTATTTCAAAGGTCCCGGCTTTTCCTGGAGCAAATGGGGTGCCGCCCTTTCTCTGGCGGCAGCCGTCTACTCAACGGCCGTCTTTGTTCAGTTCAATTCATCAGGCAATCACATCAATCACCTGGCCGCGCTGCTGCAATATACAACATTAATCATCCTCGTTCATTCCGCGTACGGCTTCACTTTTGCCTATCTCGAAATTAAACCGCCGCGCTATTACCGCGCCGCGGGGGTTCTGAACCTGACGCTCCTGGTACTCCTGTGGACCACCAAACTCGTCATCACGGATGAATTTGTCTACCGCAATTTCCTGCTTTGGAATGACCCCTATATTGAACCCCGCCTGGGCCTATTCGGCCCTTTCTTTTTAATGTATTCGGCTGGGGGGGCGGTCTTATGCTTGACCTACTGGGTAAAATCCGAAAGCCGCCAAAAAACCGGCGCCAGGGTTTTCATTTTCGGCTTTTTACTGTGGGCCGCCCTGGGTATCCATGATGCCCTGGCCTCCCTGGGCATGACCACGATTCAATTTTTGATGGAATACGGGTTTTTGGGATTTTCTGCTTCCATCATGTCCATAACTTTGAAAAAATATTTGGAGCTCTTTGAAGTAGCAGAAAACAGCAAAAAAGTCCTGGAAGCGGCCAATAATGAGCTGGAGTTGTGCGTCAACTTGAGAACCAGCGAACTTGAGAAAATCAATTCCGAGTTGAGGAAGGAAATCGCCCAGCGCAAATGGGCCAATACCGCATTGCGGGAAAGCGAACAGAGATTTCGCACCGTCTTTCATACCAGCCCGGATGCGGTCAATATCAATAAATTAAACGGTGAGTTTGTTGAAGTCAATGAAGGCTTTACCGTCTTAACCGGTTATGAGAGATCGGATGTCCTGGGCAATTCATCGCAGGAAATCCAAATCTGGGCAATTTCTGAAGATCGAAAAAGGATTGTCTCCGAACTGGAGAAATATGGCTTTGCCGACAACATCGAATCCAAGTTTCGCTGCAAAAATGGTGAGATCAAACCCGGATTAATTTCCGCCAGGGTGATCGACCTGAACGGCGAAAACCACGTCCTGACGATCACCCGGGATATCAGCCGGTGGAAAAAAGTCGAGGAGGATAAGAAGAAGCTGGAAACTCAGCTGCAGCGGGCCCAAAAAATGGAGGCTATCGGAACCCTGGCCGGAGGGGTGGCCCATGATCTGAATAATATTTTATCGGGCATCATCAGCTATCCGGATTTGCTGTTGATGGATCTGGCCGCAGACAGTCATCTGAAAGCACCCTTAATAACCATTCAACAGTCCGGCTTCAAAGCGGCGGCCATTGTCCAGGATCTGCTGACGCTGGCTAGACGCGGGGTTTCGATCTCCAAAGTTGTCAATCTGAACAATATCATTGCCGAACATCTGACAAGCCCGGAATTTGAAAAAATAAGAAATTTCCACGACGGACTTCGAGTTGAAACCGATCTTGATCCCGATCTTCTGAATATTTCCGGATCACCCGTCCATCTCTCAAAAACCCTCATGAATCTGGTTTCCAATGCCGCCGAAGCCATGCCCAACGGCGGTGCCATGGTCATCTCAACCCAAAACCGATACCTGGATAAGCCGGTTAAAGGATATGACGAAATTGAAGAGGGCGATTATGTCCTACTGCAAATCTCCGACACCGGCATCGGAATCAGGCCTGAGGATCAAGAACGCATTTTTGAACCGTTTTACACTAAAAAAATTATGGGCCGCAGCGGCACCGGCCTCGGGATGGCGGTTGTATGGGGCACCGTCAAAGATCACAAAGGCTACATTGATCTTCAGAGTGTCGAAGGAGACGGCACGACGTTTACGCTGTATTTTCCGGTCACCCGGGAATCATTGCCGGAGGATCAATCCGATGCAGCCCTTGTGGTCAGCAAGGGAAATGGTGAAACCATTTTAATCGTAGACGATGTCGAGCAGCAGCGACAAATCGCAACCTTGATGCTCAACAAGATAGGATATAGCGTCAGTTCCGTGCCCAGCGGTGAAGCAGCCGTTGAATACATCAAAAACAATTCAGCCGATCTCATCGTCCTGGATATGATCATGGATCCCGGCATCGACGGACTTGAAACCTACAAGATGATTCTCAGGCACAAACCCGATCAAAAAGCCATCATTGCCAGCGGCTTTTCGGAGACCTGGCGAGTCAAAGAAGCGCAGCGCCTGGGGGCCGGGGCTTATGTCAAAAAACCCTATACCATCGATAAAATCGGACAAGCCGTGGCTGCCGAACTGGGAAGGGGATAGCTGCAAGCTACTCAGTTAATTATCCGCCATTAAGTCTCCGATCAATTTAGAAAATTTGGAAGGATCATCCAGCTTGCCGCCTTCGCCGATGACCGCCAGATCGAACAGCAAGTGGATGTAATCGCTTAATTTCGGATCGTTTTTATCGGCTTCAAACATGCCGCGGATTTTCTCCATGACCGGGTGGTCCATGTTGAGTTCCAGCACCCGTTTATTTTCAGGCAACTTCTGACCGGCCGACTTGAGAATCTTTTCCATGTAACCGCTCATGTCGAAGGCATTGCCCGACAGGCAGGAAACGGACTTGGTCAGCCGGCTGGACGGGCGAACTTCCTTGACGGCATCTTCCAGCTGCACCCGGATATGCTTGAACAAAGTTTCATACTTGCCTTTTTTGTCTTCATCAACCTTATCGAGTTCAAGGTCGCCCTTTTCGGCGCTTTTCAATTTTTTGCCGTCGTATTCAGCGAGTGCCTGCGTAACCCATTCATCGATCGGATCGGTCATCAGCAGCACTTCGAAATCTTTCGACTTGAGCTGTTCGAGCAGCGGGCTGTTGATCAACGCCGCGGTGTTTTCTCCGGTGATGTAATAGATTTCTTTCTGTTCCGGCGGCATGTCCTTGACGTATTGCTGCAGTGACCGCCACTTGCCGTCTGACTTGGTGGTTTTGTAACGCAGCAGGTCGGCAATTCTGGTTTTATTTTCAATATCGGTATGCACACCGAGTTTGAGCACAGCGCCAAATTCCTGCCAGAATTTTTCATACTTATCCGGATCCATATCCTTTAACAGATCCAACAGTTTTCGCACCAGATTGCGTCTGATGTTGCGCACCAGGCGATCCTGTTGCAGGATTTCGCGGCTGACGTTGAGATTCAGATCCGGCGCATCCACAACCCCTTTGACAAATCGGAAGTATTCCGGCATCAGCTCCCGGCAGTCATCCATGATGAACACGCGCCTGCTGTAAAGCTGCACACCGTGTTTATATTCCGGGTTGAACAGATCAAACGGGGCCTGGGACGGAATGTAAAGCAGGGATGTGTATTCCGTGGTTCCCTCCAATTTGAGATGAAGCTTTTCCAGCGGAGGATTCCAGTCATGGCTGATATGACGGTAGAATTCCTCATATTCCTGATCGGTGATGTCGGTCTTGTTCTTAGCCCAGATGGCCTTCATTGAATTGAGGGTTTCTTCTTTCACCACCTTGCGGGTAGTTTTTCCGATCGGTTTGCCGTCCTTATCCTTGATCTGTTCTGCATCCGGGATGGGCTCGTCCTTTTCCACCTCCATTACGATGGGATATGCCACGAAGTCGGAATGCTGCTTGACGATCTCCCGAATCGTCCATTCGTCGGTGAAATCCTGGTCGCCTTCTTCCTTTTTTTTCAGCTCAAGGGTAATGCGCGTACCCCGGCCGTCCTTCGCGGCCTCGGCGATGGTAAATTCCCCGTCGCCGTGGGATTCCCAAAGGACGGCCTTGTCCTCGCCCACGGCTCTGGTCAGCAAGGTTACTTTCTCGGCCACGATGAAGGCGCTGTAGAAACCGACCCCGAACTGGCCGATCAACTCCGGGGTGAGCGTGTCGTCCTTGTGGAGCTTGGCCATGGCTTCCAGAAAGCTGTTGGTGCCGCTTTTGGCGATGGTTCCGATATTTTCCAACACTTCGTCATAGGTCATACCGATCCCGTTGTCCTCAACCGTCAGCGTGTTTTTGATGGCATCCCGTTCGATGATGATTTTAAATTCCGTGTCGTCGCCCAGAATGCCCTCTTCGGTCTGGGCCCTGAAACGCAGTTTGTCGATGGCATCCGATGCGTTTGAAATAAGTTCCCGCAAAAAAATTTCCTTGTTGGAATACAGGGAATTGACGATCAATTTCAGCAATTGTTTAACTTCGGTTTTGAATTCATGGGTTTCGGTTCTGACGGTCATTTTGCTCTAAGCCTCCTGCTATACACAGCGTCATAATTAATTCTGCATTTGCCTTTTTAGGCTTGATTCTCAAACTGCCGTACAGGGTCAATTGGGCAGAGTCCCGGGCCAGTATGCAGCAATGATTTATATCGTTGTGTATAATCTGATAAAAATTTTTTTCCATATAATTAGTGCAAAAATGAAATTGTCAAGAAGCGTAAAATAACAGTTTTCGTTCATAGATCCGTTAACCTCGATATTGAAAAAACTACGTTTACAATCGAAGGAAAAGAGGATAGTGATATCCTAACCCGGCTAAGCCGGAATTGAAAATTGAAGATTGTAAATTGAATATTTGTGGATGTCGCACGCGCAGCGTGCTGCTCCGTCCTTTTTAGAATCAAAAAAATACCTTTCCGCCTCCGGCGGATCAATATTCAATCGTTACAAGATAGCGAGATTGTCCCCTCTAACTCTCCGTTACCAGAAATGAAGGTTTTGGATCACAACTAAGGCGACCAACGATGCAAAAAGAGCTTACAGATCAGGAACTGGACACGTACGCGCGGCAGATCGTTCTGGCCGATATTGGCTATGACGGGCAGCTGAAGCTGCGCAACGCAAAAGTCTGCCTCATCGGGGTGGGCGGTTTGGGCTCTCCGGCGGCACTCAAACTGGTGGGCATGGGCATCGGATACCTTCGATTCGTCGATCGCGACATCGTCTCCCGATCGGACCTGCACCGCCAGCATCTCTACGACACAGAATCCATCGGGAAGCCCAAGGTGGAAGTGGCCTTTGATAAATTAAGCCGCCTTAATCCCGACGTATCCCTGGATCCGGTGCCGGAATCATTAAATTCCATGAACGCTGAAGACTTGATTTCCGGGATGGATGTGGTGATCGACGGCCTGGATCGGCCTGAGCCGCGCTATATCGTGAATCGCGTCTGCAACAAGCTGAAAGTCCCGTATGTCTTCGGTGCCGCGATAGAAGCCTTCGGCAACGTATCCACCATCCTGCCCGGTCAGACTTTCTGCCTGGAGTGTTTTATGCCCGGGCTTAAAGATGAGGACCTGCCGGTTTGCGGATTGGTCGGCGTGCATCCTTCGATCCTCGGCATTGTTTCTGCGGTACAGGTATCCGAGGCCGTCCGGGTGCTGATCGGACAACAACCCAAGCTGTATAACAAACTGCTGTATATTGATCTGAGGGAATTTGAGTTTAATATTCTGGACATCCCGTCCTTGGAATCCTGCCGGGTGTGCGGTGCCAAACCGGACGGTGAACCGAGGGCGGTTAAAGACCGGTTCTTTGAAGAGACTTGTGCCCGGGACGGCCGGCGCAATTTTGTGCTTTCCCCTGCCAGGAGAATTGATCTGGACATGGGAAAGCTTGGCGCGCTCATTAAAGACCGGGGTCTGCAGTTAAAATCAGCGGGCCGCTTGGGCATCACGTTTAAAAAATCCGAACAGCTCACAGCCTGTATTCTTAAAAGCGGCATAATGCTTGCCCAGACCCCGCCGCAAATAGACAGCAATTACAAAGACGAGGTCATTGCGACCTACCGATCTATTCTGGTTGAAGGGTTGGGATTGTCGGAAGATATTTTGCCGGAAGCGAAATGACAAAAATCTTCACATGAGATAAAGAAACAATCGAATCCCAAATCTATTAAATAGATAGAATTCCTTCATTCGCCATTCGTCATTCGACATTCGTTTTTCCACCGAAGCCCCACATTCCGCAACCATTTTCACCTCAAGAATTTCCCCAATGATACCGATAAGCAAATAGTGGAGTTTGAATCGGACAAGACCCATAGAAAATTTAACATTTTGAATGACTTCTGAATTGCGGCATGGCAACAGATCGAAAACCAAACGTCTTCAACCAGATAAGCATCGCTGCGCAGATTATTGATGGTTCAATCAGGATCGACTCCAAAACGGAGTTTGAAAATGTACTCCGGATTTTTCCCAATGATCCTGCTTTGCTCAGAGCGTATGCCGACCTGCTGGTCATAAAAAAATCGCCTCAGGCCGCGATCGAATCTTATGAAGAAGCTGCCAATCTTTTCATCGACTCGGGAATGACACTGCAGGCAATAGTATCCAAAAGCATGCAGTGGAAATTACGCCAACCTTCAGATACGGAGGAAATCAGGCAATTTTTTACCACGACCAGCCAAAACGGCCGTCATTCGGCCCCGGTCAACGCATTCTTCTCCAATCTGTCATATTCTGCGATTGTATCCATTTTATATCCCCTGGCAAAGATTCGACTGCCGGCCGGCAGAATGGTGAAAAAAGTGGGCGATGAGGAAACGTCTTTATATTTTATCGTCTCCGGGGCTTTGCGGGCGACAACTTTTCAACCCGTCAATACGGACAATGAACTCGTATACAAGAAATCCACTTTTCATTTATCTGAAAATGATTTCTTCGGTGATATCTATCCGTTTGAGGAAAAGCGGCTTTCCACGTCATATGTGGAAACGATCTCCGAAACCGAGCTTATTAAAATATCGAAGATAAATTTAATGAAAGTATGTGTTAAATGTCCCGAAGTTGAAGATGGGTTGGCTGAATTATTCGAAACCCAGTCCGGCCTTGAAGAAAAGGAAAATGGAGTAAAGATGCGGATGGGAAGTCGTCAGCCGGTTCCGGTAAAAGTTCATTTGCAGATCCAGGCGGGATCAAACGGCAACCCGCCCCTGAACCTGAAAGGATATTCCAGGGATATATCGATCGGGGGCATCTGCGTCGTCCTCGATTCGGAATACCGGGACCACCCAGCATTGAATGACGGCATCAAAGATGCCAACGTCCAGATCAGTTTGCCGAGTGAGGATTTTACGGTCAATGTTTCGGGCAAAGTCATCTGGAGCCGGCAAATCGATATCGGGCATGAATCGGCCATCGCCCTGGGCATGCAATTTCGGGAAATGTCTCCAAAATCAAGAGGTATGTTGCTGGGTTTTGCCAACAACTTGAACACAAACTAATTGTTTATTTTTGGCTAAGGATTTCAGTCATGGCGCAATCAAACGTTACTCAAAGAGAAGAAGAAAGATACTATCAACGGAATGGCTCAAGGAAATCCTTTGTCAAGAATCAGCTGCTGACAGCCAAATGCGAGACCATCGACAGCATGTTCAGCGCATCGGTGCAGGATCTCAGCCCCGGGGGCGCTTTTATCTATACCAAAAAGAAGCTGACGCTGGGGCAGGAGATTGCATTAACAATTAAGCTGCCGACCGCAGATGAATTTTTGATGGTTACCGGCGAGATCGTAAGAATTTCTTCCGACGGCTACGGCGTGCAGTTTAAAATCTTATTTAACAAGTAATGCCGGATCGGGCTCAACCGGCAACAAACAATATCATTTGAAGGCGATCAGCTGTTGCTCGAGCAGCTGCTTAAACCAGTCCGGAATATCCATTTTCTGAAAACTATCCATGTCCAGACAGACCGTTACATTATGGCCGACAATCCTGGGATCGGCCTCTCCCCCTTTGAACGCACGATAACCGAAGGTAATTGAGGTGCGCCCGATTTTAAGCACATTCACTTCCACCTCGATATTGTCGCCATAACTGAAGGGCCGGATGAAGTCCGTTTCCAGATGTACGGTTGGCAAGCCGATGCGGTGAACATCAACCACAGTATGATACTCTATCCCTAACACGCCGGCGAAAAATTCCTCCAGCGCAACGTGGAAGTAATGCATGAACCTCGGATAATAGACGATCCCCGCGCGGTCGATATCACCAAAGCGAATTTTTAGTTTTGAGCGAAACGCCATGATTTTTTCCCGTTTAAAATTAGAGCAACCTTTCGATCTTTGCATGTAGGCTGAAACGCAGACGGTGCAATGCATCGGATGAAAAAATCATTCAAGGTAATTATCTTCGATGGCCTTAACCAAATTGGTCATGGCCACATAAAACGGGGTCGCAATACCCTTCCGGCGGGCATAGGCGACAATTTTGGCTCCCAGAAAATCAATTTCGGTCGGTGCTTTATTATCGATATCATTGCACATGGAATCCCGGTGTAGGCCTACTTTTTCCAAATATCCCAGAGCTTGCGCGAGATACCCCTCACCCAGATCGTACCCCATGGCTCTGGCTACGGCAAGCGCCTCCTTAAAACAGGCATCGGCAATTTCCCTGGTCGGTTCAAATTCCAGGGCATCTTTGATGGTTTTGTCGGTGACTGCGCAGATGGAGGCCATGGTGCATTTCATAATCATTTTCTTCCACACATACAGCCTGATATCATCGACATATTCCGTTTCCAAACCACAGTCCGTGAGAACACCGGCGATTTGCAGCCCCGGAGCACGATTTTCCGGAGTCAATGCGCCCAGATGGTTCGGAGGATTAAAAAAAGCTGTCTGGGCCCGTCCCGGACCATTTAATGAAACGCCATAATTTAAAGACATCCGCAAGGCAGCGTCGGAGCCGAATTTTCCTGCAATCAGGTCCTCGGTTCCCAGACCGTTTTGGGTGGAAATTATTTTGAGGCCGGGCCGGTACACATCTTCGATTTCCTTTAGCACCCGGTCGAGATGGAAGGTCTTGGTGGCAAGAAAAACCAGATCCGGATCATAACCCTTGAGGTCTTTTATTCCTGAGACGAGATTTTTTACCGGCGCTTGGTAAGTGATTGCTCCGGAAACATGAATACCCGCAGATAAGAGTGTTTCACCCACAGCGGGATTGCGCCCCACGATAACCGTTTCGGGATACTTACTGAGAAGCGCTGCCGCCAATACCGTGCCGGTTGCCCCGACCCCAATCACCGCAATTTTAGGTTGTTCCATCGAATGACCTCCTGAACTTTTCGATGCTATGCTCGGAATATGTCGCCCTTGCAGAGCAAAGGGAAGAATGATCACCTGCGCTGTGTCTGTCATAAATACGCTAAAATACATTGTTCGGTCAAGCCTGTTGGCGTTCAGCGGGAAACTATAATTGACAATTTCAACTCAACCATTTGAAAGTGGATTTCCCGGTGATATGCCCTTGATGAAGTTGCTGGAAAGCTTTATCAAATCAAAACCCAAAGCCGGGAGGATTGTCGGAAATAGGAAGATTTTGTAACAATTTTATTGACTGCTTTTCATATTTCTGGAGTTAACGTGGCAGCTGTAAATTCCCTATCTAACTGAAATTATTATATTTAGACTATTCAGCGAGATTTGGCATATCTCTTGCTGCTTTCTGTATTACCTGACCAATCGTTCATAAGCCAAACACGTTGCTTTGCTCGTTGTGTCTTGCTGAGATCTTGAGCTATGTTTGGTCGGGTCTTCTTTTGCATGGGGGCGGAAATTATTCCGCCCCTTCTTCCTATGGTTTCCATCTACCGATTTAAATCCTGGTGAAACATCAGATTCATTTGGTATGGCCTGATTTTTATTGGGTGAAAATACATGGTCCACCCTATTGACAAATTTTATCTACAGCCCCACCCTGATGCATAAGTAAAGAATCCTGGCCCAGAAGGCCAGGCTTTCAATGTTGGAATAAGGCCCCAATTTAAAATCAGCCCGCAGCATTTTGCGGGAGAAAGGCGCGGGGATGCCCCGGGAAGATAGTAAAACCAGAAATGGTACGGAAACCAGGGTTGCGGAGAAAATTCCTTTAGTCAAGGAGCCGGCCGCAACCGATTCGGCATCCGGCACAGCGCCGGGAGACGCTCCGGCCCCTCCTGCGGGGCCTGAAGGGCACCGCAGCAGAAGACAACGCTGGGTGCTCAAAGGAAGCGCCGGAATTGTGGCATTGGCGGTTGCGCTGTATTTCGCCATACCGGCGGCGATTCGAGCTTTCAACACCGTTTCGACAGATGACGCCTACGTCAACGGCCATGTAACCTTCGTCGCCGCCCGTGTAGCCGGGCAGGTCATGAAGGTAATGGTTGACGATAATAACAGGGTGCATAAAGGCGACTTACTCGTTGAACTTGACAAACAACCCTATGAAGATCAGGTCGAGGTGAAGCAAGCTGCACTGCAGAAGGCTCAGGCCGATCTGTTGGCAGCCAAGGCTCTGGCGCGCGGAACCTTGGCGGAAGCCAGGAACAAACGCTGGAGGCTTCAGCGCGCAATGGAAGAAGTGCACAACCAGGTCGATTTATTGGCGGCTAAGGTTGCCGACCTGAGGTCCCGGCAAGCCGTTTTGATTCGGGCGCAAGCCGAGTTCGACCGTGCCAAGCGCCTTCTTCCTGCCGGCGCCATGAGCCGGGAACAGTATGAGCAGCGGCAGGAGGCTGTCTCGGTTGCCGAGGCACAGGTCAAGGTGGCGCTGGAAAATGTCTATCAGATTAGAGCCGCTTTAGGGCTGCCAGCGGTGCCGCCAAAGGGCGAAAGCCTGGCAGAGGTGCCGCCCGATCTCGATCAGACGTTCTCTGCGGTCCTTCAGGCGCAAGCGGATTTAATCCAGAGTGCGGCCCAGCTCGGCATTTTTCATTCCTTTGAAGAAACCCCCCAGCAAATGCTGGACAAATTCATGCAACGTGCGCCCCATGGAAATATCGATCTTCTCTTCGCCCAGCTGGCGGAAGAAGCCCCAGAGGTCAAACAGGCAGAGGCGAAGGTCCAACAGGCGGAGCGCGACCTGGAGGTGGCCAGGCTGAACCTTGGTTACTGTGACGTCGCAGCGGAGATAGACGGCGTCATCACCCGGCGCAATGTCAACCCCGGCAACAATGTGGAAGTAGGCCAAGGTCTGATGGCGATTCGCTCGCTGCGGGAGGTCTGGGTGGATGCGAATTTCAAGGAGACCCAACTCGCCGGCCTGCGCATCGGCCAACGTGCCGATCTATATACGGATATGTATGGAGAACAACATATTTTCAAAGGTCGCATCTCGGGGTTCACGATGGGGACCGGTTCGACCCTGGCATTATTGCCGCCGCAAAACGCAACCGGCAACTTTGTCAAAGTTGTACAGCGGCTGCCGGTGCGGATCGAATTAATAGACTATGATCCCGCAAAAACTCCTCTGTTCATCGGCCTGTCGGTGGTGCCTTACGTTTACTATAGGGAACCGCCGACCGGACCGAATGCCGGAAAAATCTTACAGCCGTATGTGCCTCCGGCCCCACCCGGCAGCGCGACGTCCGGAAGCAATGGGGAGGCGAATCCGTGAGCGACACAACGCTTGCATTCGTCCCGGGCCGCTCGGCGGTGAACCCCTGGTTGATCGCCGCCATTGTTGTGGTGCCGACTTTCATGGAGGTGTTGGATACAACTATCTCCGTGGTTGCCCTGCGATACATCGCCGGAGGCCTCTCGGCCACCGTCGATGACGGCGAATGGGTCATCACGAGCTACCTCGCAGCCAATGCCATCGTTCTGCCGATCAGCGGCTGGCTGGCCTCCCACCTCGGCCGCCGCAACTACTTCCTGCTGTCGATCACCGTCTTCACCCTCAGCTCCGCCTTGTGCGGTATGTCTACCAGCCTGACCCAACTAATCATATTCCGCGTGTTCCAGGGCCTGGCCGGCGGCGGTCTGCAGCCCTGCAGCCAGGGGGTATTGCTTGACGCCTTCCCACAGGAGAAGCAAGGTGCGGCGATGACGCTGTTCGGCCTTGCCGCGCTCGTTGCACCGGTGCTCGGTCCTACCCTCGGCGGCTGGATCACCGACAATTACTCCTGGCGGTGGACATTCTATATCAATGTCCCGATCGGCATTCTGGCTTTGGCAGGCTGCTATGCCCTGCTGCAAGACCCCGAATACCTGCGGACTCAGCGCGCCGAATTGAAGAAAGAACCGCTTCAGTTCGACTCGCTCGGTCTGGGACTTCTTCTGGTCACGATGGCCTGCTGGGAAGTGATGCTCAGCAAGGGGCAGGAGTGGGACTGGCTGGACGACCCATCCTGGAGAGTGCAGACGCTGTTGATCCTTTTCCTGCTGGCCCTGGCCGGCCTGATCATCCGGGAAATGCGCCACCTTAAACCCGTGGTCAACTTACGGCCGTTGGGCGAACGCAACTTCCTCGTTTCCTGCATCCTTATCTTCTCTGCCTACGCGGTCCTCTATGGGGCAAGTACGACGCTGCCGGCCCTGCTGCAGTCGCTTTTCGGCTATGACGCGCTGAACGCGGGACTGGTCATGTCGCCGGCGGGCCTGTTTGCGATTCTCCTGATGCCCGTCATCGCCTTCCTGCTCGGCCGGGGAAAGGACGCACGCTGGATCATCCTGTCAGGTCTGCTCGTCATGGGGGCCGGCAACTACTGGATGTCGCAAATGAATCTGAGCATCAGCCCGGGATTTGTGGTTTTGCCCAGGGTTCTGACGGTTATGGGCCTTTCGATGTGCTTTGCTCCGCTGAACGTTGCCGCCTACCTGTATACACCTCAAAAGCTGCGCGGAGCCGCGGTCGGTCTGCTCAGCCTGTTGCGCACGGAAGGGGGCAGCGTGGGAACGTCACTGGCCCAGACACTTCACGAGCGTCTTGACCAATTTCACACCCTGCGTCTGGGAGAGTACCTCGATCCATTCAACCCGGCGGTACACGCCTTTATCCATCATTTGCGCACGTTTTTTCTGGGGCAGACCGGCGATCCATCCCTGTCTGGACAAATGGCCTGGCAAGGTCTCGCTATCCTGCGCCGGCAGCAGGCATCGTCGCTGGCGTATTTTGACTGCTTCTGGGTGTTCGCCGTGATTGTACTTGCCCTGGTGCCTCTCGTGCTCTTCATGAAGCGCTCAGTAGCTGAAAAAGGTGCCCGCATTGGAGCGGAATGAAGCCAACCCTTGATGATGAAGGATACGCTGCACCACAGGTTCCGGGAAGCTGTCTTGCAAAGAAAGGGAATTTATGAATGCCCAAGAATATTATCAGCGGGTGATTGACCGCTTAAAAAATTGTTATCAATTCAGCCACTTTCTCATCGCAGCCGGAAATGAACTTGCCGGCGAGGCACGAGATCCGATTTTTCCTGCAATTGCAGAGCCGGTTGATCGGCTCGAAAAGCTCACCGCCCAAAGAGGTCTCCAGGTCCATATTCCGGTTATCGGGCAAAAGTCTCAGTCCGTGCTCATGCCGCTGGACTTCGAAATTTTCATGGCCGGCGAAAACCACAAGTTGTACGTGGATAAGGCCAGCCAACGGACCTATTTCAAACAGATCTTTTCCGTCATCGGCTTTTTAGAAGATCTCTTACGTTCCAGGGGGATTCCCTACCTGTTGGACTACACGCCCTCCGGCGGCCATATCCTGTTTCAGAACCTCCTGGGATATCGGGCAACGGACAGGTTGAAGCAAATCGGTTATCTGGAAGAAGATCTGATTAAGGCCTGCAGATTTGTCGATCCCCATGACATCAGACGATGGTACGGCGTGTCGCTGGATGCCGCCGCGGTGTTCAGCGGGCTTACCAAGCTGGCGGAATATATCTCCCTGCTCACCATGAAAAGGTTTCAGGATAATAATTCCAAGGGGTTATTGCCCGTTTCGATTGCCGACAGCTATGATCGCTGCATCAATTTCGACAACTCCTGGAGTGAAGGCTCTCCATTTATGCGTTGCATTCGAAGCCCTTTCAGCCTGCACAAAAAAAATCAGGAAAAACACGGTCAATATCATCAGCCACCCCTGGTCGATGTCGTCGGGACCTACTTTGACGGCCGGGTTGCCGACGAGGAAACCGATCTGGATCTAATCCTGGATTGCATGTGGGATCTGGAGAAAGCCGCCCGCCACGCCCAGCGGTTTTCGGGTTACATCCCCTGCTCCAATGAAACGTTAATCGATTTTATCGGGGAATACGAATCATCCGATCTCTACCGGTTTCACCGGGATTTTGAAAGCCAGCCGGATATGGCTCGGGGATATGCCCTGGAGAGTGCCCGCCGAGAGGAAAACCTCCCCGACTGGACGAAGGACATCCTGCACCATCCCAATCCCGCGGCGCTTCAACCTCAGAAATTAATGGGATTTGTTTATGATTTTCTGATCCACGCCAACTGGAAGCCCAAGCATATTGCCAATGTTTTGCGGGACATGTACCAAAATCCTTCTTTCAACTGGACCCAGGATTTTTTCAGGTATCCGGCCGAAGAAAAAGCCGATTTCTGGGCGAGAACCTACAGTGCGGTTGCGCTCTGGAATACCGGACGGCTGAGTCTTTAGTCGTCCCGGCGAAGGTCGGAATCCAGTAAAATCAATACGTTCTGGATACGGGATCAGGTCCGGCAGGTCGGTTTGAAGACTTTTTACGGGGCCATCATTCAGCAACCAGCTGCGGGAACCTGGCAGCAATATAGGGCGTGAGCATATTCAGTGCTTCTGCGAAGGCCGCCGTCGCCTTGTCGATCTCGTTATCGGTCATGGGGGTGGAAATGACAAACATTCCCCGCTTGGCGGAATATATTCCACGATTCATCATTGCCAGGTGCAGCAAACCCGGCAATTCCCCGGCGGCTGCCAATGCGCGACCGGTTTCGCGGGCATTGTTAAGGGGCCCGTCACACCAGTGAATCTGATTCAGGGATCCGATGCCGGTGACCTGCCCTCGCAAACCGGCCTGTTTGAAAGCGTCGCTGAAGCCTTCTTTTAACCGCTCGCCCAAAGCGTTGATCCGATCAATGGCCGCCTTGTCGAGGGCTTTTAAAGCGCACTCAGCCCGGCGGCCATCACCAGGTTGGCTGCATTAAAGGTGCCGGAATGGAAGATGGCCTGCGGGTGAGCCGGATCGAAACGGCCCATGATGTCCGCCCTGCCCCCGAAGGCGCCCACCGGCAGACCGCCGCCGATAATTTTGCCGAGGCTCGTCAGGTCCGGCGTCACACCGCTCAGCTTCTGCATGCCGCCGGTGCTCAGCCGGAGGGTGATTACTTCGTCAAATATCAACAGCACTCCGAAACGATCGGTCAGCTCACGCAAGCCTGCAAGATAGCCTTTTTGAGGCGGAATTACGCCGCCGGCACCGAGAACCGGCTCCACAATGATGGCCGCAATCCGGTCGGCGTCAGTTTCTAGAAGCGAGGCGACCGCCGCCAAATCGTTAAAGGGGACGACTCGAACCTCCTGCAGCACGCTGGCCGGAACTCCGGCACGGACGGACGCCCTGGGAGAACCATCGGTTTCGATATCCGGCAAAATGTTGACCTCCGCCAGGTCGTGGCCGCCGTGGTACCCGCCGTCCATTTTGATAATGCCATCTCTGCCGGTAAACGCGCGGGCCGCCCGTATGACGAACAGAGTGGCTTCGGTTCCCGAATTGCAGTAGCGGATCATATCCATGGCCCGGAATACGGCGGCAAAGATGTTCGGCATGCTGATACTGGATGGCGCCGGCCGAACCGAAGACTGTTCCATCGACGGCCTGCTCCCTGATGGCTTCGACAATCGCCGGAAAAGCATGCCCGTGTATGAGTGAGGTGTAATTGCCCAGCATGTCGAGATACTCATTGCCATCGACATCGTAAAGATAGCATCCCCGGCCTCTTTCCATATAAACAGGATAAGGCGCAAAATAGGTCGCCGCCCGGGTGTCGCCGCCGGGCAGATACCTGGCGGCCTTTTCCTGGTGGGTCTGCGAACCGGGTGTTTTTCCCCGATAGGTGTCCAAAATCTTCCGTGAGATTTCCTCGACCCCATTTCTCATAATAGCCCCCCCCTTTTTTGATATTACCTATAACTTTTTTTTAAACATTTCAAATCAATCTTTTTAATTTTCTAAAGGAAAAATCATATGTGCCGATAAATTCATTTGAAATGTGTTTCTATCGAGTTTGGTTGTGCCCATAATGCCGGCGGGCTATCTGCGGTAAATGATATGACGATATCAGGGCCGGTCTTAAGGGCATATCGGGTTGCACCGAATTTTGAGGCTTTTAAATTGCAGCCCATATTTCTAACCAGGGAGGAGACAAGTAATGTACACCAAGAAAGAAGTTCAACAAAACGCTATTACCGATGCGAAGAATAATATTCCCGGAATAGATGACCCGAATTTCTCCCAATTCGAGCAGGAATGCATGGCCATGGCCAATAACGAGGCCCGGCAGGTAATGACCAAATATGAGCCTCAATTGGAGATCCTCAACGGCAAGCACAAACCCCTGCTCAAGGAATATGAGCGAATCTCCAAGGACTATGATGCCCACTCCAAAAAAATTGAGCGCAGCGAACCCAGTGTGGAGCTGTCCAGGGGCAAGTACTATGTTTTGATGTTTCTTTTTGTGCTGGGTGAAATTCCCATGAATTCGCTGGCTTTCTCAGTGTTTGGTGAAAGCCAGATATTTACCTGGATCATGGCGCTCGGCGTGGCCGCAGCCATCCCGTGGATCGCCCATGCCATGGGAATTCTCATCAAGAGAGGATCCGTGCCGTGGTGGAAGAACGGCATCGGCGTGGGAACGCTGCTTATGTTAACCATCGGCGGCCTGATGGCCATCGGCTACGTGCGGGTCCAGTACCTGGGTGATCTCAACACCGCCGGTGCGATCGGCAGTTTCGGCAGCAGTAAATTTATCGGCGCTGCATTCGTCGGCCTGAATATGGTTATTCTCAGCCGCAGCCACGCTGTGCTCCTATTTTGCCCATGATAAAGATCCGTTGCTGGAGCATCTGCACCGCAAAACCAACCAGATCAATAAAGCCATGCGCACCATCGAGGCCAGGTATAATAAAATTGTTACCGAGCAGGAACAAAAGATCAACCGGATTCACCAGCAAACACAGGAAAACATCTATTACTATCGCAAAATCAATCAGCGTGAACGTCCTGATCATGAGAAACCCAAATCGTTTGAACGGGAACATGAGGTGATCCTGGCCTTCGAAAAAGAAGACCATGCCAAGAAAGTGAAAAAAATGCTGGATGCCACCACCCAGTTGCGTATTCAGGCATCCGGCCAATAACAAACAACAAGCCCTTTAACGGGAGTTGAGGAGGTACACTCCAATGAAGCGGTGGAGTCTAAAAATCTTGTGTGTCATTGTTCTCAGCAATCTGATGTTATTGAGCTCCGTGGAAGGAAAAAGCGACGCCGTGTGGAAGTTCGGCAAGGACAAAAAAGGTCCACGGGTGATCACGGTATTTGTCGATATGTCGGGCAGCACCAACCAGGCCCGGCGAACGGTATATCGCAATGCGTTTGAAAAAATCTATCAAGATCTTCAGCAGGGCGATCGCATTATCGTGGGCACCATCACCGGCCGGTCTTACATTGATTTCAAGCCGGTTGTAGATGCTGAAATTCCGGAACAAAGTATTTGGGTCAACCGCATTGCTTTCGAACAAAACCTGACCAAAACGAAAAAAGATATTAAAGATGAGATGGAGAAAGCTGCTGTCTCTCAAACACGGCACGCCGCGAACAGAGATAATTAACTCTCTGAATATCGCCGATAATATCTTCCATGGCGAAAAGCGTCAAAAAATCCTGATTCTTCTTTCCGACATGGTCCAGGATTCAAAAGAATACAATTTTGACCGGGTCAAAATCACAGATGAATACATCGCCGGCATTATCAAGGACCGCCAAAAGCAGAACCTCATCCCCAGGCTCAACGATGTCAAGGTTTATGTGGCCGGCGCCAGCGCAGCTGATTCAAAAAAATTCAACTCTATCGAACTGTTTTGGAGTCGCTATTTCGCCGCCTGCGGCGCAGACTTCTCCTCGCATCGCTACGGCCATTCGCTGATAGAGTTTGAGAAGGAAACATAACTAAAAGGTTAAAGGTCAAAGGCGAAAGGTGAAAGGTCTTTTCCTGCGCCTTTCAGACTTTCATATTCGTCACGCTTTAAACCTGACTATGGCAGGACAAAACAGAGGACAAGGGTCCAGCGTTTAAGGTTGGTTAACTATACCCTTGTCGGCAAAAATCGTAAGGGGAGCAGCGCATGTTGCGCTGCTCCCCTTTTAGTCTTTTTTAGCCCCTTTCTTGGTCATGCCCTTCATTGCATTTCCGATCAAATTACTAAGGGCTATGAGCCATCTTTAACCTTTGTCCTTTAACCTATGAACTATCAGCTGCGAGCTATGAGCTTAACCCTATGCTCTCTGCGCTTTGGCCTAGGCCTATTCCCCGTACCTCGCTATCCGGACCAACACACAACAAACAACTCACATTAAGCGCCCGCGCTCAATCTTTGGGCACCCCCTTCTCACTCCAGCCCTTAATCTTGTAGTACTCTTTGACCATGCGCTTAACCGGCACCACCTGTCCCTTGGAGGCGCCTTCCTTTAACGGTTCGCTGGTAAAGCGCTTGGGCAGGGTATCCTGGTCGGCCTCCACACCGAAATCGATATTCATTTTGCGGTCCCGGTCGATCACACCTTTCAAGGTTTCATCGACTTTTTGAGGCGTAAATTTCAGGCCGGTACCGGCGGTCAACAACCGTGAGGCAAAATCAAAATCCATAACATCCATGCTCAAGCCGATGTTCTTGCATATGGTCAGGCAGTCGGTGAGCAGGGCCTGGCGCTCGGTGTGCTCCACCAAAACAGCCTTACCCTTGTCGGCCAACCGATCGGCTATCTCGCGGATGCCCCAGCGTTTTTCAGCTTCATCATAGCGTTCGGTCAGTTCAAAAAAAGGTTCGGCCCGCAGGTGATCGCCGCCCCGCGAAGCAATGGCGTAAGTTAACCCGAAGGCTTTGATGCCGCGTGGATCGCCGCAAATCATGTCCAGTCCCTTGACATGAAAGGCATACTCCTCGGAGCCCCGGCCGAAGCGCCGGGCCAGGCTGCGGGTGCCTTCCGCAAAGGCGTCACCGATGCCCTCGCGGTGGATGATCATATTCAGCAGCTTTTCAACGGTCTCACGGTTGCCCCAGGTGAAATCGAGGCCATCGAAGTCATCTTTGCCAAGCAACCCCCTTTGAACGCACTCCATAGCCCAGCCGATGGTCTCGCCGGAGCTGAGGGAATCCATCCCCATGCGATTCAAAAAGGCGTTCATCCTGAGACCGAATTTCAAGTCGTCGTTTCCGATGCGGGAGGTGTAGCTGCAAAGGGTTTCAAACTCCGGGCCTTCGGCCTCGACCTCGTCGGTGAGGTAATAGCGTGAGCAATGCAGATTGCAGTTGTAGCAGGCTTTGTTTTTGACCTTGTATTTAGCGGCCAGAACTTCGCCGCTGACCCGGTCCACGTACGCGCACAGGCCCTGCTGGAAATGGTTGGTGGGTAAAATCCCGATACCGTTCAAGGCTTTCATCAGCAGTGTGGATCCCAAGGCCTTGCGTTTTTCATATTCCGGATGGATCATGATGCGCTGATCCAGTTCGCGGCAAAGTTCGAGAAAACCCGGCGGGTCCGCCAGGGTCAGACGTCGCCGGCCCCGCACGGCCACAGCTTTCAATTGCTTGGCACCGAATAAACACCCCATGCCGGTGCGGCCGCACATACGGGAATTATTGCAGGCCACCGTCGCATATTTGACCAGGTTTTCACCAGCCGGGCCGATAGCGGCGACCTGAACGGCGTTGTCATTGAGCTCGCGGCGGATGGCGGAAGTCGTCTGCCAGATATCCCGGCCCCACAGTTGGGAGGCATCCCGAATTTCAACTTGCCCATCGGCAATCAAAAGATAGCAGGGTGCGGCGCTGCGGCCGGTCATCACAATCTGGTCGTAGCCGGCCTGTTTGATTTCAGCCCCAAAGTGGCCGCCGGCCGCCGAATCGCCCAGAATGCCCGTCATCGGCGACTTGCCGGAAATGGTCATAAAGGCGGAGGCCGCCATCAGCGTGCCGGTCAGGGGACCGACACCGATCAGCAGCATGTTTTCCGGGGAAAGGGGGTCGACATCCCGCTTCAATTCTTCATACAGGCGGGTTGAATTCAATCCGCGGCCGCCGATGACATCGAGCATATAAGCGGGATCTGTTTTTTCCCGCTGAATCCGTCCGGAGGTCAAATCCACCCGCAGAATGTGTCCGCCGTAACCGTGCAGCATTTATCCTCTCCTTTCTGAAATCCATTTTTGTCGCAGCGATTCGGCACGGCTCAGCGCATAGCGCAGCCGCTTTTCCTCAGGTCCAAGCCCCCGGCTCCCCTTTTTAAATTCCTTTAAACTGAAGACGCCGCTGATTTCCGGCTCATACTGGACGGCATCCAGCGTACAGGCCTTGACACAGCGCGGATCGCCGCCGCAAAGATCACAAACGTGCGGAATCTCCTCAAACAGTTCAATGGCACCGATCGGACACATTATCTCGCAGGTGCCGCAGGCCGTACACAGAGTCGGAGAGACGATCACCTGCCCCAGGGTTCCGACTTCAATGGCTTTTTCAGGACACTTGGTGCAATAGCGCTCCCGGCATTGCTGACAGACCACCGGATAATCAATCCCGATATCTTCAATTTTAACGACTTTGATGCGCGCCCCGCTGCGTCCGATTTTGCCGGAATGAAAAAACGAGCAGTGCACCTCGCAGCGGCTGCAGCCGGAGCACTTGGATAAATCCAGGGTAATCATGATTCCTCGATCCTTTCGATGCGGTAATGGACTTTGCCTTTGGGATCCGGGCAGACGAAAACCTGGCCGGCCTTGCCGGTCCAGTCCCCTTCTTCAGGCTTCACCCGCTGCAGCAAGGGAAAAATTGGCATCATGCTCTGCAGGGCCCACATGCAGATGTGCTTGCCCTCTGGAATCGTTATCTTACCGCCGTCCAGCACAAAACTGTCTCCCACCAGTATGGGCTGGTTGCAATATCCGTCGATTCTTTCCGCAGTGACTTTTAGTTTGTACATGGGTTGATTATCCTTTATTCAATCAATAGTGGAATCCCTTTATACAACATTTGAATCAGAATTTGAAGAAAAGAATCCGAGCCCGGCATATAAGTCTGGTTTAATTGTGCAAGAACTGCCGCTTGACACTGCTTCGAGCAGCGTCTATAACCAAATGGTGTTCCGGCGGTGGTTCGAGGTAAACGCCGCTTCTTTTATTTCCGGGAAGGGAGGGAGACATGACCCCCGAAATATTGTTCAAAAAGATCGGCATCCTGGGTATGGGCCGGATGTCCATAGGACTGGCCAATGATTTCGCTCTGAAAGGGCTTGAAGTTGACATGATCGATTTGAAGGCCCGTCCCACAAGTCAGCGGAGACAATATGAAAACGGGCTGAGACAGGAATGCGAAAAAGTCATCAAATTATTGAATGGGAATATTGAATCCTTCCAATTTCCCGCCTATTTGGACAAGCCGTCGGCCGGGATTTATGATGTAATCTTCGAAGGTCTCCCCGAGGAAATCCCGCTAAAGCATGCTGCTTTTGCTAAACTGAGCGAATCCGTCGGACCTGAAACCCTGATCTGCTCCATGACATCTACCTTTACGGTCGAAGAGTTGTCCGGAGCCCTCGATCCCCCCCTGAGCATCATCGTCACCCACTTCATGAACCCGCCCTATCTGCTCCCTTTTCTGGAAGTCGTACCGCATCCGGCAGTCCGACCGGGACTGGTGGATAAGCTTTTGACTTTTTTAAGAACTGTAGGCCATATGCCCATTATCTGCAAATCCAGCCCGGGTTTTGTTATCTCAAGATTGCAGTTGGGTGTCATGAATGAAGCCGTTCGGTTGATGGAGGAAGGTGTGGCTTCAGCGGAAGATATCGATAAGGCGATTAAATTTGGCTGGGGCTACCGTTTTCCGGTTATGGGAATTCTGGAGTTCATTGATGTGGGAGGACTGGAAATTCTTTATCACGCCGGCCGGTCGGTATCCCGGGAGTTAAATCGTCCGGATCTCGAGTGCCCCGAATTCGTCGAAAAAAAATTTAAAGAGGGTTCTTTTGGAACCAGGACTCTGAAAGGCGTCTTTAATTACGAAAGTCACGAGCAGGTGGCCCAGGACGACCGCGCAAGGCTCAAGAAACAGATCCGGCTAAAGACCCTCCTGGATGAGATCCATCGTGAAGACGGCGTATGGCAATAGCGCGGAGGAGCAGCATGAGGCTTTCGGACAATCCCGTTTTTAAGCGGCACGTGCGCCGAACCCCTTTACTTACCCTGGCAGAAAGCGAGAACCTTTTCTGCAAGCTCGAATGCTGCCAGGTGGGTGGTTCCTTTAAAATTCGAGGTTCGCTTGCAACGCTTTTGGCCTTGGAAGCTGAGGGCAACAAACAGGGGGTGATCACCGCTTCCATGGGTAACACGGCCACCGGCCTGGCATATGCCGGCAGGCTTTTCAAATATCCCGTGGCGGTCGTCATGCCGGAGACGGTTTCGACCACAAAACTTGAGGCCACCAAGCGAATCGGGGCTGAGGTTATTTTAAAGGGGAAAGTGGGAGACGACGCCCTGGAGCACGCATTTAAGCTGGCAAAGGATCGGGGCATTTTATTTGTTCATCCCCATAAAACCCGGTCATTTCTCGAAGGCAACGCGACCATCGCCCGGGAAGTCCTGGAGGAGAACCCGAAAGTCAAACAAATTTTCATCCCAATCGGCGGGGGTGGCTTGGCCTCGGGCATCTGCCGCTACATCCGGGAGCACGGCCTCTCAGTTGACCCCATCGGCGTAGAAGCTGAAAAGGCGGCAGCCTTTTGCCGGAGTTTTGAAAAAGGCCGGCCGGTGCGGCTGGAATCAATGGAAACTATCGCCGATGCCCTCACGCTCATGGAACCGGATCCGGAAGTCTTTGCCTACTTGTATCAGAACCTGGCAAAAGTGGCAACCGTCTCGGAAACAGATATCGTCCGAGCCATGAAGATTCTTTATGATGAATTCCGCGTAATTACAGAACCGGGAGGTGCGGCGCCGCTGGCGGCAATGCTTGGCGAAAATCCGTCAAGCCCATCTGCTGCAATCATCAGCGGCGGCAACATTTCTCTGGCAGAGTTTCAGAAAATTATTTCAAGCGCTTAACATTGGACCCCAAAAGGAGGGTAGTATGAAAAAATCATTTTCAGTCATATCAGCAGTATTTATGGCGTTCGTCTTTGCCGGAGTGGGATACAGCGCAGATGTTAAAGAGGGTATTCATATCGGCGATGCCGGTGCTTTTACAGGGGATGCGGCGGCGCCCTGCATGGAAATTTTCAACTCCGCTCAGATAGCCGTTAACGAATGGAATGCCAAAGGCGGCATCCAGGGGGTTAAGATCGAACATATTATGGGGGATGATGCCATGGATCCGGCCCAGGGAATCAACGTGGCCCATAAATTCGTGGCCGATGAACTGATGTACGGCGTTATCGGACCTCCCATGAGCCACATTGCCCAGGCCACATTGAAAGTTTACGCTTCTGCCGACATGCCCCAGATTACCACTTCGGCTTCCAAACCCGACCTGACGGAACAGGGCTACAAGAACTTTTTCAGGGTTAACGCCCGCAATGATGCCCACGGCTGGAACTGTGCCCTGTTTATTAAAAAATATCTCAAAGCCAAACGGGTCGCCATTTTAAATGAAAAAGTCGCCTACTGCGAAAATTTGGCGAAAGAAACCATCAAGGGTCTGAAAAAACTGGGAATCACAGATATCGCCCAAGAGACCATTGTGGGCGGTGCCAAGGACTATTCGGCGGTGTTGACCAAGGTTAAAGCCTTTAAACCGGACGTTATTTTCTTTATCGCCACGACCGCTCCGGATAATGCCATCGGCGTTCGCCAGGCCAAAGAATTGGGAATCGACGCCGTCTTTTTCGGCTCGGAAGGTGCACGGGACAAAAAAGACTACATTCAGGCCGCGGAAGGCGCGGCGGAAGGTTCCTACGTCTATCACTTTGCACCGGATGTGTATGCCATTCCCGCAGCCGCGAACTATGTCAAAACATTCGAGGCCAAATACGGCAGCATCAGCGGCTTTGGCCCCCCCGCCTACGAGGCGATGAACATCTTGCTGACCGCCGTCGACAAGGCTGCCGCGGACGGAGATATCACCCGCCAGGAGGTCGTGAAGTATTTGCACGAAACCAAAAACTATAACGGCATATTAGGCTTTCCGGTTACTTTTGACAGCAAGGGCGATCTGGAAGGCGGCGCGACCTATTTCTTTCAGGTCAGCGGCGACGACTTCAAACAGGTTGCGGTCATGACTGGAAAATAAGACAATCTGCAAACAAGGTCCTTTCCCATAGGTTGGTGAGGACCTTTTTTTAATCCTTGTGTGGCCTAATTATCAATCAATTAAGGCAAACAATTGGATCTATACCTCCAACAGTTACCCCAACAACTCGTCAACGGCCTGACGCTGGGCGGTGTCTATGCCTTGATTGCCATCGGCTATACCATGGTATACGGCATTCTGGGCATGCTCAATTTCGCCCACGGTGAAGTTTATATGATCGGCGGCTTTACCGGTTGGTGGGTATTGCATCTTTTAACCCGCGGCAACGACTTGCTGGCAAACGCGGTTGCGGTTATCGCGCTCATGATCATCGCGGCCATGGCCGTCTCGGGTCTGGTGGGTGTATTAGCGGAGCGTTTCGCGTATCGGCCGCTGCGCAATGCGCCGCGCATGAATTTGCTGCTCAGTGCCCTGGGCGTTTCCATCTTTTTGCAAAATCTTGTGCTGACCTATCAGGGAGCCAAAGTCCGTTCATTTCACATTGCCTCATTGATACCGCAAAGCCTGCGGGTGATTCAAATCGGCCCGACTGTTTTCTCCTTCATGCGAATTCTGGTTATCGGGATTACGTTTCTACTCATGGGGCTGTTGACCATCATGATTAAAAAAACCAAGGTCGGCAAAGCCATGCGCGCCACTGCTCAGGACATCGAAGCGGCGTCATTTATGGGCATCGATGTGGACCGCATGGTGGTGGTTGTCTTCTTGATCGGCTCCGCACTGGGGGGAGCAGCCGGCACCCTGGTCGGTTTGCTGTTCACTCAGGTTGACTACTATGTGGGCTTCCAGGCCGGATTGAAAGGTTTTACCGCTGCGGTTCTGGGAGGCATCGGCAGCATTTACGGTGCGATGCTGGGCGGTATTTTGCTGGGGCTGACCGAATCGTTGGCCGTCACTTTTTTCCCTTCAGCTTACAAGGACGTGGTTTCATTTGCAATTCTGATTGCAGTTCTGATCTTCAGGCCGTGGGGACTGGTGGGTGAGAAGATGACGGAGAAAGTGTAGCGATAATTCAGCTTGAAAGCTCAGTTATCGTTGTCAGTGGTGAGTTGTCTGTTGCATAAAAATGAATTTGCGTTTTTTTTAATATATCTGTGAAGATCTGTACTACTAATATGAAAATTCTTTAAATTTTATTAAGCAAAATAAGCCGAAAGGGCTGAAATTCTAATAATTCAAACAGGTTGTAATAAAGTTTCAGCATGGGCAAAAACGGTCATAATCGCCCACAAAAATTTGGTTGCGGCTCTGCCGCGCTGTGTAAATCCGTGTCCCACTTTAAAAATAGCTTTGATCAAGAAGCATGAACCATGAATCAAATACGGCGGCCTTAAACAGCTCGGATTCGCCCTTCCGAAGTAAGCCCAATCGTCTGGTGCTTTACGGTATTATCGCGCTTGTTTTGATAATCGCCCCACACGCTATGCCGGACAGCTACTGGCTGCGTATTTATACCATGACCGGATTGTGGATCATGCTGGCGCTGGGTTTGAACGTGGTGGCGGGGTTTGCCGGCTTGCTGGATCTGGCTTATGTGGCTTTTTTCGGCATCGGGGGCTACACTTTTGCCCTGCTCTCTTCGAGCCAGTTTGATATTCACCTCCCGTTTTTGTTGGTTTTACCCGTGGCCGCGTTTATTACCATGGGCGTTGGATTTGCACTGGGCTCTACCAGCCTGCGGTTAAAAGGCGACTATCTGGCGATCGTCACCCTGGCCTTTGCCCAGATATTCAAGCTGCTGCTGGTCAACCTCGATACACCGATTAATATTACCGGCGGGGTCAACGGTATCTACAGTTTTGATCCGATCAATATTTTGGGTTTCAGAATTATATCCCCGATTGCCTATGCTTATCTTATCTGGTTTGCCGCCCTTATCGTCACCATCGGATCTTTTCGAATTAAAGCATCGCGCATCGGCCGGGGCTGGGAAGCGCTGCGCGAGGACGAGCTGGCGGCGGAGGCTATGGGCGTCAATACCACCTGGATGAAACTCATGGCCTTTGCCGGCGGAGCGCTGGTGGCCGGCGGCACCGGCGCATTGTTTGCCTCTTTTCAGGATTCCGTGTTTCCCAACAACTTTGACTTTCCCCAGCTGGTAATTGTCTATTGCATGGTGATTCTCGGCGGGCTCGGCAACGTCACCGGAGTGATTCTGGGCGCGGTAATCCTTTCAATCTTACCGGAATTCTTAAGAGAGTACGGCGCTTATCGCATGATGTCCTACGGCTTGATTTTGATCATCCTGATGGCGTTGCGGCCCCAGGGGATCATGGGTGATATTGAGTTTCTTACCAAAAAGAAAAAGCGTCCGGATAGAGATGAAACCGGCAGACTCAGGACTTCCACGGACCTTTACTACGCAGCCGCAAAACCGCAGGGCGGCCAAATGCAGAGTGCGGTTAAATATCGTAAAAGTGACCATGTGATGCTGAAACTGGTCAATATCACCCAGGATTTCGGCGGCTTGAAAGCCGTCAATGATCTGAGCTTTGTACTGCATGAACATGAAATCCTCAGCATCATCGGCCCCAACGGCGCCGGCAAGACGACCCTGTTTAATC
Source organism: uncultured delta proteobacterium (assembly GCA_963769935.1). GTDB lineage: Bacteria > Desulfobacterota > Desulfobacteria > Desulfobacterales > JAFDCJ01 > JAFDCJ01. The sequence goes on along the minus strand of CAVYNY010000034.1, from coordinate 91,212 downwards.
TTATTTCCGGCATTTATCCCCCAACAGCCGGCGCCATTGAATTTGAGGGCGCTCAAATTTCCGGATTAAGACCCCATAATGTGGTAAAGGCCGGTATTGCCCGGACGTTTCAAAATCTGCGCCTTTTCAACCAGATGAGCGTGCTGGACAATGCCAGGGTCGGCCGCTTCTGCCGGACTTCCGCCGGGCCGCTGGCGGCTCTTTTGCGCTTGCCGCACCACAACCTGGAAGAGCATCAAACCGATCAAAGGGCCAGGGAAATTTTAGGCCTATTCGGCGCGCGCCTGACCGGCTACCGCTTCGACCAGCAGGCCATGTTTCTGTCCTATGCCAACCGCCGGCGGCTTGAAATTGCGCGGGCCCTGGCCACAGATGCCAGACTGCTCCTGCTGGATGAACCCTCGGCCGGCATGAATCCCCAGGAAACTATCGAGATTACGGCTTTTATCAAAACGCTGCGCGATGTTTTCGGATATACAATCCTGGTCATCGAACACAAACTGAATGTCGTGCGCACAATTTCGGATCGGGTCATCGCCCTCGATTACGGCGTCAAAATCGCAGAAGGCAGCTACACCGAGGTAGCCTGCAACGAGCAGGTGATCGAAGCCTATCTGGGAAGAAAGCGGCAGAAGGTTTGCTGACGAAATCGAGGTTTCTATTCATCGAGGTGGAGACTCAGAATTGAGCAGCCGTTCGATACCGCTTGCAGGTTGTGTGTTGTAAGTTGTATGTGGCGTGTTGTATTGCGTTGTGAGTTGTATGTTGCGTGTTGCATGTTGTAAAAAAGCAATTAAGTCCTTTTCAAAAACGGACCACTGACAACAGACAACTTACAATTTTTAATTTCATCACCATCTATTAACAACAATTAGCCTGCGACAACCGGGTGAGTAATAAATGAATCAAAGCCCAATTCTAGAATTTAAAAATGTAGATACCTATTACGGCAACATTCAGGTCTTGTATGGAATCAATCTGAAGGTTTATGCCGGAGAGCTGGTGTGCCTGCTGGGTGGAAATGCTTCGGGCAAATCCACCACCCTGAAAACGATCATAGGTGTGTGCAAGGTTAAACAGGGGGAGGTAAAATTAAACGGCGAGCGGATCGACAATAAACCCACCAAACGGATTATTGCCGGAGGAGTTGCGATTGTGCCCGAAAACCGCCGGATTTTTCCCCGCATGACCGTGCTTGAAAACCTGGAACTCGGGGCTTACCTGCGCACGGACAATGATCAGGTGAAAAAGGATATCGAAAGAATTTTTGAGCTTTTCCCCCGGCTCAGGGAGAGAATCAACCAGGCCGGCATGACCCTGAGCGGCGGCGAGCAGCAGATGCTGGCCATGGGCCGGGCCCTGCTGTCAAACCCCGACATTCTGTTGATGGATGAACCCTCCATGGGTCTTTCCCCCTTGCTGGTCGATCAGCAATTTGAGCTTATCCGGAATATCAATCAGCAGGGCACCACCATCTTTATGGTGGAACAAAATGCCAACATGGCCCTTTCCATTGCCGATCGCGGCTATGTGCTGCAAACCGGGTCGATCGTTCTGGCCGACACCGCCCAAAACCTGCTGTGCAATGAAATGATGCAGGCGGCTTATTTAGGGGGGGCGGATGTCTGCGAAATACCGGTTTAGCAGAAAATCCCGGCCCAGAGGGCCAGACTGCGGATTCACCCCAGAGGGGCGCCTTTGCCGGAAGATAATTCATGGAATGATGGAAAAATGGAACATTGGGGCTCAAAAAGAACAGGATCTTCGCCCATTGATAAATGGATAATCCTGATATCCACAGCATTAATTTTTTGCGGATTATATCTTTCCAAACTATATAGCTACCTTTTATTTCACAGCCTTGCAGAAATCTTCAGCATTGTTGTTGCCTGTGGGATCTTCATGGTTGCGTGGAATGCGCGCAGATACCTGGATAACAACTACCTGCTCTTTCTGGGAATAGCTTATCTTTTCATCGCCGGCATAGATTTAGCTCATACCCTCGCATACCATGGAATGGGAATATTTAGTATATCCCGATCCAATCTGCCCACTCAGCTATGGGTCGTTGCGAGGTACATGGAAGGCATTTCACTTATAATTGCTCCGTTTTTACTTAATCGAGAAATCAAAACAGCCCCCGTATTTGCCGCCTTCTCTGCAGCAACTTTCTTTTTATTTTTGACGATTTTTGCATGGAGAATCTTTCCTGACTGCTTCGTCGAGGGCCGGGGATTAACCTCATTTAAAAAGACTAGCGAGTATATCATCTCATTTACTCTATTAACTTCGATCGTTCTTTTGTATAACAAAAGAAAAGAGTTTGCTTCCAATGTTTTCACACTTCTTATTGCATCCATCATTATAAAAGTTGGTTCAGAATTGTCGTTTACACTTTATGACAGCGTATTTGGGTTGCCCAATTTAATCGGCCATTTTTTAAAGATTATTTCTTTTTATCTTATTTATATGGCAATAATAGAAACCGGTTTTACCCGGCCGTATGACCTGCTGTTTAGAAATCTGAAAAAGAGCATGGAAACCAGCGAGGCGCTCAACCGCATTCATGAGGTGTTGCACTCAACGCTCGAATTCAGCAAGATCATGCAGCGGATTGTGGAGGAGGGCTCGGCTTTGCTGAGCTGCGATTCCGCATCTGTCTACCTGCGCCAGGGCGGCAACTGGATTGTCAGCCATGTGCATGCCATGCCCTCTGTTCTTGTCGGGACAAGGATGGGGGACGACCAGAAAAAACATGCCGTTCTGGCTTTGGAATCACGGCAGCCGGTGGCGGTGGCCGGCGCGTTCAATGAAGATCGCTTCAACAGGGAGCACCTGCACCGCCATAAAATCCGATCTGTGCTGGTAACCCCATTAATTGCTCGTGATGAAGCGCTTGGTGTCATATTTTTCAACTACCACAGCGCACTGCATGGGTTCACAGTAACCGAGGTAAATTTCGCCGGCCAGATGGCGAGCATCGCGGGCGCAGCATTGGCAAATGCCCAGCTGTTTGAGGCACGCAAAGCTGCTGAAGATGAAGTGCGAAAAATCAACCGCGAGCTTGAACAGCGGGTAAAGGACCGCACAGTTGAAATTGAAAGCCAGTACCAAAAGCTCGAAGAACTGAATGCGATTATCAGGCAGCTCTCCCGGAAAACAATAGAGGCCATGGAAACCGACCGCAAGTCTCTCTCAAAGGAACTCCATGACAGCATTGCGGGCACGCTGGCCGCCATCAAAATGCAGCTGGAAGCCAGGTCGTGCTCTGCGGCCGGGAGCTTGCCCGCGGATTTAATGCCCCTAGACAAAATCGTTACATACTTGGGACAGGCCATCAAGGAGACCAGAAATATTTCACGGCAACTGCGCACGCTGACCCTGGACGATTTTGGACTTAAAGCGGCGCTTGCCGAACACATTCAGCACTTCGAACAATTTTACCCGGAGATCGAGGTCGTTTCTCAAATTGACATTGCGGACGAAGACATTCCCGACGCCATTCAGACGGTGCTTTACCGTGTCGTTCAGGAGGCCTTGAACAATGTCGGCAAACACAGCGCCGCCAAGGCAGTGCATGTGAATCTGACAAATCATAAAGGCGGAATTTGGCTGCATGTTGCAGATGACGGTTGCGGATTTGAACCGGAGAAAGTGATGTCGGGTGCGCAGTCACTCATGAGCTTTGGGATTCACAGCATGCGCGAACGCGTCGAAATTTGCAAAGGCAATTTTCAAATTCATTCCGAACCGGGAAAAGGAACGGCTATTGATATTTCCATACCGATTTGAAGATAACAAAAATCAGACGGTCGGTGCTTATTCGATAATTTTCGAATTTTATACAGCGGCAATAAATATTCTTCATAAAACATTAACCAATAATCATGATACAATGTCGATTGCGCCGTTGAGCACGAAATCAGGTCGGTAAGGAAAATCGGCAATCTCTTCTCTGCTGGTTATGCCGCTGAGCACCAGGCAGGTGGTGATCTCTGATTCGATGCCGGCAATGATATCCGTATCCATTTCAATCCCCAGCCTTTGCAATTTTTCCTGTAATTCTTTCGGGGAACGTTCGCTTGAATTGGTAAGGAATAAAAATTTCTTGTTTTCCGTCTGCAGCCATTTTACGAACTCTTTCACGCCCGGCAGCAGCCTGTTGCCATGATAGATAACGCCGTCCATATCACAGATGAACGCTCCCTTGGATTTTATTATTTCAATGACTTGTTTATCCAATATGCCTCCCCCGAATGTCCCGGAATAACCGGTTGTCACCTGATTTTTTTCAACTCTTTAATGGTTTCCTGCGGATCAGGACGGATGGTATAGTCGGCACTGATATCCGCATGCCGGATGAGCCCTTGCCGGTCGATAATGAGTCTTGCCGGCAGCGGAAGCGTCCAGGAGTCGTCTTCGTTGTATACATCCAAATTGACGCCGAATTTGCGGTAAATCGCCTTTAGCTCTTCGGGCAGGTAATATCGAAGCCCATAGCGGGCCGCGGTTTCGTTGCCGGGATCGCTCAGCATCACGGCCGCCAGGCCCTTGTCTTCCATCATCTTGCGGTTGAGCTCGATTTTTTGGGGTGAGATCAGAACCAGCGTCGCGCCCGCTGCTTCGATTTCCGAAGCCGCTTCGGCCAGAGCCTCCAGCTCCATGTTGCAGTAAGGTCACCATCGCCCGCGATAGAAACCCAGCACGACAGGTCCTTTTTCAAGCAGCCCGCCGAGCGCCACCGGTAAGCCTTCGGTGTTCTCAAGGGTAAAATCCGGCGCTTTGTCTCCGGGCTTCGGCGCATGCTCCAGGACTCCGGAATCTATCAGGGTTTGCTGCGCACGGTGCATGATTTCAAGAACTTCCTTGGGGGCCTTAGCCTCAAAATCCTTTTTAAATGCGGTCATTTTTTCGTGTAAGGTCATTGTGTTCCCCCTTTTCCTTGGCTGGATATGACGGAGAGATTCTCGATTTGATACGAACTCAATTACCCGGAAATGCAATGGGGTGAATCATGGATTATTACAGCTTGAATCTTAAATTTTATCCAAATATGCACCGGACCGGTTATATATATTATAAGTTTCTATTGGCCGCTGGCAACTCAATATATCAGCCTTATATTTGGGATTGCATCACCGTGTCAAAAAATTTTGGGGTAAGGTAAGGAGGGTACTTATGGACACTATTGTCTTAGAGCGTATACGCCAAGGTCTGCTTCGAAAGCGAGACAGTCTCTCCGAATGGTTTCACGCAACGTCGCCGGTTAAAAAAGAAGTCTTGTTGGGTACCTCAAAAGAACAGTCGGTGCATACCCATTTGGATGTGATTGACGACACTATCGCAAAAGTCGACTCGAAAACCTTGGGCAAGTGTGAACGTTGCCATGAAGACGTTGAAAAGGAACTCCTGGAAGTCGATTATACCGCTTGTGTGTGCATTGAGCATCTATCCAGGGAAGAACGTCGTCGTCTGGAGACTGAACTGGAGTTGGCCCAGGACGTGCAAAAAATGCTGCTGCCGCAGGAAATACCTGATATACCCGGGCTGGAAATAGCTGCGTTTAGTCGCCCGGCTCAAATTGTGGGAGGAGACTATTTTGATTTCATTGATTTCAGCAACGGATCACATGGACTGGCCATAGCCGACGTGGCGGGCCATGGGGTATCGGCAAGCCTTCATATGGCCGGTATCCAGGCTTTGCTGCGAACCTTGGTGCCGCAAAACGAATCGCCCGCCGAGGTGATGCGCCAACTGCACAAACTTTTCATCCACAATATTCGTTTCGAAACATTTGTAACATTTTTCTTAGGCGCCTTTGACTCGGCCACCAGGACCCTTACATTTTGCAATGCGGGCCACCAGCCGCCGCTGCTTTTATTCAAAACCAACGGTAAAAAAGAGCCCGTAGAGTTGCTGTGGCCGACGGCGGCTGCCATCGGTTTGGTTGAAGATGCTGAGTTCGCGGAGAAAACGATTGAACTTCAGGAGGACGATCTGCTGGTGTTGTATACAGACGGCGTCACGGAGGCAGTGGACCTTCAAAATCAGGAATTTGGGCGGGAGCGCCTGATTAAGCTGAGTCGGCAGGTAAATTATACACCGGTTGGGGATGTGGTTCAGAGAATCAGATGCGGCTTAGAGGAATTCACCGGCAACAAACCGCTGGCCGATGACACCACGATTGTAATCTGCAAAATTAGATAGGACCTGCCAGTATGATTTACGTGCCCCCTGATTACAAGATCATCATATTTATCATCGCCTCGGCTCCAATTGTGTGGATATCGCGCTTTTCGCTGCACAATTATCGCTCCCACGGGTTTTACCGCTTCTTCGCCTGGGAGGCGATTCTGGGGGCGGCTATCTTAGGCGTCGGCGACGACGAGGCCATCCATTCCATTCTGGACATCACGCATGCCAAACAGCCCTATACAACGATCCAGCGGACCATGCACATCCATCCCACCGTGTCGGAGCTTATACCGACCATGCTCGACGATCTCAAACCGCTGCAATAACGTATGGGGGTTCGCCGATTTATTAAAGAGATCGAAAAAAAAGGGACTTTGCAAATATTGAAATTGAAGAGCGCGTTCTTTTGCAGTGGCGTACAGAATCGATTAATTAAAACCGATCTTCTACGTTAATAGATTGAACCAATTAAATTACGCAGCAATTTTTGACATTTTTTTAAACCAGGTGATATACGAATTGTATCCATAATAATTGCTGGCTGGATATAGTGGCAAGAAATCTGTTTCCGGACCTCGGGCAAATTAGCGGCTGAATCATCGAATATCACAAGGGTTGTCGAAACGGGATAGTCTCAATATATCTGTACTTAATAAAATATAAAAAGACTACACTAAATGAAAATTCCTGCTACATCAGCCGACGAAGTCACTCAAGTGAAGCAAAATTTATACAAGAGAGCGTCGTTACTCGCTCAGATCACCGTATTTTATAATCTTGTAGAGGGCGTGGTATCGGTATTTTTCGGTGCGGAGGATAAGACGATTTCTTTATTAGGTTTTGGAATCGATTCCTTTGTTGAGGTGGTGTCCGGTATCGGTGTTTGGTATATGGTTCGGCGAATACGTAACGACATGGATGCCCACACGGGCGCATTTGAAAAAACAGCGCTTCAAATCACAGGCATTTCATTTTATCTATTAGCCGCTGGCTTGACCGTCACTGCCGCCATCAATATTTACCAGGGGCATCGGCCGGAAACCACTTTTTGGGGAATTGTTATTGCATTGATATCCATTTTCACGATGTGGGCGTTGATCCACTTTAAGGTTAAGGTGGGAAGACAACTCAATTCCGATGCTATTTTGGAAGATGCCAACTGTACTAAAACCTGTCTCTATCTCTCTCTTATCCTACTCTTAGCCAGTGTGGGGTATGAAATAACCGGTATAGGAGGCATTGATTCAATAGGGGCTGTCCTTATAGCCATTTTCTCATTCCGGGAAGGACGAGAAGCGTTTGAAAAATCTCGCGGTGAATCATGTCATTGTGATCGTGCTGAAAGCTCATAAGCAAAATTTTTTGCTATTTTAGTTGCACAAACCAAGTTTGTTTTGTCTGTCCAGATACCTCCAACAAAGTTGGAAATATCAGTACCCTTAAAAAATTTGTGATATCATCGTTCCAGGCTCCCTGGTCTCCGGCGGTGCTTTCTGCTATGATGACCAAGATATCAGGCAGCTAAAATTCAGTTTGATATCAAAATAATATCCAAATGATAGAGGGCGAATCCGGAAGCCTGGATTTGCCCTGATTTATTGATTTCGATTTGACAACTTGTTGCCGATACAAGAGTTACTCCAAAATACCGCATCTAAAATCTCTTCGAATTCATTCATTTCTAGCACATCTTTAATAACCACCTAATTTGTTACAGCTATCTTCATTCCAAAAAACTTAACATCGTAAATCGAAGGGATGATTTCAAATGCCTGAACCTCCATTAATGATATTAATAGGAATAGCATTAATTTCCATCGCTACGATAGCGAAAAAAGGGATTTTAAAGTAGTTTTTATTTACCCGGGAATAGGTCCAAATTGTATCCCCAACAAAACAGAGTGATCACAGCAAAAAGATCAACCTGCAACCGGTAAAGACCCTAAATCCATCTTAGCGCCCCAGCTTCCCTGATTTTATCCAAATGTAATGTAGGCCGACCATATTTCCGTCCTTTAACACCATCATCCTGGCAGTTTCGCATAAAATTGAATAAAGATTATAGATAGGAAAATCTAACGCGTTTGGTTTTGGGGTCTACAGCCGTCGGTGACAATATTAAAAAATTGCAGATCCTTTTAAGATTATGTTATACAAATTAGACGGGAGGTCGCAAATCGCTATTTTTTTATCCTTATAAGGGTTGTTAACAAGATGTCTCTTTAACATTAACACAAAAGATAAAAACGAGACGTCTATTCAATACCAATGATAGCTGCCCGTTCACCGATCGAAACGAACACGAACGAAAGAGGAAACCCATTTATGAATTCCACATCGCTAAGCCGCCTCGCTGCCGTTGTTCTTTCCTCGGCTTTGTTTACCGATTGTACCCAACAGACGGCCAAGCAGTCGCTATCTGACCGTGAAACGGCGCCGGCACCCGGCCAGAACCTCGGTATCGCTTCCGTGCCGAACCTGCGGGACCTCGGCGGTTACCTGACTTCCAGCGGCGCGGTGGTGCGGCGCCGGCTGGTGTACCGCTCCAGCCAGCTGAATTCTATCAGTCCGGACGACTTGGAGAAGATCGCCCTGCTTAGGCTGAAGAACGATTTCGACCTGCGCACCGACGGAGAAGTGAAGGCCAAACCCGACGAAATTCCTCCCGGGACCAAATACCACTTGCTGAACGTGCTGGCCGATACGGCGTTCGATCCGACGCAGGTGTCGGCCCTAATGCAGGCGCCGAAGAAGGCCAACGACGTATTGGGTGGCGGTAAGATGGAGGCAATGTTGACGCAGGTTTATCGGGATTTTGTATCTCTCCCGAGCGCGAAGAGTGCCTATCGCGAGATGTTGCTGTCACTCGGCAATCCGGACCAGCTTCCGGCACTCTTCCATTGCACGGCAGGAAAGGATCGGACCGGATGGGGAGCAGCGGCGCTGCTCACGTTGCTCGGCGTACCGCAAGAAACGGTCATGGCGGATTACCTGAGCAGCAACGACCATATTATTCCCGCCTACCGGCAGGAGATTCAAGCGTTTGTCGCGGCGGGCGGCGACCCGTCGATTCCCCAAGCCCTCTTCGGCGTGAAGACAAAGTATCTCGATGCAGCATTCGACGAAATGAAGAGCCGATACGGGACAATTGAGAGCTATTTTTCAAACGCTTTGGGTATCGAGGCTGCCGGCCAGAAAATCCTGCGGGAACTGTACCTTGAAAAATGATATGAGCGATCGTCGCTGTTCAGACCCAGCTTGCGGTTCACCGAAAGCTTCTCGACGCTTTTGGCGCCTGGTGAAAACAGGTTTTAAATCAAACGGAAAATGATGCGATGACAGTAAAACTTTACCTTGAAGATCAGTATCGGCAGAATTTTACTGCCAAAGTGACCGAACAGACCGAGATCGACGGAAGACCGGCGGTCGTTCTCGAACAAACCCTGTTTTACCCGACCTCCGGCGGGCAGCCGCATGACACCGGAACCTTGAATGATATACAGGTTGTCGATGTTTTTGAAGACGACCGGCGGCGGGTGGTCCATCTGCTGCAAAGTCCGGTTGCCGGACCTGATGTTGAGGGACGGGTTGACTGGCGGAGGCGATTTGACCACATGCAGCAGCATACAGGGCAGCACTTGCTGTCCCAGGCGTTTATCAAGATCTGCCGGGCCGCAACGCTCTCCTTTCATCTGGGAGATGAAAGCGCCACCCTGGATGTCGATCAAGCCGGACTCGGCAGCGAAACTATAACAGCCGTTGAGGACCTGGCCAATCGCATTATTTGCGAGGACCGGCAGGTCGAATTTCACATCGTCGCCAAGGACGAACTGCACCGGTTTCCGATCAGAAAGCCGCCGTCGGTTGAAGAAAATATCCGAATTATTGAAATTAAAGACTTTGATTATTCCCCCTGCGGCGGAACCCACTGTTCACGAACCGGAGAGATCGGCATCATCAAAATCAGACGCCATGAAAACTATAAAGGCGGCAGCCGGATTCATTTTCTGTGCGGATTCAGGGCCTGCAAGGATTACCAAAACAAAACGGCAATCTTAAGGCAGCTCGGAGATTCCTTAAGTTCCGGTGAAGGCGACCTTGCCAGGAATATCCAAAAAATCCAGGACGAGCTGAAACAATTGCGCTGGGAGCACAACCGCTTGAAAAAGCAATTTTTGGATTATGAATCGAAAGCATTGATCGCCGAATGCCGGAAACTTGACAATATCAATGTCGTCGAGAAAATTTTTGAAAACCGTGATCCGCAGGAATTAAAAATATTGGCGCAGTCAGTGCTGGAAAATCTTCCCAACGCCGTCATTTTGTTCGGCGGCAAAACCCGCGGCAAGGCCTCCCTGGTATTTCTGCGTTCAGAAGCGCTTGACATGGACATGGGAAAGCTGATGCAGGCCGCCTGTGCAGTCATCAACGGGCACGGCGGCGGCCGGCCCCAGCAGGCCCAGGGCGGCGGTCCGGCAGTGGATAAATTGGAAGAGGCGTTGCGGCATGCCGGCGATTTGCTGACAAGACCGTAATAAAGGAAAAATAAAACCTGTAAACCCTTACCAATTTTTCACACTGTGAAATCAATTTCAGAATAATTCGCTACTATTTTTCACAATGAATCAGGAGGGGTTTTTCGTAAGCTCGATAAGTTTCTGTAATTCCATCACAAAAAAATATCGTGCGCAAGCCGTTTGCTTGCATGTTTTTTGCTCAGGCATATTGGCGTTATGCGAAAACTATTGCGAGTCACCATATTCGCCGGTTGGATTGCCGGTATCGTCTGGGCAGGGCTTGAACTGCAGAAAATAAATTTTTTCCAGTCTGTTATTGCCCGGCTTGCCTATTAACGTACCGTCGATCATACCAGCCGCATGCCCTCCAGGCTATCCGGCAGGGGATCTCTTGTGCCGATCGTATCGGTTTAAATCTCAGCCAACACTCCAGCAGCCCAATTCTCGAACATCCCGGTTCAATGCCATCGACAGGGTTTAAGATCGTTTGGCTTTTGCCAGGCATATTTCCAGGTCGCACTGCAGGCAACGACGGGTTTCTTCCAGCGCCTGTTCGTCGCGGAAACAAAGCTCCACCTCACCAAAACCGCCGTTTCTTTCTGCAACCGGCAGGGTCGGCGCATCAACCCTTTTCAAATCTGCAAATCTTGCTTCTCTCCTGCCGTCATAACCATTTCCACACCCAGAACTTCCGGCTTCCGCATTCGCACTTCCTTCACTTCCGCCTTCCGCTTTCCAACTTCCCACTTCCAATACGCCGTTTCCGCCCAAGTACTTATCGATCGAAACCGCCGCCCGACGGCCGGCGGCAATGGCTTCGATCACCGTCGCCGGGCCGTTGGCCGCATCACCGCCGGCAAAGACGCCTTTTATTGCGGTCTCCTGGGTTTTTTTGTCAACGGCTATCAACCCTTTTTCAACCGGCAGGGATTGCTGATCATCGAGAAAACAAAAATCTTTGCAAAAGGCCGTCTCGCTGGCCTGGCCGATGGCTAAAATAACCTGATCCGCCGCTACGGTGGTCTTGGCGTCATCGAAATAAGGACAAAATTTGCCCTGCTCGTCAAAAACCGATGTGCAGCGCACCAGTTCGAGTCCGCTGACCTTGCCGCCGTTTGCCATGATCCGCGCAGGCCCCCAGGAGTACAGCATCTCCACGCCCTTCTTCGCGGGCCTGTTCGATTTCCCAGGGATTGGCCGGCATTTGCTCCTCGCTTTCCAGACAGGCAAGCGTTACATTTTTCGCCCCAAGCCGGATGGCCGTGAGCGCTACATCCACCGCCACGTTGCCGCCGCCGATAACGACGATCCGGCCTTTGACCGGAACATTTTCGCCTTCCGACACAGCTGCTAAAAACTCAACCCCCCAATGAACCTCCGGCAGGTCGGATCCTTCCAGTTCGATCCTGCGGCTCAGCTGGGCGCCCACAGCGATGAAAACGGCTTCAAAGCCGTCATTTTTTAACTGCTCGATTTCATAATCGACGCCCAGCTTCAGGTTCGGCTTCAGTTCGATACCGGTGCTTAAAATCTGATCGATTTCTTTATCTAAGATCTCGGCGGGCAGCCGGTAATAAGGAATCCCATAGCGCAGCATACCGCCCGCTTTGGGCCGGGCTTCTAAGATGGTAACCTGGTGACCCTTTTTTTTCAGAAAAAAGGCAGCGGTCAAGCCGGCCGGACCGGCGCCGATCACCGCCACCTTATGCCCGCTGTCGGGTGCTGTCTGGGACATCCAGCCGGTCAAATCGCCGGCTTTATCAGCTGCATACCTTTTGGCCGCACAGATGGCGATGGGCTGGTTGACTTCACCGCGCTTGCAGGCGGTCTCGCAGGGATGGGTGCAGACCCGGCCCAGGATTCCCGGAAAAGGGGCTTTTTCGATGATTAATCGGCAGGCCTCATCCATATTACCCTGCGCGATGCATCTTAAATAGCCGGGAATATCGATACCGGCCGGGCAGGCATTGACACACAAAGGTCTTTCGGGAACCAGTTCCCCAGGCCCGACGCTGCGAAGCGTTCGGGTTATATCCAGAATTTTTATCCCATTGGGGCAGGCGTCCTCGCACCGTCCGCACGTGGCGCAAAACCAGGGCATCGGGGAGGCGGCAATTTCGTCGATCAAATCCAGTTCGACGTGCCGGACCAATCGTCGAATATTAAACCCGTTGATACCGGTAATCGGACAGGCCGAACTGCAGCGCCCGCACTGCTCGCAGTATCGGAACATCTCTATTTGGTTAAACCTCTCTGCGAATCTTTCCGTGTTTGTCATAGAAACTTAGCCTTTCAGCGCACTTGCCGATAGGGAACGCTTAACCCGGACAAGCCGGTTGGAGTAAAGCATAAATCCCGAATAAGCGGAGAACCAAAAAAGAGAATTCTACGAAGGCGAAAACACGAAAAGCATAAAAGATAATTTTCGTGATTTCTAGATTTCGTGTTTTCGTGATAAAAAAATCTTTCATAAAATTGAGGAATGCTATCGCTTTATTCGCGGTTGCAAACCGCTCCCACAATCCAATTACAACTGCCGGGAATCCCCGAAGAACGAGGCCTGCAAATAACTAATAACCAATAACTATTAACTTCACTTCAATCCAAGTTCTCTGGTCATATCCCGCATGGTATTCGCAAACTTGGGGCCGTCGGCGGCCGAACACCAGATATTCCAGAGTTTATCCGGATCGAAGCCGGCTTTGGCAATTTTGCGCTTCGTGCGGTTCACGCGCTTTTCGGCCGCGTAATTGCCCGTAATGTAGTGGCAGGTCGGAAATTCACAGCCGGCGACCAGAACCCCGGCAGCTCCCAGTTCAAACGGCCGCTGCATCATTTTCATTGAAACCCGGGCGGAACACATCACGCGGATCAACCGCGCATTGGATGGATATTGCAGTCGACTGACGCCGGCCATGTCCACGCCGCCCAACGCGCACCAGTGGCAGACAAATGCAATTATTTTATTTTCAGGCGCTTCTTCCAGGGCGGCTTCCACCTGGGCCAGAACCTGTTCGTCGGAGTAGTGAACGATGCTGATGCACTCTTTGGGACAATCCGCCGCACACAAGCCGCAGCCCTTGCAAAGGGCCTTGATGACTTCGGGATTTTCTTCCGCGTCCACCTTGATGGCACTGTAAGGGCAGCGCTTTGAGCACAGTCCGCACTGATTGCAATCCGTCAGATCGATGTCGGCCACAATGCCTTCGGTTTCGATGTAGCCTTTTTTCATGGGGATGGAGACCTTCATGGCCGCCCCGATGCCTTCCTCGCAGCTTTCTTTAAACGTCATGGGCGCCTTGGCACAGCCGCCGAGCGAGATACCGTCAGCGGCAAATTCCAGTGGACCCAGTTTGACATGCGATTCCTGGAAAAAGCCGTCCGGATTGGTGGAAACTTTCAGGTGCCCCTTGATCTGTTCTACGGTATCGTCGCCTTTGAAGGCCGTTGTCAACACCAGCAGGTCGGCCGGAATTGTAAATTCCCGGCCCAGCAGGAAATCAAAAACTTTAACGGCAAGCTGGTCGTCATCTTTAACCACCCGGGGGTACCGATCGTCCGGGAACCGCAGGAATTTGATTCCCAGACGCTTGGCGGCCTGCTGGGCGGTCCCCTCTTCCTTGATCAGACTCATATCACGATATAAGACGTGAACATCGGCCTCCGGGCGTAGACGCTTCAGGGCCACAGCATTTTTAACCGAGGTGTGGCAGCCGATGCTGCAGCAGCCGCGAATCTCATTCTTGGAATTGACGCAGTTTATCATCACCACATCTTTAACATCGCCTATCTGCTTATCCTTCAGTCGGCCGTCCAGTTGAAGCTGGGTGATCACCCGCGGATCGCTGCCGTATTCAAACTGGCCCTCCGGCTCGAGTTCCTGCATCCCCGTGGCTACGATGACGGTGGAGATGTCAAGGGCTTCCATGGCGCCGTTGCCGTTGGCTTTCAGCTTTATTTTGTAGTTACCGATATATCCCTTAACCGATTCAATCGTGGTATCGGTGTAGATTTTGATGTTGCGATTCGACCGAACCTCAGCCACCTTGGCCTGGACGACTTTGACCGCCGGGGTTTTGTGGTTGTCATGAGAAATGAAGCAAATCCGGTTTAAAATGCCGCCCAGCTGAGGTTCTTTTTCCACGATAACGGCATTAAATCCCTGCTTGGCCACACTCAATGCGGCATTCATGCCGGCCATGCCGCCGCCGATGATCAGGCAATCGGTTTTAACCGGCAGCCTGATCTCCTGGCCCTCTTCCAACAGGGCGGCCTTGGCCACCCCCATTTTTATGAGATCCTTGGCTTTTTCCGTGGCAATTTCCGGCTGCTTCATGTGGACCCAGGATACCTGTTCACGGATGCTCACAAATTCAAGCAGGTAAGGATTGACGCCGGCCTCTTTGGCGGTGCGCTTAAAAAGGGGCTCATGTGTTCTGGGCGTGCAGGCGGAGATGACAATCCGGCTGAGCCGATTTTCCCGAATCAATTCTTTCATGCGGGCCAGATAGTCCACCGAACAGGACCAGCGGCCCTCATCGGCAAAGACGACGTTTTTCAGCGTTTTGGCA
Source organism: uncultured delta proteobacterium (assembly GCA_963769935.1). GTDB lineage: Bacteria > Desulfobacterota > Desulfobacteria > Desulfobacterales > JAFDCJ01 > JAFDCJ01. The sequence continues at coordinate 75,929 of CAVYNY010000034.1, read as the reverse complement.
AACGCCACCACTTCCGGTACATTCACGACCCCTGCGATGTTCGTACCACAGTCACAGACAAAAACTCCTATTCGGATTTCTTCATCACCCATGATATTTTCCTAACCTAAAGAGATTGAAGATTGAATACTGAATACTGAATATTTAAGGTCCGCCTCCGGCGAATCAGTTTTAGAAAAATCAGAATGACGGAGCACCGCGACTTCCAACAATCTTCATTCTTCAATCTGCAATATTCAATGCAACACGGCTTTCATACTCGCCGCCGTCGCCTGAACCACCGATTCCGCAATATCAATCGGCCCGGTGGCACCGCCGCAAAGATAAATACCCTCGATCCCGGTCTCCAGCGGTGAGAGCAGCGGATCCTTTTCTTTAAAATAGCCCAGTTCATCCAACTTCAGTTTCAGGACCTTGGCCAGTTTTTTGTTGCGGTCATTGGGAATGACGCCGGTGGCCAGCACCAGCATCTCGACTTCGTGTTGGCGCAGCTCACCGGTTGCCAGATCTTCATATTTCAGGATTAAATTTTTGGTTGCCGAATCTTCGCTCACTTCATAAGGCCTGGCCCTGACATACCGGACGCCGTTTTCATTGGCCTTGCGGTAAAAATCCCAGAAACCTTTGCCGTAAGCCTTCAGGTCATTGTAGAAGATGGTTGTCTCCACCGTTTCATCGTGTTCCTTGGTGATGATCGTTTGCTTGGTCGAAATCATGCAGCAGATCTTCGAACAATATGGGGTCCCCTTGCCCTCGCCCAGACCGCGCCCGGCGCATTGTATCCAGGCAATTTGCTTGGCATGTTTCTTGTCGGAAGGCCGGATGATTTGGCCCGAGGTCGGTCCGCCGGCATTCATGAGTCTTTCAAATTCGGTGTTGGTGATAACATTCTCGTAGACATTATAACCGAGCAAATCACCCGCCGGGGGCGCATTCTTAATGCCGGTCGCGACCACGATGCTTTTAACATCGAGGCTTACGTTTTTGTTTGACTGCCATAAGGTTATCGCTTTTTTACCTTCCTTTTCGCAGGCCTTGACACACAGGGCAATCGGGCATTCACGGCATTGGCTGCAGTCAACGGCGCATCCGCCGATACAGGCCCCTTCTTTGCGCATCTCACCGTATCGGCAACTGGGATCGACCCGCACCACGTTGGGAACGGCCTGGGGAAAGGCCATCGATACCAGTTTGCGCATTCCGCCGATTTTGCCGTCCATTTCATCGGGTACACTTACCGGGCAGGCTTCCACGCAGGCGCCGCAGCCGGTGCATTTCTCCTCATCGACATACCTGGCCTTTTTGACCAGCTTGACCTCAAACGTACCGTTGACCTTTTTGACTTTGCGGACCTCGGTGTTGGTCATTATTTCTATATTTTCATGATTGTCGACTTCATACATCTGGGGCGCTTCGATGCAGATGGAGCAGTCGTTGGTGGGAAAGGTCTTGTCAAGACGGGCCATCATTCCGCCGATACTGGGCGTATCGTCGATCAGGTAGACTTTGGTCCCGTACTTGGCAGCATTCATGGCACAGTTGATTCCGGCAATCCCGCCGCCGATAACCAGTATTGAATCACTCATAGGTTCACCTTAAAACACGCGCCAAGCGCGTCATTGGAGTGATGGAAGTATTGGGTATAAAATTCGATGCAGCAATTTTGAATCGATTCAAATCCGCGCTATCCAGTACTCCATTAGCCCAACACTCCAGGACTCCAATCCATTATTTATATCTCGGTTATGATTACAGCCTTGGACTTGCAAACCGCCGTACACGTCAGACATCCCAGACAATTCTGCGGCCGCACCGGTACGGCTTTATGCGGCATCTCGAATACATCGGTCGGACACATCAGCACGCATTCTTTGCAGGAATCACAGCGGTCCGGGTCTACGTAGACCAGATAAACCTCGTAGTCTCTTAGTACTTTTCCCATAAGACTTCCTTTATCCGCTCTCGCTCTGCATATCCCTCCAGATCAAGTCTAGGCCAGGGGTTCAAAATTTATAGATGGTGTTTTTTCGTTTTTAAAAAAGACGGAGCGGAGCGACAGCCACAAATATTCAATTTTCAATCTTCAATCTTCAATTCAGGAATTCTTTACCTGAACTTCCTGATCGCCCGCTCAAATCCCGGCATCGAATTTTTTATGGTATTGTCATCCACACAAAACGCAATGCGAAAATAGCCGGGTCCGTTAAAGCCGCTGCCCGGCACCACCAGAATACGCTCTTCCTTCAACATATCTACAAATTCGACATCATCGGCAATAGGCGAGCGGGGAAACAGGTAGAAGGTTCCGGCCGGTTTAATAAATTCATATCCAAATTCTGCCAGCCCTTCACAAAGCACATCCCGTTTGCGGGCATATTCGGCAATGTCGACGCTCATCCCCTGCATGCACGCAACCACTCGCTGCATCAGGGCCGGCGCATTGACATATCCGAGAATCCGGTTGGCCACCGCCATGGCCGCTAATAATTCTTTGCGGTAGGTTGCCGCCGGATTCACGGCCAGGAATCCGATGCGTTCGCCGGGGATGGAAATATCCTTGGAATAGGAAGTCCCGATGATACTGTTTTTATAGGCCTTAAATATGCTTGGGACCTCAATTCCGTCGTATACGATTTTCCGGTAGGGTTCATCCGACAGCAGGTAGATTGTTCGATTATAGGCTTTGCCCTTTTGCGCCAGAATTTCTCCCAGCGTCTTGAGGCTCTCTTCGGAATAAACCCGACCGGTGGGATTGTTGGGTGAGTTGATTAAAAACACCTTGGTCTTTTCCGTAATAGCGGTCGCAACGGCATCGGGATCCAGCTCGAAATCGGGTTTCGTCGCAACTGTTTTCAGTACGCCGCCGTGATTGTCGGCATAAAATTTGTATTCGACAAAACAGGGAACCGGTGTGACGACTTCATCGCCTGGATCAAGAACGGTTTTTAAGGCAACATTCAACGCACCGGAGGCGCCGCAGGTCATGATGACATCTTTTTCGGTAACCGGTGCCTGCTGCTCTTTGGCAAGGTATTCGGCCACCGATCCGCAAACCAGCGGATACCCGGTGTTGGGCATATAGCAGTGATCATTAAGCCCGCAGGTACCGACGGTTTCCCGCAGAATTTCATTGAATTTTTCCGGCGGCGGCACATTCGGATTCCCCAGACTGAAGTCATAAACGTTTTCAGCCCCGTATTCGGCCTTAAGGCGTGCCCCCTCCTCAAACATCCTGCGAATGAATGAAGACCCGGCGATGATGTTTTCAATCTTTTTTGAAATTGTCATAAATCGTTCCTCGTGTTGCGGGTTGTTGGTTGTTTGTTGCGCGTTGTATGTTGCGCGGTGCAAGTTGTATATTGGGGGTTGCGAATTGTTTGTTATTTGTCATGGGTCCCACGATTCGGGTTGAACACAAGTTTGCCGAAAAGCGTGCACATGGGGCATATTAGGTTTCAGGTGTTGATGGTCTATATGATGCCGCCTCGGATTATTTGGAGCCCACAACGGACAACCACCAACATACAACTCACAACTTACAACTTACATCTTACATACATTTAGCGATCTTCAAACTCCCGCCACTTGTAGTCAATAAGTTCCAGCAGAACGCCGTTCATTTTGTTGGGGTGAAGGAACGTAAATTCACAGTCCCTGAACGGTCGGGCACCGCCGATAAACGGATAGTCTTTCTGTTTTAGCTCCTCCATGGCTTCACGGGTATTGTTGACATTAAAACTGATCAGCATCACCCCCTCGCCTCTTTTTTCGATAAATCTGGCAACGTCGCCATCGGGCGTCGTGGATTCCATCAGCTCGAATCCGACTTCCCCCACCCAGTATCGGGCAACCTTAATTTTTTCGGGCTCGTCAATGTACGCGTCATCCGGTTTTTCTTTCCCCAATACCGGTTCCCAGACTTTACGCGCTTCATCCAGATTTTTTACTGCAATACAGATATGATCGAGTTTGTTGACTCTCATCGCTTACCCCCTTTAAACGCAGAAGACAGATAATCTCAAAGTTTTTTGCCATTAGTTGCCGATTATTTGATATTGGTTTCAGCCCCTCCGCCGGCCAAAACAAATGCCGGTCTGATCATAGAAGAAACTTTGGTTTGGCGCTGGCCGGTAAAAATGAATTTGCATATGAGGAAATAGACGACAGATGGCAGACTTCATCTACCGTTCGAATTGTGCCATACACCGTTCGCCTTTCCCTAATCACCGTGCACTTTTTGCCTTTGTCCTTCACTGACAGAAGCTGTCAGTTGGCGCGAAAGCGCTATCGCCTTTATCCTTGGTCCTTGAACCTTAAACCTTATACCTTATACCCTAGTTTTGTCCATCCAGTATCCAGCATCCAGCACAACTGGAAATTACTAGAAGGTAACTTTCACCAGCGGCACCTCGATGGCGTGATCCGGGCACACACAACCGCACTCGTTGCAGTCCTCACAAAGAAATTCGGTCACAACCGGCCGGCCGTCCTGCACCCTGATGGCGGAATCCGGGCAGATCTCGACGCACAATGGCTGAGTAAAGCCGCCACACATGCCGCATTTATCCAAATCAATTTGAGCAGCCATAGTTATACTCCTGGTATTCGTTATGTTCGTTAAGTTGGTTTTGATCGTTTAGATGGTTTAGATCGTCCCGATGAAATTCGCTTCGCTGATACTGCGTATATTTCATGGGATAAATTTAGTTCGTTAAGTTAATTAGGATCGTTGAGCTCATTGAGTTTGTTGAGTTCATTGAGTTTATCTAGTTGATTGGGTTGACATTGAACGAAGTTATAAAATCAGACCTGCTCCTTATTTCTCAATCAGCCACTCAACTTTATCATCTAATCAACTCAGCAATTCAACCAGTCAACTCAATCAACTCTTTTGCTATCAGCTATCAACTATCAACCGGCGCCGCAGGCGCCTTCACTCCGCCTTGTACAGCCGCATGACGGTCTCGCCCTGTCCTCTGGCAATGGCTTTTTGCAACTCTATCTTCAACGGAATGTTCATAAAGACGCTGACATCCTCTAAAATAGCCTGATACATCCGCTCGCGGCTCAACGCGACCTCTTCCATGGGAACACCAAATTCCTTGGCCCACGACGGCCAGGGATCCCGGGTGCATTTGATCATTATTTCACCCGGGTTGGCACCTTTTTCCACGGTAGCGAGACCGCCGTCGGTGTTCCAGAGACCGGCCAGCGTTTTGCCCAGAATCATCATAAATCCCTCTTCCCCCTTCAACCAGTTCATTCTGGGAAGAATGCTTTTGCCGATATCCTTGCCAAAGACCTCGGCAGCTCTCAGGGCCACATCCAGCGGTTTGGCACCTGCTCCGGCAAATTCAACGGCAACCTGACGCCACCGATAATATGTTTTTCCGATTTCATCCTGGGCGCTGTGCATCGCCCGCCAAAGTTTTGATATTTCTTTTTCGGCATCAACTGGCATGGTTTACCTCCTTGTTATATACGCATCCCGATTCGGTAGCCGTCATGGACCGCACTGGAAAGGTTGCGGGGAATCAGCGCATCACCGATGACAAACAGCTCGATTCCCTCGGATTGAACCGCTTTTTTCAGACTCTCGTTGGGCTCTCTTTGGCTTAAAACAATTGTGTCGCAATTTAACGGCCACTGGTACCCATCGTAAGATTTTAACACGATGCCGGCGGCGGTCACTTCCACAATTTCACAGTCATTGTAAGCCGTAATGCCGTTCTGCCGCATATAAATCATATAGCGCCACTTAAACGACGGGTTGACATCAAAGCCGGCCGTCTTGTCTTTTCCTACCAGCGTGACTTTCTTGCCCTGTTTGGCCAGGTGCAGCGCACAACCAATGCCGGGCTTGCGGTTGCCCCACACGACCACTTTTTCACCGACTTCGGTTTTGCCGCTCATGACATCGGCCAGCGCAACAGTTTTGGCGGAATCACCATCGACGACCTCAAGGCCGGAATAAACCGCACCGGTCGCCAGCACGACGGCATCCGGCATTTCTTCCTCAATCAACTCTTCGGTGACCTCGGTCCCCAGATGGAACTCGACGCCGGCTTTATCACACATAACCTTCTGGTACTCCACACAGGTCCACAGCTCATCATCCCCATAGGGGGCATTGCGAGCCTCATTCAGGGTTCCGCCGATGTTCCCACGTTTGTCATAGACATGCACCTCGTGGCCCCTGCGGGCGGCCATGTAGGCACATTCCAGGCCAGCCGGGCCGGCACCGACAATCATGATTTCTTTTTCTTCTTCGGCCGGAGCAGGATCGGCAAATTCCGGATTGGCTTCATGGGCGCAGACCGGATTGATATAACAGGTCATGGGGGCGTCTCTGAAAAGCCGCGCCAAACAGAGGTTGCAGGCCACACAGTGCCGAATGTCTTCCTCCCGGCCCTCCAGGACTTTTTTGGGCATCAACGGATCGGCAATCATCGGCCGGCACATTTCCCAAATATCCAGTTCCCCGGCGCCTATCTTATCGTTGGGCAGCTGCGGTTTGAACAGGCGGTAAGCCATCTGGATGGGAATCTTGACATGCTCCTTGGCCCGTTTGGCCAGGTGGACCCAGTTGCCCATGGGAATGTCGCGGCTGATGACCGGATAGATGGACTCCTGCCAGCCGAGGGTGCAGCTGATATAGTCTACGCCGGCCTCTTCAGCAATTTTGTAGGATTCGATCGATTCTTCGGGTGTATTGCCGCGCACGTCATCCAGCAGTTCTTCCAAACACAGACGGATACCTACGGGCATATCCGGCGGGCAAGCCGCTTTTACGCCTTGAATGATCTCAACCACCGCCTGCATTCGGCCGCGAATATCTCCGCCGTATTCATCCGTACGGCGGTTGGTATAGCTGGAAATAAAGTTGGAAACCAGATAACCGACAATGCCGGAAATCTCCATGATATCAAAGCCGGCTTCGATACCCCTTTTCGCCGCAGCCACGTGCTGCTGAACCATCTCTTTGACCTCGGCCTTGGTCATTTCGTACATGGGTTTAAAAATTCGCAGCCGCTGCGGCACGGTCGAAGGACCGTGACCGCTTTCGACCTCCACGGCGCCGACCCGTCCGCAATCCATCAGCTGGAACCCCGCTACCGCCCGCTGTTCATGGATTGCATCGGCAATGCGCTTTAAGCCAGGGATGAACTTATCGTCCCACGCCGCTGCCTGGCCGACATACCCCTGGCCCTTGCCTGCTTTATCCATGTAGACCCCCTGCATATAGCACAGGCCGCCGACCACGCCTTTGGCTCTCTCCCGCATGTAAGCAACACCGGAGTCGGTGATGTATCCATCACGCCCGTTCAGGTTCTCCTCGGTGGCCGCATATTTGATGCGGTTGGGCACAAGGAGACTGCCGATCTGAATCGGCTTGAACAGGTGCGGGTATTTTTTGGCTCCCGGGTAGTCCGAATAATCCCATTCAAATAGTGTTTTTGCCATAACTGCACCCTCCTGCTAGTTTGAGTGATTTGACTTAAAAGCACCAACCATTAGCTCAAAAATATTTTCCAATTCGTCAAAAAGCGAGTAGGACATATCCTTCAGCAGCCAGCGGCTGATAATATGATCCATGGTCCCCACAAATATGTCCCGGGCCGCCCGCGGATTGAGATCCGCCTTCATTTCGCCGCTCTTGCGGCCTTCTTCGAAGATTTCGACGAGATTGGCATAAAAATTCTTAACATTGGAATAAACTTCGGTATTTAAAAAATTGGAATTTGTTTTCAGAAACAGATAAACGATTTTAGCGTCCAGAGGGGATTGCTCCACCCGCCGCATATACCACCACAAATATTTGCGCAGCTTGTTCACGGATCCCTTTACGCCGAATAACTGCTCTTCCAGGTCCCGCACCAGCTCGGAAACCCACAGATCGGGAATTGTCAGAAGCAGATCCTCTTTGCCCTGGAAATAATCGTATAACGCCGCCTCGGAGAGTCCCGCTCGCTTTGAAATATCCACAATTGTGGTCTTCTGGTATCCCTGCTCGGCAAACAGCTTTTTGGCGGAATTTATGATCCGTTCGCGGGTGTGTTCTTTGGAGTTGTTTTTGGCCATTGATTTCTTTGACCGAAATCCATTCGGAAAAGTGCAATATACTAATCCAAAATTTTTTCTAATTAACCGTTATTAAAATAAATATTCATCCCGAATGATATTTGATAACTTGAAAAATATGGTTTGAATAAAATTGGATCGGTTAAAGTTTTCACTGATTTATACCACGTCTTGTGAATTACTTTTTGAAAACTTGGAAATAAATAATTAGTATTAGGATTATATATATCTGTAATTTATAGCAATAAATTTTAAATCAAGCTATTATAATAAAATACCAAATAGCATTAGGCAGTATAATTGTCAAGGAGAATTCAAGTTATTCCTTCCTAATGATTTGCAGCTAAATATCAGAGTGGCTTTGAAGAGTTTTGCGGCATCTGGTTAGGGTCTGAACTTGCTGAGTTCGAAGATGCGACCAATGACCTGAGAAAGGTCAACCACCATTTCAAAAAAATTGGAGGACTGCACCTGTGGAATGAAGTTTGATTAAATTGTAAGGATTCATTCTAAAGACTGAATATCAGCTTCCGCACCTGAAATGGGTCACGAATGTAGCGGCGGTGTCTACCCCCGCCGCTACACAGGTCGAACTATAAAGCTGCCTGGCACCTGCTAAGGTTTGAAGCGGGTTCTACTTAAGCGAACGGTAGTAGGTGTCAATTGTGTAAACTGCGGCCAGCGGGTTGTGGCCCAGCAGGCGGTCTTTGGCCGCCAGGACCGTGCAGGGTGCCTCGGCATATTTCAAAAACAGTGAATCGTGGCCCACGCACAATCCCATGACGATGTTGAACTCCGTATTTTCCTGATTCATCACATAGGCTTGGGCAATCGGGTTGCACATGGATTCAAAACAGCCGATGTTGATTTTCTGATCATCACGAATTCCGATGTTTTCCTTGGGTACGCGTCCCACCTTGCATAAGGCCGAAACCACTTCAAAGCCCCCGGAAACAAAAAACTTCTCGACAACTTTAGCTTCCGGCACCAGCCCGAGACAGAATACAAATCCCAGACGCCTGTAATTCATTTTTTTGGCAAACTCCAATGTCTCCAAAATACGCGGCTTGATCGGCCTCACATGGTCGCGTCCGCGATCCTTATCCGTATAGCCCTCGGCTTCCTGAAGCGAGGCCTGCCTGGCAAATTCCAGGACCTCAGGTTTCTTCAGTTCTTCCAGCGCTCGGTCAACGGCTGCCTGGTAATTCTTGGTTGGGCAAAATTCCGGTGACTTGCCGTCTTCTTTCTGGCACAGTCGCTCCCGGGTTACAATGGGACATCGGGCACAACCTGCGGTTGCTTTTTCCATCGAACTTTCTCCTTCTTTCAGACCCTTAGGGCTCTTTCTTTATCTGACAACATGTTGCCACATTCGGCTTGGGGTTTCAAGTTCCAGCATGGGCAGGTGCTGAATACCAAAACCGGATAAATTCGTTTTGCAGTATCCTGGACATCCGGGCCGGGATTCTTTACCGGTAGCACAAATCCTGTGCGAACACAACAGAGGCAATCATTTTTAACTCTTCCCCGCCCAGAACCCCGCAATGCGAAACAGCCGAATTATTGGTGGGCAATGCCCACCCTACGCTTTAGAGGGTTTGAAACGTTAGCCCTCGAAACTAAAACGGATCCATCAAACAGGACTGCCGTGGTTGACACGCTTGAACCTTCGCCTTACGTTTCCCATATATTTTTATCTTCGATATATTTATCTCTCACTCACTGTCCAGCCTGGAGGCCGGTATATGCGCTGCCCGGTATGTCAAAATGAAAATCGAACCGGTGTAAAATTTTGCGAGCAGTGCGGCAACAAATTGGTGCTGGTGTGCCCCGGTTGCGGTGCCAGGCTTCCCGCCGGCAATAATTTTTGCGGTGAATGCGGGCATCCATTGGTCGCCGGGGTTGAAACTTCAAAGCCGAAATTGCACACCGAAAGCCAACGCAAACGCGTCACCGTTTTGTTCTCCGACATGTCCGGATACACCTCTCTGTCCGAACGTCTGGATCCTGAAGAAATCCAGGATATCATGAACCGTATCTTCGATGAAATTGCCCGGGTGGTCGTCAATTATGAAGGCTTTATTGAAAAATTCATCGGCGATGCAGTCATGGCCGTCTTCGGCATTCCCAAATCCCACGAAGACGATGCCATCCGGGCGGTCAGGGTGGCCCGCGAAATTCACCGCGTCGTCGAAACCATGAGCGCCGAATTGAAGGCAATCACCGGTCAGCCGCTTTCCATGCACTCCGGCATTAGCAGCGGCTTGGTGGTGACCGGAGACCTCGATCTGAACTCGGGATCTCACGGCGTGCTGGGCGGAACCGTCAACCTGGCCTCCCGGTTGAGCAGCCTGGCAAGTTCTAATGAAATATTGGTTGCCCCGGAGACATACCGGCTAATCGCACCCTACTTCAAGATGGAAGCCTTGCCCGAAGCCGACATCAAGGGAATCGCTCAGCCGGTTGTCCCTTACCGGGTCCTGGAAGAATCCACCGTTCAAAGCCGCTTTGAAGCCTCCCAAAAAAAGGGCCTCACTGAGTTTGCCGGCCGGCATGAAGAACTGGCCGCTCTTTATGCCAGTCTCGACAAGGCGGCGGCCGGCAACGGCCAGTTTGTGAGCGTCGTAGGGGAAGCGGGGCTGGGTAAGAGCCGCCTGCTATATGAATTCCGACACAGCATCAACCGAAATCAAATCACGGTTCTACAGGGACGCTGCCAGGCTTACGGCAGCAAAACACCCTATCTGCCGTTTATAAATGCACTCAGACGCGGTCTGCGATTGCTCGAAGAGGATTCTCCGCTGGGGCTCCAGCAAAAAGCCGTTGCCGGTGTTCTGCAAACCGATCCGGCCCTGGCGCAATACCTGCCCATGTACCTGCATCTATTATCGATACCGAGTAAAAAGTATCGCCTGCCGGAAGATCTGCAGGGCCCCAGATTGGAAAATGCGCTCCAAAATGCACTGGCAGCCATCTTCACCCTCAGTGCCAAACGGCGGCCCATGGTTTTGATTTTGGAAGACTGGCACTGGGTCGACGAAGCATCGGATAAAGCCCTGCGAAAGCTGATCGGAATGACGGCCGCGTATCCCCTGGTGCTGGTGGTGCTCTATCGGCCGAGAAATTCAGTCAGCTGGCCGGCCATCGGCCACCACACGCCGATTGCCTTAAAGTCTCTGGAAGTGAACCTGACCACAACCTTAATCAAATCGATTCTCGGCGTCGAGCAGGTTGCCCCGGAGCTGGCCGATAAAATTCATGAACACACCGGCGGCAATCCTTTTTTTGTCGAAGAATTGTGCGAAGCCCTGAAGGGCGACGGTCAAATCAGTGTGCAGCAGGGCAAGGCCGGCTTGAACCAGGACCTTGATCGTCTGGTTTTGCCCGATTCGATCGAGGCGGTCATCCGGACCCGAATCGATCTGCTCGAACCGGATGCCCGCGAAGTTTTAAAACTGGCATCGGTGATCGGGCGGGAATTTCAACAGCGCATCCTGGAGCACATGCCGGGCGTGTCCTCTGAACTCTCCCAGACCTTGCTGGATTTGACGACTAAAGATTTGATCACCCAAACCATGGCCGTGCCGGAAGCCGAATACATGTTCAAGCATGTCCTCACCCAGGTGGCGGTGTATGAAGGACTGCTCGTCAAACAGCGCAAAAATTTACATGGCCTGGTCGGACAGGCGATCGAAAAATTGTATGCCGAACGCCTGGAAGCACATTACGAAAAGCTGGCATATCATTATTCGCAAAGCAACAAGGCAGATAAGGCCCTTAAGTACCTGCAGCTGGCCGGCGACAAAGCCTCCCGCTACCATTCCCTCGTCGAAGCTCGAGACCATTATCGCGAAGCCTTGGCTTTGTTTTCTTCCAACGAGATAACCTCAGCGCAGCGTCAAACCTATATCGACCTGGCCTTGAAATGGGCCGAAGTCTCCCAGTACTCACCGTCCAACAAGGTCTGGGAAGCGCTCAAGCGCTCACTCGCCTATGCCCGGGGATTGGGTGATGAACAGCTCCTGGCTGAAGTCTACTACTGGGTGGGAAGATTCGCCTACATGCAGGGAGATTTTTCAGCAGCTCTGCCCCAGGTGGACCAGTGCATAGAACGCGCCCGCAATCTGAACAATCAGAAGCTTTTGGCGCTTTCCTACAATCTGATGGGCCGATCCTGTTTGTACACGAGTGAATACGAGCGGGGGCTCAATTTTCTGAGCCGCGGCCTTGAATTGATCAGACCATTTGGAAAGTGGGATGATGTTGTTTATTCGGGCGGTATCAAAGGCGTATTGCTCGGTTTAACCGGAAAATTCAGTCAGAGTATCGCATCCATTCAAAATGCCATCGAAATTGCCAAGGAATATGACATCTTAACCTTTGAAGCCATGGTCTCCGGATATTTGGGAGCGGTTCGCTTCTGGTATGGCAATTGGGATGAGGCCATAACTGCCTGCGACAACTGCCTGGATATTTCCAAAAGAATCGGCAATCCGCTGCCGATGGCCTGGGCCACCGTCTTTAAGGGCGCGGCACTCTTTAATTCGGGAAAACCGGCGGTTGGACTTGGCGCCGTGCAGGAAGCCATCCGCATTCTGAGCGCCACGAACTCGGTGCTGGCCATGCGATTTTTGTGCGGGAAGCTGGCCGAATACCTTGCAATCAGCGGCGACTGGGAGCAGGCGCAAATCATGGATGAAAGGGCTTCAGGTTACGAGTCGATTGGGTCAGAAGTGGGGCGAAATTATGCAGCATCGCGCCCGGTCCTTTATCGCCGCGGCCAAATCGCCGCCGGACTGGGCGGAAGTCGATCGTCACATGACAAGCAGCATCCAGTTGGCCGAAGCCAATAAAAATCTGCCCGAATTGGTTGTCAGCCTCCAGCGCTATGCCGAACTGCTGGAGCGCAAGGGCGATCACGCCGGGGAGCGCACCTATGCCGCCAGAGCCAAGGATCTTGGCCAACAGATCGGCTATCGGATTTAAAGCAAGGGGCTGATTTCTTTTGCTTTGGGAAACAACCCGAACAGACCGCCGGTATGGATAAAGATAATGCGCTCGCCGAAACACCCGGGATCACGCTTTAACTCTTCAACCATTCCGAAAAATGCTTTGCCGGTATAAACCGGATCGAGAAAAATTCCCTCTGTTTGCGCTACTTCGCACAACAGCGCCAGCTCTTCGGGTCGTGACAGGGCATAACCGCGGCCGACATAACCGTCGATGACGTGAACGTCCCGCTGCCGGTCAAAATCAATATCAAGATGATAGTCCGCGATTGCCTGTTCGCAGATATTGCCGATGGCACGCACAAAATAATCTTTATCGTCACACACATTGACGGCGGCAAGCCGGGCGTTCACATCGAAAATCTTAGACCCCAGGATCAATCCGGCGCTGGTTCCGCCGGAGCCGGCAGCATTGATAATGGTGCAGGTTTGATGCCGCCGCCCGGTGTGTTGGAGATATCATTGACCAGCTCTTCCATAGCCCGGATATAGCCCAGCGCGCCGAGCGCATTTGAGGCACCCTCCGGTATTGTGTAAACGATTCTTCCGGATGCCCGAAGAGAGGCTGCTTCACGGCCCATAAATTCAGCCCGCTGTTTGTATTCATCCGGGGTAATCCATACAATTTCCGCCCCCGCCATGCGATCCAGCAGAATGTTGCCTTCCGGCGGCGGCGGGTTTGAGGGATCCGGCGTGCGCAGCAGCAGCCGGCAGTTCAGGCCCAGCATGGCGGCCGCTATGGCTGTGGCGCGACAATGGTTTGATTGGGCGCCGCCGCAGGTAATAACCGTATCGGCTTTTTGGGCAAGCGCATCGGCCAGGACAAATTCCAGTTTGCGAATTTTGTTGCCCGACAGGGCGACTCCGGTCAGATCGTCGCGCTTAACGTACAATTCGACGCCGTACTTTTCACTCAAGCGTTGCAGCGGATGCAGCGGCGTCGGCAATTTTGCCAGATTGACCTGGGGCGGAAACGATAGACTGCATGTTGTCATTTTTTAATCCTTTTAGTGCGAGCTCCCAATTTCTTCTCGATTGGTGTATTTCCAGACATATTTTATCGGTTGACTTGTTGTGTTGGATTAAAATTGATCGTTCGAGTTTTTAATTACCTGATCGTTCAATTCACCACGCTTAATCAACCATTCAACGAAGTCTTTGACGGCGGTTTCATATATCAAAAATCGCAAGTAGTAAAGGAAAGAATTCATTGGCATAACCTTCAAATAGTCTGACAGTATCGGATCACGACCGCAAGGGATGAAAGAAAAGAGGGATTGAACCGTATTGCAGGGGACAAACGACAGATAAGCGTCACTATCTAATCGAACATTATTCCGAACATTCAACCAAACTACCCTTGACTCTCGGATTTTTTTTTGGTATCGGCTAGATCCTTATTATATTTAATGTAATTAAAGGCTTATGGATATCGACAAAATCCATCTCGGCTTCGGATTTTTAAATCCAGGACTGAAACCAGGAAATATAATCATATAATGAGGGGTGTCCGAAAAGGGAACTTTCAGTGTATCTTTTAATTTAACGTGTAAATATAAAGTTATGTGAAAGGAGCAAATTGGCATGCGCAGATACTACTGGAGTTTTTGCCTTATCCTAATTTTAGGATTCCTTATGACGGGCTGCACGACCATCTATAAATCTGCGGTCGATGAGCGCAGCGTTGGTGAACAATATGATGATGAAAAGATTACGATGGATATCAGGCAAAAATTTTTAGGTGATGAAAAGGTTAAATACTTTGACGTTTCGACCTACTGCTATAATGGCCATGTATTTCTGGTCGGAGAATATGATACTGCAGTGCAAAAGAACCAAGCCGTGAAATTAGCCAAGGAGGTTAAAGGTGTAAAATCCGTAACGGATTATTTCCTGCCAAAAAAAGATAACGATACATGCGGGACGGTAACCAACCTCGAATTGTTAGGCAAAGTGAATGCAGACCTTATTGGGGATATGGATATTTCTTCAACCCGGATCGAGGTCAAAGCCCTACAATGCAACATAGTACTTTTAGGGCTGGTTGGCTCGGAAGCGGTAATAAAAAAAGCAGTCTCGCATGCTGAAAATGTGCAAGGCGTACGTAGTGTAAAATCATTTCTAAGAGTTGAAAAATAGAACCTGAAATCTTTTTTCCGATTGCAAAATGCAATCGCAAACCACCTATAGATGATTCAAAAAATTATTTCCGTATTTTGGCTCAATAGGGTGAAGGAGGAATTTCCGAGATGGACCTCGAATCCATTCCTGTAATCGAACTGAATGAGGCGAATCCGATAAAACGAGGACAGGCGTATGGTGAAGCTGCCCGAGGGAGGATTGAAACAAATATTGCAGCCTACCGTGAGCTTTTCCATCGCACTACGGGCGAAACCTGGGAGGGAACCGTCGATCGAGGCGCGCCCTTCATTCTCAAAGCAAAAGCCTTTGCACCGGATCTCCTGGAAGAAATTCAGGGGATTGCCGAAGGTGCCGACCGGGCGTTTGAGGATATCTTCCTACTAAATGCCCGTTCGGAGATCCTTTTTAACCCGCAGGTGCTGGCCCAGGAGTGCACCACGATTGCCGCCCTGCCCGAAGCCACCAAAAGCGGCGACATGCTGCTGGCGCAGAACTGGGACTGGTATAACGAGATGTTGGACTGCCAGGTAATCCTTAAAGTCGGTCCGCGCGAAGGAAAACCTGCCCTGATAACCTTTACCGAGGCCGGACAGCTTGCCAAAATCGGCATGAACGCCGCCGGGATCGGTCTGGTGGTCAACAATTTGATATCCGACCACCCCTGCACAGGCGTGCCCTGGATCTTTCTCACCCGGCGTATACTGGAATCCTCCTACCTGGCCCAGGCCCTGGGATACGTTTTGAACACCGGCAGAGCCCATTCCATAAACTTCCTCATAGGATACGCCGACGGTGAGGCCGTCAATCTTGAAACCTCACCGGTGGAAGAACACCTGTTGTGGCCTGAAAATGGAATCTGCGTCCATACCAATCATTATCTTAAGCCGGGCAGAAATTTCCGTGACCTCAAACCCCTGCGGGATCCTTTCCTGTCGACCTATCTTCGCTGCCGACGGGCCCAAAAGAGAATGACCGAATTAAAAGGTGACATCGATGTCCAGGCGATCCAGGGTATTCTCAAAGATCACATGGACAAACCATTTTCCGTCTGTCTCCACCGAAACCCGGCGGTGGAGCCCCTGCTGCAGATCGGCACCTGTCTGTCGATCGTCATGAATCTCAGCCGGCGGCAAATCCACTATACGTTAGGCAATCCCTGCCGGGGAGAGGTTCAGACGCTGGATCTCGAATGGTGATCGTCGTGTTCAGCAGGGTACTTGGGAGGCATAAAAAGTTAATTCATTTTTCAAATATCTTGGTTTCAGGTGTCGGGTGTCAGCGCAATTCTTGACCCATGAACCGGGCCAGTAATAGAGACAAAATAATATCTATCTTTAATAAGACTGAACAAGCACGCGGCACAAGCGCCTGCGCTGCGGGAGCGAAACAGCCTTTCGATATTTGGTGGTTTGATGCTATGTGGAGTTCTATGAATAATGTTATGACCCACTGTGATCTGGCACGAAGTGTAAGCAGTGATAATTCAGACTCTGACACCTGAAACCTGACACCTTTACTTTACTAAAGATTAGTCACTATCGATCGGCCTACCGCCTACGGATGGCCTGCGTAAGGAGAAACTATGTCAAATTCCGAAATCTGTTTCATGACGGCAACGGAAATGGCCCGGCGAATCCGGAAAAAGGAATTGTCCTGCCGCGAGGTGATGGAAGCCCACCTGAATCAAATCGAACGCGTGAACCCGATCGTCAATGCCATCGTCACCCGTATACCGGCCGAACAGGCGCTGGGCCGGGCCGACGCTGCCGATGAGGCTCTGGCGCAGGGTAAAGAAATCGGACCACTGCATGGTCTTCCCATGGCCCATAAGGATCTGGTTCCGACCAAGGATATGCGCACTACTTGGGGCTCGCCCATATACAAGGACTTTGTGCCGGATCATGACGGCTTAATTGTAGAGCGTCTTAAAAAAGCCGGCGCCATTACCATCGGAAAGACCAATACACCGGAATTCGGCGCCGGCTCCCAGACGTTCAATCCGGTCTTCGGAGAAACGCTGAATCCCTATGACACCACCAAAACCTGCGGCGGCAGCAGCGGTGGAGCCGCCGTATCCCTGGCCTGCGGCATGCTTCCGCTGGCCGACGGCAGTGACATGGGAGGCTCCCTGCGCAATCCGGCCAACTTCTGCAATATTGTGGGATTCCGGACTTCTCCGGGGAGGGTCCCCCTCTGGCCGGAAATGGTGGCCTGGTTTCCAATTTCAGTCGAAGGGCCAATGGCCCGTACCGTGCAGGACGTGGCTTTGATGCTGAGCACCATCGCCGGTCCGGACCCCCGCAGCCCCATTGCGATTGCCGAACCCGGGAGCCTGTTCACACGCCCGCTCGAACGCAATTTTAAAAACGTGCGGATCGCCTGGAGCAAAGACCTGGGGGAATTGCCGGTGGATCCCCGGGTGACGCAGGTGCTGGAAAGCGGACGCCGGGTATTCACAAACCTGGGCTGCATCGTGGACGAAGCCCAGCCGGATTTTAGCGATGCCGATGAAATATTCAAAGTGTGGCGAGCCTGGAATTTTGAACTGCAATATTCCGCCTTGCTGAAAGATCACCGGAAGCTGATTAAAGACACCGTGATCTGGAATGTCGAACAGGGCCAAAAACTCACCGGTCCGCAGATCGGCAGAGCCGAGGTCAAACGCACCGAACTCTACCAACGGGTGCGCCAATTTTTGGAAACCTATGAATATTTGATTTGTCCGGTTAACCAGGTTCCACCGTTTGATATCAACCGGCGCTGGATCGAAGAGATCGACGGTGTCAAAATGGAAAGCTATATCGACTGGATGAAAAGCTGCTATTACATCACCGTTACCGGTCTGCCCGCCATTTCGGTGCCCTGCGGGTTTACTCCGGAGGGACTTCCGGTGGGTATGCAGATCGTCGGAAGGCACAACGCCGAATTCAGCGTGCTCCAGCTGGCTCACGCCTTTGAACAGGCCACTGAATTCTGGAAGCAACCTCCCACGATAGCAGGATAGGCTAAGGGAGGCATTAAATTAAAGTCTATATTGGTTTGATCAGACGTTTTTATTGTTTCTGATACTCATGGAGGCTGAGCAAAGCAACCCTCAACCCAACCGTGTGGAAGATATTGAAATTATCGGGGCGGACCTGGCGGAAGTGAAAATACCGGATTTTAAGCTGCCCCAGGTTGCACCCGGCAATTTCGGTTTGGACCCGATGCCATGGCATTAGGGTTCACGAAGAAATTAATTCACAGTTTTAGGCATTGAGGCGCTCTGGCGGCAAGGCGTGAAAACGCAGGAATATCTGGATATTCCGAGCTTTCGCAACGCAGCCGCAGGAGATGCATCGGCGTATAAAATGTGAAGTTATTTTTGAGTGAGCCCTTAGCAGATTTTGCGGCCGTTCTTCAAAAGTGCGTATTCCGTCAGGCCCGGGGTCATATGGGAGCGGTGTATCGCCTGCGGTTCATGCCTAGAAGGTTGCCCGATGGAAGCTGCCAGCTTTGTCAACGAAAAAGCGCATATCGATGACGACAAATGCATCCGCTGCTATTGCTGTCATGAGTTGGGTCCGGAAGAGGCTATCGGCCTGCGCCGCAGCTGGCTGCATTAGTTGTTGAAACCAGCCTGAATTTAAAGATACGGGCGCCAAGGCCGGGTCTTTATAAGAGCGTTTTAAATGGGCTTTCCGCCGGGCGTTTTGCCGAAAATTTTTGGGGGTGATGGAGTTTTGGAGTAATGGAGTGATGGAAAAAATCCAATACTCCAGTACTCAAACACTCCATTACTCCGACCAGTTTTCATACGCTTTCCAAACTGAGCCCCCTTTAATTTGACCGCCAATGTTCTAATCCTTCAATAGCACTTTCTCCATCATCTTTTCCGCTGCCGAAATGGGATCTGTTCTGCGGTTTCTGAGACCCTCGAGCAGCACCTGGTAGGCGGGTGCGTCTTTGACGCCCTCAAAAATCTTCTCTGCGGCCATTTCCATCACCAGCTGCCGGAAAAACTGAAATTCCCATTTGAAGTTGTGTTCAGCGAAGGTGCCGCCGGCAATCAAATATTGACGATGACGCCGGAAAGCGTCCGCGAGTTGGGTGATGCCCTCACTTTTAACGGCCACGGTTTTGAGCACCGGCGGCCGCCAATCATTTTCGGAAGCGCGGCCCAGATCGAGCATGCCGCGCAATTGCTCGACAACATCATCGGCGCCGGGGATATCGGCTTTGTTGACGATAAACACGTCCCCGATTTCGAGCAGACCGGCTTTCATGGCCTGGATGTCATCCCCCATGCCCGGCAGACTGACGACCGCCGTGGTATGGGCAAACTGTGCTATTTCCACTTCATCCTGTCCGACGCCCACGGTTTCAATAATAACGATGTCGTAGCCCATGGCATCAAACACCAGGACCGTTTCGCGGGTAGTCTTGCTCAATCCGCCGAGATGGCCGCGAGTGGCCATGGATCGGATAAAGACCCCGTCGTCTTCAATGTGACGTCGCATCCGAATGCGGTCGCCCAGCAAGGCGCCGCCTGAAATCGGGCTGGAAGGATCTATTGCCACAACGGCGACTTTCATATCCCTGCTGCGAAATTCACTGATAAGACAGTTCACCAGGGTTGATTTCCCGGATCCGGGCGGCCCGGTAACTCCTATCACAAATGCCCGACCGGTGTGAGGATACAGCTGTTTAAGGACCTGGGTTCCCTGCGGATCTTGCTCCTCCAGCAGACGAATCAACCGGGCCCCCGCCAGCTGATCTCCGTCAATGATCCTTTGGCACACATCTTTTTGCACCAATATTTTACCTCCTCCCGAATAATTTCGAAGTGTTGGAGTAATGGAGGATTGGAGTGGCGGCTAATGGATTGCTGCCTGTTTTCAACATTCCAACACTCCATTCCTCCAGTACTCCAGGACCAGGATTTTCAAGAAATTTTGGCAGCCTATAGCCTGCCTCTTTTTGGCAACTGTTCGGCAACTTATCAGCGCCTCCAGGGAAAAAGACCGAACCGCAGCCATTTGAACCGATCGAAGACGGCGCCAGTAATCGTTTGACCGATTCGGCACATGAACAAATTCTCAGGCTTTAAACATATATTCGGCTCATTTGTCTGATACGGCTCAAAACGGTGCGGTTTAAAAAGTTTTAACAGCATTTGGCGATATTGCGCGGCCGTCATCCGGGCACCGCTAAGGTCCCAGGTCCATGAATAACCGACCATGTAAATGATCCTATCCTCGATCCGGGGATGGTCCAGCAGCATCTTCAGCATGCCGTCGGCAATACCGGCCGATCGACAGCGCCGCACCACCTCAATGGCTTTTACTTCCATCATGATCCCGGGTCCCAGGCCGGCCCACCTTTCACCGGGGTCGGGATAGGCCAGAATTGCAAATCCAATGACATGGTTGTCGCCGGATACGGCAAGCACAAGGTTGGTATCGGGCTGTTTGGCCTGCCGCTTGATGCTCTCATTGCCGGTATAAAGCGATTTATTCCCGGTGCCGGTGGAGAAACCGGCATCAAATTCAAGCCTATCTAAATCCGCGGGTGTACAAAAAGAGCGTATTTGTATGCTGCCGAATCGAGTCACCCGCACGGTTGCTTTGCTGGAGTTTTGCCTCATGAGATCCCGGACGAAGCCTGATCCTGATCATTGATGAATGGTCCAAGATATCAACAAGAAAGATGCTGTCAAGCTAATTAATCGCCTTGGAAAATGGTACATTGAAGATTGTGAAATGTCCTTTTATAATCGAAGAAAGTCGGGAGATCCATGAACCGGCGCATTAATTGCCATTTTTTTTCTTGACTAAACATCGATGTAGCTAATATATAGCTATAAAATAAATCTTCCCGCTTGTCGCTGAAATAATACAAAGGCAGTTATAAGATTATAAAAAATCTATAAAAACTTGTTAAGAAAAGGAGAGTACCAATGGCCGATATTAACTGGTTGCCAAGAGAGTCAGGCATCAAGGACCATTATTTGTGGGGAGAAGAGCACTTCTCCGCTAAAGCACCCGGGGTAATCTTCGAAAAAAAACCCATCCTCGACCCTCAAGGACACCCAATCGACGATCTCTATTCCGCCTGGATCACGTTAAACAATCCCCAACAATACAATTCTTACACCACCGAAATGGTCAAGGGTGTGATCGCGGGTTTTCAGCGCGCTTCGGCCGATCCCTCTGTGGTCGCAGCCGTATTTACCGCCACGGGAGACAAAGCTTTTTGCACCGGCGGCAATACCAAAGAATATGCCGAATACTATTCCGGCCGGCCGCAGGAATACGGCGCTTACATGGACCTGTTTAACGGCATGGTGGACAGCATAATGACTTGTAAGAAGCCCACGATCTGTCGGGTCAACGGCATGCGGGTAGCCGGAGGACAGGAGATCGGGATGGCCTGTGATACCGCGATCGCCAGCGACCTGGCCATATTCGGGCAGGCAGGTCCACGGCACGGATCGGCGCCTGACGGCGGCAGTTCGGATTTTCTACCCTGGATGCTGCCGATAGAACTGGCCATGTGGAACTGCATCTCCTGCGAGATGTGGAGCGCCTACAAAATGAAACAGCTGGGGCTGATATCCAAATGTGTGCCGGTAATCAAAGACAACGGCAAATGGGTGCGCAATCCCGCCGTCATCACCGATAAATACATCGATGACGGCGAAATCGTCTACGGCGAATTTAAAAGCGGTGAAGGCGCCAAAAAGGCGCGGGAGTATATTAAAAATGCCGGGACGGATTTCGAGCTTCTGGATGCCGAAGTCAACAAAATTCTGTGGACGTTCACCAACCTCTTTCCGGGGTGTCTCATTAAAAGCGTGGAAGGCATCCGCTTGAAAAAGAAATTTTTCTGGGATCAGGCCAAGACCATCAACCGCCACTGGTTGGCCGTAAATATGAACGCCGAAGCCTATCTTGGCTTCAATGCCTTTAATACCAAAAAGATGACCGGTCAGGATGTGATCGATTTCATCGAGTTTCGCAGGCGCCAGGCCCAGGGTGCAGCCTTTGATATCGAATTTATGGCAGCCGTGCTTGGCAAGCCCAAGGATTAGTTATTAGTTAATTGAAATAATAAGGTCGTCAAATTAAATAACTATCAACGTATCAACCACATCCTGAATGGAGGATATATGCTGTTAGAAGGAAAAAATGCGTTGGTGACCGGCGGCTCCCAGGGGATCGGGGCCGCAGCATCCTTTGAACTGGCGCGCGAAGGCGCCAATATTTGCCTCACCTACCGCAAGCATGAAGCTGAAGCCAAAAAGTACGCCGAAGAAATTCGGCAAATGGGCCGCAAAGCCCTGGCGGTTCAATGTGATATCGCCTCTTTTGCCGATGCCGAGCGTGTCGTCCGGGCCGCAATTGATGAATTCGGCAGCCTTGAAATCCTGGTCAACAATGCCGGCATGAACTGGGACGGGGTGTCCTGGAAAATGACCGAAGAGCAGTGGGACCGGGTCCTGGAGGTCAATCTCAAGGGGTATTTCAATTTTACCCGCCACGTGGCGCCTATTTTCAAAGAACGCAAATACGGCAAAATCATCAATATCACTTCGATTAACGGCCTGCGCGGCAAATTCGGGCAAACCAACTACTCGGCGTCCAAGGCCGGAATTATCGGCTTTACCAAAGCCCTGGCCAAGGAACTGGGTGCTTTCGGCGTGAACGTCAATGCCGTCGCCCCCGGACTGATTGAAACCGCCATGCTGAAAGAATCCGAGGCCCGGGACAAGATCATCGATCTGGCCATGGGAGAAAGTGCCCTCAAAAGAGTGGGCCAGCCCGAAGATCTGGCCTACCTGGTTGCGTTTCTGGCATCGGATAAAGCCAAACACATTACGGGTGAAGTGATAAAAATCGACGGCGGACAATACATATAATTGAAGATTGAAGATTGAAGATTAAGATTCAATCGAAAATTTTCAATTGAAAGGATAGCTTATGAGTAAAGTAGCAATCATCGGTGTCGGACAGAGTGCCTTTGTGCGGTCGTATCCGGGATCCATCCGGGAGCTTGCTTTCGAGGGTTTCAAGGAAGCTTTGGCGGATGCCCAAATCACAACCCGGGATATCGGCGCCTCCATTATTTGTTCGGCTCCCGAGTATGACAAACAACGTTCACCGGCCGGCGTTTTTGCCGAATACCTCGGCCTCAACCCGCAACCCACGTTTTATGTGGAAAGTCTCTGCTCATCGAGCAGTATGGGGGTGAGACTGGCATATTCGCTTGTAAAATCAGGACTTCACGATGTGGTGGCGGTTGTCGGATTTCAGAAGATGTCGGAAATCTCATCTTCCGAATCCCAGGAGCGGATGGGCCGCGGTGCCGACATCCAGTGGGAGAGCCCGTTCGGTACCATGATGCCGGCTTACTATGCCATGTATGCCCGTGCTCACATGGCAAAATACGGCACCCGACCGGACGATCTGGCCCTGATCCGTGTCAAGGCCGCAACCTACGGCCAGCTGAATGAAAAAGCCGTCTACCGCAAGCCGGTTACCTTCGAGATGTTTCAGGATCCGGCGAACCGCATGGCAGGTCCGGTGGCAAGCCCTTTGCGGGTGGGTGATTGCTGTGCCAATGCGGACGGCAGTTCCTGTATCATTGTCGCCGCTGAAGAAAGGGCCAAGGCCTTGTGCAGGAAACCGGTCTGGATTTTCGGTCTGGGGGCTGCGTCAACCAGCGTCAATCTGGCCGGCCGGGATCTGTTCACCGGCCTGACCGTGGCTCAGCAGGCCGCGCAGCAGGCCTATCAAATGGCGGGCATCTCAGCCAGGGATATCGATGTCGCCGAAGTGCATGACTGTTTCACCATCGCGGAAATGATGGCCTATGAAGATCTCGGTTTTGCCGCACCGGGTGAAGGCAAAGATCTCATTAAGGCCAAAGAAACCTACCGCGAGGGCAGTATCCCGGTGAATGTGGACGGCGGTCTGCTGTCCAAGGGCCACCCCATCGGCGCTACGGGCGGCTCCCAGATCAGAACAATCGTACTGCAATTAAGAGACGAAGCCGGCGATATTCAGGTGGACGCCCCCCAGTTCGGCCTGGTACACAACATCGGCGGGGTGGGGCTTTACGGCAATGTGACAATATTGGGAAGGTGATTTCGGTATTCAAATCTTAAAAAGTAATATATGGATTCTTTCTTGTTATTAGCAGTTGACAGGATTTTCAGGATTTATTTTTGGTTTGGTTTTCCTCATTTTCTTCCGGAAAATGAGGAACAAAAAAATCCAATTAATCCTGTAAATCCTGTCTAAAAAAATTAAAACAGAATCCATTCATCTTAAGGAGCTATGGTATGAGCTTAACGAAAGAAGTGGATGACAGGTTCAAAAAATTCGGGACGGTCAGCTTTACCGCCATTACCAAGACCAACGACTTCATCGATTACCTCGAGAAAGGGACGGTCGCCGGCACTCGCTGCAAAGTTTGCGGTCTGGTCTTCTTCCCCCCCGATCGGATTGCTATCAGTGTCTGTCCAGCAACATGGAATGGTTCGAGGTGAGCGGCACGGGCAAACTGGTTACCTTCAGCAAGTTGGAATATGCCCCGATCGGCTTTCAGGAGGATGTGCCCTATTCCATCGCACTGCTGGATTATGGCGATTACAAGGTTTTCGGCCGCATCGACCGGAATCTGCCGGAAGACGAAATAAAAGTGGGTATGGTGATGAAGACGGTCGCCAACACCCTGCCCAATGGGCAGTTGAATTATGTATTCCAGAAAGTTTAAAATCCGTCACCGCAGAGCACGCCGAGGCCGCAGAGTCTAAATGAGGGAGTTTGCTTTGCCATACTGACCGACTTCATGTTTTCTCTCAGCGATCTCTGCGATCTCCGCGGTAAACCGATTGAAAAGGATATTAGAACATGACCGAACTCAAGCATCTCAAATTCGAAAAGGCCGACGGCGTCGCGCGCATTACCCTCAATCGACCGAAGTTCAATATGATGAATATCGAAATGATGAATGAACTCAACGGCCGGTTGGAAGACCTGCTCAAGGACAAGGACCTCAAATGTGTGGCCTTCTTCGCTGAGGGCAAACACTTTTGTACCGGAGTGGAAGTGGCCGATCACAAGCCCGGCAAAGTCAAGGACATGATCGCCGTTTTCAACCGCATATTTGAGCTTAGCGAACAGCTCGAAGTGCCGATCATCGCCGTCGTGCAGGGATACTGTCTGGGCGGCGGCATGGAACTGGCGATTGCCTGCGATGTCATTGTGGCCGGTAAAAGTGCTCAATTCGGCCAACCCGAAATCAAGGTCGGTTTTTTCCCGCCGTATGCCGCCATGCGTCTGCCGCCGCTGGTGGGGCCGGCCCGGGCGGTTGAAATCTGCACAACAGGCAAATTTTACAGTGCCGAAGAAGCACACATCATGGGAATGGTCGGTCACGTCGTCGAAGACGATCAACTGGGTGAGGCGGCCGCGAAAATTATAAAGGATATTCAGTACAACAGTCCGCTGATTATTCGATTGAACAAAAGAGCGGTCAAACAACATCTGGGCCTGGATTTCAAGCCGGCCCTAGCAGGTGTCAGCGATCTTTTCCTCAACACCCTGATGAAAACCGCAGACACCCTGGAGGGCATCGCCAGTTACGAAGAAAAGCGCAAGCCGGAATGGAAGAACAGGTAGGAATGAATATTGAAGATTGTCAATTGAATATTTGAGGTATTCTATCGTTTTGATTTCCGGTTTGGGCTTCAGTATTCAATTTTGAAGCTATCGTAAATAGTCATTCCAAGGACTGGATACCCGCCTACGCGGGTATGACGACTGTTTTAAGTAACCGATATTAAATCTATTATTGTCATTCCCGCGCAGGCGGGAATCCAGAAAATCGGTAAATTCTACTTTTTACGATTTCATCAATTTTCGATATCAAAAAAAGTTATCATAGGTCATTACCTGATGTGTTCGGAAAACATGTTGTCAGAAGCAAGATAAAATCGATAGAATACCACAAATATTCAATCTTCAATTTTCAATCTTCAATAATTAGGACGGGAGTCGCTATGCAGCAAATAAATAAAATCGCCGTCATCGGCGCCGGGAATATGGGCAGCGGGATCGCCCAGAAAATTGCGCAGGAAGGACTGAACGTGGTGGTGGTCGACATGCGGGAAGAATTTGTCGATCGGGGCCTCGGCATTATCAAAAAAACACTGCAACAAGGCGTGGAACGCAGGATTTTCAAGCCCGAACAGGTCGAAGCCACTCTCTCCCGCATCACGGGTACGACCGACTTCAGTGCGGTGGCGGATGCGGACCTGGTCATCGAAGCGGTCTTCGAGGACAAACAGGTAAAAGCAGACCTGTTTAAAAAGCTTGATCAGATTTGTTCGGCCAAAACGATTCTGGCCACCAACACATCCAGTTTTTATGTACATGAGTTTGCCGAACAAACATCGCGTCCGGATCGTTTCATCGGCCTGCATTACTTCTATCATCCGGCTAAAAACCGGCTGTTGGAAGTCATTCCCCACGATTCAACCAGCGCCGAGACGATTGAGAAATCGCTTCTGGCGGCCAAACTGCACGGCAAAACCGCAATTGTCGTCAAGGATGCTCCGGGCTTTGCCGTCAATCGCTTCTTTGTCCCGTTTCTCAACGAGGCGGCCCGCATGCTGGAAGAAAACATGGCCGATATCCCGACCATTGAAGAAGCCGCCAAGCGGGCCTTTAAAATCGGCATGGGGCCGTTCGAACTGATGAACGTTACCGGCATTCCGATTGCCGTGCATGCCTCAACCACCCTGGGCAATGAGCTGGGGCCGTTTTATGCCACGGCCGTCATCCTCAAGGCCCAAATGGATAAAAAAGAGAACTGGGATCTGGCGGGCGGTGTAGACGAGTCCAAACTGCCGGCCGTCATCGACCGGTTTTACGGGGTCTGCTTAGGCGTTGCGGCCGCCCTGGTGGATGAGGGGGTTGCCTCCATCGAAGACACCGATCGGGGCGCTAAAATCGGATTGCGCTGGGTCATGGGACCATTTGAGATCATGAACAAGATCGGCATCGACAAGACTTACGCCGCCGTTGAAGCCGTCAGCCGAAAATATGCCGATTTTAAGATGCCCAGGATTCTGGCGCGCCAGAATGAACTCGGTAAACCCTTTGACTTCCGGTTCGTAGACCTGCAAATCAAGGATCAAATTGCCTTCATCACTATCAATCGGCCGGAGGCAATGAATGCTTTGAATGAAAAGGTCGTCGCCCAACTCGATCAGCGCTTTACAGAGGCTGAGAAAGACCCGGCGGTCAAGGCGATTGTGTTTCAGGGAGCCGGCAAATCCTTCGTGGCCGGTGCGGATATTCGCTACTTTGTCCAAAAAATAAGGGCCGATAAAATTTCTGATATCTACGAATTTACCCGTAAAGGTCATGCGCTTTTTCTCAGAATCGAAAATTCTGAAAAACTGACCATTGCTATTGTCGATGGCCTGTCACTGGGAGGGGGCAGCGAACTGGCCTTGGCCTGTCAGGCGATTATTGCAACCCCGGCGGGCTCCCTGGGATTTCCGGAAACCGGAATCGGCATTTTCCCGGGTCTGGGGGGGATGCTTCGCACAGCCCGCATGGTCGGTTCGGAGCTGGCCAAGTATTTTGTGTTTACCGGTGCAGCAATAACCGCCCAGGATGCTCACGCGCTCGGGATCTTCACAAAACTGGTGCAGCCGGCCGAGGTTGATTCCGCCATCCAAAAACTTATGTCTGAGGATAGACCCGATAAATACCGCCGGCGGGAAGTGCCGGACAACCTGAAGCCTTTCGCTCAGGTATGCAGTCCTGCAAATGTTGCCAGGTTGCTTGCCGGAGATCCGCCGCAAGGAGTTTCCCAGGCGCTGGCGGAAAAAGTTCGCAAGACTGTTGGTTTTAAGGCCCCCCTTGCACTTAAATTGAGCAATGAAATTATCAACCGGCAGGAAGGAAAATCGATTGAAGACGCCGTTGGAATCGAACTTGGGCGTTTACACGATATCTTCTCAACGGGGGATGCATTGGCAGGTCTGACAAACGTCGGGCGCAGAGTTGAATTTAAAGGAAAATAGCGCCTAACCCGGATGGATCACGTATGAAGCTTCTTTTATTGCGACAGCTGATGTAGGGCGGGCCTCCGTGCCCGCCGGGATGGGTCGGCGCAGAGGCCGGCCCTACGATAGCGAATGACAATAGTATCTTTAATGATCAAACTGGCCGCCTTGACGCCGGCGGCAGGGCTAAATTGAAAATTGAGAATCCTATGCCCAAGTCTCCAGAACAAAAACTGATCGATGACGGCTGGGAAAAAAGGGCCACCTACGATGATCCCCGCCTGTCGGAAATGGCGGCGATGTATGCAGAAATCGGACTCGAAGTTCATTTGGAGCCGTTTAATGCCGAAAATGAAAAGGCCTGCACCGGCTGCATGCAGATGTTCCCCGAACAGTTTAAGACGATTTATACCCGGCAGAAATCTAAGGAAAATGCAGAATAAATACATACACCAAATAAAATTTTTTCAAGGAAGAAAATTATGCACAAACTACTAACCGACAATCCAGGCGAAAAAATGCTGCTGCTGGGCAATGAGGCCATTGCCCGGGGCGCCATCGAAGCGGGTGTTGCGTTTACAAGCACTTATCCGGGAACACCCTCTTCGGAAATCTCAACCAGCTTTTTCCAGATGGCCCGCGAAAGCGATCTGTATTTCGAATACTGCACCAACGAAAAGATTGCCATGGAAGTGGCGGCCGCGGCTGCGAATTCAGGGGTCCGCAGCATGTGCGTGATGAAACACGTCGGCGTGAATGTGGCGGCCGATGCGCTCATGACCTTGGCGTACGTCGGCGTAAAAGCCGGGATGGTGATCCTTTCCGCCGATGACCCCTTCATGTTTTCCAGCCAGAACGAGCAGGACAACCGCTACTATGCCAAGATGGCGGGACTGCCCATGCTCGAGCCGTCATCGGTCGAAGAAGCAAAAGAAATGCTGCCCTATGCGTTTGATCTTTCGGAGAAGCTTCAGGAGCCGGTATTATTCCGCACCACCACCCGCATCAACCACTCCTCCGGTGTCATAACCCTGGGCCAAATCAGAAAACCGAAAACTTCAGGTGATTTTACCAAGGATCCTCTGAACCTGGTGGTGGTGCCGGCAGTCGCCCGCAAGCTGCATGTCAAACTGCTTAAAAACTATGACAGCGCCCGGGAGCTTGCCGAAAAATCCCCGTACAATTTTACCGGCGGCACCGGCAAGTGGGGCATCATCTGCAATGGCGTCGGCTATAATTATGTCAGGGACGGCATCCGGGATTTGAATATTGAAGATGAGGTCAAGGTGCTGCGAATCGGATTTTCGCACCCGCTGCCGCCGGCCCTCATAAAAGACTTCCTGAAAGGCTGTGAAAAGGTACTGATCGTGGAAGAAGGTGAACCATACATGGAGGAAGCGATCAAAGCCTTTGCCCAGGAAGAAGGGTTGACGCTGCCCATAAACGGCAAAACCGAGGGGCTGTTTACGCGGTTGTATGAATACGACCCGGCCCAGGTGAAGCTATGTATGGCCAAATACTTCGATCTGCCCTACACGCCGCCCGCGCCGCTCGACCTTTCGGACGTACCGCCGGTCCCCCAGCGCCCCCCTACTTTGTGCGCGGGCTGTTCGCACCGGGCCACGTATTACGAGGTGAAAAAAGCCACCGAGGGGATGGACACCATTTTTCCATCCGACATCGGCTGCTACACCCTCGGGCTGCTGCCGCCGCTGTCGGCCGCTGATTTTCTGATATGCATGGGATCCTCGGTGGGCACCGCCGGTGGATTTTCCAAAGTCAACACCCAAAAGGTCATTGCATTTATCGGCGATTCGACCTTTTTCCATTCCGGGATTCCCGGTCTGATCAACGCCGTTTACAACAATCACAACTTCACCCTGGTCATCCTGGACAACGGCACCACGGCCATGACCGGCCACCAGCCGAACCCCGGAGTAGACATGACCCGGTTGCACATGGAAGGATACGGCAAAGTATCCATCGAAGCGGTGGTAAAAGCGATCGGGGTTCAACATGTAACCGTTGTTAAACCTTATAAAGTAAAGAAAAGCATCGAAGCCATCAAGGAGGCCGTCAGTTACAAAGGGGTTTCGGTAATCATATCGGAAGAAACCTGTGCCCTGTATGCCAACGCACTGAAGATGCCGCGGCACAAGCCGTTTTACGTGAGCGAGAAATGCCAAAATCACAAAGACTGCATCGAATCGCTGGCCTGCCCCGCGTTTTATATCTGGAACGACCGGGTTAAAATAGATGCCAATCTGTGTACAGGTTGTGCAGTCTGTGCCCAGATTTGCCCGGAAAACGCGATCCGCCCCGTAAAATCAACCGCCGATGCCCAGGGGCACTGATTTGGTTTATTGAGTTGATGGAGTTGACCGTGGACAAAATGCATCGAGTTCGAGGTTGGCGGTAAAATAGCTCATGGCTCATAGTTAAAAAGAATGATAAATCCTTAATTTTAGACATCTTAGACACTTTATTTTCAAAAAATTTTAACCAATTGGCTGATATTAAACGATCAAAACGTACTCAACGAACTAAACGATCCTAACGATCCAAATTTATCCCATGAAATATACGCAGTATCAGCGAAGCGAATTTCATCGGGACGAACACACCGAACGACAGGAAACTATTCATGGAAACAAAAAGACTAGTCATTGTAGCTGTGGGGGGACAGGGAAACCTGCTGGCTTCCAGCGTGCTGGGTGAGGCGGCGATGCGTTCCGGAATACCGCTGCAAATGAGTGAAATCCACGGTATGGCCCAAAGGGGTGGCGTCGTGGAATCTTCACTTGTATTCGGGGAGGCCAGGAGCACCATTATATCAGACGGCGAAGCCGACGTTCTGGTTGGTTTTGAACCCGCCGAAACATTAAGGGCCATAGGCAAATGCAACGCCAACACCGTCGTGATTACCAATCTTGCCCCGCTGATGCCCTTTACCGTAAATATCGGCCAGGGGGTTTATCCCGATCTAAAACAGCTGCAGGAGCTCATTCGCCGCAAAACAGCCAAACTGATCGCGTTTAACGCAGCCGCACTGGCGAAGGAAGCCGGAAACCCCCTGTCGGTCAACATGGTTTTGCTGGGCGCTTTAACTCAGACCGGCGTTCTGCCGGTTTCGGTTGAAATGGTCAAAGAGGCCATGCAAGCCAAGACCAAAAAGGCGTTCCTGGAATCAAATCTCAAGGCATTTGATCTGGGGTATACGGCGGCGGGCGCCTCGTAGGTGTTTTGAGCACAATCGTTTACGTGTCCAGCCCGGCCGCTGACTGTAAGACGGCCAGTTTGACTGGAAAAGAAACTCTAAAAAAACAAATACCCGCCTGCCATGCTTAGAGCGATGACTGAGAGCAATCCATGAGCTATGGATCAAATGATTAAGTTCGCGTTGGACAGCTCTCAAGGCATTGCGGGCAGGTCGAATGTCGAAGGCAGGTCTTCTGTCTATTTTAAACTCGACTGAGCAAAGCGAATCCACCAATATTCAATCTTCAATTTAAAATATTCAATTCTACTAGGGGGGCAATATATGAACCAAAAATCCAAGTTCAATCCCCGGACGTTTGCAGTGGTCGGCGCCGGACCGGTCGGATGCATCGTCGCCGCTTTTCTGGCCAAAGGCGGTAATGAAGTTATCCTTTGCGACGTCGTTCCAGACTTACTGGCACCGGCCCTTAACCCCGGAATCATTATCGAAGGCGCAGAAAACCTCCAGCAAAAAGTCTCAAAGACCATCACGAACATCGATGAACTCGCCCATCATGATCCCGATGTCATCGTCATTACGGTCAAAGCCCATGTGCTGCCGTTGATCGCTTCCGCCATTGAGGGATTTTACCGCGAGGGAATGTATGTCGTCAGTTGGCAAAACGGGATTGACACGGAGTTGGAGCTCTCTAAAATCCTGGGCAAAATTCCCGTGATGCGGGCCGTGGTGAACTATGGCTGCGGACTCGTAGCGCCGGGCCATGTGCACATCCCGTTTCATCATCCCCCCCATTATATTCAGGAGCTTGACCCCATATCACACCACGCAGCCGGCGTGATTGCCGAGACTTTCAGCATCTGCGGACTGGAAACTGAACACACCGATCAGATTATCTCCATGGTCTGGCGCAAAGCGGTCCTGAACTCGTGCATGAATCCGGTATGCGCCATAACCGGCCTTACCATGTTCCGGGCGATGAATGATCCCATTGTTTACCAGACGGTCGATAACCTGGTAAAAGAATGTTTGAAAGTGGCCCGGGCCAATGAAATAAATCTGGGGTGGGATTTTTACCCGCACGCCATGGAATACATGGGCAGTGCGGGGGATCATAAGCCGTCCATGCTCATGGACATCGAGGCCAAGCGCCGCACTGAAATCGACTTTATGAATGGAAAGTTTGTGAAATACGGTGAACGGGCGGGAATTCCGACGCCGTTTAACCACACCCTGTGGACGCTGGTAAAGGGACTGGAATCGAAGTAAGGTTTCAGGTGTCAGCCCAGCCGCCGGCCAGAACAACAGCCGGTCTGATCGAAAAAGAAACAGAATAGTTCACCGCAGAGCCCGCCGAGAACGCCGAGAAAGAAAAGTTAAATTAATCTCTGCGCTCTCGCCTCTCAGCGGTGAGACACTTCGTAAAAATGGCATCAAATTTAAGGAAGTTTCATATGAGGTGTCAGGTGTCAGCCCCGCCGGTGGTGGCGGAGCGACCAGTCTGATCGAAAAGGGAACTCTAAAAAAAGCGAATCCACCGGAGGCGGATAAATATCGAATATCAAGTATCGAATAAGTCAAATCGACCGAAATTCCAGGCTTGTTTTATTCAATGGACAGGGGAACTTGAAAGTTGTCACCCTCGATGAGCGATCAATTTTATACTATTTGCCATCCGGGCCCTGACACCTGACACCTGAAACCCTTAGTGAGAGTTCGCAATAACAAATAGCCGAGGTAATTAAGCGTTATGAATCCAACCTTAAAAAAATTGTGCAATGAGTTATAGACCCATCTATGTCGGCGCCGATGTGGGGGCCTCGCGGACCAAGGTGGCCGTGCTGGATAGCGAAAGGGCACTTCTGGGATGGGCCGTGCAACGATCCGGTACGGATTTTTCCGCGACAGCTCAAACTTGCTTGGAACTCTCGTTAAAAAAGGCCGGTGCCGAAATATCGGATATTGCCAAGGCGGTTTCCACCGGATATGGACGCAAAAATGTATCCTATGCCGGTGACTCTAAAACGGAAATCGGCTGTCATGCCAAAGGCTGCTTTTTATATTTTCCGTTTTCGACAACCATTATCGACATTGGTGGCCAGGACAACAAAATTATTAAATTGGACGACAGAGGCCTGCGCATCAATTTTAAAATGAATCGCAAGTGTGCGGCCGGGACCGGGGCCTTTTTAGAAGAAATGGCCATGCGGCTGGATGTATCCATAGAAGAAATGGACGCCCTGGCGCGCCGTTCCGAAGACATGGTTAAACTGGGCAGCTTTTGCACCGTTTTTTCCGCCACCGAGGTATTGGAAAATATCCGACAGGGCAAAAAACTGCCGGATATTGTAAAAGGGGTATTTTATTCCATGGTTAAACGTGTGCTGGAAATGGATGCGTTGACCGAAAAGGTAGTTATGACAGGAGGCGTCGTGGCGCACAATCCGTACCTGGTAAAAATGACCGAAGAAATTATCGGCCGCAAAATACTGGTGCCGGACTATCCCCAGCTGACCGGCGCGATCGGGGCGGCTCTGTATGCGATGGGAAGCTGAGAAAAAGGTTAAAGGTAAAAGGCCAAAGGTAAAAAGGTTTAGGGCAAAGGATTTAAGGTTCAGCGTTTCCGCCGAAGCGGCCAGTTTGATCTAAGACGAAACTTTTTTTGGTACCTAAACCTATGTTAAAGGTGTTGTGGGAGCGGTTTTCAACCGCGATGAACTCGGTCGGGACACCATCTAAAAGCGTGGTTGCCTCCAGCCCGCAGGGCTTACGCCCCGGAGGGAAAACCACTCCCACCGGGCATAAATTTCAACCTAAATAGCCATATAGATTTATTCAGTGCGAACACATGCCTTCAGAAAAAAAAATAAGCAGAAAGAAACTAAAATCCGCCGCTGCCGTCAGCAAATACATGGCGGATTATTATTACGAACTGAACGATGCCGCCAAGGCCGGTGACCCCAAAATCGCCTGGTGCACCAGTGTCGGTCCGGCGGAAATATTAAGAGCCCTGGGGTTTCTGGTTTACTTTCCGGAAACGCATTCCGCCATGCTGGGTGCCACCCGCATGGCATCGGATCTCATCCCGGAGGCCAATGCGCTGGGCTACTCGCCGGATATATGTTCCTACCTGACCGCCGACATCGGCGCTTTTTTGAAAGGCGTGACCCCGCTGGCCAAGGCCTATGAAGGCATCACCGGCATCCCGCAGCCGGATGTCCTGGTGTTTAATACGAACCAGTGCCGGGATGTTCAGGACTGGTTTTCCTGGTACGGGGAAAAATTCAACGCACCGGTGTTGGGCGTCTACACCCACCGCAACGTGGGCGATGTTACCAATGCCCTGGTCGGTTCCATTGCCAGACAAATGGAGGAGCTTGCCGGACAGCTGGAAAAAATCGCCGGCCAATCCTTTAAGCTGGATGAATTGAAGCGGGTCGTCGCACTGTCGCGGGAATGTTCCGAACTCTGGCGAAAAGTGCTGGAAACGGCAGCTACTCAACCAACACCCTTAACCTTTTTTGATGCCGCCACTCTCATGGGGCCGGCCGTGGTCGGCCGGGGCACGCAAGCGGCCGTGGACGTCTACAAGATGCTGCTCGCCGAATTGATAGAACGAATAAAAGACGGTGAAGGCGCAATCGACGACGAGCGTTTCAGGATCTACTGGGAGGGTATGCCGGTTTGGGGCAGGCTGCGGGCCCATTCCGAGTTATTTGCCGGACTCAAGGCCAGCGTTCTCGCATCGACCTACTGCAACAGCTGGATTTTCTCCAGGTTGAATCCCGAAGATCCGTTCAACAGCATGGCGGAGGCCTACACGGAATTATTTATCGTGCGATCCGATGCGGCCAAGGAAAAATATATCCGGGACATGCTGGATTTCTACAAAATTGACGGTATTATCTACCATGACGCCAAAACCTGTCCCAACAACTCCAACTGCCGCTATGGCATGCCGCAAAGACTTGAGCAGGAAACGGGCGTCCCCAGTCTGACGATTCAGGGGGATTTGAACGACCTGCGCCTGCTCTCCGACGAGCAGACCAAGACCAATGTAGAGGCGTTTATCGAACAGCTGGAGGAGAGAAGGTAAAAAAAATGCCTAAATTGCCTAAAATTTAAAATGCCTAAAATTCATGTATCTTATCTTTTTTTTAATGATAGGATTCCTTAATTTTAGATCATTTTAGATCATTTACAATTTTAGCTCACTTTCATAACCAGAGATGGCAAACAATAGCAGCCTGTTAATTCGAAATAATCTCATACGCGCAGGGAGGTACCCCCAATGTCCTTTTGGCTGAACTTAGGTCAAATGCAAAAATTAAACGCTAAAAAGTTTCCGGATACGGTTGCACTAATGGACAAGGACCGGTCATTTACCTATCCGGCATTGAACAAGCGGGTGAACCGGCTTGCCCACAGTCTGATGTCACTGGGGCTTCAGAAAGGAGACAAACTGGCCGTCTTGCTCGAAAACAGTATCGAAATTGTCGAACTGTTTTTAGCCACCGCCAAAACCGGCATCATTATGGTGCCGATAAATTTTCGGCTGGCCGGCCCCGAGGTCGAGTACATTGTCAACAATTCGGATGCCAAAGCCTTTGTCGTCCACGACCTGTTTGCCGCTGCGGTGCGGCCCATAAAAGACAAACTGCAAAATATTTCTTCGAAAAATTTCGTAATGGTCGGCAAACCGGAATCGGGCTACCGCGAGTATGAAGAATTCATCAAAGACGCCGTCGATGATGAACCCGATGTGGCGCTGGATATCCGGGACACCTGGATCCTCATCTACACCTCCGGTACCACCGGCAAACCGAAAGGGGTTATCCGCTCCCATGAATCCCACGTGGCCTATTATCTGCACAATGCCGTTGATTTCGGGTTCAGCGAAAAGGACGTTTGCCTGAATGTGATGCCTTTGTGCCACATCAACTCCATATATTTTACCTTCACCTTTCTCTACATCGGCGGCTCCGCCTATCATTCATCCGGCCATCGGTTTTAAGCCGGAAGAAATTCTGGAAATCATCGAAAGGCATAAAATTACTTTCATATCGCTGATTCCAACCCATTACACCCTGATTTTAAACGCACCTGAGGATGCCAAAAAACGCGATGTCAGCAGTATTCGCAAGCTGCTCTGCTCCTCCGCGCCCGGACGCAAGAGTATGAAGCAGGCGGTCATGGAATTTTTCTCCGGGGTGGAGCTCTACGAAGCGTATGGCTCAACTGAAGGCGGCATTGTAACCATTTTAAAGCCCGAATACCAGATGACAAAGCTCGGCTCCATCGGCTTTGAAGCGCTCGGTTCCGATATTATTCGGATCCTGGATGACAACGGCCGTGAAGTTCCCGATGGTGAGATCGGCGAATTGTACTCCCGCGGGCCCATGCTCTTTGACGAGTACTATAAACTGCCTGACCTGACTGCGGAATCGTTTAAAGACGGCTTTTTTTCGGCCGGCGACATGGCCCGGCGGGACGAAGATGGTTTTTACCACCTGGTGGACCGCAAAAAAAATATGATCATAACCGGTGGTGAAAATGTCTATCCCAGCGAAGTGGAGGAAATCGTCGGCAGTCACGAGTGCGTTCTGGATTGTGCGGTGATCGGACTGCCTGATGATAAGTGGGGTGAAAAAGTGACGGCCGTTGTGGTTAAAAAAAACGGCATCCGGCCGGAAGACATCACCGAGGAGATGATCAGAGAATGCTGCCGGGGCCAGATAGCCGGTTACAAGACGCCCAAGGAAGTGATATTTATTGAACCGGACGAGATGCCGCGCACGCCGACCGGCAAGATACTTCACCGCAAACTTAGAGAAAAATTCAGTAAGTAAAGAATCAGGAGGATCGAAATGAACTACGCCAGTTATGCCGCAATCCACGCCCGCCATTTGTCTGATAAAGTATGCCTCATCGAAAGAACCCCCTCAAAAAACTTAAGACGCACCCTCACCTGGCACCAGTTTAATGATGAGATAAATAAATCGGCCAATTATTTATCCAAGGAACTGGGAGTAAAAGACGGCGACTTTGTAATGCATTTGCAGAACAATTCCCTGGAATGGCTTATCACCTATTATGCCATTATCAAGCTCGGTGCGATCGTTGTGCCCCTTAATTTTCGATTTGTGGGCAGGGATATCCAGTACGCCGCCAATATTTGCCAACCCAAAGCCTTTCTGTTGGGCTCGGAATTTCTGCCGGTGGTTCAGCCGATCCAAAAGGACTTGAAAACGGTAGAAAATTATATCTGCGTGGGCGCCGAAGTACCGGATGACATGATCGACTATCAAACTATGGCCGCCTATGAAGACATCTCTGAAGCGATGGTTGATGTGGATGATCAGCATGACCTGGCCATGATGTTTACCTCCGGTACAACGGGCGACCCGAAGCCGGTTCTGCATACCCATTATTCCCTGAACAATACGGCCATCGGCAACGGCATGAGCTATTTTATCGAGAAAAATGACAACTATGTTTTCTTCCTGCCGCTGTATCACAGCGGCACCATGTTTTTGTGGGCGCCCTTTTACGCCACCGGCGCCACCGGAACAATACTCAGAGAGTTCAGCGACCCCAAATGGATCATTGAAGCGATGGCCGAAGAAAAGGCCACTGATGTTCTTTTTGTCGTACCCATCGCCATTGCCATATTGAACGCCATCAAAAAAGGCGAGATTAAACTGGCCGACTATGACCTGACCCGCTGGCGTTACATGGAGATCGGGGCCCAGCCGGTACCCTTCGATGTCATGAAGCGGCTGGTGGATACCCTGCCCTGCGGCTGCTCCAATATCTACGGAATCACCGAGGGCGGCGGCGGCGGTCTGTTTAATCTCTATCCGGAGGAGGTGCTTGAGAGACCCGGCTCCATCGGCAAACCCACTTTCGGCATGGATGCCAGGATTGTTGATTTTGAAGGCAACGATGTAACGCCCGGAGAAGTCGGCGAGCTTTTGCTTAAGACCAACCGCATGATGAAGGGCTATTTTCAGAATCCGGATATGACCAAAAGAACCCTTAAAGACGGCTGGCTGCATACCGGCGATCTGGTAAAAGCCGACGAGCAGGGCTATTACTATATCGTCGACAGGGCCAAGGACATGGTCACCAGCGGCGGGGAAAATATATTCCCCGTAGAGATTGAAGATGCCCTGATGGACCATCCCAAGATCGACGATGTGGCCTGCATCGGATATCCCGACGAACGGCTGGTTGAAATTGTGCTGGCCATCGTTCAGCTGAAGCAGGGGGAATCGATGACGGAAGAGGAGCTGGTTGAATACGCCAAAACCAAAATGGCCACATACAAGGTGCCGCGCAAGATAATCTTCGATCCGGTCATGCGCAATCCGACCGGCAAACTCATGAAGCCCAAAATGCGGGAGAAATACACCGGCCGCAAGGAGGCCTTTAAAAAGCTAGATTAAAAGTTATTAGTTACCGGTTATTAGTTATTGGTGAAGGTTCCAATTACAACTACCCAGATCGAGTCCGTAGGTTGGGTTGAGCCGGACGAATCATGTTGCGTTTTATACTTTAACCCAACCTACGAATATCAGCCATTTATGAAATGCGGATCAGAGGGCGAAACCCAACAAATCGCAAAAAAAAATGTTGTTTCTCTCAAACTATTAACCACAACAAATAACGCATAACTCCCAGATGAAGATGGGGAAAACTGGTCAACGGCCACATCTGGTTTAACAACAACTCGACACTGGACAGAGAGGAGCACGCTTTGCTGATAACTGAAATTTTAGCCCGCAATGCCCGCGTCTACGGCCCGGAAGCTGCCCTGATCGAACGGGACCCTGCCAATAACAGCCGGCGGGAAATCACCTGGCAGGAATTCGACACCGCAGCCGACCGGGTGGCCAACGCCCTGATTGCCAGGGGAATTCAAAAAGGCGATAAAGTCATTCACCTGATGATGAATTGCATCGAATGGCTCCCTGCTTATTTCGGCATCCTGCGCACCGGCGCCTGGGTGGTGCCGCTCAATTTCAGGTTTGCCGCCGATGATATCAAGTTGTGCAATGAAATTGCAGAGGCCAAGGCCTTGGTATTCGGCGAGGAGTTTATCGGTCGGGTTGAAACAGATTAAAGCTGACCTGGATAAAACGGTGGCAATCTACGTATTTGTAGGCCCCGAAGAAAAACGTCCCGCGTTTGCCGAGCAATACACGGATTTGTTGGCTTCCGCGTCATCGGAGGCCCCGCCGGTCGTATTCGATTTACTTGACAGTGCCGCGCTGTATTTTACCTCGGGAACCACGGGCACCCCCAAAGCGGTGCATTTGACCCACCGCAATCTGGAACATTCCTGTTATGTGGAAAACCGTCATCATTATCAGACCCACGCAGATACCTTCCTGTGTATTCCCCCCCTCTATCACACGGGCGCCACAATGCACTGGTTCGGCAATTTTATGGTCGGGGCGAGAGGTGTTCTGCTGAAAGGGTTAAACCCGAAGTGGATATTGGAGGCTATTTCCGAAGAACATGTCACCAATATCTTCCTGCTGGTCCCCTGGGCCCACGATATCCTGATAGCCATTGAAAACGGAGATGTAAATCTTGACGACTATCAACTGGACCAATGGCGGCTGATGCACATCGGTGCCCAACCGATTCCGCCAAGCCTGATAAAAAAATGGAAAAAGGCTTTCCCCCGCCATGACTACGATACCAACTATGGCCTGACCGAATCTACCGGCCCGGGCTGCGTGCATCTGGGCCTTGAAAACACCCACAAAGTCGGGGCCATCGGCGTTCCCGGATTTGACTGGGAATGCCGGATCGTTGATTTTGAATCCCGGCCGGCGGCCCCAGGTGAACCCGGTGAACTGCTGGTCAGAGGGCCCGGCGTTATGCGGGAATATTACAAAAATCCCGAGGCCACCGCTGCCACCCTCAGAGACGGCTGGCTGCATACCGGCGACATCGCCCGCATGGATGAAGACGGCTTTATCTGGCTGGTTGACCGCGCCAAGGACGTCATTATCACCGGCGGCGAGAACATCTTTCCGGTGGAGATTGAAAGCCATATCATGGGTCATCCCAAGGTACAGGATGTCGGCGTCATCGGCATGCCCGACGAGCGTCTGGGCGAAATCGCTGCCGCCATTATCAAGGCCAAACCCAACCAGACCCTGACCGAAGCGGAAATAGCAACGTTCTGTGAACAGCTGCCCAGATACAAACGGCCCCGCAAAATCATTTTCGGGGAAGTTCCGCGCAGTCCCACGGGTAAAATCGAAAAGCCCAAACTGAGGCAAATATACACGGGTGCCAAGGAGCGAATCGCAAAACTGGAGTAAAAAGAACGCGATACAGGTTTATCTTGATCTGAATTTGCCGGCGTGGTAGTTTTGCGGACATTGGTTTGGAAAAATAATCGGCAAAATTAGATCCGGAGCAATGAAAATCATGATTTATTTTGAAAAGACCTTGGCTGTAATCTGACGAGCTGAGGTTTTTTTTATGCAAAGTCATCGAAATAGAAAAACTGGTTTCCAAAATCGAGGAAGCCGCCGGCATAAAACGGGACCGCGAAAAGTTAATTCTTGAAGTGTATATGACGCCTTACCTCACACAGCGGCAAAGAAAAGAGAAAATAGCTAAAATATTGGATCCTGAGTCAAAAAGCAATGAAACCCAGGGGATATCACATGAAGAATCTTAAATTTATTATCATTATTATTCTTTTGGCCTCCGCCCTGCCCTACATATATGGGGGATGCGTCGTCATCTACAGCAGCGGTGACGTCAACAACGATAAAAATCAAACAGACGATCAAACTACAATCGGATTTAGCGGCACTACCCTACAGGCGGCAATTACGCCGTCGAATGCTGAATCTCTTGCCGCGGGTGCGTTTGCCGGCGGCCAGTCAAGCGCTGCACCCAAAAGCTTAAAATTGAGCCAACGCACCGATCCTGATCAAATAGATGTTTTTCGTCCCTTGAGATTCCCCCTGCTGCTGGCGGATAGTCTTCGCAGGATTGAGTTGGATACGGAATTGAATATTTCAAGCCGTTCAAACGTCATCACCGAAAGCAATAATTTGAGAGGCGGTTGCGGAGGTGAGCTTTCCTACACATTGACCTTTGACAGGATTTCCGGAACATTCAGCGGAGACCTTGTATTGACCGATTATTGCGATGACGAGATTACGGTATCCGGCGAAACCGATGTTGATGGAACCTTTGAAGTAAGTTCCGGAGTTTTCGATACAGCTACCTTCTCATTTACTGATCTTTCCGATGAATCGCACACCTTGGACGGCGAAATTTCATTGGACTTTACCGCAACACCCATCGTTGCAACGTTTACCGCCTATAGCAAGGATAAACAATCCGGTCAGGTTTACTGGCTGAAAGACTATAGTATCAATCTTTACGAGTTTGCCGATCGTGTTGAAATAGAAATCTTCGGCACTTTCTACAACCCTGATAGTGGATTCGTGACGTTGACGACAACGGCACCCTTTGTCGTTTTTGAAGAAGACGACTGGCCCGCCTCGGGTCAACTGGTCATCCAGGGAGATAGCGCTACCAAAGCCCAATTAATTGCCATGGATCAATTGCATTACAGAATTGAAGCCGATACACAGGGTGACGGAATTTTCGACTTGAATTCCGGAATCCTTAATTGGACTGATCTGTGATTTCCGGAAAAACGTGAGGTATTTGAAAAGTATCCATAAAAGCTGTTAACTGGGGATAGTGGCAAGAAATATTTACAATTTGAATGTACGATATTTTTGAGCTTTCATCTTACAAATCTGCACTTCGGGTGGATTTGTGATATTCTAATATATCACTATTAACTTGAATTTTAATTCTGTTGACTAAACCCTTCGATTTTGGTATCGGCACATATAAACTATTTCAGATCCTCCTATTCCATCTGACTTGAAGCGGTTCTCCAATTGCTGCATCAACTTCTGCTGCTCATCTGATACTGCGTTTCTTCGAAAAATCTACATTCTGAGTTCCTAAGTTTGAAACCTTAATAATGGGGATGCTGTTATGGCAGATGAAGGTTTTAAGCTAAAGTTCACCGCAATTCTCAGCGCAGACGTCGAAGGCTACAGTCGTCTCATGGGCGATCGTGAAGAAGCCACTGTAAGAACCTTAAAATCCTATCACTGCGGGGCGGTTGAACGCATCCGGCCGCCCTGACCTTGAACCTTATCGAAAGCTTTGAAACCATTTCTGGTGCAATTCATTTAAAAGAAAGGAGGCAATTATGAAAAAGCTGCCAGCCGTTTTATTAGGGATCATACTTTCGGCGGTTCTGATAGGTTTTTTATCTACAGGTGAAATGCATGCTGACAATGGCAAACCGCAATACGCCCATCCTGAAGCTCTTGCATCGACTGATTGGCTGCAAACGCATCTCATGGATAATGATATCCGAATTGTAGATTGCACTGTATCGTTCATCAATCCAGATTCATACAATAAAGGGCATATACCAGGTGCTGTTTCACTGGATGTTATCGGTCAGCTCTCAGACCCAAAGGGCCGGGTTCCCTTGCTAATTTTGCCGGAGAGTCAATTTGAGAATTTGATGGGAGAGTTAGGCATCGGCAATGATACAACGGTTGTTGTTTACGATGAATTTGGTGGATCTTGGGCTGCAAAACTGTGGTGGGCATTGATGTACTATGGGCATGACAATGTGAAAATTTTAAACGGCGGCTTGGGGAAATGGAAGACGGAGGGCAGAGAAATAGAAACTGCAGCGTCCGTAGCGACACCAACAGTCTATAAAGCAAAAACTCAGGCAAGCTTAATAGCAGACATAGAAGATGTTAAACAAGCGATAGAGCAGGATAACATTTATCTCGTAGATGCTTTGAACGCCGATCATCATTTTGGCAGAAAGCCGTTTAGTCCCAGTACAGCGCCGCCTGGCCACATTCCGTCGGCGATAAACATTCCCGGACCGTCCAATATAAACACAGAAAACGGACTTCTTCTCGCTCCGGTTGAGCTTAAAGAACATTGGAGCAAACTAAAAGCTAATCCGCAGGACAAAGTGATCACTTACTGCGGTGCAGGCTATGGTGGGGCTTTCGATTTATTTGCTCTCTATCAGCTTGGATATAACCGAGTCAGCCTTTATGACGGTTCTTGGATAGAATGGATATCAGACAAAACAAGGCCAATAGCAACTGAGTAGATATTTCAACAAATAAGAGGGCAGTGTTATTTGGCACTGCCCTCTTATTTGATTTTATCAAAACTATTCAAAAGCTGGGTGACCCCTGTGATATCCTGCTATGGTATCTGTACAAAAATCGACATCCCAAAAGT
Source organism: uncultured delta proteobacterium (assembly GCA_963769935.1). Classification (GTDB taxonomy): domain Bacteria; phylum Desulfobacterota; class Desulfobacteria; order Desulfobacterales; family JAFDCJ01; genus JAFDCJ01. Next base: position 32,065 of record CAVYNY010000034.1, on the reverse strand, counting down.
ACCGATACTGTAAACGTATTTTCTCAAGCAATAAATCACATCTGATGCGATGAAAACAAAATGGCAAGCGCTTAAAAGCGGTGAGATTCGCAAATTATATCCCAACAAAAAAGGTTAGTTTGGCAATCTGGATTTTACATTTTTGCCAGTCAAAATCCCATTTTTTTGATTTCAATTTGACACCAGATTCCCAGATACGATAGGGTACGTGTATCCATAAAGTATCTGCATAAATCGTATAAAATTTGATAGTTGGACTTCTGGCAAGATATTTCCCGAAACTTCGATCCATCAAAATCGGGTGATTACCTCTACGTATCTGCAGTTTGGGAAAATTTGTGATATTTCATGATAGCCAAGGAAGACCAACACTTCTAAAATTCGTCATATATCCATATATTGTGGTTGTAGCTACTCCATGATAAAGATTATTTAATTGTACCCCATAAAATGATTGTGCAATCTAACTGGAAAGGAGCTGACGAATGAATATTCAGATTGTATCCGGAAGCAGGAACCCTGAAGGACAAACCGCTCGCGCTGTGAACGCGATCTTAGAAGGCGCCAAAGAAGCCGGAAGCGATGTCGAGCTCGTTTTTCTGCCGGCATTGAATTTGGAACGGTGCCGGCAATGTGATCAAAACGGCTGGGGGATTTGCAAAACCAAAGGCCGTTGCATCGCAGAAGATGATTTTAACCCACTGTTAGAAAAAATCCTGAACGCGGATGTGTCCGTTTTTGCTTCACCGGTCTATTTTTCCGACCTCAGCGAAAGCCTGTTTACATTTCTTGGCAAAATTCGAAGAATCAGCATAAACCCGGAGGCTCAAAAACGCATTGCAAAAAAACCGGTTGTCGGTATTTGTTGCGCCGGTGGCTCAGGTAACGGAGCGCCGGATTGCTGTGCCAGCCTTTACAAGATTCTGTTCAGAATCGGCTTTGACGTGGTTGATATGGTCCCGATCAGACGCCAGAACCTGGAGGCAAAGCTGCCGGCATTGAATCTTCTGGGAAAATGGCTGGAGACAAAACCAACCTCGGCATAAGTGTATGATTACGGGGGAAAGCAGGGCTGTCTTCAGGCGAGTTGATGACAGCGAATTGAAATGTCGTCTAACCCCCTTACGTCGGCAATCTATATTCGCCTTTTTATGATCTCAGCTGCCCTTATTTTTGATTTCGATCTGACGCCAGATTCTCTTATACCTCAAATGAGCTAAAAAAAGGAGATATTTCCTTGTAAACTATATCCAATCAAGGCTTTATCTGAAGATGGAACAATTTTTATAATCTGCATATTGGTGAGATTCAGAATTTTTCTTTTTTGGGCTGAAAGCCTTGATTGAAGTCTTATTGCAACGGATTATACTCTCTTTTTTCACACAATTGAGGTTATACTATAGGGTGAATGTATCCCAATCGTATCTGTATTAATCGAATAAAAATTGATACTTGGGCTATTGGCAAGCTACATGTCCAAGGTAAAACGAATCAAATTTAATTCAGATTGATAATCATCAAGCCCGTTGTCTATCCTTAACATTGAGCACCACGGTAAAAGAAGAGATATGAGTGATTTCATAATAAATTGGTTACCTATAGGAGCCTTCATAATTGCAGTGATAAGCATTTTATTGAGTTTGGTAAATTTTCGATTTAACAAGCGGTTTGAAGCTGTAAAAAAACGAACTGAACTATTAATGACTTTATTGCAGACAATGTCAGTTATGAAATCAAAAAGAGAACAGCTGCTATTAGTTAAGGACATTTGCAAAAAATGCCCGGCGAGTAGAAGCGATAAAGTTTGTTCTGATTATGATAAAACAATAGAACGGTTAGAGACAACGTATAAAAAATATGATAGACTCCTTTCTGTTGCTGATCCGATAAGATTGGAATATGAACTGGCCGATTTTAAAAAGTTGTATCACAAAACAAAGACATTTGTAGATGGAATTGATATCTTTCTAGAAAAGATCAAGGAGTGTGAACGGCGAACAATCAGGTGAGTGGAAGTATTCTAATAATTTCTTCTGATCTTATCTGCCAAACCATTCGACCCCAAGGGTCTATCGACTTTTGTCTTATTCGAGCTTTTTCTTTTTCCTGGCATTTGCCGGAGGACCTGTCACTCTGGTTACCCCTAACATCTCCGTTAAAGATAGCTGCTATGATGACCAACATATCAACCGGCTGAAAATCGTAAGATACTCAAATTATATCCCTTAGAAAATAGGGTGATCAGTGGAAATGGATCACCCTGAAGGATTTTATGCGTAAAGATTTTCAATCCACCGCATGGCCTCGGTATCACTGATCTTTCCAAGATACAACTGAGTGGTTGATAAATTCGCGTGCCTGAGGATTATTTTGCTAATAATTTCAATAGGAACACCGGATCTGGATGCATACGTCGCTGCATGCCTGCGCAGATCATGTGGGCGTAAATGGATGCCAACCATATTTCCTGCTCTTAGCACCATTATCCTGGCAGCTTCATATGAAATTGGAAAGATACGATCGTTCGGGTTATTGCATTTTTGCCTGGCGTATTCCCGCAGTCGATCGGCCACTTTTTGGGGAATAAATACAACCTCCTGTTCTTTTCCGCTTTTGGGATCCTTTAAGATCAATTTGCGACCCTGAATATCGATGAATCGAAGCTTTAACACCTCACCGATACGCATCCCCCCGCGAGCCATCAATTCAAGCATCAAGCGGTTCCGGACCTTTGTGGTTCGGAAAATAATTTCATCCACCGTCTCTTTTTCAAGAATAGTCCAACTGATGGCCACTGTCGGCCGGAATAATTTGCGCAGCATTGGCAATTCGCAGGGATTTTGAAAATTTAAATCAAGGTTGTTTTTCATGAAATTGAAAAACGATGACAGGTGGGAAAATCGAACACGTTTAGTTTGGGGTTTACAACCGTCGGTGACAGTGTTAAAAAATTGCAAAACCTTTTCTGATGATAACTCGGTTAACTGTTCTCCTCCAAAATCTGCGCAAAATTTGTTGATAATCCACCCGTAAGCACGGACTGTATTTTTTTTTCGAATTGGTCACATGGTAATCGATCCAAATTTTTGCAGCTTGAGAAATTTTCATGGTGTACCTCCTTTTGGTTTTTGGGTTTGACATTCATAAACCGCCTGAGGTAAGCATAATGTATCCATTTTGTATCTGCAATAATTTTGGCCAGTTTGATAGTTGGGCATCCGCCAAGAAATTCATAATTCTGTGAACTTTAACTTTTTGTAGATCATCTACGTATCTGAATTCTTTCACTTTTGCAGATACTATCACGGTATCACCACCGGCCTGTATCCTGAATTTGATTGACTAAATCCCATCCATTTGGTTATAAATCTACATAAGCGATTTCTGATGCCTCCATTCCAGCTGATCTGAGGCGGTTTTCTATTTCGGAACCTAATCTGATTTCTGAGCTCCTTCGAATATCCCACAACCTGAGTTTCCACTGTTTGAAACCTTAAAAAAGGGGGTGCCATAATGGCAGAACAAGGTTTTAAACGCAAACTAACCTCTATCCTCAGTGCCGATGCTGTTGGTTATAGCCGTTTGATGGAAGATGATGAAGAGGCTACTGTACGCACGCTGACATCCTACCGTGAAGTGATAGCTACGCTTATCAAACAACACAACGGCATGGTGGTGGATTCTCCAGGTGACAACTTACTGGCTGAGTTTCTCAGCGTGGTCGATGCGGTTCAGTGTGCTGTGTCGGTTCAAAACGAAATCACTGCTCGCAACCAAGACTTATCGGAAAATCGTAAAATGCAGTTTCGTATAGGTATCAACCTTGGAGATGTTATTCAAGAAGGCGAGCGAATTTATGGCGATGGGGTCAACATCGCAGCCAGGTTGGAGGGTTTAGCTGACCCAGGTGGTATTTGCATCTCTAAAACTGCCTTTGATCAAATTGAAAGGAAACTTCCATATGGATATGAGTTTATAGGCGATCAGACGGTAAAAAACATCTCCAAGCCAGTGGGTGCTTATCGGGTGATGTTGCAGCCAAGGGTGACGGTTGCAGGGGAGCCGGAAAGAGAAAAACCAGCGGTATCGAGGCGCATGCCAATTCTTATTGGAGCAGTTGCGGTTCTTGTGTTGGTGATTGCCGTGGGGATTTGGCAGTTTTACGTGCGTCGCCCATCAGTAGAGCCTGCATCCGAGGAAAAAATGACGTTTCCGCTGCCTGACACCCCCTCCATTGCCGTGCTTCCCTTCACCAATATGAGCGACGACCCCAAGCAGGAGTACTTCAGTGACGGTCTCACCGAAGGAATCATCACGGCACTCTCGAAGACCCCAAAGATGTTGGTTATTGCCCGCAACTCAACCTTCACCTATAAAGGGAAACCGGTGAAGGTTCAACAGGTGGGCCGTGAATTGGGAGTTCGCTATGTACTGGAGGGCAGTGTTCGAAGGTCCGAGGACCAGTTACGGATCACAGCCCAGCTCATTGATGCGACAACGGGAAACCACCTGTGGGGTGAACAATACGATCGAAGCTTAAAGGATGTCTTTGCAATACAAGATGAGATCACGCTGAAAGTCATTACTGAGCTTCAAGTAAAATTGACAAAAGGCGAGATTGCCCGAGTGAGAGCGCGACGTACTAATAACCTGGAGGCCTTTTTGAAGGTATCCGAGGGCATGGAGTATGTATTTCGCTTCAGTAAAGCGGCCAATCTTAAGGCTAGACAGCTCTTTGAAGAAGCCATAGCCCTTGATCCCAATTATTCGTACGGTCACTCCATCCTGGGGTGGACCTATTATCTGGCTGTGATGTTCGGCTGGAGCGAATCTCCCAAGAAGGCTTTGGAAAAGGCTTTTGATTTGGCACAAAAGGCCATCTCTCTGGATGATGGCCAGGAGAATGCTCACCGATTGCTGGGAAATGTCTACCTGATGACAAGGCAGCCTGATAAAGCTATGGCCGAATACGAGCGGGCAATCGCTGTCTGCCCCAATTGTCCATATACTCTTGCCAGCATGGGGGACCTGCTCAATCCAATGGGGAGGTTTAGGGAAACTATCGAGTCATTAAGAACCGCGCTTCGTCTTGACCCTTTTCCGGCAGCTAATTTCTTTTTGAAGTTAGGGGCGGCCTGCTTTTTTACAGGAAGGACAGATGAGGCCATCGAGGCGGCTAACAAGGCTGTCAATCTTGACCCCGGTGTTGCCGAGTATCATTTCTTTTTAGGCATTACCCTCATAGCAGCCGGCAAGTCCGGGGAGGCCTTAACGGAGCTCGACAAGGCAGTGAGTCTAAGTCAGAACCCCAGTCGGTATATCGGGAACCGAGCCATTGCCTTAGTCAATACCGGGAAGATTGAAGAGGCGGTCGCTTCAGTGAAGGATCTGGTCAGCAGCCGCCCTGACGATGCTGACGGCTACGAATGTCTTATAATTGTTCTGTGTCTTTTAGGGAGGCATGAAGAAGCCCTTGAGGTGGCCCAGAAGACAGCAACTTTGCAAATTGGACCGTATATTGAACCTTGGATCAAACTGTTCTCTGGTCTCTCATACGGTTTTCTCGGTCAATACGATCAGGCAATCCTTCGATTAAAGGAAGCGATCAAACTCTGGCCCGACTTTGTATATGGCCATATTGGCCTGGCAGCAATTTGCAGCTTGGCAGGGCAGATGGAAGAAGCCCGTGCTGAGGTCCAAGAGATCCTCAAGATAAATCCCCAAATCTCTTTGGCCGATATCGCAAAGGACGGCTTTTTTAGTTTACAGACCGCAGACAAGGACCGGTTTATCGATGCGCTTAGAATAGCTGGTTTGAAATGACTCAAATAATTTTCCGAAAATTATATTTAGGATTATCTGGACTTGGCAGCCGGTTTTTATGATATCACAACTTTGGGCAAGGTTGGAATTCCATCTACGTATCACTGATTTCGGTTGGATGAGGATAATGGCAAAAATCAACAGTTTCTTTAAACCGGCTTATTTCTTATTTCCTTGCTCGTTAGTTTAACATTCAAGGAGGGATAAATAATGAATACAGATGAAGTGAGAGCAATTGGTTACCGGATTGTAAACGAGTTTATAAATAATGCCAGAATGGATATCGCTGACGAGCTTTTTTCTCCAAATTTCGTCAACCATAGCCCAGTAGAAGGAGTATCCTCCGATCTTGAAGGTTTCAAACAATACATCTCGATGATGCATACTGCCTTCTCCGATTTCAGTCTGACAATAGAAGACGGGATTGCAGAGAAAGATAAAGGAGCGGTCAGGATGAGGTTTAGAGGTGTTCACACAGGTGATTATATGGGTATTCCGCCCACCAAAAAGCAGGTAGATACTACTATTATCAGCATTCTCCGCTTCGATAATGGTAAGGCTTTGGAACGATGGAGCGTAACGAATCGACTTGAGATAGCACGCCAACTGGGTATTCTTTAGAATTGTGTGGCTTTTTAGTGTTTTAAGATTAAAAATTGACTGCTTTTATTAAGCATTAAATATCAGCGATTCAAATCTGTAAAGAACGTTATAAAACCCGCTATTTTATGAATTGATTTTTTTCAGATACTGTAAACCAATCGGTATCCCACTGTTATTATTATCAATTGTGATATTGTTTTTAAATCTGGAAATTCGAAAAAATTGTGGTATCGTCTGACAAACATCAGGCCGAGCATGTCTCAATTTCGTTGAGATACTATCTACACAAATTAAATTTTGTGGTTTTCATGTAGTTTCAAACAATAATTGACGTCTCATCAGGTTTATTAGCTCAGGATAAACATTTTTTTTTGACGCGATATATGAATCGGTGGAAAGTTTTCTACCTGATGTTAATATCCTACTGCAATCAAATATGTTCAACAAATGCAGAAAAATAATGCCACCATTATATTTGATAGGCAAAAAAATTCATTGTTGGCAGTGTGAATCTAAAATGCCAGTAGTTTCACTCTTAGCACCTCACGTCGAAGATACAGACAATCAAATTTGTTTGTTATCTGATATAGTTGAACTGCCCAAGGATATACTTGCATACATCCAAAACAGAGTACCAACTTTTCGACTCAGGTTTTCAAAAATGGCGGGACAGAAATATTTTGGTAACACTTGCCCAAAGTGTGGCGTTTTATCTGGAGAATTTTTTCTCCATTCGGAACCCGGCGCCCCTTTTTTTCCAATAGACGAGAAAGAGGCGAGATCTTTATATTTAACGGAGATTCCGTTGTCGACTGCTATATCGGTAAAGGCATCATTAAGCTTGGGAGTCGGTGAACTGATTCTGAGTAATGCTAAAAAGATTTAGCAGAGCGAACCAGTGGAGCTTTCGGAAGGAATTTTGTGGATTTGCCGCTAAAGATAGCGCATGGACACGAATCCTTTGGTTTGCAGATCACCTCCATAGTGATCAAAATATTTCCAAATTTATTAAGATCTAACCGGCCGCCAATGATTGTGATATAGCTTTTAAATCCGTGAAGTTGCGAAAGCGGAGAATCATCTACATACCTGTGTTTTCGGGAAATCTGTGATATTTTATGAAATCACAGGTTTTCAAAGAGTTGGTTTTCTGCCGATTATCTCCATGTATCTGCAATCGTCTAATATTTTCCCAAGGGGGAACCATGAATTTGATTCAAGATAAATGGTACATTTTATTTTACACCCTTCTTGCTTTTTTGATTACTACATTTTCCTACTCACTCTCGCCCGCAGCCGTTAACAGTTACCCCGCAAATGGGTGGCAGACCTCCACTCCTGAGGAACAGGGCATACAATCTCAAGTTCTTGCCAATATGATTGAAGAGATAAAAATTAAAGGTTACAACATAGATAGCATATCAATAATCCGCAATGGTTACATGGTTCTTGATGCCTACTTTTACCCATTTTCAAAAGGCCAGAGACACATCATTCGTTCCTGTACAAAGAGTATTATGTCGATCCTGATAGGCATAGCGATTGATAGAGGGTATATAAAAAGTGTCGATCAACCTATTGTTGAATTATTACCGCATAATATAATTGATAGCTTAGGTGACAATAAAAGGTCAATTACACTTGAGCACTTGTTGATTATGGCCTCTGGTTTAGATTGCAGGGACTCTCATCATTACAATTGGAAAGGATTATTCGAAATGAGGCGCAGCGGTGATTGGGGGCAACATGTCCTTAATCTACCGATGGTCCGTCCTCCAGGTAGTAAATACGAGTACTGCAACGGCTTATCACATCTTTTATCGGTAATCATCAACACTACAACGAAAATGAAAACCAGAGAATTTGCTGAAAAGAATCTATTCACTCCCCTTGGTATTTCAGAAATTGATTGGGAAAAAAGCCCGCAGGGTATTGATGTTGGATATGGTCGGATGTGGTTAAAACCCCATGACATGGCCAAAATTGGATGGCTTTACCTCAATAAGGGAAGGTGGGAGAAGAAGCAACTTGTGTCGAGTTCTTGGGTAGAAAAATCAACGCGTGGACATATTGAAGCTAAACCAGCTCAGCAATACGGGTATCAATGGTGGGTGGATGATGACGGCAATTATTCTGCTATCGGCTCTAGAGGTCAGTATATTATGGTGGCAACGGAGATGAATATGGTTGTGGTGTTTACCGGTGACTTACCCGTCGGGAAAACTTCTCTTCCGCTTGAATTAACGATGAAATATATATTTCCTGCGGTTGTATCTTCTGCGTCGTTGCCAGCAAATACGAGAGAAGCCGAAAGACTTGATCAATTGATAAAAAGCGTGTCCACTTCTTTTTCAGATAGTTTTATCTGGGTCTCCAGAGAAGAGGGTATAGCAAAGGACGGTATTTTCCGGCGAGCTAAATCTCCAAAATTTAAGTTTGAGTATCCTGTTGGAAGTAAAAAACTTAGTACCACGTCAAAATGGCAGATCATGAGAATGAAAACACCGAACGAGGCAAATTTTGAAGCATCTATAATTGACATTCCGGATAAGATCAAATTAGAGGATTTTGGACCAAAATGGTATATGGAATATCTTCAAGGCATAGGTTCTGATGCTGAGGTTATATCCAATAAGGAAATAACTTTGAATTGTGGCTCACGCGCATACAGGACAGATATCAAATGGACATATTACGATTATATTAAATTGACATCGCTGGTCGTATCTTCATACAGAGATAAAAAGTGTGTTTATCTTGTTATCAATACCGGACGAAACCCAGAAAAAATTGCATCGATTGTTGAGAGCCTGACATTTGAATAGCAGATTATTGGTACCTCCAACTCATCGTAGATGAGATTCACTTGCAGATATCATGCTATCGTATCTGCAATAAATTTGAACCACCAAAATTGCAGGTACTGTAAACGTATTTTCTCAAGCAATAAATCACATCTGATGCGATGAAAACAAAATGGCAAGCGCTTAAAAGCGGTGAGATTCGCAAATTATATCCCAACAAAAAAGGTTAGTTTGGCAATCTGGATTTTACATTTTTGCCAGTCAAAATCCCATTTTTTTGATTTCAATTTGACACCAGATTCCCAGATACGATAGGGTACGTGTATCCATAAAGTATCTGCATAAATCGTATAAAATTTGATAGTTGGACTTCTGGCAAGTTATCTATATAACTTGACAAATTCCGTTTTAAACAGAAACGTATAATCACTGGTTAAGAACCAAAGAACACGATGACCGATGCTACCCTTGGCTATGATGTGGCAATATCCTTTCTAAACGATGATCTCGCTCTCGCGCAGCGATTGCGTGACGGTCTTTCATCGCAACTTAGAGTTTTCGTGTACGTGGACCGGCAAGAAGAACTCGCTGGAACTGACGGTCTTGAGACTTTCCGTAAGGTCTTCCGACACGATTCACGGCTTGTTGTCGTTCTGTTTCGTACCGGCTGGGGAAAGACGCCTTGGACAAGGGTCGAGCAGCAGGCAATATCCGATCGCTTTCTCAAGGAGGGACCAGACTTTCTTTTCTTTCTTATGGTGGACAGCAAGAGCGATCCGCCACCTTGGCTTCCAGAACAGAGGATCCGGTTCAGCTTGGAAGATTTCGGCATTGAGCAGGCCATTGGTGCGATCAAGTTGCGGGTGCGGGAACTCGGAGGACATTTCCGAAAAGAGTCTGTCACGGAGAGCGCCATCAGGGTCGAAGAGAAAGCCGCGTTCAATCTCGAGACGAGCAAGCTGGTGAGGTCTGACGAAGGCGTTAGACAGGCGACGGAATCGGCGATGTCCGTGTTCAACGAGATAGAACGACTGACGAATGAAGCGTCGAACGCGGCACCTGGTCTGCATCTTGAAGTCGCCAAGGACAAAAGATCGATCGGAATTCGCAGTCCAAGCGCCTCCATCTCCATAGTCTGGCGCAACCGATATACAAATGTGCTTGAAAAGTCAGAACTAATTGTTGCGTTATATCGGTGCAAGATCATTCTCCCTGGAGAGAATCGATACTATATCGAGGATCCCAAGATGTATGGTGAGTATAGGTTCTTGCCTGAACGTGTGCAGGGACTTGGCTGGTGTTGGAAGACTGCTGAAGAGACGAGAGCTCCCCTGCAACTCGCCGAGCATGTTATCAAGCTGCTCCTCGGTCAAATAAGTCAGAGCGATTGAATAGGGCTTCGTCAAACAAGCGGTTGAAGATGGATCAGCAAGTCCGCTACCGGGAAGGACCTGGAATACATCAAAGACATGATTTCTGGTATAAGTCTTAAAATTGCAGGTGTTGCTATCTCCTACCAATCTCAAGAAAGGCGCTGGTTGCGATATCTGCTATGATGACCAACATATCAACCGGCTGAAAATCGTAAGATACTCAAATAATATCCCTTAGAAAAAAGGGTGATCTGTGGAAAAGGATCACCCTGAAGGATTTTATGCGTAAAGATTTTCAATCCACCGCATGGCTTCGGTATCACTGATCTTTCCAAGATACAACTGAGTGGTTGACAAATTCGCGTGCCTGAGGATTATTTTGCTAATAATTTCAATAGGAACACCGGATCTGGATGCATACGTCGCTGCATGCCTGCGCAGATCATGTGGGTGTAAATGGATGCCAACCATATTTCCGGCTCTTAGCACCATTATCCTGGCAGCTTCATACGAAATTGGAAAGATACGATCGTTCGGGTTATTGCATTTTTGCCTGGCGTATTCCCGCAGTCGATCGGCCACTTTTTGGGGAATAAATACAACCTCCTGTTCTTTTCCGCTTTTGGGATCCTTTAAGATCAATTTGCGACCCTGAATATCTATGAATCGAAGCTTTAACACCTCACCGATACGCATTCCCCCGCGAGCCATCAATTCAAGCATCAAGCGGTTCCGGACCTTGGTGGTTTGGAAAATAATTTCATCATTTTTGCGGCTTGAGAGATTTTCATGGTTTACCTCCTTTCGGTATTTGGGTTTGACTTTCATAAACCGCCTGAGGTAAACATATTTATCCATTTCGTATCTGCAATAATTTTGGTCAGTTTGATACTTGGTCATCCGCCAAAAATTCATAATTAAGTGAACTTTAACTTTTTGTAGATCATCTACATATCTGTAGTTTGGCGATATTGAATGTATTGTCTATCAACACATTCATAATATTAACAACCTGATTTTAATGGTCCACAGAGGAGGTCACGTTGTTTATTTTGTCTTCGAAATTCGAATATCCCACTGCCTTACGGTGGTGGCTTGCCCTCGTCCTGATTTGCTGCGCCGCCACTTCCATTCACGCCCAGCAAACAACAGAAACCAAATCAGTCGGGGAGATCACGCTCACGGGGACGCAGCAGACTGCCAGCGGTAAGCCCACGATCAGACCCATCCTAACGGACAGCCCGCGTGCCACGCTCAAATCGTTTCTCCGCCTAAGGGACGAGCTGGAACAGACCTTGCGCTCCTATAGGTTGGACAAATCCCGTAAGCTTGCCGAGAAGGTGCACGTGATTAACTCTCAGTTCCACGCGCTGATAGACCTGTCCTCTGTCCCGCCATCGCTTCGCTTTGAGATCGGAACCGAAACAACTGCATATTTGCTCGACATCCTTGGGCGTGTCGAATTGCCTAACCTAGAAAGTGTTCCTGACGAAAGGGCCTTCGACGATGATGTGTCACTCGCGAAATGGCGCATCCCCGGCACCCCAATCCGGATTGTCCGCGCCGATAAGGGACCGCGAGAGGGGGAGTTTCTGTTCAGCGAACGCACGGTTAAGGCTGCGCCGCGTTTCTACCAAGGTATTAAAGATCTGCCTCTGCAAACGTCTTTGCCCATCATTAGCTGGCATCGCGCTATGCGCCAGATTACCGGACCGATGATCCCGGCGGCGGTGCTCAGAATCGTACCGCAAAGTCTGCGCGACTTCTGGCTGGATACACCAAAATGGAAAGTCATCGCGGTCGCCCTCGTTAGTGTCCTCGCAACACTCCTGCTGTTCGTCTTTCACCGTGCGATCAGCCGCCGCGAAATCGACAATCGTGTTGGCTTCCTGCTGCGTCGTGCTCTTACGCCAATCGCAATCCTTGTGGTGGTCTGGAGCCTCAAGAATTTCATTGCATACCAAATCAATGTTTCAGGCGCATTCTCGGCCGTGGTTGACGTTATGGCAACCATTTTGATCCATGCCGCCGCTGTCTGGCTGTTATGGATGGCCGTGCTCGCCATCTTCGAGCGAATCGTCCAGGCAAGGAATATCCCAGAAGAAAGTTTCGACGCGCATCTCTGGCGCCTTGGTGCCCGCGCCATCGGGACTGCGGTCAGCGTGGTGATCATCGGTACAGCAGCACAGAAACTGGGGCTGCCCCTCTATAGCGTGGTAGCCGGCCTGGGAATTGGCGGTTTGGCTGTCGCGCTTGCGATTCGCCCGACCCTCGAAAACCTGATCGGTGGCGTTATGCTCTATCTGGACCATCCCGTGCGGGTCGGCGATTTCTGCAATTTTGGAGACAAAACCGGCACCGTCGAATCCATCGGCGTGCGCTCGACCAAGCTCCGGGCACTCGATCGCACTCTGATCACGGTTCCCAACGCCGCCCTCGCAGACATGCAGCTGATCAATTGGGCAAAATGCGATCGGATGCTGATCAACGCGACCATCGGTCTCCGCTACGAGACCGAAAATGATCAATTGCGCCATGTGCTGGTGAAGTTTCGCGAGATGCTCCATGCCCATCCCAAGATCCACTCCGACACGGTGCGCGTGCGCTTTGCAAACTTCGGTCAATCCTCCCTCGACATTGGCGTCCGGATATATGCGCTGACCCAGGACTTCAACGAATTCCACGCCATACGCGAAGACGTCTTGCTGCGAATGAGCGATATAGTTAAAAAGTCGGGAAGCAGCTTTGCCTTTCCTTCACAGACCCTCTACATGGGTCGCGACGACGGACTCGACGGTGAGCGTGGTGAGACGGCTGCGAAAGAAGTTGAATCTTGGCGCAAAGCCGGCAAGCTGCCGTTTCCAAGACTTGCGGCCGACAGAATTGAGCAGCTCAAAGGTACTCTCGACTATCCGCCGCGGGGCTCGGTCGAGGCCGGCACTTTCGAGTCGCAGGTGTGGGAAACGTCCGAGCGGCTCTCCGCTGAGCCGGACGACGAAGAGGAGAGCGATCGCAAACCGCCATCGCAAAAACGTGGAGAGGATTCATAGGTCGGACAGATAGAATTACAAGACGTATATCCTCTGGTAATCTTCGATATTCACAAAACTCAAAATTTGCAGATACCTCCAACAAGAAACAACTATCTAGCGTTCTAATATTTTACAGATGAAGAGATCGCATTTACAGCCTTTTGCATAACATTAGAATTTACTTGATAAACCGAACTGTATTACTACTGATTTGGGAGATAGATTCGGTGGACAAAACTTCATGCACTAAGTTGAGGAAGTTAATTATTTTGAAACCATTTTTTAAAAACTTAAGGAGGATAGAATATGGCTGATATTTTCATCAGCTATGCCAGCGAGGACCGGGAGCGGGCCGGCAGGATCGCAGGCGTGCTGGAATCCTGCGGATGGTCCGTGTGGTGGGATCGCAAAATCGTGGTGGGCCAGGCCTTTGATAAGACCATCGAGAGCGAACTCGAGGCTGCCAAATGTGTCATCGTGCTGTGGTCCAAGGAATCTATCGACTCGGAGTGGGTGAAAAACGAGGCGGCCGTCGCAACGGAGCGCGGCGTGCTGGTGCCGGCCTTGATCGACCGCGTGAAGCTGCCGCTTGAATTCAGACGCAGGCAGACCGCTGACCTGGTAGGCTGGGATGGGGATACCAGCCAGGAGGGATTTCAAGCGCTGTTCAACGGCGTCGCGGCCAAGGTTGCGCCAGGCAAGGCTACGGCATTGTGCCCGCCGGCTGCCTCTCCGGTTCATGAGTTCCGTCAGCGATTTCGCTGGAAGTGGGCTTCGGTGCCGGCAATTGCCGTTTTCTTGGGCCTGGTTGTTTATTGGGTTTTGGTCGGCAGCGGAGATAAATCTCCTACTGTTGATCTGGCCGATCTGGTAGCGGGCGTTTACCATGGACGTGTGATCTCAGATTCCAAAGGCAGTTCCATGTCGGATGTCACGGTAACCATCACCAAGCTGAGCCAAAGGAAAGTCAGGGTTGCCTCCGATTATCAAAGATTGGGCGTTGTTGAAATCGAGCTCAACCGGGTGGGAAACTCGATCCAAAGCACTGGCGGCCATTCATTGCTCTTGCTGGAGTTGGATAAGAACCCGCCGCGCCTGAACTTCAATCCTAACGGCGAAGTAGCTTATGTCGGCCAAAAATGAAGCTTGCCGACGCCCTGCCTCTGCACTCCAAAATTTACCAAAATTCAAATTGATCTACCTGCTACGTCAATTTTCGAAAGGCCTAATTTTATTGAGATACGCTTAACCTATATGAATTATTTATAAAATTGTAACACTGCCAAGCGGCCTCCAAAATGTTTCTCTTGACATGCTTGGCACATAGTGGTACTTTATGCCGAGAAAATTTTCTGACAGCTAATTCTTATCTTAATTCCCTACCGATTCTTCTATATTTTCTCCAAATCAATAATGCGCCAGGGCAGGTACCCGGATACGGTGGAGGCCCGCGGCGTATTATGCTACTGGGCAGCCCGGGAGCTTGGCATTTCGCAACCTACGGCCAGTCAGTCGGTAAAACAGGGCGAAAAGATTGTAAAAGAAAAGGGACTTAAGCTGATCGGGTAATTTATTCCAATATATCAATACCCGTCCCTATTTATTCCCCCAGGCTATGGAGTCTACCCGTTCTCACAAGTAAAGTAAAACAAAGAGCAATACCGTTCCGATATTTACTTAAATAACATCTAAGACTTTCACAAAATGCATGGTAATTAAGGAATACCGAAAAGGAGGTCAAAAAATGGGAAGATATTTAGTACTTTGGGAAGCTGATGAGAGCAAAATACCAATTGCCCCTGAGGAGAGGAAGATTGGATGGCAAATGGCAACTGAGATGGTAGAACAACACATGAAAGACGGTCTCGTTAAAGACTATGGAGCATTTGTAGGTCAACCCAACGGCTTCATAATTGCTGACGGGACACGGGACGAAATTATAAACATGACGATTAAGTTTATGCCTTTCTTTCGTTTCAAGGTTATCCCACTTGCTTCAATTGATCAGATAAAAGAAGTGATAAAAACTATTGCCTAATCCCTTCTATCTCCAACGAATCGCTAAAAAGCCTCAATTGCAGATAACTGGGCATCTGTAAAAAATTGAGGCTCTCGAATTTGCAGATACTGTAAACAAATCTAGATTTTTCAGATTTTGCATGTATTCTCAATGTATCTGCACTCCCCTGACACCCTGGCTAATGCATAGGAGGATATTAGGGACGGGTATTGATATATTGATTGATAGGCGGGAGTTTAGCGGCTATTTGAACAGACATGCCACGAAAAGCCAGAATTGATGCTGCGGGTGCGCTGCACCATATTATAATCCGCGGAATCGAACGCCGGAAAATTTTCTGGGACAATGAAGATCGTGATTCCTTTGTAGGGAAAGGCATTAGAGACGGTAAAAGACCTGAATTGGTTGGAGGAGGCCTAATTTGCAGCCTTGGCGGTTGGGTGGCGGCCAAAGCAGTGCGGGAGGCCAAAGACCGGATTACCGGAAGTTCGGTCCGGAGAATAGGGCTTGACATAATCCATCGGAGGTGGCATTTTAGTAGTATGAAAATCAAGACATCAATCACACTATCGGACGAGGTACTTAAGGCTATCGATCTGCATATGGCAGAGTACAAAAGCCGTTCGGAGTTCCTGGAGACGGCGGCACGAAAATTCATCGTTCAATTGGCACGAAAAGAAGCTGAGCAGCGTGATCTTGAGATCATCAATCGCTGTGCGGATTCGCTCAACGCTGAGGCAGAAGATGTACTCACTTATCAGGTGCCGCTGTGAGACGTGGCGAGTTATACAGGGTCATGCGCCCCTCGTCGCGTGATCCGAAAAAGTTTCGTGTGTTCGTCATCGTAAGTCGCCAAATTCTAATCGATTCCCGATTTTCAACAGTTATTTGTGCCCCGGTTTGCACGGCCTACGAAGGCCTCTCAACCCAAGTTCCGGTTGGAATCGACGAAGGTCTGGAGCATGATAGCGGCATTCATTGCGACGAACTTATCAGTCTTCCGAAGTCCATGTTGACAAACTACGTCGGCAAGCTCCCTCCCGCGAAGATACGCCTGCTTGAAAGAGCACTGAAAATTGCGCTGCAACTAAACGGTGAATAGGAAGGCCAACAATCGGATTAAGGCTGACTGAAAAAGCCATTCAGACTATATCTTTCTCAAGCATCGCTCCTAGTAAATTGCACATCGGGTTCACCCGGCTGCAATAATTTCCTTGACAATATCCGACAGACTGAATAGAAAATTCCTCAATGCTGCAACCAAAAAAGCTGACCCAATCCTGACTCTCCCACTAAGCTGAATGCATCCTTTCCACGGATTCTGAAATCGCGGAGGAAATTTTGAAAAAGATCATCCTGATATCGATACTGTGGCTGATTCCGGCCGTAAGCAGCTTTGCCGGGCCGCCTTTTCGCACGGATGATCCCATCCCTGTCGACTATCATCACGGTGAAATTTATCTTTTTTCCACCGGCACCCACGATTCGGGGGGAACGAGCGGAGTGGGTCCTGCAGCGGAATTTAACTATGGCATTCTGCCCGATACGCAGTTTCACGCCATTACCCCCATGGCCTACGACGCGCCGCAGGATGAAGCTTCGCATTTCGGCTATGGTGACACGGAGATCGGGATAAAATACCGCCTTGTCCATGAAACCGATGTGCTGCCGGCGATTGGAATGTTCCCGTTGGTCGAGATTCCTACAGGGGACGAGGACAAAGGTTTAGGCAATGGGCAGGCCCAGTATTTCCTCCCGCTCTGGCTGCAGAAAAGCTTCGGCAACTGGACCACCTATGGCGGTGGAGGCTATTGGATCAATCCGGGTTCGGAGAACAAGGACTATTGGTTCTCCGGCATCCTGTTGCAATACTCTTTTTCCGACACCTTTTACCTGGGCGGGGAGATTTTCCACCAGACGGCCGACACGGAAGATGGCAAGGACAGCAGCGGCTTTAATGTCGGAGGCGGCGTTCCGCTGTTTGACAGTTTCCAGCTTTTGTACTCGGCCGGTCGTGGAATAACAAATACCTCCAGCAACAAGTTCTCCTATTATGTCGCCGTCTATCTTGCATTTTAAGGCACGTGCCCATTTTCGATGTCACACGTTGACGCGGCGATAACAGCCGATTGGGAAAAACCGCCCGGAGTTGCGGAAAAGAAGTCGGTGCCGGGAACCGGGAGTTTGGGGATGGCCATGTCTTGAACCTTGTGAAGATTTCTTGATTGTATGCCGGGATTTCTATACCAGTTGCCTAAAAACATCGTCCGGTGTTTTAAGGGCTATAATTTGCTCTGGCACTTTTTGGCCATAGTTCTTACCTTCATCATCGTAGCTTCCGATTTTGATTGGTACTATTTTATCTCCAGCCAAAAACCGATCCTGCACGTACTTTTTCGCCCAGCGGTCAGGCTCGGTATGATTTTGCCGATAGTTGTTCCACTGATCCTGTTGGCAACCGGTGTACTGAGAAAAGATTTCAAAATCAAAACGACGGCCTTTGCCTTGGGACAAGCCGCCATGTTGGGTCTGGCTGTTTCTTCCTTTTACAAAGCATTTACCGGCAGAATCCCGCCCCCGTATTTCTTTGGCCACGGTGCACTGGTCGACACCAGCCACGGATTCCGGCTCGGTTTTTTGCGCGGCGGAATGTTTTGGGGCTGGCCTTCTTCACACACAACCGTCGCGTTTGCCATGGCCGTCGTGCTTTGGAAATTATATCCTGAGAACAAACTTCTGCGGTACGCGGCTATTTTTTACGCATTCTATGTGGGCATTGGCGTCTCGATAAGAATCCACTGGTTTTCGGAATTCGTTGCCGGCGCCATCATCGGTTCGCTGATCGGAGCAGTGGTCGGAAAAAGTTTTGAGCGCCGCAGGAAAGAACGGTTGTCAAACCTTGATTAGGCATCAAAAGTTGGTATGCTTATCTGAGAAGGAATTCAAATGAAATTCAGAAAATTTGGAAGTTTAGACTGGGACGTTTCTGCTTTGGGGTTCGGCGCCATGCGGCTGCCTGTTATCGGCAAAAACGCTTCCGATGTCGATGAAGCCGAAGCAATTAAGATGATCCGGCAGGCTGTCGATCAGGGTGTCAATTATGTTGATACGGCCTACACCTATCATGAAAAGCATAGCGAAGAGGTTGTGGGAAAAGCCCTGCTGAACGGCTACCGCAAAAAGGTCAGGTTGGCCACCAAACTTCCTTCCTGGCTTGTCGAAAAACCGGATGATTTCGACCGCTTCCTGGACGAGCAGCTCGCTAAACTTCAGACCGATTACATCGATTTTTACCTTTTGCATGCGCTGAACTCAACCTACTGGCCAAAGCTCAGGGACTGGAAAATTCTTAATTGGGCCGAGCACGCTATCGCCGACGGAAGGATTCGCTATTTGGGCTTTTCGTTTCACGACGAATTCGAAACATTCAAAGATATCGTCGATGCCTACGACGGCTGGACTTTCTGCCAGATTCAATACAACTTCATGGACATCGAATATCAGGCCGGTACCCAAGGACTTGAATATGCTGCCGCTAAGGGGCTGGCTGTCGTCATAATGGAGCCTTTGCGCGGCGGCCAATTGACCCTGAAAGTTCCGAAATCCATTCAGGCAATATGGCAAAGGGCTGATGTGCGGCGTACACCTGCCGATTGGGCCTTGCAATGGATTTGGAATCATCCGGAGGTTTCCGTGGTGCTCAGCGGTATGTCCACCATGCAGCAGGTTAATGAAAATCTCGACAGCGCTGGTCGTGCGGATGCCGGCATGCTCTCGGAGGCCGAGCTGATTCTCGTTGACAAAGTCCGGGAAGAATACCGCCGTTTGGCGCCGGTCCCCTGCACGAATTGCAAATATTGTATGCCCTGCCCCAATGGCGTCGAGATTGCCGATATACTGAAATATTATAACGATGCACTTATCTACGAAAACCCCCGTGCCCCCCGCTTCCTGTATGGCAATCTCCCGAAGGATAAACGGGCCGACAACTGTGTCGAGTGCTTTGAATGTGAAGAAAAATGCCCTCAGGGAATTCCAATATCCGAGCAGCTCAAAAAGGCCCATGCGTTGCTGGAACAGAAAAAATAGCCTATTACCTGCTGCATCCTATTGTCCAATAATGGGGGTTTCAAATGACTTACAGGCGTGTTGTCATCAGTAAATTCGGGAAGATCATTTTGGAGATTGGAGACTAAAAAAATGGATGAATTGGTCGGGTATGATGCCGTTGGTTTGAGCGCGTTGATCCGCAAAGGCGAAATCACACCGGCTGAATTGCTTGAAACTACGATTCAACGGATTGAAAAAATAAATCCCAAACTCAATGCGATTATACATAAACTGTATGACCAGGCCCGCACGGCTGTCACCAACTTAAGTTCAGGAGCCAAAGGCACGCAAACAAAAGATTCTGCGTTTGGCGGCACTCCATTTCTATTGAAGGACCTTGTCGCCGAATGCAAAGGGACACCTTTTAACGAAGGGTCGGCGGCAGTTCAAGGCTATATCTCCAAACTGGATAGTGAGTTAGTAAAGCGTCACAAAGCCAGTGGATTGATCATAGTTGGAAAGACGAACACACCTGAGTTTGGAATATTGACCACAACCGAGCCCTCCCTGCATGGACCGACTTTTAACCCCTGGGACCCCAGCTTGACGCCCGGCGGCTCCAGCGGAGGCTCTGCAGCAGCAGTGGCAGCCGGCATCGTGCCCATGGCCCACGGCAATGACGGCGGCGGATCCATCCGCATTCCGGCCTCATGCTGCGGATTATTCGGTTTAAAGCCTACCCGCGGCCGAAATCCCTTAGGGCCTCTATTTGGTGATATCGGCGGCGGGATCGTTCACGAACATGCGTTGACTCGTACTGTCAGGGATTCGGCGACGTTGTTGGATGAAACGTCAGGCCCCGACCTTGGAGCCCCTTATTATGCTCCACCACCGGAACGTCCTTTCCGGGAGGAAGTCGGCAGGGATGCGGGCCGGCTTGGAATCGGTTTTTTGAGCAGCATCCCTGCCGGCTGGAATGAAAATACCGAGCTGCACCCGGATTGTGTCAGGGCCGTCCAGGATGCCGCCCGACTCTGCGAAGCTTTGGGGCATGACGTTGAGGAGATTGTTCCGGCTAAATTGAGTCATCCAAAAATTCCGGAAAATTTCGGAACTATCTTTTCATGTTTTGTCGGCCATATGGTCGCCTATTGGGAACGAGAGCTGGGAAAAGAAATCGGCCAAAATGAACTGGAAACGATTACATGGGATAGCTATCAAGCGGGTTTAAAAAGAACCGGCGCGGACTATCTGACAGCGGTGGAAGAGATCCAAAGGTTCTCTCGCAAAATAGCACATTGGTATCATGAAGGCCATTATGATCTACTGCTGTCTCCGACCATGAGGATTCCACCGCCAAAACTCGGCGCCTTCAAAGCGACTCCTGACGACCCGCGCGCGTGGCTGCAGGTAGCACTTTCCATGGTAGCCTTCACCCGGACCCAGAATATTACCGGACAACCCGCCATGTCGGTTCCTTTATACTGGAATGAGGATAACATACCGATAGGTGTTCAATTTGCAGGGCGCTTTGGCGATGAAGCCACACTTTTCAGGTTGGCAGCTCAATTGGAACAAGCAAGGCCATGGGCTGACAAAATACCGCCCGTCCATTGCAGTAATGAGCAGTAAAGAATCCTGGTCCACAGGCCCCGCCGACGGCGGGGTTTGACTTCATCATAGAGGGGTTGTTTTGGCTGTCGGATAGCCAATGAAATAACCGGATACCCGGCGAATACTATTTTTCCAGACACTTCATTACCTGGCGGACATTGCGGGACAGCTTCTCAATATCAAACGGCTTTTGAATAAAACCAACGGAATCGATTTTTAAAATGTCATTTGCCACCCCATCCATACTGTATCCGCTGGAAAAAAGTACCCTGATCCGGGGATCCATCGCCTTTAACCGATCATAAGTTTCACTACCATTCATTTCAGGCATGATCAGGTCAAGGATGACCAGATCAATCTCATCCGGCTGCCGGCAGTATATCTCAAGGGCTTCACTTCCGCTGCCGGCAATAAGCACCTGATACCCCAGCTTTTCCAGCATTGATTTTCCAACTTCCAGAATCAATTCCTCGTCATCAATCAGCAGAATGGTCCCCACCCCGGCAGCGGGCTTCTCCGATGCGCTTTTAACTTCACTGACCGGTTTGTCCGAGGCCGGCAGGTAAATGGTAAAGGTTGTGCCCCTGCCCTTTTCGCTCTGGGCCGTAATAATGCCTTCATGATTTTTAATGATGCCATAGGCGGAGGCCAAACCCAACCCGGTTCCCCTGCCCCTTTCCTTGGTGGTAAAGAAGGGATCAAAAATTCGTTTGCGGGTTTCATTGTCCATCCCGACACCGGTGTCCGTAACCGATATCTCGACATATCTGCCGGGTGCTGCATCATAAGGTTTGACAAATTTATCATCAAGCCGGCTGTTTCTGGTCTGGATGAAGAGGAGACCGCCGCCGGGCATGGCCTGCCAGGCGTTTACATATAGATTCAGCAAGACTTGATCGATCTGGTTTCTATCAACCTCCGCCGACCAGATATTTTCCTGGTATTTGATGTCGATGGACAACTCCTTCTTGGTACGGGCAAACATACCGACATTTTCTTCGATTAACTTGTTTAAATCAACCGGCGCCACCTTGTATTTTCCACCCCGTGCAAATCCCAGCAGCTGGTTGGTAAGCGCCACGGCCCGTTGCACGTGATCTTCAATGCCTCTGAGCTGCTCGCTGTGCGGGTGGGATGGATCAAGGTCCATCAACATCAAGGATGTTCGGCCCTGAATGCCCATCAGCAGGTTGTTGAAGTCATGGGCGATGCCGCCGGCCAACCGGCCGATAGCCTGCATTCGCTCGGCTTTTTGAAGCTGCTCCTGCAGATTTTCCTGCTCGGTGACGTCCCTGAACACACCCTGAATGGCGGTCTGGTCCCGAAAGGTAACCATGGAGGTGGACACTTCGGCCCGAAAAGTGAAACCATCCTTCCGAACCGCCTTCATGACCTGACGATCGAATATCACAAACTTGCCCTGCAGCCGCTCCTGCATGCGCTGTTTGACATAGTCATGTGCCTTCTTGTCAATCACATCCCAGACGGTAAGCTTCAGTCCTTCTTCCATGGTATAGCCGAATAGGCTGCAAATTCTTCGGTTCAGAAACAGAAACCGTCCGGACGGCATCTGGTAGATAAAATATCCGTCCAGAGTATTTTCCACCAGGGAACGATACCGTTCTTCACTTTCACGCAAGGCCTTTTCAATTTGCCCGCGCACGGCAATGTCTTCCAAAAGCTTCCGGTTGACGTTTTTTAATTCTGTTGTGCGTTCCTCGACAAGCAATTCCAACCTTTCATTGATTTCGGACATTTTTTCGTTGGCTCTTGCCAGGTTATTGCGCATCTTATTGTAAGTGTCCCCCAGCAGCTGGAATTCATTACTGGTACCCAAGACGACATCATCGTGTTTGACGATATCCGCATCCTGCATGGAACCCACCAGTGTTGCCAGGGGCTGAAGGATGATTTTGCGAAATTGGAGCCGGAAAAAGAAAATAAAAGTAAAAATGGCAAAGGCGGTAAATATAAATACAAAAGCGCTGATGGAAAGTTTGGCTTTCATCAGGGAGGAATTGTCCCTGATAAGTAAAAGTGAATAATGGGAATTGGAATCATGACCGGGCAGTTGGATCGGCTCGTAATATATCGTGGAATTTTTGCCTTCCAGCCTGACATGATCAGCCATGCCGCTGTTGCCGCTCAGTGCATCGGATACAATCTGCGATACGCTCGTATCCCAATCCAATTTGACTTCTTTGGTTTGATGATGACCGGATTTGTCCTGAATGGATTCACCGGTCTGATCTCTCACCAGAATATTTTTGGTCAATCTATTCAGGTTGTAAAGCTCGCGCAATTTATTCTTATCCGGATGTGCGATGACAACCCCTTCCGTATCGATGACAACGGCATACAGGTCTTTGGAGTCCAGGTAGTTCTGCACCATTCTCTGGAGCTTATCGAAATTGATGTCCGTACCCATGACGCCGATGAATCGGTCGTCTTTATAGACGGGATGAAAGGCCGAGGCGACGGGTTTATCGCCGGTCATGGAGTAATACGATTTGGACATGAAGGACCGGTAGTTTTGGTCTTCCGTAATTTTTCGAAACCACCACCGCTCTCCCCGGTGCCCCAACGGGCCGAAGCTGCGGCTGGTCTGATCACCGGCTGCATCCTGTACAAAAAATAATTCTACAAAATCATAGATCTTCTGCGTATGCACCAGCAGTGAGAGTCCGCTGTGGTCCTTGAGTTGGAGGGAAGTATCATATTGCCGGTTGTACTCGGCAACGCGCTGTGACCAGTCATTTGGAGCCGCCGAAAGGTGTTCGACAATTTCGGGATTGATGGAGAGCATGTAGTTGAGACTGAAGGCATGATCGATAAATCCCTTAACGCTGCTGGCAAGTCCTTTCATATGCAGTTGGTCCTTCTCGATCACATCTTCAGTATATCTGTGAAGTAAAAAAAGAGTGACCGTTACCGAGGAGATCGTAATCGAAACAACCGCAAACAAAATGATCAGCCAATTGAATTTTGAGGCGACACTTTTCCGGTTCATGGTAAACCAGCTTTCTCAACTTCCAGAAGTCATGGCGTCATTTTTAGACTGAGGTTGGTGCCTGGTGGGAGTGGTTTTTAACCACGATTACAGATTTTGACCCGGCCGAGCAAATCGCGGTTGCCTCCAGCCCCGCTTCCAGCCCGTAGGGCTTACAGGCCGGAAGGTAGGGCTTACGCCCCGGAGGGAAAACCGCTCCCACAACATCTTTAAACTTTGTTCAGTTACCAATTAGCGTTCCCCCCTTTTCTGGCCGGAGGATTCGGGCGCGTTTTCAGCCAAATCCCAGAAAAGCCCGGCCATTATACACAGCCCCTGCCGGACGATGGGCGCCAGCAGATGCTCGTTGGGTGCGTGCTGCGAGCAGCCGCCGTAAGAGTGGGGTACCCAGATGGTGGGCAAGCCCAGAACGTGGCTGAAGGCATCATTGGGCAGGGTCCCGCCCAGATTGGGTAAAAAGGCCGGCTTTTGTCCGCAGGTCCGCTGCAACGATGAAATGGCCCAACGGGCCCAGGGGTTGTCCGGGTCCATGCGGGTAGCCGCATACCAGCTCTCCCGGGGTGGATTGATTTCAACCATCCCGAAGCCGCGCTCATCCAGGTGTTGGCGGACGGCCGGGATGAAGTCGGCAGGGTTGCAGCCGGCCACAAAGCGCAGGTGCAGACGGGCCCAGGCCCCGGGCGGGATGGCATGCACAGGGGCGGCCGGGTTGCCGCATTCAAAGGCCAGCACCTCCAATGTGTTCCAACCATAGACTTTCTCGGGCAGGCTAAGACCGGGTTCGCCCCAGTCCGGGTCGATCGCCGGCCCTTCCCGGCCGGTCACCTCGAGCTCGGCCAGGGCACGTTTCACCGACTCCGGCATACCTTGGGGCCGCAAGCCCTCAACCAGAATTTTGCCCCGGGCGTCGACCATGGAGGCAATGGCATGGGCCAGGATGATTCCCGGATTGGCCAGCAGTCCGCCCCAGTTGCCGGAGTGGTGGCCGCCTTCTCTGAGATTTAAACGCAGGTCGAAATTAAAGACCGACCGGCTGCCCCCGAAAAGCGTCGGCTTCTGCGGGTCGATGCGGGGTCCGTCCGAGGCGATGAGCACATCGGCCGCCAGGGCCTCTTTTTCAATAGCGCAGATTTTGTGCAAACCGGGCGAGCCCATCTCCTCACCCATTTCGATCAGAACTTTAACATTGAAGCCCAGCTGTTTCTTTTCCTCCAACACACAGGCCAGGGCCGCCAGGTTAATGGCGTGCTGTCCCTTGTTGTCGGCCGCACCGCGGCCGTACCAGCGATCGCCGTCCTTGCTCATGCGCCAGGGCTCAAGCCCCTCGCGCCAGCGGCCGTCCATGGCCAACACGGTGTCGCCGTGCCCGTATATCAATACCGTCGGCAAATTATCGGCCTCCATTCGTTGACCAATCAGAAAAGGCAGTCTGGGGTTGACCGGATTGTCCGCCAGCCGGCAGGTGAAGCCCATACTTGTCAGATAGGGGATTATGGCATCGGTCAGGTAGGTTATAAGTTCCTCTTTACAGGCTTCATTTTGACTTTCCGTCGGGTAGTGTACCCATTTGGCCAGCAGATTAAAAAAATCCCCATCGTCAAATCGTTTTGCGGCGCGGGCAATGGCTTGCTCTCGGCTCATATTATTCTCCTTAGTTTTAGTCAGGGTAGTGGCACTCCACCAGTCGATCGTTTTCGATTGTGGGCTGAGGGACAACGGATGCACATCGATCGTCGGCCTTGGGGCAGCGCGGGTGAAAGGTGCAGCCCGGCGGCGGATCAATAGGATTGGGATAGGCGATGCCCAGATGTGTTTCCGGCAGCCCCAAGGCAGGATCGGGTGTCAGGACGGAAGCCAGCAGGGCTTGCGTGTAAGGATGCCGGGGATGCGCGAATATGGCCCGGGTATCGGCCTCTTCGACGATGCGGCCCAGGTACATCACCGCCACCCGGGTAGCCATGTGCTCAACCACCGCTAGATCGTGGGTGATAATCACATAGGTCAGGTTCAGCTCCCGCCGGAGCTTTAGCAGCAGGTTCAAAATTTGAGCTTGAACCGAAACATCCAGGGCCGAGGTGGGTTCGTCGCAAAGAACCACCTCCGGCCGCATGATCAAAGCCCGGGCCACGGCCACCCGCTGGCGTTGGCCGCCGGAAAGCTGGTTGGGATAGTTGTACTTGAGACGGGGCGGCAGTCCCACAATCTCCATAATTTCATCGACCTTGGCCTCCCACTGCGCCCGCGCACCGGCCAACCCCAACGCCCTGAGCGGCAGCGAAATGATTTTGGCAATGGATTTGCGCGGGTTCAGCGAAGAGTAGGGATCCTGAAAAACCGGCTGCACCCGCCGGGCAATGTCCTTGGGGCTGATCGACGACAACGATTGGCCGGCAATGAAGATGTTTCCGCTGGTTGCCTTCTCCAGCCCCAACACCAACTTGGCCACCGTGGTTTTGCCGCAGCCGGATTCCCCCACCAGGCCCAGAACCGAACCTTTCGGGACTGTCAAACTGACGCCGTTTACGGCTTTCAGCGCTTGCTGACCCTTAAAAACCCCGGCACTGACCAGGTAGGTCTTGCGGACGTCTTCAATGCGCAAAATCGGCTCCGTCATCTCACATCCTCCCGTACTCAGCCGCCAGTTCATCCAGGCTCAGCACGCAGCGGTAACGGCGTCCGGGGGCGAATTCAACCAGTTCGATGTCATCCAGCCGGCAAGCCCCACGGGCCAGCGCACAACGGTTGCGAAAGGAGCATCCGCGCAGGTCGCCGATGGGTGTCGGCACCATGCCGGGAATCGACCCCAGCTCCTGGCCGGGTTGGGTCTTGCCCGGCGCCGGAATACAGTCGATCAGACCCCGGGTGTAGGGGTGGGTCGGGTTTTGAAAAATATCCTTGGCGTGGCCGGTCTCCACGACCTGTCCGCAGTACATTACTGCCAGGTAATCGGCAACCCTTGAGACCACCCCCAGGTCGTGGGTAATCAGAATGAGTCCCATTTCGAATTCACTCTGAAGCGAGGCCAGCAGCGCCAGGATTTGCGCCTGGATGGTGACGTCCAGAGCGGTCGTGGGTTCATCGGCAATGATCAGACTCGGTCCGCACATCAGCCCCATAGCGATCATTACCCGCTGACGCAGCCCGCCGGAAAGCTGGTGCGGGTATTGCTTGAGACGTGAGGCGGCAGCGGTGATACCGACTTTTTCCAGCAAATAAACGGCCCGTTCGCGCGCCTCCTTTTTAGAGACTTTGCGGTGTTCCAGCAGTGCCTCTTCGAGCTGGTTGCCGATGGTATAGCAGGGATCCAGCGATGTCATCGGATCCTGAAAGATCATGGCCATACGCGCTCCGCGGATGCCGAGCATGTCGCCTTCACTGGAGGACGTTAAATCCCGACCCTCGAAAAGCAGGGTCTCGGCCCGTCGAATGGCTCCCGCGGGCAGCAAGTTCATGATGGCCAGAGCGGTCATGGACTTGCCGCAGCCCGACTCGCCCACCAGGCTTAGGGTCTCGCCTTTTGCTACTGCAAAGCTGACATCCCGCACGGCGTGCAGCCTGCCGGCCGGCAGCAGCAGATCGACATAAAGGCTTTTGACTTCCAGCAGCGCGCTCATGCTTTGCCCTCCGGCGCAGTGACGTCCCGCAGCCCGTCGCCTAAAAGGTTCATACTCAAAACCAGAATAAACAATGCCACGCCCGGAATGGTAATGAGATACGGATTAAAAAGCATGAACTCCTTGCCTTCGGAAATCATCAGGCCCCAGGAAGGGGTCGGCGGCTGCACGCCCATTCCCAGAAAGGACAGCGCGGCTTCCAGCAGGATGGCCCGCCCCACCTCCAGCGTGGCCACCACCACCAGATTGTTGAGCAGATTGGGCAAAATTTCCCGGCTCATGATCCAAAAAGTTGAGCAGCCGGCCGCTCGGGCGGCGGGGATGTAGTCCATGGAGCGAATCTGCTGAGTGGTGGCCCGGAGAACCACCGCAAAACGATCCCAGATGAGGCACCCCAAGGTAATGATGACAATTTGCATCGAGCCGCCGATGAGCGCGACGACTGCCACGGCCACCAGGACCGCCGGCAGGGCCAGGCGCACCGTGATAATGAAACTGACGACCATATCCACCCGACCGCCGAAGTAGCCTGCCGCCAGCCCCAGACCGGCACCGATCACTGCTGCGATCAAAACACAGGCAAACCCGATCAACAGGGAGACGCGACAACCGTAAATCACGCGGCTGAGGTAGTCCCGGCCCAGATTGTCCGTGCCCAGGGGATGCTCCCAGGTGCCGTGTTCGTCCCAGATGGGCGGAATCATTCTTTGGACGAGATCCTGATGGAAAGGGTCGTGGGGGGCCAGAGCAGGAGCCAAAAGCGCCATTAAGAAGACCAGCAAAAGCACACAACTTCCGAACAGAAGACCTTTATGCCGGAACATCCGGCGCCGCATGATCTGGCCGGGGGAAGGAAATACAACTTCCTGGCCCAGGCCGGGATCGTCGGTTTTTGTCACAGAATCAGCGGATTTCGTCAGCGGCATGACTTACTTCACCCGTAGGCGTGGATCCAAAAAAGCGTTCAGCAGATCACTCAAGAAAGTCAAAAAAACATAGATCATCGACAATAGCAAAACGATGGCCTGAACCACCGGCAGGTCGGATCGCCCGATCGACTGCCAGGCCAGGTAGCCGATGCCGTGCAGCGCAAAGACCGACTCGATCACGATCGAGCCTCCCAGCATGAAACCCAGCTGGACGGCGGCCAGCGCCACCACAGGAATAACCGCATTGCGCAGGGCATGCTTAAAAAGGACTTTGGGCCAGCGCAGGCCCTTGGCCCGGGCCGTTCGGATGTGATCCGAGGCCAAAACTTCCAGCATGCCCGAGCGCGTCAGACGCATGAAGGCCGGCGTGGCATAGTAGCCCAGCGCAATCGTCGGCATAACGAAGTGGGCCCAGGTGTCGCTGCCCGATATGGGCAGCCAGCGCAGGTATACTCCGAAAAAAATAATCATGATCAGTCCGAACCAAAAAGAGGGCATGGCCTGCCCCATGACCGAAAGCGACAGCGCCAGCCGGTCGATCCAGGTATTGGGCCGGGTGGCCGCCAGAACGCCCATGGGGATGGACAAAAACACGGCAAAAGTCAAGGCGCACAACCCCAGCGTCATGGTCACCCCGATGCGATCACCGATCACGGTGGTTACCGGTTGATTGAAATAGGGGGACTCCCCGAAATCGCCTTGCAGCACACGCGATCCCCAATCCAGGTACTGAATGACAAGCGGCCGGTCAAACCCATAATGCTTGCGGATGTATGCGATCTCGGCGGCCGAAGCCGACTCACCGGCCAGGGCAATGGCCGGATCGCCGGACATGCGGATCAGCATAAAGCTGACCATGGAGACGGCAATAGCCACCAGCGCCGCCAGGCCGAGTCTGCGGATAGTGTAAAACAGCATAGTCGTATCTATTCTTACATGACCCGGTAATCAGTGCCGGGACAGGAACAGAAATTTCTGCGATTTTCAGTGAGTTTGGAATGTTGGAGTGATAGAGTATTGGAGTGTTGGGAAATACATCGGTCCAACACTCCAATCAATTGGGCAGACTATCACTCCGTTAAACGACGGTTATCGACAGCACGGGATAATGAACAAATAAGTTCACATTTACCGGGCCTGATTTTATTTCCACCTGGCGCGGTAAAAACGCGGTACCGCGTCGGGATAGGGAGTAAACTCCAAATCTTTGTTAAAGCAGTTGTTGGAAACATAGGTGAACAGAGGCGCCCAGTAAGCCTGCTCGGCAATGCGTTGCAGGGCCTTCTTGTAAACAGCCTTGCGGGCTTCAGGATCAACCGTGGTGTCACCTTGCTCGAGCCAGTCGCGCACCTGAGGATCACGGGCCGTGTCATCCGGTGAAAATTTGAACCAGTAGCTGGTGATGGCCGAAACATCGTTGATGGAATACGACCCCCAGGTCTGAAAATTAAGCTGCACCTTGCCGGCCCGGCTTCTTTCCCTCAGGGCCGAATATTGAAGCATCTCCAGTTTGGCCTTGATGCCCACCTCTCTCAGATAGCCGACCATGGCCTCGGCATAGGGCCGGTCGCGGTAACCGTACAGGGTGGTTTCAAAGCCGTCGGGGTAGCCGGCTTCGGCCAACAGCTGCTTGGCCTTTTCCGGGTTATAGTCATAGGCCACGACATCCTGGGTGCAGCCGAACTGGCTCGGAAAACAGGCCGAGTTGATTACCCGTGACTGACCCCCCACCAGGTTTTTGCTGATGGCCTCACGGTCGATGGCATGATTGACTGCCTGTCGGACCTTAAGGTGCTTGTAAGGATTGTCGACACCAAGCAGTTCTTCCGAGCGATTGGCGGCATCCATATACAAGAACCCAACCCGCATGGTTTCAGCCGCCACTACCGTCAAATTGGGCATCTTGGCCAGATTCGCAGCCTGATCCGGCGGAACCAGCCAGATCCAGTCCAGTCCGCCGGTCATCAGCTCGGCCACTTTGGTGTTGACTTCGGGGATGGTGCGCCAGACGATTTTGCCGATGGTGGGCCGGCCCTTGGGACTGTCCTTGAAGTAATCTTCATTTTTGACCAGCACGTAGCGCTTGCCGGGCTCCAGCTCGACGCACTTGTAGGGGCCGGTGCCGATAGGTTTCAGGCCAAAGCCTTTCGGGCCGACTTTGGCGTAATAGTCTTTGGGGTAGATGGGATTAGCCCCGGATAAAAACTCGAAGGCCGCCGGAAAAGGTTTTTCGAGGTTGATGCGAACCTTATAAGGCCCCAGCTTTTCGACGTTTTTCATCCAGTCCACGTAGTTGCGCTGCAGTGCACCGTTTTTGGGATCGATCACCCAGTTGAGGGTATACACCACATCATCGGCGGTCATTTCCTGGCCGTTGTGGAATTTGACGCCCTGCCTGAGCTCTATTTCAAGTGTGGTGTCATTGACCCATTTGAATGTCTTGGCCAGAAGCCCTTTATACTCATAAGTCTCAGGATCGCGCCACAGCAGGTTGTCATAAACGTGCCGGGCGAAAATAATTCCCTCGCGGGCCGTGTTGAAATAGCGATCGACATTCTCGAGCTCTTTTTCAAGCGCAATGTAGAGCGTGTCGTCCTTTTTTCCGGCCATGGCCGGTGAACATAGAAAAGCAACGGCCATCAGTAAGATCAAGCCCAATGCCCCCAATCGATGATTCCACAATTTCATAAGCCACCTCCCCTTTTGATTTAACGGTTAACAATGTACTCCGTTTGATGTAATGACTTTTTAGGAAAAAACTTACCAGATCGACCACGAATTGGAACTCCAAGTACATAACACTGCGCTGCAAACGATGTCAACAGCGAGTCGAGCTGAACCGCGTGCCGGATGCCGGATGCCGGATGCGGATGCGAGTTGCGCGTTGCGAGGTGCGGGGGGGCGCTGGCGCGCCAGCTCATAGCTCACAGCTCATAGTTGATAGGTAATAGGACAAAGGATAAAGGAATCAGAGAGGAGAACGCACGACTTACGGCGCAAGGCGCACGGCATAGAGTCGGAGGTTGAAGGCTAAGGATAAAATGTATTAGACAGGGTGCAGGGTTCAAGGTTGGCGACAGGGCCTGCAAGGCCGGCTGATAGTTGATTGGGTGATTGGATTGTCGGACAGATGGGTCCCCTGAATGCTTATTAGCTTTTGATGCTCACGAAATTAAGTGCTTACGAGCTTAAC
>CAVYNY010000033.1:0-93620 GCA_963769935.1 uncultured delta proteobacterium | reverse complement strand
TTTGTTTTCAACTTTCAGTTACGTATTGCTATGGCGTGCTGAAAGAAATAGGTCGATAATAACCGCTACCCTCAATTAACCTAATCAACTCATTCAACACACTCAACCAAGTCAACCTGACCAACTCCGCAGCCTATCCAGAGCGTCTTCCACTTCTTCCATCAAGATAGAATTTGACCGAAAAAAACTTACTACTTTGATGTAGAACATATTCGGGCACATTTAAATCTGAGTTATAAAATCTACTCTTGACTCCACCACTTCTAATTGGTTACTACTCTATGCAATTGAATATTTATTAAAATTTCAAATCCCCACAGGCCGGAGTCAACCGCAGACGTTACAAGCCTTTCGGAGGCGATAGATGGGCAAATGGATCATCAGAATCGGCGTGATTTTGGTTTGTGCAGTATTGGTCGCAGTTGGGCGCAGGCTATCTATGGTTTCAATACACAATTAAGAGAAGCCAGCCGCAGCTTGCAGGAAAGGTCACGGTTTCCGGCATTAAGGAAGATGTAGAAATCATCAGAGATACTCATGGAGTACCTCATATCTATGCCCGGAATGAACCCGATCTCCTCTTCGGGTTAGGCTATGCCATGGCCCAGGATCGCATGTGGCAGATGGATTTTTATCGACGCCTGGGACAGGGCCGCCTATCAGAGGTTTTTGGGGAGGAGTTTGTTGAAACCGACCGCTACTTCAGATTGCTGACCGCCGGCGGCATAAATAAAGAAATACCAAGTGATGTTGCCTTTATGCTCAATGCCTATGCCGACGGCGTCAATGCCTATCTTGCCAACCGGCAAGACCGGCTTCCCGTGGAATTCAAATTGCTGCGCTATGAACCCGAACCCTGGAAACCGGAGGATTACCTTGCGATATTGAAGGTGGTCAACCGGGGCTTGAGCATGGGATGGGAGGTGGATCTTGTCGCGGGCAGGATACTGGAAAAAGTAGGCGCAGATAAATTCAGGGAGATCTTTCCCGTTTATCCCGGCAGTCAACCCATAACAATTCCGCCGGAAAGCTCAATTTCCTCGATTGTTTCCAACTCTTTTCGGACCGCACTTGCGTCACTGGAAAAACTCATTGACCTTCCTGTAGCTGGGGCCAGCAATAATTGGGTGGTATCCGGAAGAAAAACTGCCAGCGGAAAACCGATTTTGGCCAACGACCCGCACTTAACTCTCACCAATCCCTCCTTTTGGTGGGAAGGGCATATCGTCTGTCCAACCATCGATGTCTCCGGATATTCCGTTCCGGGTGTTCCGGGAATCGTTATGGGCCATAACCAGAATGTGGCGTGGGGCGTTACCAATGTCATGGTGGACGATGTCGACTTTTTCATCGAAAAAATCAATCCGGATAATCCGCGTCAATACCTTTACAAAGGTAAATGGGAAGACATGCAGACCGTAGCGGAAACGATCCGCATCAAGGGCAAAGATCCGTTTGAAACCGAAATCCTTTTGACGCGTCACGGACCTATCTTGAGCAAGATTTCCGAAGGGGCGGACCCCAAAGCTCGTGGCAGTGAAATGGGCCTTCACCGAAGGGCTTCAGCCGGCCAAAGCCGTTTATCTTCTAGCGAAAGCCAAGGATATATCCGATGTGAAAAACGCTTTGCAATACTGGGAACTGCCCAGCCAGAACTTTGTATTTGCCGACACAAACGGAAACATCGGCTATTGGTGCTGCGCTACGGTTCCTGTGCGACCCAAGGGGGACGGCTTCCTGCCGGTACCCGGCTGGACCGGGGACTATGATTGGCAGGGCTATCTCCCCTTTGAGGAAAGACCGCATATAATAAATCCTGAAGAGGGATTTTTCGCGACCGCCAACAACAAAATCGATATTGAAAACTATCCGCAATTTATCAGCCATTATTACGAGCCCGTCGATCGAATCACGCGCATACGCCAATTGTTAAATGCCAGAGAGAAACTGACCGTCGAAGACATGAAACAAATGCAGCAGGATGTTTACTGTGTGCTGGCTGCCGAGTTGACACCCAAAATAATTCAGGTTCTGGGGAAAAGATCCTCTGGTGCCGATGCTCAAAACGTGAAAAAAACCTTATCGCAATGGAATTTCAAAATGGAGGCGGACAGCACGGGGGCCTTTTTGTTTGAAAAGATATATGGCAATATGATGGAAGCCGTTTTCAAAGATGAGTTGGGCGAAGAACTTTTCAAAAAGTATCTGGAAACAACCGTTTTCCCACCCCGAGCCATCCGGAGTCTGGTCAAAAATGGTTCATCGGAATGGTTCGACGACGTCGGCACCCCGGATAAAGAAACCCTGGAAGATATCATTGAAAAGAGCGTGGCGCAGACCATCCGGCAGCTGAAAAAAGAATTTGGAAACGATCCGGGCAAGTGGATCTGGGGGAAGGTGCACACACTCACCTTCGAACACCCTCTCGGCAAAAAGAAACCGCTAAATCACTTATTTAATATCGGCGCCTTTCCTGTCGGGGGGAATCATCTGACCATCAATAAACGGCAATACCCCTATAATGCCCCTTATCAGGTCACCGCCGGGCCTTCATATCGAATGATCGTCGATTTTTCAGATATGAACAATTCGCAGCATGTCCTGCCCACCGGGGAATCCGGGCAGCTTGGCAGCGCCCATTATAAGGATCAAGTAGACTTATACCTCGACGGCCAATATCATCCAGCCTGGATAGAGCGCTCTGATATAGAAAAAGACGCCACGGGAAAATTGTTTTTAGTGCCGAAAAAAGAATAGGAGAAAGGTGAAAGGAAAAAGGTCAAAGGATAAAGGTTAAAGGACTGAGGGCATGGTGCATAGAGCATAGCGTAAAGGACTGAGATTTGAGGGCTGAGGACTGGGAGAACAGTAGCTGGGAGGCGAGGTTTCTGGGAAGGTGGGAGGGTAAGAAGGTGCGAGGGTGAGAGGGTTAGAGACTAAGAAGATGAGAAGTTGAGAAGTTGGGAAGGCGGGAGGGTGCGAGGGTGAGAAGGTAAGAAAAGGCATGGTGGAGCATGGCGCAAAGCGCATAGGGTCGTGAAGGCTATAAGCCGGGAAGCTTGGATGCTGCGAGGCGCTTGAACAAAAATCAAAGTCTTTCTGTCCTTAAACTTCAAACTTTCAGGCCCCCCGGCTTTCAGGTACTCTGCACCATGTGCCTTTAACCTTTCTCCTTTTGCCTTTAACCTATCAGCTATCACCTATGAGCTATGAGCTGGCGGGTTAACACCACCATCAACTCAACAAACTCAACAAACCCTATAAACTCAATGAACCTTCCATCCCTTCCAGGGCATCATCCACGGTGTCGAATATTTTGGCGAACTTGGTAATTCCGACCATATTGAAAATTTTTTTAAAATGCTCCGAAAGCCCGGATATAGCAGCGTTTTGTTTGTTTTCCCGCATCTGATACATTATCTGGATGAGCAGCGCAATCCCGCCGCTGTTGATGTAGGCATCCTTGTCGAAATTCAGGATTATTTTCCGGGCGCCTTGTTCAACAACTTTCCGGTAAGAATCTGTTAATAGGGTTTCGGAAAATGAAGTGATATCCCCCCGAATGTTCATGATCGTAGCTTCACCCTTTTGCTCCAGCTTGATGTCATTGTTTTCCTGCATCTTAAAACCTGCGCTTTCTTCTCCGCAGAAGAGGCAGAGGTTCTGCTGCGGATTTTTTAAGATTCGAGAATTATTTTTTAATGACCATCTTCATACAGTGGCCGTTTTCAGTATCGGCGTTGAATTCGACTTCATCTGCCAGCTGCCGGATCAGAAATATACCGAACCCCACGGGAGGGTCTAATTTCTTCATAATTCGTTCAATATCGGGTTGGGGCACCAGGTCTTTGATGCCCTTGCCTTCGTCCGTCACGAAAATTTGGATGGCATCATTAAAAAAATGAAACCCGATACGAACCTCGGCTTCCGGACGCCATTTGTTGCCGTGCTGCATTGCATTTATGGCGGCTTCGGCCACCACGGTCTTTAAATCTTCAACCCGTCCTGAAGGAAAGTCATACATGGCCGCGAACGATGCCAGGGAGGACATGGCAATTCGTTCATAGCCGATCATACTGGGCAGGATCAACTTAACAACTCGCTCATTCAAACTGGTGGCCATTTTGTCTTCTCGCATACTTGAATTAATATCGGATTCCTACATCACAAGCAATCTCAACCCCTTAGTTGCAGAAACAACATGGCAAAGATTAGATAATGCTCCGCAATTATAGACAATATCATAGCAAAATGACAAATTCTTGGATACCTCCATTGGTGAATTCGAAGGATGGGGTCGATTTTGCCATGTTGTTTCCCCTTCGGGAAAGCCGGAGGACTTCAGATTCTGCGTTGCTGAGGGTTCGAAGTAAAGAACTACGACTTCACCCTCAGACGCCTTGACTCTGAAACCCTCCGGCTTTTGCAACGTTGGGGTCAATCGAGACTTAATCAACTTAATCGACTCAATAAACCAAAATCATTGTCCCACGGTAAATGAAAATTCATCGGACTCCCTGCTTTCCCCCGAAGCATTGACGGCCGTAACGACAAAATAGTATTTTTTTCCCTTTATCAATCCCTTCATTTTGTAAGGATTCTTTACGTTGGATATTTTGGTGCCGTTCTGCCTGGTAACCCCCGCCTTATCACTCCAGTAGATGTTGTATGAAGCTGCATTCGGCACGCTGTCCCACGCTAAGGTTACATCCTCAGTCGGGTTAGCCGATTCCAGCGGCTGGTGCCTCGAATCAGGCTTTTCGGAGGATTTTATCATCGGAGTTGAGGCATCCGGTACTTTTTCGGAAGTTCCAGCGGGCGCCGCTTCGGATGCGATGGATTTTCCCTCCGATTTAGATTGGCTTAAAATATCACCAAATTGAATCGAACCGTTCGTATCGGCAACCGTATACGCAACTTCTTTTGATTTTCTGCTCGCCCCTGAATCATCCTCCACTGTAACGACAAAATAATAAGTGGTGCCGGGCTCCAAGTCGGTAATCGTAATAGGGTTCGAAACATCTGAAATTTTAAAGCTGTTGAGCGCGGTGACTCCCGGCGAGGTGGCGAAATAGAGGTTATAGGAAGCCGCCCCCGGAACTTGGTTCCACGACAGCGTTACCCGGCCGCTTGAAAGGACGCTGGCCGGGGGAATATTTTCGCTGCCCCCGCATCCGGAGAAAAACATAGTCGCCCAGACAAACATATTAAAAATAATCAGAGCATTTAAGGACGCCCCGGCTTTCTGTATCCGTATCATCATATATTTCCACCCTAACCCGGATGAACCGGTAATTTGAATACCCCCTGCAGCTGCCTGAACAACAGGACGAGAGACAGCAAAAATATACCATAACCGATCTGTCCTGAGAATAGATATCGTATTAAACGGCTGATAAGTCAATAAAATCTTATGGGGTAAGGCTGCTATAAGCGATTGCGAAACGGATGCGCTGCAATTTTAATGATCCTGCTTAACTCCAGGAGCCCTTTTGCCGATAATAATGTCAAAACCGGCACCAGCCGGATGCTGCAAAGCGAAAATCCCATCATATAGTAAATTTAAAAGAAGAGACGTCAATCCGATCTGACCTTTGCCTTTTGACATCGGTGGCCTGTGATTAATGATTTGACTATTTTACAAATCTTACCTATTTTAAAGCAAAATCAACTGCTTTCTAAAGCCAACCAAATCAGGCCATGACCACAAATCAGAATAATAATAGGTTGCCGGTAAAGCAGGGTCATTCCGATTTTCAGGTTCAGCCTGAAACGACCGCCCAGGCGGTCATGGGTTTTTTGCCAAGAACTGAGTCCGTTGACGCCGCTGAAAAGATAGAAATCGCCCTGGATGAAGGTTATGATCCCATGGCTGTTAAGTTGGCGCTGGAC
Source organism: uncultured delta proteobacterium (assembly GCA_963769935.1). Classification (GTDB taxonomy): domain Bacteria; phylum Desulfobacterota; class Desulfobacteria; order Desulfobacterales; family JAFDCJ01; genus JAFDCJ01. Next base: position 87,728 of record CAVYNY010000033.1, on the reverse strand, counting down.
CCACCCGCCTCATCCGCATCCGATAAAATTCGCCTGCTTTTTATGATCATTGGCGCCGTCATTCTGGTGATCGTCTTTTTCCCGCTGAATCGATTTTTCAAACCGGCGCCTAAGGATCTGGGCACCATGACCATCGGCGGTCCCATCCTTGAAGATTCGCTGACGCCCTCCAACATTCGCAATAAACCTTGGCTGAAGGTATTGGTTGAAATCGACCGGCTTTACTTCCAGGAGGGCAAATTATCCGAGGCCATCCAGGTGGCCGAATCAGCGCTGGCGAAACTTCCGGATAAAGACCGGGAGGGTTGGCACCAGCTTTATTACCGCTACTGGGAACTGTTGCTCGATGCCGACCGGTTGCTCGTCCTGCAAACTTCGACCCGGGTCTATCTGAACGGTTTTCCGGAAGACCCATTCGCCAATTATTACTTTGGACAGGCGTTTCTTAGAGGCGCCGAACGCATCCGCAGCTTCTCCTCGGAAACAAAAGCGGCCTATCGACAGGAAACCGAGGCCGTCGCCCGCCAAATCGACCGTACCTGCAGCACAATTGATGCCCAAAAAAAACACCCGGATGTCAGCAATGAAAAGCTGACCGAATTAACCGATCTTTATCAAAAATTGCGCCTGGAACAGGCCAGGTTGTATGTTTTCATCTGGCGGTTGGGGGGATATGAAGAAGACGATGACCCGGATGTTTTTTACCGGGACAAAGCACTGGACATCTGTGATAGTGAAGAGCTCGACGCTATGAAAGAAGCCGACGCATTGAAGGCTGACATTTATACCCACGTCCTGGATCGCTGGTACTGGTTTGAAGGTCGGCAGATTATTCAGAACCGGCGCTGGAAAAGAAAAGATTTCCAGAAAAAGCTGGATGACCTCACCCGGGAACTCAAAAAAACCGAAAAATTATGAACGATTCCGCAACTAAAGCGCCGGCAGGCCAGATCAAAAAGCCGCTTAAAAAACAGCGAAAGGCCGGAATATCCGGGGTCAGCGACCCGAAATGGATTGCCGTCGCCCTGCTGTACATTGCCGCCGTGGCGCTGATGGGACAGGATCCATGGTATGGCGACAAATACTTCACTTATAACCAGGGAATTTTTGTCGGTATTCTGGCGATACTTCTGGTAGCCGGGTTTTGCTGGGAAGTTTATCTGCTGGGCCGGCCCGCTGGAATCAATCTGGTGCTTCACTGTCTTCTGATCGTCCCCGTCGCCTTGCTTATCGGCCGAATTGCAGGCCTGCCCCTTGCCCCGGAATCATCTTACGGCCTGCTGGGACGGCTCAAAGACTACGTGGTCACCCTAAAAGACGCGGCCGGCATCGGCAGCATTCTGCCGGTCTGGCTGCAGGACATCTTTCGCAATCCCGGAATTTTGCTTCTTATTTTTTTTATTGCCATCGCCTTCACCCAGAAAAAGGCCGGCCGCCGCTTCGCGCTGGTGGTGGTGGCCTTTCTCGTGCCGGTCATGCAGATTTTGTCGCACGAGCCGCGGCCCACCCTGATATTTGGCCTGGGGACGGTTGCCATGCTGGTCGGGATTGTTTTACAGTTCAGTAAATACGGTGATATCGTCGGTCAGCAGAATGTGCTGAACCGTCTGCACGCTGTCGATGATCGGCTGGAGTATAAATGCAGCCTTAGAATCGCCAAACGCACCATGGAAGACGGATTTATCACCGAAGATGGTGTCCTGGCAGTTGTGCAGCGCGAATACGGCAAACAAAATGAGCTGGATTCGTCGCTTGCAATCCGCGGGATTGCCCAGGCAATCTCCCACCGCCTGGTGCGGGAACACCGTATTTTGGAGCTTTACGGTGACGAAAGAGGCTTCTTCCTGATACCTTGCACGTCAATTTTGAAAGTTGATTCGCTATTTGGCGAAATCGCAGTCTGGATGCGCAAGATTATCATCACGGGTATCGCTGTTATCTGGTTGATATCACCCATTGATCTTATTCCCGACAGTATACCGGGTTTAGGCGCCGTTGATGACGTATTGATCAGTCTGGTCGGAGCCGCCCAGTGGCTCGATCCCATTAAGCGCCGCAAACCGCCGGGGCCCAGGGGACTATAGTTTGGAAATGGGGAAGCAGGGAACCGGAGATGGGAGCAAGCGGAGAAGCTGAGAAGATGGGAAGGTAAGCAAGGTGAGAGGCAGGTATAAGCGGCTGAACGCGTGAAAAGGAAGACTTTGTCGGAGCGATCATAAGAAAGGTAGTCTATGAATTTATCAGCTATTTATCTGTGTAAATCTGTAAAGATCTGTGTCCCTTTAAAATAAAGGAGAGTCAAAAATGCAAAAGGTTCCGGTCAGATTCGGGGATTGGATTGAAAATGGATTTAACCTGTATAAAAAAAATTTTAAAACCCTGGTTCTGGCTTCCATCTTCCTGGTGGTGCTGAGTTCCGTGACGGTTGGTATTCTGGCCGGTCCCATGCTGGCCGGACTGGCGCTGCTGACGCTGGATCTGAGAGCCGGAAAGGAACCCAAACCGGAAGCCGGCAGAATATTTAAGGGGTTTGATTATTTCCGGCACTCCTTTCTTTTTGTAATTGTGTGGGGTATCGGTATATTTATCGTTTCTTTAATTATGGGCGTCATTCCCATTATCGGACATCTGGCATCTCTTTTCGGTGTTTATGCGGCCCAAGCCTTTTTAATGTTCGGGCTTTTTCTCATCGTGGACAGGCAGATGGAATTCTGGCCGGCCTCCATGGAAAGCATCAATACGGTAAAAACAAACTTTTGGCCTTTTTTCGGGCTGTCCATTGTGGCAGGAGTCATCGGCAGCATTGGGCTCATTGCCTTCGGCATCGGCGTCGTCTTCACCATCCCGATTCAAGGGTGCATTCTGGCGGCTGCTTACCGGGATGTGTTTGGATAATTCGCAGAGGACAGACGACGGAGGACAGAAGACAGAAAGCAAAAATCTGGTTTCAGGTTCGGGTGTTCCGCCAGCGGACCACTGGCCGCAAAGATTATATTTTAGTGCGGCCAGTTTGATCAAAGATGAAACTTTTGTGGGTACCTGAACACTGTTTAAAGTGGTTGTGCGAGCGGTTTTCCCTCCGGGGCGTAAGCCCTACCCTCCGGCCTGTAAGCCCTACGGGCTGGAAGCGGGGATGGAGGCAACCGCGATGGACTCGATCGGGCAAGCATATGTAATCGTGGTTAAAAACCACTCCCACCAGACATTAACTTCAACCTAAAAATAACCATAGATTGGATGAAGTTTCATACGAGCACCGCCTCTGTCCGCCAGCGTCCAGTCTGATCGAAAAAGAAACATAATAATTCACCGCAGAGAACGCCGAGAACGCCGAGAAAGAAAAGTTTAATTAATCTCCGCGCTCTCTGCGCTCTCAGCGGTGAGACGCTTCATAAAAATGACCTCGAACTTAATGAAGTTCCATATAAGTCAGCAGCGCCGCCGACAACTCCGATTAAACTTCACGCAGGCGAAACAGTAAAAAGAAAGAACGTCGAATTTCGCCTACACGTAAAACGTCCAACTTCCAATCTCCACTGACCACCGACCAAACCCATCTTGCATTTTATCCAATAATGCATAAGTTAGCATGTAATAATAACATCATGTAACCGCCCTCATGGATCGAATGAAAGGAGATCAAAATATGAAGGAAAAACGCAATGTGCATTTAAAAGTTCAGGAACTTTGCGATTGTTATGCCACCAACGACCCGCTCAAAGAGATGTCCATCGTAAAAAATGATGGGGACAAGGAAGAAGCGGCCCTCAAGTGGCTGGCACTGGCGGCGTTGCATGGCGTAAATGACAACGCTGAAGAAGTAACCATTACCCGATCTTCGGACGGCAAGGTCCAGGTTGTAGCAAAATATCGAGAGTCGGAACTGCCTTCACCGGGCTCGGAAGTCGGTGCCAGGATAATAAAAGCAGTCCGGGAAATCACCCATATCGAAGGTCAAAAAGGCAAGACGCAGCTGGCCCTGGGTATCCGCAATGACAGCGTCGAACTTCAGGTCAAAATGAAAGAAAAAGAAGGGAGAGAAGAAGTAACGATTAGATTTCCCGGCTAAAATGACACGAGAAATAATCAGCTTCTTGGGATTGAACAATATATAATAAGATACAGCGACCAGGGGCAGAGATGATGTTTAACTTGCGGCAGAATATAGTAATTGACAATCTATGTTTTCGCGTTATATTGCACGCTCCCCTGATTGAGCAGAAATGTTGAAAACGAAAATTTGATTGGTTGAGTCGGTGATCGGTTGATAAAGGCGAAGGATTCAGTCATATAAATCAATATCCCCTATCAACTTATGCAACTCAATCAACCCATCAGCTTTTATTCCAATAAACTGAAATGAAAGGAGAAACAGCAAATGGGTAAAGGTGACATACGTACAAAACGGGGCAAAATTTCTCGTGGGACCCATGGTACTAAACGGCCCAAGAAAAAGAAAAAGAAAGAAAATGAATAATCTATCCGAAAAAATCGAAAAGATTATTCTGCAGCACGGTAACCGGGGGATGGATCGATTGCAGACGAGCCTGACGCCCGGTTATTGCCGGCGGGCCGCTGAACTCGTTTTAAACAGCAAAGGGGTGGTGGTAATCGGAACCGGATTCCCGGTTTCCGGCAGCTTTGAAAGCGACGGTCCCATCGGTGCCATCTCTCTCTACCGGATATTGCTTGATCTCGCCTACGAGCCGGTATTTGCCTGTGCCCCGCCGATATCTAAAATATTGTCCAATGGTTTTTTAACATATGAGCTTCCCCTGGCAGGCTGGAATGAGAGCCGTCCGGCAATCAGAAAGGCACTGCAGGACTTGGACCCGAAGTTGATAGTATCCATCGAGCGACCGGGGGTAGCGGCCGACGGACGGTATTATAATATGCACCGGAAAGATATCACGGACGCCACGGCTAAATTTGATCTTTTTTTGCTGGAAAGCAACTGCCCCAGCATTGCCTTTGGGGATGGCGGAAACGAAATCGGCATGGGCAAGGTAGCCGAGGCTCTGGCTGATATGGATATTATTCCATCGGTTACCGGCTGCGAGGAGCTGGTGATTGCGTCGGTTTCCAACTGGGGTGTGTATGGCGTCATTGCCGTGCTATGCGATCTTTTGGACCGTGATTTGTTTGAACTCGTCGATCCCGAATCCATTGCCAATTATCTGGTTGCCAATGGATGTGTCGACGGGGTCACGAACCGCAAAGAGGCCAGCGAAGACGGATTCCCCATCCAAGTCAGCAAATCAATCATCCAGCAACTGCGCGAACTTATTTTTAATGAATAGGACACAGATTTACACCGATCGACACAGGTTCATAAATGATAAAATCTCTTTCTTAATTTCTCAATCCTTCACTCAGTCCATCGATTCATAAATACGATTACGTATTTATTCACTAAGAACTTAGTGCTCAGTGAGCAATATTAACAATTCTCTATCCAAGCATACGTAACTGTAATTGCGAATCCAAGCACTTAGCAATTACCATCTTATCCATTTAATCCGTGTTCATCCGTGTCCCATACGAAACTATAGAAAAGGAGACATTCATGGCAGGGAAAACACCGAACACCAGAACTCCTGAATGTGAAGTCGACAGCATGTTCATCGACCGCTGGTCGCCGAGGGCATTTTTGTCCGATCCCTTACCGGAGCAACAGATAAATTCCCTGTTTGAGGCCGCCCGTTGGGCGCCGTCCTGCTATAACGAACAACCCTGGCTTTTCGTTTACGCCACCGAGCCCGCGCAGCGCGAAAAATTGGTCTCGGCCCTGGTGCCCAAAAATCAGCGATGGGCCGGCAAATGTCCGCTGCTGATGTTTGTCCTGGCCAGAAAAAAGTTTCGGCAGGGCGGCCGGGACAACCGCCACGCGCCCTACGATGCGGGCGCCGCCTGGATGGCCTTGGCCCTGCAGGCCCGCAGGCTGGGGCTTTATGCCCATGCCATGGCCGGCTTCAGCCAGGAAAAAGCCTACGAGGTCCTGGGGGTTTCCAAGGATGAGTATCATGTGATGGCCGCCATTGCAGTGGGACGCAAGGATGAATCCGGCGGTGACCTGCCTGAAGATTTGTCCGCCATGGAATCTCCCAATACCCGCAAGCCGCCGTCGGAAGTGGCAACGGACAAATTTCCCATTAAAGAAAGTGCCTGAAATTAAGGTGATGTTATTGTAACTCCGGCAGATGGCGAACCGGTGGAATCTATAACCGAAGAAGTTTCATCCTTTTACCTTAAACCTTGCACCCTGCGCCTTGAGTCCTGCAATTATGCCGAATCATAAGCTGGTCGACACCCACGCGCACATCTGTGATCCCATGTTTGATGCGGACCGGGCGGAGGTGCTGCGAAGGGCCGCGGCCGCCGGCGTCGGCGCTGTGATTGCCGTCGGCGAAAATATATCCGATGCGCGCAAAAATTTAGAGCTTTCCGCTGCGCATCCCATGCTCAGACCGGCGGCCGGGCTCTATCCGACCATTCTGGACCCGGCCCAGGCAGACGATATGATCGCTTTTATCCGCAAAGAGCGTTCCCGCCTTTTCGCCATCGGGGAGGTCGGCCTCGACTTCTGGATCATAAAAGATAACGCCGACAAAGATATTCAAAGAGATATCTTTAAAGGTTTCATCGCGCTGTCCAAAGAGCTGGAGCTGCCGCTCAACGTCCATTCCCGTTCGGCGGGCAGGCATGCGGTTGCTTTGCTGCTCGAATGCGGTGCCGCCCGGGTTCAAATGCATGCCTTTGACGGTAAGGCATCGGCCGCCTTTCCGGCGGTTGAAGCCGGGTACTTTTTCTCCATCCCGCCGTCGGTGGTGCGTTCCCGGCAGAAACAAAAGCTTGTCAAAAGCCTGCCGCTCTCATGTATCCTGTTGGAAACCGACAGTCCTGTGCTGGGATCCGACCCAAATGAGCGCAACGAGCCGGCCAATGTAGCAACCTCGCTTAACGCCGTCGCGGAATTAAAAAATGTCACCGCAGAGCAAGTGATGGATGCAGTTGCTGAAAATACGAAACGGCTATATGGCAGTATTTTGAACGATTAGGCACTTATTCCGTATTTCGTTAAGGAATGGGTTCTTTTTAAAATATCCAACTAATCCTGTAAATCCTGTCTATTTCACGGATTAAAATAGAATCCATCCATATATTATGCAATCTCTCCCCGGCACATATACTCTGGTCCTCTCCTCCTCTATTGAAAAACCGGTCAAGATCGGCAAACTCGGCACTCTCTTCCTTAAACCCGGTTTTTATGTCTATATCGGCAGTGCCTTCGGCCCGGGCGGTCTGAAGGCACGCACCCGGCACCATCTTAAAAGCAGCGGCCGACCGCATTGGCACATCGATTACTTAGCGCCGGCATTACGACTCCACGAAATCTGGTATACTTATGATCCAATCCGACGCGAACATCAATGGGCTGAAATTCACGCGGGTACAAGGGGCGCATCCATGCCGCTGCCGGGATTCGGCTCATCCGACTGCGGTTGCCGGTCGCATCTTTACTTTTATCAATCACCTCCTTCCGGCAGGCACTTTCGCCGCAAGATCCGTGCAAGACTCGCGAATCACGCCGGATTGATGATTGCCGCATCGAAAAATTTCTTGACAAATTCACAATAAGTGATATTCACTAACCCAAATTAACCTACGCAAAATGTAATATTAAGTGTCGTTTTTATTTATTGAATAGCGATCCAAATCATTGTGCCTGCCTACACAGCGTGCATATTTGCCACTCTGCGGCCGAGTTTAAAATTCCACTGCAAACAAGGCTGGTGCAAAATTAATTATGACGCTGGGCATAATTGGTGAATATCACTAACCTGTCTCCGCCAGGGGCGGATAATTGAATATTGAAGATTGCAAATTGAATACTAACTCAGTTCATCTGTCTCAAGGAGAAACACTCATGACCTCAAAACATCTGACTGTCGAAAAAAAGGATAAGATAGCGTCCATTATTTTAAACCGCCCCAAGGTGATGAATGCCATGAGCAAGGAAATGATCATGGGATTGCGTGATGCGGTGCAGGAGATTGCATCGGATGAGGGCGTCCAGGTCCTGATTCTAAAAGGCGCCGGCGATCATTTTTGCTCGGGAGCGGATTTAAACCTTTTCACTGAGAATACGTCATCGTACGAATGGATCACCGCGATGAAGGGTGTTGGTCAAATTGTAGCAACTTTGCGTGAAATGCCGCAACCGGTAATAACCATGCTGAAAGGCGTGGCCGTGGGCGGTGGCGCGAATCTGGCCCTGGCGGCGGACTTTGTCATCGCAGCAGAAACCGCAAGGTTTTGTGAGATCTTTATAAACATTGGGGCTGTCATGGATTACGGTGGTCACTATTTTCTGCCGCGCCTCGTCGGCCTGGCCAAAGCCAGGGAATTGGCCATGCTCGGAAACGAAATCGACGGCCGAACGGCTGCCGCTATCGGTCTTGTATACAAATCCGTTCCCGAAGAAGCCCTCGAAAAGGAAGTAGAAAGCCTGGCCGCCACCTTGTCGCAAAAGCCGCCGCTGGCCCTGCGATTGATCAAGGAGGGACTCGAAAAGAGTTTTGACCTGTCCCTCAAAGAGATACTTGACCTGGAAGCCGCCCACCAGTCGATTGCCTTGCAGACTCCGGAACACAAAGCAATCGTAAGTATGTTCCTGGAGGCGAAGCAAAAGAAATAAAGGCAAGATGAGAAATTGAGAAGATTGGAAGTTGGGAAAAAAGTTGATTGGTCGAGTAGTTGAGTAAAGTGCTATCTATTTACAATCAACCCCGGCTTACTAATCTACCCGACAAACTCAATAAACTCAGTAAACTCAATAAACTCATAAACTACCTGAAAGGCAGTACATGGCTGTCAAATCAAAATCCGCCACGCAAATATATTTCAGCAAAGACCATCAGATGGTCCGCCAGGCCGTGAGAGAGTTTGTGGATAAAGAAATCAATCCCTACATGAACGAATGGGAGGAGAAAGGTGAAGCTCCGCTGCACGATTTGTTCAGGAAAATGGGCGATCTCGGATTTCTCGGAATTCGCTATGATTCGAAATACGGCGGAGAAGGACTGGATTACTGGTATGATACCGTTTTTTTAGAAGAGCTCGGCCGCATTCACGGGTTCGGCCTACCGGTGGCCATAGCGGTTCAAACCCACATGGCAACGCCGGCCATTAACGAATTCGGCAGTGAGTATTTAAAAGAGGCTTACCTGAAACCCGCCATTGCCGGCGATATGGTTTCAGCCATTGCCGTCACCGAACCCGACGCCGGTTCGGATGTCAGCGCCATCCGGACCTCAGCTCGCAAGGACGGCGATGCATATGTCATCAACGGCTCCAAAACGTATATCACCAACGGAACCCAGGCCGATTTTTTGACCCTGCTGGCAAGAACCAGCGATGATCCGGGATACCACTCGTTCAGCCTTTTTGTAGTACCCACCGATCTTTCCGGATTTCAGGTAAACCGCAAGCTGAATAAAATGGGGCTGCGCAGCAGCGACACGGCCGAGCTTTTTTTTGATGATGTGAGAATTCCGGCTGAAAACCTGATCGGCAAAGAAGGTGAGGGATTCATTTACCAGATGCAGCAGTTTCAACATGAGCGGTTTTCGGCCATCCCGATGTCCTACATCGCGGCCGAAGAGATGATCGCGATGACGGTCGAGCACATCCGGCAGCGAATCGTTTTCGGAAAGCCTTTGATCGGCAGACAGGTATTGCGACACCGGCTGGTGGACTGGCAGACGGAAATTGAAGGCTTGCGGCAGCTTACTTACCACATTGTCAGGATGAAGGAAGCCGGCCTCGATGTTACCCGGGAAGTCTCCATGGGCAAGCTCTACGCCGCCCGTGTCATTCAAAAAGTGGCCGATGGATGCCTGCAGATGTATGGCGGACTGGGCTTTATGGAAGAGATGCTGATTTCGAGATGCTATCGGGATGCCAAATTAATATCCATCGGCGGCGGCAGTGATGAAATTATGCGGGAAATAATCGCGAAGTTGGAGCTCGGATGAGTAGGTTTCAGGTGTCAGCGCCGCCGCCGGCCAAAACAACGGCCGGTCTGATCATAAAAGAAACTTTTGGAAATCGGACACGGTTGGATTTAATATCACGCCCACTTTCAGGCTTCGCTCTTCGAGCTACGACCCGACAAGCCGTTAGAGCTCACAGAGACCGCAGAGAACATTTTTCTTTCGCCGCAGGCGCCTGTAAACCCAGACCTCTGTGATCTCCGAGCGCTCTGTGTGAGATGTAGTTTCATATGAGGTGTCAGGTATTCCGCTGCGAACCGTGGAATATCGAAGGGTGGGCATAGCGCATAGCGCAATGAGCGTAAGGTTAGGAGCAATTCGTTAAAGAAGCACTGCGCTTTATGAGCACCTTCGTTGCTATAACAAGAGGTGAAATCCGCTGTTGTGTACAGAGAGGGAATTGAAGAAAAGATTTGAGGATTTCGGATGGGGAATTGCGGATCAACGATCTTAACGATCCTAACGTTCTAAACCATCAAAATTTATCCCGCGAAATTCCCGATAGGGACGAACAAAACGATCTCAACGATCTCAACCCTCTAAACAAAGGCTGACTCATACTGACACCTGAAACCTGACACCTGAAACCTTTATTACAGAAATATACTTCATTCAGCAAACCACGGAATTTTAAGATGAAGAAAAAAGATAAAACCACCAACAGCATCTACTTCACCAAGGAACACGATCGGGTGCGCCGGGCGGTGAGCGATTTTGTAAAAAAAGAAATTAATCCCAATGTGGATCAATGGGAAGCAGATGGCATCGCTCCGCTGAAAGACCTATTCAAAAAAATGGGCCGCCTTGGTTTCCTCGGGATTCGCTATGATTCCGCCTACGGCGGTCAGGGATTGGACTACTGGTATGACACCGTTTTTCTCGAGGAGCTGGGCCACATCAAGGCCCTTGGCCTGTCGGTAGCAATTACCGTGCAGACGCACATGGCAACTCCCGCCATTTATGAGTTCGGCAGTGAATATCTGAAAGAAGCCTATTTGAGAGCCGGCCATCGCCGGCGACATGGTCGGTGCAATTGCCGTCACCGAGCCGGGGGCCGGATCGGATGTAGGCGCCATCCAAACCACGGCTGAAAAAGACGGCGGCAATTACGTCATCAACGGCACCAAAATATATATTACCAACGGCACCCAGGCGGACTTCCTGACGCTGTTGGCCAGAACCAGCGAGGAACCCGGCTATCATTCCTTCAGCTTGTTTGTCGTGCCGACCGATTTACCCGGTTTCACCGTCAGCCGAAAATTGGATAAACTGGGCATTCGGATCAGTGATACGGCTGAATTGTTTTTTGACAATCTGAGAATACCCGCGTCCAATCTTATCGGCAAAGAGAACGAAGGCTTTATTTATCAGATGATGCAGTTTCAGCACGAACGCTTTTCTTTGCTGCCGTTCGCCTGCACTGCTGCCAGAGACATCATCGACATGACGCTTGGAACACATCCGGCAAAGGGTGGTCTTCGGCAAGCCCTTAATTGCCAGACAGGTGCTCAGACACAGGCTTGGCCGATTGGCTGACGGAAATCGAGTGCCTGCAACAGTTGATCTATCATATTGTCAGAATGAAAGCAGGCCGGGCTGGATGCCACCCGCGAAATATCCATGGGCAAACTAATTGCCAGTCAAGCGCTAATAAAGTGGCCGACGGATGTCTACAGATGTATGGCGGGCTTGGATTTATGAATGAAATGCTCATCTCAAGATACTACCGGGATGCGCGCGGATTGGCAATCGGCGGCGGGGCGGATGAGGTGATGCGGGAGGTCATTGCCAAGATGGAGGGGTACTGATTGAAAGGGCAGAGGGCAGAATGTAGGAAGAGCAGGAGATCAGAAGCTGAGAGGGTAGGAAGGCAGGCAAAATGGAGCAATGTGGAAGGTGCATGGGGCATGGAGCAAAGCGCATAGCGTGAAGTATTACTTTTTACCTTTAGCCTAGCTTAGCCTTTTACCTTTTACCTATCAACTATGAACTATGAGCGATCACAACGATCCCAATTTATCCAATGAAATATACGAAGTATCAGCGTAGCGAATTTCATCGGGACGATCAAAACCATCTAATCCATCTAAACGAATCATAGAGAGGATCCTACCATGCCGACGGCGGCCAATAATACGGTAAGGACTTCAAAGGGACGCCCCCCGCCTCCGGGGCGGGTAAAAATCGTCGCATCGCTGAAAAAGCTGCTTGCAGAAAAAGATTTCGGCGCCATTACCACCGCCGAAATAGCAAAAACCGCAGGTGTCACCGAAGCGCTCATTTATAAATATTTTAAAGACAAGCGGGATTTGCTGCACCAGATTCTATGCGACTATCTCGAACAGTACCGCGCCCAGATTATCCAGGACCTGAAGGGGATCAAGGGGGCATTGAACAAGCTGCGCAAGCTCGTCTGGTCGCATATCAATGTATATGCCACCAACAGAGTATTTGCCAAAATCCTTCTGATTGAGGTGCGCAACTACCCGGACTACTATAAAAGTGAAACCTATGAACGGGTAAAAGAATACAGTGATATTGTCTTGAAAATAATTGACGAGGGCATTCAGAACCATGAAATAAGAAATGACATCTCATCAAAGCTGATCCGCCACGGCATACTTGGCAGTATCGAACAGGTCTGCCTATCGGGAATCACTTTCGGCCGCGATATCGATCCCGACGACCTCACCGAGCAGCTGTGCGAATTTTTTTTCAAAGGAATAATTAATCCGCAATAATTAATCCGCATTGGAAGATAGGAGGATACAGTTCATTGTTACACTATGATACTGAAGTAGCTTTTTTGATAGCAGGACTCGCGGATTAATTATTTTAATGCTGCGCATTTTTTATTTATGTTTGATTCAAGCTACTTAGGTAAATCAAATAATGATTGTTAGGGAGAGAAGCTGATGGCTTTACGGGCTGGTTAATTGATTACAGCAAGAGAATAATATCTATTTAAACCAGTCAACCCAATCAACCATTCAACTCAATAAACTCAACGAACTCAACGAACTCAATAAACTAAATCATCCGGAGGGTTTCATCATGGGAAAATGGATGGACGGCTATTTAGAGAAGCTGGCCGCCAATCGACGGGAAAACCTTGCAGCCGGCGGACCGCAGCGCATTGATATCCAGCATCAGCTTGGCAAACTGACTGCCAGGGAGAGAATTGAGCGCTTGGCCGATCAGGGAACTTTCGAGGAAATCGGCTCGCTGGTAAGGGAGTTTCGTATGGGCCTGGATGGAGAACCGAAGCCCAGCCCTTCCGATGGGGTGATCATGGGGACGGCCCGGATGCAGGGCCGGCCGGTCATGGTCTACTCTCTGGATTTTACGGTTATGTCGGGTTCTATCGGCGATCAGGGTGTCTGGAAAATAGCCGAACTGGTCCGGATGGCCGGCCAGGAGCAGATGCCGGTTATCGGCATATTCGATTCGGCCGGTTCAAGATTCGGCTTTAAAAAGGGATACGTCGGGTTAAACGGTCTGGGGCAACTTGGTTAGAAACTACTGTCTTTACTCCGGTATTATTCCGCAAATTGCAATGGTATTGGGGCCCTGCACCGGTCCAATCGCACAGATACCTGTTTTGTCCGATTTTCTGATTATCAATGCGAAAACCGGCTTTTTGTGGTGGGGCGGTGAAATGGAGTCCGCGGAGGCGGGATCGGCCCAATTCCACATGGAAAAATCCGGCCAATGCGATCTGATCGCCGAAAGCGACGAGCAGGCCATTGATCTGGCCAGGGAACTGCTGGCATTTATGCCGGAAAATTGCTGGGCAAAGCCGCCTGCAATCGAGGCCACAGATGATCCGGAACGGTCTGAAGAAGCCTTGCTGGACGTCATGCCTGAAGACCCGAAATTCACGTACGATATCCATGAAATCATCGACCTGATCGTCGACAACGGCGACTTCTTTGAATTGAAAGCGGACTTCGCCCCCAATATGATTACCGGTTTCGCCAGGTTTGACGGCATGGTGGCCGGCATCGCCGCCAGCAATCCGGATGAACTCAGCGGCATCATGGAGCCGGATTCATCGGACAAGTATGATCGTTTCATCATGTTTCTGGATGCCTTTAATATCCCCCTTCTGACCATATCGGACACCCCCGCCTTTCCGCCCGGGGACAAATGGGAGCGGTTGGGGGTCATCCGGCACGGCGCTAAAAACCTGCACGGCTATTCACATCTGACAAATCCAAAAGTCACGCTGGTGTTGCGACGCTCCTACGGCGGCTCAAATATCGTCATGGGCTGCAGCAAAATGGGCCCTGATTTCATTTATGGCTGGCCGTCTGCCGAATTTGCCCCCACCGGACCGGAATCCATCGTACAGGCCGTTTTCCACAAGGAGCTGGACAAAGCCCGGCAGGAAGGCAAATATGAAGAGGTATACAACTTTTTTCTGAGCATCCTGAAGGAGCAGTTCAGCGTCATGACCATGGGAAAAATGTTTACGACCTACTACACGGTGCATGAAGTAATCGACCCCCGAAAAACCCGGTCGAGGATCATCAAGGCCCTGCGCGCCTGCCGCAATAAATCCGAAAAAGTGCCGGAAAAGAAGAGATATATTAAACCGGCCTAAAAGGAGAGAGGCTGGAGTGATGGAATAGTCCAAATTACAAATATCAAATCACAAATCACAAATACCAAATAAATACCAATGACCTAAATTCAAAATCTCAAACCACTCCACTAAACCAGTTTTGGTCATTGAGTATTGAAATTTGGAATTTATTTGGAATTTGGTGCTTGGAATAGAGTGCAATGAAAATAAAGATAACTAACAAAAAAGATAGAGGAAATTATCATGGGCAACCGCATGAATGACGCTATCACGCGCTACAATGCGATTAAAGAGAAAAATCTTCTGGGCGGTGGAACCAAACATATCGAACGGCAGCACGACCGCGGCAAATTGACGGCCCGGGAACGAATCGAAATTCTGGTTGACCCCGGCAGCTTCAGCGAGCTTGGATCGTTTGTGGGCACCACCAGCCGGCGCATCGACGGCCGCCTGCCCGAAGCGCCCTGTGACGGCGCCGTTATCGGCACCGGACGGGTGAACGGCCGTTTGACTATGGTCCATGCCAGCGACTTTACGGTTTTAGGCGGTTCAATCGGTGCCCAGCATATCGCCAAGTTTGCCAAACCCCTCGAAATGGCCGCCCGGTGGGGTATCCCGATGGTCAATCTGCTGGACTCCTCGGGAGGACGGCTCGGCTACGAAGATGTCGCCCTGGCCGGCTTTGACTGGTATTTTCGAATTCAGTCCCTGTATTCGGGCGTCATCCCCCAGATTACCCTGCTGATGGGACCCTGCATTGCCGGCGGCGCCTATCTTCCGACGCTGTGCGACTTTTTGTTCATGAGCCGGGTTTCCGCCAACATGTGGCTGGGCGGGCCGCGGCAGACCCAGGCCGCTACATCCGAGATTATCGATCGCAATGTCGGCGGTGCCGACTACCATATGCAGCTCAGCGGAAGCTGCGATGTCGTCGGTGATGATGATAAAGAGACCATTACAAAATGCCGCCGGCTGCTCCGCTACCTTCCTCAAAATTTCCGGGAACGACCGGTGGCCTGGGAAAGAAGCGATGATCCTTACCGGTCCGTGGACCAACTGATGGATATCGTTCCCGAAGAATATGACCGGACTTACGATATGCATGAGGTCATCAAGGAACTGGTGGATGATGGAGACTATTTTGAAATCAAAGACCAATATGCCAAAAACCTGATTGCCTGCTTCGGCAGATTTGATGGTGAGGTGGTGGGACTGGTGGCCGGCAATCCCTGTTATCCCGGAAGTATTCTGGAGATTAACTCCTGCGACAAATACTACCGATTTCTGCAGGTTTTGGATGCATACAACATTCCCCTGGTCAATCTGGTAGACACACCGCAGCGAGTTCCGGGCGAAAATCAGGAGGCCCGAGGCCTGCTGAGGCATATCGGCAAAATCGTGGACGCCTATGCCACGGCGACCGTCCCCAAGATCAGCATCGTTTTGCGGCAGGCCTTTGCCGACGCCGGCGGCATGATCATGGGAATTCCCAAGAGCATGGGAGCGGATTTGACCTATGCCTGGCCTACCGCCAGATTTGGTGTTGAGGCCTCCGATCTGGATTACCGAAAAAATTACCGGCTGGGCATCGAAGAAGACGCCTATGAATCCTATCTTAGCCGGTCAAGAGAAATCGTCGATGTCTATGGCACGGCCCTTAGCTGGACGGCCCAAATGATTGATGAAATTATTTTACCCGGCGAGACGCGCAAAAAAATTATCGAAGCCCTGGCGTTGACGAAAAACAAGGTGGAAAAACTGCCCGCGCGCGCGAAGAATCACGGAACCGCGCCAACTTAATTGGGAAATGTTGTTTGCCGATTGTTCGTTGTCAATTGTCAGCATCTGACTCGGACTCGGAGCGTTTGAGTTATTCGTGAGAAAAACTTAAAAAATAACAGCCAATCACGAAAATACGAAAATAAAAGCACGAAATAAAATCTAAAATAAACCGCCCCTTTTCGTGGTTTCCATCTTTCGTGCTTTCGTGATGAATATATTTTTAGGCTCACGACTCATGAGCGCAGATTCAAGTTAATCAGGAGTTGTGATAATATATATTCAATAATTGGAAAAGGAGATGAAATAAGATGGCGGCAAAAAGAGTAGAAGTGAGAGCGCCCATGTCCGGGGTGTTTTATCGCCGGCCCGGCCCGGCCGACCCCCCGTACGTAGAAATTGGAGACACGGTCAAAAAGAAACAGGTGCTGGCTTTGCTTGAAACAATGAAGGTGTACCAGAAAATCAAGTCCCCCGTAGACGGCAAAGTCGTGCAAATCGCAGTCGAGAATCAATCTCCCTTGAAAGATGATGATTTGATATTTGTAATTGAAGTAGGAATTTAGCTTTTAATAAATCGCGGCAGGAGAAAGTTGCTCAAAACACAAGGGATACCGCAATGTTCAAGAAGATACTGGTGGCCAATCGCGGCGAGATCGCCCTCAGGGTCATCCGTGCCTGCAAAGAGCTTGGGATACAAAGCGCAGCTGTTTATTCCGAAGCCGACGACAAATCCCTGCACTTGACGCTGGCGGATGAACAGATTTGCATCGGCCCGCCCATGAGCGCCGCGAGTTATCTGAATATCGCCAATATTTTAAAAGCCATCGTGAAATGCGGGGCCGATGCCGTCCACCCCGGCTATGGATATCTGGCTGAAAACGAGGAATTTGCCCGGGCTTGTGAAGAGCGAGGGATCGTGTTCATCGGCCCTTCGCCTGCCAACCTGCAGCTGGCCGGCGATAAAATGGCGGCTAAGAAAATAATGGAAAAAGCCGGGATCCCGGTAATTCCCGGCAGCCCGGCCGGCACCAACCGTCTCGCAGAAGCCTTGCCTTATTGCAGCAGCATCGGGTATCCGGTAATGATTAAAGCGTCCGGCGGCGGCGGCGGCCGCGGCATCCGGATATGTGCCGACGCAGAAATGCTTCGTGAGGATTTTCCCATCGCTCAAGCCGAAGCCAAAGCGGCCTTCGGAAACGATGCGCTTTATATCGAAAAATTTATCCAACAGCCCCGGCATATCGAATTTCAAATTCTGGCCGACAAGTTCGGCCATATTGCGCATCTGGGCGAGCGGGAGTGCACTATCCAGCGACGCTATCAAAAGCTTATTGAAGAGTCCCCTTCCCCCGGGCTTACGGCCGAACTTAGAAAAGCCATGGGAAATGCGGCCATCCGCGCCGCGGCGGCCCTGGATTATTCTAACGCCGGCACGATTGAATTTCTTCTGGCCCCGAACGGCAATTTTTATTTTATGGAAGTGAATGCGCGCATACAGGTAGAACATCCGGTAACCGAATTAACTACCGGGATCGATCTGGTCAAGGAACAGATACGCCTTGCGGCGGGCGGCAGCATCGACTATACCTTTGACGATCTGAACAAACGGGGGTGGGCGATCGAATGCCGCATCAATGCCGAAGACCCGGACCGCAACTTTTTACCTTCTCCCGGAACCGTCGAGAAATACCGGCCGCCGGGCGGCTATGGCGTGCGCCTGGACAGCCACCTGTATCAGGGGTATGAACTGCCGATTTACTATGATTCGCTCATTGCAAAGCTGGTGTCTTACGATCTCACCCGCGACGGAGCCATTGCGATAATGAAAAGAGCGCTTGAAGAATGCATTATCTCGCCGTTGAAAACGACCATACCGCTTTATCGCAAAATTATGGAGGATCCTTTTTTTCGCAAAGGGGATTTCGATACCGGGTTTATAAGCAAATTCGTACCGGAAGAAGAAGATGATTAATCAACCAAACTATCAAGGAGCGTTAACCCATGCCTGAACCTCACCTGCTCTACCGGGTCGAGAACAATATCGCCACCCTGACCATCAACCGGGAAGACCGACGCAATGCCATCAGCGTTGAGACCATTAAACTGTTTTTACAATATCTGGACCAGGCCGAAAAGGACCCCGCCGTGCGGGTAATTCTGATAACAGGCGCCGGCAACAAGGCCTTTTGTGCCGGAGCCGACCTTGGCGGTGAACCCGGCGGCAGTTTTCGGGAAGGGTTTGAAATCTACGCCCGGCTTTTAAAAAGGTTGTCGGGTTTTCCGAAGCCGGTGGTTGCCAGAGTCAACGGTGCCTGCATGGCAGGCGGCATGGGATTTATGCTGGCCTGCGACATTGTTATCGCCGGCAATGATGCCGAATTCGGTACCCCGGAAGTCAATGTCGGCCTCTGGCCGATGATGATCGGCGCCTTGATTTACCGCAACGCGCTTCGTAAAAAAGCCATGGAAATGATCCTCCTGGGCGAACGTCTGGCTGCCGATCAGGCCCTCGAAATGGGCTTGATCACCCGGGCGGTCCCACCCGACAAGCTGGACGATGAAGTCAACCGTGTCCTACGGAATCTGGTACAAAAAAGCCCGATCGGCATAAAAATCGGCAAGGAAGCTTTTTATGCCATGGCGGACATGCCTTTCGAAGATGCGGTGGATTTTCTGTCTGAAAAATTTGCCGAGATTGCCGCCACCGAAGATGCCCGTGAAGGTATCACGGCGTTTAAAGAAAAGAGAAAGCCGGTTTTTAAGGGAAAATAGCCTCGATGCTGGATACTCGTTGCTGGATGCTCGATGCTGGATGATGGCGCCTGTATGGTGAAAGGTTAAAGGCTAAAGGTTAAAGAATAAAGGCCAAAGGCTAGGGGGCAGCCCAGCGGCTGGCCTAAAAAAACGGCCAGTCTAGTCGAACGGGAAACTTCTTTAGAACCTGATAGCGGTTTAAGACCCTTGTGTGAGTAATTTTTAATCGCTGTCAAACCGATGGGGCTAAGATCTGCAACCCGGATCTAAGACCACTTTCATCAGCCATTGCTTTTGCCTATACTTGAGGTCTTACATCCGCTGTAAAACCTTTAGCCTTTGACCTTTAGCCTTTAACCTTTAGGCTTATACTTTGAACCCTGCAACCTGAACCTTGCAATAGTAAAAAAGGAGTCTGCTAGTGGACATAAAGGACAAAGTCGTCGTCACCTGCGCGTTGACCGGAGTTTTGACTGATCCGGCTAAATTTCACGTGCCGGTAACGCCCCAGGAAATGGCCGATGCGGCCGCACAGTCATATAATGCAGGCGCCTCGGTGCTGCACTGCCACTTCAGGGATCAAAGAGAAGCCAGGGGTGCCTTGCCTACCTGGGATATAAAGAGCGTCGGCGACATCCTGGCCGCCATAAAGGCCGAAGTTCCGGCTATCCTTATTTGCATGAGTACCGGCGTTCTGGGTGATGATATCTCCGGACCGGCCGGGTGTCTTGAAACCTTTAAGCCCGAACTGGCTGCCTGCAACGCCGGCTCGCTGAATTACCTGAAGATTCGCCAAGACGGCACCTGGGCCTGGCCCCCGGCGCTCTTTGACAATCCGGTGGAAAAAGTAAAAAGATTTCTGGATATCATGACCGCCAATCAAATCATACCGGAGTTCGAATGCTTCGATACCGGCATTGTGCGCAGTGTAAGTATGTACAAAGCCGCCGGCATGTTTGAGGGAGAGCCGCATGTGTCGTTTGTGATGGGAGTCGACAGCGGCATGCCGGCCAACCCTGATCTGCTTCCGATTCTTAAAGCTGAATTGCCGGAAAATTCTCACTGGCAGGTCATTGCCACGGGACCGGGCAGGGAAAAGATCTGGAACCTTCATCGCCGTTGCCTGGAACTGGGAGGTGATGTGCGGACCGGCCTGGAGGATACCTTTTATCTGCCCGACGGCCGACGCGCCGCAGACAACGGGCAGCTGGTGGAAGCTCTGGTGAAAATAGCCCGCGAAGTCGGCAAAGAACCCGCAACACCGGCCGAAGCACGGGAGTTATTAGGAGTATTAAAGTAACTAAACTATCTTAAGGATCCCAATTTATCCCGCTTGCCCAATGACATCTCTGTTGCCCTTATTTCATCGGGGTTAAGCCTTTTTATTTTTTGTTTAACTGGGACGATCCAAACGATCCAAACCATCAATCGAAGGGAGACAACAACAGCATGGCAAGAAAATTCAAAACCAAAATAACCGAAATGCTGGGCATCGAACATCCAATCCTTTGCGGCGGCATGCAGTGGATCAGCCGGGCGGAAATTGTGGCCGCAGTCGCCAACGCCGGAGGAATCGGTTTTATCACGGCGGAAAGCCTTGAGACGCCGGAGGACCTCAGGCAGGAAATAAAAAAAATTCGCGATCTCACCGACAAACCTTTCGGCGTCAACCTGTCCATGGTCCCTGAATTCGGCCTGCCGGAAAGAACCCTCAAATTCTGTGATGTCGTTGTCGAGGAAGGTGTAAAAGTCGTCGAAACCGCCGGCCGCAGCCCCGAGCCGTTAATGCCCAAGCTGAAAGAAGCCGGCATTAAAGTGATTCACAAGCTGACATCGGTCAAACATGCCCTCAGCGCCCAGCGGTTAGGGGTCGATGCCGTCACCATGATCGGCTTCGGTTCCGGCGGTCATATCGGCAACGATAACGTGGCATCATTCATTTTGCTGCCGAAAGCAGCTGCCGCCCTGGACATTCCGGTCATTGCCGGCGGCGGAATCTGCAACGGCAGGGGGTTTTTGGCGGCCCTGGCCATGGGTGCCGAGGCAGTTTTGATGGGAACAGCATTCATGATGACAACCGAATGCAGGATTCATCAAAATATTAAAGACCGCCTGCTTGCGATAAAAGAAACGGACACGGCCTTGCTTCTGACCACCATCATGAATCCGATCCGCTGTATGAAAAACAAACTGGCCGACGAATGTCTGGCCATAGAAGCCGAAGGCGCTGATTTTGAAAGAATCATTAAAACCGTTTCCGGCGGCAAGGGCCAGATCGCCTATGACAGCGGCGATCCTGACGGAGCGCCCATTTCCTGCGGACAGATCGCCGGACTCATCGATGAGATTAAACCGGTGCGGCGGGTCATTGAGGATATTTTATCGGAGGCTGATGGACTTCTTGACCGGCTGAATGGATTGGCGGTTAATTGAGTTTACAGCGTTCTTTGAGTTTGTTGAGTTTGTTGCGTCTGTTGTTTTTTTGAATTAACCATTTAACGAGATAACCATATAGCTAAACAAACCGAATTAACGAATCAAACGATCCTAACGATCTAAATTTATCCCGTGAAATTCCCGATAGGGTCGAGCGAAGCGGATTTCACTGGGACGATCATAACGATCTAAACCATTAGCTGAAGGGAGGCCGGGACATGGAAGAGAGACTCTGGCACAAATCATACGCTCCGGGGGTAAAAAAGAGCCTGGATTATGAAAAGGTCACGCTGTCTCAGGCACTCACCCGTTCCTCACAGGAATTTCCAGAAAAGACGGCCTTAAACTACATGGGAAAAAGGATCACCTACAGGCAACTGAATAAATTGGCAAATCGGTTTGCCAGGGCTCTGCTGGAACTGGGCATTAAACCGGGGGACAAAGTCGCCGTCTGCCTGCCGAATATCCCCCAGGTTATTATCGCCAATCTGGCCATCTTTCGCATCGGCGCAGTGGCCGTTCAGAACAACCCTCTGTACACTGAAAGAGAGCTGGAATATCAGCTTAACGATTCCGATTCCAAGATGGTGATTACATTGACACTGCTAATCCCAAGAATAGAAAAAATCAGGCAGCATACGCGAATTGAAAAGATTATCGGCTGCCATATTAACACCTTTCTGCCCTTTCCCAAAAAGCAGTTTTTTCCCTTTGTCAAAAAAGACATGTACCGCAAGGTGGAACCAAACAAAGATGTTAGGGTCTTCGAAGATTTGATCGCTGAATTTCCACCGGAACCGGTAGAAGAAAAAGGGCAATGGAACGATCTGGCCGCCCTTATGTATACCGGTGGGACAACTGGAGTCAGCAAAGGGGTGATGCTGAGCCACGCGAATCTGAGCAGCGTCGTTCAGCAGTTTGTATCCTGGTTTCCGGACCTCAATCCCGGCGAGGAAAGACTTGTCGGAAATTTTCCGGTATTTCACATCGCCGGCTTCACCACCGGACAAAACCTCTCGATTTGGCGCAGTTGGGAAAATATTTTGGTTCCAAGACCGGACGCCAAAATAAATATCGAAATATTAAAAAAATACAAACCGACATTTCTTCCCGCTGTTCCGACTATTTTCGTAGGTTTGCTGGCCGACCCGGATTTCAGGAAACTGGACTTCTCCTCCATGCGGGGATTCTTCTCCGGCGCTGCACCACTTGCGGCCGAGACCATTCGGAATCTCAAGGAAATCAGCCAAAAAATAGTATGTGAGGGATATGGCACCACCGAGACGGCTTGCTTGGCGACCAGCACACCTTGGGGCGGAACCATAAAACCGGGGACGGTTGGGGTACCATTGCCTGACACGGACATTAAGATTGTTGGTATTGACAATTCGGACAAAGAACTTGCTCTCGGCGAACCCGGCGAAATTGCCGTCAAAGGCCCCCAGATCATGATGGGTTATTACAACAAGCCCGAGGAAACCGAACAGGCCCTGAAGGAAGGATGGTTTTTAACCGGTGATATCGGCAAGTTTGACGAAGACGGTTATCTGACTATCGTCGACCGTAAAAAGGACATGATCATAGCCGGCGGGTACAACATCTATCCCGTGGAATTGGACGACGTGCTCATGGGACATCCGAAAATCCTCGAGGCTTGCACCATTGGAATCCCCCACGAATATCGCGGCGAAACCGTCAAAGCGTTTATCGTCCCCAAACCGGGAGAAGTATTAACCGAAGAAGAAGTTATTGCCTATTGCAAAAAGAATCTGGCGGCCTACAAGGTGCCCAAAATCATCGAGTTTGCCGGTGAGCTGCCCAAAACTGCCGTGGGCAAAATTTTACGGCGCAAATTGAAAGATATGGAGACGGCCAGGCTTGAAATGCAAAAGAAGTCTTGATAAGCGGGGGCATGGGGTGGCAGCGCTTCGTTTGAGAAAAATGTATTCAACCATTTGACCTGCCATCCTATTCCATATATAAATATTCCATCTGAATTCGCTGGGTTCGCTATGGGGCAGTCTGATGAAAAGTTTTGAGATACCTTCCGGACCAGTCTTAAATCCAGCAAACGCACAAGATAAGAGGCCGTGGCGCCACTGAAAAACGGACATGTCATCTCTATATTAAGTCTTCCTGCAAGCCTGCTTTCAAGACACCCGTTGTGATTGGGCTGCACGGTGTAAATAAACTGCGCCGGTGCGGTTTGGGGTTGTTCGGAGCGTACAGATAACAATGGTGGGCAAAAACAAAACATTACCGCAGGACATATTCAGCCAATTCAATCAACTGGATAAAGCCCTGATCGATGCGTCATCGATTATTTATGCCAACAAGGCGCATTTTTTGAAAAGGCTCACCAGCACGCTAAGATTATTTTCAATTCACGAAATACTTTCTGAGGCGGGTCCCGTCTCAGACAACATCAAACCGCTTGCCCATACTGGAAAAACTTTATCAAACGATCAAAAACTGGTTGAATGTGCCTTGCATTTCGGCCTGCCGCTAATTTCGGAAGACAAGAAAATTCTTATGGCCATGAAAAGCGCCCAAAGACCGTTTTTCAACTCCCTGATGATGCTGAACTTTCTGCTGTACCGCCGAATGATCGATAATCGGCAATATACCCAATACCATCTGGCACTTAAGCAATTTGCCAGATACAGTGATGAGATCTGGAAATATGGTGCGAAAATCCACGCTGCAATACAAGCGACGGAACCGGGCAGGCCGCGATTTGGGCTCGACGATTCCCGGCTACAAACACCTTAATGTTGCATAAATAGGAGTTCACCATGCAGACAAGCTCGTTTAAGAATGGTTGCGCCTATATCGACGGAAAATATTTTCCGATCGCCGAGGCAAGCATCCCCATCCTTGATACAGGATTCACACGCTCAGACCTGACCTACGACGTGGTTGCGGTCTGGAATGGAAAATTTTTCCGTCTCGATGATCATCTGAACCGCTTCGAAAACGGTTGGAGACGGCTGCGGATGACACCCGCATTAACGACCGAAGAGATGCGGTCAATCCTGTTCGAATGCGTTCGCCGCTCCGGCCTGCGCAATGCCTATGTCAAAATGATCCTGTCGCGCGGGGTCGACGAAGACGGCGTGCGCGACCCCCGGCGTTTTCGCAACCTCTTTTATGCTTACGCCACGCCTTATAGTTGGATCGTCAGTCCGGACAACCAGAAGGTCGGGATCCATCTGGTGATTGCTGAAAAGACCATTCGAATACCGTCCGAAGCCGTCGATCCCACGGTTAAAAACTTTCACTGGGGCGACCTGATACGCGGAGTTTATGAAGCTTATGACCGGGGCGGCTACACGGCCGTTCTACCCGATGCCGAGGGGAATATCACCGAAGGCCCGGGATTCAATATTTATGTATACCACGAAGATACGCTGTTGACACCCGCCAGGGGTGTGCTGAAGGGTATTACGCGCCAGACAGTCCTCGAATTGGCCGCAGAGCAGAACATTGCGGTAAAACAGACCATGTTCAGCGCCAGTGTGGTGGAGAAGGCTGAAGAAGTTTTCATCACCAGCACCGCCGGCGGTGTAATGCCGGTAACCACCGTCAACGGCAAAGTCATCGGTGACGGCAAACCCGGCAAAATCACCACTCTGATTCAGAAACGCTATTGGGAGGCGCATGACGAGGAGCGCTGGACGACGCCTGTCGAATATTTAGTTGACTATGTTGATTGAGTTGAGCGGTTTGAGTGGTTGAGTGTCAGTACTATTTATAGTTCGGCATTTAACTCCACCGCACTTAATCAACCAATCAACATAGTCAACCCTCTCAACTAAATAAGCTTAATCAACTCAATCAACCCAATCAACCCAATAAACTAAAAACATGGATATCACGCAAGAAATCATAGCAGCCGAAAAACGAATCCGTCCCCATATTCGCGAAACGCGGCTTGATTATTCCCCCTATTACAGCGCACTTGCCGGGGCCGACATTTACTTCAAGCTCGAGAACCTGCAGCATACCGGGTCGTTTAAGGCCAGGGGTGCGATGAATAAGGTGCTGTCCCTGACCGCGTCCGAGCGGGAACGGGGTGTCGTGACCGCCTCAACCGGCAATCATGGCGCTGCGACGGCTTTCAGTCTCGCGAAACTCGGCGGCACCGGTATCGTGTTCGTGCCGGATAACGCTTCCGCCGCCAAGGTTCAGGCGATCGAAAGGCTGGGGGCCGAGGTCCGCTGTTTCGGCGACGATACGGCCGTTACCGAAGCCCATGCCCGCCGGTATGCCCTTGATCATGGGTTGACCTATATCCCGCCTTACAATGATCTGCAGGTCATCGCCGGCCAGGGCACCATCGCCGTCGAACTGGCCCGGCAGCTGGACCGGATCGATGCGGTTTTCGTCGCCCTGGGCGGCGGTGGACTGATTTCAGGTATTGCCGGGTATCTCAAATCAATTCATCCGGCTGCTGCAATTATCGGCTGCTCCCCGCAAAATTCCCAGGTAATGATTCAATCAATACGGGCCGGAAAAATACTGGATTTGCCGTCTCAGCCGACAATTTCGGACGGCACCGCCGGCGGCGTGGAACCGGGCTCCGTCACGTTTGATTTATGCCGGGACCTGGTGGATGATTATGAAGTCGTCACGGAAGATGAAATCAAAGCCAGTCTGCGGCGATTCTTAGAAATTCATCACATGCTGATTGAGGGGGCGGCCGCCGTGGCCATAGCCGCCTGCGTCAAAATGGGCCGTCGTTTGGCCGGCAAAAATGTGGTCGTTGTTCTGTGCGGCGCCAATATCAGCCTTGAAACCTTGAAAACAGTGTTATAAAAATACGGAGAAATTTTAAAATGAATGACATCCACGAAGATATCAAAGAAGCCAGACGTACCGGCGAGATCGAATTTTTTATCGAAGAGCGCAGCGAGGATTGTGTGGTCAGCCGAATGCCGATATCCAAAGGGGCTCTCAATCCCTTTGGCACCATTCACGCCGGTGCCATGCTCTGGCTGGCCGATGTTACCGCCACGGTGCTCGCCATCGGCAGCACCCAAATCGGTGAGAAAGGCCAGGGATTTCCACTGGCCATTAATTTAAACGCCAATCTGCTCGGCAACCAGCGCGGCGGAGAGATTCGGGCCGAGGCTCGTTTTGTCCGCCAGGGCAAGCGGGTGTCGGTGGTCAGGACTCTGGTCACAGGCGACAAGGGCAAGCTCCTGGCGGAAGTGACGACCAATCATGTTCCGGCAATATAACATTCAAGAAACTTCACTAAGTATGGCCAGAAAAGTTGGAAAAAAATTTGATGGTACCGTAAGACCGGCGACGGCCTCAGATGCAGATCTGCTCACGAAATTTGGAATAAAAGCGTTTAAGGAGGCCTTTTCCGAAGTTATGGCCTCGGATGATATGGCGGACTATCTGAAATCCGCCTTTACCAAGACGCAAATCCAAAACCAGATAAAAGATGAACGCTCGTTGTTCTTTATCGCTGAAATTGATTCTGTTCCCGCCGGTTATGCCTATTCCTACCCGAGTAGCACACCGGACTGCATAAAGGAGAAAGGGGCGATCCAGCTGGTTCGACTTTATCTTCGAAAACAGTATTACGGCCGGGCGGTGGGTGATGCCTTAATGCAAATCAGTATCGATCAATCACGATCCCGCGGTTATCAATCGATCTGGCTGAGTTCCTGGGAGTTAAACCATCGCGCGAACGCATTTTATAAACGATGGCAGTTTAAAGCCGTCGGTTGGCAAAAATTTATCGTCGGCAGGGATGTTCAAAACGATTTTATTCTCAGCCGCAAAATATAGTTGATCTTGAAGTTGCATAAGCCCGCATAAATATTTAAGAAGGGGTGAGCGCAAGACCGGCGTTCTTATTCGGTCGACGCTGGATGCTCGATACTTGATTCTGGATATAGGAAGGACTTCACCGCGCAGGGGCGGAGTTTGCCTTTGACCCGGAATAGAATGGTGGAATGTTGGAATGGTGGGTTTTAAATGGCCATAACACATTTTCCTGGTCATATACAAATCCCAAGTAGCTTCCCTCCCGGGCGAAGCTCCTAACTGAAGTTTTGCCCCCATGTTCGGCACAACAGTTTATCCTACCAGCGGATACCCCGCATTTTTCCAGGCGGCGACGCCGCCCCTCAGAGCCACGACATTTAGGTATCCGTCCTTTAATAGTTTTTCTGCCTGACCGACAGCACTTACATCCTTGTCTCACCCTCAGTAAAATATGATCTCCTGTTCTTTTTTTAATGATGGGAGTTGGGCCTTGAAATCGTCCAGTGAAATTGCGCCCTGCAGATGATTTTTTTTAAATTTTTCTGCATCCGCATAGGCACAGACAAGCAGGGCCGACCCGGCACTTACTTTTTGACGGGCTTCCTCTGCCGATATTCGAATGGGCTCTGTCATTTTAGCTTCTCCTTTGTTTGAATCTGAATTTTCAGAATGCAATTATTTCAGATTAAGACCCGGATTAAATATTGCAAGTTTGTATTAAGTTTTGTGAATAATTGCCGATAATCGATATATTCAGTTCTAATGTTGCCAATGTTATTCATTTGATCTTCAGCAAGAGGATCCGGGACCATGTTAAAGGCTGTCATATCAAGGGCCAATCAAATTTTAAGGGATGCCCAGCGGCGCCTGCCGGTTGAATCGGCGGACGTTATTGAAAAAGTTTGCGTCAGCATTGAAAATCTTAACGATTTGCTCAACCAGGAAATGGACCGCATAAAGGGGAATGCCAAGCTGAACGCCGACGCCAAAAGCAATGCCAGAAGAGAGGTCCTGGAAAAGGCAGGGCGCAAACTTGAAGTTTTAAAAGATAAAAGCAACTATTCAACTCTGACTGAGGCGTCAGACGAAGCGGTGTCGCAACCTTATGAACGGGATGAAAACCCGATATTGCAATTCATGCGTGAAAGGGAGATTCGAGACCGGCTCTTTGGAATGACTGAAGCCCAGATTTTGTCCCATTTTGGCGCGTCCCTTTTAAAAGGCGGCAATCAACTGTTATTGAACGCGATACTAAACGCGCCGCCCGGATTTGAACTGCTCTCGGAAAATAATCTCAGGAAACTGCGCAAGATCAGGGCCCAGAAAGCGCCGCCCCGGGCAGGAGCGAAGCCTGAAGTTGTTCGCACGGTAGATGCTTCGATCATAGAAATATTTAAGCTTGGCAAAAGTGAATTGGATCGCTTGCGAAAAAACGAGCTTAGCGGGACCTTTCCTGCAAAACAGCCCGGGTGAGCGACGGTTTGCTGGTCTGGCATACACTCTCCGGATGGCCGCAGCGAACTGCGGACAGTTGAGGCAATCGTGGAAATCAAAAACGATCAAAGAGAAAAAAAGCGTCTCAAATACGAGGCGGTTATCTGGCATGACAATGTATTGCCTGACCGTTTTTATGCGGCGAGAATTTTTAATATCAGCAGGAGCGGGCTTTATTTTGAATCCGACCAAACCCTCTATGAGGGCGAGGAAATTTATATAGCCCATAAGAACCCCGGGCTCACCGGCATCAATTCTGAAGATTGCAGCCGGGTTGAAATAAAATGGCGCCAAAATCTACAGAATTCTGCCTACCGATACGGCTATGGCGCAAAGTTTCAGGAGTCCGTCAATCCTCTTGTTAAATCCATAGATAAAAGCAAATTGATCGGACAGAATATCCAGGACAATCACGCAAAATTTAAAAACGAACCCCGCGCGCACCTGAGGGAACTTTACCGCAAAGAGATTGTATTCATCACAAAAGACACCGAATACAAGGGGTTGGTAACTGATATCAGCCGCGGCGGCGCATTTATCCAGACCAAAACCAAAATGTCTCTGGGACAAATGATCAATCTTTATATTCAAGGGGATCAATCGTGTAAAGATGTCAATATAAAGGGGTGGGTGGTGCGTTTGAGCCCCAACGGAATCGGGGTAAAGTTTGATAGAAGGTTGCGCAGCGACCGTAGAAAAAGTTCGAATCGAAGAGAAAGGAAAGCAGACATCAGGAAATCAGGTTCTTAGATGTTTTTCAATCACCATCGATAATTTGTTGTCGGTGGTAATTAAGTGGTTGTATTTTATTTTTATGAATGTACGAAAATTGAAAATGACTAACCCGCCTAAAAACTGGCGGACAAGAATGAGCAAACCCGCCTGTGGACTATCGCTTCAAATAGACAGAATACCTTAATTTTAGGCATTTTAGGCAATTTAGGCATTGGTATCATGGGATCTTTATATAATAACTGCCCCTGCAAAGGCCACTCCTTCCAAACTCGGTCTCAGAAGAAGGCTCTTCACTCAAACCCCTGCCAGAACCTTGTCCCAATCGAAATGCGGCCCGGGATCTTCTTTTCTGCCCGGCGCGATAAAATCATGGCCCACAATATTTTCTTCGGCTATTTTATACCGGGTTCGAATATCCCGGATTAATTCAATCAAGGCCTGGTATTCTTCATCGGTGTAGTCAAAATTCTTCCCGCCCATCAGTTCGATTCCAATGCTGAATTCATTGCAGCTGTTGCCTATCTGACGCCCCCTGAGAGAACTAAGGCCAGCATGCCAGGCCACATTTTGTTCATCGACAAGTTTGTGAATATCACCCTGCCTGGTAATCAGATAATGCGCAGAAACTCTCACCGATTTGAGCTGTCCGCCATCCGCTGCATATTCGATGGGTTTTCGCAGCAAGTCCAAAATTTGTTCCAGATTAAACGGATCGTCCGGGCTGATATCAACCGCACTGATATAATGAACAACAATCGTATCGATATCCGACCGCCGCCCCTGTCGGAAATGGGATGAGGGAGATTCAATAATGTTCATATTCCTCTCCGGCAAGGCTTAATTTTAGGCATTTTAGACATTTCAGGCAATTTAGGCATTTGTATCACGGAATCTGTGTTTAAAAACTGCCCCTGCAGGAGCTACTTCTTTCTATCACGCGTTTTCTTTCTTCACCAGGACAACGGAAGTTTCGATCTGCCGCTCGGGAATAGACCAATACCTGCGCAGAAGCCGATTCTTTTCTATTTCCGAAACGGACGTGTAGCCGTTCTTTTCATAAAATGAGATTGCCCAGGTTGCCGCCTTCCAGGTTCCTATCAGGATCGGTTTGCGGGTCGTGCTTTCCAGGTGATTGAGCAGCCTGGCGCCGATACCCTGCTGCCGCATGCGCGTCCGAACATACGCATGTCGAATCAGGGTGACATCGCCTTTATCCTGAATGCCCATCACACCCGCCAGGTCGCCTTCCAGCTCAAAGCCCCAGAAAACCACATTGTCTTCAATTTCATGACGAAGCTCTTCCAAAGACATGTAAGGCACATGCCACCGGTCGGCGGGTATGACGTCCTTGTACGCCTGGGCTGCATCATTAATGATCTCGAGTATGGTATTGAAATCCGATTCCTGACACTGACGAATCATTTTTCTTCTCCCGCCGCCGACGCCTTTATCATCGCGCATCCCCGGAGCCAGTAGCTATTATCATTGAGCTTCACGGAATCTGCCTTAACCCGGACAAGCCGGAACTAAAAAGGACAAATTAAGACTCTAATAATTTCGTGCCACCATTTGGCTCCGGCAGGTTGAGGCAGGCTTCCTCCTTCTCTTTTGTCTCCCAATTATCTCACGGCTTTTCTAGGTCTCCTTCTCTGTAGGATCGAAAGCATAATGGTGCTCCAGTTCGAAAGCAAGCGAACGGGCGAGGCCGTCCAGATCAGGAAAGAGTGTGGCGTAGGTGATATTCATCCGATAAAGTTCGCCGAGACCCTTTTTGCGGAGTCCCGGTCCGCGAAGCACTAACTTTTCTATGACGCCTTCGGATCTTGAAAGTATCGCGTCGATGGGCCGTTTAATGTCAAAGGGGAAGGCGAAGGTTCCGGATTGGGCAATAACACGCCGGTTTTTGAAATAGGGTTCTCCGATGGCGACGGCATCCAATTCCTTAATTCCAACTTCGCTGAGTGCCTGTTCCGGACTTGGCGGCCGCTGGGCGATCTTGAAGTGAGGCCCGTAAGCGAATGTGCCGATCTGCGGGGCGTTGATGGCCCAGACGGCAGCGTCTGAAACGCTGGATTCGAGAGCAAAAAAAGCGGCTACATAGGGGGACCAGGTAAAGTCCAGCAGGCGTGTCGGAGCACCATGGTGCTGCATGAGTGCCATCCACTGCGGTGTGTCTCCGACATCGGGAACTTTGTCCAGAAAGTGAATCGCCTTGCGCTGGAAAATCCAGATGAGTCTGTGCTCCTGTTCCTTCCAGTATCGGGGCGCTACCCGCCGGTTGCGGAGCTCGCGGCTGATCTTGGGCCACAGCTGCCATCCGGCCTCGCTTTGTCCGCGAAAAGCCCAATCTCTGAGGGGCTTAACGGAAACGAGCCGGACAAAGTCTTCCCAGGACGTGACATTTCGCTCGACCAGGTGCGGGCTGTGAACTTTGTCGTTCTTGATGGAGGATTTTTGCTTTTTCAAGTCGACTAATTCCTTTAAAAAATTCGGATCTCCCCAAAGTTGAACCCTTCCAGGCTGCGAGCAGCAGTGAGTTTTTATGAATCTACCCATCTTAAATCAGCTGGGAAGGTTTCAATTAAGGGTTTGTCAACGATTAGCCGAAAGATTTTATCCCTTACGAAATTTATAAATAGTATGGTGCTAATGCCGGGCATAAGTGGTTTTGAAAAGCGCTGGCTTTTCAAAATCCATCTGCATGCCCTCGTTCTACCTTTCTCTTCCCTCTCTAACAATATCCACTATTTCTTGTGTTGTAATATTCGCCTTAATGGTTGGAACGTCTAAGGGAGAAGAAGAAATTTTTTCTGGAACCAATGCAAAGGTCCTACCGTCCTTTCTGCGGATTAGTACTTTCCCCGTGCTTTCCGCTTTTTCAAGAACCATAGCGAGTTTTTGCCGGGCTTCTGAATATGTGTAAATTTGCATTTTAAACCTCCATAGTTTCAACTTTGAGAATTTGAGCAGAGTCCTTCAACTTTCGATCCAACGTCAATAAAGGTGCCTTATGTCTGATAGCACAATCTAAAAAATAAGCATCGTATGCATAAATATTAGCCTGTTTAGACAATTTTAAGGAATTAGCAAAATCTGGATCGATATAGCGGAGGGGGATGCTTTTAAAAATTGAAAACCCCTTTTTAGCTTCCTCAAGGGTCAACCTTTTTTGTTTGAACATCGCTGAGAAGGCGTTACCAATTTCCCAGGGAATAGAGCCAGGTCCAATAAGTGTGTTCCCTGTTGTAACTTCGATGATCCTTTTACGTTCAGGCTCACCGACAATCACCGAAATTAATGCAGATGTGTCAATTACAATATCCATGTTTTGCCTCCCGAATTTGACAATGTGACAATTGTACAACAAACAATAATTTTGTCAAGATTCAAGAAGTAGAACGTCCAGGACCAGCTGCACAAAAAGCCTGCCTGCACAGGCGTTTCGATTTGGGCTCTAAATCGCGCCGGCTTTTGGTGTCAGGCTGAATCCTGCTGTTCGATCTCGTCTTCGATATCCTGCAAGTTCCCGTGCCAGAGATCAAACTCCTCGCCCATCCTCCAGTTCTCTATATCAGATCGAGCATCGAGCCATGCAGTAATCTTTTTCATTATGGCTTCAGGATCGTTCGAGCGGCGGCCAAGCTCCACTACCATAATCAGCTTGTCTTCCTTTCCGCCACCGCCGCAGTAACATCCGTTAGATTCAATGGCTTCCTTGATGAAAGCGCCAAGGAATTCGTCGAATCCGTCTTTGCGATTTCTCGTGATGACGAATTGCCGTCCCCACTCAGCAAACTCACCAAGGTGCTTTTTCTTACGGAGTCGCTTTTTCATCTTCATCATTTCTTTGATTGAACGTTTGTGGATAGCCAGCGGGCTGAAAGGCCTTTCAAGTTTGCACAACAAGAAATATCAAGGACATTAAATTATAAGTTTCTCTTTGTGATTGCCACTAATGTTATAATTTTATGGGCGTCCCAAAAGTTCCATATGTGGAGTGGGTTTGAAGCCCAAGGGAATATTAGGGACGGGTATTGATTTATAGGGAATATTAGGGGAATATTAGGGACGGGTATTGATTTATTGATTGACAGATGGAAGCAGGCGGATATTTGAACAGACATGCCACGAAAAACCAGAATTGATGCTGCGCGTGCGCTACACCATATTATAATTCGCGGAATCGAACGCCGGAAAATATTTTTTGGACCATGAAGATTGTGATTCCTTTGTAAATAATGCCGTTAGAGGCGGTAAAAGGCCTGAATTGGTTGGAGGGTGTCTAATTCGCAGCATTGGCGGTTGGCGGGCGGGCAAAGCAGTGCGTGGTGGCAAAGACCGGATTAAAGGAGACGAACCTAAAAGCTTGGCATTTCACAAGCTACTACGGCCAGCCAGTCGGTAAAACGGGACGAAAAGATTGTAAAAGAAAAGGAACTTAGATTGATGGGGTAATTTATGCCAATAAATCAATGCCCGTCCCCAAGATTTCATAAAGAAGAGAAAAGAGCTCCGAATAACATGATTCATCATAACGGGTTAGATTTTCATAAATGGAGAAATCAATATGAAACTACATCAACAAGACAAGTGGTGTTATGAATACAGCATCGAGACTTCGGCATCGCCGGAGGAAATTTGGCGCCTTTTCGTTGATGTGCCTGGATGGAAAAAGTGGAATGCGGGCATCGAGCAGATTGAGATGAGAGGGCCGTTTGCTGTGGGAACTGAGTTTACGATGACTCCGCCCGGGCAGGAACCTTTGTTGACACGGTTGATTGAAGTTCGCGAGAATGAGCTATTTGTCGATGAGACACGGGTCGGCGAGTTGGTTATTGTTGTCGCCCATCGGATCGAACGCCTGAGCGCACATCGCACTAAGGTGACCTATGCCGTGGAGGCAACCGGACCCGGTTGCGACGAGGTCGGACCAGCGGTTTCTTCTGACTTTCCTGATGTAATAAAATCGCTCGTTGGGTTGGCAGTGTCGGAAACGTGATTCTTGACTCGACAAACTTTCCTTTATCAAAAACAAGGCTCATTGGGGAGCGGCCTTTCGTTTTGGGCACCTCAAAGTGCTCGCCCAGGATTTTAAGGTAATCGCTGAGGCAATGGGTTGGGATTTCGAGCGCGACTTCGGTGTCTGGAACTTGTTGCGGCTGGGTGCCGGCCTGCTTATACCCCGCTGACAACGCTCAATGGATGTACCGGAAAAGCAAATCGCAACTTAAAAAACGTTTGGAATTACTGATTGCCGCCCAACACAGGCGCCCAGCCGACTCGCGTCCAGCGGCGCTTCACGTGAGCGGCTGACGGCTATCGTTGGCAGTATTGCTATGAACCAATTTGCTATGATTCGAGAAGCAACCTTGGATGATCTTGATATTCTTGCACGTATCATCCGTGAATCGTTTCGCAACGTTGCAATACGTTTTTCAATAAAATAAAAAACGTCGCCAACCCAGACAGTTACACTGACGCGCGATAGACCGCCGCGCGTCGGCAACGCCAAGCGTCAAGCGAATATAAACAGTTCAAAGAGGTGATGATCATATGAAAACAATAGAAGTTGCTCCCATAAAACCGGCT
This sequence comes from uncultured delta proteobacterium, assembly GCA_963769935.1. Lineage (GTDB taxonomy): Bacteria > Desulfobacterota > Desulfobacteria > Desulfobacterales > JAFDCJ01 > JAFDCJ01. Next base: position 52,511 of record CAVYNY010000033.1, on the reverse strand, counting down.
ATTTCCTTTGACATTCTTGAAAAAATTGATATTCGCGTCAGGGACAATTGAATTGGTTGAGGATGTCCAAGGCGCTGAGAAATTGGTACGGCTGATTGTTGATTTCGGTGATCACAAAAGAAAAATTTTGGCTGGAATGAAGCAGGAAAGGCAGGACCCGAGAGAAATCGAGGGCAAACAAGCTTTATTCGTCGTCAATCTGGCACCCAAAAAGATGATGGGCGAAATCTCCGAAGGGATGTTGTTTGACATCGGATACGCTGACGGATTAACGCCGGTTTTAGCGATGCCTGAAATCCCGCTGCCGAATGGCACACGCGCCGGATAAATTTAGTGCCTGTACCTTACCCTTGTTTCAGGTCTGCTTCAGCCGGCTTGAGGTTGCCCTCCTGTATCATGCCTGCGGGCTTCAATTCATTCATAGTCTCATCCTTGCCCGCCATCATCCGGGAGATCCCGCTAATATTTTCCTCGTGGTCCCTTGTTTTTCAATCAATTTTAGTTAGAATTACACTGGCCTTTTGGGCACCTCAATTTTTTAACAGCCCGGAAGCTATTCGATTCTTTGCCGATTTAAACAGGTTCGCTCATATATTTTAGGAGGAAAGTCACCCTATTTGCGAATCCTGCGGCGGCGGATGAAGCCGGTGAAGGCCTGTGTTCAGGAGTGATAAAGAAAAAGCGCAGGCGAGATGAGCAGCCGGCAATAAGATACCGGCACAGTCGACCGCTAATCTGGAGAGGCTTTAACATGAAAAATAAAACAGCCCGAATGTTGGCCATCACGCAGCTTGTTGTGGTTGTACTCTTTTTGTGTTTAACAGTGGGAAATGAAATTATAGACATTCCTCATTATATATTTAATGATGCCCCCACGTCATATTCACAAAGAATCGGTGAAATTATAATTGAACTATCAATTTTTCTAATTGTAATGGTACTTCAAATCAGATTGCTTAAGAAATTATATAAGCGGATTAGGATCTTAGAGGGTTTCATACCGATTTGTGCCAACTGTAAAAAAATCAGGAACGCCAAAGACCAATGGGAGGAAATGGAAAACTACATCAGCAAGCATTCTCTGGCCCGATTTTCCCATAGCATTTGTCCTGATTGTGCCAGGCAGTTATACCCGGATTATTTTACCGACAACCTGGGGCGGACAAAATGAAAATTGCTCCAATGCATGGAGCAACGGCTTTAAGACAGCGGTTTTACGCAAAGAACATGGGTATCGTATCTTGATTTGGTGCCTGAGAAAACCGATAAATCACGGATAAAAATTTGCCATGCCGGCTTCCGGAAATAAAAGGGGCTGGAAACCGTTTCGGGCGCTTCCAGCCCCTGTAACCCATTCCGATGGCGATGGATTGACGTGGCCTATATGCACCGCCCCTGTGCGGCCTGTCAAATCTGAAGGAAAGCCGTGCTTCAGTCCCAATCGATATTTTTGAAACCATCCATCATCCTGTTCTTTCCATCCATCATCGTATTATCTCCGTTTTTAAGGTCTACTTCAGCCTCCTTGAGGTTGCCTTCCTTCATCATCCCCCTGGCCTTCAACTCGTTCATGATATCATCCTTGCCTTCCATCATTTTGGAGGTCCCGCTCATAATTTCCTCTTTGCCTTTTATTTTTCCGCTTTCGGCTTTCTCCTTCATCAGATTCTTGCCCGTCATGGCCAGTTTCTCACCGTCGTTAAGCAAATTTATTCCATTTTCTAACTTAGGGTCTTTATCCAACATCTGTTTCTGCAGAGCATTGATCAACATTTGTTTGCCGGCCATCATCTGATCAACACCTTGAATCAGCGTCTTCTCTGCCGAGGTATCCGACTGTGCCAGGGCCTGCGAAATTCCAAGGAAATAAACAAATCCGCATGCTACCAGGATTGCAACCAATTTGTTATTGTGAAGTAATGACTGCATGTTAATGCCTCCTTTGTCTTTAAATCGGTTTTCGTTGAGCTTAGTGAACACCCCCGGCCTAAGGACCGGTCTTTCCAACAACGTAATCAACTGTCCAAAATTAGCCAATTTCATTCTGATTTAAATAGGGTAAATCATGTATTTTATGAAGAAAGGCACCTTATTATCGGCTAAACTCTGTGTTCGTCGGAGGGCAAAAACAGATCCCAATAAATAATAAATTGACAACTTTATGATTTGAAACTAAGTCTAATTTGCTATTGCCGCGTTCGTCTAACTTTCCCAAGTCTCGGAATCATTTAGAATAAAAGCTTTAGAAGGACCTGCCCGGCTTCACAGGGCGCAGGAAGGAAATATGATGGTTGCGAGTTGCCGGCATAGACTATATGTCTGCTTTGCCTGGCTTGGCATTTGCGTGATTTTAATCAGCGGGTGCAGTATCCTCGCCGGCTGTAATTTCGAAAGCACCACGGTGGAGGAGACCTCGCGGACCTACCCCAACAGTCAATCGAACTGCCGGTGTCCCACCACGTTTAAGGCGACGAATCGCTTCGAGCGTGTTCTCATCATCGTTCTGGAAAATCGCGACTACCAGGAAGCAATCACTGACGACTACCTTCATCAGCTTGCGCGGGAGGGGGCCTGCTTCAGCAATTTTCACGGCCGCTTCCATCCCTCCTATTCAAATTACCTGGCAATGGTGGCCGGCAAGGATATCGTCACCCATTTCGATAGGCAGGTTGATTTGAAAGACGTCTGCTCTATCGCTGATTTATTGGTTTCCAAGGGGCTGGACTGGAAGAATTATGCTCAAGGGTATCCGGAGCCAGATGAACTGAACCCATACCCCAACCGCTGCTATACAAATGATCGCAGAGGCAGATATGCGAGAAAGCACGTGCCGTTCATGAGCTTTTCTTCGATCCAGGACGACGAGGAAAAATGCAGCCACATCGTGGCTGCCGACCAATTCGATTTAGACCGAAAGAATTTGCCGGCCTATTCGTTTTACTCGCCCGACTTGGATAACGACGGACACGACACGAGCCTGAAGTTTGCATCGACATGGTTAAAGGGTTTTTTGGATCCACTGCTTAACGATGAAGCTTTCATGAAAAAAACTCTAATTGTCGTGACCTTCGACGAATCGCGCGACGAGTCGCCGGGATCCGATAATCACATCTACACGGTCTTTCTGGGCGGGATGGTGAAACCCAATAAGGAAGCAAAAAGCAACTACAACCACTACAATGTGCTGCGTACCATCGAGGAAAATTTCGGTCTGTGTGCCCTGGGAGAGGGAGACGGGGGTGCGAAACCGATTGTGGGCGTGTGGAAGTAGGAAATGGACATCTAAGGTCTCACTTTGCGACAGACTCAATCATTTTGGACTCCTTGAGCATGAGAGACAGTAAAATGTCAACAAGAGAGAGACCGATAAGAACGATCAGAAAGGGAGTCATCGAACCTGATTCGGTCCTGAAATAGTCCATGCCCAGGATAAAGATGATGCCGGCGATTTGGCCGGACAACATCAGCACTCCCTGAGAGGTTGCTTCCGGAGTTGGATAGCTGGCTTCTGCGGCATACTGAAAAATGACGGGAGCGGCGCTGAGCAGAAAAAATCCGAGGAAAATACCGGAAATGAGCAGGAGCCAGTAGGCGGTTGCAAAGGTGAGCCCGATAAGCCCGGGCGCACTGAAAATAATGCAAATGACAATGAATAGTTTTCTTTGGCGATATTTATCGGAAAGCGGCGGAACAATTAAACAGCCGGTAATACCGCTGACCATCAGCACGGCTCCGAGTGTTCCGGCCTGTATGGCATTGAATCCCCGCGGGGCAATGACCTGTTCGATCCAGGTGGTTATGGCATTGAATAATCCCAAACCGATAAAGAAAATAGTGATCAGAATGATCATAATCCGGATTTTAAAAAGGTTCTTCAGCCCTTCAAGGAAACCTTCACGCTGCGGGACTTCACCGGCAGGTGCCGGCGGCGCCGGCTTTATGAATATGATAAAACAGACGGCACCGGCGACGGCAACGGCGCCATAAATTTGGAGCATTCCCGGGATGCCGAATTTGATTGCCAGAAAGGGGGTGGCGGCCATTCCAATTACAATACCGATGAACTGAGACATTACCGCCAAGCCGGCTGCAGTTGCCCGCTGCTCCAAAGGAAACCATCTGGCAGTCAAACTGGTAATGGAGTTCAGGATAAACGGCTGAGCGATCGCAAGCCCGATCATGGAAATCAGGACATAGGTGTAGTCGCTGCCGAAAAGCCCGCGGGTTAAACCGAAGATTCCCGTCAGGACAACCCCAAATCCAACCCCTTTGCGGATACCGAAAGTGTCGATTGTCCATGAAGCGGGAAAGGACACAAAGATATAAACGATCATAAAACTCATGGCAAGGAAGCCCACCTGGAGCGGGCTGACATGATAAAACCCGGCGGCCTCACCGGTAATCGGAGCAAAAGAAATCCAGAGCATCTGCATCACCGCCTGGATTATGCAGTAGACCAGAAGTACTATCCAGCGATAGCCATGGGCTTCAAACGTGGTTTCTTTCATAAGAACGCCTCTCTTATTTCACCGCACGCCTGAGCAACATAAAGCATTCTCATCAGGCACAATTGGACGACAATCCTTATCAAAACCTGGTGTTGCTATTTTTCAGGCCGGCGTAATTAAAAGTTGCCCCCCTGGCATCCGATTGGATCAATCAAGACTATCGATTATCATTTGAGATTTTATGATGTCAATGATATTTGACGAATGACTGCTTCCAAATATTAGATCACGGATAAAGATTTGGGACCCTGAACCTTTGCAACACACTATCCTTTTGCCAAGGAGAACGGCCATGAATTCGCCTCCGGAGCGCCCTGTCAAGCGCCGACCGCTGAAGTTGTTTTTCTGCTACGCCCACGAAAATGCAGATACCCGCCAGGCGTTGGACCGTCACCTGGACATCCTGGAAAGAGAAGGGCTGGTGATCACATGGTACGACGGGGCCATCGTTCCCGGTACCGAGTGGTCGGATGTGATCGATGAAAACCTGCGCGGCGCGGACATCGTCGTGCTGCTCGTCAGCAAGGCCTTTCTTGCGTCGCGCTACATCGCCGAAGTGGAGATGCGCCTGGCCCTGGAGCTGCACGAAATGCGAGTCTCGGTGCCCGTACCGGTGCTCGTGGAGGAGGTCCCGGAGTTCGAGGATCTGCCCCTGGCGCGGTTCGAGAGCCTGCCTTACAAAGCCAGGCCGATCACCGACTGGGACGACCCGCTGCGCGCTATGGACGACGTGGTGGCCGGCATCCGGCGGGCGGCCCTGGGCCTTCTGCTGGAATGCGGCGGTGCCTTCGACCCGGCGCCCCACTATTTCACCGACGCTGAGCTGGTAAGCCTCGATCCGCCCGAACGTGCCCGCACCCTGTCCGGCTTGGCACGCCTGCGCCCGGCGCTTGTAAACGATATTCCCCGGCGCCTCAAGGACAACCTGCTGGTAGCCAACTGGTGCCTGAACAAGTTCGGTCGGCGTGCTCCCTGGGGTGAGGCTCTGTTCTACATGGCGCAGATCCTGTCGGCCTTCGACGTGATCTCCCTGCAAAAGATCGACCGGCACCTCGCGTCCCTGCGTGCCCTGCTGGAGATCATGGGACCGGAGTGGGGCTACTTCATCACCGACATCACCGAAGGCACCCTGGGCAGCAACGAACGCTTTGCGATCCTGTACTACCAGCCGCGGGTGTCCTTTGAGCACATCAGCGGCGAGGTCGTGCTGCCGGACAACCTGTTGATCGACGGGCGGCAGTTCGCACGCAAGCCGCTGCTCGCAGGCTTCCGCGCCGGCGATTTTCGTTTCAGGATGTGTGCCGCGCATATCCACTTCGGCAGCGGAGATCCCAAGCCCGGGATCCGCGAGTGCGAGACCCTGGCGCGCTTTTTGAAGCGCGTTGCCGGGCGCGATGGGGAAAACATCATACTGGCCGGCAACTTCAACATTCGCAGCGCCGACTCTCCCGCCGTGCAGGCCTTCCGCCGCGAGGGTTTCGCCGCACCGCCTGAACATATCCACCCCACCAGCGCTTTTCGTCCGGACGGCTTCTACGACCTGATCGGATTGCTGGTCAATGCGTCCGGGGCAGTCACCATCGGTCGCTCCGGATCGTTTCTGCCCTTCGAACACGTGCTGCGCGAGCCCGACACCGAGGCCTATGCCCACGCCGTCCCGGGCGACGGCAAACGGCAGGCGGAAACTTTCAAGCGTTGGCGCACCGAGCAACTGTCCGACCACCTGCCCCTGTGGATGGAGCTGAAGTTTCCCGAGTCTGAGGCCGCGGAATAAATCAGGCGGAATAAATCAGGATGTTGTTCCCTGCAAATGCGCCCGGCAGGTGGTGGGTGAAGACAGAGTCGCAGAGCCTGAGTCGACCATGGATGTAAAGGACTTGTCCTTTTTTCTGGAAAAAGCCAAGGGCTGTTTTTTCTTCCTGGGGGTCGGACGGGAAGGAGGCGCCCCGGTTCACAATTCCAAATTTGATTTCAATGAAGAGGTTCTGGCTTTGGGTCTTGAATCCTATTGCCGGATCGCGCTGGAGTTGCTATCATAGCCTTCTTCGTCCTGATGGTTAAATGAAGATTTGACCGCTGTGTGAAACCGCCGGGCCGGTAGAGTTTCTGCCCACACTGCGGCCAATGCCGTCCACGGGTTTGCAGCCCGGCTATTTCGGCAGCGCGGATGGGATCCCAAACAATTTTTTTTCAAGTAGGAGGTATCATGGGGAAAAAGACCAAAATCGGAATCATCATATGTAACCGGTACCGAACGTGCGCCGGTGGAAAGTGTTTCAGATCATTGCAAAATCGGGAGGGGGCCTTCAGCCGCTATAAAGGTCTGGATGTAGACCTGGTCGGCTACACCTCCTGCGATGGATGCCCCGGCGGCAATGTAGAGTACACGGTGGATGAAATGAAAAAAAACGGCGCCGAAGTGATCCATCTCGCCACCGGACTCGTGGTCGGATATCCCCCATGCCCGCACATCAGGTATTTTCATGATTACATCACAAAAAAATACGGCCTTGAAGTCGTTTATGGTACTCACCCGATCCCGCAAAAGTATATGGAAATGCACGATCAATTGAAAACGTGGGCTGATCCTGAGTGGCAGGACATCATTGAACCGACATATGCAGATGAGCAAACCCGGCTGGCCTATAATTGATCATGGGATGAGTCGATTCGCTGCGGCAATATGCTCCCCGGCGCAATTCATCCCGGATTTCAATAAGCAGCAGCCCGTGATCGTATGGCATCATGCTTAGACACCTTCATTACCAAGAAAAAATCCGGCGGTAAAGGGTTTAAAGAAAATGACACCGAAGCCGGGAAAATCAAAGGGTAATTTGAAGATGCTTGACGGATATGAACGCTTTTTCTATGATGCACATACTACACACATCTGCCCTATTGAGCGGTTGTCCGCTCTATCACAAGATGGGGCCGGCAGTTGCGGGGTTTTGATTCATTGCTCTAATGTTTAAATAAAGTGCGGGGTGAATTATGAAGGAACGGTTTCCGCAAACAGTGATGCCCCGGCCGAACCAAAAGGCGACCGGTCCCTCCACCGGCATCGAGGTCCGGCCGACCATTTGCTCCATATGCAATCCCGGCTCCCATTGCGGCGTGGATGCCTATGTCAGAAACGGACGGATCATCAAGCTGAAGGGGAGTCCGGAGTTCCACAACGCCGGGACCCTATGCGCCAAAGGGGCCGCCGGGCTTCAATACGTCTATCATCCCGACCGCCTTAAAACGCCGCTTGTCAGAACAGGCGCGAGGGGTGCGGGGCGGTTCGAACCGGTCTCCTGGCAGGAAGCTCTTAATATTGTTGCCGGGCGGCTAAACGAAATCAAAGCCGAAACCGGCCCTGAGTCGGTGGTTTTCTATGCCGGCTATCCCAAATGGATGCGGCCGTTCTTAAAGCGCCTGGCCCACAGTTTCGGCTCACCCAACTTTGCCTCCGAATCGAGCACTTGTCATACGGCGGTCAAACTGGCTGCCATTTTAAATTACGGAGCCGAAGCCGCGCCCGAAGTGGGCCGCGCCAAATGTCTGCTTGTCTGGAGCCGCAACCCCTTTTACTCGAACCCGCCGCGCTCCAAAGGACTGCCGGCCGCCCGCAAAAAAGGCCTCAAAATCATCGAGGTCGGCCCGCTGGTCACCCCGCTGACCCGTTACGCCGACATTCACCTCAGGCTGCGGCCCGGGACCTCGGGGGCCCTGGCCCTGGCGCTGGCCCACGTCATCATTGAGGAGGGTCTTTTCGACCGGGATTTCGTCGACCGCTGGACCTTGGGATTTGATGAATATCGAAACCTGGCGCGCGGCTTTGCGCCTGATGCGGCCCAAAAAATCACCGGCGTTCCGGCCGAACTGATCTTGCGGGCTGCCAGGCTTTTTGCCGGCTCAAAGCCGGCGGCCGTCATGACCGGCGCAAGTCCGACGGTCCACCATACCAACGGACTCCAGAATCAGCGGGCCATCACCGCCCTGATCGGATTGACGGGCAACTTCGACATGCCGGGAGGCAACCATGTTTTTCCCTCCGACTATCTTTATATTGCCAACGGCATCCAGACCCGCGAAGCGGAGTTCAAGCAGCCGCGCCCCTGGCACGAAATGGCCCCGCGTGTCGGGGAAGATAAACACCCGGTCTGGTGCCGCTTCATTCCCGAGGCCCATTCCATGATGGTGCCCTTTCAGATCCGCAGTCAACAGCCTTATCCCGTTCGGGCCATGCTGGCTTTCGGCCTCAACTTTCGGATGTGGCCCGGATCTGATTTTGCCCTGGAGAGCTTCAAAAAACTGGACTTTCTGGTGGACGTGGATCTGTTTATGACGGATACCGCCAGGCTGGCCGATGTCATCCTGCCGGCCTGTACTTCCTATGAAAGAAGCGAACTGAAATTTTATCCCGAAAAAAGGATTCTGTGGACCCGGCCGGCCATCGAACCGCTGGGCCAATCCCGCGCGGATGCCGATATCATTTTCGATCTGGCCCGGACCCTGGCGCCGGACGACGACCTGCTGCGGGCGGGGCATGCAGCAGCCGTCGACTGGATGCTGCAGCCTTCCGGCTTTAAAGTGGCCGATCTGGAAAAATATCCCCGCGGCCTCGTTGTCGAAAATATTTCGACTCCCCCCTACCGCAAATATGAGAACGGGGGCTTTCAAACGCCTTCGGGCAAGATGGAATTTACCTCCCTGGTTTTGGCGGAACACGGTTTGGACTCGCTGCCTGTGTACCGGGAACCCTTGCTGAGTCCGGTGTCGGCCCCCGAAGAGGCAAAAGATTTTCCGCTCATTTTGACCACCGGCGCCAGGCTGCCTTTTTTCATTCATTCCCGGGCCTACCGGATTCCTCAGCTGCTCAGATTCCAACCGGATCCCATGGCCGACTTGAACCCGGCCGATGCCCGGCTGCGCGGCTTGAACCAAGGGGATTGGGTCCTGCTGTCGACCCGCCGGGGGGATGTGCGCGTGCGGGCCAATCTGACCGAAACGGTTATGCCGGGCGTGGTCAACATCTACCACGGGCGGCCGGAAGCGGATGTCAACACCCTGATCGACCCCGACTACCGGGACCCGATTTCGGGATTCCCGGGCTTTAAATCACTGCTCTGCGAGGTGCGGAAATGTTGAATCTCTTTGCATACGGAACCCTGATGTGCGACGACATCATGCAGGAAGTCTCGGGCTGCCGTCTGTCCCATGTGCCTGGAATCCTGAAGGGCTATAGTCGGCGGTCCGTCAAAAGCGAGTATTTTCCCGGGCTTCTGCCGGATAATGAAGGCCGCGTCGAGGGTGTTGTCTTCAGGAACGTGCCTGATTCGGCCTGGGACCGCCTGGACCGATTCGAAGGCGAAATGTACGCCCGCCGGCATGTTCGGATTGAACTAAACGATGGAGCGACCCTGCCCGCCGCCGCTTATGTGGTGAAACCGCAGTTCCGGGATCATCTCGAACCGTCCGAATGGAACTTTGCCGACTTCCTCCGCACCGGTAAAGCAAAGTTTCAGAAGAATTATAGAGGATACCAGGCATTGTAACCGGACCACAGACCTTAGGGCTCACGAAAAAATAACTTCACATTTTATACGCCGCTGCATCTCTTCCCGCTGCGTTGCGAAAGCTCGGAATATCAAGATATTCCTGCGTTTTCGCACCTTGCTGGAAGAACGCCTCAACGCCTAAAACTGTGAATTAATTTATCCGTGAACCCTTAGCGGCGGGCTTCGCCCGTTTGGGAGCCGGGGGGAACCTCCTCCCAAAGAGAGTGCTTTTATTCCAACATTCAAAACCTGGTGCTCCAGGTTAGGATTTTTTACTTACCGAGTATGTATGACGTATTCATCAGTTATGCCCGGGAAGACAAGCCCCAAGTCAAGCGGCTGGCGGAGGCCTTCACGGCCGCTCGCGGCTGGTCGGTCTGGTGGGACCAGCGGCTGCGCAGCGGGGAGCGTTTTCCGCGTGAGATCCAGGATGCCGTGACCCACAGCCGCTGCGTTCTGGTCGTATGGTCGCCGCGCTCGGTGGATTCCGACTGGGTTTGCGCGGAGGCGACTGAGGGTTGGCAGCGGGGCATCCTGGTGCCGTTGCAGGTTCAAGAATGCGAGCCGCCCCTGCCCTTCCGGCAGACGGAGACCGTGGACTTTTCCGACTGGAACGGCGCCGCAACCTCGCCGCTGTTTTTAAAGCTCATGGAAGATATCCAGCGGGTCCATTCCCAGGGAGTGGCAGCCAGCTCGAAGGAGTTGCAGGAAAGGGAGGCGCGGCGCCGCGGTCATCACCGGCGGCGTTTGCTGCGCAGAGGGTTGGCAGCGGCCCTCGTAATGTTGACGGCGGTACTGGTCTGGTATGGCTATCGGGCTTACAGTCAAAAGCAGGCGACCGAACAGCTGGTGGAACGACTCGCGTCCCGTGCGGATGAGCTGCGGCAACAGGTGCTCGCGACGGATGAAGACCAAAAATCCAAAGTATGGTGGGCGCTTTTATTGCAGGACAGCAAACGATTGGAGCGGCTCGAGCTCAGCGTGCTCCTGGCCGCAGAGGCGATGAAGCGGAGCCCGACGCCGCATGCGGAGCGTTCCCTGCGAGACGGTCTGGCCTTGCTGCCCTGGTCGGACAAGAATTTCCCAATCGATTTTGAAAACATCGTGAGCGATCTGGCGTTCAGTTATGACGGCCGCCTGCTGGCGGCCGGAGGCGGAAAAGACGGGACTTTTGTTTGGGATCTGACAACGGGCGAAATTACGGCGCGGATTTCCCACGGCGGAATAGGCGGCCGCACGCACTGGAAGGACAAGCGCGGAAATCACGTCAACTTCCGAGGGAGACAGGTGCTCGACTTCAGCCCGAATCAACCGATTCTGGCAACCGCCGGACCGGACAACACCGTGCGTCTGTGGGAACCAACAACCGGCCGCGAATTGCACCGCCTGGAACATGCCGCACCCGTTAATGCGGTTCGCTTTGCGCCCACCGGCGGCCTCCTGGTTTCAACCACCGAGCTGGGGACGGTGCACGTCTGGGATTCACAGTCCGGCCTTGAGGTCAGGCGGCTGCCCCAGGATGATGCCGCGTACACGGTCGCTGTTTCGGCGTCCGGCAAATTTGTGGCCAGCGCCAGTCTGGACAAGAGTGTGCGTGTATGGGAACTGGCCACGGGACGGCAGGTGGCCCGCCTGCGCCACGACGGTATCGTCGAGGGGATGCGCTTCGACCCGCATGAAACCGAACTGGTCACATTCGGTGGCGACACCGTCACCACGGTTTGGGACCTTAAAACCGGCGCAAGATTATGGCAATTGCCGAATTCCAGCGAGGGAGACGCGGGTGCTGTATTTGCCCCGAACGGACAGGTGCTGGTTATCGGCGATACAGAAGGCAAACTGAGCTGGTGGGATGTCCGGAAAAAAACCGAATTGTTTGCTAACTCGGACGGGAGTTTCGTACTGGCTCTGGCATTGAGCCCGAACGGCAAATACCTGGTCACAATCGACGCGGACGAGACCGCCCGGGTATGGCAATTCGAGGGCGGCCGTGAGATCAAGCGCCTGCCCTATCTGAGGTACCTCACAGCCGTGGCGGTCAGCCCCGACAGCCGGTTTATTGCGACCTGCGGCGACGACGGCTGGGACAGACGTCTGGTCGAGGTTACGGAGATTTGGCCTGCGGACCCGGTTGCCAAAGCCTGCTCGCAGCTGAACCGGAATCTTACCCGGGACGAATGGCGTGAATACCTGGGCAGCGAACCTTACCGTGAAACCTGTGGCAAGAAATAAATGGGCAAACGGGCGCCGGTGTACTATGGCATTGAAAGCCTGGTCCTCGGGGCCAGGGCAAAAAAGACTGACTTTGCCGTAAATGAATACCAAGGGGTAATGGCCCACCCTGGCGCGGCGTACTGAGAATTTAAATCAGGTCTGTGCTGTTTAGATAAAAATAGCTAAAATTCGATTTATGTAAAAACGGTCTGGGCCAGGGAATAATAAAGTGTTGGAGTATTGGGTTTGGTGGAATTAGATCTGTTTTTATTTGAATGGTACAAGGCGTAACATAAAAATAGACCATCATCCGTCATTGATCAGCAATATTCCAGTGCTCCACCACTCCATCACTCCATGGTTTTTCAGACGGCCAAACCACTCTCTGGAGTGAATACAAAGCCTCGTTTTCGGGGCAAGGACTCTTTACTTGGCAAAGGAGGACAACATGGACTATATCAATTTAGGCCAAACCGGTCTCAAGGTATCACGTATCTGCTTGGGCATGATGACCTACGGAACTTCGCAATGGCGGCCGTGGGTACTCGATGAGGCCGATGCGCGCCCCATCGTGCAGCGCGCCGTCGAGCTGGGTGTGAACTTTTTCGATACCGCCGACATGTATTCCGGCGGTGCATCGGAGGAACTGACCGGCAAGTTCCTGCGGGAGTTTACCCGCCGGGACGAAGTGGTGCTGGCCACCAAAGTGTTCTTTCCGGTGGATCTTGCCTTTCAGGGCGGATTTGCCGGTTCGACACCCCAGCCGCCGAACACACACGGATTGTCTCGCAAGCATATCTTTGCGGCGGTCGAGGCTTCGCTCAAGCGTCTGGGGGTCGATTACATCGACCTGTATCAAATCCATCGCTGGGATTACACAACACCCATCGAGGAAACCATGGAAGCCTTGCACGATCTCGTCAAATCGGGCAAAGTGCGTTATATCGGGGCGTCCAGCATGTGGGCCTGGCAATTTGCCAAGGCGCAGTTTACGGCTCGATCGAACGGGTGGGTGCGGTTCGTATCCATGCAGAACCACTACAACCTGATCTATCGGGAGGAGGAACGTGAGATGATTCCGCTTTGCCGCGATCTGGGGGTCGCTCTGATACCGTGGAGCTCGCTGGCCAGAGGTTTTTTAGCGGGCAACCGCACGCCGGACGACATCACGGCCGGCCGTACCCCGCGCGCCAAAAGCGATGAATATGCCTTCAAGCTCTACTATCGCGAAGATGATTTCGCCGTGGTAAACCGCCTCAGCGAGCTGGCCGCCCGGCGCGGCGAGAGCAATGCCAGGCTCGGCTACGCCTGGCTGCTGCATCAGCCCGGATTGGCAGCGCCCATCGTCGGCGCCAGCAAGGTCGCTCATATCGAGGAGGCGGCGGCGGCCGTCCAGGTCAAGCTCAGCCCGGAGGAAATTCAACTCCTCAATGAGCCCTACAAGCCGCACCCGGTGCTGGGGCATACCTGATTTACAGCCACTAAAGTTATCTGCGTTTTGGCCGATTATTACCATAATTGATCGATTCGAACCTTGAATCTGCGGCTATCCGTCCGGTATGGCGGATAAGATCGAGACCATCGCTCAAATTATGCTCAATATGAGGACAGAACAATGAAACATTCAATGGGAATCATCTCGCTGGCGGCAGTTATGCTTATAGTTGCCGGCTGTGCCTCGGTGTCCAAGGAGGACTGCCTGCTGACCGACTGGTATGAAATCGGCCGCATGGACGGCAGACAGGGGAAGCCGCGGACTGCATTTCAGGGGCGCGCCAAGGCCTGCCTGGAGCATGGCATCAGCGCGGACCGCCAGGCTTACTACGATGGGCATGACCAGGGCTTGAATTATTACTGCACCGAGCAGAAGGGTATCGAACTGGGACAGCAGGGTATTCCCTACAATGCTGTGTGTCCTCTGCAGCTGGAGCCGAATTTTCGGGCCGGTTACAATAAAGGTCTGCAAACCTTCTGCTCTGAGCAGAAAGGCTTTGAATTGGGGCGTCAAGGTCAAGCTTTCCGCAATGTGTGCCCGCCCGAATCTGAGGCGAATTTTCGCATCGGCTACGATAATGGAAGAGACCTTTACCAATATGAGGCCAAAGTCGCGTCCCTTCAGAGACAACTGAATTACATCGAAAGAAAAATTAATGGAAAAGAGAAAGAGCTGTATGAGGCGAATCTGAGTGACGAAAAGAGGAGCGAAGTTCGAGCCGAATTGAAAAATCTGGATACGCAATACAGGGACGTCAGCCGTGAATTAAAATATATGGAAAACAATAGGCCCGGAGTTCAGGTGTACTAAACGCTTAGCGCTTAGCGGCGGGGTCTCGATAATTTGATTGCCTGAGTTTGGCGGTAGTGCGATCGTTTACCGCCGGTTATTCATTCCCTCAGGCGGCCGTTTTCTTTCAAAATGGTATTTCCTGCAGCTTAGGCAGTAGGACAGCTCATGCGTCCGCAATTTGAGCACGCATTCGCGGCAGGCAAACAGTTTTTTACCGTTTGCGAACACCTTTGACCTTCTTTTACATTCCTGGCCACAAATCATACAGTCCATGAAAGCCTGGTATACCCGAACCCGCTCGGCATGTCAAACGCTGTGAGAATAAACTGGCAGGAAATAATAAGAGGCAAGCATTGATGCCCCTCTTCAACCACCGGGTTCAAGTAGGTTTTTTAATTATTAAATTCCCCGCCGATTATTACGATCTGCCGAGACTTAAATCAGCGATTTTCACTTAAAATGACCCTATCAGGACTCTAAAAGACCGGGCAAATCGGCCAGGGTTTTAATTTAATTTCGCCGGCAGCAGATTGAGACCGATGCTGGATCCGAAAATGAAGAAGGCACCGGCAATCAGGCGCCAGCCGGCCGGTTCGCCCAGATACAGCACACCAAAGGCGGCTACCAGCGGGACTTCGATTGTCATCATAATGCTGACGGCAGCGGCCGGTATGCGGACCAGGGCCTGATTGATGGTAAGTTGGGCAGCTAGCGAGAAAACAGCCACCGCCGCAACGCCGGTCCAGGCAGCTGCCGATTGGGGCAGCAGTGCGTTTTTCTGTATAATTAAAGGTCCCAGACCGGCAAGGGTCCCGGTTATACACAGATAGAAAAATAAGGTGTAGATGTTGTTGTCTTTGCCTAGTCTGCGCACCAGCAGCAAGGTGATGGCGCACAGGATCGAGGCGATCACAGCATATAGATGTCCCGCATTCAACGTACCGGAAGCTTCGTGGGGCCAGAGAATCAGGCTGGTGCCGATAAAGGCGCAGCCGATAAAAAACCAGGCGATTTTAGGGGGCGGCTCTCCGGTAATCCAGGGCGACAGCAGGGTCGTAAAGGCCGGGTAGAGGTAGAACAGCACCATCGCCAGCGAAAGCGGTATCTGCTGAAAGGATGCCACCAGCAGCAGAAACGCCACCGAACCGCAGAAACCTCGCAGCGTCAGCAGAAAACGCCGCCGCCCCCAGAGGTCGAGCTTCAATGATCTGACGATGATCGGCACCACCAGCAGCCCGAAAATGAATCGGCCCACCCCGATCTGCCAGACGCTCAGGTAAGTCGCGGCTAATTTGGAGGACACACTCATGCCGGCATAAAACAAAGGGGCCAGCAAAACCCACATCGCCCCGCCTGAAATGGAACGCAACGCTGCCAAGGCTGTTTTGCCTTCTCCGACAAGGAGAAATGGAGCTGGAGGCAGACCGAGATTGCAGCGGCAGATATTGCCGTCATGGCTTCAATACGACTTTGACGGCATTATCCGTGCGATGGCGCATCATTTCAATACCCCTGCACGAAATCCTTTAACGGCAGCCGGTGGGTAATGATGGGCTTTGCCGTGACTTTGCCGGATTCATGCAGGTAGATGGCTTCATCCCAGACGCTGGGTCCGCCCAGACAACCCAAAATTGTGATGTTATTTATCACCAGAGGATCAAAGTCCACTGTACATTTTTGTCCGGCAAAAAGGCCTGTCATGGCGACCCGCGCCCGGGGCGCTATGAATCGAAACGATATCATCCCACACGGCCGCTTTGCCGACCGCTTCGATCACCACGTCAACCATATGCCCGTCGGTGGCTGCCCGCACTTTTTCAACCAGATCTTCTTTCTTTACGTTAACCGTCAGCATCGGCTCCGACCTGCCGGCCGATATCCAGGCGGTCATCGCGGGTCCCGACAAGTATGACCTTGCGCGCGCCATATGCCTTTGCCGTCTGAACCGCAAACAGACCGATGGGACCCGGCCCCATGACCGCCACATAATCTTCCGGGCAGACCTGGGCCAGTTTGGTGGGATAAAGCGCAATTCCCGTCGGCTCGATAAAAGACGCCTCCTCAAAAGCCATGCGGTTGCACTTATGCAGAAAATATTTCGGAAAGACAATATACTCCGCAAACCCTCCGTCCCGTTTTAACAAGCCGGTTTCCGTTCGAAACTGACACTGGTTATACCATCCCCGGATACAATTGGCGCATGACCGGCAGCTCACCGTGCATTCTCCGGTGACACGATCACCGGGATCAAATTCATGGACATTCGAACCGATCTCCACCACTTCGCCCGCCCATTCATGACCCGGAATCAGCGGCAATTCCGTCATTCCGCTGGTTATGTAAAACATCGTGCCGTCATAAAACTCTAAATCCGTGCCGCACAATGCCGCCGCCTTGACGCGAATAAGCACATCATCGGGACCCGCCTGCGGCTCCGGAACATCCTCGTAGCGTGCGTCTTTCGGCCCATGGACTCTGATTGCTTTCATTGGTTATCTTACCTTTATTTATGAGTGAGAACTTTTACATTTTATTAGAATCATGGTGCTTTTTTCGGCGATTCCCTTGTTAAGCCGCATGGAATGGTGGAATATTGGTGCAAAACCCTACCTTGTAATTTCATCCAGTTGAATTCTTCAGCAAGAGATCACGTGGTTTGAAAATTTTCGACCTGTACGGATATTTTGAATACTTTATTCGAACACCTGGATATTTTCCTTGGTACAGACCATAATGCCGGTATCCACCCTTTCGGGTAATGGCGAGACGCCAAGCTTCTGCGCTTCGGCCCAGTCTTTGCCCTTAACCAGTGATAACCTGGCGTTGGCATAATCGTATAACATTTTCAACCCATAATAGGACATGGTAAAAGTTCGTTGTACCATAGACGGCCTGAACCACGCCGTCCCGCACTAATTCCAGGGTAGGCGCATCCTTATCAAATGCCACGATCTTGATTTTCTCGACCTTATTGACACTTTTAACGGCCGCTCCCATTCCCACGGCACTGGCGGCGTCGACGCCGAATATGCCGACAATATCGGGATGACCGACCAGCATTTCGGTATTCACCTTGGTAGCCACGTCGTAATCGCCCTGATCATCGACCACCGCCACAACCTCCATATCGGGATACTTTTCTTTGACGCGATCCTGAAATCCCTGGGCCCTTTCCTCACAGGTCGAAAAGCCGACTAAATTGGATATACCGACTTTTCCCTTTCCCCCGAGCAATTCCGCCATGATATCGGCTGCCTTGCGGCCGGCCTCGTAGCCATTGGTGCCGATATAGCACAGCCGATTGCTGGTGGCGGCATCCGTATCAACCGTGATGACAGGAATACCCATTTTAATTGCCCGGTTAATACCCGGTTTTAGTGCATCCGGATTCAGGGGGCCAATCAAGATTCCGGCTGGCTTCGTCGCCAGGGCCATATCCAGAATCTTGACCTGTTCTTCAATGACGTTGCCATGGGCACCGGTAAAGATGGTTTTCACACCCAACTCCTTACCGGCGGCCTCCAAACCTCTTTTGTGATCCTGCCAATATTCAAGTCCGATGTGCGGTCCGATCAGGTAATATTCCTGTTGATCAGCCGCTAAAGACAGGCGTCATTCCAGCCAAAAAAAAACTCCCTAGAAATAAAAGAACCAACCATCTTTTTCCCATTCTCATTCTCCCCTTTCTGAAATCGTTTAGAAATGAAGATCTCTTGCTGAAGTATTCCAACCGTTCAAAAATCCGCATACCATAAAGACCGGAAGTGTTTGATCCATAGGGATTTTTCGTTTCCATGAGCAAATCGCGAATATGGAATTCGAATAACGCCTGTTTACTTTTGCCCGTCAAATCAATAAGTTTTAGAGCCCGTGCGCTCAGGCTTTCCGAAGGCGGGGTAATGTATCAATGGCCACGACCAGGATGAGGATGGCACCGCTGACCACTTGCTGATAGTACACCGACACTCGGTAAAGAATTAGAATATCAGTGATGATGCCCAGCAACAGTGTGCCTAAAAATGCCCCGAAAACACTTCCCTTGCCCCCTGAAAGACTACCGCCGCCGATAACCACGGCCGCAATGGCACGCAGCTCCGTTCCGAGCCCGGCGGTGGCCATAATAGAAGACATGCGCGATGTCGTAACCACCCCGGCGACGCCGGCCAGGATGCCTATCAGCACATATGATGCGGTTCTGACACGGTCCACATTGATGCCGGAAAAGCGGGCGGCTTCCTCGTTTCCGCCGACATAATACACTTGTCGCAGCCAGCGGGTTTGACGCATCAAATAATCTCCGACGACGACGATGACGATCATTAAAGCGATGGCAAACGGAAACCCGAAAATATATCCCTGCCCGATGAAATCAAATGCCTCCGGAAGGCCGGCCAATGGGCGCCCCTGAGTAATGGCCAGGCCGGTCCCGCGTCCGATGCTCATCATGCCCAGGGTGACGACAAACGGATTGATCCTGGCCTTGGTAATCAAAAAACCGTTGAAAAGTCCGATACCGGCGCCCAGAAGAATCCCACCGATCGAAATCGCCAACCAGATGGGTATGTCCGCATTCAGGAGTTTGGCGACGACAATACCGCACAGCGCCAGGGTGGCACCCACGGAAAGATCGAATCCGCCGCCAACGATCACGACAACCATGCCGACGGCGATAATGCAATCGCTGAGCATACCGAAAGCAATTGCTTCCCAATTTCCCAAAGTGAGAAAATAAGGAGAAGTAAAGGAGAAAAAAACCGACAACACCAGTATCACCATCAACAATACAAACTCTCTGATCCTAATCGCTTTCCGAATGAATTCCATAATCAACCTTTTGCCTGTCGGCAATTGCCTGCGAAATGCACTCCATGATGATTTTCTGTCCGGCTTCCTGATTGCGGAATTCGCCGACAATCCGCCCCTCGTGCATCACAAGGATTCGGTCGCTCATTCCGAGGATCTCGGGCAATTCCGAACTGATCATAATAATGGCGACCCCCTGGTCGGCCAGGCGCCGAATCAGTTGGTGAATCTCACTTTTGGTGGCGACATCGATCCCGCGGGTGGGCTCATCGATCAGCAGCACCTTGGGGTTGACGGAGAGCCATTTGGCCAGCAGAACCTTTTGCTGGTTTCCCCCGCTTAAAGCGTTTACTTCCTGAAAATAACCCGCAGTCTTAATCTTTAGCAGGTTTACAAACTTTTCTGTTTCTTGCAGTTCCAGCTTGGCGTTCATAAAACCGTGCGAGCTGAAACGGTCCAGCCGGGCAGCGACGATATTGCGTGACAATGCCATTTCCAGGAAAAGCCCCTGAGCTTTACGGTCCTTGGGTACATAGGCGATACCTCGACGAATCGCATCCCGGTGGGAGGTCAATGTGACTTTTCCGCCGTTGATAAAAAATTCGCCCCTGTTTCTGGATTCCAGACCAAAAATCATTCTGGCCATTTTAGAGCGTCCCGATCCCACCAGTCCGGCTATTCCAACAATTTCACCGCTAAAAACCTTAAACGAAATATCACTTTCCGCTTTCTCGCCGGCCAAACCTCTTACTTCAAAAATCGGTTTTTCCGTTACTCGGCCCGATTCGGGGTAAAGGTTGCTGATTGTTCTGCCCACCATCATCTGGATCAGGTCTGCCCGGGTGGCGTTCTGCGCAGGCACAGTCCCCACATAACGACCATCGCGCAAAACACTGATACGATCCGAAATTTCAATGACTTCCTCCACATTGTGGGCAATATAAATAATGCCCACCCCTTCATTTTTTAGTCTATGGAGAATTTTAAAGAGCAGTTCCGATTCAACCCGCCCCAGCGATGATGTCGGCTCATCCAATACCAGTACCCTCGGTTTTAAGGACAGGGCTTTTAGAATTTCGACCTGCTGACGAACGGAAACTGACAAATCCGCCACAAGGGTTGACGGGGAAATATACAGGTTGAAGAGCCCGAGCAGATCATTGGTGTCCTGGTACAATCGTTTCCAATGGATTGCACCGAAAAAATATTTTGACGGCTGGCGATGAATGAAAATATTTTCGGCAATGTTCATATTCTCACAAAGGCTGAGTTCCTGGTATACCGGTATGATCCCGGCCACCTGGGCATTGTGAGAGCGGCTGAATTCTATTTCCCGACCCAGGTAGACAATGCGGCCGCTGTCCCTGCGATACACACCGCATAAAATCTTCATCAGGGTACTTTTACCGGCCCCGTTTTCGCCCATCAACCCATGAACCTCACCTTGGGCCAGCTCCAGATTGACTTTATCCAGAGCTTTCACCCCAGGAAATGCCTTGCAGAGGTTTTGAATCTGAAGCAGATCCCTTGTGTCGTTGGTCATGATGGTTGATTGTCCGGGTGCGGCTTTATGAAAGGCGCCTAGTTTTCAAGAGAATAAATCCGGTAAAGAATCCCGGTCCATGGGGGTCGGGCATTCAGGATTGGGAAAGAAGGGTGCTGAGTTATGACCAGATCTGTCACAGCTTTTTCCAGCATGCTCAGATGAGCTTTGTATGCTCAGTTGTTACAGCCCGTAACATTTAGTATTTTTCATGTCAAGGGAAACTTGCATTTCAATCCGGGGTCCGAGACGTACTATTGAACCGAGTTTTTCTCAGGCCGGTTTCCTTGCAAGGGTGTTGCAGATTCATTGTTCTTGACATACATGGCGATAATCTGAAATATTTGTCCGGGTAAAAGTGATTTTCGATTTAAATTCCAGACAATTGGCAGGTTAATGGGCGTTCAGCTTTTTGACCGGCGCGTTGATTTTTCGGCTATTCGAGCGGCTGTTTTCAGGAGAGGACCATGATTGATTTAAAATGCGTTTGGAATGAGCCGGCAATCCTGGGGGAAGGGCCGTTGTGGGTTGCACGGGAGAATGCGGTTTACTGGGTGGATATTGTCGGCAAGAAATTGCACCGCTATGGACTGACGGATGAGGGACGGCGCACGTGGACTTTTGAGACGGAAGTGACGAGTCTGGCAGTGCGGAAGCGGGGCGGCTTTGTGGGCACGGTGCGAGATGGATTTGCATTTATCGACCCGGAAACGGGTACTGTAGAGCCGATCGTGATGCCGGAGGAGGATATACCGGGAAACCGGTTTAATGACGGCAAGGTGGATTGAAAAGGCCGTTACTGGGCCGGCAGCATGGACGAAAGCGAAAAACTGGCATCCGGCAGCCTCTACCGTCTAGACGGCGACCTGTCGCTACACAAGGAGGACGATAACTACGTCATCACCAATGGCCCCACCTTCAGCGCAGACGGCAAGACACTGTATCATACCGACACCGCCAAACGCACCATTTACGCGTTTGATGTCAGCGAGACAGGTGCAATCAGCAACAAGCGCGTGTTCGTGCAATTGGAAGCCGAGGAGGAAGGTTATCCCGATGGAATGACTGTTGACAGTGAAAGTTGCATCTGGCTGTGTCATTTCGGCGGCGCAAGAATTTCGCGCTATTCACCGGACGGCGAGGTATTGGAAGTCATATCGATGCCGGTTCCCAACATTACCAGCTGTACATTCGCAGGGTCTGAACTGGATACGCTATACATCACTACCGCCCGCTACTTGCTCAGCGCAGAAAAGGTGCGCCAATTCCCCTTGGCAGGTGGCCTTTTCTCCTGCAAACCCGGCTTAACCGGACTGCCGACATCGCTTTTTGTGGGTTGACCCGATGAACTGCGGCTCCGGAAATTTCTGTCCGGACAGCAAGTCAAATTACGCAAATCCCCGCATTTCGCACACTTCTGTTTCCGCTCCGCGAAAATAAGCTACAAACACTCCCGGCAGGATCTCGGCCGGTTCTTCCAGAAACTGCCCTCCAAAAAAAGATATAGATATTGTTGTTCTTATCCAACCTGCGCACAAGCAGTACGGCGACGGTGCACAGGACCGCAGGCGGGGACTACTTTACAATTTATTGGATAGACCACAATCCGTCAATATTATAGCGGTGAATATCAAAAATAGCTATCGATATTTGTCCGACTTTAGCGAAATCCGAAGAAGCTCTAAAAATTATTGCGTATTTTAAATCATACCGGCGATACAGCCAGGACTATCGGCCCTGAACAGGGGTATAAAATAGGATACGCCGAAAATATGTTCAAATCCGGCATGTTAGAAAAGGCGGCCGATTTGCTCAAACTCGATATGTAGAAAAAAACAGTTCCCGCTATTGGCACTTGTTCTGCTGGCCTTTTTTTTGGCCTCGACAACCATATCCCTGGCTGATGATTCCGCCATGATCGTCAAGGGACAGGTTGTTTCGGTTGACCCGAACTCAGGCCAGGTGGCGGTCGTTGATGAGGCCGGCAAAACCGTCATGTTAACCGCTTCCCCGGAGCAGGATCTTAAAACTTTGCAAAAAGGGGATGAGGTAACGGTTCAATATGACAAAAACAGCGTCATTCAATCCATTAATATTCAAAATTAATCCTGCAAACCCCTCAGACAGCGTTGGATTAATTTGACCGGGGTTGACGTTAGGTCCGTCAACCCCGGTTTATCTTTTTTTGCCTTAAATATCTAACCACCGCTAAGATTGAGAAGTTTTCTGGCAGCGACATCGGCGACCAGCATCAGCAGGAATACCAGAATACAATAGGGCCAAAGCGGCGTTTTGGATTCTTTGGAATCGGATGCATCCGTGAAAAGATCGGGGGGAACATCGTTGATGGACAGCACGCGGCCGTTGGTCGTAGCGGCCAGATCCGCCAGCAATTTCTCATTCACCTTCGCGGCGTTGAATTCCTCGGTATAGGGAATGCCGAAACCGAAGGCCCGGGGCGGTTCGGAATAGGTGTTCGAGCTGCCGTAAACGCTGAAAAAGTAAGCACCGATTTCGGCCGCCGGAAATTGGCCGGCATATCTACCCGGTGCGATTTGCTGCATCCCAAAGGTTTGGTCCTGGCCGGACGGCAGCAAAACGTTGGTCTTTAAATCCAGATGATTGACAAACCGATTTTGAGCCGTGGTAATATCCACGATGAATGTACCTTTATCTCCCCGGCGCTCCATGGCGGCGGAAAAATGTTGGTCCGTCTCTTTGCGCTCTGCCCATTTTACCATTTGAGAGGTGAACCGGCCGTAATTTTCCCATTTGACCCAGTCTTCGTCCCAGCGATTTGCAAGATCGGATGTGAAGGCCACGCTGCGCCCCAGCCCGTATTGCCAGGCAGCCAGCAGCGGCCCCTGCTCGGTTTCAACCAACAGGTCGGCGCCGGGCTTGGCATAGGTTACGACCTGGCCGTAAATTAACGGGAGCCTGACGTTGTCAAAACCCTGCAGGATTTCTCCGGACTTTTTTATACGCGGCTGCATGGCCATTTCAGTGATGGTCTTTTTGCTGATAATTTTGGTTTCACCGGCAAAAATTTGGGGGATATTTCCGGGATCATCGGTGTAATAAGCGCGGCCTTGGCCCCAAGCGGCAATGGATTTCATTAACGCGACATTGGCCCCCTGCCCGATTGACACGGTTGAAATCGAAATATCGGCGGCACTCATGGACTGAACCAGCGATTGAAAATCAGCCGCCTCGGTTTCCCCGTCGGATAGCACAATCACGTGCTTTCTGCCGGAAGGTATTCCTGTGAAAACCCGTTGGACTTCCTTTAATGCGGGATACAGGTCGGTGCCGCCGCCTACCGCTACCTGTGACAGTTTTGCGGCTATATCCCGTCTCTCCCCGGCGGCGGTCAGCGGAACAACCCATTCAAATTGGGTATCGAACGCCACGATGCCGACCCTGTCGACGGGGTTTAACATCTCGATGGAGGAAAAGGCCGCGATTTTTGCCATTTCGAGTTTGCTCTTGTCTTTATAACTGGATGTCATACTGGAGGATTTATCGATCACGAAAACCAGATATAACTCCGGTAAGCGGATATCCGCGGGAACATCCATATACACCGGCAGTGCTTTCTCCACAGGTGTATCTTTGTAATGCCCCGCGCCGAAGCTTTTATCGCCGCCGATCATTACCAGGCCGCCGCCCGTATCCTTTACGTATTTCTCGATTTGTTCCATGGTCGCAAAGGAGATGGCGCGTCCCGAAACATTGTCAAGAATGACGGCGTTATAATCAACCAACCCATGGATGGCACCCGGGATATCGTTAAGGGGTTTGCGGTCGATGTCTAAACCCTGTACTTTTAAAGATTGGGCCAATGGTTTCGAAATTCCATCGTTGTCGGCCAGATACAAGATTCTTGCTTTTTGGGCCCCCTGGGTGAAGGAAAGTCCTTCATTATTCTGGGGAAAAGTATCTTCAGCAAAATTTACCACGGCTTTATATAGATAAAGACCCGGTTCTGTGAGCCGGTCGCTGAATGTGAACACATTTATTCCGGCCTTCAGCGCCAGGGACTGCTGAACCAGCAGGTTTCCGTTTCTGACCAAAGCAAGTTCACCCTGATTTTTTTTTGAGCTGATGACGACCAGCCTGACCGCGAACGGCGTTTCCAATGCAACCGTTGCCGGCGTGGCCAATTCTTTGACAAAAGCCTCGTTTTTACCAAACCAGGTACCCAGCGGTACCGGGTAAATTTCGATTCCAAGGGATTTTGCCAGATAGGCCGTGTCCAAAGCGTGGCCGATGGTTTCATTGCCGTCGCTGAAGAGGACGATTTTATTCCTGCCCTGCTGCGGAAGTTTTCCGATTGCCAGCTGCAGGGCATCATGGAGATTGGTGAAGTTTGGATTCACCTCAGACCTTATGTTCAGCGAATCAATCTTTTTTGACAGAGATATCTCCAGCGAAGGACTTTCCCCGAATACGATGAGCCCTGCCTGGTCGCCGTTCTGCATTGCGCCGGCCGCCTTTTTGATAAAGGCCTCCGCTGCCGGTCTCTGCGCTTTGAGAATACTTTCCGATCCGTCCAAACAGAAAAAAATATTGACCTGATCGGAATGTCTCAAAAGCTTTGGATCCGATAAGGCCAGAGCCAAAACTACTACCAGAAACGATCTGAGAACGCCGATAACTATTTTTTGTCCGGATAAACCATTCCGGACGGATGATCGTCTCATCATATGCCAGATGAAAGGTATCAGAAGGCAGATACTCAAAAAAATCGGTTTATCTAATGTTAGGAACATTTTCCCTTTTATGAGTAAAAGTGCTTATTGCATGTTGTAAGTTGTTTTTTGTTAGTGGTTTGCAATTCGTTGTCATTAGAGAAGACATGGTGGCATTCTCTGATTCAACATGCCACTTGCAACAGACAACATTCATCTTAATTTCAGCCATGAATACCACTCAAACATCAGCAGCGCGCAGACCGCTAAAATTAATGCCGCCCACAAGGGCCGCTGAACGGCGATTTGTTCTGAAACCGAAGATGCCGCGGGCCGGTCGGATACCTGGGCCATGGATTGCGGCGTAATGTCGGACTCGGATTCATCGGCCAGGTTTACCGTAAAGTAACGCTGCCGATTGTTTTCGGATACCGTATAAATGCCGATTTTGCCGGTGTCGGTATATCTGAAAGGATTGACCCCAGCGTGCTGTTTCTGCCATTTTTCATTCGGGGCACGGGTGTAGAATGTATCGGTTTGCGGACTCAGAAAGATGTCAAAAGGCTCGCCGGCCCGTGCCTGCAGTATTGAAAATTCAAGCTTTTGCGGATTGAGCCAGTTGAAGATATTGCTCATCATCACCGGGAAGGCAACTTTCAAGGGAAGGTCGGAGCGGGTGATGTCAAAGCTCAGCAGAACCGCACGCAGGCCGCCTTCTTCAAACGTGTACATCAATCCGGTATGGTCGGAGGTAACCACCGGTTTCAGCCGCTTATCCGCCTTAAGCCGGGTGCTTTGTTCCACGATAAGGCCGCTTAGATCCACATCGGCCATCAAAGGGCTGGTGCGGTCCCAGACCGGATTGCGGGGCGGGTGCGCGTTGCCGGTTTTTAATACCGGTAGGGCTGGCGAATAAGAGTCTATCAGAAGAAAATTGCCCCGGTCCGTTGCCGGAAAATCCTGACGGTCGACAATGACGATATCATGCCGTGCGGTCTGATCCTGCCAGGCGGAAGGCATGATTTCTTTAACTGAATTGACGCGAAAGTTCGGATACGCCGCCAGGAGTTTTTCCAAAAAGGGATTGCCCTGCGAAACCAGTAATACCCAGATTTCCTTAGCGGTATTCAAAGACAGATAGGCCTGGTTGTCGACGGCAAAATCATCGTCAATATCAAGCGTTGCTTTGGCAATTCCCGCAATCAGTCCCGCGTAGGGCAGGATCAGCAGTTTTTTTTCACGCGCCTCGAACTTGGCAGGCTGATCAAACAAGGTGACATTGTCAAGCGACAGGCGGATGGAACATGCCGCCGGGGAGGGGTTGAAATTTTTTACCTCCAGCATGAATTCATATTGATCATGGCGATCGATTTGCTGCCGGAATTCAAACCTGGTAATTCCAACATTGTGCCCCCCACTGCCGACGACAATCGGTCTGATTTTGGGATGATTTTTCAGCAGGGCGGAGACATCGGTGCCGGCGCCGTCGGTAATCAGGTAGATCAAATCCTCGGCGGCAGGATCGACGAATGAAAGAGCCAGAAGGACGGCCGGCTCCAATCCGGCGGCGGCGTCGGAGGGGACAAGCTTTTGTACAAGGTCTTCGGCCTGCCGCGAACTGTCCAGAAAGCCGGTTTTAAGCTCAGCCCGGCGGCCGGCTTCCACGATCAGGATTTTTTGCTGCGGATCACGCTGTTCGATCAATTCAAAGGCTTTTTCTCTGGCCAGGTCAAAGCGGGTGCCGGATCCAGACCCGGGTTTGCATGCTGGCACTTGTATCGATGACCAGAATCATATTGCCTGTTTGGGTGCTCAGATGCGTCCAGGTCGGTTCGGCCAGGGCCAGAGCGGCCAGCAGAACGATCAGGATCTGTAATAAAAGCGGCAGATTTTTTATCAAGCGCGCAAACGTCGCCCGGCTGTTTCTTTCTTTCAAAGCCTCCTGCCAGAAAAAAAGACTGGTGACCGCAACCGGCCGGGGTTTAGACTTTAAGGTGTGGATCAGGATCAGGATGGGGATGACGCCTAATGTTAGCAGCATGTAGGGGTTTAGAAAATGCATGAGGATATAATAGTGATCCACAAATTTTGCATAAAAGCCTTGTGGGGTTAAATTTATAGTTGAGTTCCGGAATCAAGAAAAATTCCAAGCACCAATTTACAAATAACAAACAATACCGAAATTCCAATCATCAATTCCCCAAACGTTTTGGATTTGATTCATTGTTATTTGAGATTTATTTGGAATTTGAGCTTTGTAATTTGAAATTTACTTCTCTTCATAGTGGTCTTTCGCCGACTGTCTGCATAACTAGTATCTGGATTTGTTTCATCGAAAAAGCGCTCCTCTTGACAAGTAATCCGTTAAGAGATCTTCAAAGGGTATGCTCGTGTCGCACAGATAGTAGTTCGATACCGTAGTGTCCGCAATAGCGTTTAATGCCGGCGATAAATGCGGTGATCTTTTGGCGGTAAATCTCCCGTAAATGCCGGTCGATAAAAATTGCCTTTTTCTCTCCGGTTTCACAGTCGGTGAGCAGGAGATTGCCGGTCTCCGACCAGAAGAGTTCTTCATGGTTCAACACCTGAATCAGGTTGATGTCGAAATCCCTGTACGCCAGCGCCTTCAGTCCGTCTTCATAACCCTGCGGGTCAAAAAGGTCGCTGATGACAATGGCAATTCCCGGATTTTTGCAGACCGGCGGCATACTCCGCCAGGCAGCCGTTTAAATTGGTTTGCCCGGAAGGTTGGAGTGACAGAAAAAATTTCAGCACATCCGGGTACTGCTTTTTGCCCCGGGCCGGCGCCTTGATTTCAGTTGTTGTGCTGTTAAAGGCCATCAAGCCGGTCTTGTCCAGATTGGCTAAACAGATATAACTTAAGGCGGCCGCAATCTTTTTAGCCGTCATATCCTTGGATGGATGTGCCGCTGTCCATTGACCGGCTGATGTCCAGCAGGATGTGGGCGGTCTGCCCTTTTTCAGCGTGAAACAGCTTGATAAAAAGTTTATCCAGGCGGCCGTAGACACTCCAATCCACGTAGCGCAGATCATCGCCGGGCTGGTATTTTCTGTAATCCAGAAACTCAAGGCCCTCGCCGCTTTGCCATGAGCGATACTCGCCCCGGCGGGGAGTGCGCGCACTTTTGCGGGTTACCAGTCTTAAGTTTCTCCAGCTTTTTCAAAAACTCATCGTCGATGAATGATGTCGGACGGGTCGGGCATGGGTTTGCTCCGGGTGTTTCATCGTCAAAATTAGGTTTCAGGTTCCGAGTGTTGCGTGTTGCGGAATAAAACGAAAAGGCGCACGGCGCAAGGCATTCGGGGTTAGGCTCACGAAGAACCTTATTGATGTTGGAGGTTTGAGGTCAGAGGTTGGAGGCACCTCTCAACCTCTCAGCCTTTCACTTCCCAGCCTTCAAGCTTTCCAGCCTTTCTCCTTTGACCTTTGACCTTTATCCTTTAACCTTTTTCCTTAAGCACTTACTCGCAGCCTATCACCTATCAGCTACGCAGCCTAATCCGTAGCTTTTGTCCATTCATCATTTCGTCATTCGTCATTCCGATTATTTCCTCCACCAGTTCATCCGCATCCAGGCCTTCGGTCTCGCCTCTGATATTCAGCGCAATGCGATGCCTCAGGGCGGGTCTGGCGACCTGCCGGATGTCTTCCACTCGAGACATTGTAGCGTCCGTCTATCAAGGCCGATACCTTGCCGGCCAGGATCAAGCTCTGCACGCCTCGGGGGCTTGCACCGCATAAGACGTATTTGCTTAATTCCCTCAGGGGCATGCGCATTGTCGGGATGGCTGGCCAATACCAGCCGGATGGCGTAATCCTTTACGTGGGAGGCGATCGGCACCTTTTTGACCAGGGATTTCATCTTGAGAATCGAATCCGCTCCGAATGACCCGCTTCAATTCGTATTGATAATCTTCGGTGGTCTTATCCAAAATTTGCCGCAGTTCATTCTGATCGGGATAATTGATTTTAAGCTTGAAAAAAAATCGATCAATCTGGGCCTCGGGCAGCGGATAGGTGCCTTCCATTTCGATCGGGTTTTGCGTTGCCAGCACCATGAACGGCGGCTCCAGATGATATTGCGCGCCGAATACCGTGACGCTTTCCTCCTGCATCGCCTCCAGCAGGGCCGACTGGGTTTTGGGACTGGCCCGGTTAATTTCATCGGCCAGGATGAGTTGGCCGAATATCGGCCCTTTGTAAAATTCAAAATAGCGGCTGCCCTGCACCATCCTCCTTGACGATGTTCGTGCCGAGGATATCCGCCGGCATCAGATCCGGCGTAAATTGGATGCGGGAATACTTGAGATCCAAAATTTTGCTCAATGATCGGACAATCAATGTTTTGCCCAGTCCCGGCACGCCTTCGATCAAGGCATGGCCGCCGCAAAGCAGGCAAATGAAAAGATGTTTGATTAATATTTCCTGACCCGACAATGATTTTTGCCAGCTCAGCCGGCAACCAGCTCGAAATTTTTTCCGGATGGCTTCGACTTCTTCATTTAAATTCATGGGCATTTTCCTTTTCCGTATTTAACTCCGATCGACATAAAGTAATTTTTTATATACTCGCGATAATTTAGCGGGAATATCTTCTTTCCGGAGAATGCTTTCGACCTCCCGGCGATATGTTCGGACAATATCTTCTTCTTTCAAGCGGGCCTCGCCTGATGTCCGTCAAGGCGCGAATATGGATGAGATAACTGTTCACCGGTGATGACGCCATTTTATCCTGCATTGCCGGCCCGGCCGATTTTTCGATTTCAGCGCTCGATTTATCTTCGCCCTCTGATTCGCCGCGGCCGGCGGAAGCAGAAAAACCTTCCCGCTGCCCCGCCGCATCCCGAAGTGCCCCGTCATTTTCCTGCGGCCGACCGGAACCCGGCTTTCCGGTCCGGTCCGGGCTGCTGCGGTCGGGACCGGCATGGTGCCCGTCCGGTATCGACCGCAGGAGATCACCGCGGTCCTTGTCCGGCCCGCCGGCGGATTGCGACGTCTGAATCTCATTGTCGGCGGGTGCCGCCGATTCGGCAATTTCAGACCGGTCTTTCCGGGTATCATCCTTGAGGCGTGAAAGAACCTTGGCAATGCTTTCCAGGTTTTCAAGGGATCCAATATCCTCGTTAACGGCATCGGGGATCCGGCTGTTCAAGGCCCTGTTCAAAAGCGCTTTGAACTTCGCCGCCTGGTCCGGCGGCAAATTTTCCGGTGCGGGAATTTGCTTGACGGGCAGCCCTTGGATGCCGGCCGCCTTCAGTCTGGTTTCAAGCGCCTCTGCCAGACGTTTCCGTTCGGCCTGAACTTCGTTTAAGGTGTCGGCCAGGGCCGCCAAGCGCTGTTCGGAGGTCAGGGACCGGTCATCAAGCTGGTTGCCGAGTTGTTCCAATTTCCTGGAAAATGCCGCCGGGCGTCCGGTTTGGGGACCGGCCTGGTTTTCAATGCGACTGAAGGTGTAATTTTGCAGCAATGCGCGGGCCTGCTCGATTGCTTTTGGTTCTAAGTGCGCTGATTTTAAACGTGATACCGGATAATCCGTCATATAAAGCGCCGTGGCGGCCGGCAGCAAAATGATAAAAGTTAAATGCCGCCACGAGAATCCAGCCGGCAGCAGCTGCCTGCCATTCAGCCGGCGCAGTGCGGCGGCGGCATCCAGCATCAATAACTCCGCAAATTCGGCATCTTTTTTAAACCTGAGATACTCATAAGCCGTGCTGAGTCGGTCCTGCAGTTTTAAGCGCCGGTCGATGTCGACCAGAACATGCAAAAAATTTCTTCTCGTCGCAAAAACGATTAAACCGGCTGCCGATAAGGAGATGCCGATTGAAACCATAAACCAAGCGCCCTGCGCCCCTGCATCCGTTAAGCCGATCATTGCGGCAATCAATGCAATAAGCTGGAGGGCCAGAAATATCAACGCGGCATTCAGCAGCAGGTCGTGGGCGGCCGTGACGGCCACCCGCCGCTTTACTTTTGCGATCTGACTGATAAACGCGATTTCGGCATTCACGTCATGGTCTCCCGAAGGGGTTTGAAAGGTTCAGGGTTATCGTGCACGGAAGCTGGGAGGCCAGAAGGCTGGGAAGCTGGGAAGTTGAGAAGTTGAGAAGTTGGGAGATTGAGATGGTGCCTCCAACCTCTAACCTCCAACCTTCAACATCAATACCGTGTTCCGTAAACCTTTGTCCTTTTACCTTTAGCCTTTGGCCTGGCGCGATCTCCTTTAACCTATCAACTATCAGCTATGAGCTATGAGCTTTTATCCTTCCACCTTTAACCTTAAACCCTGAACCCTGCTCTTGTTTATATAATGCCTGACCAAAGCGTTATTGACGATTATAAGCACAAGCATCGCCGACGTCACAACCGTCATATAATAAGCAAAGAGGTGGGCGGTGCCGTCGGTGCTTTGATTCAACCGGTATAGAAGATACAGCGGATTGACCCGCGGGGCAAATATAACCGTTATGAAGACGAAAAATATCATTGTCGCCCTGGCGGCAAGATAACCGAGGGTGCTGGACCTGCCCCAAAATAAGTACACCATGAATCCGGATAATCGACAAAACAGGGAGGCACTGTACACGATGGCGACCGCCATTAAAAACGCCGTCCAGGAAACGGCTGAAATGAAAGCCGCCAGGGCCAGCAGCGGCATAAAAAGCTGCAGCAGCACGAGGGCATGCAATAAAAATTCGATCAGGCCGTAGCGATAAAAGCCGATTTGCTGCTCATAGGTGGGTTGATCGGTTCCATAATTTATGATGTAGGAGCCTTTTCGAACCATATCCCCGGCACCGCAGCAAAGATTGATATAGGCGTTTACGGTCAGGGCTGCCGCAAAAACAAGAAAGAATACGGCAGGCTCACTGCCGGTCAGCATGATGTCGGAAAGCGGTTGGCGGGGCCAGTAGATAAGCAAAATAATCCCGACAATTACAGCGCCGGCCAGGCCGGCGGAAAGCACTTGCTGTGAAAAAAATGGCGCCAGGGATCTTTCCGACTCGTCTGTTAAAAAATAATACTTCATGAAGCCGTCTCCACCGGCACCTGCCAGCAGACCAGCGTAAGGCCGGCGCCCCGCGGACCGGACGGAACGAATTCCGGTTGGATCAAACCGGCCGGCATCCACCCGATCAGAATCATGCTGCCGGCCTTCGAGCGGTATTTTTTATGAATTTCAAGCATGAGGTCTCTTACGAGATTCGTTCGGGCTGATCTGAGAAAGGCGCTGCCGTCCCGCTCGTCCAACTGCCGTGCCATCTTTTCCACTTCCTGGTCGTTGAAAAATTCCGTTGCCTTCAATTCCCCCAGGCTCAGTTTTAATACCTGCTGCGTATTGGCCAAAATATCGTCGACAAATACAAAACGCCGTTTATAGTAGACCAGGCAGTCGACCAAATTGTCGGGCAGGCTATTTTCCACCTTCAACGTCAGAAATGAATTATCCTGCCGGGCGTAGCCTGTCAGAGGAGAATCAAAATTGAGCTTAAGCCGATAGAAATTGTGCGACCAGCGGTCAAGGGAGCCGGTAATCTGCTGGCCGCGGTCATCCCCCTGCAATACATACGGGTTCGGTACTTTGGTCCGCGAGTGTTGAGATAAAAGGGGGCGGACGGGATCGGCCTCCGACCCGAAATTTAGTGCGTACGCTGATTTTTGCAGTGCATAAACACCGATGATAACGCCGGCATAGGCCGGGACATCTGCGCCGGACACCTCTAATTGGCAAAACGTGCTGTAGGTCAGCTTTTGGCTCAGGTTGGGGGAATAAAAGCCCCGATAACCGATTACAGCAAAAAGGATGATCATCGCCAGCAGGCCAAGGCTGTAGCGCCACCGCTGCCGGCCGGGTTTGCCGATTTTCTTCAGCAAAACCCTCAGGAAAATGAGATAGCCGGCTATAAAAATTAGCCCCCATTTAAAATCCGGGAATTTGAGCGGCATGCCCGCCAGCATGGAATCCAATATCTTTTGATCGTCCAGTTCCAGCACCGGTCCGGCGGTCACCGATCCCAGCGACAGGATTTTGTCCCAGAACACCGGCCGGCCTTCCCATTGACTGAACGGCGGAGCATTGACGTCAAATGACAGAAAAACGATCCGGCCGGAACCAAGGTTTTTGCGGGTAATGATGGGAATGTCATTTTCTTTCAGCAGGATGGTGGAATCGGCAATTCCGGCATCCAAAACGAGAAACGGTTCGACGGCGGTAAGGGGCCGGCTGCAGAAATGCTCCAGCGATTTCAGGTCAAACAGCCGTTGATAGCCGTTTACCCTGATCGGCAGTATAGCCTGTATCCTTTTTTCACTCAGTGAACCGTAGTTGAGACCGCTCGCAATAACCAGGTAGCCACCCTGCTGCAACCAGCGGCGCAAGGCCTGAAACTGTTTTTCTGTCAGCTGCCGGATAGGGCCGGCCCCCATAATGAGCAATTTTACGCTGTCGTAGCCGTACCAGGTTTCCGGCAGGAATTTCGGGCGGACATTGACCGGCTGCAGCTGATCCGGCAACACCGACAGGATGTCCGGCGCAACAAAATCATCCACGACAACCGCCAGGCTTTTTTCGGTAAAATGGGATCGGAGATTCACTGATTTGGAAAAAATGATCTTGTTGTTTTGCCGAATCCGAATGACCAAATCATGGGTAAATGATTTGATTGTGACCGTAAACTGATACCGTTTCACTGAATCGGGCGGCAGGTCGGCATCCGTTGCATAGACCGACTGGTATACGTCCCCCAGGTACTCACTGCCGGAGGTTGCGACCACCTCTAATTTCCCGCGCACCGCCGGGCCTCTGTTTTCAACCACAACGCTCAAGGGCGACCAGTGTTTAAGCTGGTAATGTCCGTTAAACCCCACCGTACAATCCAGCGAAAATACCGCCGACGCGGCGGGCGACGGGAGGCCGGCGACCGTCAGCGCCAGAACTAAAAATGTATTTCTGGGCCAACGTTTCATAATGACAGGATAATACTGGGCCAGGAAATTGGCAAGCAGCTTCACCATCAGACAGTGCTTGACATCCTAGCGAGATTTTTTACAATTATACGATACTGGATGCTGGAAAGCTGGTAGGCTTGAAAAGTGGTAGGTTAAAGGCTAAAGGAAAAAGGCTGAAGCTTAAAGGAAAAAGGGCAAAGGCTCACGGCGGAAGGCGCAAGGCATTGGGTGTTGGGCTCACGGAGCGCGGAACTGATGTAGGAGGTTTGAGGTTAGAGGTTGGAGGCACAATCTCAACCTCCCAACTTCTCAACTTCCCAACCTCCCGGCTTCCCAGCTTCCCAGCCTTCAGGCCTGCCGGCATCCAGTATCCAGTATCCAGTATCGAGTATCCGGCAACCCGCAACGCCGACACCCGAAATTTTAACCATTAAATATCGGAGAATCGCAATCTATGGATATCCAGGAAATCACGCGCAATATTGAAAAAGAAGGCCTGGTGTTGCGTCAGATCATGGCCGAAGTCGAAAAAATCATTGTTGGTCAGAGAACACTGTTGGATCGCATGCTGATCGGGCTTCTTTGCGACGGGCATCTGCTGCTGGAAGGACTGCCCGGACTGGCCAAAACCACAGCGGTCAAAACCCTGGCCACCGCCATTCGGACATCATTTCAACGGATCCAGTTTACGCCGGATCTCCTGCCGGCGGATATACTCGGCACCCAAATTTACCGGCCGCACAACGGTGCCTTTGAGATCAAAAAAGGCCCTATCTTTCACAATATCATCCTGGCCGATGAAATCAACCGGGCGCCGGCCAAGGTTCAAAGCGCTCTTCTGGAAGCGATGCAGGAGCGCCAGGTAACCATCGGCGAGGAGACCTTTTTCCTGGCAAATCCGTTTCTGGTGCTGGCCACTCAGAATCCAATTGAGCAGGAAGGCACCTACCCCCTGCCCGAAGCTCAGATCGACCGGTTTATGCTGAAGATTAAAGTCGATTATCCGACCGCCGAGGAGGAAAAAGAAATCATGCAGCGGGTTTACGCCGCCGCGGCCGATAAAATTTCGGGGGTGGTGGGAATTTCCGATATCGAATCCGCCAAAGCGGTTATGCGCACCATTCACATGGAAGAAAAAATCCTGGATTATATTGTACGGCTGACGGCTGCCACCCGCAATCCTGACAATTTCGGGCTGAAAATCGGCTCCCTGATCAGCTACGGTGCGTCACCCCGGGCCTCCATCTGGCTGGGAATGGCGGCCCGGGCCCATGCCTTCCTGAATGGCCGCGGGTATGTCACACCCCAGGATGTAAAATCCATGGCGCCGGATGTGATGCGGCATCGGATCATCCTGAGCTATGAAGCCGAGGCCGAAGGCAAAACCACCGATGATCTGATTGCCGTAATATTGGAGCGGATTGAGGTACCGTAAAAGGATGCTTTCCGAGGAACTGTATAAAAAAATTCAGGGATTTCATTTCAGGACTCGATACCTGGCCAGCGACCTGTTTGCCGGCCAGTATGAAAGTGCCTTCAAAGGCCGGGGGATGGAATTTGCTGAAGTGCGCGAATACCAACCCGGCGATGATATCCGCAGCATCGACTGGAACGT
The DNA here is from genome assembly GCA_963769935.1 of uncultured delta proteobacterium. Classification (GTDB taxonomy): domain Bacteria; phylum Desulfobacterota; class Desulfobacteria; order Desulfobacterales; family JAFDCJ01; genus JAFDCJ01. Next base: position 16,339 of record CAVYNY010000033.1, on the reverse strand, counting down.
TTCGGCGCGCTTCGGGCATCCTTTTGTGAAGGTTTTTCACGAGGAAAGGGAGCTTACCGTGATGCTTTTGCTGGATTTGTCCGGCTCGCATCTATTCGGCACCAAAAGCAAATTCAAAAGAGAACTTCTGGCTGAAATTGCCGGGATGCTGGCATTTTTGGCCATCCGCACCAATGATAAAGTGGGTGCCATCTTATTCAGCTCCCAGGTCGAAAAATACATCCCGCCCCGCAAGGGTGCCTCCCATGTCTGGCGGCTGATCAAAGAAATCTTTACCTATGAGCCCCAAAAGTTGACCACCAATATCGACGGGGCGCTCAATTACCTCAATCGAATCGTCAAGCGGCATGCGATCGTCTTTTTAATCTCAGACTGCATGGATACGGATTTTGACCGCTCCTTGAATCTGACCGCCCGAAAACACGACCTTACCGTGATTCGCATTTGTGACCCGGCCGAAGACGATCTGCCCGATCTGGGATTGATGACCCTGCAGGACCCGGAGACCGGGCGACTCGTCACGTTTAACACGCGCCGCAAAACACTGAGGCAAAAATGGTCGGATTATCACGGGCAGCACACGGCTGAATTGAGCGTGCTCCTGCGCAAGGCCGGGGTGGATTTGGTGCCCATCTATACCAACGGTTCCGTGGTTGAGCCTTTGACGCGACTTTTCGATCGCCGGAGGAAAAAGAAATGAAATCGGTAGTCGGAAATAAAGCTCGCAGCTCATAGCGAATAGTAAAAAGGTACCTAAACATCATTTAAAGATATTGTGGGAGCGGTTTCCAACCGCGATGAACTCGGATGGGCCGCCATCTAAAATCGTGGTTGGAAACCACTCCCACAAGGTGCGAACTTCAACTTAAAAACAACCATCGATCAGATGAATTTTCATACGAAAAATAAAAAGCTTAAATTAAATTGCATTCCGACTTTGATATTGCTGTTTCTGCTCATCAGTTATGGAATGTCGGGAGCATCCGAAACGATTAAAAAAGGCGGTTCCCTGGCCGCCAGCTTGGATCAGGCATCGGTTCCGGTCGGCGGGGTTGTCTGGCTCGCCCTGGACTACCGTCTGCCGGAGGGCGGCCGTCTGCCGGAAAAACCGGCCGTCAAAGGGCTGGATGGTCTGACCGTTTTAAAGCAGATCATAAACCCCCGGCAGATCCGGATCCAGTTGCTGGTGGATCAGGTGGGTCCGTGGCGATCGGAGCCCATTCGCTTGGAATATCTGGATTCAGAAGACCGCCCCCAGGTTCTGACGGCCGATCCGGTCGCACTGCAGGTCGAATCCAATCTCGGCCCAAAACCGGAAGCGGCCCGGCTGCGCCCCATCTCAGATATTATGGCCGCCAAGTCAATGTGGCGCAGCTTTCTGTTGTGGGCGGCGATACTGGCGGCCGTTGCTCTGATCGGACTCGGCCTGTTCCGGTGGTACAAAAAAAGACGGTCGGCGGCAATTGCACCGGCGGCCGGGGAGGCGCCCCAGGAGTGGGCCCGCCGCGCCATCGAGCAGCTGGAAACCCAAGGATATTTTGAAAAAGGCATGGTAAAAAAGTATTATTTTGTTTTTTCCGAGATTTTAAGGCGCTACCTGGAATCGATTCGCCATTTTCCGGCGGCTGAGTACACGACCGAAGAAATTGCGCAGCACATTCGATCGGAGCAGGACCGCCAACTTTTGCCCCTCCTGCAGCGGGCCGACCTGGTGAAGTTTGCGGACGCCGTGCCGACCCCCACCCGCAAAGAAGAAGATATCCAAGCCGCGCTGGCCTACATCCGGGAAACCGGTCCGGCGTTGGAAAGCGTGCCGGCCGACGGGCGCCGCCCGGAGGTGCAGCCATGATGTTCCGCTTCGCCTACCCGGTATTTTTTGTCCTGCTGACCGGGGTGGTCGGCTGGGTGCTTTATACGTTCTGGAAAAAACCGGCCGGCATCACCCATTCCATAACCGCCCGACTGGCCGAGCTGGCCGGCAGGAGCAGCGGCAGGCGGCAGTACATCCTGCCGGCGGTGCGGGCAGGCTGTCTCATTTTGTTGATCCTAACGGCTGCGCGGCCGCAGCTTTACAATGTTGCGCATGAAATCCGATCCCCCGGGGTGGACATTATCATGTGCCTGGATACCTCCGGTTCGATGCAGGCCCTTGATTTTAAACTGAATGGCAAGCCGGTGTCCCGGCTGACAGCGGTTAAAAAAGTCGTCAGCGAATTCATAAAAAAAAGAGAAGTCGACCGGATCGGCCTGGTGGTATTCGGTGAAGAAGCCTTTACCCAGGCGCCGCTGACATTGGACAAGGGTCTGCTGCTGGGTCTGGTGGAAAAGATGACCATCGGCATGGCCGGCGACCGCACCGCCATCGGCTCTGCGCTGGCGATCGGCGGCAAGCGCTTGAAGGATTTAAAGGCGCCGTCCAAAATTTTGATCCTGCTGACCGACGGCCGGCACAATGCCGGAGACTTGACACCCGAACAGGCGGCCGAAGCGGTGCGGGCCCTGGGAGTCAAAATATACACCATCGGCGTCGGCGGCCGGGGGCCGGCGCCTTTTCAGGTTCAATCGCTGTTCGGAACGCAGATTGTTCATCGCCAGGTGGATCTGGATGAAGCCACGTTAAAAAAGATCGCCGCCATCGGCGGCGGCAAATACTTCCGGGCTACGGATACCGCGGGCCTTGAGGAAATCTACGATATCATCGATCATGCAGAAAAAACCGAGGTCAAAGTCAAAGACTTTTTCCATTTCCGTGAGCTCTATCCGTATTTTCTGATACCGGCCCTGATCCTGCTCGGACTGGAAATCTTATTGAAAACAACCGTTTTGAGAACCGTACCATGATATTGTCCCATCTCTGGATGCTGAACCTGCTCTGGCTGCTGCCCCTGGCGGCCGTGGCATTGATTTTTGCCAGCCGCAAAAAGAAAAGGGCGCTGGAGAGGTTTGCCGACGCCCACCTGCTGGTGCGGCTTACGGCCGGCGAAAGCCGCGGGCGGAAATTTTTTAAAGCCTTGCTGCTGCTCATGGCGCTGGGCCTGCTGCTGTTTGCACTGGCCGGTCCCCGGTGGGGCAGCCATTACGAAGAGGTCAGCCAAAAGGGCGTGGATATCATGGCTCTAGTGGATGTATCGCCCAGCATGCTGGTCGCAGACATTGCCCCGAATCGGCTGGAGAGAGCCCGGCGCGAGATCCTGGATTTTTTAAAAATTGTCCAGGGAGACCGGGTGGGTCTGGTGGCCTTTGCCGGTGCGGCGTTTATCCAGTGTCCGCTGACCCTTGATTACGCCGCTTTGGAAATGTTTTTAAATGCGATTCAGCCCGATCTGATTCCGGTGCCGGGCACGGATCTGGGGGCGGCCATCGAAATGGGCCTGTCCGCTTTTGATGAAAAAGAGGCCACCGATAAAGTCATTTTGCTGATCACCGACGGGGAGGATAACGAAAACCGCGGTCTCGAAGCTGCCCGTCAAGCGGCGGCCAAGGGCGTCAAAATTTATGTTTTTGGAATCGGCGATGCCGGCGGCGGGCCGGTTCCTGAAATCGGCGGGCAGGGCGGCTTTAAGAAAGACAGCGCCGGCAAGTTGATATTGTCCAAGCTGAATGAGCAGGGATTACAGCAGATCGCTTCTTTGACCGGCGGGACCTACGTGCGTTCGGTCGCCGGTGACCTGGACCTGGATATCCTCTATTTTGACGGCATCAAATCCCATACCCGGGCCCGGGAGCTTAAAAGCGGTAAGATCAAAGTGTATGAAGAACGCTTTACCTTCTTCGTACTGGCAGCATTCATGTTCCTGCTGATAGAGGGATTTATCGATGAAAAAATTCGATCAAGGGCCGGCACCGGCTTATTGATGCTGGCAGCTGTGGCGCTCTGCCTGACGGCTGCCGCACGGACGTTTGCCGCGGAGCCGCCCGATGAGCTGTACCGCAAAGGGCGGTTCACCGAAGCCGAAAAGGCCTATGCGCAGTCGGACATGGACCATCCCAAGGACCTGCGCTATCGCTACAATCGGGGCTGCGCTGCCTATCAAAACGGTGACTATCAGGCCGCGGCGTCCGCCTTTGCCAGTGTGTTGCGGCGCACGACAGACAATGCGATCCGCTTCAAAGCGGCCTATAATCTGGGCAACGCGGCCTACCAACAGGGTGATTATCAAACCGCCGTCCGAAACTACAAACAGGCGCTGGCGCTGGATTCTTCCAGCCAGGACGCACGCTATAATCTGGAGCTTGGCCTGCGGGAGCTGGAAAAACAAAAGGCTCGGCAAAAGGGGCAATCGGGAGACCAAAAGCAATCCGGCGACCAACAGCAATCGGACACCGGACAGCCGCAGGAAAAATCGGCCGGCGATAAAAAACAGAAAGATCAGAGCCCGCAGCCTGAGAATAAATCTGCTGAAAACAAACCGGCTTCCGACCGGCAGAAGGCAAGCGACTCGGCCGAGACAAAAAGCGCAGAAAATAAGACGGCTGAAGATACCCGGAACAACCAATCCCGGGCCAAGCAGCAATCCGGGCCGGCAGACCGGAAGGAGCTGGCCGGCGAACTCAAACCGCGCGAGGGCCTGCAACCGGAAAAGGGGGACGAACAAACATCGCCAACGGCGCTGTCCGCCATGGAAAAGAAAAAGGCTGAAGCGCTGCTGGACAATATCCAGGAAGATCGCTCGCTCCTGATGCAGCTGCAAACCTCCCAAGAAGCAGCGACAGGGGGTTGCTTCCGGCAAGGACTGGTAATTTTTTTTTTGATTTCCCTTTCGCTGCTGCCGGGTGAAAACGAAGTAGGTTGTATTTGACGGTGTTTAACTTTAGACAAAAAAAATTTAATAAAAATTTTTGAAATTTTCTGATGGATTCAAATAAAAATTCGCAAAATAATCAGAGGAGATAAAAATAGCTATGAGAAAAATTTTCCTCTGCTTGATATTTCTTTTTTCTGTTCTAACAATACCGTGTTTTGCCTACGCCGAGATTTCGGTGAGTTTAAAATTGGATCGACCGCAGGCCGGGTTGACGGATTCGGTGCAGCTGGTTGTCAGTGTGGCCGGCAGCCGCGACAGAGAATCAGAACCCGTTATTCAAGGGTTGGAAAATTTTGCCGTCAGCCCGGGCGGGACTTCCAGTCGAATAGAATTCATCAACGGCCGAATGAGTTCCGGGACCGAATACACCTATTTTATTCAACCGCAGAAAGTCGGAAATTATACAATCGGTCCGGCCAGCGTACAGATAGGGGGTAAAACCTACACCAGCAATCGCTCAACCTTGCAGGTTGTCCGGCCCGCAGGGGATCAAGGCGACGATGGCAGCCCCATCTTCCTGGAAGCCGAGCTTTCAACACCATCCATATATGTGGAAGAGCAGGCCATTTACACCTTAAAGCTGTATCTGCGCAAAAACGTGAGAGACATCAGGCTGGACATGCCCGAGAACGAGAACCTTTCTTTCAAGCAGCTCGCCAAACCGGCGGAATACCGCAGCAGCCGCAAGCGGCAGGGAATACAACGTGCTGGAAGTCCGCTACGCCGTTGTGCCGTCCAAACCGGGTGCCTATGCGGTCGAACCGGCCAGGATGAGCATGACCGTTTTGGAACCGCACAGCCGATCCGGCCGCGGTTTTTCGGGCAACCCGTTTTTTGAGGATCCCTTTTCCTCATTCACAACCGGTCGGCCGCTGACGGTTGCCGGTTCAGCGCTGCAGCTGGATGTACGCCCCCTGCCCGAAGCAGGTAAACCGCCGGACTTCAGCGGCCTGGTGGGAAGCTTTAAAATGTGGTCCAAACTGGATCCGGTCAGCTTAAAAACAGGAGAGTCGGCCACCTTAACCGTTTCGGTGAGCGGGCAGGGCAATGTCAACCGGATCCCGGATCTGAAAATCCCCGAATTGGATCACATTAAAGTCTATGCCGACCAACCGGTTCTGGAATCGACCCAGGATTCTGAAGGATTGCGGGGCACCAAAACCATGAAGTGGGCGCTGGTACCCGAAGTAGAAGGCCGTCTGGAAGTCCCGCCGGTCGTCGTCAGCTATTTTGATACCCAAAAGCAGGCCTATAAGACTTTAAAATCATCCGGATACACCCTGGCCGTCCTGCGCGGCAAAGAAGAAAAAATTGAGGTTGCCGCAGCAGACGCTGCCGCAACCACCGGTGAGGGTGCCGGCAAGCATGCCGTCAAGGAGCTGGGGCGTGATATTTTTCCCATCCATGCGGTCATGCAGGATTTCAGGTCAACCAAACGGCGTCGACTGGAGGGCTGGCTATTGACGACCATGTTCGCCCTGCCCTTTATCATCTACTTGGGGACACTTTGCGGGTTTAAACTGCGCCGGCCGAACGCTGCCGGGCAGGCGGATATCAATGCCAAAAAGGCGGCCCGCCGATTCTACCGGCAATACGGCCGGGGCCGTCTTGCCGCCGGCGAACTGCTTGAATTAGTCAGAGATTATTTAAACAACCGTTTCGGTTTATCCTACGGCTCGCTGACACCGGCGGAGGCCGTCATGATTTTAACGGCCGGCGGGGTCGGCGCCGACACGGCGGAAAAGTTGCAGGACTGTCTGCAGCGCTGCGAAAATGCCGTATACAGCGGCAAAGGAAATGAGGTCGTTTCTATTAAAGAAGATCTTGTGCAGCTGGTAAAAAAAATAGAAAAGGAGAGCCGGTGAAGAAGCTATATAACTTACGAGAGACCGGATACCGGATGAATGAGAAGACGTCACTGATTACGACACAATCCCGGGCATATCGAACAAAATTATGAGAACTACTGTTTTTCTGATTTTAGCGATATTAATACTTCCAACTCTTTTTTTTAATGGAAGTTGTTTCGCTGCCGAAACGCCCTCCGCTGAAGAGCTTTTTTTCGAAGCCAATCGGGCCTATAAAGACGGCCGTTATCAGAATGCCATCGACAGCTATCAGCAGCTGATAGCAAACGGCTTCGCCAACGGACATCTGTACTATAATCTTGCGAATGCCTACTTGCGCTCGGGCCGGCTTGGACAGGCAATCTTAAACTACAAAAGAGCGCAGGTGCTGATACCACGGGATGCCGATCTGAATTTTAACCTGCGCTTCGCCCTCGACCAAACCCAGGATGCCGTTTCTCCATCACAGAATTTTCTCAATCAGGCTTTTTTCTGGCTGGATGCAATGACGCTGCGTGAGCTGCTGTGGGCGTTCGCGCTGCTGAATGTTATTTTCTGGGGTATTCTGGTGCTGCGAATTTTCCACCGGCCGGAGTGGACCTACTATGTCTTTATCGTTCTGCTGATTTTCTGGCTGGTGGTCGGATCATCACTGGGGGTGAAATGGCACCAGCTCAAAGCCGATCAGCGTGCCGTGATCCTGACGCCGGTCGTCGACGTGCTGGCCGGTCCGGAAGCTAAAGACACCGTACTCTTTAAACTCCACGAGGGCACCACGGTCCATCGGGAGAGAACTGAAGACGGCTGGTCACTGATTCGGATTTCGCCCAGCAAAAGGGGCTGGGTAGAATCGCGCGCTATCGAACAAATCCTAAGCCGGACCAGCCGGAAATAAAATGTTGGTCAAATTGGTGCATTTCAGTTCTTATACTCCCTTATTCGGAGCATAGCCGCCGGGTCAGTTTATTCGGCGACAGTCGCTCCTGCCGGTCTGGCTGTCCTGAGGATTCCCGATGAGAAAACAGACCACATGCTGCTTTTCGTGCCGCAGCACCAGCGCCATGGCATTGCCGGCGCCGGAGGCTTGGGTGATTGCCCAGCCGTTATTGAGCAGCGCTTCCAGACTCTCATTAAGCGCCTCGTAGCGCGTGGGCACGGAATGCGGCATCATCCCCGCCATCATCTCGAACCCCATTTGCGCCACCGACGACCCGATTGACTCGTTCTTCGCAGGCGATTCGGCCGCCGGTTCCTGCGCGGCGGCAGCCGCTGCGCGCTGCCACAGGATATCCACCTTGTTCGGCAAACGCATCAACAGGGTGTTTGGGTCGCGCAGAACTAAATCGATCGGTTGGGCATTCGGCTCATTCACTTTGATATGAAATATCTGGCCGTCCTGCTCATACCCGTATTCCACGGGAGATTCTCCAAAGACCGCCAAGTGGGTGGTCGTTATTTCCATTCGACCGAGTTGTGCGACATTGCGGGCGACGTCTTGGTTCGGCTGACTCGCCGCAGGCTCCCACTGTCCGACCAGCGGGTTGTCTGCACCGGCAGCGGCAGATGAAAAGGCCAGGGCGAGAACGACAAAGCCAAGGCACACAGTCCGTGAAGTAATATATTGAATGGATATCGGCATTTGTTCCTCCAATCACAGTTTGATAAGGATTGCGCGCTCCGCCGATCGTGATCGACCGGTTCGCGGATGGTGTTATGGGAAATCGCCGTGGCCGCATTTTTTCGCAGGCCGCGGCCTTGCGCCGCGATCTATTCCGTCGCCCAGACATACGAAATCGATGCCGGCGCCATACTATTTAAAAGATAAAATATTGCTTTTTCGGTGCGAATCAAGCGAACATTTTCCGCATCCCAGTCCTTCACGCCGCTGCTGAATAACATCCGACTTGATTTTTCCAAGACAAATTCCGAATTTACCCGCTAAATGTCAAATGCTGTAAAATAATGTAAACTATTGTAAAAACAGTCAAATTTTGTGTTGACCTGAAATTTTTGCATGCTAATATGCCCGCTGAGGCAATATCCGGTCGGTGATTGTCGTCAGCGATTGGTGTGCTGTCCGTGAAGGCGAATTGCTGCTATTGATCAATGAAACCAAGTGCTTGGAGGAGGAGGAATCGTCATGCCGGGAAAACACACTGCCGTATTCACCTTCATTTTAGTTATTGCCCTTTTTTCCCTGGTTGCCGACGGTTACGGGGCAACAGTTTTTGGCCCGCAGGATTTTACCATCAGCCGGTGGCACACTCATCTGAGCCGGCACACCTTTGCTCTGGAAAGCGGCGGTGACGGGGTTATTGAAATTTCGAAAAATACCCCGCAGCAGGAAATCAGAGGCGGCTTCATTTTTTTCAATCAGGACCTTATCAGTCTGCGGCGCTTTTTAATCGGAGATGAGCTGACGTTTGAAAAAGATGTCCACCTGAAATCGACCAATCACATATTGGTTTTTGCAAGAGGCACCCCCGGGGCTTCGATCACCCTGGCGATCAAACACAAGGGCAGCCTTGCACCGGAAATCATATCCTTTACCGCCACACCGCCGCTGATTAAAATCGGCCAATCCAGCACGCTGACTTGGCAGACCCAAAATGCGGAAACCTGTGAGATTACACCGGACATCGGAAGTGTGGACCCTGTTGGTTCAACAACCGTAGACCCGATGACTCCCACCACCTACACCCTTACAGCCGGCAATGACGGGCAAACCGTCACCGCCACCGTTGCCATTGCCATTGAAAACAGTGCTCCGGTGGCGGTCCCCCAGGAGCTGACCACCTCTGAAGATACGGCGACTTCCATTGTTCTATCAGGTTCAGACGCCGATAACGATCTGCTGAGCTTTGAAGTCTACTCCCAGCCATTATACGGCACGCTTGCCGGAGAGGCTCCGCATCTCACCTACACCCCTAATGAAAACTTCGACCAGACCGATTCTTTCGAATTTATAGCCAATGACGGAAAAGCTGACTCCGAGCCGGCCCTGGTTGCCATCACGGTAACTCCCGGTGAATGATGCGCCGATCGCCGAAGCGCAAACGGTGAATCTGAACGAGGATGCATCCCTATCCGTTGTGCTGGGCGCCGCTGATGTGGATGGGGATACCTTAGTTTATCAAGTTACATTACAACCCGCTCATGGCATCCTCGACGGCGATCCTCCCGATGTGACCTACACCCCGGCACCCAATTACAACGGCATCGACGCCCTGGAGTTCCGGGTCAATGACGGAACATGGGACTCGCAGCCTGCGATCGTCACCTTCGTCGTAGCTCCAATGAATGATGCGCCGACGGCCACGGCAGACTCGGCCGTTATCGGCGAAGATAGCTCAGCAGAAATCAACGTGCTGGCAAACGACGATGATGTCGATGGGGATGTATTATCTATCTCCGATTTTACACAGGCATCGATGGGAATAGTGGAGCACAACGGCGAAGGTATGCTTACCTACATACCGTTTTTAAACTATCATGGCCATGACAGCTTCAGCTATACGGTCAGCGATGGAAACGGCGGCTTTGACACCGGATTGGTGACGATTACCATCGCTTCAATCAATGATGCACCCGTCGCCGGGCCTCAGAGCCGGGAGCTGGCTGAAGATGAACCCATTTCCATAGTCTTGACCGCCCAGGATGTGGACAATGATCCATTGATTTATCAGATCAATGCAGGACCTTCTCACGGGACTCTCAGCGGCAGTGCTCCGGATCTCATTTACACCCCGGAGCAAAATTACCACGGTCCCGACACGTTTTCCTTCACCGCCGGCGACGGTCTTTTAACCAGCAGCCCGGCAACGATCAGCCTTTTCATCATTGCCGTCAACGATGCGCCCATCGCCGATGCCGGATCGGATCAGACCGTTTCCCGACTGGATCGAGTTGTCTTGAATGGCAGTGGGTCCGGCGATGTGGACAACGATACCCTGAGCTTTCAGTGGTCCTTGAAGTCGGCCCCCGAGGGGAGCACAGCCGTGCTGTCGGATCCTTCACAAGCGGCGCCGACTTTTATTGCAGATCCTAGCGGAGTCTATGAGATTGAACTGATTGTTAATGACGGCAGTCTGGACAGCAAACCTGATATGGTAAAAATAACCGCATTGCCACGTCAGGTAAAGGTTCCGGATGTTGTCAATCTGGATCTGAGTTTGGCCCAATCTGCCATTCTGGAGACTGATCTGGCAGTCGGCAATATCAGCACTGCAGACAGCGACGTCGTACTTTCCGACCATGTAATCAGCCAAAGTCCAACTGGAGGTTCGTCTGTGATAGAGGGTTCTGCGGTGGATCTGGTCATCTCCCTCGGACCTGTCTCACCACCGGTTGTATACTTCAATGCCGGATCAACAACCATTAACGAAGGACAGGCAACGGATTTATCCTGGACAACCACGGGCGGCCAAAGTGCTCACATTGACAACGGGATCGGCAGTGTGGCCTTGAACGATTCGATTACTGTCACCCCGGTGCACACTACCACCTATACCCTCACGGTTACAGGCCCGGGGGGATCGACCGGCAAAACTGTAACAATATCCGTTCTTGGCATTGTGGAGCCTCAGCCGGAAGGATCATTCGGTGAAAACTACGAAGACCTGGTGCCTCAGGACGCTACGGTAGACCAGTACGACCCCAAACGGTTTGCGTTAATTACCGGCAAAGTGCGTGATTCGGCTGGGGCTGCGCTTGCTGAGGTATCAATTACAATCCACAGCCATCCGGAATATGGTACCGTGGTTACAGACGAGCAAGGAAAATACTCCATACCCGTCGAAGGCGGCGGAAGCCTGACAGTTAATTTCCAAAAGGAAGGACTCATTCCCATCCATCGAAAGGTGTATGTCCCATGGAACGACTCCGCTGTGGTCGACACTGTCGTCATGATCGCCCAGGATCCGGTTTCTACCACCATGACTTTTGACGGCAACCCGGATACCGTGATCACGGCCAAGAGCACGGAAGTAGCCGATGCATCAGGAGCCCGTGCGGTTACCATGGTCCTTACCGGTGACAACCAGGCTTATCTGGTCGATGAAAACGGCAACGATGTCCAACAATTAAACACTATCACCATCAGGGCAACCGAATACACCACCCCGGAATCCATGCCGGCCAAGCTGCCGCCGACATCAGCGTTTACCTTTTGTACGGAGCTTCGTGTGGATGGGGCCGAGCGGGTGCGGTTTGAAAAACCTGTGATTGCCTGGGTGGATAATTTTCTGGAGTTGCCGGTGGGTTTGATTGTACCGGTGGGATACTACGACCGCGATAAAGGCGTCTGGGTACCGGATGACAACGGCCTGGTAGTGCAGCTTTTAGATACCGACGCCGATGGAACGGTGGATGCTCTGGATGCCGATGGAAACGGCCAGCCCGATGACCTTAACGGGGATCAGTCCTACAGCGACGAAGTGCAGGGGCTGAGCGACAGCCAGCGATATGCACCCGGAGCAACTTTCTGGAGAGCTGCAACTACCCATTTTACCCCGAGCGACTGGAATTATTCAGCAAGAGCCGAGCAACCATCGAGTCCTCCGAATCCCAAAGGAAATGCCATTGCTGACCAGTCTTCCTCCGCGAGCACGGGTTCAGGAAGCGGCGGACAGGCCGCCGGAGACAGCCCTTGCGATAAACGTCAGTTTGGGTCTTTTATCGAGCAGCGCGGTCGTATTTTTCACGAGGACATTAATATTCCCGGGACGGAGATGACCCTTCATTATGCCAGCAATCGCGTGGCGGGGTATAAACCCGGCGTCTTCACCATACCTGCCAGCGGGGATACGGTACCTGAGACCCTCGTAAAAATAATCGTCCAACTCAATGTCGCAGGGAAAAATTATGAGGTTGAATTGCCGGCCGAAGCAAACCAAATTGCAGAAATTGAATGGGATGGACTGGATAACTGGGGCAATCCCGTAGCCGGTACGGTGATAGGCCATATACGAATCGGTTTTGTTTATAACGGATTTTATACGGTTCCTCCCAATGTGGCTCGTGCCTTTGGGTTAACCGGAACCGCCATGCTGACGATTCCGGCCCGGCAGCCGGTAGTTCTCTGGCAAGATTCAGAAGTAAGCGTTACCCGGGGTGAAGGGACCCTGGCCGAGGGCTGGTCGATTTCTTCTCATCATTGGCTCAGTCCCACGGATACCTCCGTTCTTTTCAAAGGAGACGGTACCATTACGAGAAATAATGTCGCCGTTATTGATACCTATGCCGGTAATGGCAGTAACTCCTCATACTATGGAGGAATGGGGGGCCCTGCAACTCAGGCGCAAATACCGACCCCAAGCGCGTTGGCCATGGATTCTCAAGGAAACCTGTATATCTACAGCTCCCACCTGGTAAGTTTTCAATATTGGCGGTCTTACATTCTTAAGGTGGCTCCCAGCGGAACCGTAACCGAATTTGCAGACCTCTTCTACACAAGGAACATGTACGGCGGTTATTTAGCCACGGATACGGAGGGTAATCTTTATTACAGCGGATACCTATCTCTGGTCAGCGGTGATGGTGGCTGCGTAAAAAAGATAACCCCTGAGGGAATTCAGAGCGATGTGATAGGCACATGTGGGGTGGGAGGAATACTATACAATGGTATTCATGTAGATAATCAAGGTAACATCTATGCTGCGATTAGTGAACGTAATCAGGTTGTCAAAAGGGATCCATCCGGATTGGTGACGATAGTAGCCGGAAACGGTTCACACGGCTCGGCAGGGGATGGAGGGCTTGCGATTGCCGCGCAATTGAATCAGCCTGAGGATGTCTTTGTAGACGATGAGGGTAACTTGTATATCGGAGAGCAGGGGCGAGTCCGCAAGGTAGACCCGGCAGGCGTCATAACAACGGTTGCCGGCGGGGGGTCGAATCTGGAACCAGAAGACGGTAGCCTTGCAACGCAGGCATATCTCAATTCCATATTCGCCGTGACCCTGGACTCCGAAGGCAACCTTTACCTTGCTGATTGGTGGAAACGGTGCGTTCGCAAGGTGGATCCCAATGGGATCATCACCACGGTAGCGGGTATCCCCAGCGATAGTGATGGGTATGCCGGCGATGGCGGTGCTGCAACCAACGCCAGAATGGGCCGCCCTCAAGATGTTCTGGTGGATCCGGACGGCAATCTTTTTATCGCGGATTTATACTACCACCGCGTCCGTAAGGTTAACCCGGCAGCCGCCGTAATACAACAAGCCATGGATACGGCAGACATTGCCTTTGCGGAAGAGAGCGGGGTCGGCTATATCATGTCCAGTACCGGGCTTCATAAAAAAACCATTGATATCGATAGCGGCATTGCGCTTTATGAGTTCGGGTACGATGAACAGAACAACCTGATCTCCATCACCGACCAATTCGGTAATCCTATTACTATTGAGCGTGACGGCAATGGGGTACCGACGGCAGTGATTTCCGCGGATGGGATTCGAACCGAGCTGACCATCGATGCCCATAACCGCCTCACCCGGGTAACCTATGCCGACCAGAGCTACTATGAATTTGAGTACACTGCCAGACGGCCTGATGACATTGGAGATCGAGCCGGAAGGAAACCGGTTTGTGCATGCCTTTGATGACCGGGGCCGGTTAACCGATGTGAGCGATGACGAAGACGGCCATTGGAACTATACCCGGACAGTGGATGAAAATGGGGATGTCCGCGTTGAAATGACCACGGCGGAAAATAATGTCATTTCCTATGTTGATAATACGGATTTTTCCGGTGTCTACACGTCCAATGTTACGGATTCTGCCGGCGGCCAAAGTGTGTTCAGCAGATCCGGCGACGGATTAACGGTCAATCAGTCGCTGGCCTGCGGCATGGATATTGAATATATCTATGATGTCGATCCGGAATATAAGTTCAAGACGTTAAGCGATATGACCGAAAGCACCCCATCCGGGTTGCACAAGGTGGTCCAGCTGAATAAGACGTACCAGGATACCGACTCGGATGATATACCGGATCTGATCACCGAAACCGTCAGAGTCAACAACAAGACCACAACATTTGCTAAGAACACCTTGCAATCCCAAATAACCGTTTCTTCTCCGGAGGGCCGCACCATAACAACGCTCTATAACCCCGATACGCTTTTGACCGAACGCGTCAGCCTGCCGGGCTTTTTTGATACTGTTTATGGGTATGATCTCCGGGGAAGGCTGACATCCATCACAGCCAATACCCGGCAAACAACGGCTACCTACAATGCGCAGGGCTTCCTTGAATCCGTCACCGACCCGGAGAATCAAACCACCACCTACAGCTACGATGCGGTGGGGCGGGTGATTGGCATCAGCCGTCCGGATGGCGGGTCTGTCGGATTTGCCTATGATAAAAACGGCAACATGACCGTGTTGACCAATCCGTTGGATGTCAGCCATGGTTTCGGATTTAATAATGTAAATCTGAACAGCTCCTACCAGACGCCATTGAGCGGCAGCTACAGCTACATTTACGACCGGGACCGGCGATTGATTCAGACCAACTTTCCTTCGGGCAAAACCATTATCAATGACTATGCCGATCCGGCAAATCCGGAAGACAAATCAAAACTCCGGCAGATCAGAACCCCGGAAGGCAATATCGATTTTACCTATCTGTGCAGCAAGAAGGTTGATTCAATCACCAAGGGGTCCGAATCCATCACTTACGGCTATGACGGCAAACTGGTCACATCCGAAACGCAGACCGGGACCCTTAATCAGTCGTTGGGCTACACCTACAACCACGACTTTGACGTGTCGGGTTTCACTTACGCAGGCGCTGCCGTCAACTATAGCTATGACAATGATGGCCTTTTGGCGGGAGCGGGGAGCTTCACCATCGCCCGTAATGCGGATAACGGGCTGCCCGAATCCGTGAGCGGCGGTGCATTGAACCTTGCCCGCACCTTCAACGGCTATGGCGAGGTGGATTCTCAAACCATTAACGTCAACAGCCAAAATGTTGCCTCCTGGTCGTTGATCCGGGACGATAACGGCCGAATTACCGACAAGACGGAGACCGTGGCCGGAACGACTTCCGATTATGGATACACCTATGACACCATGGGGCGCCTGCTGACGGTAACCAAAGACAGCATCCTCGTGGAAGAATACCACTATGACTTAAACGGTACCCGAACCTATGAGATGAACTCCCTGCGGGGGATTGCCGGAAGAACCTATAGCTACTCCGATGAAGATCATCTGCTGTCGGCCGGATCGGTGACGTACGTCTATGATCTGGACGGCTTTTTAACCACCAAAACCGACGGCAGTGACATAACCGGCTACACATACTCCTCCCGCGGAGAGCTGCTAAGCGTCGATTTGCCGGACGGCCGATTTATCGAGTACCTTCACGACCCATTAAGCAGGCGAATCGCCAAGAAGATCGACGGCGTTATCGTCGAAAAATACCTCTGGCAGGGATTAACGCGTCTTTTGGCGGTTTATGACGGTGCCGACAACCTGTTGATGCGCTTTGAATATGCCGACGATCGCATGCCGCCGGCGATGACAACCGAAGGCGTCACCTACTATCTGACCTATGACCAGGTCGGATCTCTAAGAGTGGTTGCAGATTCTTCCGGTAATGTGGTAAAGAAAATTAGATTACGATGCTTTCGGCAATATTATCGCAGACAGCAACCCGGCGTTTGTAGTGCCTTTTGG
>CAVYNY010000032.1:0-279620 GCA_963769935.1 uncultured delta proteobacterium | reverse complement strand
CCCGCCTGAAGGTGGGAGGGTGAGAAAAGGCTGGAACGTGTAAAGGGGAATTTTCGAAATTTGGCAGACGAAACAATTGCGGTGGTTGAAAAACGCGTAAATTTAGGCGCATCTTACATTTTAAAATGGATTAATTTTTTTTTGCCTCAAGCGCAGCGCTCCTAAAACGAAGTGCTCACTGCACGCAGCGCTTTTGGCACAGCGATTTTTTTAACAAGGGACAACCGACCACATACAACAAACTTTTATCGCGCACATTCAAAAAAAAATTTGACATATGGCTACAAAGTTGGTACCTATCGCGTTCATTAAAAATGAATGGTTCAAGGGCCGTTAGCTCAACTAGGCAGAGCACCTGACTCTTAATCAGTAGGTTGTTGGTTCGATTCCAACACGGCCCACCAATAAAATCAAGGCTTTCAGGCAGTTGTGCTGAAAGCCTTTTTTATTGTATCACGTCAAATCTCGTCAAATTAAACATTTTTGCTGTCAATTTGCGGTCAAATCTACTGATCAAATATATCCATAATATACGCTATACATCAACTCTCAATAATCCATCTGCCCTTCTATCCACCCCATAGTCAACCTCACAATATAATCGACCTCAGAATTATTCAGCGCTCTACCCTTCTCGATCCCATGCCATTTTGAAATACATCCCCGACAACAGGTGGCGGTTGCATGTTGAGCGATGAAGACCGGATGCCCTCTCATCGGTGTTTGCTTGCCATCATTTTTCGGAAAAGCAGGCGCAACCCTGGAATTTATAAATTGATAGGCGTGCTCTTTGATGGTTTCAAGACCTTTGGTGGTAATGTAGTCCCAGTCTTTTTTGGTCAAATGAAATTTAGATCTGAACTTGGATTTTTTAAGGGAATTTAACGAATGGTGGGTAGTGTCCTAATTTGGGTTTAAAATGAAAAATAAAAAAAAAGTTGACGTTAGGTTGGTGATGATCGAATGGCTTGATAGTGTAAGGCCATCGCCAGAATGGCAATATTTGAGTAATTATAAAAAAACGGATCCTATATTATGTGCATCTGTTGGATTTCTTATTTGTGATGATGATGATGTGAAATCGCTTGCGCCAAATATGGGTGATATAAATGGAGACGCATTACAAGTTTCTGGCGTTATTCATATACCTGCGCGCAGCATATTAAAAACAACAGATCTTATAGAATGTTAAATTCTATCTATCTTTAACAGATTGAGATAAGACTGAAGCTGCAAGGCTTTTTGTTTCGTTACTATATTTTTTACTTTTTAATACCCTTGAAGCGATATCTTCCATCTCTGCGCCTGTTTGTTTTTTTGTGCGTGATTGAGCGAGGGCCGAAGCGGCCAATTGTTTTTGTATATTTGATGCATTATCATCTTGAAGGATTTTTGCGGACAACGATGCGATGATCTTTGACGTTCTTTTTTTATTGGCCATTATTTCTATCCCCTTTTTGGTTTTATATTCACTAACAATAAATGCCCTCACAGCATCTTCCGGTGATTTAACCGGATCTTGATGCAATACCGCAACAAACTTTCTTTTCCCTGAATCACCGTTTCATATGACCATGCATAGCATTTTTTAGCTGTTGGGTGATCTATCAAATCAAATACTTGAACAATTCCTTCCCATACAGTTTGACCTTGGAAGGTTTCTTTAACTGGAACTGATTCTATCCATTTTGACTTGCATTTATGGAGATTTAATATTGCGGTTTTTATTTCTGTTTTCATTTATGATAATATTTTTTCGAATTTGTTTAAAAGTTCGAATGCTTTTCTGTTTGCAAGGGTGCTGCAGAATAATATCTATTTTCTGAAAATGGAGTATTTGCAGCTCTTTCAAAATGAACATGCCAGGAGCATTTTGTAAGGATGGATCTGAGGCCATTATAATACCCGCTGTTTTAATTGGGTTTTCTGGATTTACTTTCCACGGAATTGAATTATCAAGATTTTTTTTAGATCAGTTAGCTTCGGATTGAGCAGGCTTAACGTTTTATCTGTTTTTACGAATAATTCACTATAATACATCCTCTTTGATAGTATATTTTCGTAAGGAACAAGTTCACATTTATCAGATGCCCAATCAAGTAGATCAACAAGAAATGCATCTGAATCAGTTGTTGACGATCGTGTATCGACCACTAATCCATCATTGAAAGCTGCTCAAGCCAACACCTATTTGAATTTGCTGATTATTGATGAACATGCCCTTAGAAAACTTTAGTTCTTTCTTGTTCAATATCTTCTTTTTTAGGGATTGTTAAAAAATGGTATCTTTCTGAAATTGCCTTTCCTAAATTAATTAAATATAAACCTTTTGGGTTTAAATCTACTATTCGTATTAACCAAACAGAACGTGCCTTCATAACTGATATTAAATCCATATTAATGACCTTTCATTTCATTGCAAATTGTTTAATATCTTTATTGGCATTTTCTTGTTCTAAAAATCTCTTTATAGAATTTATCTTTTCCTTGTCACGATACTTAGAAAAGATCTATGGGTCCCTCGCCAAAACTATTATTATTATTTATTTCTTCATTAGTCGCCAATAATGCATTATTTATAGTAGCTTTTATTTGATCATTATCATCTTTAAAAGCTGGATCTTCATCAAATGATAGCCGTTCAAGATTTTCCCGACTAAATTTAATTATATCATCCAGTCTTTTGCCAAAACTTTCAAAATACACACATAATGTTAAATCAAACGCCTCGGCCAATCGCCTCAATGTTTTTATATTCCATGAAGAATAATTAACATTTTCTAATATGGATATTCTTGGTTGTTTCATATTGGTATTATCGGCTAGATCTTTCTGATTCCATCCCCGCTGTTCTCTCAAGACCTTGATTTGAGTTGCTATACTCGCATTTAAAAATTCATCAGCATATCCATGTCGATAATCCTTATCTTTAAAATTATTGATGAGACTATTGATTAAATCTTTCATGTTTTACATCTTCCTCCGTTCCCATTCATCAGATTATTTCTATTTTTATCTGCCTTTTGGGGGCATTAGATGGAATATATTTTCTATCTTTCTCGATTGCTCCAAGTAAAAATGTGAATTCTTTAATCATATTATAAGGACCACGGCATAACATTAATCTAAGTGCTATAGTACCATTAACAGCTAATTCTTTAATATGTTTACATTTAGTAAATCTCGCAATAATTTAGGCGAAGATTGGCGCCAGCGATTAATAGCATATCAACCTTACTATCTAATTTTCCTCGAAATCTTTTCTCGAAAGACAATCCCCATTCTTTTACAATATTTTTTCCGTTTTGGTTAATATAATCGTAGAGTTGAATATTTGACCACATAATATAACAAAAATATTATATTTGCAAGCTTTTTTTCTTGA
Organism: uncultured delta proteobacterium; assembly: GCA_963769935.1. Lineage (GTDB taxonomy): Bacteria > Desulfobacterota > Desulfobacteria > Desulfobacterales > JAFDCJ01 > JAFDCJ01. The sequence continues at coordinate 276,235 of CAVYNY010000032.1, read as the reverse complement.
CAGAATATAATAAAATTATTATATATACCATGAAAACAATAACATGCTAATAAAAAAGGGGAATCAAGTTGGTGGCTCAACCTGTTTCCCCTTTAAATAAAACTGTGGGGGCAAAGTTGGGCGCTTGTAGTTGGGGTTTACACCCGATTGCTCGGGTTCAATTCCCGGTGGCTCCACTAAACTCATTTTAATAATATAATACATTTTAAGGATATTGCAATGAATAAATTAAAATCCCACAAACAAGAAATGGTTATTTCGGCATTGTCGAGGGATGTTCTGTTAGATCCACTGAAAGAATGACAGGCGTTCATAGGGATACAATTACTACGCTTGATGGTTCATGTCGGCAATGCCTGTCAAAAATTCATGGATGAAAAAATGGTGAATCTGAAATGCAAAAAGATCCAGGTCGATGAAATATGGTGTTATGTCGGAAAGAAACAGCGCCATTTAAAACCAACAGATGATATTAATCAATGTGGTGATTTCTGGACATGGGTTGCCATTGATGCCGATTCTAAATTGGTTCCTACACATAAAGTCGGAAAACGTGATATTGATATGGCAACATCAATTCATAGATGATTTATCATCTCGGCTTTCTAATAGAATTCAATTAAGCTCTGATATGCTTGCCATTATGTTGATGCTGTTGAAGGTGGGTTTGGTGATAATGTTGATTATGGTCAGATTGTAAAGTCATATGAAGCGGAAGCGATTGGACCCGGTAGGTACAGCCCACCCAAAGTCGTCGATGTCGAAAAAAACGTTATTGTTGGTAATCCAAATTATAAAGATATTTCCACTTCCTATGTTGAACGTCAAAATTTAACCATGAGAATGTCAATGCGGCGATTCACAAGATTAACGAATGCTTTTAGTAAAAAGCTTGAAAACCTGAAAGCTGCTGTTGCATTGCATTTTGCTCATTATAATTTTGTGAGGATTCATAAAACTTTGGATGTGACACCGGCAATGGAAGCCAAAGTTGATAATAGACTGTGGACAATTGGAGATTTGATTGAACTTTCAATTTAAAAATTAGCATCTTGACAAAACACCCTTGTTTCGGTACATTCCCAATAATTTAACACTACAGGGAATATCAAGATGCCTCAATTGAAAACCCTTCAGACATTAACTTATATCATCAAAAATCATCCCGATGTATCAGTTACCAGCTTGATGAAATTATCCTACCTTGTGGATCTTGTCGCCATCCTAAGGGGATGAATAAAATAACAGATTTCAAATATGTTCGTTATCATTACGGTCCTTTTGATAAAAAAATATATAAATATTTAGATGATTTGGAAAAAAAAGGTATTATTAAAGAGGGCGCAAACATATCCAATACCGGGGACGAATTTATAATCTACAGTATAAGCAAAAAAAATAATATTCCTTTTAATAAAATATCGGAAGAAGAAAAAGAAATCATTAATGAGGTGCTAGAAAGTTTTGAAGGATATGGAACAAAGCCCTAACAGAATTAGCTTATCGCACGAAACCAATGAAAAAAATAGGAGCTACCTTAAAAAATAAGTCGGTTTAAATAAGACCTCTTGATTTAAATTTCTAATAAATCGATTCTACCAGATAACATCTTGCAAAAAATAATCTGAAACAGCAAGTTTATTACGATAAAAAATCACAAGACAATTATACTAATAAAATTAGGAACCTAAATATAAGCTTGCGGGTAATTATTTGCTTGATAATTATTTTTTTCATGTTTTGACTACACGAAAAGATGCGTGTAAAAAATATTGTACCATCTCTTTACACGCTATCTGATATGGAAACATTGATTCCACTTTTAAATCTAAATTTAATAAAGTTTGTTATTGTGATTTAACGAAGTTTGAATATACAACGGTCCGATTTGCTTAAAAAAATAAATGACAAAAGAAACGGATTTAAATATGTATGTAAATTATGTAATTCAAAATACAAGAAACTACTAAAAACAGAAAAACGATACGCAAATCTCCCTCTATCTCAATAGAAATGCACAGTATTATGAAGCTGGAATTTCTCCAAGCATTGATTCTTTTGCAAACTCTTAATCTTGATTGATTTTTATCATTCCTTTATTTCTTTCCCAAATTAGGACACTACCGAATGGTGTATGCGATCATTCAGAGATTCTGTAGGTGCCATAGAAATTTGGCAGACGAAACAATTGCGGTGGTTGAAAAACGCGTAAATTTAGGCGCATCTTACATTTTAAAATGGATTAATCCTTTTTTGCCTCAAGCGCAGCGCTCCTAAAACGAAGTGCTCACTGCACGCAGCGCTTTTGGCACAGCGATTTTTTTAACAAGGGACAACCGACCACATACAACAAACTTTTATCGCGCACATTCAAAAAAAAATTTGACATATGGCTGCAAAGTTGGTACCAAACGCCGTTATTAAAAATGAGATGCGCATGGGCCGTTAGCTCAACTAGGCAGAGCACCTGACTCTTAATCAGTAGGTTGTTGGTTCGATTCCAACACGGCCCACCAATAAAATCAAGGCTTTCAGGCAGTTGTGCTGAAAGCCTTTTTTATTTTACCACGTCAAATCTCGTCAAATATCCGTAGCTTTGATCCAGGTATTAAAGATTGATCAGGTGTCAGTCGTTCTTTGTCCGGGGTTGGTTGCAAAAAAATTGCGTGGAATTATATCCCACTCATCGAAGAGAAATGATATGTAGCGCGTCATCTTTATTGTCCACAACTGACAACCGTCAACTCACAACATCCATCCTGCATTCAGCGCCTTACCTTTCAACACCTGTCTATCTCACGGCTCTTGGATTCACCTATCCTTTTGGTTTCCCTTTCCTGTAATACCCGATATTCCATGGCTTGTGACCGACAGGGTGGGGTCTTTCTGTAATTTTATTAAGCGTTACTGTAACGTTACTTTATCTGGGTTGTTACCGGCGCAGCCGTTCACCCTTTCCGCCTTAGTTCATCAATTCTTTATGGAATCATTGTGCTTTAGGGAATCATTCTGTATGATTCATTAGTTTTTATTATAATTTGTATTTCCACAAGAACCCACCGGCGCCTTTGAGCCTTGGAACAAACGATGGCACTAATTATGCAGATAATTACATGAAGTCCGGCCAAACCCGGCCTGCCGGTCGGATGAAAAACACTTCGACCGGGGAGATAAATCAAGATAAAGGAAAACCGACCAATGGGGAATTATAAATATCTGTTTGGCCCGGTGCCGTCGCGCCGGTTCGGCCGGTCGCTGGGTGTTGATCTGACCCCTTATAAGACATGCAGTCTGGATTGTGTTTTTTGCCAGTTGGGACGAACCACGGCAAAGACGGTAACCCGGCAAGAATATGTCCCAACAGACAACGTCCTGGCCGAATTGGCAGAGTGGCTTGAAACAGACGGTCAAGCGGACTATATCACCCTTTCCGGTTCCGGAGAACCGACATTGCATTCGGGCTTCGGGAAAGTTCTTGAGTTCATTCGCTCGAAAACCGCCATTCCCGCTGTTCTCCTGACCAACGGAACAATGCTGCAATTGCCGGAAGTGCGGAAAGCGGCTGCCGGTGCCAACGTGGTGAAGGTCTCTTTGAGCGCCTGGAATCAGGCTTCCTACCAGTGGGTGAACCGTCCTCATAACCAGTTGCAGTTTGATCAACTTGTCCAGGGACAAATAGACTTTCGGGCGCAATTCAAGGGACAGCTTTGGATGGAGGTCTTCCTAATCGCCGGGATGAATTCAATGCCGGCTGATGTCGGCAAAATCGCCGACCATGCCAAGGAGATCGGCCCGGACCGCATCCAGTTGAATACCGCTGTTCGACCGCCGGCCGAGGATTATGCCACGGCCCTGTCCGAAGAAAGCATGCAGGCCCTGCCCCTTCTTTTTGACCCGCCGGCAGAAATTATTGCAGAGTTCAGGGCCACGCATGCCAACCATATACAGGCAAACCAGGCAACAATTTTTTCCATGCTGCAGCGGCGACCCTGCACCGCGCAACAGATAGCGGATATATTCGGTATGCATCTGAATGAGGTATCAAAATACCTCGGCATTTTGATGCGCACGAATCAAATCCGCGCCGAGCGTAAAAAAAACACGGTGTATTACGCCGCCACAGGCAGGGAAGCCAAAGGAAAGAAACTATAAAATATGCATCAGGAGGAAGCCATGTGCTTGAGCACCGCATATATGAATTCAGGAAATGAACAAAAGGAAATCATGAAAGACATCGCTCGCATAGAGGCCGAAGGTCAGGGATTTTGGCTCATCAATTTATTCGGGGAAAAAAAATTTGTTGAGGGCAGTATCCAATCCGCTGATCTGCTGGACGGCCGCTTTGTACTGGCCGGCAAAAGGACTGATTAAGGCCCTCAAAAGCATCGCGGTTTGGAGTCGTATGAAAAAATATGGAATTACGGCGTGGAAAACAATCAACCACTAAGTTTTGGCACTAATTTTGCTTTTTCATTTCACAGGGGTTAGAAATTGGCATTTACCTCCATTTGTACCTCACGCCCCTATCAGCGGTAAATCGGCCCTGTGGGAATCGGCCTGCAGGGTCGATTTATTATCCGATGGCAACCGCCGATCTAAGAAAATTATTCCGGTAGGCAATGCCGCCATTGCCGCCACGGCCGCAGAGCAGTATATCGAAAGTGATAGGGCTCGATCGGGCAAAGAAATCGATCCATCACATATAGGAAATAAGTCCTCAATTACTGCCGGTGCCCGCGAACAAATCATGGCTGCAGCCAGAGCCTAAATTTGGTGCCGACAGCCGATCAGCATCGGAATCGAGAGGAGACCTTATTTATGGGCGCATGTGCCTGCCATCCCGAGATCGAAACCCGCTTTTTATGTATGAAACATGATCGGTACCTGTGCGAGGAATGCCTGAAATGCCAGGACCCTGAGCTGTATTGCAAATTTCGCTCATCATGCCCTATCTGGTTTCTGGAAAAAATGGGCGGCCAAAAGCTGCTGGACGCGGATAGCGCTGCAGCTTAAGAGCTGCAAACCCGCAAGGTGTCATTTTTAATTGTCGGGATGGCCAAAGAGGCCAGCGAACAATTGCAGGGAACCGCCGGTGAAATCACGCCTGTGCTGACTGAAATCGCCCTTGATCTCGATCCGCCGAGCCTTGCTGATTCCGTCAGCGATCTGGATCGGCTCAATCGTGGATTGAAAAAAAAGTTGCGTTATCGGGTGGACCGGATTCAGATCACCGGCGGCTTCGGTCGCTATCTAAATATCGAAATGATCATTACTCTGATCCTAACTTTTTAATTATCGCATTTACCTCTTCAATGCCCTCGTTATAAAATTTTTCTTCATCCGGAGCCAGTGCATGTAAAAGTCTGAGAAATTCACCGGCGTGAACCCGCTCTTCGTCGGCTATGTCTTTCAGCACTTCTATTGCCAATTCATGATCGGTGGATTCTGCCAACTGCATGTAAAGCTGGATGGCCTCGTACTCGGCGGCGATCATAAATCGAATCGCGCGTATCAATTCTTTATGGGTAAGCTTTCTGTCCTTGGCCAGCCCGGCAAAAGGGGATCCAAATTCAGGCAAGGTTTCTGTTCCTTTCTCCTTAAAGATTTTTATATTATCCCTAAAAAACGATTATTTTGTAACCATCATTTAGGTATCGGCTCATACTGGGATGTCCTGACATCTCGTCTAAAAACGGCAATCCCTCCTTTTCAACCGCTGCGGTGACTTTCATTTTCGACGAGCAGGCTCTGCAGGCCCCAGCGATTAGATTTTGTTCTTTTGCCTTACTGTAAAGCAAAAACAAAGGATTGCCCTCTTCCGCTATCGTCGGAATCAGCCCTGTGGCTGATCCTTCCATGACGATCTTGACTTCATGCCCTTTTCTCTCAGGTCGACAGCATTCAAGAGAACATGGACAAAGCAAAGAGAGTCGCCGTTAAAAGCAAACAGGGCCAGTTTTTTCATAAATACCCCCAATAATGTATTTTCATAAGATCGCAGAGGCAGTTAAGTAAGTATCTATTTTCCCTCATGCAATATCAACCAATGTGAAGGCCGGGATCCTTCCGGCACTCATTGATAACTGCCGCTACAGGCATCGCATAAATGCTACTAGGGCCTTTTTCTCTTCTTTAGTCAGGTTCAAGCGAGTAACAAGGTTGAAGAATTCAACAGTGTCTTCAAGGGTTAGACAGCGCCCGTCATGCAGATAAGGAGGCGAATCTTTGATCCCACGCAGGGTAAATGTCTTGATGGGTCCCACACCGGTGATCCACTTTCCGTTGCTCATCCTCGGATTGTAAAAGCGGCTGACCTTAAGATCATGCATCTTGTCATCAAGGTAGAAAGACGCTGGATGACAAGCCGCACACTGGCCTTTGCCGAAGAATACCTCTTGACCGAAAAATTCTTCTTTATTTGCTTTTGCCGGGTCGAGCTTGCCGAACTCATTCAGTTTGGGCGCCGGTGGAAAATCCAGCATATTCTGAAACTGAGCCATAAGGGCCACCTGGCTGGCGCGATCGGGCAAATTTACACCTTTTTTAGCGGCGATCACATGATCACCGTCAAAGTAAGCCGATCGTTGCTCGAACTCCGTGAAGTCTTCAACGGACCTGAGCGACCGTTTAGAGCCGTGAATCTGCTGGTTGTACATCCCTCGCAGGCTTACGGTGTCGAGTCTCAGGCGGGGGGCCTGGGGGCGCGTGTCCGGATTAAGATGAAAAGCGCCGTTGGTGTGGCAATCAAAGCAGGTAACGCCGAAGCTTGGCTCTTCACTTTTCCTGTCTTCGGTCTGGTTAAACTGCTGCTGAGGAAAAGGCGTCAGAAGCAGCCTCAGGCCTTCCATTTGAACCGGTGTGATGATTCCGAGCATGATTTCATAGTAGTTCTTGATACTGAGAAGCTTTCCTTGCGAAACATCTCCGAGCTCCGGGTGGGTCGTCAGATACATGGGAGGCGGGAACTCCGGAATAAAATGATCCGGAAGGTCAAATTCCACATCAAAACGTTCCAGGGATCGTTTTTCCATCTTCATTATTCCGTCAATGTGGTTTGCGGGAAAGACCTGACCGCCTGTCTTGTGCTTTACATGGGGCAACGGCAAAAACCCCTCTGGAAACAAATCCTTTTCCCGGATCTCTTCGGGAGACATCATCGCCAGCTTATCCCAGGTCATGCCCGCAGGCAGTCTGACACGCACTCCCTCCTGGATAGGCTTTCTTCCTCCTCACATTAGCAGCCCATCAGCAGGTCGACTGCTTAGATCGTAACGCTCCTCGAGTAAGTCCATCTGCCGCTTCATGAACCTGTCCTTTTCGGCCTTATCCCGGGCCATAGTCGTCTGAAAATCCTCCTTTATGACAACGGGCATATAGGTTTCTTTTTCATATTCTTGAGCCAAGACTTGCGTCCCAACGCTGAACAAAATGCAGATAAAGATGGGCAAACCCTTTCCATACTCTCTTATTACTTGCTTCATCACCCAACCTCCTTTCTTTCCCTTCTTATTTGTTTTTAGAGGGTTTTTGTCCTAAATAAGCCGACACCGGTACAATAACCGAAAAGCCCCCAAGCTTCTGCCAACCGTAAGGTTTCAAAGCCATAAAGGCACCGATTTCGATGCATTGGCATCCATTGTTGCGGCAAATCTGCTGTATCCCGGCATTGTGAGTGTTTTGCCGGCAAGCCTCAACCCGAATGTTCGGGCGTTTCTGTCACTTCACAAAGACCTCTTCGGCTATTGCAGATCGGAGGAGATCGATCCGGATAAGATGGACAAACTGACTGTCGTCGATATCAACCGTTGGGACCGCCTGGATCGTCGGCATTTTCAGCCGCTCCGATGCAGTGGCGGATCTTTACGGTCTGTGCCCGCTGAGTGGCAATCTTGCCACCGGCTGTAAGCAATCTATATTTTCCTTTAATTCAACTGCAGTGGGAAGTCCGACAAAACCTTCCGAGCTCAGCCTTAAAATTTAATCAGCGTTACCATACGTTACTCGACGCAATAACTAACGTTACCTCATATTAACTTCAGTATGTTTTCAGACTATTCGTCCACTTCGCTATAGTAAGAATCAGTTTATTTTTAGATAAATTTACAGGCATTTATTGGTCAAACCGGTCTTTAATCAAACATGTTTGTGGCCATGGCATCAATCATGCAGCTTATTTAAATAAAGGATTATGAATATCAAGGGTGGGCTTGACGGTGAACCACAATCCGGCATCGAAAAAGAATCTTCAACCTTAAAAAGGGAGGAAGAGACAATGATTAAAAAAATTTTGTTTGGCACATGTATGACGGAATACTGTGATCATATTTTTAACTACGCCCTTAACTTGGCCAAAGAAAATGATGCCAAGCTATGGATCTACCACGGACTGGGTCGCCTGAATTTAAGCGAAGAAAAAGTCCTTGAAGCCATAAACCAGGCCGAGGCCAAGTTAAAGGAAATATATGTTAATAAAATGATAAAACGCGGCTTTACAAACTACGCGATCAATGTGTCCGACGGGGATGTGGTCGGCGAGATGTCAAAGCTGGCTCGCAACGCCGGAATCGACGCGCTGGTCATGGGGACTTCGACCGCTGCACCCCTTGCGGTGGGAGAAGGTGTCAATCCAGGTCATTTAGGTTCAATCGCAGCTGAAACTATTTTGTGGGCTCCTTGTCCAGTATTAATCGTGCCACCGTCGCTTTTACCGGGCCTCGCTCACGGATGACCCGAATTGCTGATTTCTTTGGACACCGATTAAGGTAAATAATCAATAGTGCTGACTGACGTTTGGCGAAAGATTTTATCTATTTGCTCCAGAAGGCTGAGCAAAATTAAAAAGGAAGAACTTCACTAAATAATCAGATCGATCAATTATCGGAGGAAAAAGCTGAATATCCGATCTACAAACCGCTGGTGAATGGCATTATTCCGGCATCCACTATTCAGGGGGAAAAATGAAAAATGACATTTACGAGGTTGATGACAATACTTTTGATACTCAGGTGTTACAATCGGACAGGCCGGTACTGGTGGATTTCTGGGCCCCCTGGTGCGGTCCCTGCAATTCAATCGGGCCGGTTGTTGAAAAACTGGCCGAAGCTTACGGTGATCTAATCCGAATCACCCGATGCAATGTGGACCATAATCCAAAAACTCCCGCTAAATACGGAATTAAAGGCATCCCCACGCTGATGTTTTTTAAGAGCGGCAAACCGGTAGACAAACTCATCGGGCTGGTGCCGATGTCAATAATTGAAGATGCCATAAAGGCCTGTTTAACAGAACCTGAGCGGGCCGAGTCCTTATTGAATATTTAATTTGCAATCTTCAATTTTCAATTCCGGCTATGCCGGATTAGGAGGTATTAAAGTGAATAATGTATCGTTTGCGGACATCGCCATTGTATCCTGCGGGACGTTGAGCCTTGAGCTCAATTATCTAAAAAAGGAAGGGTTTCTGGATACCTCCCATCTATTTTTTACGACGCCGGGACTGCATGAAGACATTCATGAGCTTGAAACTCAGCTGATACAGCGAATTAAAAAGGCCAAAGAAAAGGCAGCCAAGGTACTCGTCGTGTATGGCGGCAAGTTCTGTTATGTCAACGCCGAAGACCCCACCCGCACCATGCAAAAAATCATTGAAGAACAGGGTCCCGGTGTTGCAAGAATTAAGGCGACGCATTGCATGGACATGATCGCCGGCGAAGCCGAGCGCGAATTGATCGCCAAAGAAATAGCCGGTGGGGATAAGGTCTGGTGGATGACACCGGGCTGGATCAAATTTCGTCACAATGTCTTCAAAGGCTGGGACAAAGGCCTGGCCAACGAAAATTTTCCCCGGCATACGGGTGGGGCGATGGTGCTGGACGCCATCGGTTATGTGGATCAATACATGGCTGAGCAGCCGGAAGCATTTTTAGAATACTCCGACTGGATGGGGATTCCCATACAGGGTTATCCGGTGACGCTGGACCGTTTAAAATCACTGCTGTTGGCGCAAGCCAAGATACTCATCGGGAGCTAATTAGGCGTATTGGAATTTTTACAACTTCTTAGCTGTGGTTTCAAGAGCCCATCTAACGCGGAAAAACGGCGTTGAGGCTTTTCTCGAAATTATTTGATAGGCTGACACTAAATGACTTCGGTCCGTGCCAAGGAATGCGGGGTATGAAAAATGATCGCGACTGTTTGCTTTGTTGAAGGATCTTTTGGCGTGATATGTGGCAGGCGAGAAGACGTTGACAGGACGGGAGTATAAAAGTGAACGGGCTAAATGATGAATACTTAATCAGTGAAGAAGATGCAATTAAGCAACAACTGGAAGAACTAAAGTCCAAGGTTACTCAGCTCCACGATTGTATCCTCTGCCTGAAGCGGTGTTCTCATCTGAGCGATCTTTTACAGAAATTGTACGAAATACGGGTGGAACTCAATCAACAAGAACAGGACCTCTTACAGACCCACCTTAAATGCTGTATCTCTTCTAAATTAAGAGTTCCGGCGGAGGTTGTCCTTGCACTTTCAAGTCTGAGCGAAAAACGTCACGGTGTAATCATCGCAATAGAGCATGAAGACAACCTGGATGACCATCTTCAAGGGGGAGTTATTATCGATGCGCCTGTCAGCGCGGCGATTTTAAAGAATATCTTTTATCCGGGAAGCCCGCTTCATGATGGGGCCATGATTATCCGGAATTCAAAAATCCACAAAGTAAATGTCCTACTTCCCTTAGCCCCGCATAATCAGGAATTGGAAGCCCTCGGTCTTGGAAGCCGCCACCGGGCAGCTCTTGGACTTAGCCAGGTAAGTGATGCCCTGATTATTGTTGTGTCTGAAGAGAAAGGCTGGATTTCGATGGCGTATCGAGGCCAATTATACCCGAACCTCGGCACCTTTGCCCTGCTCGAAAACATAGGTGGTGTCGCGGAGGATTAAATCCGGCCTATTGCAGGCTGATTGATGGTTCTAATAGGCGATACCACAATGGCATTTCTCTTACCAATGGACAAAACGATACGACTGACTTAATTTACCAGTTCGTCACGCACAGGGGTACGATAGATGAAATTTCGCTGGAAACTGCTGGTGGGGATTTCGCGGGTCACGGTCTGAAACCGGATGAAAAAATTCGGTGTTACGTCGCAGAAAAAAATCAACTCCTAAACTTTGGCATTAAATTTGCTTTTATACCTTTACACCGGGGTTATAATTTGGCATTTACCTCCATTTGCATTTATCACCCCTACTAGCGGTAAATCGGCCCTGGGGGAATCGGCCTGCAGGGTCGATTTATTGTCTGACAGTCGACCCGATTCATTTGGACGGTATTAGAAGAATTTGGCTGTAAACATAAAAAAAAATAATTCAGGAGAGCGTGATGCCTATCTACGAATATGAATGCGAATGCTGCGGACAATGTTTTGAACAACTGGTCTTTGCCGGTGATGAAAAGAAGGTCAACTGCCCCGAGTGTGGTAGAACCGAGGTACGTAAACTCATCAGCTGCACAAGCTTTTTTAGCGATTCAACGTTGGCTACATGCGCATCGGGTTCTAAATCGGGTTTTTCCTGAGCCGGCTAAAGCTATGGCAGCGGTCTGCTGCCTGAATTAGGGGTAAACGCCTGTGACCGGATATTCATGGTTTCTCCACGGAATTTTTCAGGGGGATATTCCACTTTTTCATATACTTCCATACCGCCGTGCGGCTGACACCGAGCCGCCGGGCAGCCTCCGCTTTGTTCCAATCACTTTTTTCAAGCAGTTCCATCAGCTCTTTCTTTGACAAATTTTTGCTGATTCTAACTTTCTTTGCAGCCGCCCCGGCTATGCCTTCCGGCCAGCATTCGTCTGCCGGCTGTCGAAGTTCAAGCGGCAGATCAAAAATCTCGATCTGCTCCCGGTTGCATAAAACGAAGGCATGCTCAATGGCATTTTCAAGCTCGCGAACATTTCCGGGCCAGGAGTGGTCCAGAAAAATACGCATGGCGTGCTGGGAGATCCCCTTAATGTCTTTGCCGGTTTTATGGACTTGCTGATCAATGAAATGCCGTGTCAAAAGCGGAATGTCTTCTTTACGTTTTCTAAGCGGCGGCAGAACAATAGGAAAAACTTTCAGCCGGTAATACAAATCATCTCGAAAATGTCCCTCCTGAACGCGATTATAAAGATCCCGATTGGTAGCCGCAATAATGCGAATATTTACTTTGCGGGTTTTTGAATCACCCACGCGCTCGATTTCGCGCTCTTGCAGAACCCGCAGCAGCTTTACCTGAATAAACGGGCTGATCTCGCCGATTTCATCGAGGAATACGGTGCCGCCGTCGGCTTCCTCAAATCTCCCGCTGCGGTTTTGGACTGCCCCGGTGAAGGCGCCTTTGACATGTCCGAAGAGTTCGCTTTCCAGCAGCGATTCGGTCAGGGCCGAACAATTGACCGCTATCAGGGGGTAGGATTTGCGCGCGCTGCGCTGATGGATCGCTCCGGCAACCAATTCCTTGCCGGTCCCGCTCTCACCCATGATTAATATCGTTGCCTCGCTTGCGGCGGCAGCATTAATAGCCGCAAACACCTTCTGCATTTCGTGGCTTTTGCCGATCAGGTTTTCCAGCCGGTGCTTTTCGCCCAACCGGATCAGGGCCTGCTCGGCTTCCTGGCGGGCCAAAGATATTTCACTGAGATCGGTGACGGTTTCAACAACACCGATAATCTTTTGATGATCGTCTCGCACCACTCTGGCGTTTTTAATAACCGGCACATTATGCCCGGCTTTATGCATTATTAAACATTCATGGGCCTCGGATTTCCCCTCTTTGATAATCTTACAGCTGCGAATGCCCGATGGACATTTTTTCCCGAAACACCGACTGCATTTTAGAATCTGGCACAAATTGCCCATGGCCTCCTCAGCCGTATATCCGCTGATACGTTCCATCGAACGATTCCAGGAGGTAACGCGACCGATATTGTCGAGGGTGAAAACGCCGTCGGCCATAGTGTCGATAATCTGTTCAATAAAATGAATGTTCCAAATTTCATGGGTTTTTGAGTACACGGCAAGCCCCGTTTGGTTTCGGTTTGACGGTCATCCAACGTTACCGGGTGTTACCTGGAATAGTACCCATGGCGCGTTGGCATGTCAACCCAGGAAATAGTATTACGGGCGTCATAAAACGTTGCTTAATTAGGAGAAGTGTTGCAAGCGGTTTTTGACCTTCCTCAACCGTAATGACCGGTTAAAACTTGAATGCCTGTAAAACATCGGCGATAAAGCCGTCAATGACGCCGGTCCATAACTGAATTTATAAGTTACCAACATGTTTTAACGTTACTTTTTCATAAAGTAACGCTTCCATGCGAGTTTGCCGGAATCACCAGATAACCGTACAAATGGGCTTTCAAGCTCCTTTAAAATTGTCTTTCCTATTAATTTTAATTGGTTAGATAAATCCATGCTTTCTTGCAAAACAAATCGGGCTATTGGCACGCATATTGAATTTATAAAGTTCAGCTGAAAATGAGGGATTGTTGATGAAGCCGCAAGCCATTTATTGATCAAACCGGCTCCCCAACAGACAAAGAGCCAACCAATCAAATAGAAAGGAGAGTGTTATGAAGGCACGAAATTGTTGTAAAACCATGCAGGCGGAGTTAACGGCCTGGAAAGCCAATGTTTATGATATCGTGCGCAAGATGGAAGAGCTGCCCGGCGGCGAAAAAGACCGGGTTCTTCCCAATATCGAGGACTTGCATATGTTGATCTCGGAAATGGATGACCGGATCGAATATATCCGGGACAATTGCACCCCCGAAACCGGCATCGACGATATTAGAACCGAAAGGGAAGAATTCGATAAACATCTGGCAACCTTGCGCGTCAAGACCGACGAGGCTATGCGAGGGCTGGGCGCCGGCAATTTCGGTGGCTGAAGATATACGGCCCTGGCCAACCACCGATAACGACAGGCAGCGGCGGAAACGCCGCTGTATGTTATTGAGTGAAATAATTGGAGGAATGGAACATCATGTCTGAAAATATTCAGGAAGTAAATGCAACCAATTTTAAAAATGTGGTTCTTGAGTCTGATATACCGGTACTGGTGGATTGCTGGGCTCCCTGGTGTATGCCCTGCCGGGCCCAGCACCCCATTCTGGAAAAGATGGCCGATGAATTGCAGGGTAAGGCGCTGATTACTTCCCTGAATACTGAAGAGAACCGTGAAGCGGCGTATCGGCTGAACATACACAGTATTCCCACGCTGGTTATCTTTAAAGAAGGTCAGGAAAGGAAGCGCTTTATCGGGCTTCAAAGAGCAGACTCATTAATCAAAGCGCTGAAAATCACTTCAGTTTCTCCGTAACAATGCCACACCGGAAAGGGACGGAATTTATGCAACAGAGAGATGTGGTCATCATCGGCGGCGGGCCGGCCGGACGCGTTATCGTTCACACCCTTCACAGTCAAAACAGCGCCATGTCGGCTACCCTGATAAAGGACGAGCAAATCAATGTCAACCGGTGTGCGGTGCCCTATGGCATACCGCTGGACAAACCGATTGAAAAATTCCAGATTCCCAATAAATTGGTGACGGACTTTGGTGCCGAAATGGTCGTCGATCGTGTTGTAAAAATCGACACCAAACATAAGCAAGTCCATACCCAAAACGGTCAAAGTTATGGCTACCGGCATCTGGTATTGGCCACCGGATCCCGGCCGCTGGTACCGCCGATACCGGGGGTGGAGCTTACCGGGATCACGCCGGTGCGCTCGTTGACAGATCTTGATACCTTGCGCCGCTTTGCCGCCAAAGGAAAGAAAGCCGTCATCGTGGGCGGAGGATATATTGGCATTGAAGTTGCCGTGGTACTCCGGCAGATGGGACTAGACGTTTATGTGGTCGAAATGCTGCCGCAAATACTGATGGCCACTACTGAGCCGGAATTCATCACGGATATTGAAAAAACACTCAGCGGAAAGGGGATTCATTTCCTCAATAATCGAAGAGTCGCTGAATTTCAAAGCCGCAATGGGGATGGGCTCAGTGTTATTCTCGCAGGAGGAGAAACATTGACGGCCGATTTTGTTGTGTTGTCCGTGGGGGTTGTGCCGAATATCGAGTTGGCCGCCGGGGCCGGCATCCAAACATCGGCTCTGGGTATTGTGACGGATGCGCACATGCGCACAAGCGCGGACGGTGTTTATGCGGCCGGCGACTGTGCCGAGAAAAAGTCGTTTATCACCCAAAAACCAACCCGGGGGGAATTCGGCACCAATGCCGTGTTTATGGCCAAGGTAGTTGCTCAGAATATTTTAGGCCGCAATAAGGTCTTCCCCGGCATCATCAATGCCAACGCCACCGCGGTCTATGATTGGAGTATCGGATCTTCCGGTCTGACGGAAAAAATGGCCGTGGATGCGGGGCTAAACGTGGTATCCGGGTATTCCGAAGTGCTGGATAAATATCCCATGATGGACGGTGTGACACCAATCCGCACAAAACTTATTTTTGCGCGTGATTCGGGTTCGTTGATCGGCGGCAGTGTGATGCGCAGAGGACACAACGCGGCGCAACATGTTGATTTCATCTCCTTGGCCATCCAAATGGGAGCAACACTGGAAGACCTGTTAGGCTTTCAATATGCCACGCATCCCGAACTGGCCGCCAAGCCCTCGGACAATACCTATGTATTTGCCGCACGGGAGGCCAACCGTAAACGGGAAGCCACACCAGGCTCAATCCCTAATGCAGGCCAATTACGATCGAATACACTCATTCAAAGGAGCATATGACATGAAATCGCTGATCGTTTTTTCTTAGCCAAAGCGGCAACACCAAAAAGCTGGCACAGGCAGTGCTTGAATCTCTAACGGGCCCGAAAGATATATACGCAGTAAGCGAAGCGCCCGATCCGGCGGGTTATGACTTTATTGCACTGGGCTTCTGGCTGCAGGGCGGCAAACCGGATCCCAAGTCCGCTGAATACCTCGCCAAAATCGGTAAAAAACCGCTGTTTCTTTTTGCCACGCATGGTGCGGCAGCCGGCTCGGATCACGCCCGAAACGCCATGGAATATGCCGGCTCCCTGGCTTCCGACGCAGAAATTATCGGGACATACAGTTGTCAGGGTGAGGTAAATCCAAAAGTCCTGGAAAAAGTAAAAAGCAAACCCGATCCTCCAATCTGGCTTGCCGATGCCCCCAATGCCGTCGGCCATCCGGATGAGGCGGATATAGAAGTGTTGAAAAATCAGATAACCGAATTGTTGTTGACCAAAAATTATTTGGCATAGCTTAAAGTAAGATAATGCAAATGTTAAATATGCTTGATTTTTCGTATCAATTTAGTTGTTTGAAAATTACCTCAGTGACACAATCTAAAAAATCATTCTCTCCAGAAAAGCCTGAGAAACCAGGATTGCTGAAGAAGCTTTTGTGCTGGATAGCCAAAGGAGCGGATAAATCGAATATGGGTAAAGCATCGTGCCCAACCTGACAGATCAAGTGATCCTTCAGGGGGGGTATGGGAAAGATGTATGAGGGAAAAAACTATGAAATGCGAGCGTTGTAAGACGATTGTGCCCGAGGGAGAACACAGGTTGCTTCATGGACAGATCCTTTGCGAAGATTGCTTCCTGGATCTTCTTTCTCCGCTGAAGGCATGTGACCCGTGGGCAGTTCATAGCGCCATGATATCTGTGAAGGGGTCAGCCGCAGATCTCGAGCTGACCTCTGTTCAGCAAAAAATAGTTGAGATTCTACAAAACGATGGGCCTCAGGAACCGGCGAATTTATGCGCAATGTTACAAATAAAATATACAGATCTTGAAAGGAACCTCGCCACCCTGCGTCACATGCAAAAAATAAGAGGAGAGCTTATAGGCGGGAAGAAATTGATACGTCCGTGGTAACTGTGTTTTTTACAAATAAACTAAAATATGCAGCGGGAGGAAGTTATGTGCTTGAGCACCGTATATATAAATTCAGATAATGATTAAAAGGAAATCATGAAAGGATTATATGACGTCGGTATCGTAATTGACAAACTTGAACCAAAAAGAGCATGAAATGCAAAAATAGTCAGCTGTGCATATTGTAACTACCCATAAAGGCACCGATTTCGATGCATTGGCATCCATTGTTGCGGCAAATCTGCTGTATCCCGGCATTGTGAGTGTTTTGCCGGCAAGCCTCAACCCGAATGTTCGGGCGTTTCTGTCACTTCACAAAGACCTCTTCGGCTATTGCAGATCGGAGGAGATCGATCCGGATAAGGTGGACAAACTGACTGTCGTCGATATCAACCGCTGGGACCGCCTGGATGGACTTGACCGTTTAAAGCAAAACCCGCATCTAGAGATTTCCCTGTTCGATCATCACGCCAATCAGGGAGATATTAATGCCTCGTGGCGCTGCCAGGAAGCGATGGGCGCCAATATTACCCTGATGATACGATACTTAAAGGAGCGGGAAATACCCATAACCCCTGTTCAGGCCAGTCTTTTTCTGGCCGGCCTTTATGAAGATACGGGCAATCTCACCTTTCTATCCACAAAGGCGGAGGACGCCCATGCCGCCGCTTACCTGATGGAAAACGGAGCCGATCTTCATATCATCGGTGCATTTCTGAGTCCTGCCTACGACCGCAAACAAAAAGACGTGTTATTCCGCATGCTCTGTAACGCGCCCAGAACCATCGTCGATGGATTTAGCGTCAGCATCAATCGGCTAGAGGTAAATGGATATGTCGGCAATCTTGCCGTCGTCGTCCAGATGTACCGGCAAATATTGAATGTGGATGCCGCCTTCGGCGTCTTTGAGTTGAATCCAAACCGCTGCCTGGTGATCGGTCGCAGTGTGGCAAAGGGCATCGACGTGGGGGTTATTATGCGGCACATGGGAGGTGGCGGCCACCCCGGGGCCGGCTCGGCCATGTTGAAATCCGCGGACCCCATCGCTGTAGAGGCCTGGATCCGGGTGATGATCGGTGAAAGCCATCAAACATCTGTGCAAATCAAGGATTTGATGTCCTTTCCCGTATTGACCCTGACACCTGACACCACTATGAATCGGGCCGGAAAAGCGCTACGGGAAAAGGGTTACAAGGGTGCCCCTGTCCTGCATAACGAAAAGCTGGTCGGCATGCTCTCCCGCAGGGACTTTGCAAAAATAAAGAAAAAAATCCAATTGCAATCGCCGGTCAGGGCATTCATGAGCACGAAGATAATAACGATCCATCCGGAAGATAGCCCGGGCCGTGCGGCCTATTTGATGATCAAGCATGATATCGGGCGTCTTCCCGTAGTGGAGGACGGTAAAATCGTCGGCATTTTCAGTCGCTCCGATGCAGTGGCGGATCTTTACGGTCTGTGCCCGCTGAGTGACAATCTTGCCACCGGCTGTAAGCAAACTACATTTTCCTTTAACTCAACTGCAGTCGGAAGTTCGACAGAACCTGCCGAGCCTAGCTTTAAAATTTGATCGGCGTTACCCAACGTTACTCAAGGCCAAAAATTAACGTTACCCCATATTAATTTCCGTATGTTTTCAGGCTATTCGTCCACTTCCCTCTAGTAAGAATCAGTTTATTTTTAGATAAATTTGCATTCTTCAATTTTCAAATCCGGCTGGGACAAAGGCCTGGCCAACGAAAATTTTGCCCGGCATACGGGTGGCGCGATCGTGCTGGACGGCATCGGCTAGGTGGATCAATACATGGCCGAGCAACCTGAGGAGTTCTTAGAGCATTCGGACTGGATGGGGATTCCCATACAGGGATATCCGGTGACGCTGGACCGTTTAAAATCGCTGCTGTTGGCGCAAGCCAGGATACTCACCGGGAGCCAATTAGGCTTCTTGGAATTTTTACAACTTCTTAGCTGTGGAACCGGATGAAAAAGTTAATTTTGATCAAATGATCATAATATTTGTTGACATCCTATTTATAAGGATATATATTTTGGTCAAATGATCATAATATGAGAGGTAATCCGTGCCGCGTCCTAAAAAGCTAAGATTCGTGTCCGGCTATCCAACACTAACAGCATTTGTTCCCGAGGGCGTCCCGGTAACCGGCCAGGTTTTTCTATCCGTTGAGGAACTCGAAGCCGTCAGGCTGAGCGATTTTGAAGGTCTGGATCAGGAAGCCGCCGCCAATTTGATGGAAGTATCCCGGCAGACATATGGCAGGATTTTAGCTCATGCACGTAGTGTTATTTCCGAGGCACTGGTAACCGGCAAAGCCTTGAGGGTGGAAGGCGGAGACTATGAATTCCGGGGTATGCGGCGGCGGCGGCGAAGAGGAGCTGGCAGGGGTCAAGCCCAGGGACCAGGCAGTGACGCTGGCCGGGGTCAGGGCAGAGGCCGCGGCAGGCAATCTTAACAAATCAACCAATCATTTTACATAATCAACGATACCGAAAGGAGGTGAGCAATATGCCACAGAAAGATAGAACAGGCCCCCAGGGCCAGGGCCCGAAAACGGGCCGCGGCACGGGAAAATGCGGTCCTAAAGGTGGCGCCCCCACCCCGCAAGACCAAGGCGGGATAGGCGCCGGCAGAGGTCAAGGCCGGGGATCAGGCAGAGGTTCCGGCCGGCGGCAGCGGTCGAGGTGGCGGCCAAGGCAGCGGAAAAGGCCGCGGCAACCGGTCTTAATAACAAATTAATTAAGGATGGCTGAAGGAGGTGATATTATGCCAGGATTTGACAGAACAGGTCCCATGGGTGCCGGTCCCATGACCGGCGGCGCCAGAGGGCGCTGCAACCCCGCAACAGCCGGAACGATCCCTGCTTTTGCGGGCGCTTACGGCTATGGCCGCGGTCTTGCATTGAGACACGGCTTCAGGGGCGCATACGGCCCCGGCAGGAGCAGGGGACGCGGGTACGGCAGAGGATTCGGATGGTATCCGCCTGCTCTCGGACCGGCCTATTCAATGGAAGCCGCCAGTGAAATTGACATGTTAAAGGCCGATGCCGAATACATGCAAAAATCATTGGACGCCATCAACAAACGCATTGATGAGCTGAGCGCAAAACCTGCCGAAGCGTCTTAAACCGGCTGCAGCATGGGGAGGCGGCATAATACTGTACGATTAAGGGGCGGTAATTGGACTGCCCCTTAATCTAACGCCTCGGAGTTTCTACAACTGGTTGGATAAAGGGCGTATTTTTTGAGGCCTGCCTATTTGCCTCAATCCTGGAATAATGGAATTCGAATTTGTACCCAAGCTCGGGGCTGCCGGCCAACGCGCGGCAGTCAAAAACCAACCTGATAAATTGGCATCCGCATTGGGGCCTGCACTCAAAAACCAAGGCATGCTCAATGGCATTTTCAAGCTCGCGAACATTTCCCGGCCAGGCGTGGTCCAGGAAAATACGCATGGCGTGCTGGGAAATCCCCTTAATGTCTTTGCCGGTTTTACGGACTTGCCGATCGATGAAATGAAGAGTTCGCTTTTCAGCAGCGATTCGGTCAGGGCCAAACAATTGACTGCTATCAGCGGGCAGGTTTTCCGTGTGCTGCGATGCGTTGCGCCGCCTGGCCGACAAAGGACAGAAAGCCGTCATCGTGGGGGGGGGATATATCGGTGTCGAAGTTGCTGTCGTGCTTCGGCAGATGGGGCTTGAGGTTTATGTGGTCGAAATACTGCCGCAAATACTGATGGCCACCACCGAGCCGGGGGAAAGCAAAATGAAATCGTTGATCGTTTATTCAAGCCAAAGCGGCAATCCTAAAAAGTTGGGAAAAGGCCGGCCGCAATAACGCTGCCGACCTTTCATTTTTTTGTGAGATTGGACGCCTTGCCGAACCTCCCGAACCGCCGAACCTGGATACGGATTCAACAACACCAGTTTAGCGCACCGAAAAACCGAAAAAGAACGTATCGTGCGAGGGATATCTATTGTAATGACGGTAATAGTTATGATCCGTGTAATTCTTTTTCGGATAATACCGTCCTCTATAATAATGCCCGGCGGCGTATCCGGGATTCCTATAAGCATAATAATTGGTTCTGGGCTTGGCCGCACGATAAGCGGGTGTTTTATGGAACTGCCCCGGGGCATGCCCGCGCGAGTTGTTGTAACCATGTCCTGGATTGCGGTCCTGTGCGAACGAAACTCCGGCACTGAAAAATACCATAGCAGCAGCGATCAGCAAAATTTTCTTGATTAGCGTCTTCATAGGTTTTCTCCTTCCTTTGTGAGATTTTAACCTATTAGACGGACATCCCGGCAATAAAGTTTACATACTACCTGAAGTGGTCACGATTCCAGGTTCAGGGCTCAAGCCCGCCCGGGGGGGGATAGGATGGGGATTTGATATGATCTTTAGGCTCTGTGGATTTGGCTTTCCATCAGGGTAAATTGCCAACAGGCCGGGTTCGCGCCAGGGGGTCAACGACGATAGGATGCTGATTTTCGCAGCTTTATGTTCCCACCAGGTCACTCCAGAATTTCAAGCACGTACCTTGCGCCGGTCTTGCCGGAAGCCGCGCTTAATATCGTCCGAATTGCCTGGGCTGTCCTGCCATGCTTGCCAATGATCTTGCCCATGTCGCTTTTGGCAACCTTGAGTTCCAGGACTGAGCTGTGGCTGCCTTTAATTTCAGCAACCGATACCTGATCCGGTTGATCGACAAGCGCTCTTGCAATTGTGGCAATCAACTCTACCATAGCTCCACCTCATCGGCTTTCCATAAAGTGTTTTTGTCAACTTATAATGAATACACCTCAATATGCAATAGTAAAATACAAAAGGCAGGCCTAAATAATCCGCTCCTTCCGGCCTCATCGCTTTCACCAGACAATGCGTACCGTTAATTCGGCCGGCGATTTCCCCGGACGGATCTGTGAAATACAGCGGCCTCAAGCATCAAGGAGCAAACATCCGCCTCGCCTTGCGATAAGCGCCGGTTTGGCACTGATCCCGCCTAAACTCTTTTCCAGATTTATTCGACGTTGACGCTAACCATGCCGACGCCCAAATCATAAGCCTGCAGGTTGACATCCAGCTTGTCGGCGGACAGGACGGCCGCGATGACAGCCGCAAAACTTTCCCGGTCTATGGGCAGGGCGCCGATGCCGGCGGCGGCGCCGATCATCATGATATTGCCCAGAATCGGATTGCCCAGTTCCATAGCCCTGGCGGTGGCATCCAGAAACCAGCAGGCGGCCGATAATTCTGCAACCCAGCCTTTGATATCGTCCATGGCAGGGTATTGCTGATCGCCGGAAATCACGCCGATGGCGTGAATGGGCCGGGTATTGCAGATAACGGTGACGTTCGGGTTGCCGTAATTCATCAGCACACGAATGGCTTCGGTGGGTTCCAGCGAGAGTACCAGGTGGCACCTGCCTTTGGGAATTTGCGGAGACCAGTAAGATTCTTTGGATATCCGCAAATGGCTCATCACCGAACCGCCGCGCTGGGAGGCACCGAAGGTCTCCCCGATGGTGACCGTGAGTCCCCGGCGCGACATCATCCGGCCGACAACCCGGGAGGCCATCACGTTTCCCTGACCCCCGACACCGGTTATAATAACGTTATAGGGATCAAACGGCAGGCGGTTGTTTGTCATGGCTCAGGCGACCTCCTTTCTCTGAATAGCCCCCGCAGGACAAATCGACGCGCATACGCCGCAGCCGGCGCAAATCACCTCGTCGATTGCGGATACCCGTTTTTCCTTGTCCCAGTTCAAACCGGGACACTTAAATACGCGGGTGCACAGCTGATTACAGCCGCAGGACTGTCCGAGGCAGATATTTGCATCCACCGTCACTGCATACATTTTTTGGGCCTTCCTGGCCGGACTCAGGGCGCACAACTGCTTTAAAACAAGGACCTTCAGCCCTTTGATCTCAAGGAGTTCGAGCAGGGTCCGGCGGGTGCCGTCGATGTCAAACGGATCGCAGGTCCTGGTGACGGCCCCCATGGCCTCACAAACCCCGGCAATGTCGATGGCCGGCGCCTCGTTTCCAGCGGCATCCACCGGCAGCCCCGGATGGGGCTGAAAGCCGGTCATGGCCGTGCCGCTGTTGTCGAGCACCACGACCGTGATGTCGGATTGATGGTGAACCGCGTTGATCAGCGCCGGCAGGACCGCGTGGAAAAAGGTCGAGTCGCCCACGGCGGCCAGAACCGGCTGGTCCATCCCGAACCGGCCCAGCTTGCCGAAGCCGCTGGCAAGCCCCACCCCGCTGCCCATGGAATGCAGGGTCTTTAAGGTACTGAAACCGGTGGGCAGCGCGGCCATGGAATAGCATCCGATATCGCCGCACACAAATCCGTCGCGCCCATCCATCTGAAGGACATTGTGCAGGGTCCAAAACGAGGCCCGATGGGGACAGCCGGCGCAAAATGTGAGATCGCGTCCGGGGGCGCCTGAAGCGCCCAGCTCCTGTGCACGTTCGGCATACGCCTGCGGAACGGGCCGGTAGTCGATCTGCAGGATTTGCGCCAGGGCAGCCACCACCAGATCCGGCGTCATTTCATTAAAGGCGGGGATATTGCCTTCGCGTTTGCCGTAAAAGGTTTTAATTCCGATTTTGGCCGCGAGTTCAGCCGCCAGAATTTTGACATTTTCCTCCAGAAAGGCAATGACCTCTTCGACAATCAGAATTTTATCCGCCAGACGCAGATGTTTTTCCAGCAACCGCGGCGGCAGAGGCCAGGTGGTGCCCAGTTTCAGCAAACCGACGCGATTCTCCACCTCCAGCAGATGGATGGCTTCGCGGCAGTAAAGATTACAGGCGCTGCCGGTAATTACCAGCAGTTCCGGTGCTTCAGGGCCGCTATAGAAATTAAACGGCGACTTTTCAAATTCAGCCACAACCGTCTTGAATTTTTCCTGCTGCTGCTGGTGCCTGTATGGTGCCGGCAGGCTTGCCATAGGCCCTTCGGCCGGATCGAGGATAAATCCGCCGTGTT
Organism: uncultured delta proteobacterium; assembly: GCA_963769935.1. GTDB lineage: Bacteria > Desulfobacterota > Desulfobacteria > Desulfobacterales > JAFDCJ01 > JAFDCJ01. The sequence continues at coordinate 252,307 of CAVYNY010000032.1, read as the reverse complement.
TAAAATACGCCTTGCGTGTCACATCCGGCAGCTTCCCGAAAACAACGCTGCCGCTGGCATGGGACAGGCGGGTGACACTGCGCACCATGACAACATTGCGGATCCGCTCGGAAAGCTCAAAGGCCCATTTGACCATGTCGTGGGCTTCCTGAAAATCGCCGGGCTCCAGCAGCGGCAATTCCAGCATGCGGGCAAAGTGGCGCGATTCGCCTTCGTTGGCGCTGGAAAGGGCACCGGGATCATCACAGTGTACCAGTACCATGCCGCCCCGGGTTCCGGTCAGCGCCAAATGCAGCAGGAAATCCGAACCCACGTTGACGCCGTTTTGCTTCATCACGCAAAGCGATCGCAAGCCGGCAAATGATGCGGCCGCCGTTACCTCCATGGCCACTTTTTCATTGACCGACCACTCGACGTATAGATTATGGCCTTTGGAAACCTTGGCCAGAGTTTCGACAATTTCGGATGAAGGCGTTCCGGGGTACCCGGCGACGACACTGACGCCGGCTTCCAGCGCGCCGCGGGCAATGGCTTCGTTGCCCATCAGCAAATGCCGCTCTCCCTGGCGGCCGGTTGAAACAACTGACATGCTGCCTCCGTGTTAAGAAAACATATTCGGTTAAGCCGGTTGGCCCGTTTGCCGGTTTAGCCGGTTAAGCTGATGAACATTTCCATTTTACTATCTGTTAGTCGCCTAACGGGCTCAACGGGCTGACGGGCCAACTCGGCTAACCTTTATTTAAAATCTTCTCCACCACTGCCGGCGGTATCCGCAGGGCCGCCCGTTCACCGTCCTGGTTATTGATCAGCCCCCTGCGAAGCAGCGTTCTCAGCGAACGGTCCTTTTTGTCGGCGGCGGCCCGGGAGAGATGTTTTAAATTCTGGGCGGGAAAATCTTCCGTTTCGAGAAACCCCTCCCGCCGGGCCTGGTCGACCACCTCGGCCCCTTTGTCGGAACGAATGATCAGCGTGTTCCAGTGCGGCCGCCCTTCGAACATTCCGACGGAGACATCGGCCAGTTCCGAGGTCATGTCCGGGCAGATAAAGCAGGTGTGCGGTATAAGCGGTTTGATCTCAGAAAGCGGTATTTCGACCGGTCCGTTTTCAGTGTCCAGCACCATGGCGGCGGCCGGCGGCGGCGGGATGTCCATGCCCCGGAGGCCCGATAGGTCGACCTTTTGCGACATCAGGTCAATCAGCTGCCGGGTATCCAGCGACCAGTTGCAGAACAGCCCGACCGCGAACGCAAGCGGGATGCGGTGTTCGGCTTTGGCCAGGGGATTACAGCGCATTTGCGCCACCGCCACCATCTGGCAGGGTGTTCCAACTACCCCGATGCGGGTATAGCCTTCACGCACGGCCCTGTTAACCGAGGATACGGTCGGAGCGGCCATAAACTTGGAGGCGGCGCAGCCGGCAATATCGCGCCGGTTTGTCACCAGACGCGCAACCGGCGTCAGCGCCTCACGGTCGGTGAGGGCCGCTGCATCAATCATGCCTTTTTCCATTGCAAATGCCAGCAGCGCCGATACGGTACCGCCGGCCTGAAATGAGGCCCGCTCGATTCTCCGGCCGGCCCGGCCGGCCAGCACCTCGCGGTAGTTTCCCAGCGGGCTGCCGTCGTAGGGAACCCCGCATATCTGCCGGGAGAGGTGATCCAGGTCCACCTCGGCCTTGGGGCAATAGGCAAAACAGCGCCCCTGATCCAGCGTGCACGGAAATAATTGGGAGGTTTTGCCTTTGTAGTTTTTAAAGTAGGGGCAGATATCCACGCAGGCACCGCACCCGATGCACAATTCCCGTTTATGAACATCGTCCATTAATTCCTTGGATCCACATACCAGCGGCATAACCGCCTCCCCGTGCCTAATGGAAAATTTCCACTATTGTTTCTATCAATACTCCATCAATCCAATACTCCAATACTCCAGCATGCTCAAGGTTTAATTGTAGCTTTATCTTGGAACCGGTCAGCATTTTATCCGATCAGCACCATCCCCAGCAATGATTCAAGCTCGGCCAAAGCCTGGCGAGGTTCGGCTACCTTTATGGTGGTCATGCCCATGGCACGGGCCGGCTTCAGATTGACTCCCAGATCGTCAAGGAAAACCACCTGCGCGGGCGCAACTTTCACGATGTTACAGGCGATCTCGTAAAAGCGCGGATTCGGCTTGCGAAAACCGATCCTGCTTGATTCGACGACGTGGTCAAAAATATCCATGACGGCCTGCATTTCGGCGGCCCGCCGGCTGAACTGCTTGATGCCGGCTTCATGCAGCCCCTTCATGTTGTTGGTCAGACAGGCGGTGCGGAACTTCTTCTTGCACCTGCGCAGCGCCGCCACCATTTCAGGTCGCAAATCCCCGGACAACAGCTCCAGGACGGTCATTCCCCTTACCGCATGACCGGCTGCCGTCGTCTCCCGTTCGAATTGCCGGTCAAACTCTTCCAGGGTAATCTCACTGCGTTCCAGCCCGGCCCAGGCATTGGTATCCGGGTTGGCGGCATTCACCCGCCTTATGAAGTCGGGGGGCAAATGATTCTCCTGCTCGAACCTGTTAAAGGCGTCGAATGGACTCGTCGTCAATACGCCGCCAAAATCCCAAAATACGGCTTTGATCTTCACGCGTCGCCTTTCTGACGTCTTTCGTAAAAATGTAAAAGGTGATAAAGCGCTCGCGCCGCCCGCCCGGCCGACGGATAGGCCGGGATTCCGGCGCTGCAAAACCGCGCTCGCAAACGTGCGCCGGTTTCGGCCAGACCGGGGTCTCCGCCGTCGGAGTCTATGATAAAAACGGTCGGTTTGGCCCTGGGGTGGTTTTTCAGAAACGCGATGGTCTCCGGGGTTGGGTCGGCCAGATCCGGAAAATGGTAGGCTTTACGGGGGATAAGTCGGTCGACGACAATGGCGGCGACAGCTGGATCCCGGTAGCCGAGCGCTATAACCTGCGCGAGATATTCGGCATCGATGAAGGTTCGCCACATATCCAGCGGATTGCCGGCAATTGACCCGGCAAGCGGTACGCTGCCCCACAGAAATTTCATACTGGATTCAGATAAGGCCGGAACTTCAAATCCCTGGCGGCTGAAAATATCGCTGCCGGCCACGCTGTTCCCGCCCCCGCCGCCGATGATAAAGACGCCGTTGCCGGCCGGTGCCGGCAGCAGACTGAAGGCCAGGACGGCATCCACGCATTCGTTCATCGAGCGCACGGGAATTACACCGCTTTGACGGTAGAAGGCCTGCCACAGTTTTTGATTGCCGGCCAGGGCGCCGGTATGTGACGCAGCCGTGGCCGCACCCGCTTCACTTGCGCCGCCTTTCCACAGAATGATCGGCTTCGTTTGGCCGGCCTCTCGGGCAATCTCCAGGAGCCGGCGCGCATTGCCGACGCTCTCAAGATACATGGCGATGACCTGGATTTTGGGGTCCGTTGCCATAGCTTCCAGAAAATCAGTGCTGTCAAGGACCGCCGCGTTGCCGAAACTCACCGCTTTTTCGACCCCGACGCCCAGCGAACTGGTGTATTCGGTCAGGCGCTGGGTCAACCCGCCGCTTTGAGATATAATCCCCAGAGAACCGCTCAAACCGGGCATGGCGCCCCAGGCGGTAAGGCCTGCGGCAGGACAATAAGGCCCCATGCAGTTGGGTCCGATGATCTTCAGCCCCTTGTCGGCCGCAATGGCAGCGATCTTCTCTTCCAGCGCCCGACCCTCTTGGCGCCCTGTTTCCTTGAAGCCGGCCGAAAGGATATGGATGTGGTTCAAACCGAGGCGGCCGCATTCTTCCAGAACCGCCGGAACCAACCTGGCCGCCACGCACACGATGGCCAGATCGGGCACATCCGGCAGCGACGACAGATCCGGATAGGCCTTGAGGCCCTTGATCTCAGCAGCCCTTGGATTGATCGGCGACAGCCTGCCCTTAAAACCGCTTTCCTGAAGTTTTAACAAAAAACTCATGCCGCCCAATTTATACTCGCCGGTGGAGACACCGACAACGGCCACATGCCGAGGCATGAAAAATTTTTCTAAATCCGTCTGCAGCAGTTTCATCGATCCAATCCAAAGTTTTGAGGCTGGAAGGCTGGGAAACGGAGAAACGGGGAGGCTGAGAAGCAAAGAAGCTGAGAAGTTAAGAAGACGCAAATCTTGAATCTAACCTGCACTTTATACCTTAGCCCGGTGCCTTTCATCTCTTGCCTCCAACCTCAAACCGCTTCCGGCCGAAGGCCCCGCCTCCAACCTCCAACATCAATTTCTTGCACCGTAAGCCGTGCGCCTTTATCCTTTAACCTTTACCTTTAGCCTTTGACTATCAACTGGCGCTCCAGCGCCTTGCTTTTTACCCTATGCGCCATGCTCTATGTCCATTCCCCGCAACCCACACCCCGCTTCTCCAATTCCGTCTGACACCTCAAATGAAACTTCCTTAAATTCGATGCCATTTTTACGAAGTGTCTCACCGCTGAGAGCGCAGAGAGCGCAGAGATTAATTTAACTTTTCTTTCTCGGCGTTCTACGGCCCGCCGGGGCGTAGGCCCTATGGGCGGAGGCTGCAAGTGGGCTGCTGCGGTCGAACTATGTCTGTTTCCGTTTCTTCATGATCAGACCGGCCGTTGTCTTGGCCGGCGGCGGCGCTGACACCTGACACCTTTTTCAGGCCAACGCACCGCCGTCGCAGATAATCGTCGTGCCGGTGGTGTATGAAGCGGCATCGGATACCAGATAGAGCACGGCGCCGGCCATCTCCGCCGGCCGGGCATGCCGCTGCAGGGGGATGCTCTTGACGACCTGCTCATAGATCCGGTCGTTCTTGATAAGCACTTCCGAAAATTTAGTTTCCGTAAGCCCCGGCAGCAGGGCGTTCACCCGTATATTTCGGCCGGCCAGCTCTTTGGCATAGGCCTTGGTCATGGATATCAGACCGGCTTTGGTTATGGAATATATCCCCTGCCTGGGTACCGGTCGCACACCGTTGATGGATGCGACATTGACGATGGCACCGCCGCCGGCTTTTTCCATCAGCCGGACGGCATGCTGAATCATGAAGAAGGGGCCCTTGAGGTTGACGTCATTGGTTTTGTCCCAGGCCCGCTCATCGGCTCCCATCATATCTCCGAAATAAGGATTCGTGGCGGCATTGTTGACCAGAATGTGAAGCTCACCGTATGCCTGCTGCACGTGTTCGAACAGCTTATCGATGTCTTCCTTGCGGCCCACGTTGCAGGCGAAGGCCTCGGCCTGCCCGCCCGCGGATCCGATTTTTTGAACCACGGCCTGCAGCCCTTCCATCTTTCGGCTGGTGAGGATGCAGCGGGCACCGTTTTCTGCCAGCGTCAGCGCAATCGCTTCGCCAATACCCCGGCTGGCGCCGGTAATAAGGGCTGTTTTATCTTTGAGTGAAAAACTGACCATAAAATGCTCCTTCTTTTCCGGCTTTTATAACAGACTGTCTGAGGATGCTCAACTCATTTTCCAGATCGGAGGTTGCCGCCGACTGCAGATAACCGGAAAATGATCCTGCTTTTACCTATTCCCTTAATTCGCGGCTATTCGTGTCCATTCGTGGCTAACTCAAATTTTAAAAGAGCAAAAATCATATAATCTTTCCTATTTTTGATCCGATGCTTTTATCCCGTGAAATCTTTTTCCGGATTTCAGCGTGATCAACATTTCATCATCCGGCAGGCTGAAGGCGAGTTATCCCTTGACATCCTGCACTCGGTGTCTTACAAATTCTGTCATTGATCGGCCGGGTTTGGATCAAAAATTATTGGTGAACAGACGCTTAAGGAAAACAACGGGGTTAGCTCTTACCGGAAGCTAACCCTTTTTGTTGGACGCCGGCACCACCGGCGGCAACTGCCGCCGGGCTGAAAAATAAATTAGAAGCAGGATCATTATTTAAAATATCATTGACATATAAAATCTATAAATGCTATTAAAATTGGTTTTAAATCATATAGCAGAATCTATTTCATCCTTGCTCTGGAAAAACCGGGGCTTTAAAAGCCGAAAGGAGATTAAATGCGAAGGTACGAAACATTTGTTATTATTGATCCTGATGTCTCACAGGAACAACGCGATCTGGTGCTTGAACGGGTCAAAGAACTCGTCACCCAGATGGAGGGGATGCTGGTTTTCGAGGATCACTGGGGCGACAGAAAACTGGCCTACGAGATCAGGAAAAAGGAACGCGGCTATTACGTCAGGTTCGACTACTGCGGTGGGGCGGAGTTGGTCAATGAAATTGAGCGGTTCTTTCGCATCGACGACCGGACACTCAAGTATATGACCGTTTTGCTGGACCAAGAGGCCGATCTTGAAAAAATCAAGGAAGAACAGGCAGCGGCGGAAAGCAAACGCGAGCTTGAAAAGGCAGCGGCGGAAAAACAGGCCTCGGAAGACGCTGCAGCTTCACCTGTAGAAGCAGCAGCAGCGGTGGTGGAGGAGAAAGAGGTAGAAGAAAAAGAAGCTCAGGAAGACGCCGAAGCGGCGCCGGAAGCAGCCGCCTCTGATGCTGAAGAATCTGCCGAAGAGATAATCCCAGCCGAAAAGAAAGAGGAGGCATAAAACATGGCCGCACCTTCAAGAACCAACAAAAAAGACCAGAAAACCAGAAAAAAGAGAAGAGTTTTTCATCGCCGGAAAGTTTGCCGGTTCTGTGCGGATACAAGCCTTGAGATCAGCTACAAGGATGCAAAATCGCTTAGATACTTTATTACCGAACGCGGGAAAATCATTCCCCGCAGATTGTCCGGCTGTTGTGCCAAACATCAGCGAACCCTCACCCACGCAATCAAACGGGCCCGAACGATTGCCCTGCTGCCTTATGTCGGGACGGTCGATTTTCGCTGAACATTTCGGCTGCGGGGCAGTGAAGCGGATTCCCCCCAACCTTTTAAGCAGCAATTGAAGAGCAATGGCAAAGGATATCGTCAATGGCGTAGTAATCACAAGCCTGTTTTTTTTAGTGTCGGTGTTTATTCCGATCGTCGGGTTCGTTGGTGCCCTGTTTGTTCCCTTGCCGATCCTCTTTTACCGTCTGAAGCTGGGAAGGAAAACCGGGGGCCTTATCCCGCTGATTTCCGGCCTGATTCTGATAATTGCGATCGGCGATATGTCCACGGACATGGTATTCTTTGCCGGTTTACTGCTGCTGGGGTTCATGCTGGGGGAATTGATCGAGTTTAATCTTTCGATTGAAAAAACGCTGCTTTATGCCAGCGGCAGCGTGCTGCTTTCCGGTCTGATCGGCCTGATCATATTCAGCCTGATATCCGGTGATGGTATTTTCACCGTTGTATCCAAATATGTTGCTAAAAATCTGGAGCTGACCCTGGCATTGTACCGGGGCATGGGGATGTCGGAAGAAAATGTTCAGCTGATATCCCGTTCGCTGAACCAGATCGGGCAGGTTCTGGTGACCATCCTGCCGGCCCTGGTGACGATGTCGACGCTGTTTGTTGCCTGGACCAATATTCTTTTGGCAAAACCGATCCTGAAAAGGCGATCGCTTTTTTATCCGGATTTCGGTCCCTTGCAATTGTGGAAAGCGCCTGAAATTCTGGTATGGGGGGTTATCGGCTGCGGTCTGGCGCTGTTTATACCGATAGCAGCCGTGAAAATTATCGGCCTAAACGGCCTCTTAATCTCCATGACCGTTTATTTTTTTCAGGGAATCGCGATCGTATCGTTTTATTTTGAGAAAAAGAAGTTTCCCCGGGTTATCCGGTTTTTTCTGTACGCCTTGATTGCGCTGCAGCAGTTGATACTGCTGGCCGTCATCGGCTTAGGTTTTTTTGATATGTGGGTAAATTTCAGAAGATTGGGGAAACCGGTACCTTGAAAATTGAAGATTGAAGTTTTGACGAACTCGAAAAAAATGAAGTTTATATTCAGATAGAATTCCACAAATATTCAATTTTCAATCTTCAATATTCAATCAACTAGCGGAGGTTTTGATAATGAAAATAATTTTAAAAGAGACCATCAGTTCACTGGGAATTATCGGCAGCGAAGTTAAGGTAGCCCCCGGTTATGCCCGCAACTACCTGCTGCCTCAGGACAAAGCGGTTTTGGCCACACCGCAAAATCGCCGCCGGATGGAACAGGAAAAGGCCAAATTTGAAATTCAGATTGCCAAAGAACGAAAACTGGCCGAAGATATGGCCGCCAAGCTGGAAGGCGTCTCCTGTCAAATACACGCCAAGGTCAGCGAAGAAGACCGGCTGTATGGATCGGTCACGGTCAGAGACATTATCGATGCCTTGGCCGCCCAGAACATCGTCGTGGAAAAGAGAATGATAATGCTGAACGAGCCGCTGAAAACCCTTGGCAGTTTCAAAATTCCGATTCGGGTTTACAAGCAGGTCGAACCTGAAATTACCGTTGAAATCGTACCCGAGTGAGCGGAGTAAATAGCTCATAGCTCGTAAGCTGTTAAGCGCAAAAGGTTGGAGGAAAAGCTGGTAAGCTATTAAGCTCATAAGCTGTTAAGCGGAAAAGGATTTCCTAATTTTATTTTATCGGGCTTACCAGCTGAATAACTTACCAACTTACCAACTCGAGGGCGGTTTAAGAAGGCATTGTGTTAAATTCGTCTGTCAAACAATAACCTAAAAACCACGCAACTGCTTGTCTGAGGCCTCATGTCCGAACAACAGGGACAAATATCCAAGGATGTCACCCCTTATGGTCTGCCGCCCCAAAACATCGAAGCGGAAGAAGCCATTATCAGTGCCGTCCTGATCGATAACGATGCCTTGCTGGAAGTTATCGAAACACTGGCGGAGGGGGACTTCTACCGCATCGCCCACCAAAAAATCTATGCCGCTATTATCGACCTGTTTGACAAGGCCGAGCCGGTGGACCTGGTAACCTTGGCCAATAAACTCAAGGAAAAAGGCCAACTGGAAGCGGTTGGCGGCGCCAGCTATCTGGCAAGGCTGGTTGACGCGGTCCCGCTGGCAATCAACGCCCAGCACTATGCTAAAATTGTTCACGACAAAGCATCCCTGCGTCGTCTGATTGAAAAATCCAACGCCATTGTCAAACGCTGTTTTGAAGAAAGAGGCAATGTCGACGATGTTATCGACTATGCGGAAACGGCGATTTTTGAAATTTCCGAAAAAAAATCCCGGCAGTCTTTTTTCCCGCTCAGCAAAATCATACTCAGCAACATCGAAACCCTGGAGGAGAACCAGGGTAATCGCAGCCTGGTGACCGGAGTTCCGACCGGGTTCAGCCACCTGGATAATCTGACCTCGGGATTGCAGAACTCCGACCTTATTATTTTAGCCGCTCGTCCCAGCATGGGCAAAACTGCGCTGGCGTTGAATATAGCCCGCAATGCAGCCGTGGACGCCGGGGTTCCGGTGGCCATATTTTCGCTGGAGATGTCCAAAGAGCAGCTGTCTCTGCGCATGCTGTGTTCGGAAGCTCGCATCGATTCATCCCGCCTGAAGGGCGGTTTTTTCAGTATGGAGGATTGGCACCGGCTAACCGACGCCGCCGGAATTTTATCGGAAGCACCGGTATACATCGACGATTCAGCGAGTATGTCGGCCATGGAAATTCGCGCCAAAGCCCGCCGGCTGAAAATGGATAAAAATATCGGATTAATCATCATTGATTATTTACAGCTCATGCAGGGTCGGGCAGGCGCCGAACGCCGGGATCTTGAAATATCCGAGATATCCCGGGCTTTGAAAGCGCTTGCCAAAGAGCTTGAATTGCCGGTGATGGCCCTGTCGCAGCTTAACCGGATGCTGGAACAACGCACCGATAAAAGGCCCCGGCTTTCGGATTTAAGGGAATCCGGAGCGCTGGAACAGGATGCCGATGTCGTTGCATTCATATACCGAGACGAAGTATATAATAAAGAAGAAGACAACCCCAACCGCGGGATTGCCGAAATTCTGCTGTCCAAACAACGCAACGGTCCCACAGGCGACATTCATCTGACGTTCCTTAATTCCTATACCCGTTTTGAGAATCTGGCAGCGGAAGAAGCGCTGGCCAGAAGCTGACTTCACCACATTCTTGAAAAAACTTTACGGAAATACTACCGGCCTGAAGCCGAATCAAATCAAAAGACTGGGCAATTTATACCGCCGCCGCTGGCCGCCGGAATTTCTGCTGCCCCATGAATTAGCGCGCGATCTGTGCGGGCTGTCGCGTGAGATACGCCGGCAGATTGGAATTATGGTAAACCGGCGCAGCAAGGTGGTTTTTGTCATTGTCGGCGACAGTAAAAGAATCGTCATTCCACACACCGCCGAATACCGCGCCGCCCCCGGGCGTTTAATCGGCCTGCGATGCATCCACACCCATCTGGACCATGAAGCGCTGACCACGGACGATCTCACCGACCTGGCTCTGTTAAGGCTGGATTTAATTGCGGTAATCAACAGCAGTGAAGATGGAATTCCCCAGAAGGTCCATGTGGCGCACATCATGCCCAGTGAGTCACAGAAGAAGCCTTACCGGATGCTGCCGCCGCTGAACCCCGGCAACCTGGACATCGACTGTCTGGAGCTCATCCAGGCCCTGGAAGACGAGCTTTCCCGCGGGAGCATCGGGTATCACGCCGACCCTGGAACTGAAAGGGCCCTGCTGGTCAGTGTGTCGACTGAGACAAAACCCAAATCCAAAGCAGCTCTGACCGAACTCAGAGAGCTTGCCCGGTCCGGCGGCATCGATGTCGTCGGGACCGTGGTTCAACACCGCAGCAAAGCGGATTCCCGGCTGCTGATCGGTCCCGGCAAACTGCAGGATCTGGCCATTTTTGCGCTGCAGGAAGCTGCCGGCATGATCATCTTCGACCAGGAGCTCAACGCCTCCCAGATTCGGTCCATTACGGACCATATCGATTTAAAAGTTATCGACCGCACCCAGCTCATACTTGATATTTTTGCCCAGCGGGCCCAGACACGGCAGGGCAAGCTGCAAGTCGAGCTGGCCCAGCTGAAGTATTTGCTGCCGCGCCTGGTGACCAAAAACACCGCCATGTCCCGCTTAACCGGCGGTATCGGCGGACGCGGACCGGGTGAAACCAAGCTGGAAATCAATCGGCGGCGGGCACGCGATCGCATCGCGCAACTGGAGAAGGCCTTGCTCGCGGTCCGCAAACATAGAAGTCAGCAAAAATCCCGGCGGCTCAAAAAAGCATTGCCGATTGTCTCCATCATCGGATACACCAATGCAGGCAAATCAACCCTGCTCAACACGCTGACCAAAAGCAATGTAATTGCCGAAAGCCGCCTTTTCGCCACGCTGGATCCCTCCAGCCGGCGGCTGCGGTTTCCGCGCGATATTGAAGTCATTATCACGGATACGGTTGGATTTATCAAGGATTTGCCCAAAGACCTGATGCTCGCATTTCGCGCCACGCTGGAAGAGCTTGAAAATGCGGATCTTTTGCTGCATATCATCGATATCAGCAATCCGCAGTTTGAAGATCAGATCCAATCCGTTGAAAGAATCCTGGCCGATCTTGATTTGCAGCAGACCACGACCCTGCAGGTATTGAATAAAATTGATCTTCTCGATCCCGAAACCATTGAACGATTAAGCCGGCAGCTCAACGGCATCGCCATTTCGGCGCGCGATAGATCGACATTGCTGCCCCTGATTGATCGGATGGAGACTATCATTGAGAAGATCGCTGGTGCCTGAGTGGTAAGGACTTGAGGTTTGAGGTTGGAGGCGTGTTGCGGGTTGCAGGATGTGGGCAGGGGGCATAGAGCATGGCGCATAGCGTAAAAAGCAAGGCGCCGGCGCGCCAGTTGATAGCTCATAGCTGACAGGTTAAAGGATAAAGGTGCAGGGCAGACGGTAGTGATGTTGGAAGCTTGAGGTTAGAGGTCGGAGGCACCATCTCGACTTCTCGACTTCTCAACTTCCCCGCTTCCCCGCTTCCCCGTTTCCCAGCTTCCGAGCCTCCCAGCTTCACAACCTCTCAAACTTAAAACTCAGCCCTGCGTGTGGGGTCGAAGCCCGAAGGGCGGAGCCCCAAACCTCTAAACCCTTTTATAGTGAGGATACTATGGATTTTGAACCCTATAAGCAGGTGGCGGTTAGGGCCGCTTATCAAGCGGCGCGCATACTGCAATCGCGATTCGGCAACATTTCCCATGTCCGCAAAAAGGATGCTGTAGAAATTGTTACCGAGGCTGATACCGAATCCGAAAAAGAGATTATCACCACGATCCAGGCCAGATTTCCGGAACATGCCTTCCTGAGCGAAGAATGCGGCCTGAAAGAAGGCTCGACCGAATACCGTTGGATTATCGATCCTTTGGACGGTACGGTCAATTTCGCCCACCGGATTCCGATTTTCAGCATATCCATCGCCCTGACTTTTCGACAGGACATTGTTCTCGGAATCGTTCTAAACCCTGTCAACGGTGAGCTGTATTCAGCTATCCGCGGGCAGGGAGCGCAGCTCAACGGCCGGCCGATTCAGGTGTCCTCAAACCATCCGGTCTCAGAAAGCTTGCTGGTAACCGGCTTTCCGTATAAAATCCGGGAAGTATTTGAACCGATAATGACCCGGTACGGCAATTGTCTGAAAGCCTCTCAGGCCGTACGCAGGCTGGGCTCGGCGGCCCTTGATCTTTGCTATGTGGCCGGCGGCCGCTTTGAAGGATTCTGGGAGCAATTCCTGAAGCCGTGGGATGCGGCGGCCGGGGCCCTGATCGCGGCTGAAGCCGGAGCGACGGTAACCACATTCAGCAATTTGCCCTACACGCTGGATGATCAGGAGCTTCTGGCAACCAACGGCCATATCCATGAGGAAATGCTTGGACTATTGAAAATATAGGGGAATGACTCAGGAATGAAGAATGACGAATGTCGAATAGTTGAGGCCGCTGCGCTCCATCATTTATTTTAAAAAATGATAGAATACCTTCATTCGGCATTCTTCATTCTTCGTTCGACATTCCAGAGTCATTCGTCAATCGACATTCGACATTCCTAGAACTTGCCGTTTTCCAGCTTCTGGCGGAAGAACCCCACCTGTTTTTGAAGAGCGCTGTCCTGTTTCATCGCACGTTCAATGCAGTTGATGGAATGCAGGGCGGTGGCATGATAGCGGTTGAAGGATTTGCCGATGGTCTGCAACGGAGCATCCGTATATTGCCGTGCCAGGTAGATGGCTATTTGCCGGGGTCGGACATGGTTTTGTTTGCGGGAGCGTGAATCAATTTCATCCAAGCCGACATTATAATATTTGCATACCAGTCTTTTGATAACATCGATGGTAATGCGTTTGCGCTGGCGAACAATATTTTTGACGACACTTTCAGCCAGTTTGAGATCAACCGGTATTCCCAGCAGCGATGATTTGGCGGCGACACCGTTGAGTCCGCTTTCAAGCTGCCGGACGTCCTCGGTCAATTCATCCGCCAGATAATGAATGACGTTTTCAGGGAGCTGATACGAGTTGGTCCACACCTTCTTTTGCAGGATCCGCACGCGGGTCCTGAAATTCGGCGGATCGATGGTTGATATGAGCCCGCAGGACAAACGGGAACTTAACTTGTCATTGAGTTTGGGAATATCCGCCGGCAGATAACAGCTGGAAAAAATGATGCGTTTGCCGGATTCGAACAGGGTATCCAGGGTCAAGGCAAGCTCTATCTGGGTGCGCTCCTTACCGCTGAGATAATGAACATCCTCCAACAGTAAAACATCACAGTGGTTGCGGTATTTATCCTTAAATTTATCTATGGAACTGTGCCGGTATGCCTGAACCATCTCGTTGCTGAAATCTTCAGCCGTAATATAATAGACCCGGTCCGTGGGTTGGATTGACATTACATGATGACCGATCGCCTGGGACAGATGACTTTTCCCCATGCCGGTCTTGGACAGCAGGAATAAGGCATTTTGCTGGGTGTTTTTGCGGCAGGCCAATGCCAGGGATGCTGAATAGGCAAAATCATTGTTGCTGCCGACAACAAACTGATCAAAGGTAAAATCCCGGCGTAAAAACCGGCCGTTATATGGCCGCACATTGTCATTGGGCAACGGCAGCTGAGGATCCTCGACCTCTTTAGGTTTCGGTTCATCGGCCTTATGGATATTTCATACGTAAGCTCACATTCGTGCCCCAAGACGGTTTCGAAGGCAATTTTCAGCATCTCACCATACAGGCCCTGCACCCGTTTTCTGGAAAAGAAATTCGGGCAGAGCACAAGCAGGGAATGGTTGTCGGGTTGACCAACTTGCAGTGGTTCAATCCACATCTTGTAGCTGTGGGCGGGAATGCGTTTCTTAATTGTAGATTTTACCTTGTTCCAGACGGCTTCCATAGGGTGTAATATTCCGACTCGTTATCCTGCTTGGAGGATAAAACCAAAGCTTGGCGGCTAAAAAAAACCGCCGGGTTTAAGTTAATGTTATTCGAATGAAGTTATTCGGCTGGGAAGGTTTACATCAGATTATGCACTAGCCAGAAGCAAACATGAGCCTCCATTTAAGGCATCCGGCTAAATGTGTCAAACCTGATAAACTGTGGTTTAAGTTGTGGGGGAAACCTTTTTTGAACAATTTTTATCTTCCCGTTTTCATTTAAGTTATTCATAGGCCACTTGACGACAAGGCTTAAACACAAACTTTGGACGCCTATTGATTTTATCAAGCATTCTAAGCATATCCATGAACTGCCGTTAGTTGTTAACAATCGCGGCTTCTCATGAATTCTCTAATTCTCTTTCAATATCTTCAAATTTTAAAAAAGCGATTAAAATAAAATGTTCATAACTTTGGGGCAATAAACTTCAATCAGAATAGGTCCTTAGCGGGTACGATAATACCCCGCGCGGTCCCTGCGGCAAAATTATTTGAAAAAAAAAGTGAACCATGCCAGTATTTAAAGGTTTCGCGTCAGGGTTCAGGGCAAAACCGTAATTGTGGAAAAAAAGAACACCATGTCTTCTGAAAAAATAATTGTACGGGGAGCGCGGCAGCATAATCTTAAAAATATCGACATTGAGCTGCCGCGCGACAAACTCGTGGTCATCACCGGCCTGTCCGGCTCGGGCAAATCGACCCTGGCCTTCGACACCCTTTATGCCGAAGGCCAGCGCCGCTATGTCGAATCCCTTTCGACCTACGCCCGTCAATTTTTAGAACGCATGGATAAACCTGATGTGGACCTGATCGAAGGTCTTTCGCCGGCCATTGCCATCGAGCAAAAAACAGCCAGTCATAATCCGCGTTCGACGGTCGGCACGGTGACTGAAATCTATGACTACCTGCGTCTGCTGTATGCCAGGGTCGGAACACCGCACTGTCATCAGTGCGGCCGTCCCATTGCATCCCAAACTATCGACCAGATCGTCGACAGCGTCATGTCACTGACCGAGGGTACCCGGGTAATGATCCTCGCCCCCCTGATAAGAGGTCAGAAGGGAAGTCACGAAAAACTGTTCAGGCGACTGAAAAAAGAAGGCTATGCAAGGGTGCGCGTTGACGGCCGGACGCTGGACATCGAAGACGTCGCAGAAATCGGCAAAACCAAAAAGCATGATATCGACGTGGTCGTCGACCGCCTCATTATTAAAGAGGCTGTCCGCAAACGTCTGGCGGATTCACTGGAACTGGCCCTGGCCCAAGCCGGTGGACTCGTCGCGGTGGACATACCGGACAAAGAAACAATCCTTTTCAGTGAAAAATCCGCCTGCCTTGCATGCGGTATCAGTTATCCCGAATTTTCACCCGCCAGCTTTTCTTTCAATTCTCCCCAGGGTGCCTGCCCCAACTGCGACGGTCTGGGGTGGACGACCGAATTGGATCCGGAACTTATCATCCCAAACCGTGCGCTTTCCCTGCGCGAGGGCGCCGTGCTTGTCTGGTCCAAAAGAAACAGCATGCATTTCATCGAATTTCTGGATGCGTTGACCCAGCAATACGGTGTTGATATCTACACGCCCTACAAAGATCTGCCGGAAGATTTCCAGCACGTCCTGCTTTACGGCTCCGGCAGCCGGCCGATCACGTTTTATTTTGAACGCGGCAATCGCCGCTATACGTATCAAAAGCCGTTTGAAGGCGTCATTCCCAATCTGGAACGCCGTTACCGCGAGACCGATTCCAACTACATCCGGGTGGATATTAACCGCTACATGAACTTTCGGCCCTGTTCGGAATGTGGCGGCACAAAATTAAATCAAGCCGGTCGATCAGTGAAAATCGACAACCGCAATATTTCCGACATCACGGCTTTGTCAGTGGCTCGCTGTCGCGACTTTTTCCTGAATCTCCGCCTGAAGGGCATCAAAGAGATCATTGCCCGCCGAATCCTGCGGGAAATCGTAGAGCGCCTCGGATTTCTGCAAAATGTCGGACTATCCTACCTGACCCTCGACCGCGCCGCCCAATCCCTGTCCGGCGGTGAAAGTCAACGCATTCGTCTGGCCACCCAGATCGGATCCAAGCTGACAGGGGTGATGTACGTACTGGATGAGCCCAGCATCGGACTGCACCAGAAAGATAATCAGCGCCTGCTGGACACGCTTTTTAAAATGCGCGATCTCGGCAACACCGTGCTGGTGGTGGAACATGACGAAGAAACCATTCGGGCCGCCGATTATATCGTCGACATGGGACCCGGCGCGGGGGTTAACGGCGGGCAGGTGGTTTTTGCCGGTACGCCTGCCGATTTGCTGACCCATGAAACCTCTCTGACGGGGGAGTATTTATCGGGGCGCAAATCCATTCCGGTTCCCGCCGCCAGACGCACCCATCGCCGCCAAGCGCTGATAGTGGAAGGTGCTTCGCGCAATAATTTAAAAAATATCAATGTTACCTTTCCGCTGGGCTGTTTTACCTGTGTGACCGGAGTATCCGGATCCGGCAAATCTACGCTGGTGCTGGAAACCCTTTATCCCGCCCTGGTTCAAAGGCTTCGCCAGGCCGGTATCCCGGCCGGCGCCCACTCCCGGGTGCGGGGCATTGAATATATCGACAAAACCGTCAATATCGATCAGTCCCCTATCGGCCGAACGCCCCGTTCCAATCCCGGGACGTACACCGGTGTGTTCTCACACATCCGGGATCTTTTTTCCCGCACGCCCGAAGCCCGCCTGCGGGGCTATAAACCCGGCCGTTTCAGCTTCAATGTCAAGGGCGGCCGCTGTGAGGCTTGCCAAGGCGACGGTATCATCAAAATCGAAATGCACTTTTTGCCCGATGTCTATGTCGCCTGCGATGTATGTCAGGGCCAGCGCTATAACCGTGAAACACTGGAAATTCGCTATAAAGGCAAAAACATCAAGGAAGTCCTCGAGATGACCGTCAATCAGGCCACGGCTTTTTTCGCGCGGATCGGGCAAATCAAATCAAAGTTGGCAACCCTGCAGGAGGTGGGTTTGGGATATATCCAGATCGGGCAGCCGGCCACAACGTTATCCGGCGGAGAAGCCCAGCGGGTAAAACTTTCCCGCGAACTCAGCAAAAAAGGAACCGGCAAAACGGTTTATATTCTTGATGAACCGACCACCGGACTGCATGCCGATGACATCCGCAAACTGCTGGATGTACTCAATCAGTTGGTGGAGGCGGGCAATACCGTCATCGTCATTGAACACAATATGGATGTCATCAAGACCGCCGATCACATCATTGATCTTGGACCGGAGGGAGGCGAGGCGGGAGGTTATGTTATCGGGTGCGGGACGCCCGAGGAAATCACCCGGATCAGTGATTCCTATACGGGCCAGTACCTGGCAAAAATCCTGAAGGCTTGAGGTTGGAGGTTGGAGGTTGGAGGCAAGAGATGAAAGGTACCGGGCTAAGGTATAAAGTGCTGGGTTCACGGCAGCAGGGATTACAGGGCCAGCTGATAGTTGATCGGTTTAACTGACAAATGGGTTTCCTGAATGTTCAAGAGTTTTGATGCTCACGAACTTACGAGCTCACGAACTCAGCAGCTTCCCTACTTCTCAGCTTCTCAGCTTCTTAGCTTCTTTGCTTCTCAGCTTCTCAGCTTCTCAGCCTCCCCGTCTCCCCGTCTCCCCGTTTCTCCGTCTCCCCGTCTCCCCGCTTCTCAGCCTCTGTCCTCTGCCTACTCGCAACACGCACCTCGCAACCCGCAACCCGCATCAGGCGTCCGGCTCCAGGAATAGTTCGTAGGCCGCCTCAATTTCACCAGCCAGACTGGAATACCAGTCCGCCGTACCTTGCAGCTGGCTCATCAAAAATTTGACTGCCTCCGGATGCATGGCACTCATATCAATCGTACAATCCGGATTTTCGTCATAGCCATTGACCAGAATGTTGGCCAGATAAATGATCATGACAAAATTGGTGTTGGGGATATCCGGCTGAAACTCGTGATGCCAGCGTAATGCATCGATCAACCCCTGGGGCAGCGCCCAGCGCTCGGCAAGATAAGCACCGATCTTGGCATGATCGACCGGCAGTTCGTGCAGCTCAGCTTCATGAAAGGACACACTTTTCTGTTGCATGCGGGACCAGACCTTGACAAACAGATCCTGGAAGTATTGGGCCAGGATCACTTTGCCGACATCGTGCAGCAGTCCGCCGACGAAGCAATTGTCCGGCGACTCCAGTCCCGCCCGCTGGGCAATATTTTTGCTGGTCACCGCCACTGCCAGGGAATGCCTCCAGAACTCGTTCATTTCAAAATCCTGAAACAAAAGGGTCTTGGGCAGGGTATTGATGATGGAGACGGACACAATTGCATTGCGTACGGCATTAAAGCCCAGCAGGACCACGGCATTTTTGATATTACTGACCCTGGATTTGAAGCCATAAAAGGCCGAATTGACCAGCTTGAGTATTTTTAAGGCCATCGCCTGATCTTTTTCGATGGTCTCGCTGACTTTGGCAATGGAGGTCTCCGGGTTCTCCAGGTGTTTGTTCAGCTCAAATACAATGGTTGGCAGCGTTGGAATATCCTTGATTTTATTCAGCTGCTGCATGATATGATTTTCGTCCATAATCCATCACCTTAAGTGAATCTTATTTGAATACATACAGAAGACAGCATCTTAAGGCCTATATCGGCAGGCAGTCGGGAAACTAAAGCGATAAATCAGGACTTTCTTGGTGGGTATGCCGGTCTCAGGAAATCCGGCAATACGATTAAAGCTGCAAAGAATCGTTTCATCAGAGTAGGATATTGGAATGGACCCGTTTTTCAATGTTAGCATAAAAAAAAGCTGTGCCCGTCTGCCGGGCACAGCCTTTTGGGATGAACGAGCGCATCTTATATTATTAATGTGCAAACAGAGCGCTAATTGCGGCTGCCTGGGGATGCGCAAAAATAAGGATCAACGCAACGACGAGCGCATAGATACACAGCGATTCGATCATAGCAAGACCGATCAGCATAGTAACGGTAACTTTACCGGATGACTCGGGGTTTCTGGCAATACCCTCGACTGCAGCTCGCAATCCGATACCCTGGGCGATACCACATCCAAAGGCCGCAATCGCGATTCCGAAACCGGCCGCCGTAACACATGCGATAAAAAACTCTAATGCTTTCGTTTCCATACTGTAGTTTACCTCCTTCGGTTGATATGTTATTGGGCTTCTTCCATTTCACCCATTGAAATCATTGAATAATGAAAATTGAATATTGAATATTCGTGGATGTCGTTGTGCGCTGTCTTTGCTGAATTATTATAAATGGATCCGCCGAAGGCGAACCTCAAATTTTCAATATTCAATCGAAAATATTAAATCTCTTATTGCGCCTAGTGTGCTTCCTCCATGGCGCCGGTGAAATACATAATTGACAGCAGGAAAAAGACAAAGGCCTGAACGAATGCCACGAAAATACCCATGACCATGATCGGCAGCGGCGCGAAGAAAGCGCCGGCCAACATGAACAAGATCCCCAGCACCAGTTCATGACCGGTCATGTTGCCGAAAAGACGAAAGGATAGGGACAGAACCCTTGCCAGATGGCCGATGACTTCAATGGGTAAGAAAATTGGAATCAGCCACCAGACAGGTCCGATAAATTGTTTGATATATTTTAGGCCGTGATATTTGACACCGATAAAATGCGTAAACACAAACACCGGAATGGCACAGGATACGGTTGTATTGAGACTGGCCGTGGGGGGATAGAACCCGGGGACCAGTCCCAATAAGTTGCAGACTACAATATAAATAAATATGGTAGCAATAATCGGGAAGAACCAGCGCCCTTCTTCACCGGTGATATCGACCATGAACTCTTCCATGCCGGAGATAACAATCTCAAAAAAGTTCTGCCCCTTGGTGGGAATCATCTCTATTTTGCGGGTTGCCAGGATCGCAAAGACAATCAGCAGAAGGATCACAAACCAGGAATAAATCACATGGGGATAGAGATGGGCGAAATGTCCCAGCCCGATCGCCTCAAACAGCTTGACTAAAAATAGATAGGGATGTTCCATCCTTATACTGCCTCCTTGAAAATAAGTTTTGCAATTTCACACATGGTCGCAAACATGATGCTGAGGACCACCACGGAAAGCCCTATAATAAGTCCGAGAGGATTTACAAAGTTGCCGGCAATCAGGATGAAGATGATGAATCCGGTGCCGATGAAGCGCAGAAAGTATTTTGCAATAACAATATTGTGGGAGGAAAGATGCGGGGGGGTAAGGGCTCGTTTTAATGTTCTCGCCAGCAAATGAAAATTCAGGGTGACAAGCAGACCGCCAAATAGCATGCCTCTGGCAAATTCAGCCGGCAAAAGCAAAAAACCCAGGATGCTGATCCCAACAAACAGGATCCAGTTTGAACGGGTCACAAACGTCAGTATGCGTTTTTGAATCTCCACTTTGTTAATCTTCAAACCGTCAATCAGCAATAGAGAACAGCATATTTCCTCATCGACAGCAGGTTGTCGATGGGGTGTGAGCGTCTAAAGTTTGCGGGCCCTTTTTATAATCAGCGCGATGTTCCTGAAACCGGCAATAATTCCCAATACCAGAAAAATCAGCGTAAACCAGGGCGACGTGTCGAATATACGATCCAACAAAACCCCGATCCCCAGGCCGATGAAAATTGCAAATGAAACGGAAATTCCAAGGCCGCTGTAATAAGCCAGTTCCTTGTAGGCGCGTCTGGTTTCTCTTCTCATCGAGATGGTCCCCTCCCCGTGCCGGGAGAAAATAGAAACCAGACCAGATTAAAGATTTTGTACCTAACAAAGGATTGATTGCAAGTCAACGCAAATTTCATCTTTTCACATTAAATTTTCAGCATCGCGGCATCAAAAACCGGACCATCCAGACAGGCGTGCAGATAGCGATCGTGGCGCCCGCGCCCCTCGACCGCACATCCCAGGCAGGCTCCCATGCCGCATGCCATCATGGTTTCGATGGAAACCTGGCACGGCACGCCGTATTTTTCGGCGATACCGATTATGCATGCCAGCATTCCCATCGGCCCGCAGGCAGCGATAATATCCGGCGCCAGATGTTCGACCGCGTTTTCCAGCGGATGGGTCACCAGGCATTGGTCACCG
The DNA here is from genome assembly GCA_963769935.1 of uncultured delta proteobacterium. GTDB lineage: Bacteria > Desulfobacterota > Desulfobacteria > Desulfobacterales > JAFDCJ01 > JAFDCJ01. The sequence goes on along the minus strand of CAVYNY010000032.1, from coordinate 230,799 downwards.
GCACTGCCGTCATCGGTGCTGGTCTGCACGCTCACCCCAAGCTGGGCCAAATCGGCAAGGCCCAAAAGATCTTCCTGGGTGCGGCCTCCGATAAACACCCGGCAATTAGAGAGATCGGCTTTTTGGCGGTGCAGCTGAGAAACCAGAAAGACCAGGGGGGCGATGCCGATTCCGCCGCCCGCAATATAAATGTGTTTTGCCCGGGGGGGAATCAGAAAACCGGAACCCAGGGGGCCGAGAATGTCGACGGTATCTCCTGGTTTTTGCAAGGCAAGTGCCGCGGTTCCTTTCCCCACCACCTTGTATAACAATTCAAGGCCTTCGGCGGCCCCGTCGGACGCGATGAGATTGTAAATCGAAAAGGGGCGGCGCAGCAGAGGTCCTGCCTGTCCGGTTACCCGCAGCATAATAAACTGGCCGGGCTTGGCAAGGCTGTAATGATCGGAACATGACAAGCCGATTTTGTAATAGACCGGTCCGACTTTTTCGTTGAACAATACTTTTGAAGGTTGTTGATGCATGGCCCCCTTCTCAATTGAAGATTGAAGATTTACAATATTCGATATTCAATTATTTAATCCCGATCACCACCGCAAATCTGCCGGTGGTCTTGGCAGCGCGATAGGAATAAAACTCATCGGTTCGACAGCGGGTGCAAATCCGGCTGACTTCAATGTTTTTCTCCACAACCCCGGCGCGCATCAGTTGATCGCGGCTGATGGCCCAAAAATCAAAATGATCGTTGGCCTCCTTATAAGTCCACAAGTCAGCGGGAATCTCCGCTTTATAATTGATAAATTCAGCACAACAGGGACCCAGGGAAGGGCCGATCCCGGCCCGAATACGCTCAGGGCGGCAGCCGAAATGATGCGTCATCGCCTCGAGTGCGCGGCCGATGACGTTGAGCAGGCTGCCCCGCCAGCCGCAATGTACATTGGCAATCACCCGGCGGACAGGATCATATAAAAGCACAGCCTGGCAGTCCGCCACCTGAATGACCAGATATTTGCCGGGCAGGTCGGTTACCAGGGCGTCTGCGGTTATGGCACCGGCAGCAGTTTCGGCGCCTGGCTCCGGTCCAGGACCTTTCAGCACGGCAATACTGCATCCGTGGACCTGGCGGGCGTAAACAAAATCGCCCCCTGCCATGCTCCGGCGGATGAGGTCCCGATTTCGGACAACATTTGTTTCAGCATCTCCGATGCCCAGGGAGACATTCAAACTGGCAAAAGGCCGGGGGCTGAAACCGTTGCCGCGTGTGAAAATCCTATGGTCGATTCCGTCCCAGCCCGCCAGGTTTTCAAACCGGTAATAGGATGTGCCGTTTTTGCTGGTGTGAATCATCAGCAGAATCTCCTGACAATGCGATCGATGATCTGAGTGGTAGAAGTCTCCGGCACCAGTTGCGCCCGTATAATTTTACCGCCCCTTGATTTTACAAACTCGGCGCCGACAATATTTTCCTCTCCCCAATCAGCACCTTTGACCAGTATGTCCGGTTTTAGCGTTTGAATCAATCTCAGCGGGTCAGGCTCATCGAATACCACGACATAATCCACGCACATCAGGCTTGCCAGAACTTCCGCACGCTGGTCCTGGTTTACCAGCGGCCGCCGATCGCCTTTTATCGACCGCACGGATGCATCTGAGTTCAGCCCGACAACCAACAGGTCGCCTGCGGACCTGGCGGCCGCAAGATACCTGACGTGACCGACGTGCAGGATGTCAAAGCAGCCATTGGTGAAAACGATCTTTTTACCGGCCTGGCGCGCTTTATCCAAACCGGAAATCAGTTTGCCGGCTGTTGCTATTTTGGCAGATACATCCATTCGACGATCTCCTACCCCATGGCATTCGGTTTCGGTTATGGTCGTCCAGCGGGAATGAAACAGTCCGGATGACCGGAATTTCGAAGTTGGAATAAAACCGCGTTAAACCGCCCGGGCCAGCGTCAGTACGTCGACGTGCTCGGCGCCGAATTTTAACAATATACGGGCGCATTCATCCACCGTTGCACCGGTGGTGAAGACATCATCAACCAGCAGGATCCGTTTGCCTATTATCCTATCCGGATCAATCAGTGTAAAGGCATTTTTGATATTGACGGCCCGATCCGTTCGACCAAGCGCCGATTGGGGGGCCGTGGACACTGTTCTAACCAAAACGTCGCGTTCGATTCGCAGATCGGTCAGCCCGGAGCAGCTTTGTCCGGCGGCAGTATTCCAGTTTCGAACCAGAAGGTAAGCCTGATTGAACCCTCGCTTGCGGAGTCTTTTTATGTGAAGCGGCACCGGTATGATCATATCGATACTGTCCTGATCCCAGAACCGTCGAAATGTTGATTGAAGAACTGCGGCAAGGGGCTCCGCCAGTTGAATTTTGCCTTTGTACTTGAAACAATGGATAACCCTGGTCAGAATCTGTTCATATACCAGCGGCGCACGGGCAATTCTGAATTTCTTGGGCGAGGCGCTGCAATCCCCACAGGGGTGGTCATCCCCCTGCCGGCTCTTAAACGGCAACCCGCAGCAGACGCAAATCGGCGATTCAACCTCAACCAATCCGCGAAGGCAGGCCGGGCATAAATAGTATGCCAGCAGCCTGTCCAGCTGGCTTTGCAGCGACGGGACCCTGGTGGGCGCATAGCTGTCAACCGGCTTGGAATCCATGTCGGCATCCCGGGCCGGTGGTTGAAAAAAGGTTCTGCAAACCAGACATTTTGGCGGAAAAACGGCCTGGCCTAAAACCTGGTATAGTTTCTGAAAAAAGCCGGGAATCACGGTCGGCCTCGTTATTAATCACTCATTTGTCATTCCATCAGCTCCCGCCGCTGCCTTACCGCCTCATACATGGCGATTGCAGCGGCGGCCGAGGCATTGAGAGAGTCCACCGGACCCTGCTGGGGAATGGATAATAAAAAATCACAGTTGTCTTTTACCAGTGGACGCAGGCCTTTTTGTTCACCGCCAAGCAAAAGGGCGATGGATCCGGTCAGGTCACCGGCATAAATGGACTGCGTCGCATCTCTCTGCAGTCCAATAATCCACATCCCGCTATTTTTGCACTGTTTGATGGTTTGCACCAGATTGGTCACCCGGCTCAACCGGACGTGTTCGAGGGCGCCGGCCGAGGCTTTGGATACCGCAGGTGTGGGTGAGGCGCTGCGGTCTTTGGGCACGACCACGCCGTCGACGCCGGCACACAGTGCGGTCCGGATGACGGCCCCCAGGTTCTGGGGGTCGAGGATGTTGTCGAGCATCAACAAAAAAAAATTGGCGCTCCGGCTTCGCACCGTCTGCAACAGGTCTGAAAAAGCGATGGGCGAATACGGACTGACTCTGGCTGCCACTCCCTGGTGCCGCGCTGTCCCCACGAGTCCGCTGAAATCACCGGGTTCGATGGTCTGGTGGGCAATACCACGGGATTCAGCCAGCGATAGAATCCGGTCAAACCGTGCGGCATTTTTATCCTTAGCCAGATAGATCTCGTAAATCCGGCGGCTCCGGGCTGCCAGTGCTTCATACACCGGATGAATACCATATAAAATCTCGGTCTTCACGAGCGGTATCTCTCAATGATGCCGATCAGCTCGGCCACTGCATCCGAAAGTCGATCGTTGATTATGACATGCCGGTAGCGATCTTTGCAGGCCATCTCCTGCTTGGCATTCTCCAGGCGAACGGCGATCACCTCAGGGCTGTCGGTACCCCGGCTTTCCAATCGGCGGCGCAGGGCTTCCAGCGACGGCGGCATAATAAAAAAGGTAATCGCTGCGGGATATCGCTTCAGAATTCGGCGGGTACCCTGAACATCAATGTCCAGCAAAAAGTCCCGTCCGTCCCTGAGCCCCTGGTCTATTAATTCGGCGGCGGTACCATAATAGTTGCCGTGAACCTCGGCCCATTCCGCCCACTGCTCGCGGGCAATTCTTTTTTCAAACGCCGTTTTGGTAATGAAATGGTAGTCCACTCCGTTTTGCTCCCCTGGACGGGGCGGTCTTGTGGTGTAAGAGATCGAATATAGCAGATCCGGGAAATGCTGCCGCACGGCCCGGCACAGCGTCGACTTGCCGGCTCCGGAGGGCGCCGAAAGGATAAATAGAAGGCCGGATCCGGCCGGCACCCTGGCGGCGGCTTCTGTCCCGACCTTTTTCGATTGCCGTTTGCTCATGGAAAATCAGGAAGGTTCCTTCAATGTTGCATACCGCTGGGATATGGTTTCAGCCTGGATGGCTGAAAGAACGACGTGGTTGCTGTCCATGATAATAATGGAGCGGGTCCGGCGGCCGTGGGTTGCATCGATCAACCGTTTTTCATCCCGGGCCTCATCTTTGAGTCGCTTCATCGGGGCGGAATTCGGTGATACAATGGCAACGACCCGCTCGGATACCACGGTACTTCCAAAGCCTATGTTTAACAAATTCTGATCCATTCGACCTCCAATCAATGTGCGCAGGACAGAGCGCAACGAGCTAAGCGTTTAAACAAAAACGGCATTGGGTCGCAGTCAACGCTTTGCCCCATGCCCTGTGTCCTAGGCCAGGTTTTATTCCACGTTTTGAATCTGCTCTCTGATCTTTTCCAGCTCGGATTTTACATCGACAACCCGGTGGGTGGTATCGGCATGGCCTATCTTGGATCCGATGGTATTGAATTCCCGGTGAAGCTCCTGCAACAGAAAATTAAGCTTTCTGCCCCCGGGTTCTTCGGAGTTCATGATATGCCGAAATTGCTCAATGTGACTTTGCGCTCGGACGATTTCCTCGGAAATATCACTTCTGTCAGCCAGATAGGCAGCTTCCTGCGCAAGGCGTGCCGGATCAAGTTCAACGGTTTCCTGGGTTAAAACGGCGATGCGCTCCTTCAATCGTTCCATATACTGGCTTAGAAGATCAGCTGTATCATGCTTAATTTCGCCCAGGCAGCCCGCAATGTAATCCAACCGCGCATGCAGATCGGCGGCAATGAAATCGCCTTCTTTCCGGCGCATGGCCTCCAGGTCTGCGAGGGCCCGGCTGAGACAGTCCTCGATCGGCGGCCAAAATCGGTCGGATTCATCTGCCGTTTCAACCGGTTTAATTATGCCCCCCACCCCGAGCAGGTGGTCCATGGAAATGTCGTCCGGCAGGCCAAATTTATTTTTCAGTTGGACCAGCACGGCATGCATGCCTTCGGCCCTGGACCAGTCAATTTCAAAGGCGTCGGTCCCCGCGGATGCATCTTTGATCTGGACTTTCACCTCCAGCCGGCCCCTGACGATCTTTCCGGCGATGAGTCCTTTTATTTTTTCTTCCAGCGCCATAAAGCCCGACGCGACGCGCAGAACGACATCCAGGTGCCGGCTGTTGTAAGCGTGGATATCGGCCGCCACCGTAATATCTTCGGTAATTATTTCAGCTGTCGCAAAACCGGTCATGCTTTTGATCATAATTGGGGGGCTCCATTTTATGGGTTTCGGGTTTCTGCAATAGGTTTTCCGATATAAGCCTCTGAAGCCTAATCCCCCACGGACCAAGGACCCAAACCTCAGTTTGCCTTTAAATCAACCGCGTACTTGCTGCGAACCTGCTGCAGAAATCCCAGCATGGGTTGATCTGCATAGTCGGGATAGGTCCATGGTAATTTTTCGAAGGCGCCATGCCGATAAATCAGGGTCAAATCCGCGTAAATTCCGTCGCCAAGATAAATCCGGTGGCTGAAATTCTTCCCTGAAGCCAGGACCAGGCGTTCCAGCAGCAAATACCCCGGATCAAGGTTGACCCGGCGCTTGCCGTTTTGAGAATACGCTTCTTCCAGACGATTGGTCGCTAGTTTGATCGCCGGCAGGTCACCTTGGGGGACCAGGTTTTTAAATGCCAGCATCCGTCTGACAAGCTGCGCTCCCATCTCCGGTTCATAGTATGTTGTGTAGTCAAAGGGCAGCCATGCGCTGACCAAATCAAGGGGACCATACGCCGCACAAAGCGCCACGGTCAGAGGTTCAATCAGCGTTTTGTCCTTCATTATAAGCCCGATTATCAGCTTCGCAGGCTTCGGCGCTTGCGGTGTACTCATCTCGATACCAATCGGTTCCAAGTTCAGGGTTCAAGGTTCAAAGGATACATCCGATAAACATAATGGATTGGGGATTTTTCAACCCTGAACGTGAAACCCTGAACCCTTCAACCTATGTCATATAATGAGCTGAAACGAAATCGCAAGCCCAAAAAAGTCGGCCCCGCACTTTCCTGATTCTAAGGTTCTCCAAGCGGCTTGGCCTCATCGATCAGCATGATCGGGATATCGTCCCGAATTTCATACAACAATTTGCATTGATCGCAAATCAGCCCGTCTTTGGTGTCATTCAGATAAATGTCGCCCTTGCATTTCGGACAGGCTAAGATGTCTAAAAGTTCCTGACTGATCGCCATGGCTATCTCCCGTGATTAAATAATTACAATCTATTAGCGGCCTAATTTAAAGCGAAATCGGCTGATTAACGGCAGCCGAAGTTCTGCAGATTTTTAAAGAAAAATAGTGAAAAACAGTTTCAGGAGGACGCTTTATTTGATTGAATGCCCCTCATCCAGGATTGCCCTTTCTTATTGCAGAATTCAGAGGATGGCAAGCATAAATTTGAATTGGCCTGCATAAAAAATGATTAAGGGATGAGACTCGGCAGCAGGGATCAATAAATTACTTGAAAGAGCGTTAAGGGTCAAGTCCAAATCAATTAAGGCCGACCTTTTCTTTTTTTCGGGAATATGGTAGCAGGAAGATTAATTAGAAAAGGTATAATTTGATGAAAGATAGGGGATACCAGCTTCCCTCCATATCGGTCCTGGTGGCAACCTACAACCGGGCCGACTATTTGCGCCTCAGCCTGGCATGCCTTGCCGCCCAGGACTATAAAGGCCACTGGCAAATTATCGTCGCCGATGACGGATCGACCGACCATACACCGCAGGTGATATCAGAAGCCCGTTCAAACCATGCAGCGCCCGAAATCCAACATTGTTGGCACGAACACCGGATGTACAGACGGGCGTTCATTCTCAATCAGGCCAGCCGGAAGGCCGGCGGCGACATTTTAATATTTCTGGACAGCGATTGTCTGCCGGCCGCAAATCTTCTGGCCACTTACGCAGCCCATTCAGCGCCGGAGGCTTTTTACCTCGGCGGCGTCTACTATCTGACCCGGCAGTTTACAGAGGCTGCGCTGGCGAATTTCCGGTCTTTTGCACCGCAGGAATTCTGGACCGGGGCCGCTCAGCTGCGAAATCAAAAAAAGGGGACGGCCACCCGCAATTTTAAACGCTACTGGAAAAGCAGGTTTTACCACGCATTTAAAGTTCGCAAACCCAAAATCTGGGGCGGAAACTGTGCGATCAATCGGGACGTATTTGAAAAAATCAACGGCTATGACGAAAATTACGATGGATACAACAAGAGCGATTCCGACATCCGCAACCGCCTTGTCAAGGGATCGTTCCGGGCAGTCCCGCTGCACTCCAAAGCCCGCACGTATCATTTGTACCATCGGGTGGAAAAATGGCGCACCGCCCCGCAAATCCTCAATTTAAATGAACACCCGTATTTCAAGCGGCCGGATCCTGAAGTTACCTGCAAAAACGGGCTGCGCAAATTATGAGCTGTGTCGTCTACACCTGCCATAATGTGATTCCGCTGGCGCCCGGCGAAAAGCAGCGGGGCACCATTGATCTTGACGCGTTTTTGCACCAGCTGCGATGGTTAAACCGCCTGGGAGTTCAATTTATCCCCATGACCCGGTTTCTAGCCTGGCTTCAGGGGGAAAAAACGATCCCTAAGCGCGCTGCCGTCCTGACCTTCGACGACGCCCTCGTTTCAATTTTCGAAAACGTATTTGCCCATTTGGAACAGCAAGCGATTCCCATTACCATATTTGTTATCGCCGGTTTCATCGGCCGCAAGAGCCGCTTTTCGAAGCACCCCTCAGGACAGATGCGCCGCCACCTTGATCTCGAGCAGCTAAAAACGATGCTGAAGACCGGACTGGTCGAAATCGGTGCCCACGGTTACAACCACCGTGATCTGACCCGCCTGCAGGCCGATGAGTTGTGGCAGGAATTACGCCCGGCAAAAGACCGGCTGGAGGAATCTCTCAACATAGAAGTTCCCTATTTTTCGTATCCATGGGGTGCAACAACGCAGTCAGCCGTCCAAAAAGTCAAAGAGGCCGGCTACAAACTGGCATTTACTACCCGGAAGAAGAAACTCGTCTCGACCAATATCGATCCCTTCCGCCTGCCGCGCGTGAACTGGGGTCGGCGTTCGACGCCGCTCCAACTCTACAAATATTATGTGATCCCCTGGTTCCGGTCGGCCGGTTAGACATTGAAAGCAGGGAGGCTGGGGAGTTGGGAAGGTGAGAAGATAAGAAGATAAGAAAAATCAGAAGTTGAGAAGTTGAGAAGACGAGAAGTTGAGAAGACGAGAAGTTGAGAAGACGAGAAGTTGAGAAGGTGGGCAGCGAGGAAGCTGGAATGCTGGAATGTTTCCCAGCCGGCGAGCCTTCCGGCCTTCTATCCTTTCAGCAAGCGCTGATAAAAGTCTAACGTTTTCCGGGCCTGCAGATCCGGTGCAAACCGCCGGGCGGCGCATTCAAGGGCCTGCTGTCCCATGCCGCGCAGCTTATTTTTATCCGGCATAAGTTCTGTGAGAATATCGGCCAAGCTTTCCCAGGAAGAAGCCATCCGTCGGCCGGTAACATGGTCCTCGATGAGTTCGGGCAAAAAACCGATTCCCGGCGCTACAACCGGTTTGCCGGCAGCCATGGCTTCCCGTACGGTCCGGCAGGATTTGTCCGAACCGGGAGTCGGATAGACCAGAACATCCATGGCACGGTAGGCGGCGACAAGACGATCGCCTTCACAGTATCCCGCCATGACAATTCTATCCAAAATGTCCATTTCCCGCGCCGGCTTTTCCACCACCATTTCCACCGCCCCTTCCCGCCCCCGTCCGACCAGCAGCATCTGAAGGTGCGGATGCGTTCCGGCCAGCGCATGGATGGCCTTCAAAGGCATATCCAAGCGACGACTGTCTCTGATGCGGCTGACCATCCCGACCACAAAGGCATCCTGTTTTAACCCAAATACGCTTCGATCTTGCGAAATTTGGCGCTGGGGGGAAAATCGATCCAGGTCGATACCCGGCTCAATTACCTGCACGGTTTCTGACGATAATCCATTGCAGGCAACAGCCGTTTGCTTACTTTTTTCATTGATGACCACCATTCCCTCGGTGCCGAATTTATACAACAACCTGGACCTCATATCATGCTGAGGACCTTCGGGATCATAACAGCTTCTCACAATTACAGGGGGTTTTGAAATACCTCTGCTCAGGAATCCCATCAGGTGGGCGTTGGCTTTATGGCAATGGATGACATCCGGCTGAAATCGTTTCCGCATGGAACGCAAATTAATACAATCCTTATACGCGGCAAGAACACTGAAATGCTTGGGCATTTCCAGCACCTGAATCGAGTCCAGTTTTTTTAGACGGGCATTGTAATCAACGCGGCGTTTGGATCGATCGGCGGGACCCCGGCCACACACAAATTCGATTTCAGCACCCAGTTTCATTTGGGCCAATGCCAAATCAACGGCGGGCTCGGATATCTCGGTCCACTTCCAGTTGCTGAGCAGGTGTAATATCTTGAGGTTCCGCATAGATTTAAATAACCTGTGTCAGGAGTAAGAGGTTGGAGGCTGGGAAACCGAGAAGATGAGAAGTTGAGAAGCGGAGAAGCTGAGAAGCGGAGAAGCTGGGAGAGAAGCGGAGAAGCGGAGAAGCTGCGTGGTAGGCAAGCTGCTGAAGTTCGTGAGCTCGTAAGTTCGTGAGCATCAAAGCTCATGAGCATTCAGGGAACCCATCCGTCAGTCAAACCAATCAACTATCAGCTGGCCCTGTAAGCCCTGCACCTTGTATCTTTTGCCTCCAACCTCCACCATCAATTCCCTGCACCTTGTATCTCCTGCCTCCAACCTCTAACCTCAAACCTCATCCAGCCGAAGGCCCCGCCTCCAACCTCATACCTCCATCATCGATTCCCTGCACCGTAAGCCGTTCGCCTTTCTCCTTTAGCCCTTAACCTTTTACCTTTAGCCCTTAACCATTAGCCTTTATCCTCCAACCTATCAGCTATGAGCTATGACCTACGGGCCGGCTCGCCGGCTCTCCCGCCGTTCCTCTCTGGCTTTTCGTCGCTGTCGCCGCAGCTGGTACTCGGGATACAAATGTGGATAATATTTCTTCCAGCGTTTATGAACCCAGAACCACTGCTCGGGATATTGGCGAACTGCACGCTCGACCGCGTCTGTTATCAGCTGCGTGTTGGTTTGAACATCCGCGCGCAGATCGCCGGTCCACTCGAAATTTAAGGGCGCATCCACGTGGATGGTTAATTGACCATCGGCTTCCCTGATGCAAAAGATCGGCAAAACCGGGCTCTTGCATCGTATGGCCAGAAATGCGGCTGCCGGTGTGGTGGGTACTTTGTGGCCAAAAAAATTTACCTCAACCCCCTCCCGGCGCCTGCTCTGGTCAACCAGCATGGCAACAACTCCGCCGCCGCGAAGGGCCCGGCGCATATCCGGCAAGGCGCCTTTTTTATAAATAATTTTATTGCCGAATCGTGTTCGCAGTTTATGGACCCATTGATTAAGGGGCTGAAACCGGATTCTTTTGGCAATCCCAAGGGCGGGTTTTTGCATGAAGCACGCCGCGTATTGCATCCCGACTTCCCAGTTTCCCAGGTGGGCCGACACAATTATCAGCCCCCGGTCGCCGGCGAGGGCCTGCTGCCAGCGCTCCGCGCCGACAACCTTAACCCGCGCCGTCAGATCGTCCCTTGACGCGACCGCCAGCTGACAAACCTCCACAAAGGTGGCGCCCAGATGATGAAAAACATGCCGGGTTGTCTGCCGGATCTGTTCCCCGGTCCAGTCCGGAAATGCAAATCGTAAATTTCGGCGGACGATGCGCCGGTGCGATGTATCCATCACGTATGCCGCCGAGCCGAGAATTCGACCCAGCAGCAGGGCACGCTGTATTTGTCGATTTTGATCTTTAGTACGCATTGCTTAGCCGGCTGAAATAACGAAAAAATGGCCTTACGAGTAGCAGACTAACGTCCGACTGTCAAATTTACCTGGTTTCAAATGCGAACGTTGCAAAAATTTTGTATCGTAGGGTGGGCATTGCCCACAAAATATAAACAATCTCGGCTGTCAGCGATGGACAATGCAATCTTCCTGCCGAAGACGGTCACGCCATTTGGCGAATTATTAACAGGGCAAATAATTTGGTGCTTGAGATTTGGCATTTTATTGTCATATAAAAACTTTTAATGCAAAAGGTTTAGAATTTACTGAGTTGAAAATTGATCATGCCGACAAACCTCATCCCAAAAACCGCCTTCGGGGTTTACAACCTGGCTTGGCGTATCGCCCTGCCGTGGCTCAGGTTCCATCATCGTCTCGCCGCAGGTTATCAGGAGCGCACATTGCGAGGCCGTCCACCGCAAACGGCCGATCTCTGGATCCAGGCGGCTTCGGTCGGGGAATCCTATTTGGCTCAGGAGGTGATAAGAACTCTCGAAACGAAATTCCCCCTTCGTGTTTTGCTGACTTCCAACACCCGCCAGGGTATTGAAATCCTCACCGACGGATGCCTCAGGCTGATCAAAAACAAAAAGCGGATTCAGGCCGACGTGCGCTTCTTTCCTTTCGATCAACCGGCAATTATGGCAACGGCGGTGGCCGGCATCAGGCCCAAGCTGATGGTGCTCATGGAAACGGAAATCTGGCCCGGCCTATTGCGCGCCCTAAAGACGCAGGGCTGTCAGATAGCGATCATCAACGGCCGGATCACCCCCCGGAGCCTTCAAAGATATCTTCTCTGGCCGTCAATCTGGCAGGCCCTTCGGCCGGATAAAATTCTGGCAATATCGGCAGGTGATGCCGAACGGTTCAGACAACTCTTCGGACCGAACGGGATTGAGGTTATGGCCAACATAAAATATGATCGAATCACTCCGCCGAATGCAAACGAAGCTAATGAAAAAGAAATTAAGGCGATGGTGCCGGCCGGCGTCGCATTTGTCGTTCTGGCCTCGGTCAGACGTGAGGAAGAATCACAGGTCAAAAAAATCATTCATGAAGTTTTGGACCGGCGGCCGAAGACGGTCATCGGCTTATTCCCGCGCCACATCCAACGTATAGAATTCTGGCAGGATGCGTTAACTCACATGCAAGTCAAATGGTCTTTGCGATCAACAGCTTCCCAACCGGTACCGGCCGGCAATGTTATTATTTGGGACAGCTTCGGGGAGCTGATGTCGGCCTACCGCCTGGCACAATCCGCCTTCGTGGGCGGCAGCCTGGCGCCGCTTGGCGGCCAGAATTTTTTAGAAGCGCTGGTGAGCGGGATCATTCCGGTCAGCGGCCCATCGTGGGAAAATTTTGCCTGGGTCGGCCGGGAGATCATTGATTCCGGTTTGCTCAGGATTGCCGGCGATTGGCAGGAGGTTGCCGCTCTCATTTTAAAGGATTTAGACAGCGCACCGTCCCGCGATAGAATAATCGCCGCAGCGCTGCGCTTTATCACAGCCCGCCGCGGCGGTACAGCTCAAGCCTGCCGTTTTATTGAATCGGTCCTGTTTGAGAAAAGTGGCTAAATACGATTATCCGTTTTTTTTATTTAATTCCCTCAATTTGCTGTATTTGAGAAATTTGCCGTAGGCCGTGTGGACCGCAATCACAAATCCCGGATACCCGTCCAAAATTCCCAATTTCAAAAAATATTTCTTGAAAAAGGTCAGCAGCGGGTTCAGGACAATATCCAGCACCAGGTTGGCATGTCTGCCGTCAGTGTGGGCTGCCCGTGCAGCAATTTCAGAAAAGTTGTTGATCGTCTCGATATGATCCCGGATGGTGGGATAGGAATAATGATACAAGTCGCCGTCAAGGTGGGCCACGCGGCTGCCGCCGTCCATCAGGATCCTATCATGGGGATTAATCCCGCCCCATTGCCCCTTTCGTCGGTCCCACAACCGCAGCTTGGTATCCGGATACCAGCCGCTGTGTCGAATCCACTGGCCGCAATAGTTCGTCAACCGGTTGCAGGAATATCCATCGTGCTGCCAATTATGTTTCACAGATAAAATGGATTGCACCAATTCTTCCGACAGGGCCTCATCGGCGTCCAGCGATAAAACCCGATCATGACCGGCGCAGGAAGCGGCGTAGTTCTTCTGCTCGATATGCCCCTCGAAAGCGTGCTGCATAAAATGCACGCCCCTGCCGCTGCAAATATCCCGGGTTTGATCCGTTGAATAAGAGTCCACCACGACGATTTCATCTGCAACCTGCCTGACGGAGTCAAGACAGCGGCCGATGTTTTTTTCTTCGTTAAGGGTAATGACAACTGCTGAAATTTTTACGGAGTCAATCATCATCTGTTGCCAGGATTTTTCTATATACTTCGATGTTTTTATCAACCATGGCCTGAATGGAAAAACATTGCCGCACTTTGGCCCGGGCCTCGGCGGCCATCGCGTCGGCCAGCTCGGGGCGGGTCAACAAATCGAGCATTCCCTCGGCCAGCGCCGCCGGATCGGCCGGCGCAACCAGCCGGCCGGTTTTTCCGTCACACACGATTTCCGGCAGGCCTCCCGCCGTGGTTGCCACGACGGGTTTGCCGGCAGCCATGGCATCCAGAACCGCGGTGCCAAGGCCTTCTTCAACACTGCTCATCACGTATAGATCGGCGATTTTATAAAAGTCCCCCACATCGCCGCGAAAGCCGGTGAATACGAGTTGCCCTTTCAGCCCCAGGGAGGAAGCCAGCGCTTGCAGCTCTTCCATCAACTCGCCCCGTCCGACAATGAAAAACCGGGTATTGGGCATTTTCGTCAGAACATACGGAATCGCCCGTATGAGATACTTTTGACCCTTATGACCCGCCAGGTGCGCAACATTGATGACGATCTTCTCGTGGTCTTTGATATCGAATTCAGACCGCAGATGGTCGCCGCTTGCCTGCCGGAATCTTTCCGGATCGACGCCGCTGTGCACCACAAAAATACGCCGATCCGAAATGCCGTCATTGACCAGCACCGCCTTGATCCTGTTGGAGATTGCGATGTAGTCATCGGCCATAAAGCGGTACTTGAAACCGCTCAAGTGCAGAAAACTGCTGCGAAAAATGGAAAAATCCACCCGCCGGGTGACCAGGCGCCGGACTGCGGTGCCGACCGAGGCCAGATAGGCAATCGTATGGGCATGCGAGGTGTGGGAATGAATGATAGAATAGCTATATTTTTTGATCAGCCGGCGGATGCGCATGCCGGCAAACAAATCAGCCTCCCCGCGCATCACAACCGGAAACACATCGATACCGGCTTCGTCGGCCCTTTCCTGCAGCGGCGATCCGGCTTGGCAGACCAGGTGGCAGGCTATGGCGCGGGCCTTGAGGCCTTCCAGCAGATACAAGGTCTGCTGCTCCCCGCCCCGCCAGGTGCGCTCGGTGTTGATGTGCAGGATTTTCATTTTACCGATTGCTGGTTTCTGGATACTCGATTCTGGACACTGATTACTGGATGATAGTTATCGGATTCTATCTTGAAGTTGCTGGCGCTCGATGCTGCAGCAGTTATAGGTTTCAGGTGTCAGAGGACAGAAGCTGGGAGGCTTGAAGGCTGGAAAACGGGGAAACGGAGAAACGGGGATATCGAGATGGTGCCGCCTATCTCTATCCTCCAACCTCCGACATCGATTCCCTGCACCGTCAGTCGTGCGCCTTTTTCCTCTAACCTTTAGCCTTTAGCCTTTATCCTCTAACCTATCAGCTATGAGCTATGAACTGGCGCGCCAGCGCCCACCTTTTGCCTCCAACCTCTAACCTCTCCCGACCGAAGGCCCCGCCTCCAACCTCCGACATCGATTCCCTGCACCGTCAGTCGTGCGCCTTATGCCTTATGCATCAGCCCCTCTTCCTGCACCTCTCCAACAATCCGCTCCACCATCTTATCATAACTATATTCGCTATGCGCCAACCGATAACCCGCCGCCGCAATTTTTTGCCGTTCGTCATCATGTGCCAGATAGTAAGCGATCTTGGTACAGCACTCATCCGGGCTCTCAAACCAATCCAACTCTCGGCCCCGTCCGAACAGCTCCTCAAGGCACGGACAATAGGCGGTCAACAGAAAACCGCCGCACCCCAGAGTGTACCAAGTCCTGTTTGAAAAATAAAGCTCTACGGCGGCGTCAATATTCCAGCCGAGCACGATCTTGGCCCCGGCACAAATTTTCCGATATTCCGCTGCGTAAACATCCGGGGCCGCGGCGCTCAGTCCATATTTTTCCCAGCCCGCCCCCCACAGCTTTAAATCAAATTTTTTGGCCACCGCCTGCATGCACTCTACGCGTTCAGGGGTGTTGGGTCTTCCGATGAATGCCACCTCGCTTTGATAGGATTTATCCGGGCAGTCGATCATTCGATGCGCCGCCGGATCGCAGCCGCCGGTAATAAACCGGGCATTGACGCCCCGTTGCCGGTACTGTGCGACTTCTCCCCGGTTCGTCAGGTACATGATATCGGCTTGCCGCCCCTGCTTTATGACTTCTTCAAAACTGCGGCTTGAGCCTTTTATGCAATCATCATAGTACATCACAACCGGCATTCGCTTTTTAGCCCGCAGCAGCAGTTCATAGGAGATATCACGGCCGTGAAAAAACAGCAGGTCCGGTCTGGATATGAACATCAGCCTATCGACGAAAGCCGTGGCGGCCCGCTCTCCCAGATATGATTTCAGTTTCAGATACTTGATCCAGCTTGCCTGGTGTCCCTGCCGTTGAAAGGCCTTTTTGAAATAATAATAAATCCGGGTGTGTCGCTTGGATTTGGCTATGATAAATACTCTCAAACCTTTATCCCTTAATTAATCCGCCCTGAAATATAACACATTCAAGGCTGCAAATTTTTCTTTGAAAACTGGAGAAACTCACTTGATCGCAGCGCCGGCGGCTTAAATACCGTGTGCTGCGCACTTTTTCATTTTTTATTTCATAGTCGATTCTTCGATCACCCGCCGGTTCGCCTGGTTGGCCGAACTGATAATCTGAAATATTTTTTCCTCGGAATTGACGGAACAATTCTGTTCTGCACGACGCCTTCGCATGGCCAGGCCGAATCTTGGAATGGCTAGCACCGTTGCCACGAGAATCATCCAATCAAAACAAAAGGGCCGATAGCAAATTCGCAATAGTTGAAATAAAAGATGCTGCCGCAAGAGCCGGTCGGTTGTAAGATTTTTCCACAGGTAGAAAAGCCGGTTGCGCTTGCGAACTGCACGGACTCTAAGCCGCTTGAACGAACGCGCTATGGTGCCGGCATGGTAATGGGTTACCCGGGCTTGAGGCACCACGATGCATTTCCAGCCGCGTCGCCAGGCACGAAATCCAAGATCCGTATCTTCGTAATAAAACGGGCTGAACAAATCATCAAAACCCTGCAACTCTAAAAAACGAGCCCGATCAACAGCAAAGGCGGCCCCGATGGGAAATAAAGTATACCAGGGATTCGGCAGGGTCGAGACATTATGCAGCAGTTGCCGGGGTGGAAAAGATTTATATCGAATCTTGCCCCGCCGAAAATAAGGAATGCTGATGGTCACATTGCTGAGGTTGCCTTTGTCGTCAAAAACGAGCGGCGATGCAGCAAAAGCCGTCGCGTCTTGCAAACAATCCACGAGGGGAGTGACAAAATCCGGGGCTACTTTGACATCCGAATTTAGAAAGATTAAAATCGGATGCCGAGCAGCCTGGGCTCCGGACCAACACGCCTGGCCGAATCCCCGGTTATGCTGGTGGACAATGGCCTTGATGCCCGGGAATTCTTCCTGCAGCAATTTAACGGAGGCGTCCGTACTGGCATCATCGACCACGATGACCTCAACCTTTCCGCGATATTTGGCTTGCGCCTCCAATACGGACGGCAGGTAGGCGTGCAGCAGATCGGCCCCGTTCCAGTTGGGAATGATAATGCTAACCGATTTCATATTCTTTATTTTTTGTGCGGTCCCGCCTTGATCTGAGTTTCTATCAGTTCAGCAAAATCCAGGTCGTATATTTTAGTATTCTTGGTTTTGGTAATATCCCACACTTTGCGATAAACCGCTCGCCGCTGCTGCCGGGACGGTTGAAAATCTGCTGAATAATAGTGGTAAAAGCGCAGCCGGTCTTTGATGGAGATTGCGTTGCCAATGGAAGCATTGAGCTGGGCCAGATTGTAGATTTTATTTTGTTCACTCAGGCGCCGGATTCTGACTCCGTCCAGATCAACCATAAAATAATCCGAATCCCGGCACAAAATGTTGCTGGATTTAAAATCTCGCTGCCACACATCGGTGTCATGGAACGTTCTCAGCCACAAAGCAAGCTTTTTAAGCGCTTGCCGTTTAACTTTTTTATCGTGAATCGCCGACAAATAGGCATTCAGGTGGAGCCTCTCATCCAGCAGTTCCGCCAAATAGTAGCGTTGACTTTCCCTTTCAAAATAGCCCAGCGGGCGGGGTACGGGAATACCCCGCACCTCAAGGGCGCGCGACATTTTCCAGCTGGCCAGGCAGCGATTTTGGTGAAAAAGTTTTCGGCGGTGTTTTTTCAGGCATACTCCCTGATAACAAATAACATGGGTTCCTTTGAGGGATTTTCCTTTTTCTTCGGCCTGCTGTAATTCATGGGCGCCCCACTTAAAATCTCTGCGCTTATAACCGCGCAGATGTCGGTTTTTTAAAATTTCGAACTCGGTGCTGTCTTTACAACTGCGTTTTGACCGCGAACGGTAGCGACGATGTTGATGGCGCCGGGCCGCTTCGATCACTTCCGAAACCGTCACCTTTTTCGAAAGGTCCCTGTTGTACCCCTCTAAAAATTCTACCACCCACGCTTCAGGATCATCCAGGGAGCAGAGGTTAAAAATTATCCGCCCGATATTGTTGATCCTCAGCCGGTGCGGCATCCAGGGCAGAAAATAAACCTCCTGAGCATCCAGAAGGCTAAGCGTGCCGGTGGGGGTCAAGATGAAATTTTTCCGATTAAAATCAGCTTGATAAACTCTGCGCCGATGCAATAATGCCGCATACCGGCCGAGGCTTCGCGCATCCTGGGGGGAGTTGAATGCCATATGGGTCCCCGGCACCTCTTCGGTCAATACGAAAAAGGCTTGGCTCGGCCAATTTTTCGACCGCCCCCGGGCCACCGGCCTGGCCGCCGGTATTTGGGCATGCCGCAAGCGGTGGAGATTGCGCCATTCGGCCCAGCGCCGACGCGGCAGAAGAAAATGACGTAAACGATCTTTCCTTCTGACCAGCGAGCTGTGCTTGAGAAAGTAGCCGCCGGCGGCGGTCTGAAGATGATACACCTGACGCCGGTTGTTTACTTTGACAATCCTGCAGTCGTTCACTGCGGACAGCAGATCTTCAAAATTAAACCCCAAATTCAAAGGGCTGGCCGTAATTCTAAAATCGGCGAGTTCCTGGGCCAGATCGCTCTTTAAACAGGTTTTGTTCGATGCCTTATCCACTTGTCCGCCTGGTAAATTCTCTTTTTTTATCCTCTGAACCCCAACCCGGACAAGCCGGAACCAAAAAAGAAATTAATCACGAAAGCTCGAAGGGACGAAAACACGAAAAGTAAAGAAGATAAATTTCGTGTTTTCAAGATTTCGTGTTTTCGTGATAAAAATATTTTTGCATAAAATACGAAGAAATCACAATTAAGAATCTAAAAGTTATCTCAAAATTAACAAAATCTTACCTAGCAGGCAAGGACTATTAAACCGATGCCGGGCCGGTACGCATCTCTTGCAAAGATCTGCGAAAAATGTCATAAAACTCCGAATTCCAAGCTCCAATGACCCAAACAGGTCTTGAATTGCCGCAAGGTGGTTTGTTCGGTCGGAACTCTGGCCGAGCGAAGCTCATCAGAGACAGCCGAATCGATTTGATTCAATGCCGTCTATGGTATGTTTTGAATTTGAGTTTTGTGATTTGAGATTTATTTGTAATTTGGAATTTGAGATTTGGAATTTATGCGAAATCATGGAAAAGAAAGCATTATTAGTTCAATCTGAATTTTGTAAACTATAAATAGAGGATATGACAATAGGACGGCTACACCGGCGAAAACCGAAGATCGAGGTGCATGACGATGCGTGAGCAAGTCGTTCGTCCAATATTCATTGTCGGCGCACCGCGCAGCGGCACCAACATTTTCTTCCGCACATTTGCCAAACATCCCGATTTAGCCTGGATTTCAAATATTACCAAAAAAGTTCCGTCTTCGCTTTGGCTGACCCGCATCATAATGCTGTTTCGCAGCGATCATCGTCCGACGGAAGCCAACAACGTCTGGCAGAAATTCGCAGGCCAGGATGACGAGTCCCTGGGCCGGGACGATGTCACGGCCGCCGCGCGTACATACCTCCACACGGTTCTGCAGAACAATCTGCGGATTTTCAACAAGCCGCGCTTTGTTAACAAGTGCCCCGGAAACTCGGTCCGGATTGAATTCCTGAAAGAGATTTTCCCGGACGCCATATTCATCCATATAATCAGAGACGGCAGGGCGGCCGCCTATTCCATCATGCGCTCCCGGCTGGAGCATTCCGGAGCTTATTGGAGCGTCAAACCAGCCGGTTGGCAGGACCTTTTGAAGCTTCCGCTCATCGATGCAAGCGCCTTGCAGTGGAAAATGACGGTGGAAGCGATATTGCAATCGGCCGCAAAACTGCCGTGTGAACAGTACCTGGCAGTGCGGTACGAAGATTTCGCTGCCCGGCCGGCGCAGACATTTAAGCAGGTCGGTGTGAAATGCGATCTGGTCTGGCAGGAGGATTGGCTGCAAAAGATCACGACCGGCATCAATAATCGCAATTTCAAATGGCAAACGGAAATGCAGGATGCCGATAAAATTACGCTGAACAGGCTGCTGGGCGATTTTCTGAAGCAATTGGGATATGAAGCCCCAGGTTGAGGGGTTCGAGGATCACCTAAAGCTTGAAATTTTATGATACAAACGCGAACAGTCGACTCCCATCATTTCGGGTTTTCTTTGAACCTGACCGAATCGCAGCTGCGGACCCTCACCGGCCTTATGCATCAGCCCGGCCCCCTTCAAGGACCGACCCTGGACGGGAGGACCCCTGTTACCCCGGTACAGCTGGACGGAATCGGATCGGTCATCATCAAGCATTACCGGCGCGGCGGACTGATGCGGTATTTTATCAAACGCCGATATCTTAGAATGGGAAAAACCCGCGGCCAACGTGAATTTGAGCTGCTGAGCCTTGCCGGCTATGCAGGCCTAAATGTCCCGCAGCCCGTCGCTTACGCCTATCGCGGCCGACTGTTCTATGCGGCGTGGCTGGTAACCCGCGCCATCAGGGAGCCGATGTCCCTGGCCCGTTTGAGTCTGCAGGATAAAGAAAAAACGCGCGCCGCCGTGCGGGCCACCGCTGAACAAATTGCGCTTTTGATTCAAAACAACATCCTGCATGTCGATTTGCATCCCGGCAATGTAGTGATTGACGACCGCCGGCAGGTTTATCTGCTGGATTTCGACAAGGGACGCATCATTCGCGGCCGGCGGGAAAAATTAAGAAGCCGTTATATCGCCCGCTGGCAGCGGGCGGTTGTCAAACACGGTCTGCCCGAATTTCTCGCCCAGATGATGCAGGAAGAGCTGAACTGTAACTCGAAAATTGAAAAATGACCAAACCTTCAAACCTGCATATAAAATCCGATTCTTCCATCCTCATCATTTTGACGGGCTCGCTGGGCGATATCGCACGGGGGCTGTGTCTGGTGGCCCAGATCAAAAAGAATCTGCCGGCCTGCCGGGTTACCTGGCTGGTCGAGTCCCGCTGGGCGGCACTCGTCCAACTCCACGAGCAGATCGACAATGTCATCATTTTCAAGCGGGCCTGGCGGTTGTCGGCTGTCCGGCATTTGTATCATGATTTGAGGCGGGAGCACTTCGATATCACCCTCGACCTGCAGCGCATATTGAAAAGCGGTTTTTTTTCGCTGCTGTCCGGCGCCGGACGCCGCATCGGTTTTCATCGCCGCAATGCCAAAGAGTTCAACTGGATATTTAACAATGAGCATATCGGCTGCTTCAGCGATGATCTGCCAAAAATCCGGCATTACTTAAAGTTTACCGAGCACCTGGGGTTGCCGGTTCCCGCCGCCCTTGATTTCGGTCTGGCATCGCTAAACGCTGACCGGACGGCCCCGCGGGCGATCGCTGGATTGCAGCAACCCTTTGCGGCCGTCGTCCTGGGCACATCCTGGGAGGCCAAGAACTGGCATTATGCGGGCTACCTCAGCCTGATTCGGCAAATTCTGGCGGATGGCACTTTAAAGGTTGCGCTGCTGGGAGACGACTCCCAGACCACCCTGGCGGCCACCCTGACCACGCAAATCAATACGCCCGATGTCATTGACCTGGTCGGCCGAACATCTTTGCCGCAACTGATCGCCGTATTAAAAGCCGCTGCGGTCGGGGTCGGACCCGACTCGGGTCCGGGGCATGTGGCCGCAGCGGTCGGAACGCCATTTGTTACTTTGTTCGGCCCCACGTCTCCGGATCGGACCGCCCCGTTCGGCTGTGAAGAACTCGTCGTCAAAAGCGAAATCGACTGCGCCCCCTGCTACAAGATGCGCTGTCCCGTCCGCAGCCGGCAATGCATGGCCGGGATAAACGTCGATGAGGTAATGAAAAAGCTGGCGCTGGCACGCCGGCTCAGAGCTCATGACACATAGTTGATAGTAAAAGGTAAAAGGTAAAAGGCTAAAGGCTAAAGGATAAAGGCGAAAGGAGCACGGCTCACGGAATAAGATACGCGGCGCACGGCTGACGGTGCAGGGAATTGATGTTGGAGGTTGGAGGATAGAGATCGGCGGCACCATCTCGATATCCCCGTTTCTCCCGTTTCTCCGTTTCTCCGTCTCCCCGTTTTCCAGCTTCTGTCCTCTGTCCTCTGACACCTGACACCTGACACCTTATGAACCCAGAACCTCCAAACCCCAAACCCCTCAACCCGGGTTAAAGATTGACAGGTCCCGGTTCTTTTTCTATATTCCGCGTCTAAAAGCAAGTTAACATAACCAAAGTGACAGCTGAAATTAACCAAATACAACCGCGAACGGTTCTGGTTGCCTGCCCCAACTGGGTCGGTGATGTCGTCATGGCAACACCAACCTTTGATTGTATCCGGCAAAACATTCCCGCAGCCCGGCTTATCGGCCTGGTACGCAGGTACGCCCGGGGGGTCGTGGAGGACGCGCCGTGGTTCGATGACCTTATCGAAATTAATGACAAAACAATTGGCGGCCTGGTTGATTTAGTTTCCAAACTGCGCAGGCTGAAACCGGACCTTGCCTTGATTTTGCCGAATTCATTTCGCTCGGTGCTGATAGCCCGGCTCGGAGGGGTACGCAGGATCTATGGTTATCGCCGCAACGGTCGAACGGCGCTGATGACCGGTGGACCCGCTCCCTGGCGCAGCGACAGTCGTTTCACCCCCCGACCGATGGTTGAGTACTACATGGAAATATGCCGCTGGTTGAACTTCGATCCGCCACGGCAACTTAAACCGCGTCTATATTGCTCGGACGCCACGCTGGCGAAGGGTGCCCGGCTCATCGAACGCTACGGCATCGCGCCCGCTGACATGGTGATCGGCCTGAACCCGGGAGCCGGATTCGGCAGCTCCAAGTGCTGGCCACCGGAACATTTTGCCAGGCTGGCCGAAATGATCTCACAAAATTGGGATTGTAAAATCATGCTGTTTGTCGGTCCGGCCGAGCAGGATCTCGGCCGGCAAATCGTAAAGCTCAGCCGCGCCGATATCATCAACACCGGTCCGGACAAGGTCGACCTGGCACTTTTAAAACCCCTGGTTCAGCGCTGCCGGCTGCTGGTTACCAATGACACCGGTCCCCGCCACTATGCGGTTGCCTTTGATGTTCCGGCGGTGGTGATCATGGGGCCGACCGATCCCCGTTACACGCAGGCCAATCTTGAAAAAACAATCGTGCTGCGCAGGCAACTGCCGTGTTCACCCTGTCATGACAAAATATGCAATCTGGAACACAACTGTATGAAGGAGATATTACCGGAGGCCGTACTGCAGGCCGGCGATCAATTACTGCGGGAGCATCCCTGACCGATGAAAACGACGTTTTACCGGCAAAAATGGGCCCACCTGAAGACCCAGATTATTACGCCCCGGGAATTCAGGCGCCTGGCGCAGCAGATTGCCTATTCATTCATGGATTCCTATCTGAAGGACTGCCATTATGAAGCGGATTGTATCGATCTGCTTTGTGAAATGACCACCTTTTCCGAGGATACCAATCTCAACGGTATCGCCGCCCAGGCCCTGTTCAGCATCATCATCGAAAGCCTGTGCGATGAATTTGAAGATCTGCAAACGGAAACCTACAACCGCGTCATGGCCCAGCTTATTTCCTTTTGCCGCAAGCTGCGGGCGGCCGATGAACTCAATCGTTGTCTGCAGGCATTCGAAATTTATACCCGCGACGATCTCCTGGCGCGGATCGAAAAAATCCGGTTGGATCCCAAGGAGTTGTCGCCCCAACGCCAAGTCGCCAAAATTCTGCTTCTGTCACGGGTGACCATCGGGGCCGATGTGGCGATCAACAGCATTGTCATCCAACGGCTGGCGCAGCTGTTTCCTTCAGCCGAAATTGTCCTGATCGGCGGCGGCAACCTGGATGAAATCTACGGCGGAAATTCAAAAATCAGGTTCTGCAAGGTCGACTACCACCGTCAGGGCGGCTTGCTGGATCGATTGTCCAGTTGGCAGACGGTGTTGCATATTGTCGGGCGGGAACTGGCGGCCTGCCCGCCGGCGAATACCATTTTGATTGATCCGGACTCCCGCCTGTCGCAGCTCGGCGTGCTGCCCCTCATCGGCCTTGACAGCTACTTCTTTTTCGACAGCCGGTCGGAAAGTTCGGTTGCCGTCAACCTGTCCATGGCCCAGCTAA
The DNA here is from genome assembly GCA_963769935.1 of uncultured delta proteobacterium. Classification (GTDB taxonomy): domain Bacteria; phylum Desulfobacterota; class Desulfobacteria; order Desulfobacterales; family JAFDCJ01; genus JAFDCJ01. The sequence goes on along the minus strand of CAVYNY010000032.1, from coordinate 206,691 downwards.
CCAATACCTGGCTGGATCGAATCACCGGCGTGGAGGATTTTCGTTATCCCAGGGTCTGGCTGCAGCCGGCAAATATCCGCCGGGCGGAACGGTATTGTGAAAAACTGCGGGCCAACGGCGCCGCCAGGGTCATCGCCGTCAATTTTGGCGTCGGCGGCAATCCCCGCAAAAAAGTCGGCCGGCTTCTGGAGCAGACGCTGCTGCTGTCCCTGTTAAAGGAACCCAATACCGTTATTCTGCTCGATAAAGGCTTTGGCGACGCAGAACTGCAATACTCCCGCTCCCTGCTCAAAACCGTCAAAGCCAAGGCGTATGCCACTCAGGATTCTGTTTTTGAGGACGGCCTGGAGACCACGCTCAACTGGGGAGTCATCGGATTGCAGACCCGCATCGGCGAAATCGCCGCCCTGATCGGGGCCTGTGACGAATATATCGGGTATGACTCCGCCTGCCAGCATATCGCGGCGGCCCTGGAGACACCGTGCCTGACTATTTTTGCAGGCTCCAACAACATGCGCTTTATTCGACGCTGGAGCGCGTACGGCCCGAATACCTGCCAGATCGTCCATGTCGACACCCTTACCGACCCGACCGCAATCGATGTGGAAGACATTATCACCCGCATTATGATAGAAAGAAAGGCATGAAGATCCTTTTCATTTACCCCAACGCCGGCTCCCAGCTGGGATTTAACTACGGTATTGCACATCTGTCCGCTGTTCTCAGAGAAGCAGGGCATGCGGTCGTCCTGTGGCAGCTGTGTGAAGACATCGCGCCGCTGCCGTCCGAAGCGCAATTCATCGGGCGCCTGCAGCAGGAAGCCGCCGATATTATCGGCTTTTCCGTGGTCACCAATCAATGGCCGCTGGCCAAAAAGCTGGCCGCCTGGGCCCGCCGGGCAACCGGCGCCCCCCTGATTTGCGGCGGCATTCATACCATGGCGGCCGGCGAAGAGGTTCTGCAGTCCGGAGAGTTTGACTATATCATCCGGGGTGAAGCCGAAGAGGCGCTGGCTGAATTCGTTGATAAAATCGACCGCGGCGCGGATGTTTCGGAAGTCAAAAATCTTGGGTTTGTCCGCAACGGCAAGGTGCACCTGAATCCTTTGCGACCGCTGCCGGATCTGGCAATACTACCCTTTAAAGACTACGAGATATTTGATTTTCAAAACATAATCGATGCCAAAAACGGCTGGGTGGGACTGATGGCATCCCGCGGCTGCCCCTTTTCCTGCACCTACTGCTTCAATCACCAGCTGGTCTCGCAGTATCGCGACGATCTGCATTGCAGCTTCAAGGGACTGGACTACATCCGGCATTTCCCCGTCGCCCGGATGATGAAGGAAATCGAATACCTGCTGGGCCGATATCAGAATATAACCATGTTTATCCTGGACGATGACCTGTTCACCTTCTACCGCCGGTATGTGGAGGAATTTTGCCGGGCCTACCGCAGCATCAGTTCCCTGCCCTTTGTGGTCAACGCCCATGTGGGTTTTTTCGACCGTGAAAGAGCCGCCTGCCTGGCGGATGCCGGCTGCAAAATCGTCAAATTCGGCGTCGAAAGCGGCAGCGAACGCATCCGGCGCCGGATTCTTCAGCGGCGCATGACAAATGCGAAAATAGTCAAGGCCGTTGAAACCGCCCATCAATACGGGCTGCACACCTCCGTATTTTTAATGATCGGTCTGCCGGATGAAACCCACGACGATGTCATGGCCACCATCCGTTTGATGGCCCGGGCCAAACCCGGGCGCTACCGCTGGTCGTTTTTCTTTCCTTATCCCGGGACCAAAGCCTACGAACTGAGCGCGGCCGGCGACTACATCGATTTTGACAAGATGGCCGCCATGGAAAATTTCACCGACGCCTCCTGCCTTCGATTCGGCCGGGCCCAGGACCTGTTCCTGAAAAAGGTCGGCCGCGCCATGCCCTGGTTCGTCAACGCCTATTCCGATCTGCCGGTAGCGGATTTTTATCGCCAAAAGGTTGATGAAATTCTGGCACTGGATGAAAACTCCTGGCAGCAGAGAGCGCCCCACATCGAAGAAGAGGATCGGGAAATTTCCGCCGGCTTCATCCGGCAGGGGCTCAGCCACTATGCTCTCAAATACAACCGCTTTATGGGCGTTATTTCAGATTTTTTTCTCACCGAACCCTAGGTAAAGCTTACCAAAGTATGCTCAAGCAAAGATCGGGGTCCAGAGCGCCCGGCTTTGGTCCGCCCCGGAGGGGTGAGATGGGTGATCACGTTTACCAGCAGTTTTCAGGTGTCAGGTGTCAGGTGTCAGCAACTGAAGTCGACCCGCTGGGCCGGAGTCCCTCATGCAATGGACTTTCTTGCAACAGTGTTGATCTTCATTTGCAGCCCAATCAGTGTTCAGGATTCAGAATTCGATTTTTACTGACACCTGAAACCTGACACCTGAAACCATGAACAGATTTGGCCCATGGCAAAGCCAATATCCTCTGACCTGGCCCACAGGACCAGGTTTGCAATTTTGGAATCATTGCCTTGTCGACAGGTTGCTGTCCCTTGACAAGCAGCAGGCAATGGCTTTATCTTCAACGCACGATCATCTTTTGACACGTCATTTTTTAACCGAAGGAGGCAGCCATGACAGCACAGGATTTAGCCAAGAAAATTGTATGGTTGGGGCATGACGGGTTCCGGATTGATGCCGCCAAGACGATTTACTTCGACCCCTACGAAATCGCGGCAGGCAAAATGGCGGACATCATCCTGATCACCCACGAGCACTTTGATCATTGCTCGCCGGGCGACGTCGCGAAAATCCAGCAACCCGATACGGTAATTATCACCGAGAAAGATTCCGCGAAGAAACTATCCGGCGATGTGCGGGTGCTATCACCGGGCGAGAGCCTGACAGTGGCCGGCATAAAAATCGAAGCGGTTCCCGCCTACAATGTCAACAAAAAATTTCACCCCAAAGCCAATGGCTGGCTGGGCTTTATCGTCGAGATCGAGGGTGTCCGCGTCTATCATGCCGGCGACACCGATTTTATTCCGGAAATGCAGGACTTCAAGACGGACATCGCCTTGCTGCCGGTTTCCGGCACATACGTGATGACGGCTGATGAAGCAGTTAAGGCAGCTTTAGCAATTGGACCCCGGATCGCCATCCCGATGCATTACGGCAGCATTGTCGGCGGGGAGCAGGATGCCGTGCAATTCAAAAAGGCCCTGAGTGAAAAATTCCAGGTTATCATGCCTGCGAAAGGCTGACACTGCAATTGGGCATTGAATAGAGAAGATCGCATGAAAACGAAATATGAATATATCGTCTTGGGCTGCGGCGGCATCGGCAGCGGCGCAGCCTACTGGCTGTCCCGCCGGGCGGGAGCCGAGGTGCTGGGGCTGGAGCAATTTAAATTGGGCCACGTGCATGGCGGCTCGCAGGACCATTCGCGGATTATTCGCCTGACCTACCATGACGAGAAATATACGCGCCTGACGCCTCACACCTACCGAGCCTGGGCCGCGCTGGAAGCCGAGTCGGCGGTGCCGGTGGTGACCAAGACCGGCGGTATAGAATTGGCGCTGCGGGACAGCCCTTACCGGCAGGATATCGGAATGTATGCCGGCGCAATGGATGCGGCCGGTATTGCCTACGAGCGTTTGGGCGGAGATGAAGTGATGCGGCGTTTCCCGCAGTTCAGGCTGGACCAGGAAGTAGACGCCCTGTATCAGGCCGATACCGGTATTGCCGATGCCGCCAAAGGAAACGCGGCTCACATCGGCATGGCCCGCTCCTATGGCGCGACAATTCTTGAACGTTGCAGCGTCGAGTCGATCCGGCCCTTTGAAGGCGGGGTGGATGTAAAAACCCAATCAGGGACATTTTCCTGCCAAAGCCTTGTCATCACCGCCGGGGCGTGGGTCGACCAGGTGCTGGCGGATCTTGACCTGCGTTTGGGTATCACGGTTACGCAGGAACAGGTTACGTACTATGCGACTCCCAATTTAAAGGAATTTTCCATCGGCCACTTTCCGGTTTTTTTATGGCATGGCGAAGCGGGTGTTTATGGCTTTCCGATTTACGGCGAAGTAGCAACCAAGGCCGGCCTCGATGCTACCGGGCCGGCGGTGACCCCCCAAACACGCACCTATGAAGCCGACGAGGCCCGCGAGCATCGCCTCGAAGTGTGGTTGCAGAAATATATTCCCGGCTTCCTGGGACCCAAGCTGTATACTAAAACCTGCCTGTACGCCATGCCCAAAGACCGCAATTTCGTTATCGACAGGGTACCGGAGCATCCCCAGATTATCGTCTGCAACGGCGCCGGGCATGCCTACAAATTTGCCGGCCTGCTGGGTAAAATTCTGAGCCAATTGGCCATTGACGGCCGGTCAGAGTATCCCATTGCACCATTTTCGCTCCAACGCCCGGCCATTACCGACCCAAATTTCAAGGCGACTTTCCATATCTAACCCAATTGAGCCATAATTTGGCCATCGTAAATTTGATTGTTCTGTAAATAGGATAACTTATTCAAGGTGATGCACAGCGCAAAGGATATTAAATCCAGCGGTGTCCGGATGCACCGGCTCCTGGCACGGACCTACTCACGGGCAGCGATCCGTTACCTGACAGTGGTGTTGCTGCTGATCGTTGCCGTAGTTATTGCGGGCCGCGAAATCGGACATAACATCAATGCAATCGAATCCTGGATCACCAAACTTGGCCCGTGGGGCGTTTTCGTGTTTATCGGACTGTTCGTCCTGACGACGTCGTTCCTGGTCCCCGACACCGTGCTGTGCATTATCGCGGGCGCTCTCTTCGGGCTGGGCTGGGGCCTTACGGCGGTATTGGCAGGCAGTGTGCTGGCGGGGGCGATACAGTACGTGCTCTCGCACAAGCTTTTGCGGGCCCGGATCCAGCGGATGCTTGCAGCGAGACCGTCGCTGGCTTCAATTCAAAGGGCCGTCGGTCGGAACGAATTTCGCTTGCAGGTTCTTCTGCGCCTGACACCGTTGAATCCTGCGACAATCAGTTACCTGCTCGGCGCTGCCGGCGTCCGGTTCGCAGGATTCCTGATTGCATGCCTGGCGCTGACACCCAACTTGGCAATCGAGGTTTACTTCGGATGCATCGGCAAGCAAGCAGCCTGGTTGGCAGGCAGCGATGCTCGGACCGCTCACCTGCATGATCTGGCGATGATTGGCGGACTTGCGGTGTGTATCGCCGTGATGATATTCGTGTCGAGAGTGGCCCGCAAAGCCGTCATGCAGGCCGTGGTTGAGACTGATAAAAACCGGAGTTCCGACGGGTCCGCTGAAACGGTCTCCAAGTAGTTTCCGACAAAAAAAAGCGCCTCTGCGACCTTTGCGCCTTAAGCGACTTGTCCCGTCGCAGCTCGAAGCGCGAAGTCGGAAGCACGCGGTGAATCAATGTCCAAAGATTAATGACCTCATAGGTAAAGATCCGGGTCCAGAGGGCCCGGCTTTGGTCCACCCCGCAGGGGTGATATGGGTGATCACGTTTACCAGCAGTGTTCAGGATTCGATTTTTACTGACACCTGAAACCTGACACTCGAAACCATGAACCGATTTGACCTATGGCAGAGCCGATCATCTCTGACCTGGCCTAGAGAACCAGGCTTTCAATATTAGAGTAACTTCGCAAGACGAAGCCTGTACCGACCGCCTGTCACAGGCCGGCTTCATCCCGGACTTCGGCCGCAATGCCGGTCCAGTCGTAGTCCGAGCGGCCGTGGGCCATGGCCGACAGAAAGCGGTCTTTCAGAACACTGGCAAAGCGCATCGGTGTGCCGCTGACGTCGGCGGTCCGGGTAATCAGGCGGACGTCCTTCAACCCCAACGCCATTTTGAAGAGCGGGGTCCGGTAGGCCGCATCGAGAATTTGACGGCCGTAGTTCTGATAGATCGGACAGGCAAACAGGGTGCTGCTTATTGCTTCGTGAAGCGCGGCCGGATCGACGCCGTTTTTCTCGACAAGGACAAAGGCTTCGGACATCGCTTCGATCGAGGCGGCGATCAGAAAATTGGCCGCCAGCTTGGCTGTGTTGGCGTCCGCCGGGTTTTCACCGAAGTCGAACAGCCGCATTCCGATTTTTTCGAGCATCGGCCGGATGCGCTCCTTGGCCGTCGCATCACCGGCGACGAAATAGGACTGTTTGCCGGCCTTGACCACGTCGGGCCGTCCCATGACCGGTGCGGCAACGTAGTATCCGCCGCAGGCGGCATGCCGGCGGGACAGCGTATCCGCAGTTTCCGGCAAAACAGTGCTCATGGACACGTGCACCCCACCCTTGCCGAGACGCTCGGCCAGTTCGCCGCTATGGCCCACCACTGCTTCCAGCGCGGCGTCGTCGGCCACGCAACTCATAACAATTCCGCCGATTTCAGCCGTATCCTCCGGGGCCGAGACGATCGTTGCGCCGCTTGCCGCTAAGGAAGCCGCTTTGTCCCAGGACCGGTTGAATACCCGCAGCCGATATCCGGCAGCCAGCAGATTTTCCGCCATCGGTTTGCCCATCATACCGAGTCCGATAAAACCAATAGATTCATTTTGCGCCATGGTGTCCTCCAATTTGCAAGAAAGATGTAGCCTCAGCGTGGGATATTGTGCTGCAAATACCGTACGATTTGAGGCCTGTCGATGTAGGATCGGCATTAAAAATTGCTGCAAATTTTAACAGCTACGCCGACAATGCCTGTTTTTAAAAATGTACCGATAACCTTCCAACTTCGTTGTTTACCCTCGACCTTAGCACGAAAAAGGTGGCACGGGAAATAGGAATTGCAAAGTCTCATACCCTGCCCCCACCTTAATTCGGGGTTGACGAATTTGATCGGCCGGAATATACGGAATTTTGGCGGCTCAAGAGATTTTCAGGGACTGCCTTTTTGAGTTTTTAGGTTTGACATTCCCGAGCCGGATAGGGTAAGCACGGGCTATCCATTTTGTATCTGCACTGATTTCGGCCGGCTTGACAGTTTTACCTTGGCCGGGACTGCCTCAAAAGATGGATCGGTTATACAGGGAAGGAGAACGAATTGAAACCAAGAATTTTAGTATTTGAAGATAATGACACCCTTCGTACCACCTTAAAACACCTGCTTGATGATTTGGATTATGAAGTTCACACTTTTTCGGACCCCGGAATGTGCCCTCTGTTTTCTTCGTCCACCCACCGTTGCCTGTTGGATGATTCCTGTTCCGACATCATTCTCTCGGATGTCCACATGCCGGTCGAAACCGGATTGGAGTTTATCAAAAAACGTCTTAACTTCGGGTGTAAAATAAAATTTCGCGCCCTGATGTCGGCCGACTGGTCTGACAGCGATCTTGAATATGCAAAGGACATCGGCTGCAAGGTGTTTAACAAACCTTTCGACGTAGAAGAGCTGCTGACTTGGCTTGATGATTGTCGAAAGCAAATCGATCATAAAAGAATATTAGCTGATTTAAAATATTAAAGATGTTAACTTAAGCGATTGTAATGATAATGAAAAAAATCAGCGTGGTCATTCTTGAGTTTACAGCCTTGTTCAGTTTCCTGATTTGGATTGTCGGATGTTTTTCTCCGATTGCAATCACCACTATCGGCGCAGCCGGCAGCGGTGCTCCCGTTGCTATTAATCATTTAGGCGGGGGCAAAGGCGAAAGTTATTGGATAGCGCGATATGACGATGTTACCGCGGCCGCCAAGCAGGCCGCTAAAGCCCTTTCACTTGAAGTTAAAAAGGAAAAAATTGGAAAAGATAATGCATCTTATCGCTTTTCCGACACTAGAGACAAGACTATCGAACTATTCATCGAGCGCCGCACCGCTACCATGACGTCCATCCTGTTCGATGTGGGATGGTTCGGTTCCGAGGCCTTCGGCCACCTGCTGGTGAATCAAATTGAATTTGAGCTTATTGAATCCGGTTCATTCCTTCAGGACTGGACGCCGGACATACATAATTGAGGAGGAGAGGCAATAATGCAGACTCGATTCAGCGCTCATCGTCCGATTGTCATGGGAACCGATTGGATGATCACGGCGGACCATCCGCTGGCGGCCCAGGCGGGAGCGGCTGTCCTGGAGGCCGGCGGCAATGCCGTGGACGCGGCCATCGCCGCCAATCTGGTCATGGCCGTGGTCCGGCCCCATATGTGCGGGCTCGGCGGGGACCTGTTTGCCCTGATCTATATGGCCCGCGAGAAAAAAATTGAAGCACTCGACGCCAGCGGTCGCGCACCGTATGCCGCCGACCTGGACGTCTTTCGTGAAAGAGGCTATCCCTCCCTGCCCGAAACCGGAATATTGACGGCCACCGTACCCGGCGCCATCGCCGGCTGGCAGGCCGCCCTTGAAAAGCACGGCACCATGCGCCTGGACCAGCTGCTGCCCAAAGCCATAAAATACGCGGCAAACGGCTTCCCAATCTACGCCGAACTGATAAACGCCATGGAAGAACGCCGCAAATATCTGGAACAATCACCGGCTGCGGCTGAAACTTTCTTTAAACACGGCAAATTGCCCAAGGTCGGCGAGCTGCTGGTTCAGCCGCACCTGGCTGAATCGCTTAAAATGCTGGCCGATAAGGGGCCGGATGCCTTTTATCGCGGCCCCCTGGGCGACGCCCTGATTGCCTTCTCGGAAGCTGCCGGAGGCCTGTTCAGCCATCAGGACCTGGCCGATCATACCGCCACCTGGCATGCGCCGCTCAGAACAGGATACAAAGGCTGCGAAATCTGCACTCAGCCGCCCGGTTCCCAGGGGATTGCCCTCCTGATGCAGGCCAATATGCTGGAAAACTATGATCTGGCGGACATGGGAGGATTCGGTCGGGCCGAAATTGTGCATCTGATGGTCGAAGCCAAAAAACTCGCTTTTGCCGATCGCGACCGGTATGTCTGCGATCCGGCTTTCCACCCGGTACCGGTCGCACAATTGCTGGATAAAGCCTATGCTAAAAAACAAATCGAACGGATTAACCCCGCCGCCGCCGCCCCGGCGGTTGCGCCCACGGTTTTTACGGGCGGCAGCGACACGATTTACCTGGCCGTGGTCGATGGCGACGGAAATGCCGTTTCATTGATCCAAAGCCTGTTTGAATTTTTTGGCAGCTGCACCATGGTCCCGCAGACCGGCATACTCCTGCACAACCGCGGCCGGGGGTTCACCCTGGACCCGGATCACGTCAACCGCCTCGAGCCCCACAAACGACCCTATCACACGCTGCATCCGGCCATGATCCTTAAAGACGGCCGGCCCCGCATCGTTCTGGGCACACCCGGCGCCGACGGTCAAACCCAGACGGTTATCCAGGTGATTACCAGCATGCTTGAATTTGAAGCCAATGTGCAGGAGGCCGTCGAAGCGCCGCGCTGGCGAGGCAACCCGGATGGGACCCTGCAGATGGAAGGCCGTTTTCCGCCCGAGACCATCGCCGAACTGCAGGCCAGGGGGCACCGGGTGGCGCTTTTGCCTGAATGGCACGCGATAATGGGCAGCGCGCAGGCCATCCTGGTCGACACCGACCATGGAATTCTCATGGGAGGAGCCGACCCGCGCCGGCAGGCCTATGCCATCGGGAGTTGAATAGGTTTCAGGTGTCAGCCCCGCCGCCGGCCAAAACAACGGCCGGTCTGATCATAAAAGAAACTTTTGGAAATCGGAACTTTTTGCGAACCTGAAAACAGTTTTAGCCTGTAGTGGGAGCGATTTCCCCTCCGGGGCGTAAGCCCTACGGGCTGGAGGCAACCGCGATGAACTCGGTCGAACAAATACCGCTAATCGTGGCTACAAGCCACTCCCACCACAGGCTGAAACCTGAAACCTTGCAGTCCTTGATACCATGTTGTCGGGGAAGGGTCACCAAGCGCCTTGCGACCTAAAGGCCAAGGTTGCTTTCAGCTCGGCAATGCTCTTAATTATGGCATTGGGGTTTTCGTTTTTTAAGGCCGCATAGTCGTCAAATCCCGACAACACGCCGACCGTCTGCATGCCGGCAGCCCTGCCGGCCCTGATATCCACCCGCGTATCGCCCACGTAAGCGCATTGACCGGGATCCAGGCCCAGCATTCCGCTGCATTTAAGCAGGGGTTCGGCATGAGGTTTTTTGTTTTGCACATCGTCGGCCGTAATGATGACCTCGAGCAGGTTTTCAATCCCCGCCTCTCTTAAGGGTGCAAGCTTTACCGCCATATACTGCCGGAGCGTGGAGGTGGCCAGGGCCAGCCTCAAGCCATCTGCCGCAATCTCCTTGAATACCTCCGCCGTGCCGGGAATCAACTTGACCTGCCTGCGAAACATCGAGGGTGCAATATCGTCAATGATTTTCTGCGCGTTTTTGATCACTTCCGCTTTGCAGGCTTTCATCCCTTCCGGAAGCACCAGAGCCCATTCAAATTCGCCGTCTTGCATGGCCTCCAGCAGGACATGTCTGCCAACCGGCGGAATGCCCAGTCTTTTAAAAATGACATCGATCAATTCGTAATAAATCGGCGCCGAATCAATCAGGGTGCCATCCAGATCAAAAATAACCGCATCGACGGTCAAGGCGAGTTTGGCAATGGGCACAGTATTCTCCGCAAGAGGTCAGTAGTAGGTTGGGTGTTGTTTGTTGTCGGTTGTGGGTTGTGGGTTGTTTAAGTTAATAATTGCGATTTCTTTGTATCTTATTTAAAAATCTATTTTACCACGAAACCCGCCCGCAAGCGTGCAAACGTTGAATCCGGCCGTGTTGGGAAACCACTCAACCAAGTTTAGACTATCAGCTATCAGCCGTCTTTCGTTTGAAAGTCAGCATGATTTCGTCGCCGTCTTTCACGTCCAATGCTTCTTTCAGACTTATCGGTGCCATAATTTCGATAATATTTTTGCCATGGACCCTGACTTCTTCAGCCGGTGCAACGATAGCCCCGGACACGCCCATGACGGATATCGGATAGACATGCCCGGAACGAAAACCCGCGTCCGGGGGCGCAAGCTCCAGGCTCTCCCCCTGCTGGAGCGCTTCGACAACGGGAATGGTTGCTTCATCGATTTCAAGGTTGAGGGTTCCCGGGTAGGGCTTGAAACCAAGTTTTTTCTGACACTGCTCCTGAACCCAATCAAGCTGGGTAAAAGAAGCCCCTTTTTTAACTCCGCTTACAATTCTGCCGATGATAGTAACTGTGTCGTTCATTGATAATGATTGGCATCCTTAATTTTAGGCATTTTAGACATTTTAGGCATTTTAACTCAGGACTATTTTTTTAATCTCATTCTTATCTCGCCGTCACCTTCCTCAATGGTATAAGTTTTAAAACCGGCCGCTTCAATCATGGAAATCGCCTGGTCGCGGCGATAAACGGCTATGGGTTTATGCAAACCGAGCAGGCCGAAAAACCACAAAAAAAACCGCTCGCGCCGATTCAATGAGGCTTTCCATTTTTCGCGGTCGATAAACTGGGTTATTCTTGCAGGGTCATATATCCAGGCTTCGCCGCCCTTTTTCAGCACCCGCTTTATCTCCATCAAGACATTTACCGGATTTTTTAGCGAATGCAGCATGCCGGTGCTGATAACCATATCGAAAGAATCATCATTATAGCTCAGTTTAGCGGCGTTTCCAACTTCGAAACTGACACGCTCGGACACTCCGGCTTTAATCACGTTAGCGTTGGCCTTGTGAATCAATTTTTGGCTCAGGTCCACCCCGACAATCCTGATCGCCGGTGACCGCTGCAAGATTTCAACCGGCAGATACCCCGGACCGGTACCGAGATCAAGGATAATACCTTCTTTGAATCCCGCTACGATTTCCTCCGCAACCTGGCGGTAGTAGCTTTCGATCGCCAACTGGGCGGCCTTCTCGTAAGCGGACGCCAAAACACCGGGTATTCTTTCTATTGCAAGAAATTTACTCATGATCTCAAATATTACTACAGGGGGACGTATAGCAGGCCCATCGCCATCGTTGGAATAAAGGAAAATTACGAGCTGAGTTCCAATCTGCGGGTGAAAATTGATCCCCATTCGAAGGATTTCCAGGCTCTGATAGAAAAGGTTTCCCTCCAGGCTCCGGGCAGCACCGTCAATCCCTGGGGGTTCAACATCTTAGACCATTCAGGCCGGGATGTCGGGGTATGGTATTCCGCAATTCCGGCCGCGGCTGTGGAAATAGACCCGGATGGCCGGATAGTTAATCTGTCTCCCATCGGCTTTGGGGCGATAGGAAATCAGCAGCAACAATGGGATCATGATCCGCCTGCTTGATCCAAAATCGTGATATTTTCGTCAAACTGGCTTGCCAACTCGCGTATTGACCGCAATTGCGCATCGCTGAGCACACCGCCGTTTTGCGGCAGCGTCTGGCAGTCATCGACCCCCTTGATGTATTTGATGTAAATCCTGTGAAAGCGGTCCAGTACCTTGCCGGCACCGATTTCCAGGCCGCAGCGGTAGGGCTCGATACGAATTCCTTTTTGTCTGACGGCGCTGGATATTTGCTCGGGGAATTCGGGCAGCGCTCTGATGTAAATTTCCCAGAGCCTGCCGGCAATGGGTTTTTGGCCTTTTTGAATCACCGGCATATCTAACATCAATTCATCCTGCGGAAGTTGAAAGGGATTCTGCTGATTTCGGGAGTTGGTTTCTATCAGAATGATCTTGTCTGTTCCGGGACGGGTGAATATATAAAAATCCCTTATTGTCGGATCATTGGAAACGCCCGTTTCCTCCTTCTTGATAGTTCCTGAAATATTCAAATAATCCAGATTCGGGTTCACTTTCACCGCTACCGAACCGTAGGAAAAAATATTGTCTTTGGTTACCTGAACGGCGGTAAATGTTTTCACAGGTTCCTCTGTGGTCGCACAACCGAGGATGACTACCGCCATCAGTATGGCTTCAATTTTGTGCATGGCTTTTTTCTCTTAAAGGAAAATCTTTATATTCATACCTGAATCTATTTTCCCCCTCAAAATATATTGTGATCTTGAGCCTCTATCGATCCATTATCCTTTTACCTTTTACCTTGCGCCTTTTACCTTTAGCCTTCCAACCCATGATATCGAATCAGGCCTTCCTGGGCAACAGATGCAACGAGGGTGCCGCCCCGGGTGTAGATTTTGCCGTCGCTCAATCCCCTGGCTTTGCAGGCATTGGTACTTTTCATGACATACAACAGCCATTCATCCATGCGGAACTTCCGATGAAACCACATGGCATGATCCAGGCTGGCAACCTGCATTTCCGGCTCCCATGGGCTGTGGCCGTGGGGATAAAGTGTAGGCGCGATCAGGCCGAAATCGGAGGCATAGGCGAGCAGATATTGATGTACCGCCGGATCATCCGGCAGCTTATCGATGGCTTTGAGCCAGGCGCAGCGCACGGGCTCTCTTTTTTCCGGCGCAAAAGGATCTGCGGGGTTAACGGTTCTCACCTCAATCGGTTTTTTGCAAAGAATTTTATCTCGAATTTTAGGTGAAATTTTATCCGCCACCCGGCGGGCGAGCGCCAGTTCGGACTTCAAGCCTTCCGGTCCGGGAACTTCAGGTGCACTTTCCTGATGGTCAAATCCGGGTTCGTCTATTTGAAAGGAAGCCGCCATGTTGAATATCGCACGTCCTTTCTGAATGGCACGAACCCGGCGGGTGGTAAAACTTTTTCCGTCCCGGATGCAGTCGACATCATAGACGATTGGTTTTGTCGCAATCCCCGGTCTTAAAAAATAGGCATGCAGGCTGTGAACGCTGCGCTCCGGCGGCACGGTCTGATAGGCGGCCGACAGCGCCTGGCCCAATACCTGCCCGCCAAAAACGCTGCCGAAGCCCAAGTCCTGGCTCTGGCCGCGAAAGATGTTGTCCTCTATTTTTTCAAGTTTTAAGAGCGTTAACAACTCTTCCAGAACATTATCCTCGACACAGACGCTCATTGCATTTGCCTTTCCTGTTTCAGGTTTGGACGATAGGCCTTTATAGTCTTAATTGTGAATTCTTTGCATTTTATGAAAAACTTTTTTCACCACGAAAACACGAAATTTTTAACGCGCAGCGCTGCTGTGTGCGCCGCGTGAGCACGAAATTTATCTTATCCTCTTTTCGTGTTTTCGGCCTTTCGTGCTTTCGTGATTAATTTGTCCTTTTTTGTTCCGGCTTGTCCGGGTTAAGGCTCTCTCCAAAATAATTTCACGTTTGATACGCTGATGCATCCCGCCGCGGCGGCAAACCGATCTGTTTAGAACCTGAAAAAGGTATATTAATCATCCCGAAAAATCCAGTACATAATTTTCTTTTCAAAAGAGGACCAGGTTTGTAAAAAATGAAGAGGGTCAAAGCTTGAATAGTGAATTAAAAACCCTGCAAAGTACTCAAATTAGTTCGTTTTAGTACACTACTATGAAAGATTGAACCGCGAAGGCGCAAAGAGCGCGAAGGAATTTTTTGTTCGAATCGGGTACACCAGCCGATAACGCGCCAGCTGCTGATGCGATTCGAACCAAGTTTTCATGTCTGAGGAAAAAGAGGGTCAGATCTTTAAAATTGACAAATTGGCAGGAAGGTACCGTTAAATTTCAGTCGTGGATCACACCCTTGGCAATGCGGTCGCCGATCTGCTTGTCGATGTTGCGCCGGTAGTCCACCGCAGGCTGCAGCACGGGCTTGGACACGCCTTTCCCGGGAAAAATTAGTGCCTCATGGATTCGCATCGTTCTTATTTGTAGACTTCCTTATTTGTAGACTTCGTCTTTGTTTCCCAAAACCAGGAATGCTTCCGGCATCGGGTTCCTGAATTCCAAAAAACGAGCGGAGACAGGGTGGCTGAAGCTCAGATAAAACGCATGCAGGCGGATTCGCCGCAAAACCTCGTCAACCGCTCCATATCGCCGATCCCCCACCAGCGGGCAGCCCAATCCCGCCAGGTGCACGCGCACCTGGTTTTTCCGGCCGGTTTCAGGTTCGATCTCAAGCAGGGTGCAGCCGCGCAGCTTTTTCAAAATCCGGTAATGGGTGACGGCCAGCTTGGCGCCATCCGGTTTGTCTACCTCAGTCATTTTACGGCCGGGACCTTCCTTTAACCAGCTTCGCCGCGTTCCGGCCTCGTTTTCCGGTCGACCTTCAACCAGGGCATAATATAATTTTTTGGTCCCCTTCCAGTTGGCCTTAATTTGTTGTTGGATCTTTTCATTCTTTGCAAACAGGACCAAACCGGAAACCTCCCGGTCGAGCCGGTGAACGACATACACACCTTGCCGTCCGGATGATCGCTGTTTTATGAAATCCTTGAGGATCCGGTACAATGAGGTGCCCCCGGTACCTTTTTCACCATAGGTCAGCAGACCGGGCGGTTTTTCCACGACCAAAAGGTAATCATCTTCAAAAATGATCGGAACAGGCGCCTGGACAGTTTTGTCCGGCATCGTTTTTTTCACGTATTCAAGGTGTTGGCCGGCTTTAACAGCAAAATCGGCGCGCGAGATCGTTTTACCGTCCACCTTGACCATCTCGTATTTCAGCATTTTCCGGATGCGCGTTTTGGAAGCGGACCCAAACTCTTCGAGCAAGAGGTCGAGGATCGGACCGTCTTTTTTAGCTTTGATTTCCATGGGCTGATATTGCGCATTCTTTGGCATAATTGCAACAGCAAATGCAAGCGGTTCGAATGGATGCCGCATTATTGCCAATAAGTAACAATTCAGCTGTTTGAAAGAAGCCACGAATCAACACGAAAATCATACGAATTTTCAAATTCCCGGCATGCGGCGCTCTTATCGTTAAGCGGCAATTCCGGCTGGTTTGATTGTCGGGGAGGGGTCGCAACTATGACCCAAGGCTGAATACTTTACCGGGGTTTAAGATATTATTCGGATCCAGGGCGCGTTTAATCTTTCTCATCATATCCAGATGCGCTTCGCTCATGACGAGACTCATATAATCTCTGCGTTTGTGGCCGATACCATGTTCACCGCTGATGGTCCCGCCCAACTCGGCTGCCATGATATAAATATCCTTTAACAGAGCAGGCAGGATTTTTTCCCAATGCGATAGGGTCTCGTCGGGATTTTTAAGCGGCACCGCATGCAGATTGCCGTCGCCCGCATGCCCGAGCACCGGAATGACCACACCATATTTTTCACCGATTTGTTTCAGGTTGGACAACGCCTGGGGAATGGCTGCAATCGGCACCACAATATCTTCGATGGACTGATGGGAGGTATAGCGCATGAGATCCCACGGAATCCGCTTGCGAATTCGCCAAAAACGCTCGATCTCCTGATCCGTTGTGGCCAAATATTCTTCGAGCGCTCCGTGTTCACGGCATATCCGGCGAATGGTTGCAGCGTTCTCTGCGACTGAAGACAAATGCGTACCATCAACCTCGAAGAGCAGGACCGCGCCGATTTTCTCGTAAGGAAAAGGCTCCTTAAGGGCCCTGGCTGTCATGGTAAAGGTGAATCCATCCATAAATTCAATCGAGGTCGGCACCATCCGGCCGGAGGTCATCACTTCAGGCACGACGGCAATGGCGGTTGCCGGGTCCTCAAACAGCACCAGGATGGCCTGCCGAACCGTGGGACGCGGCAGCAGTTTGACGAAAATCTTGCTGAAAATGCCGAGGGTTCCCTCCGAACCGACCATCAGTTGAACCAGGTTGTAGCCGGTTGCATCCTTGATGCGCTTGCCGCCCAGCTGAATAATTTCGCCGGTTGGGGCAACGATCTCGAGCCCATGGATGTAGTGTCCCGTTACCCCGTATTTGACGGCCCGGCCGCCGCCAGCGTTTTCAGCCACATTGCCGCCGATGAAACAGAATTCCTCGCTCATCGGGTACCCGGCAAAAAACAATCCGTATTCCCGCAAGGCATCGTCCAGTTTATTGGTTACCACACCCGGCTCGACCACCGCCATCAGGTTCTTAACATCGACTTCGATAATATTGTTCATCCGCTCAATCGACAGCAGGATACCGCCGTAAATAGGAACCGCGCCGCCGGAAAGGCCGCTGCCGGCGGCCCGGGGGGTGATGGGGATCATTTCGCGATTCGCCAGTCTCACCACCGCGGCGATTTCCTGTGCTGTTTTCGGCAGCACGACAACTTCAGGCATATGGCCGTACTCTTCAGGCACCTTGTCGCGTGAGTATTTCGCAAGTTTTTTTTCGTCATCAAAATAAACAAACGCCTCGCCGCAAATGCGCTTCAAATCGTCGACAATTTCAGGCGTTACCGGACGGTAATCCGAGGTGTTCATCTGGGCATCTCCAGATTCATATTCCAGACATCCATAGCGCCATCTAAATTTTTGTATTTTGTTTGCACCTGTGACAATTTTTCCTGGATCTCGGTTTTCCGGGAATCCCATTCCAACGGGCACTCGTCAGCCAGCAGCTGGATGTGTTTATCCACGTCATCCACCAGATCATTGAGTTCCTTAATCAACGGTGCAGCTTCATCTTTGTTTGCTTTGTCCAACGTTTCTGTTTTGCGAATGGCATCGTACAGTTTGGCCTTCCAGGCCATAAGGTCGTTGGCCGCACTGTCGCAAAAGGTTTTAACATCCACAACAGCCTCCCTTCAATTCTGGTACAAGTTTAAGGAAATAATTTTTCGATCCCGAAAATCAAGATAGGCTCACTTCAAGGGGATGTCAATTTGGTGGGCAATGTGTATGTGAGTTTAAATATATGCAAGCCCCCCTCCTCTATTAAAGGGCTTCAAAGGGGCTTCCTGAGGCCTCCCGCTCTGCGGCAGGGGCACTCACCTATAGGGGGACGGCAGTTTAGACCATTGAAGTTAACATAATGCGTTAAATGTCAAGCTGCTTTTTTCTCCTATTTCAACTCGGCTTTTACAGCTGTTCCGATTGATTCAATGGTGTAAGGCTTTCTCACATATGTTCCGGCGCCTAATTTCTGAGTTTTTTTAACCCTTTTTGTTTCCGAAAAGCCGCTTACGATAATCGCCTTTTGGTCAGGATGTTTTGATACTATTCGTTCATAAGTTTCCAATCCGTCAATTCCAGGAGGCATGATCATATCTAAAACTAACAAATCAGCAGTTGCATTACCCATGAGTTGAACTGCTTCCTCCCCGCTCGAGGCCACTGTCACGGAATATCCTAATTGAGATAGTATTTTTGAGGCTATCTCCCTTTGTTCTTTGACATCATCAATAACAAGAATTGATTCTCCATTACCCATTAATTCATCCAATTGTTTCAGCTTTCTATCTTCGGCTTTTTCTTTTCTGGTTATGGGAAGATAGATCTTAATGGTCGTCCCTTTTTGGAGTTCGCTTTCAACCTGGATATAACCTTTGTGATCTTTGACAGCGCCCCACACAACTGTCATACCAAGTCCCGTACCGCTTCGGCCCATAACTTTTTTAGTGAAAAACGGCTCAAAAACCCTGTGTATTTCCTCAACAGGTATCCCCACACCGGAATCTGAAACTGCAAACAGGATATAATCTCCTTCATGGACATCATCGTAGCCACTAAGGGGTTGGTCTATGTACTTATTTTCGGTCCGTAAATTAATGGTGCCGCCTTCAGGCATAGCCTCAGCTGCATTGGAAACCAGATTCATTACTGTTTTGGAAAGATGAACCGGAGATCCCTTTATATTCAAAAGCGAAGAGTCAAGACAGACCTTTATTTTTACCGAAGGGTGAAAAGTTTGTAATTTATTAAATTCCGGACTTATCAGATACTCAGATATAATATCATTGAGGTTTACGACCTCGCTGATGGATACCCCTCTTCTCGCAAGCGTTAGTAAATCTTGTACAATAGCAGCTGCTTTTTTGCCCGATTCATGGATGGTCTTGATTGAATTTCTCAGAGGGCTTTCCGGCGGCAAATCCATTAAAAGTAATTCCGGATAGCTGACAATGCCGGACAAAATATTATTAAGATCATGTGCCACCCCGCCCGCGAGGGTCCCAATTGCTTTCATTTTCTGTGCCTGTTGCAGTTTGCTTTGCAGTCTATCCCTTTCTATTTGCGCTTTTTTCCGTTCTGTTACATCTCTAAAAGACCATACCCGCCCGGCTATGTCACCATCAACCATCAGTGGCTCAGAATATCGCTCGAAAACTCTCCCATCCTGGAATTCCAAAATATCAAAATCATTTCTGTCTGATTTGTACAAATTTTTTACCTTTGCAAGAAAAATCTGGGGATCTTCTAATTGGGACAAAACAAAATTGATCAATTTTTCATCATCGTTTGAATTCAAAATATCGTGTGGGATCTGCCACATATCGCCAAATCGTTTATTTTTGGATAAAATTTGCCCATCACCACCCACAACCAGTAATCCGTCGGCAGTCGATTCGAGGGTGGCTCTGAGAAGTGTTTCATTATTTTTCAAGGCAGTTTCTGCCTTTTTTAATTCAATGATTGTTTCCTGAAGCTCTGTATTTTTGTCGCCAAGCCGCTTTTGAGTTATTTCTCTGATAAATTCAAATGAAATAGACAGTAAAAATACAACCATAAAAGAGGAGATAAACCTTGTTTTGAAATCTTTAGAATAGGTGGCAAAAAAAAGCGACTGATTTTCAGCGAAAAAAATTAAAATCGCGAAGCTGAATAAAATAAAAGTAAAAATTGCTCCTTTTTTTGAACCCAGTAAAAACAAGGCAAATAGAGGAAATGGGTAATACCAGAGATAGCCGGTATGATTGACCCCGCCGGTTGCAAACAGGTAGACAAATAAAGCTCCGGCAAAAGATATTCCTATATAGCCAAAAATTGTATGATATCCTTTCTTTTTTAATAAAATTAGAAGGATAAGAATCACACCGGCAACCGTAAAATCGAAAAGCCCCAAAGTCACATTGTTTTTGGCAATAACATCGAAACCAAGGGGAATAAGATTTATCAGCCCGATTATACTTAAGATACTGATCAATATTTCTTTGCGCTTGATCTCGATATCATCATTGTTATCCAAACCAGATGTGAAAATGTTCATAAACCGTTGTGTGGTGTTCCCATTATTGGCAGGCATGTCGTATCCCTATGAAAAATAATTGCAATCCTTGCATAGCATATCAGATGTTATCGGTGATTATTCAGGTGACTTTAGCTAAACGGATTTCAGGCGCAGTATTTTATTCGAAAGCTGCTTCCACTATGGTAAAGCCATCCGCAAAATTTTCCAAGTTTCCAATATTTTTGACATTTTTTTAAATGAAGTTTGATACCATTTTAAGGCAATAATTTTTTTATTTTCAACCTAAATCTGAACTTTTTGAACCTAAACTTTCAGCAAATCACATGGTTTGACAAAAGCCCCCTTGGGTGATTAATTTTGTTGAATTAGCACTGAACGTAAACTTCGGTTTTATTGGAAAGTTCATTATTGAGAGACCCATATCAGTCTTTGATGCACTATATGCAAAGGTGCCCTTTTAACCTTTAAAGGCTGCCGGATTTTGATTCACAACTGATATCGAATTGACTACGCCATGACATGAAAGGACCACCTGATGGATGCCAATCAACTTCGCGCTCTGCAAGCGTCGCTTAAAGAGCGCTATAAAGAATCTCCCGAAAAAGCGGTGACCCCCGCCCGGGCCGAAGCGGTGATTGAGGATGACGACATCTCCTGCCGAATTTCCACCTACGCGGGAACGACGGTGGCCGGCCTTCATCCCGCAACCGGCGGCGACGGCTCAAAAGCCTGCTCGGCTGACATGCTGCTGGAAGCTCTGGCAGCATGTGCCGGTGTCACGTTGAAAGCCGTTGCCACCGCCATGCGCATTCCCCTCAAGCATGCCAAGGTAATCGCTGATGGCACTTGGGATGCACGGGGAACGTTAGCCGTCGATCACGATGCCCCGGTTGGACTCACAAAAGTGAAGCTTAAATTTGAAATTGACAGTACGGCCGAACGGAAAAAACTTGAGAAAATGATCGAACTCACAGAACGCTACTGCGTGATTTATCAGACCCTCGCCAAACCCCCAACACTGGAAAGTGAATTGGAAGTCCTGCAACAGGCATCATGATCGTTGATCCATCCGGATGCAAATTGCTCGGCCGAAAACGAGTAAATTCGGAAAGAACCGGCAGCGGGTTTGCATTGATGAGCTCAAAGGGAAACTTGCGGCGATCCCGGGTTTCGGGCAAAAAATGTATTGGGTGGTTTGTAAAATTGACTTGAGTCAATTACAGGCGACAAAATGCCCGGTATAGTACTTAATATCCAATGGTTTTAAATGCCGTAAAATTGTATTTTGAGCATTATCGCGTTGGCGCATGTCAAGTATGTGATTATTATGAACCTTGACATAATTTCAAAAATAATTTTTCACAAAGGGAGGATTTAAATGTTTTGTTATCAGTGTGAACAAACTGCAAAAGGTGAGGGCTGCACAAAAATCGGCGTTTGTGGAAAACAGCCGGAGGTTGCCGCCCTTCAGGATCTTCTGAACTATATCATCAAAGGGGTGTCGCAGGTGGCGGTTGAAGGCCGCAGGGTTGGTGTCATCGATCAGGAAATCAATCAATTAACCAGCAAAGCCATTTTCTCAACGTTGACAAACGTGGATTTTGATCCTGAACGGTTTGTTGACCTCATCAATGAGGCAGTTGAGAAGCGAGATCAATTAAAAGCAAAAGTTAAAGCCGCGGGAGGCAATATCGATTTTGGAGCAGGCCCCTCAACATTCAAACCTGAATCGACCACTGCGGGCCTGGTGGCCCAGGGTGAGAAAGTTGGAGTTAAATCGGACCCGGATATCAACGCTGACATCCTTTCCTTGAGGGATTTGCTGATTTACGGCATACGGGGAATGGCCGCCTATGCAGACCATGCCGCCATTCTGGGTAAAGAAGACGACAGCGTATATGCCTTTATGCAGGAAGGCATGGCATCTACCCTCAAAAAAGATCTGACCGTCGATGATTATATCGCTCTGGTGATGAAATGCGGTGAAGTCAACTTAAGAACCATGGAACTTCTGGATGCAGCCAATACCGGCACATACGGCCATCCCGTGCCCACCGCAGTACCGCTTGGCCCCAAAGCCGGCAAGGCAATTTTGCTATCCGGCCATGATCTTAAAGATTTGGAAGAAATTTTGAAGCAAACCGAGGGCAAGGGTATTAATATTTATACTCACGGGGAAATGCTTCCCTGCCATGGATATCCGGAACTCAAAAAGTACTCTCATTTTTACGGCCATTACGGCAGCGCCTGGCAAAACCAGGCCAAAGAATTCGACGCATTTCCCGGCGCGATTTTAATGACTACCAACTGTATCCAAAAACCGAGGGATTCCTATAAGGATCGAATTTTTACAACCGGTCTGGTGGGATGGCCGGGTGTCCGTCATATCGGCGATAAAGATTTCACTCCGGTAATCGAGAAGGCCCTTGAATTGCCCGGTTTCACAGAGGACCGGGAAGGCAAACAGGTAATGGTCGGTTTTGCCCGGAATGCAGTGCTGGGAGTGGCCGATCAGATAATTGCAGCCGTCAAAAACAAGGCGATCCGACATTTCTTCCTGGTGGGCGGCTGCGACGGCGCCAAGCCCGGCCGCGACTATTACACAAAATTTGTTGAACAGGTGCCCGATGACTGCGTCATCCTGACCCTGGCTTGCGGCAAGTTTCGTTTTTTTGACAAGGATCTCGGCGACATTGGCGGGATTCCGCGGCTGCTGGATGTTGGACAGTGCAATGATGCCTATTCCGCAATCAAGATTGCATCGGCGCTGGCCGATGCCTTCGGATGTGAAGTCAACGATCTGCCGCTTTCCATGATTCTTTCCTGGTATGAACAGAAAGCCTGTGCAATTCTGCTGACCCTGCTTTATCTCGGGATAAAGGACATCCGTCTGGGGCCGAGCCTGCCGGCGTTTGTTTCTCCGAATGTCCTTGATGTTCTGGTGGACAAGTTCAACATAATGCCCATTAAAACGCCGGAAGAAGATTTGCAGGCCATCTTGGGATAATCAGAAAATTGGACCGTGAACAGCCATCTTTCCCGGTGGCTGGTTACCCGGACCCTCAGGTCTGCTGTACAGATTAAAATGAAGCTCCCCGCAGCTTGCTGCGGGGAGCTTCATTTTTTCGTGTACCCTAAAGCTGCGCCTCCAGGGCGGCGGCATCTTTGCCGGCAGCCGACAATCGCTCCGCGGCTTTTCGCTGCTTGATCAGGCTCACGTCATTCGCTTCAATAAAATCGACGGCCTTTACTTCACAGAACCTCACACATTGCGGATCGCCGTCGCAGAGATCACACTTGAGAACCCGCCGGTCGATGGTATTGAAACTCATTGCGCCGAAGGGGCATACACTGACGCATGCGCGGCAGCCGATACAGACATTATAGTCCACCATTACGCGGCCCGTGCCCGCCTCCTGTGAGATGGCCTTGACCGGGCAGACATTCAGGCACGGTGCGTCCTGACATTGCTGACAGGTCATGGGAACGTAAAGACCTTCGGCCTCCCATTTCATCACCCTGATCCGGCTCCGGGCGGGGTTGGATATTCCGTCATGCGAAACAGCGCACACGAGCTCACACAGCCGGCAGCCGGTGCACTTGTCGTGGTTGACATATAAAACTTTGGCCATTTATCCTCTCCAAATCCAATTGATCAAAAAAACGATCCATTGGATGTTAATCCGCCGCGGCGGATTTGTTGATTGCAACCAATACCTAAACCAGGTGGGTCGGCTCATTTTCCAGGCCGAAGCTCTGCAGGGTCTCCGGTTTCGGAACACCGTTCTCATCCAGACCCTGGTGCGCATATAGTTCATCGATCATCCTGATAAATTTATCCTTATCGATAGAGGTCCCGACGACATCAATGGCGCCCCTGCGGCAGGGCTCATCGAAATAGCGGTGGTTCAGCATGTCACCCTTCTCCAGATCGTTGCGGGTCAGCCCCTCGCGTAAGTTGAAGAGCCTTTCAATCAGGTTGCACCGTCGGGCGACGTCCCAGATCTGCTCCGGCGTCATTTCGATACCGGTATTATAGTAAAGCACTTTGGACCATTCCTCGAAGGCCGGCAGGGTGGCACCCAAAAAAACCGTATGATATTTGCAGATACCCAGACAGTCCACGCCCATATACAGGTTTTCCTGCCAGAAAACCTGCCACGGTTTGCCGATATATTCCGTATGCTCGGAGCTCAAAGGTCCGTCATAAGCAATCGGATTGCCGTAAATCTTTCTCAGGACCTCTTGCGGCAGATGATAGAGATCAATCGCCGGCCGGCTCCTTAAATGGTCGGACCCCCTGGAGGCCGTGGCGATATTGAGTGCCAGGCCGGGGGTGGCCCGCTCATCCGAATGCAGGTTGCTCATGCCTTTGACCTGGATAAGATAATCGAAAGAATTTTTGCCGATCTTTTTGGCGGCGGGAATACCGCCGTCGGCCAGGGCGTCTCCCAGCCAGCCTTTGCGCAACGCGATCCGTTCGATCATTTCGATGACCGCCTCGTCGTTGCCCCAGCTCAAATCCAATCCGTCGGTCTCTTTTTGGGAGATGATGCCCAGTTCGTAAAGCTCCATGGCCCAGGAAATCAGGCTGCCGGTTTCGAGATTATCCATGCCGAATTGATTGACCAGGTAATTGCCTGTCAGAACCGTCAGCGCCCGCGGCGTATCCGTCTCCCCACCAAAGGCACCTAATGACGTGTATTCCGGCCCCTCGTCATATTTTCCCGCGAAAGGACCTTGCGGGATTTTATACTGGGCCCGGCAATGCACCTGGCACCCGAAACACCCGGTCATGTGGTAGGGGCCCATGGTCTTTTCACAGATCTCATCGATGCTCTCCGGCTCGATATCATCGGCATATTCGCACTGGTTATATTGAAAATTGCGGGTCCGGACGCCACCCCAGGAATTCGTCGCCCCCCAGATAAAAGGCGTTCCCAGCGTCCCCTGGGTTTGGTTCACCTTGGCGCTGGTGATTTGATCGATAAAGTGTTTGTTGTATTCGAGGGCTTCCACCGGGTGGGCAATCTGTATATCCATGGTGCCGCGGACCGCGACCGCCTTGAGATTCTTAGACCCCATGACACACCCCATCCCTGTGCGGCCGGCGGAATTTTTAATGCCCGTCATAACGTTGGCAAACCGCACGAGGTTTTCTCCGGCCGGCCCGCACACACAACTCTTGACTTCCTCGTCCCCCAGTTCTTCCCTGATGCCCCACTGGGCGTCGGTCACGGATTTGCCCCAGATGCCGCGGGCATCCCGTATCTGGATCTCGCCGTTGTGAATATAGATATAAACGGGATGTTCGGCTTTGCCCTTGATGACAAGGTGGTGAAATCCCGCCCAGGCCATTTCAGGTGCGAAAAACCCGCCCATATTGGCGCTGCCCAGCATGCCGGTCAGGGGTGATTTGGCCATGACGTGAGTTCGCGCGGTGGCCGAAGCACACGTGGCCGTCAGGATACCGCCGCTGATCAGCAGGGCGTTATCGGGACCCAGAGGATCACACCCCTGCTTGGTATGGTTGTAAAGCAAATATGCATCCAGACCCCGGCCGCCCAGAAACTTCTTTCTGACTTCGAGCGGGATCGGTTTTGTTTTGACATCACCCGTGGTGAGATCGATATATGCTATCTTCCTGTTTAATGCCATGTTACAGCACTCCCTTCTCTTTCAATTTTGCTTCCGCCAATTTCCGGTTGACATCCCAGACCGGACCTCGAATGCGGGGCAGCTCGGGATTGACCCAGTGGACCCGGTATTCCATTCCGCAGGTCGGACATTTGACGGTCTTTTGCCCTTTCTCCGGCTGAATTCTTTCCATACAGCTGGGGTTGTGGCATCTGAACTTGCCGTAAGTCCTGGTTTGGCGCAGGCTTTCAGCCGTCGACTGGCCTTTGGTGTCGGTTGCCATAAATAGCCTCCTTTGTGTCTTCATTCAACAATATGTTCACTATAATGAACGATCTGAAGTCATAAAATTAATAACACGACCCCAAACAAATATCAAGTGAAAATAAATATTTTTAATTTTTTTTGATAACCTTCTGGAATATAGCCACCCATACAAACCGATGGCAACAACACCGTAAAGACAAAACTATCAAGAATCTCGATACTGTGTTCATTATGCTGAACAAAATTGCTTGACAAAAACGAGATCGGATAATATCCTGCAGAAAAATTTATAACGGTGAACGCAAATCATGAAAAAATACGGAGCACCTTCGGTAAAAAAGGCTTTTGCAATCCTGGGCGCCATTTCCTCATCTAAAGCGGGCTTGGGCGTCAGCGAACTGGCCCAGAACCTCAAGTTGGCCAAAAGCACCGTCCACGGTATGACTTCGGCCCTGGAAGAGGTGGGGGCCGTGATGCGGGACCCGCTGACCAAAAAATATAAACTGGGCTTCACGCTGCTGGAAATCGGTCGCGCAGCTTATGCGCAGGTCGACCTGAAGACCTCGGCCAGACCGGTCATCGAAGACCTGATGGAAAAGACCCGAACATCGGTCTTTCTCGGGATCCTGAACGGCGGCCATGCAACCATCCTGGACATTGTTGAATCAAAACAGGACCTCAAAATCACGGCTCCGGTAGGTTCAACCATACCCCTGATTGCCGGAGCGGTCGGCAAGGTTTTTCTGGCGTCCATGGATGCGGAGCAGGCGGCCGGGATGATTAAACTAAAAGGGCTGCCCCGTTTTACGGTCAATTCGATTGTTGATGCGAAGCTGTATTTGGAGGAACTCGTCCGGGTCCGGCAAAATGGCTATGCCGTTGATGATGAAGAATATATTCTGGGCGTCTGGGCCGTGGCGGCGCCGCTGACGGGATTGGGTCAACTGCGGTCGGCCATCTGGGCGGTTGGATTCAAAGCAAGTCTGGATGAAAAAAAGATGAAAGCCGTAGCCGGGGAAACCCAAAAGGCGGCCAAAACCATCAGCCGGCGGATCCAGGAACAGCTCATGGGCAAGCGAAGCCATCAAAATTAAATTCTTATATGTTTAGCGCCTGCTGCCGAGGACTAAAGCGACCCTTGGCAGGTAATTTAGGGCACCCCGGTCGATAATACTGGAAAGATTCAAAGCATTTCCGTTACTCGGACGCGGTAATGCCCAATTTATCCGTTAGCCGCCTGACAAATTCCAGTCCGTCGGGTTTATAGGCAGGGAGGACCCATGGCATCTCCTGCAATGTTTGGATCAGTGACGGCAACAGATCAAAGGGGATGGATATGATCTGGCGGCCTGCTGGAAACAGCTCTCTGCGCTTCATCCCATGGCCGAGACCCGAGATGGTATAATTGAGTTCCCCGCTGAGATATGGATAAATATAGATCCATGCGCATCCTATGGCAGGTGTGTACCTGCTGATCCACATTTGCCCTGTTTTGTAACTCATTGCCCGCAGCAGGATTTCCGTCTGATGCGTGTCGGCGAGGAGAATCAATATATCCGCATCGAAGTTAAGCTTGTCCAATGGGGCGAAGGCCACATAATGAACGACGCCTTTGCCTATTTTGGGAATGTGCTGGTAGAGCCGGCTTGCGGTTCGGGGCGCTTCGTAGATTTGCAGCCCGGCTCCGAATTCCCCGTTTATGAATGGTTCGGGTGCATCTGCCTGCCCGAGTACATACGATCCCGCTTCGCAGGCATGGTTTTCAGCATCGGCAAAAAAGGCATTTCCCTGCTGGGCTCTCTTGAGCATTTCGCAGAAAGCCATCTTCTCTGCTAACGGTTCGACCATGTCCGGCGGTTTGGCCAGAAATTTAATTCCCACCGGCGGTAGGTCGAAATCAAATTTATGCAATATGGCTGTTTGTTCTTTGGTGAGCATCATCTGGATTGGCTCCTTGCCCTGTCTTTTTATGTCCAGGGGCTCTATCGTTTTTTAAGTTTTAGCCCCTGGACAGTATTTAGTCCGAATGGATTAGTTATAGCTCATTTTTTTGTATAAATATGGCGCACGGGGGCGCTGCCTACTTTCACGGATTTGCCATTCTGCACCTGATCGATACGGATCTCATCAACCCCCTCGATATCGCCCTTGCCATAGGTCAATGGCGTACTGCTGATTTCACCGGTATCGAGGTTTTTGATCCGGTAGAAACCTTCCTCCAGCACGGCACGCGGTGTAAGCTTTTCAAAAGGTACGTTCTCCATTGCAAGCCGCAGCGCTTCGACCTGGATCATGCCTTCCAGAATTCCCGCCTCGTACATGATGTGCGTAATCCGCTTATCGGCGCGATAATGGTCCTGCAGGTCGTTGCAAAATTTTACTCCGGGGGTAGAGAGGTCGTCCAGAGGGCGAAAGCTGCCGGCACAGACATAACCGTCACCCAATTCGCCCATGGCCTCGGCGAACACGGCGGCGTGTCCCGGCAGAGCGGTACCGAAAGTCATTTTATATTCCAGCTGCGGTCCCATCCCCAGTCTGACCATCTCCTTGACCGTTGGTTGCGCACCGGGATTGATCATCACACCCAAGGCAAGATCGACGCCCTTTTGTTTCAGCCACGTAAGCTGGGTGGTGGGCGGCGATGTCGGTACCAGCGGCACATACTGGGTGCCCACAAACTCATAACCGATCTTTTCAAGATAGGCTTTCATTTCCGGGATCTCAAGCGAACGGCCCATGGCGTTGTCGGCCGTCAGGTAGGCAACTCTCGGTTTTCTCGTTTCCTTCCAGTTCGCCTTGAACCAGTCAGCGATGGCGGCACAGGAATCGGTATAGATCGGGTAATAGGTAAAAATACTTTGCGGCGGGGTCAAAAGGTAGGATCCACTGGCCATGCTGGTGGCTCCCATCTGGTCTTCCCATAATCGGTCTTTGAGCGCCAGGGCTATGGGGGATCCCGATATCCGGGCGACCAGCATCCCCTTGGCTTTGAGTTCTTCGTATATCGACAGCGCCTTGGGCGGCTTGAGCTCGTCATCCCGCCACAGTACCTCCAGTTTTACATCGGCGGGAAATTTCTCATCGCGCCACGGAGCCAGGCTTTTGGTCTCATTGACATAGGCGACATAGTCCTCGATGCCGGCCAGGACGGCCGCTGAATCTTCGGCAAAGGGTCCGGTCAGCGACTGGGTACCGCCGACATACAGCACTTTCTCTGCTTGCGCATTGACCGGCAACAAAGTCGTCGCTACCATCAAAAAAATCGTGGCAACTGCTGACATCCATTTGATTCTACCCATAATTTACCTCCTTTTGGGTCCTTGGTTTGGTTAAAGTTTTCTCCTAAAGGCGAGGGTTTTTCTCCCATTCACCGTGTAGGGCAGTAACAATGGCGGCCAACAGAAACGATGTGGGTCGCCGATATTTTATTCCGATGCTTCATGGGAAAACGGCCACAACCTGAAGTAGGTTTTGACCATTTCCCAGCGGTGGTGAAGCCCCCGGGGTTCGAAGATAAGGAAGATGATGATAATCAGGCCGTGGGAAATAAGCGCCAAAGAAGCAGCTGCCTGCGGGGCAACGGCGGCGGCCAGGATCGGTCCGACAATGGTGACGAGTTCATCCAGCAGTTTGAGGGCAATCACACCAAAGATCGCGCCTGCCGTGCTGCCCATTCCTCCCACGATCAACATCCCCAAGTACCACACGGAATCCATAAAAGGAAATTGTTCGGTGCTGGCAAATCTTACATAGTGAACCAGCAGCGATCCGGCCACGCCGGCATAAATACAGCCGATAAAAAATGCCTGCAGCTTGTAGCTCCACAGACTGACTCCCATGACCTCCGCCGCCAAGTCGTTGTCCCGGATGGCGATAAAGGCCCTGCCGGCCCTGGTTCTGACGATATTGTGCGCCGTGATCGTCGCCAGAACGGCAAAAACCATCACCAGGTAGTAATAGTTGGTCTTGGAACTCAGCGCGATAGGCCCCAGCATCGGCTTGGGCACAAGCAACCCATCCGTACCACCGGTGATACTGCGCAGCTGTATGATGATCCAGATAATAATAAATTGGGCCGCAATGGTCGCCATAATAAGATAAAAGCCCTTGATTTTTAATGACGGCAGGCCGAAGAGCAGGCCTGCAAGTCCCGCCGCCATGGCACCGCAGGGGAGCGCTGCCCAGAATGGCCAGCCGAGCTTGGCGCACAAAATTGCGGAGGTATAACCACCGACCGCCATAAACCCCGAATGACCGATAGATATCTGGCCGCAGTAACCGGTGAGAATATTCAGGCCGAGGACGCTGACAACGGCGATACCTATTGTAGTCAGAATGGTCAGCATCCTGTCGCTGAAAAAGAGAGGACAGGTGCCCAATAAGAGAACCAGCGCCGCCGCAGCGCCCCACTGCAGCTTGGACTGAAAAACGGCCATATCCTCTGCATAATTTTCGTGAAAAGTTCCGGCATACAAACCCATTGGCTAAACCCTTTCTATCTGTGCAAGGCCAAAGAGTCCGTGGGGCCTGAAGACCAGGACGATGATCATCACGAAAAAAGGCAATACCTGGGCCAGGCCGCCGCCGGGCAGCAATGGGTCCAGATACCCGGCCGCAACGTTTTCCAACATCCCCAGTATGACTCCGGCGACAATAGCTCCGCCGACGGAGTTGACCCCACCCAACAACACGACAGCGAAGGCCTTGAGGCCGATATCGGCGAGTTCCATATTCGCTCCGGATACGCCCGCCAGCAGAATGCCGCCGATGACACCGACGACACTGGCAATAACCCATGAAACGGCGTAGACGGTTGTCGCCTTAATACCCACGCTTTGCACCACCTGCAAATCTTCGGCCGTGGCCCGCATGGCCAGTCCTATTTTGGTGCAGCGAAAAACAAACATCAGTATCGCCACGCAGATAACAGAGACGATAAGTCCGATCAAAGATTCCGAAGGAATTGATATGGAACCGACTTTCATGTTTATCGTCGGCAGTAATCCATGATACGCTTTGTATTCGGCGCCCCAGAGCAGAGTTGCCAGCCCGCCCAATACCGTGGAAAGCGCGATGGTCATCATGACGACGGCCAGTACCGGCTGCCCGACCATCGGGCGCAGCATCAGCCGCTCGATCAGCAACCCCATAATGACGGCCGTTGCAATTGCCGCCAGAAGAGCTGCCCATACCGGTAATCCCAGCGGTACCAGAAAGGTCCAGCCGAGATAGCCGCCGATCAAAACAAAGTGTCCCTGGGCAATGTTAAACACCTCAGAGCATTTCAGAATGATTACAAAGCCGATGGCGATCAGCGCATAGATCATGCCCTGGGCAAAGCCTGTCACGATTAGTTGCAGAAAAAAGGTCATCAGCCGGCTCCTTCGACAGACTGGATTCGAAGCCATGTCTGGATGGCACCCGTCCCTCCGTCACGATTCCCGTCCCGGGCATCCAGCGGCACCGCGTCACTGTCATTTTTTATGGCATCCACATAGCTGCGGTAGCGTTCATCCAGGAAAGCTCTTCTCAGGTTTCTGGTTCTGGTCAGCTCGCCTTCGTCGGGGTCGAACTCCTTGGGGAGGTTGATGAATTTTTTTATCCTGCCGCCGGCGGGCATCGTCTGGTTGACGCTTGCAATGTCCTGTCTTACCAGGTCGTAAACTTCGGGCGCCTGGCAAAGTTCGGCGAAGGAGGTAAACGCCACTCTGTTCTGTCCCGCCCATCTGCTGACGTTATTATAGTTAATGACGATAATCGCCGCAAGGTAGGCACATTGCGGGCCGGCCGTTACCCAGGCATCTTTTATATGGGATCTGGATTTCAGCCGGCTTTCAATAAACTGGGGGGCCACTTTATAGCCACCGGGAAGTTCCACAATGTCTTGGAGCCGATCCGTAAAAACAATGTGCCCATCTTCCCGAATCGAGCCGCCGTCGCCGCTGTGAAACCACCCGTCTTTCAGCACGGCAGCCGTCCCTGCGGGGTCTTTGTAGTATCCGGTAAAAATACCCGGCTGCCGATATTTTATTTCACCGGTTGTGCTGATGCTTACTTCTGTTCCCGCGTGAGGAGGCCCGACCGTCTCAAAATGGATCTCAGCATTGCTGGCGCCGGTGAGCGCCCCGCCCTCGGTTGTTCCATACAGACTTTTGAGCGGAATATTCAGGGCGTGGTAGAACTTGAAGGCATCCGGGCTGAGTATCGCCCCGGTCGTATAACAGATCCTGGCATTTGACAAACCCAGGCTGCGTCTGATGGACCTGAACAGGAAGGCATCAGCGAAATAACAAAGCACTTTCAGGGACAGGTCCGGTTTTCTTTTTTGATATCTCAATTCGGCGGCCTTATAGCCGAGCGGCATCAAGAGCCGGTAAGCAAGGCGCTTGACGGTATCAGACGCGAGAATTCGTGCCCGCACTGCGGCCGCCTGGCTTTCCCATAGCCGCGCCCCGTAAAATACGATACTCGGTCCTGTTTCCCTGCTGTCCCGCTGCTGGGTTTCCGACGCTTCGGCAAAGTTCAGCATGCTGGCCGATAACAGGTGACAGCCGATGCTGATCCATTGCTCGTTTATCCATACGGGCGGCAGGTAGGGGACGACATTATCATCCTCAGACCATTGATCCAGCTGCAGCAGATAGCCGGCGCCCGCCTTCAACGTGCGGTAGGTGTGGACGGCTCCTTTGGGCACGGCCCCGGTTGTTCCCGCAGTGTAAATGATAGCGCATCCGTCATCCGCTGTGCCGGTTGCCACGTTCTGCTCGAAGAGCCCGGGGTGTCCAGCCTCATAGGTTTCCCCCAGTTTCTGAGTTTCCCCGTATCCGGCCAGAATCTCATCCTCATAGTGAGCCAGCCCCTTGTAGTTCCAGTATATAACTTTTTTGAGAAGGGGGAGTGCGTCTTTAATTTCAAGAAGCTTATCGACCTGCTCCTGGCCTTCAACGACCGCAAACCGGGCCTCGCAGTTATCCGCAATGTATTTTATTTCCGACGGCAGCAGCTCGGAAAACAATCCCACGGACAGACCGTGATTGGCCTGAGCCGCCAGCTCGGCGTAGTACCACTGGGGGGCATTGTCCCCGATAATCAGCAAATTGTCTCCGGGCTCAAAACCAAAAGCCAGCAGACCAAGTGCCAGATGTTTGACATTGAGATAGTAGTCCTTCCAGGTATAAGGCTGCCAGACACCATAGTGCTTGTGACGCATGGCCCTGCGCTCATCGCCGTATTTCTCGTAATTGTAGGTGAGTACCTTGGGCCAGGTATCGCCCTTATCCCGGTAGATTTGCTCCATCCTGATCGTCATTTCCCCCTTGATACAGGCGTAGTCCCGTATCCGGCTCCAACGGTAAAATGTTGTCAGAAAATAAGGTTGCAGGTGTCAGCCCAGCCGCTGGCCGCTGAGCGTCCGGTTTGATCGAAAAAGAAAGTTTTAGGAACTCGGACACAGTTGGATCTAATCTCACGCCCACTTTCAGGCTTCGCTCTTCGAGCTTCCGACTTCGCTCTACGAGCTACGCCGGGACAAGACGACCCGACAAGCCGTTAGAGCTCACAGAGACCGCAGAGAACATTTTCCTTTCGCCGCGGACGGCTATAAACCCTGACCTCTGTGATCTCTGAGCGCTCTGTGTGAGATCTAGTTTCACACGAGGTTCTACTGACTCTCCTTTCTGCAACCTGACACCTGACACCTGCACTCTGGGTTACTGACCGGTTTATCCGGGGATTAACCCAACCACCGCTTTTTACGGCGGTAGTGCTTGACTTCACGGTAACTCTTCTGGGAGCCAGCCTTTGACAGCCCCATATAAAATTCGCGCACCTCCTGATTGTCTATTAAATTCTCCGCCGAGCCGCTTAAAACTATGCGGCCGTTTTCCAGAACATGGCCGTAATCGGCGATGCCCAGGGCGGCTCTGACGTTTTGCTCCACAAGAAGAATGGCCATTTTTTGCTCGTCATTGATTTTCTGGATGATTTCATAAATTTCCTGCACCATCAGCGGCGCGAGACCAAGCGAGGGCTCATCCAGCAGCATCAGTTTGGGACGGGCCATCAGTGCCCGTCCGATGACCAGCATCTGCTGTTCACCGCCGGATAGATAACCGCTCATCCGGCGACAGAGTCGTTTCATGGGCGGGAAATAGTCAAAGACCATTTCGAGATCCTGCTTGACTCCCTGGCGGTCTTTGCGACGGTAAGCGCCGACAAGCAGGTTCTCCTCTACGCTGAGGTGCTCGAGAACCCGGCGTCCTTCCATGGCCTGGCTGATGCCGAGAACGGCAATTCGTTCGGGACCGAAATGGTCTATACGCTTGCCCTCAAACTCGATGCTGCCTTCGGTGACCTCGCCCTCTTCGGTTTTGAGCATCCCCGAGATGGCCTTGAGTGTTGTCGTTTTACCGCCGCCGTTTGCTCCGAGCAGCGCAACGATCTGGCCGTCGGTCACCGTCAGCGATACACCGCGCAGCACCCGGATAACATTCATATAGACGACTTCAATATTGGAGACTTGCAGCATTTTGTTTGCATGCCTTCAGACCCACAAAGGCCTTGGTCGACGATTGTGGCTGATGGTTACGGATACTTCTATATATCAAAGGATTCAGGTTTCTTGCTTCCCAAGATAGGCACTGATAACCTCCGGATTCGCTTTAATCTCATCCGGCGTTCCCTCGGCAATCTTGCGTCCGAAATCAAGAACCACAATCCTGTCGGCAATGTCCATCACCACCCCCATATCATGTTCGACCAAAATGATGCTGCGAATCCCATCCCTGAGAACCGCGGTGTCCGGATAGGTGGCTCCCTGTCCTTCAAAGATATCAAGAATGAAGCGGGCAATGTCCTCCTTTTCCTCCAGATTCATCCCGGCCATGGGCTCGTCAAGCAGCAGAACTTTCGGTTCCAGTGCCAGTGCTCTTCCCAGCTCGACTCTTTTCTGCATTCCGTACGGCAATACGCCAACGACTCGTTTTCTCATCGGCGCCATTTCCAGAAAGTCGATAATCTCCTCAACAACCTGGCGGTGCACGATTTCTTCCCGCAGCGCCCGGCCAAAGTAGAGCGCACCGTCAATGAAATTCTGCTTCATCAGCACATGCCGGGCAGCCATGATGTTATCCTGGGTGCTGAGCCCCGTGTATAGCTCGATGTTCTGGAAAG
This sequence comes from uncultured delta proteobacterium, assembly GCA_963769935.1. Classification (GTDB taxonomy): domain Bacteria; phylum Desulfobacterota; class Desulfobacteria; order Desulfobacterales; family JAFDCJ01; genus JAFDCJ01. Next base: position 171,693 of record CAVYNY010000032.1, on the reverse strand, counting down.
TTCGTGCAATGCCGAGCTTGGTCAGTTTATCGGGGCGCATACGGGTAATTTTTTTTCCATCGAAGTAGATCTCGCCCTCCTGGGGTTTGTAGAAGCCGTTGATGCAGTTGAGCAGGGCGGTTTTGCCGGCCCCATTCGGTCCAATAATTGCCAGGATTTCATTCTCCCTGACGTTCAGGCTGACTTCATTAAGGGCAAAAACACCGCCGAAACTGAGCAACAATCGGTCAACTTGCAGTAAGATGCTTCTTTCCGCTTCCATCTTTTATAATTTCCAACCAATCATTCTCCTGAAAATGATTTGCGAATTTCACGTTTTAAAATCTTTCCGGCCGGAGATTTTGGCAACTCCTCAACAAACAGGATTTTCTTGGGTGATTTGTAGGAGGCAATGTTTTTTTTGCAGTAATCGATTAAATCCTTTTCGGAGCACTCGCGCCCTTGCTTTCTTTTAACAAACGCAGAAACCGCCTCGCCATATTCGATGTGCGGCATGCCGATCACCGCGCACTCTTCGACCGCCGGGTGGGTGTAAAGGATTTCCTCGACTTCCGCCGGGTAGACGTTCAACCCGCCGCTGATGATCAGGTCTTTGATGCGGTCCACGATATACAAGTACCCACCCTCGTCCAACCGGCCGATGTCTCCGGAGTGCAGCCATCCGTTGTGCAATACCTTGCCGGTCTCTTCGGCCTTGTTGAAATACCCTTTCATGATATTGGGACCGCGAATGATGATTTCACCGGATTCGCCGGGAGGCAGTTCGTTGTCTTCCGGGTCCACTATTTTTATTTCGACGATGCCCGCCGGGGTGCCCACCGATCCGATCTTATGACGGTAAAGGTGGTTAAAGGTAACCAGCGACGACGTTTCGGTCATTCCATAAGCTTCGTGTATGATCAGGTTGAATTTTTCCTGCCACCGGCGCACGATTTCAGAGGCCATGCTCGCAGCCGCCGAAAAGCAGTAATGGACCGAAGTAAGATACTTGCGGCTGTCGGTAGTGCCCAATAAGCGGATATATACGGTCGGAACGGAATAGAGACGCGTGATTTTCTCACTTTGAATTGAGGAAAGCAGCCGGTCCATATCGAAGCTTTTGTGAAGCACCAGGGTGCCGCAACCGTAAAGCGTGGAATTCATGATGTGAACGCCGCCAAACACATGGTTTAAGGGTAAAAAACATAGGGCCACATCATCCGGAACCGCCCGTTCATGGTAACATACGTTCTGGGCGCTGTATAAAATATTGCGGTGGGTCAACATCGCGCCTTTGGGCGTGCCGGTCGTACCGCCGGTAAAAAGAATCGCACATTCGTCGTTTATATCGCAATCCACCGGTAAAAAGGGTTTGCTTGGGGCCGACCGGCTGTCGAAAATAGATGCCATACCTCTGTCATTTTCCCAAACAACCACATCTTTCAAGCTCGGGACCGCCTCCCGTTGCGGAACCTGGGGCAACAGCTCGTCACAGGTTATCAACAGCGAGACCGGACAATCATTTAATAGATGCTCCAATTCCTTATGTTTGTAAGCTGAACTTACGCAGACCGCCACAGCGCCCAGCCGGATGATTCCGTAATAGGCCGCCACCCATTCCGGGCGGTTGGGCATAAAAATTGCGACCCTGTCTCCACGGCCAATACCATGCCCGCTGAGGTAAAAAGCGATCCGCTCCATCGCAGATTTGAGGTGCCCGTAGGTAAAGCGGTGTCGATCTGTGACCAAAGCGGTCTTGTCCGCAAAATTTATGGCTGCCCGATCGATAATGCTGGAAAGATTCAATCCGTATCCTCTCCCGGCGTTTTAAACTGCCGCAATCCAACTTGACAGAAAAAGTTGTTTACGGAATCCTGTATGAAAACGAATGATAAGATTGAATATCTTGAAAAAAGGCTTGATTGGTCTTACATTAAATGTTAATCACTTTGCTTGTCAAGACTAAATTTGAATCTGAGGATTTAAAATGGGTCATTTTAAACCGATCAAACAGTTCCGCATATCGGAAGAGGTCTTGAGTCAGCTTAAGGAATCCATATTACTTGGAAAATTCAAATCCGGTGAAAAGCTGCCGTCTGAAAGAGAACTCACCGAAGAATTTCAGGTCAGTCGAGGCGTCATCCGCGAGGCAATCCGTATCCTGGAAATTACCGGCTTTGTAACACTGCGTCAAGGACCCACCGGCGGTGCTTTTGTTACGGATTTATCCTTTGATCATGTCGGCAATGCCTTCCTCGATCTTTTTCTGACCAACAAGGTTTCGATACCCGAATTGGCCAACGTGCGGCTTTATATCGAGCCCGAAGTGGCACGCCTGGCAGCCCTGAGGGCCACCAAAGAAGATAAGAAACGATTATTGGAAGCCCAGGAGGGAGAATTTCTTTCCGTGGCAACAACGGTAGCCCGCATTACCCAGTTTCAAAAGGTTCATCATGCCATTGCCGAATCATGCCGAAATCATTTCTACGAAGCGGTTTCTAAATCAATGCTGCGGCTGACCTATGAAGTTGTTGAAGCAGTGGACCCTGATCACGAGGCGTTACACATGCCCGGCGAACATAATAAAATTATTGAAGCTGTCATCGGCGCAAATGCCGAGGCAGCCAAGGCGGAAATGACGGCGCATATGGAAAAATTTTGTAAAAGCCTGCTTGAAATGGAGACCGCCTATCGCCAAAAAACATTGATGGCGGTATAAAAATCTAACTTCAACTGCCGATTAATATTTCTCCGCCCGGTATTGTTTACGGATTTCTCTTTTCAGGATTTTTCCCTGGGGGCTTTTCGGCAGGGATTCCGCGAAATCTACCCCTTTGGGAGCTTTGTAATGGGCGATATGCTCTTTACAAAAGCCAATGATCTCCTCTGCGGTGGCCTGCTGCCCTTCCTTGAGCACCACGACTGCCTGAACCCGCTCAATCCAATAGGCATCCGGAATACCGATGACCGCTGCTTCCATAACAGCCGGATGCCGGTAGAGAACTTCTTCGACCTCTTTGGGATAAACGTTTTCACCGCCGGTCACAATCATATCTTTTTTACGATCGGCGATATAAATAAATCCTTTATCATCGTAAAATCCCACATCCCCGGTGTATAGCCAGCCATCTTTAACTGTTTGCTCCGTGGAATCGGGATTTCGCCAGTATCCGGTCATGCTTCTTTTGCCCTTGATGATGATCTCCCCAATTTCCCCCGCTGCGACATCATTACCGGCTTCATCGACTATGCGCATATGTACGCCAATACACGGCTGCCCGCAGGAGGAGAGTACTTTTTGTTCGGCGGGGATTTTGTCGATCACCCGGTGGGCAGCTCTGTTGAGAACCGTCGTGTGAGGACCGGATTCGGTCAGCCCGTAGCCTTGCATAAAAATTGGGCCGAATAAAGCAAGACCCCGTTTGAGGACTTCTACCGGCATTGGGGAGGCGGCATACCAGACGCGTTTGAGTTCTCCCAGATCGTAACTTGCAATATCCGGCAGGTTCAATAAAGACACCAGCTGAGTCGGTACGATGTGAACATCTGTAATCCGCTCTCTGACAATAATTTGTAAACTGGCTGCCGGATTGAAAGAAGGTTCGGAAATAATGACATTGCATCCGCCCATCAGGAAGAAAGGCCAGATATGACTGTCTCCACCTATGTGAAACATGGGCAGGATCACGAGGTGCCGATCCCCGATTTCAAGGCCGATATCCAAGGCCTTCATAACGGTATTTTCCATCTTTTGCTTATGGGTGTACATGGCCCCGCGTGGAACTCCAGTGGTACCACTGGTGTAAAAAATTACCAGGGGGTCCAGTTCCGTGACTTTGGATTCCGGCTCGTCGGTTGATTGACGCTCCAACACCTCACTGGTAAGTCATCATCGGTTCCCGTGCATTGCCGAAAGCCACAATGGTTTTTGTATGCGATAATTGGTTATGGATGCGATCCAGAATTTCAACGAGATCAGGTCCGATAAATATGACACTAGCCTCAGAATCATTTATGACATGAATGAGCTCTTGCGCTTTAAGGCGTGGATTAAAATGGGCGAGTATATATCCTCCTTTCATGGCGGCGCCGAAGACCTCGGTATATTCAAGGCAGTTCCAGGACAGGATTCCGATGACCTCGCCCATTTGGATTTGTAATTCCATAAGGCCATGGATGAGACGGTTGGCCCTTTCGTTAAAGTGCTTGAAGCTTATCCTTCTTGACCCGCACACAAAGGCTTCATTGTTCGGGTAAAGAATGGCGTTGCGGTATATAATGTCTGCAAAAGTTCCCAACTCATAGCGACATAATTCTTTTAATGTAAGTTTATCATTCATACCTGCTGCCTTTCGCAAAGTGTTGGCTGCCTTCTTGCGGATCATTCATCCGACTTGCTCTCCATCCATTCTATCGAAAGCTTTACTGCAGCAACCGCATCCGCACCATAGGCATCTGCGCCCGAGTATTCCTTGACCTTCTCGTCAACCGTCCCGCCGCCCACCATGATCTTGATCCCATCGCGTAAACCGGCAGCTTCAATCACCTCAACCGTATTTTTCATGGACTCAAAAGCGGTGGTCAACAGGCCGCTCATGCCCACAATTTCCGGCTGCACCTCCCTGATGGCATCCACAAATTTCTCAGCCGGCACATCGACACCCAGATCATGAACCTCAAAACCATTAATCTCCAGCATAAAGGTCACAATATCCTTACCGATGTCGTGGATATCACCCTTTACCGAGCCAATGACCACCCTGCCCCTCACATCAGCTTTCGTGCTGCGTTCCTTTTTTAAAAACGGCTTCGCGATTTGCGATATTTTTTTCAACATCTCCCCGGCCATAATTAGCTCCGGCAGGAAATATCTTCCGGCCTCGAATCGCTGACCCACAATCTCCAATGCTGCCCGGCAACTCTCCAACACATGCAGGGGGTCCTCGCCGCCATCCAACATTTTTTGGGCCAATTCCAGCGCTTCGGTTTCACGCATGCTGACCATGGCATCCACTAAATCATGGGACATCGATTGTCTCCTTACCGATAAATTCCGTAATCTTTTGCAAACTCGATCATGGCCTTCACATTTTCCGGTTTTGATCCCTGCATGCCGGCGCCGGTGGAAAAGATAAATCCACCGTCTTTACCGGCCGCATCGATAAGCGCCTTGCAATAGGCTTTAACCTCATCAGGGGTTGCGGTACACAGCAAAGAGAGCGGCACATTGCCGGCAATACAGGCCACTTGGCCGATCGTCTTTTTGGCCTGTGCCATATCCGTCAGGTCAAACCACCAGAGCACTTTGCCTTTAGGCACATCGCAAATCACATCCAACCGCTGATTATATCCCCCTTCGGCAAACAGCTGGGGCACCATGCCCGCATCCACCAACCCGATAATAACCTTTCTGAGGCTGGGCCAGTAAAACTTTTGAAACTGTTCTTTGGACATAAAGCCGTCGGCGCCTTTATGCAGGGGAATAAAGGGCATGATGTGACCGGTGGCCTTGCATGCGGCCACACCGGATTTAATCATAAATGGTGTGATCCTTTCACAGGCCTCGATCAGTTCATCCGGATGGCGATACATGTCCAACATAACTTCGCGCGTCCCCCGCAGGGTGTCGCCGATCACATCAAAAGGTGCTTTGGTGAATCCGCCTGAAAAAGCTGGATAACCTTGGCCCATGATCTTGCCGTTTAACCGGCGTACCGCATCGCGCCATCGAAGGGCTTCTTCGCCTGCTTTGGCCAGACTGTTGAATGCAGCCTGCAGGTCTTTATCGCCAAAGGGGAACAGGGCCGGCGGGATGCAGGGAATTTCATTGACCGGCGGCAGCAGCGGCATGTTTTGCAATGGTTCTAAGGCGCCAAAAATACGCGGAAAGAATCGATTCATAAAAAAACCGCTGGGGTCATCGATTAAGTCCGGATACTCATCGGCCTTCATATATTCTTTTTCCACGTACTGGTATTCGCTGTTTTCGGCCACCCCGTGGCCGGGCCACTGCCCGAGCTTAAAATCCAAAATGTCCAGTACCCTGCCTGGCACAACGATTGTAGGGGCGTTGTACGCATCCGGTATCAGATCGTTGCAGAACTTTTCCCAGGCACCGGTCAGGGCTTCATAATCATACATGGCAGCATGCATGCTGATTCCGGCGTATTGAATCGGAAAAAAACCGGCCGAAGGGCAGATCGGTATTCTTGCAGGCGGCTTTTTGAGCTGGATCGCGTCTTTCATCAGCGTCACTCTAGCCTGATAATCTGCTGCCGCTTCAGGGCTGACAAATGGAATTCCCTGGCCTGAGAGCCAGGTGTTGAATCGCGCCTCCTGGTTTTCATCCGCGTCAGGTGTGACTGTTAGAAATCGTTCTTTCATCCGATTGTCCTTTAATTTAATGAAACGCAAGCGATTTTACCGTCACCGGAAACACCTGGCCGGCCACCAGGGGCTCACCGATATCGATCCAATCGCCCTCTGTGAGCATCAGCTCGTCGAGTGCCAGCAGGTTGGTCTTCAAATTGGTCTCCCGCCGAATGACGTTTCCCACGCTGCAGGCAATGTCCGTGTCAAAGATCAAAATCACAGGCAGCTTCTTCCGGATGGTATTGGCAAGCGCCGCTTCGATCGATTTTGCAAACAATTCCAGCCGGGGGTAAGACACCCTGACCGGGTCCCTGAAGTACAAAGCGATAATGTCTTCACCCTCGTCCAGGTCAAATCTTTGAAAGGCGGCATTTATTTGCTTTTTAACATGTTCCACACTTAATTTTGATTGATCGACATCCACCTGCATGACGGGCACATTTCTTATCGGAAACGATATTTTATCATCCGTAAAACCCGAACAACCGGAAATTGACAGTGAATAAGCGCCGGCACCGATGACGGTTGCTCGAATTTTGTTGGGCAGTTCTATGACCGGGGCACTTAATTCAGATGTCAACGATTTTACCTTGTCGGCTAAAATCTGCCCGATATCGTCATAATTATCCAGTCCGCCGTACATCAGCTCGGCCACTCCCCCCGAAAATGCATATTCATCGATGCGGTTCGGAATGTCCAGGTCGGCGGTCAGCATAAGCTGCCGGGCTAATGAGGATTTGGCAGGACCTGTTATTACCTCGAACAGCACTTCCGCGAAGGTCTGGGCGACGCTTTCGATATCACCTTTAGTGATCGGATCTCCGGTTTTATAATTCAACCCGAGATGGGCCATCACTTTGGCTGCCGGCGGGTCGATCCGCCAGATGGTTCCATCGTGGGCAACGCCCAGCAGCCGCCCCCCGACCGATATACAGCTGGTCGAATAGGTCTGCCCGTTGACGGTTACCGCGAGGTTTGAGGTTCCGCCGCCGATATCGCACGATAGAATCGTTTTGTTTTGTTTCTTCGATCGTGCCGCGGCCCCCGACCCCATGGCCGCGATCAAACTCTCGAAGTTGGGTCCGGCCGTAGCGGCCACAAACCGCCCGGCATCATGGGACAAGGCCTCTGCGATCTGCCTGGCGTTTTGTTTGCGGGCGGACTCGCCCGTGACGATCACTGCTCCGGTTTGAACAGCAGCCGGGTCGATGCCGGCGCGCCGGTACTCTTCCTTGAAAAAATCGGTTAATTGGAGGATGTCGAGGGTATTGTCATCCAGCAGCGGCGTATGGATGATCCGACCCTCGTAGACGATGGTGCGTTGCTCGATGTTGAAGCGCCGGGTCGCCGAGCGCTGATCTCTTTTCAACAGCAGATTGGAAAAAACCAGATGACTGGTTGAACTGCCGACATCGACGCCAACGGATAGAATTTCAATTTCGTTTATTTCCATTATATGCGTTCAAAGGTTCTGGGTTCTGGGTTCAGAGAATAGATGATATTGGTCGTTATCTGCAGGATAAAGGACAAAGGCTAAAGGACAAAGGATATTTGTCCGGGGCTCGGGATTCTGCAGTTCGATATCTTGTTCAATCTGAATCTTTCCTATGTGAGGTTTGAGAACACATTGAGCCCCGAGAGGACAGATGAAAGAATCCAAAGGCCTGCTAACATCTATCCTTTAACCTTTGTCCTTTAACCTTTTACCTTTGAACCTTTGAACCCTGAACCTCTATCGATCTTTAGACCCCTCTCCCAACCCAATGCGCACCCGCTTGCGCGGGCCGGCGGCCCCGCCGGGTCGCCAATCTTTGGGAACCCTGATCTCATCCAATAAGTGCAATTTGTTCTGCCTTTTGAGCCGGTAGTAAATCATGGCCCAGGCGCAGGGTGTATCCAGGCCGACTTCGCAGCTGCCGTTGTGCGACCCGCCGCAAGGGCCGTTAAAAAGGCTCTTGGCACAACGGGCCACCGGGCAAATACCACCGGTGAAGGTCAGCACACAATCGCCGCACCCCCGGCACACTTCCGCCCAGATACCCGGTTTGGCCGAGGCACCGAGAAATGTGGTATTGAGTGCGGGAAGCACCGGCAGCGGATCGACTGCATCCGCCACGGTTTGCACGCCGGCGCCGCAGGCCAGCGACAGGATGGCATCGGTTCCGGCGGGGATATCCTGATATGTCTCTACCAGGTCCTGTTCACACTGCCTGAGAATGCAGCCTACCGTAAATTTCGGCGGCGTGCCGGAATAATGCCGTATCTGTGCAAGTTCGCGGCCCAGCTGTTCGGCCTCTTTTTCGCCGCCCGATAGACAAACGGTGACGCAGCTGCCGCACCCAAGAACCAGCACCTGCTTATATTCTTTAATCGCAGAAACAATTTCTGCCACTGGTTTTAAATCTCCGACAATCATGTATCCCCCAATTTTGACTTGATCCCGCCCGGCCTTAAAAGCGGCCGCCTTGACGCAGCCTGTCGTTGCCGGTGCTGGGGACAAAGTGTTTCGACCGTTGAATTCAGCTGGCTTTCCACCTTATACCGGAAGGCCGTCGAATAAAGCGGCTCACCGCAAACCTGACAGTGAATCAGATCCATAGTGACCACGTCATCCCAGTGACCGACCAAAAGATGCTGGAACTCGATGGCCTTTTGCGGACATACGCGCCAGCATTGACCGCAGCGGGCGCACTTGGTCATATTGTGTTTGAGTGTTCGCCGGCCGTCCCCATCGGCAAAACTCAAGGCCGAAGCAGGACAATTTTCCACACAGGCCAAACACCCATTGCAGTTATCATTTACGCAAAAGTAGCTCATATAACGCCCCACCCTAGTTTACAGAAAAATAGATGAACCATAGATAATAAAATTCCAAATCACAAATCTCAAATTCCAAACAAATCTCAAAATACAATGACTAAAATTCCAAACTTGTATGCGTCAGGAGGTAGCCGGAACTCTTAATCTTGAACGCATCAACGCGCTCAAAGCACCGGTTTATGAGGCGAGATTCATTGGAATTTCGAATTTGGATATTGTTTATTATTTGTTATTTGGTGCTTGGATTTTTCACGATTATGAAGGCAAATGCCCATTTAATCAATAAACTATTCATTTATATATTACGTTTATAGGACATCAAATCAGCCTCCTCCTACCAACAGCATAAACTTTACGGCATCGCCGTCCTTGAGTATCCGCCGGGAATACTCGTCTCTGGGCAGGAATCCTTCGTTATTGACCATCACCTGGATCGCCAGATCCAGGTGCCCGGTCCGGTCCAGCAGAATTTTACGAGCCTGTGGGCCGTTGCGATCCACAATATGCGAGACAAGCTCCGCCACCGTTGCACCGGCCATTTCCAATTGGGACTTTTTGCCGATCAGCTTCGACAACGTCGGCAATCCGATGGATTCTACCTGGATTTTCAACAAACACCTCCAATTAAAAGTTCCGGGTCCTGCTATGACTATGTGACATACCGCGGGTGCCGATCCGGCATCAATAATTGTTCATACAGCTGAACATTTTTTGGTGGTTATTTTACCAGTTGCATTTTTTTTGTCAAGCCAATATTATGAAAATGCTATATGTATTGATTTACCCCTAATATTATCCGGCACCTGAGAAAAAGGAGTGTTCACTATAATGAACTTTTTTGCTCAGGCATCTGGCGTGCGAAAAATTTTCAGCAGCTGCTTTTTCAGCCCGAAAATATTTCGCCAACTTCCGGATTTGGCATAATTTGCTTGACTTCGATAGATGCTTAAGGTAGCCACCATATAGCTATTTGCATGAAAGCAGCGAAACGCTCAAACAGAAGAAGGAGGAAACCATGAAACGTAGATTGTCCTTTCTGGGTCTTGTGTTGTTGGTTGGATTCGTTTGGTTGAGTGCCGGGCCTATTACCTATGCGGCCGATGAGATCGTTATCGGAGTGCCGACCTCGTTGGGATTTTTGGAGGGCAAAGAGGCCCATAAAGCAGTCCAACTCGCCGTCAGCGAAATAAATGACAAAGGCGGCGTGAATGTCGGCGGGCAGAAGCGAATGTTGAAGGTGGCGGCGTCGGATCTGCGTGATGCTGCGCCGGGTGTTCCCGTCCCCGAAGCCCTGTTGGGCCTTGAAAAAATGATTCTGGAACAAAAGCCGGTGGCAATCGTCGTGGGTCCTTTCCGCTCGGAAGCCCTGATTGCCGGCATGGATCTTCTCGCCAAATATAAAATGCCCATGCTGGGAACGATTGCCATGAGCCCCGGCTCCGAAAAAAAGCTGCAATCGGATCCGGAAAAATATAAATATGTTTTCCGAACATGCCTGAATGCCGTCTATCTGGTGAAATATTTTGCCGGCAACATGGCCTTGATCAACAAGCAGTTCGGTTTCAACAAGGTTTACGTCATGCATCAGGATGTAGCCTGGGCCCGCGCGACGGCTGATATCGTCAAAAAAGTCTATTTCGACAAGGCCGGCTGGGAAGTTCTGGGCCAGGAAGCCTATCCTACCGGCACCTCCGACTTTTCATCGGCCCTGATGAAAGCCAGGGCCAAAGGGGCGCAGGTCATTATGCCGATTTTCGACATGCCCCAGAGCGGAATTCTGGTCAAACAGTGGAAATCAATGAAAGTCCCGGCTCTGATGGCCGGGTTCATCTCACCTCTGGCCGGATCGGAGGCCTGGAAGACCTTTGACGGTAAAATCGGCGGGGCCATGAACAGCATTTTCGAATTGGGCAACGCCGTTGCCTCGCCCAAGGTTCCCAAATCCGAAAAATTTGACGCCGCCTACAAGAAGACATATGGCAAAGAAGTTCAGTCGGGCCACGGTGTTTCGCCCGCCTATGAATCCGTCTACATTCTGGCTGAGGCTATCGAACGGGCCGGCAGCCTTGATCCGGATGCAATCGTTGCTGAAGTGGCCAAGACGGATCGCATGGGGGTGATGGGCAGAATCAAATTTGATCAAGGGCACCAGGTTGTCTATGGCATGGATCCCAAGGAGACCGCCGTGGGTGTCGTTTTCCAGTGGACCGAAAATGGCCGGCGCAAAATCGTGTTTCCCGAATCCATGGCTGAAGCCAAGATCCAGCTGCCGGAGGGGTTGAAATCACTGAAATAGGGATTAGAAATCAAGGCTGAAAATATCTGATATTTACGTAATGTAAGAAATGGCTGAACATTCAATACGGGGGAGTAATGGAGTAATGGAGTATTGGAGTATTGGATAACCATCTATAGGCACAACAGGGTTTCCATTACTCCATTACTTCAACACTCCAATACTCCCTTTGTGCTCTTCCCAATGCTCCTTTTTACTTTTAGTGGGTTAGCTTTATGTTTCTGGGAACAGTTGTCTACGCAGTGATCAACAGCATCGTTCTGGCGCTTATGGCCATCGGGTTCAACCTGACCTTCGGCATCAGCGGCGTGGCTAATTTTGCATACGGTGCCTTGTATATTTTTTCAGCATACGCAAGCTGGATGCTGTTGAACCTGGTAAAGCTGCCTTATCTTCTATCCGCCGTCGTATCGATTTTGCTCACAGCCCTGCTGGGGGCGCTCATGTACCGTTTTGTACTTCAAAGGGTGCGCGGCCAGGCCCTGTCCGAGGTCATTGCCACCTTTGGCATCGGCCTGGCGATTCTCGAGTTATTCAGGTATCTCGGCTTTGTCGGCTTTGAATACAATTTACCGGTTTTCATCGACAACAGCTTTTTTATCCTGGGGGCTTTTGTCGATATGCAGCGCATCCTGATCGTCATTATCGGTATCCTCTTGATTGCCGGGCTGTGGATTTTTACTCATCACTCATCACTGGGGCTTGCATTCCGGGGAATCGCCCAGGACGAACGCACCGCTCTCAGTCTCGGCATTGATTCAGACTGGATTGCCACTGTGGCTGTATCGTTCGGCGCCGGTTTGGCTGGTGTGGCCGCCACCGTCATTATCCCCCTGAGCAGCATTTCGCCCGGTGAAGGATATGACGTGTTGATCAAGGCCTTGGCCGTATGCATCATCGGCGGTTTCGGCAGCACCGGCGGTGTTATCGTGGCCAGTTTCATTATTGGTTTTGCCGAACGCTTTACCGATGCTTACATCGGTTCCCAGTGGACCATGCTGGTCAGTCTGGCCGCCATTCTAATTGTGTTGATTGCAAAACCTTCCGGTCTTTTCGGAAAGCAAAAGGAATTGGAAGAAAGAATTTAGTGGAAAAACGCAGAGAAAGAATAGACAGGGGAATTAAGGCCAGATCGGTGGATATTTTTGCCCTCAGTTCCTGGCGGGAGATGCTTTATCTGGCTGCCCCGCGATTGATACCGATAGTCGGGTTTCTAATATTGCCCCTGGTACTTGGCCTTTACTGGCAGAAAGTGCTGCTTTCGGTGGCCGTCTTTGCCCTGCTGGCGATCAGCTGGGACATTCTGGCCCAGACAGGCATGATTTCCCTGGGCCAGGCGCTTTTTTTCGGCATGGGCGCCTATACAGCCGGAATTTTGAATCACTACTGGGGGTTGCCTCCGCTGGCAGCCATCCCTGTAGCCACCCTGGTGGGCGGTTTTATCTGCACGGTATTTCTGCTGCCGGTTCTGAGGCTGCGCGGAATTTACTTTTCCATGGTTACCCTCATCATCCCGCTGATGCTGGTTCGGATTGTTGAAGCCACCAAGATATTCGGCGGCACCGAAGGACTCAGCGGCATCGCCCCCCTGCCCTCCAAATGGATAGAACTCTACCTGGTAATGGGTGTGCTGATGGCCGCCCTTTTTGGTTTCCGACGCTTGCTGGCCTCCGATTACGGTCTGGTGCTAAAAGCCATCTGTGACAATGACCGCTCCGTTATCAATGCCGGCATAAACATATACTGGTTCAAAGCCCAGGCCCTGTTTATTTCCAGCTGTATCGGCGCGTTCACCGGCGCCTTCATGACCCATGTCTATATGTTTGTCGGAATGCCGGTTTTCGCTCTCGACTATTCGATTTTACCCATCGCAGCGGCTGTGGTGGGCGGCCCCGGCACCCTGGCCGGCGCCACCCTGGGCGCATTTATTCTGGTGCCCCTGTCGGAAATCTTGCGGGGCATCGGGGGGTTGAGAATTGTTTTTTACGGCCTGTTTCTGGTCGTCTTTATCGTGGCACTGCCGGAAGGCATATTTCACTTCGTTCAGCGGAAATATCACCAGTTCGAGCGGTGGGTGGAGGTGGATTAATGAATTCTGCTGCTTTGCTGAAAGTAGCCGGCGTCCATAAGAATTTCGGCGGTGTCCAGGCTATTTATGATTTGAGCTTTGAGCTGGCGGCAGGCGAATTGCTGGGACTCATCGGACCCAACGGCTCCGGCAAAACCACGGCCGTAAATCTGATTACCGGCTTTGTCAAACCCTCCGAGGGCGAAATCATGTATCGCGGCCGGAATATCACGGGCTGGGCGCCCTATAAAATTGTTCGCCTGGGAATTGCCAGAACGTTTCAAATGGTCAAGCCCTTCTACCAGCTGCCGGCCTACAAGAATATGATTATTCCTCTGTATTCACCCCGGGTCAAGCAGCTGGTGGGCGGCAAATACGGCGACCGTGATGCGGTGGCGCTGGATCTGCTGGAAGAAGTCGGATTTGAACGGGATTCATTCGTAGCCTACAAAAGCGCCAGTGTGCTGCCGCAGGGCTATCTCAAAAGGCTGGAACTGGCCAAGGCGATTGCCCTGCAGCCCGATCTTATAATTCTGGACGAACTCTTCTCCGGCCTGAGCCTGGCGGAGGTGGCCGGCATCGTGCCCATCATCGAAAAACTGCGCCTGGAAGGCAAAACCATTATTATGATCGAACACCGCCTCAAAGAGCTTTTCCGCATCGCCGACCGGGTAATCGTCCTCAACTACGGAGAAAAAATTGCCGACGGTCAGGCCCATGAAGTCATGGAAAGCAATGCGGTGAAAAAGGCGTATTTGGGGAGTGAAGGTTAGGCGGTTGGCCCGTGTGCCCGTTTGCCGGTTGGCCCGTAGCCGGTTGACCGTTGACCGGACTTGCGTCGATTAGGTCCGAACCTAACCGAGCGGTCAGTCTATTGAAACCGGTTGGTTATGCCGTATTGATTGGTGGATTGCATAGAATATCTTTCATTTCCAATTTTAAATTCATCCGGCCAACGGGCTAACGGGCAAACCGGCCAACCATCGGCCTATTAATCAAGGAGCTTTTTAAAACAAAATGTTGGAAGTCAAACACCTCATGGTTTTCTTCGAAAACGCCCTGGCTATCAATGACCTCAGCCTTGAAGTAAAGCAGGGTGAACTTGTCGGTATGATCGGATCGAACAGCGCCGGCAAGACGACCCTGATGAACTCACTATCCGGTCTTATCATCGACATGCGGATTAAAGAAAAGCGCAAAGGCGGCGAACGGATCACCATCTACGGCCATATCATCTTCAACGGTGAAGACATCACCGAAACCAAACCGAGCGAAAGGGTTAAAAAAGGGATCGTCCTGTGCCGGGAGCGGCATCCGGTATTTCCGGAAAGCAGTGTGCTGGAAAATCTCAAGATCGCCGGCTACCTGAAAAATAGAGCCGAGACCCAGGAGGGCATCGCCAAGGTATTCGAGCTTTTTCCGGCCCTGGAGAAATTAAAATCCCGCAAGGCCGGATTTATGAGCGGGGGGGAACAGCAAATGCTGGCTATCGGCATGGCCCTGATTGTCAAACCCCGACTGCTGCTGCTGGATGAACCGCTTCTGGGTCTGAGCCCGTTGATGCAGCAGGCGGTGATGGCAGCCGTTGTGAGTCTGAGGGATAACTCCGGTATTACGGTGCTGCTCAGCGAGCAGTTCGCAAGGCCGGTGCTGCCGGTCATCGACAGGGGTTATGTGGTGGAAAACGGCATGCTGGCTTTATTCGGCACCGGAGAGGAGCTAATGGACAATCCTGAAATCAGATCGGCTTATTTTGGAATTTGAACCAATGAGCAGCCATAAGAATATATATTCAACCTTTGCAGCCACGGCCGATCGGCGCGGCGACCATCCGGCCGTAATTTATCTGGGAAGTAAATTCACCTACAACCGGGTCAAGGAGCTTGCCGGACGCCTGGCCGCCGCGCTGGCTGATTTGGGCGTTGCATCCGGCCAGACAGTCATGATGTATATTCCCAACAGCATTCAATGGGTGATATGCTGGCTGGCCATTCAGAAAATCGGTGCCGTGAGTTTACCGATTACACCGATATACACCCCCCATGACCTCAAATATATTGCCAATGACAGCAATTCTGAAACGATCATCTGTGCCGACACGAACTTCGGCTATGTCACCAGTGTGTTGCCCGAAACCCGTCTGAAACGCGTGATTGTGAGCAATGCGGCCGATTTGCTGCCGTGGTGGAAGCGCTGGTTCGGGTTGTTGTTCGATGTCATTCCCCGGGGCAAATTCAGCCTCAACGCGCAAACGTTCACCTTAAGGCATCTATTGTCCCGCTACAAACCGGACGATCGGCAAAAACCGCTTGCGGGAGCAAACGGGCGCGAAATCGCCGAAATACTTTATACCGGCGGAACCACCAAATTTCCCAAAGGCGTTCCGTTTACCCATGACCTGTTTCTGATCTCGGCCGATGAGCAGATCCGGACAAGCGAGGCCCTATTCCCGGCCGAGGAAAATGTTATCATGGGCAATGCCCCCCTGTTTCATATTCTGGGTCAAACCTGCGGGCTGGCGACGCTTTTGACCGGCGGCACTTTAATCCTGCAGCCCCGCGTTAATATAGATGCCATCTTTGATGCCGTTGAACGCTTTAAAGCCAAAACCCTGATCGGGGTTCCCGCCCTGTACCGGATGATGCTGGAACATGTTCGCCTGGAGCAGTATGATCTCAGCTCGCTGGAATATTGTTTCAGCGGCGGTGATGTGCTGCCGGTGGAAATCGGCAAGCGCTGGCGGGAAAAATTCGGCCGCCCCATCTACCAGGGCTACGGCGCCACCGAAACCTGCGGCGGTGTAGCCATGTGTCGGGTGGATCGGGAAAACCCGCCCAAAAGTGTGGGCCAGGTTGTCCGCAGCAAAGAAATCAAAATTGTCGACCCCGCATCATTGGAGCCCGTGGCGGCCGGCAACCCCGGCGAACTGCTGGTGTCGTCAACATATATGATCTCAAGTTATCTGAACAAACCCGAGGAAACCGCGGCGTCATTTGTCGAACTGGACGGCCAAAAATGGTACCGCACGGCCGATGTGATGTCCATGGACCCGGACGGCTATCTTTACTTCGTGGACCGTACGGTGGATACCATCAAGCACAAGGGTTACCGCGTCTCGGCTTCCGAGATCGAATCCGTGCTGCAGGAGCACCCGGCGGTGATCGCCGCCTGCGCAGTCGGCGTGCCGGATAAAAAAGTCGGGGAACGCATCAAGGCCTATGTGGTCCTCAAAGAAGACATCAAGGGCATCACCGGCTACGACCTCATCAAGTGGTGCCGCCGGACCCTGGTGTCCTATAAAGTGCCCCATTACATCGAGTTCAGAGACATGCTGCCCAAATCCAAAGTCGGCAAGCTGTTGCGGCGGGAAATCCGCAGTGAAGAGCAGCGCAGGAAAGACGCCTAATTAATCCGCCGCAAAAATTGCAGTTTCAGGTTTATGAAATTATACGTTAAAATTGAATCAATTGTCTGAGTGAAGGTCCGGCGGATTAATTACTTTATGCTGCGCATTTTTTTATCCTTTTTATCTTTATAAATCGATTTACCCCTTTGACAAAAATTCCAAATTCCCCTATTATATCGAATTTAATTTTGCGCCTTGGGGCGTTTTAGGGAGGTCTGTGGCTTCACCCCAATTGAAATGGGGCCATGCTGGAACAATGCGCTTCTCGGTTAGCCGGTTATATCTTTAGCGGGCAATCGGACGTAGCGGGGGAACTGGCCAACCGGTCCTTTTCCATGATGGAGCCAAAACGCATGCCTTAAAAAATACTCTGTATTTTATTTTTAGTTATAGAAATTTGGAAACATAATTCAGGGAGGTGCAACATGGCAGAATGTCCTGTGTGCGGAGCGGAAATTGTTCTGGATGAAGATGCCGAAGAGGGCGAAATCATCATCTGCGAGGACTGCGGGTCTGAACTTGAAGTGGAAGGTCAAAACAGTCTTCGGGAGGCCCCCCAGGAAGAAGAAGACTGGGGCGAGTAGGCATCAGAAGAATTGGAGTGGTGGAGCGATGGAGAACTGGAGTGATGGGCTAAATCCCAATACTCCAACACTCCTTTTTATTGTTAATCGATGCGGCCCTTTCATCAATTTAAAAGCCGGGTGGCCATAAATTAAATATCGATCACTTAAAAAAATGATGAAGTGCAGCGACTTCCATAAATATTCAATCTGCATTCTTCAATTTTCAATTCCGGCTCGTCCGGTTTACGGAGATACACATGAGAGTAGGATTCTTACATTCAATAATCCGCAAAGAAGAAAAGTACCTTTTAGACGAATTCAGGAGCCGCCAGGATGTGGAGCTGATCAAGATAGACGATCGGGAGCATTTCTTTAATCTCCACCAAAACAATTTTGACATCGATGTGCTCCTTGAACGCTGCGTCAACCACTCCCGGGCCGTGCATGCCCTGAAAATTTTCAGCGACCATGGCATCCCCACCGTCAACGCCCCGGAGGTCGGTGAAATCTGCGGCAGCAAGTTCCTGACCACCCAGGCCCTGATCAAAGCGGAAATCAGGACCCCCCGCTGCTATCTGGCATTCACGCCCGAATCGGCGCTGGCTGCAATGGACGACCTCGGATACCCCTGCGTAATCAAACCCACCACGGGATCCTGGGGCCGGCTGATTTCGAAAATCAATGACCGGGACGCAGCCGAAGCCATCCTGGAGCACAAACAAATTCTGGGCAGCTACCACCATTCCATATTTTATATTCAGGAATATATCGAAAAGAAAGGCCGGGATATCCGCAGCTTTGTGGTGGGGGATGAATGTATTGCCGCCATCTACCGTTACGCGGAGCATTGGATTACGAATACGGCCCGCGGGGGCCGGACCTCAAACTGTCCCGTCGACAAAGAGCTTTACGAAATCTCCGTCAAGGCCGCCAAGGCCTGCGGCGGAGGGGTCGTCGCCATCGACGTTTTTGAGACGGATCAGGGGTACTCGATCAACGAAGTCAATTACACCATGGAGTTTAGAAACAGCATCGATGTTACCGGGGTAAACATTCCGGCCAAGATCGTCGACTATGTACTGGAGGTGGGACGCAAATGAAAGTGAGTATTGTGGGCGCATCCGGCTATGGAGGCGGAGAACTGCTGCGGCTGCTGTTGCAGCATCCGCAGGTGGAGGTTCATCAATGCACCTCGGAAAGATTTGCAGGCAAACCCGTCACACGCCTGCACCCCAATCTTCGCAAACGGACCCCGCTTAAATTCTGCAGCTTGCAGGAATTGGAAGAAGCGGATCTGCTTTTCACGGCCCTGCCCCATACCCGCTGCATGCAAAAATTTGAGCAGTTCCGATCCCTGGCCGACCGGATTATCGACCTTTCGGCCGACTTCCGATTAAAAGACGCCGCCGCATACAAGCAATGGTACGGCGTGACCCACACGCACCCCGAAAAGCTGGGTGAGTTCGTCTACGGCAATGTCGAGCTGCACCGGGAGGAAATGAAACAGGCCCGCTATATCAGCGGCGCCGGCTGCAACGCCACGGCAACTATTCTTGGCCTGTGGCCGCTGTTCAAGCAGGGTGTGGTGGACACTTCCAAACCCGTCGTGGCGGAGGCCAAATGCGGCTCCTCGGAGGGCGGCAACACCGCCGGTGAAGCCTCCCACCACCCGGAGAGAAGCGGCTGTGTGCGCTCTTACCGGCCGACGGGTCACCGGCATATCGCCGAGATGGAGCAGGAGCTGGGCAATGTCATCCATTTTTCAGCGACCTCCATCGAGATGGTCAGGGGCATTCTGGTAACCGCTCATCTTTTCCTCAATGAAGGCTTAACCGAAAAAGACATCTGGCAAACCTACCGCCAGGTATACGGCCAGGAGCCGTTCATCCGGATCGTAAAAGAAAAGCAGGGCATTTACCGCTATCCGGAGCCCAAAATTCTGATCGGCACCAACTACTGTGACATTGGTTTCGAACTGGCCGGCAGCCGCCTGGTGGTGATTTCCGCCATTGACAACCTGATGAAGGGCGCCGCCGGCCAGGCGGTGCACGCCATGAACGTCATGTGCGGCTTCGAGGAGACCCAGGGCCTGGATTTTGCCGGCTTGCACCCCGTATAAGGATTGAATACTGAAGATTGAAGATTGAATATTTGAGGTATTCTATCTTTTTTAATAAAAGCTTTGCGGTGGAACGTGTTCAATTTTAATTTGGCAGCTACTAAAATAAATTGACGGATCATTAAAATGGATCGTATCGCAATTAAGTAGATTATTTTAAAAGTAAAATCGATTTTTATCCACAAATATTCAATATTCAATATTCAATCTTCATTATAGAGCCGTGTGCCGCTTATTAACCGTAAAATCAGAAACACCGTTTGCCATTGCTCACCACTTGACGCGCTTTGCCGGTATCGCTAAAAACAGCAAGGAATACCAGGGGCACGGCTGGGGGTGTGCCTACCGGGATGAGACGGCCGGCTGGAAGTTTTACCGCAACATCAACCCCGTCTGGGAAGATGACTTCAGCCGGTTCGGTGCAACCAGACTGCTGGTGGCCCATGCCCGCAGCGCCTTCGAAGACAAAGACATCGTAATTGAAAATAACATGCCGTTTTTCGACGGCCGCACCGTCTTCATTTTCAACGGTGAATTACGGGGGGTAAAAATCCGGGAAGCGGGTCGCATCGGGGCCGAAAAGATTTTCAACTACATCCGGCGTTTCGACAACGGCGACACGCGTCAGGCCCTGGCTAAAGCAGTCGCCATCATCCGCAAAAGAACCCGTCATATCCGGGGCATGAACATCATCATGGTCAATGAATCGGGTATATTTGTCTCCAGCTATTTTTCCGAGGACGACGACTATTTCACCCTGCGCTTCAGGGAAGGCCGGGAGCTGGTAGTCTGCTCCGCCGCCTACCCCGGCGAAAATAACTGGCGTCCAATCGCCAACGAATCCGTGAGGGTCTGGTAAATGATCATTGTCAAGATCGGCGGGGGAAGCCAAATTAATATCGCGGGCATCATCGAAGATCTGGCCGCAATCCACGAGCCGTATGTCATTGTTCACGGCGCCAACGCGCTGCGGGATAAACTGGCTGAAGACCTGGGACAGCCGAAGCAGGTGCTCACTTCGGTCCAGGGATACACCAGCGTATACTCCGACGAGAAACTTTTGGACGTCATGATGATGGCCTATGCGGGACTGCGCAACAAACGCATTGTCGAGCAGTGTCAGCGCCAGGGCATCAATGCCGTCGGCCTTACCGGTCTCGACGGCAGGACGGTTCAGGGAACCCGCAACAAGGGCATCCGGGTCTATCAGAACAAAAAATTGAAAATTGTCAGAGATTTTTCCGGCAAACCCGAGACGGTGAATGCGGCCCTTTTGCATCTGCTGCTGGACAACGGGTATGTCCCGGTTCTGACGGTTCCGATTATCGATGAGCAGAATACGGCCATCAACACCGAAAATGACGACGTGGTCCGGGTGCTGCAGCAAGCCCTGGAAGCCGATACGGTGATCAATCTGATTGAAGCGCCGGGATTTCTGGCCGACAAAGACGATCCCGCCACGCTGATTCAAGGCCATTGGGGCCTCGGAACTGGAAGCCCGGGAGCAGCAGGTGGAAGGCCGCATGAAGCGCAAAATGCTGGCCATCAGAAAGCTCTTTGAGCAGGGGGCGACCAGGGTCATCATCAGTGACGGGCGCAGCGAGCATCCGGTCAAAGATGCGCTGGCCGCCCGGGGAACGGTAATCCAATGAATACAATCGAACTGGAACAAAAATACGAACTGGGGGTGTACCCGCGCCGCGATATCGTTTTGGTGGGCGGCAAGGGCGCCCGGCTGTTCGATGACCAGGGCAGGGAGTATATTGACTGTGCTTCCAATGTGGGAGTGTCCAACATCGGACACGGCCATCCGGCCGTGGCCAAAGCCGTGTATGAACAATACCTCGCACTCGGAAACTGCTACAGTATGTTCTACAATCCGGTGCGCGCCCGTCTGGCTGAAAAACTGGTGAATCTGGCGCCCGCAAATCTGACCAGGGTCTTTTTCTGCAATTCGGGTGCGGAAGCCAATGAAGCGGCGCTTAAATTTGCCCGTGCCGCTAGCCGGCAAACCCGAGATCATCGCGGCCATGCGCGGCTTCCACGGCAAGACCATGGGAGCCCTGGCCGCTACCTGGGGTCCGGAATACCAGAAGCCATTCGAGCCCATGCTGCCGGGCCTGAAGCATGTCCCCTACAACAATTTTGAAAAATTGGAGGCGGCCGTCGGCCGGCAGACGGCAGCAATTTTACTGGAACCGGTCCAGGGCGAAGGCGGAGTCAGGGTCGGCGACCGTTCATTCTTTCAAAAAGTTCGCCGGCTGTGTAATGATCTGAATATCCTGTTGATCCTCGATGAAGTGCAAACCGGTTTCGGCCGCACCGGCACCATGTTCGCCTGCGAGCAATTCGTCGACCCCGACATCCTGTGTCTGGCCAAATCCCTGGCCGGCGGCATCCCGATGGGGGCTGTACTTTGCAGCGAGCGGATCAGCGTTCCGGTTAAAAGCCACACCTCCACCTTCGGCGGCAATCCGACGGCCTGTGCGGCGGCCCTGGCCTCCCTCAAGGTCATTGAAGACGAAGGGCTGGTGCAAAAGGCCCAAACCCTGGGCGCCTATGTTCTGGATCAACTGCGGCAAATTGAGAGCCCCAAGATCCGGGAGGTTCGCGGCTTAGGTCTGATGATCGGCGTCGAACTCAAAGAAAAAGCCGGACCGTATGTCCAGCAGCTCATGGAAAAAGGTGTGATTGTACTGCTGGCCGGAGCCACGGTGATCCGGCTGCTGCCCCCGCTGGTTATCTCCAGGGAGCAAATCGATAGGGTCGTAACGGCGTTCAAGGAAGTCCTTTGAGGTCTGAATCAGAGGACAGACGGCAAGGGAGAAGCTGAAGCTGGGAAGGTGAGAAGATGAGAAGATGAGAAAATGAGAAGATAGAACAGAAGATCAGAAGATCAGAAAAAAAGCTCATAGCTCATAGCTCACAGCAAAGACGACAGAGGACAAGAGAAAGAAGCTGAGAAGATCAGAAGATCAGAAGATGAGAAAAAAGGCTCATAGCTCACGGCACAGACGACAGAGGACAAGAGAAAGAAGCTGAGAAGATCAGAAGATGAGAAAAAAAGATGGAGCGCAGCGTTTCCTCAATTTTAGGCATTTTAGATCATTTTAGGCACTTTAGGCATTATTAGGCACTTTAGAGCACTTTAGGCATTTTAGATCATTTTAGGCATTCCGTTATGAAGCGGAATCAGTCCTGCGTTAATTTGATGACCGGAGAAACAAAACCTTGGACTTTAACCCATGCATGAAACACAGCGCAATTCGCAAGACGGTCCGCAAGTTCGCCGAGACGGAACTGGGCCCCATCAGCCACGAAATCGATCGGGAGGCCCGTTTTCCCCGGGAAGTGATCGAAAAGATGCGCCCGCTGAATTATTTCGGATTGCAGGTTCCGAAAAAATACGGCGGGGCCGAGCTTGACACCATCAGCTATGCCATCACCATCGAAGAGATTTCCCGGGTATGCGCCGCCGTCGGCCTTTGCGTAACGGTCCATAACAGCGTTGGGACCTACCCCATAGTGCGCTTCGGGACCGAAGAACAAAAAGAACGCTTTCTGCCGAAGCTGGCCGCCGGTGACTATATCGGGGCCTTTTGTTTGACGGAGGCAAATGCCGGTTCCGACGCCGGTGCCGTTGAAACCACGGCCGTCTATGAAAACGGCGAATACGTTGTCAACGGAACCAAGGTATTTGTCACCAACGGCGGCATCTGTGATCTGGCGCTGGTTTTTGCGGTGATGGACTTGGAAGACCGGCGCGGCGGGGCCGGTGTTTTCATCGTTGAAAAAAGCATGCCGGGCTTTTCGGTAGGCGAGTTGGAAGACATGTGCGGCATGCGCGCCAACCCGGTATCCTCCTTATTTTTTGAAGATGTCCGCCTGCCCGCCGGCCATATGCTGGGACGGCCGGGAGAGGGGCTCAAGATCGGTCTCAACGCGCTGGATGCCGGCCGCATCGGCATCGGGGCTCAGGCGCTGGGCATCGCCCAGGCAGCTTTTGAAGCAGCCGTGAAATATTCCAAGGAGCGCCAGCAGTTTAAAAAACCCATTTCTTCATTTCAAACCATTCAGAATTACATCGCCGATATGGCGACCGAAATTGACGCCGCGCGCCTGCTGCTGTATCGGGCCTGTGCGTCCAAGGATGCCGGCCGGCCTTATGGTGCCGAAGCTGCCATGGCCAAGCTTTACTGCAGCACGGTCGCCTCGCACGTGACGAATCAGGCCTTGCAGATACACGGCGGCTACGGCTACAGCAAAGAATACGATGTGGAGCGATACTTCCGGGACGCCAAAGTAACCGAAATTTACGAAGGCACCAGCGAAGTCCAGAGGATGGTGATCGCAAGGGCGATTCTGTCGAAATTGACTTAGCAAGGAAGAACATGAATTTTTCTTAATGATTTCCGGTTAAATTCCAAATCACAAATAACAAATTGTCAAACAAATCTCAATGACCAAATTCAAAATCCAAAACATAGCCAGACATAGGTTTGACATTTAGGATATTGTTCCTGGCGTTTTGGTCATTGATTATTTGAATTTGGAATTTATTTGGAATTTGGTGCTTGTATATTGGAATTTAAATTTTCTGGTGCTTGTTATTTGGAATTTTTTAACAATGAACTGCTAAAAGTTTTCCATACATGGAATATGTGTAAAAATGCTTAATATAGTTGTCTGCATAAAGCAGGTTCCCATGGTTTCCGAATTGCCGTGGAATCCGAAAACCGGAACTTTAAAACGCGAGCTGGCCGAAGGCATGATGAATCCGGCGTGCGCCCATGCGCTGGAAGCCGCATTACAGATAAAGAGCCGCCATAAAGCTGAAATTATCGCCATCACCATGGGACCGCCCATGGCCGAAGAAGTACTTTATGAGGCCATGGCCGTCGGTGCGGATCGCGGGCTGCTGCTGACCGATCCGGCTTTTGCCGCCGCCGATACCTTTGCCACGTCGTACACCCTGGCCCGGGCCATCGAAAAGCAATGCCCTGGTTTTGATCTTGTCCTCTGCGGCTGTTTCACCAGTGACAGTGAAACCGCCCAGGTCGGTCCCCAACTCGCGGAAGAACTGGATATCCCGGCCGCCGCTTATGTTGAAGACTTTGCGATTACAGGCCGCAAGGTACGCATGCAGCGCGTATCCGACAATTTTCTGGAAATTATGGAAATGAACCTGCCCGGGCTTATCACCATTATGACCCGCTCCTATGCGCCCCGCTACCCATCATTGGAGGGGCTGGCGGCCGCCTTTGACCGCCGGCAAATAAAAATCATGACCGCTCAAGACCTTGGGCTGGATTCGCAGCGTATCGGCCGCCCGGGTTCACCAACCAAAATTATCAATGTGTATTCTCCAACCGCCGAAAAGAAGAATGTCGTCCTGAAGGGCACCGCCCAAAAAGTCGTCAATGATATTTTCGAAAAATACGGCGAAAAGCTCAGCGGTGCCATGGGAAAGGATTTGAAGAAGATTTGATGAAGGCAAAAGGTTAAAGGAAAAAGGATAAAGGTTCAGGCTTCAACGGTTCAGGTCTCAGAGGTGCAGGGTTTGAGAAGCAGTACACTGCAGAATACCTTACTACGAATAAATATCCTTTATCCTTTTACCTTTTACCTTTATCCTTTAACCTTTAACCTTTAACCTTTAGCCTTTAACCCTGAACTCTAAACCTGGGGAACCTATGAACCAAACCAAGCGCTCCATATGGGTTTTTGCCGATTATCGCAATTATTTTCAAAACCGGGTCACCCTGCAACTCCTGGCCAAGGCCAATGATCTGGCACTCGCCCTGGATGCCCAGGTTTGGGCCGTGGTGTTCGGCTGCCAGACTGACGAATATGTGGCTGAATACATCGCCCACGGCGCTCAGAAAGTTCTGGTGGTCGAGGACGCGTCCCTTAAACAGTACAGCGTTGAAAAATATACGATTTTAATGGAGAAACTCGCCCGGGACTACCAGCCGGAAATAATCCTGATCGGGGCCACATCTTTCGGCCGGGAGTTTGCGCCGCGGGTTGCCAAACGCTTGGGCACCGGTCTTACGGCCGATTGTATCGGGCTGGAAATCAATGCCGATGGGAATCTGCTGCAGATCGCGCCCTCCTTCGGCGGCAATCTTATCGCCGAGATCCTCACCCCGGAGCATCGCCCCCAAATAGCCACGGTGCGTCCCGGTACTTTTCAGGAAATCCCGCACGACAATTCCCTGCACGGGGAAGTGATACGCCTGCCGTTGCCTGAAAAACTGCCCAAGGATCGCTTGCGTCTGGTGGCCTACGAGCGCCAACCGGTGCGCGATCAGAAGCTCGAGGAAGCCAAAGTCGTTGTGTGCGGCGGACGCGGCATGGGCAGCAAACAAAAATTCAAAAAAATATTCGAGCTGGCGCAGTTGCTTTCCGGTGAAGTCGGTGCAACCCGGCCCATCGTCTACGCGGGTTGGGCCGATGAAAGCGCCCTGGTGGGCCAGGCCGGCAAGAATATCAAACCGCAAATTCTATTCTCCTTTGGCATCAGCGGCGCCATCCAGCACACCGCCGCTCTGGCCGATGCCGACTTTATCATCGCCGTCAATAAAAACCCCAATGCCACCATGATGAAGATGGCAGACGTCGCCGTAGTGGCCGATGCCAACCAGGTGTGTGCGGCCCTGATCAAAGGTTTGAAGGAACGGATTCAGACCAAGTCGGATTATTCACATTAAGGAAATTCTGCCGTAAGCAATTCCGATCACATGAAATTTCATATATTGTCGATACAACTTGTTTAAGAGCATAGCAGCTTGACATTGATTACACCAGGTATTACAGTGGCGACATAAAGATAATACCGTTCAGGAGGAAGGGAGAAAATGAAAACCATTTCAGTAAAAGTCCCTGAAGAGTTGGACTTAAAATTAACAGCTGTTGCTGCAAGAAGGCATGAAAGCAAGTCGGCTCTAATCCGAGCTGCCCTTGACCAAGTTGTGGAATCAAGTGAAACGCTCCACCCCCAATTCATGTCTTGCTCTGGCTAGAGATTTGATCGGCTCTGTTGAGGGTCCGCCGGATCTCTCACATAACAAAAAATATTTAAAGGGATATGGCCGGTGAAAGAAAACGTTCTATTAGACACCGGCCCTCTGGTTGCCTTTTTGAACCGCAGGGACAAATTTCACGATTGGGCGCTCGAACATTGGGATCAAATTCAGCCTTCCATGTTGACATGTGAGGCCGTAATTTCTGAAGCCTGTTTTCTGCTGGCAGGAACCGACACCGGTGTTGATTCGATTATGCAAATGATCCAGCGCAAAATAATTGCGATCTCTTTTCAGCTGGCTGAGCATATTCAACCGGTTAAAAACCTGCTGTTAAAATACCGTTCGGTTCCCATGTCTCTGGCGGATGCATGTTTGATCAGAATGAGCGAACTGCACCCGCAGAGCCGCATTTTCACTTTGGACAGTGATTTTAATCTTTACCGCAAAGATAGGCGACGCATCATCCCTGCCATTATGCCTGGATAGGCATACTGGAAAGCCTTTCCGTATCCTGAAGAATCTCTTGACTCTGCAGCAAATATCGCTTACTGTCTAGACTGTCTGAGTTTGTTCAAGGTAAAAACAATTAATAAAAGGGAAAAATTATGATGGAGCATTGGCAACTGCAAGATGCTAAGAATCGGTTCAGCGAAGTTGTCCAAAAAGCGCTTGAGCATGGACCCCAGATAATAACACGAAGGGGAAAAAAGACCGTTGTCATTATGTCGGTCGAGGATTATCAGCAATTGACCAAACCGAGAACAAACCTTGTTGATTTCTTTCGCAAATCGCCTTTAATGGGTGTCGAGATAGATCTAAAAAGGGATAGAGATTTAGGAAGGGAGATAGACCTTTGAATTTTTTATTAGATACCTGCGTAATTTCTGAGTTAATTAAACCAAAACCGAGTACAAAGGTAATTAAATGGTTGCGCTCTTGCCGGGATGAAATCCTATTTTTAAGCGTGATGACCATTGGTGAAATTCAAAAGGGAATTTGCAAACTTCCGGATTCACAAAAAAGAAACATGCTCCAGGAATGGATCGAAACGGAACTTATTCGAAGATTTGACAAGAGAATTCTGGAAATCAACCTTAAGGTCGTTCAAAAATGGGGAGAAATTCAAGCATTATCGGAAATTGCCGGAACCAAAATGCCGGTTACTGACAGTATGATAGCAGCCATTGGGATTGTGTATAATATGACTATTGTTACCAGAGACGCAGGTGGTATGGAAAAAAGTGGCGTCGGAATATTCAACCCTTGGGAATAGAATGCCTTGACCTCAAATCTCAAATTAACGGATGCCCCCGGCAATGCTATGCTGCCCGGAAATATGACCGGGCTTTCCAAGGAAAGCGTTGCCAACGTATCTCAAATCATTACGATAGATAACCACTTCCTATCCGATCGCATTAACAGACTGCCGGCCAGTCTCCGGAGACGCATAGATGCCGGCATACGACTGATTTTGTCTCATTGATATATGGAAAATAGCTCCCGCTCAAATGCATCGCGTAGCCATCGTGATATGTCTGCCCCCACTGGAACCCTTGGCACCTTCGCCGGCGTCTTTACACCCAGTGTCTTAACCATTTTAGGAATTATCTTATTCCTCCGGCTGGGTTACGTGGTCGGCAATGCCGGTCTGGGTCCGGCCCTGCTGATCCTGCTTTTGGCCAACGGCATTTCAGTGTTGACCAGCGTCTCTCTTTCGGCCATCGCCACCAATTTAAAAGTGAAAGGCGGCGGTGACTACTATTTGATATCCCGTACCCTGGGGCATGAATTCGGCGGGGCGCTGGGGATTGTTCTCTTTCTGGCCCAATCGGTGTCGATCGCCTTCTACTGTCTTGGCTTCGGCGAAGCCGTCGCGGCACTTATATCCACTAATTCGTCCTTTCTGCCTCAGATCATTGCCGCCCTGGCAGTTTCCTTGCTTTTTATCTTTGCCTGGCTGGGAGCCGACTGGGCCACCCGCTTTCAGTATATCGTCATGGTCATTTTGTTTGCCGCGATCCTCTCGTTTTTTGTCGGCGGTTTCCTGCGCTGGGATTCGGGGCTTCTGGCCCAGAACTGGACCTCTTCCCAAACTCATCCGGGTTTCTGGGTGCTGTTTGCCATTTTCTTCCCGGCAGTCACCGGCTTCACCCAAGGCGTGAGCATGTCGGGGGATTTAAAAGATCCCGGCCGGAGTCTGCCGCGGGGAACGTTTGCGGCCGTGGGCTTATCAATTGTTGTCTACTTTATATCTTCAATATTATTTGCAGCGACGCTGCCGAGCGACGTTCTGGTCAGCGATTACGAGGCCATGCAGAAGGTCGCCCTGTTTGGTTTTATAATCATCGCCGGAGTCATTGCCGCAACCCTGTCTTCGGCCATGGCATCTTTCTTAGGCGCCCCCCGCATCCTTCAATCTTTGGCCGCCGACCGCATTTTTCCATTTCTCGGATTCTTTGCCAAAGGCGCGGGTCCGAGCGCCAATCCCCGGCGCGGGGTTTTGCTGTCCGCCGCAATTGCTTATGCCACCGTTGGTTACGGCCATCTCAATCTGATTGCACCGGTGGTTTCGATGTTCTTTCTGATTTCATACGGTCTTTTGAATTATGCAACCTACTATGAGGCGCGCTCTCAGAGCCCCTCGTTTCGTCCCCGCTTTCGCTTCTTTAACAAATGGCTCAGCCTGGCCGGCGCACTGGCGTGCCTGGGAGCCATGCTGGCAGTCGATCTCACTGCCGGCGTCGTTGCGCTTGCCGTGCTGTTTGCCATTTTTCAGTATCTCCGGCGAACAGCCGGCCCGTCACGCTGGGCCGACAGCCGCCGCTCATATCATCTCCAGATGGTTCGCGAGCACCTGCTGTCAATCGCCGCCGAACCGCAACATCCGCGCGACTGGCGTCCCCAGATTCTGGCCTTTTCCGATGATTCCCGGCGACGGGCCCAGCTGCTGCGCTTTTCATCCTGGATTGAAGGCGGCAGCGGCCTGACCACCGCCGTCCGGATACTGGAAGGCGAAGGGGTCAAAATGCGCAAGATGAAGGAAGAGGCCGAAGAGGAGCTTGCCCAGGATATCCGAAAAAATGGTTTTAGGGCCTTCAGCCTGGTGGTGGTGGCTGCCAATCTCCAAACAGGCATTCAGAGTGTCGTTCAATCCTACGGCGTCGGATCTTTAAAAGCCAACACCATCCTGCTCAACTGGCTGGGCCGGATCCCCCAGCGGATCCTGGACCCGCACAACCAGGAGTTTACCCGCAATCTGCGGGCCGCACGTCTTTACGGCTGCAATCTCATCATCCTGGATGCGAAAGCGGATAAATGGGAGGCGTTTGCAGACATCGACAAAAAGGATCTTTTTATCGATGTCTGGTGGCGGGAGGATGCCACCGGCCGTCTCATGCTGCTGATGGCGTATCTGATGACCCGCAATGAACAATGGAGTGAAGCCAGGATTCGTCTGCTGGCTTCCGGTCCTGATCAAAACGGCGTTCAAACGATCGAAAATTTGAAAACAATGCTCACAGATGCACGCATCGAGGCCGACCCGCAAATAGTGGAAAATGCCGGCGCAGACACCATCGCTGAATATTCGGCGGACTCGGCTCTCGTTTTTCTGCCCTTTCGCATCAGACAAAACCAGGTTGTCGATTCCTTCGGCAACGCGATGGCCGATACGCTTTTCCTTTTGCCGGTGACGGCGATGGTTTTGGCCGCCGAAGACATCGATTTGGATGCACAACCCGAAGAAGGCGAGGCCGGCGAAAAGGCTCAGGTATTGGACGCGCTGGAAGATGCCCGCAAAAAGGCAAACGCCGCATCCGAAGAGGCACAGGAGGCGGCGAAGGCGTCCGAAGAGGCCAGACGCAGAGCTGAAGAAGTCAAAACCGAATCTGAAGCAAATGAAGAGGTTGCCGCCAAGGCCGAAAAGACCGCCGCGGAAGCCGAACTACAGGCCGACAAACTGACCCGCAAAGCCGCCAAGGCTGCTGCCAAAGCTGAAGACGCCGCCCGGGAGGCGGAGGATGCCGGCGTTTTGCCGGATAAAGTTGATGAGGAATGAAAAACCGTTTTCATTGCCTCGACGCTGATTGCAGATACATTCAGCATCTTTGTTCCCACTATGGCATTCTATCCGATCTTGAAATTGGACTTTTAGAGGCAAACGACCTTAATGCCAAAATGCCTGGCGGCTATGTCCAACTGTCGATCGGCAGTCAAGAGCGTTAAATTATCCGCTGAAGCAAGGGCGAGATGAAGGGCGTCCAATGTTTTGAGCGGGACGGTAAATTGCAGAATCCAATTTTTCGCACTCTGATAATGTCTGTCTTCGACGGATATCAGCCTGTATAGGGATTCTTTGAGGTGGGTTTGAAACTGGTTAAATATTTTGTTTCCATCTTCCGGTGATAGATTCTTTTCCCTGATTTTCCGGGAAATGGCGGATGCAAGTTCGACTTCAGTCAAAGAACTGATGGCGGGACCTTTTGAGCTGATGATAACTTTTTCCGCTTCTCCACTGAGGGCCTCCGGGCAATAATAGGCAGCCAAAACACTGGTGTCCAAATAATACATCAGTACCGCTCTTCCTGCCTGATATCGATAACGGTTTCGCTCAAGGGCTTCCCAGCCGATGATATAGAAGCTCGAAATTGCTCCAAGCTGGGCAGGGTCTTTTCTCTTCCCGCAGAAACCAAGAGAGCGATTTTTTT
The DNA here is from genome assembly GCA_963769935.1 of uncultured delta proteobacterium. Classification (GTDB taxonomy): domain Bacteria; phylum Desulfobacterota; class Desulfobacteria; order Desulfobacterales; family JAFDCJ01; genus JAFDCJ01. Next base: position 140,333 of record CAVYNY010000032.1, on the reverse strand, counting down.
TCCGCGGCGTGTAATAATTATTTCCTCGCCGCGCTCAACTTTATCCAAAAGAATGCTCAATTTGCTGCGCGCTTCTTTTACATTGACTTCAAGCATCATAATTATTCCTCTTGGAATATTTGGGTTAATGCACACCAGCATTTGTGTACACTTAATATGTACATCCACATTATGAAATTGTCAAGCACACCTCTAAGGCTATTAAAACATTATATTAAAAATTGATTGCCAATAGACTTTTAAAAGTCCATATTAAGTCTAAATTAAATTCTTAATAAGGTTTACGAAATGAAACTTAGCCAAGCCATCAAGCCGATCAGCTATTTTAAGGCACATGCCGCCGATGTAATCCGCGACCTGAACGAACAGCATGGCACGATGATTATTACCCAAAATGGCGAGGCCAAAGCGGTCATTCAGGACATAACCGAGTATGAGCGGATTCAGGATGCGTTGGCCCTGCTGAAGATGGTTGCCCACGGCCAGAAGGACTACGAAGAAGGCAAAACCATCCCTGCCGATAATTAATCCGCCCTGAAATATAGAATTTTTTAAATTTTGGATGTTGCTTTGAAAATCGAAACACTTGCTTGCCTGAGGTGTCGGCGGCTTAATTAGGTTAAAACGCTAAAATGGATAAATTGGTTTTTTGGGCGATCATGTCAAAATGTTTGTCGCGGTGGAGCAGCGACATCTGATTTTCGATACAAAGAAGAGCAATGTAAGTATCGGTCAGCGGCACAACGACCCCTTTGCGGAAGAGCTGAAACGAAAATTCGGACAACCTTTCCCAAAAATCTTCAGCCACAGCCAGATATGTCAGCCCCTTCAGCATCTGATATAGATGATTAAATTCCTTCTTGTTTTTGGCACCCCGCAGCAATTCCGTTTTTATAATTCCAGGAAGCAAAACCACATCCTGAAGGATCAAGTCCTTGACGAGCCGTTGAAACGACTTCTCGGAACCGGACCTGAAAGACTCTATCCAGGCTGAGGTGTCGATGATGACTTTATCCATCGTTCCTCATTTCTTCAAGATCCTTCATCGAATACCCAAACTCGTAATTTCCGATCAGTGAAGCCAGTTTTTCCCGCCTTCTAACATCAAGAAATGTTTTGATAGCCAGAACGATAGCTTCCTTTTTCACGTTTGTGTTCGCCTCTTTTAATAAATCATGCATGAGGTCGTCTTGTATATCAATCAATGTTTTCATATTTCACCTATATTATATATATAAATTAAAACAAATTATATATATAAATTAGCAGCTGTCAATATATAAGTTATGGGCAATTTATAACGGACCACGTACATTTCACAACCTAAATCAGCGCTTAAATATGAGATTATTGCTTTTTTGTGAAAAAAATTTCTTCATCACGAAAACGCGAGATTTTCAAAGAACGAAATTTTACTTCTCATTTTTTCGTGTTTTCGTCCTTTCGTGCTTTCGTGATTAGTTTCTTTTTTGGTTCCGACTTATCCGGGTTTGCGACCAACTTAATTATAACTTCGCCACCCGCCCCAGCTTGGTAGGCCCGGGCTTGGGGACCGGCACCACCTGTTCGATCACCCGCATGGATTTCCACTTGCCGCCCAGAAACCGAAGGTAAAAAATAATGCCGATCAAAATGATGTAGGCGGATGCCAGCACCCAGGCCGCCATCAGGCCCCAATCCAGCTTGACCACCACCAGATATGTGGGCAGTATCAGAACGAACAGTGATAAAATCACGGTCACCATCATCACATAGGGGGTGTCGCCCGCTCCCTTCAAAGCCGAGCAAAAAATGATATTCATGGTGTCGAAGATAGAATAAACGGCGACAAAACGCAGCAGGACAACGCTGTAGCGGTAGATCTGCTGAAAACCGGCCGGATCCGCCCGATGGGCAAAGGGGGCCACGAAAAGATCCGGCAGCAGGACATATGCCGCCGCAATACTGGACATGTAAATCATCGTCAGGTGGAACCCGGAATAGGCGGCCGTTTGCGCAAGCTCCGGTTTTTCGGCTCCCAGATACTGGCCGACGAGCACCGATATGGCAATGCCGCAGCCGATCATGGGCATGAACGCCAGGGTATTGATGTTGAAGGCAATATTGGTCGCCGCCAGGCTGACGGTCCCCAGCCGCCCCACAACCAGGACAAATCCTGTGAAACCGGCCATTTCCAGAAAAAACTGCACCCCGGAAGGAAATCCGAACCGCAGCATGCGCACAAAAAGATCGCCGGCCGGCCGCCACCCCCTGAGGGTATAATACCTGCGGTCGATCGTGCGCCCGGACATCAGGGCTAAATACAGCAGAAATGAAAACAGACCGGCCAGCACCGTGGCAATCCCCGCGCCTTTGATTCCCAGCTCCGGAAACCCCCAATGCCCGAAGATCATGCAGTAATCCAGCACCAGGTTGACGGTTGTCGCCAGCACGTTGACCCACATCACGGGCCAGGTTTTCCCCCGGCCGCTGAAAAATCCGGACAGCGCATAAGCGGCAATATAGGGCCCGCCGCCCAGGCATAGAACCTGGAAATAGATCACTTCATTTTGTTGCACCAGGGGGCTGTGACCTACCAGCCTGAATATGGGCCCGGCGAAAGGAATGGCAGCCAGCAGGAATATCCCGCCGATAAAGGACACATATACTCCCTGCCAGAGCGCGGGCCCGATGCGATGGTAACGTCCGGCGCCGTAATATTGGGCTACAAACGTGCTCGCATAGCCGGCCGTGCCCATGAAAATGCTGATCAGCGAAAAATTCAGGAGGCCCGCCGGCAGAGCGGCCGCGATGGCCTCGGCCGAGTACCAGGTCAGAAACATCCGATCCACGAAGTGCTGCACCGACCAGGTGGCGGTGCTCAAAATCAAAGGAATCGCGACGGCCAGAACTTCCCGGTAGCCGCCCTCGCGATTCCACCGTTTTTTCAAATTCATCATGTCGTATCGTAAAATTATAAACGTCCAAGCCTGCAAATAGTAACCGGATTATTTAACCCGGCCTTGATTACAAGTCAAGGATCATAACAATCGATTAATTTTATCATTGCTGGCCGGCCACGGGGAAAAAGAAAGTTCATTGTAAGTGCCCACCGAAATTAAATCCGAATCTCGAAGCCCGAAATAGGAAACAAATTCCAATCTCCAATGATCAAAATTTCAAACGGACATTTGACCCAATCCCTGTCGGGGGGGGCGGGGTCAATTTTTGAAAGAAACCCCAAACCTTGCAAAAATTAGATACCGTAGGGTGGGCATTGCCCACCAAATTCCGCCTGTCCCGCCTGCCAACGGTGGGCAATGCCCACCCTACCTCGGAAATGTGGATTCAATAGACAGGGAATTTCCTGAAGGCGATATTTTTCAGGGAGGATTAATTTGATTCATTCAGCGGCAATAGAAATAAAGCAACCGCCGACGTCGGCAATGAGCGGACCGATGTTCAGAAAGGGCTGGGCTAAAACCTGTTGACCGTCGAAAATGAGGATTTTACCGGTAACAAGGGTGAGAAAGAGCCTATCCGGACCGTCTAGGGTCTGCGGCTTTTTAAATCCCCGAAGGCATACAGCTTTTCACCGGCCGTAAACAAGAGCTTTGGCCGGCAGATGGTATCAAGATCCAAGGTACCAACATATTTTCCGAGGCTTTTTTTGGGGACGGCATGGAGGTTGTCGGCCGGGACAAAGGATGGTTTAGGCAGGTTGGCTTTTTGATCGATGAATACCTCGGTGGGGTTCTTGGAAAAGCCGGACCGGGAGCGACCCTGGAGGAATTGTTCGACCACTCGATCCGGCTCGATACAAGGGGAGTGAGACATAAAGCAATTTCGGTATTATTCTACTATCTCCAGCAGCGCTCGTTTTTTTTCTTTAGCCGACACAGCGCTTAGTATGGTCCGCATGGCGCTTACATTGCGTCCATGCTTTCCGATTACTTTCCCGATGTCTACTTTGGCCACGCTCAGTTCTAATACCGACGTATGATTTCCACCTACTTCTTTAACCGATACTTGTCCCGGTTGGTCGACAAGAGCTTCAGCAATCATTTTGATCAGATCTTTCATGGGTCTACCTCCATTTTAATAGCTGCTCATCTGTTTCTGCTCCCGCTGAGGTTCGGTTTCCCGGAGAATTTTCTCAAGCGTCAACAAATCAAAGGGCTTGAACAACGCCAGATCCACCGAGCTGTCCCTGATCAGACCCATGATGCTTTCTCTATCATGGCCGGTCATGAGGATGACCACCGTATCAGGGGACTTTTCCTTGATGTGCCAAGCAAGGGAGATGCCGTCCAGACCGGGCATTCCGAAGTCAGTTAAAACAATATCACATTCACTTTTCAGGAAGAGCGCCAGACCCTGGTCTCCACTGTTCGCAGCGATCACGTGATGGCCCAACCGAAAAAGCATTTGAGATACCGCATCCAATAAAAGATCATCATCATCGACGACTAATATTTTTTGGGGCCCGCCTTTCATTTTGAAATCCTTAATACGCAGCCTCATATTTAAATGGGAATTCACTTCTTTGCGGTATCGAGCGCCTGCGCCGACCTGCCTGTTTGTGAAATCAGGGGTATTGAAGGCCCGGTGTTTTTTCAATTTGGCTACAAATCAGCTTGACCAGTTTGAAAGTATGGTTATCAAATTCAAAATTGTGCCAGCCTATCGATTGCATTTTTTCATTTAATTCCCGGCAACTTAACAAAGGATAGAGAAACATGATATCAACTATCGTTTCGATGCAGGATGGAATTCTGTCAAGGTCTATGCCTTTTTCCTCTAATCGTCCGACGATTATATTTATAATCTGGTCCAAACGCTGCCCTGCTTATTTTTCCGAATCAATACGACCTAAACAAAAAATAGATATAAAAATGAATGATGGAAGAATTGGTTTGCGGCAACTGAGAGATGGAATTTTGCCTGTGGTAAATTAATCCAGATTTTATTCAGTGACAATGGTGGATATTGCCCAATTGCATATAGGCAATAGTACCTATGGTTATTTTTAGGTTGAAGTTAATGTCTGGTGGGAATGGTTTTCCCCAAGTTGCGGAGATTAGATATTTTGCGAGGTGTATCCTTTGCGAATGGCGTATTTTACGAGATCAACGATGTTCTTGATTTTCAGTTTTTTATTTATGCTGGCGCGGTGATGTTCGACCGTACGCATGCTTATGTATAGAAGATCGGCAATTTCCTGGCTGGATTTGCCTTCGGCCAGCAGGGTCAGAACTTCTTTTTCCCTGGTGCTCAGGGTCTTATCAAGAGACCGGCCGGTATTTTCAATAAAGTCCGGGAGATTTTGCGACAAATCATCAGACATCAGGGGCGACAGGAATATTTTCCCGCCCCGGATGGATTCAATAGCAGCCATCAATTGCGTATCCGTATCTTCTTTCAGCAGATAGCCGTCAGCCTTGGCGGACATTGCCTGCAGAAGATATTCATTATTGCGGTGCATGGTTAGAATCAGGATCTTGATATCCGGATAACCGGTCTTGATTTCATGGGCGGCTTCCAGTCCTCTGAAATTCGGCATGGATATATCAAGAATCACCATATCCGGTTTTGTTTTTTTGAGCAGCTCAAGCAACTGAAGTCCGTCGCCGGCTTCGCCGATAACCGACAGACCCGGCGCGTCTTCAATAATTCTTCTTATGCCGTGGCGAAACATGAGATGATCATCGGCCAGGACAATCTGATATGGATTCATTGGTTTCACCCCCGTCGTTCAAAGCCGTCTGTGATGGCGGGCTTGCGATGGGTATCTCAAACGCAATTCTTGTGCCGTTGCCCATGCTGCTGAAGATTTCAAATTTTCCGTCCAGCATCTTTACGCGCTCTTCCACGGCCTCCAGACCCAGTCCCTTTTCGGTGGCAGAAATCGATTTTATCCGTTCAAGGTCAAAGCCGGTCCCGTTATCCTTAACTTTAAAAAAAACCTTGTTTTCTTCTCTGCGGACGTCAATGGATACTTGGGTGGCCCGGGAGTGTTTTCTTATATTGTTAAAAATTTCCTGAAAGATTCGATAGATGACGATCTGCTGTTCGGTGGGAAAAAGACCTGCTGAAATACGGATATTCGACGATATCTCAATTTTGGAGTGTGCCGCCAACAATTGGATCAGCCAGCGCAGGGCCGGAGCCAGTCCCAGGTCTACCAACACCGATGGGATTAATTCATGCGATATCCGCCGAACATTATCAATCGTTTGGCCTAATACCGTCGAAATGGTTTCGATGGGGTCCTGCAGGACGATTTTACTCTGCAACAATTGTCTTTTCAAGGCCTCAAACTGCAGTTTTAATACTGAAAGATCCTGTCCCAACTCATCGTGAAGCTCTAATGCGATTCGCCGGCGCTCATTTTCCTGGGCGTTGAGAAACCGGTAGGAAAGCCGCCGGCGTTCGGCGATCTCCCGCCTCAGAGACATATTGGATTTCGCAAGCTCGGCTGTTCGCACTTCAACGAGGGTTTCCAGTTCGTCATGCGCTTTTTGCAAAGCCTTTTCGAAGCGCCAACGATCGGTAATATCCGTCAGGGTGGTCAATATCTGGCTGATTTTTCCGTCGGCATCCGCAACGGCCGCACTTTCCAATCGCGTGTAAACCTGCACTCCGTTACCCTGGTTAAGTTTGATCTCGCATTCCTGCCGGGCCCCGGTTCTGATAGTCTCCAGGCGGTGCAGCCGAAAAACTTCCTGGTGTTCCCGGGCCACATAAAGGGGAAAATGGGTGTTTATCAATCTGGTTCGCTCGATTCCCAGTAATTTGGCGCCGGTCAGGTTGACTTCCAGGATCTGACCGTAGAGGTTGAAGGTAAAATAGGCAATGGGAGCAAAGTCATACAGGTAGGAATAGCGGTTGCGTGAGGTCTCGATTTCAAGCTGAGCGCGGCGCAGCTCGTCATTTTGCATCTCCAGTTCAATTTGATGAACGTGCAGTTCCTGAATCAGGCTGTTAATATCCTCGGACGGCAATTTTTGAATTGAATCGACATGCGCATCCAGATACGCTTCGGCCCGCCGGCGAAGTTCTCCGCCTTTTCTCTGGGCTTTATGGGATTGATGACGCGAAATTTTCTTTTCCGTGTGAGCCGACATTTTATTTCCTCATGGAACCTGCTCGCCTCGTACAGCTGTTGATCCGTCATATTATCGATCGGTAATGTCCTCGATCGCAATAAGGATCAAGATCGTATCACCCTCCTCCCGGGAGACGATCTGACGTCCATTGAGCAGCATCACCCGGTGTCCGATCCCCGGGAAATGGTGATCCACTTTAAAGTCCTCGAAGCTTCTGTTTTGATCCAAAGTCTCCATTATCTGTTTTTTGAGCCGCGGTATATTCCACTGTTGATTGCCGAGTTCGAAGAATACTGTTTGTTCGGTTTCCTCCCGGGCAACCTGAAAGGTATCATAGAAAGATCGATTGGCGGATATGACTTTCATCTCTTGAGTGAGAACAATGAGGGGTTCCCGCACCGTGTTGATGATATTCTCGGCGAATATCAGCGCATTGTTTAATTGCTGAACCTTCTTTTCCCGGGTAATATCCACAAACGTGATGACCACGCCGTCGATGAGGTTTTCAATTGTGCGGTAGGGCGCCAAACGCATGATCAGCCAGCGGCCGTCTTTGCTTTGAATTTCCTTTTCCTGCGGCACCAGGTTTTCGAATATCGTTTTGCAGTCGGATTGCAGGTTCTCATAAACGAATTTCGTGGTGATATCACCGATGGGCCGGTTGATATCGGATGCGATGAGATTAAACAATTTGGTAGCCGCAGGTGTGAAGCGTTTAATACCAAGGCGATTATCGAGAAATAAAGTGGGGATTTCGGTGCTCGCCATCAAGTTGCTGATATCGTTATTAACCGCTTCCAATTCCTTGACTTTGTTCTGCAGTTCGGCATTGACGGTCACCAGCTCTTCGTTGGTGGAATGCAGCTCTTCCTTGGAGGTTTCCATCTCCTCATTGGTGGACTGCAGTTCTTCGTTGGTGGACTGCAGTTCTTCGTTGGTGGACTTGAGCTCTTCGTTGGAAGTCTCCAGCTCTTCGATCGTGGTCTGCAAAGTTTCCCGGGTAAAGCGGAGCTCCTCTTCCACTTGAATGATCTGCGCCTCGCTGTCCGCGGCGGCGGATTTCTTCTTCGACGCCGCCGCGGCCGGCCCGGCCAATGCAGTCTCCTTGAATACAACCAGCATCAAACCCTGCGGAACAGCCGGGTATACAATCGGCCTGACAATGATATCCAGGGTCTTGAAATTGTCGCCGTCCTTGATTCGGATACCCTGGGCCGTACTCGTTTTTTTTTGGTGAACCGCGTTGATAAGGGCCTTGTTTAACTTATAATGCAGCTCTTTGCTTGCCAGTTTAAGGATATTAAAGCTCGGCTCGCCGGTGGGCTGCTTCAGATAGCGGTCGGTTTGGCCCATAAAAAAAAGAATATCGAATTTATCGTTGACCAGGACCCCGGCCGGTGCAAAATCTTCCAGCATTGTCTTTTCGGCCATTTCTCTCAGACTGACCGACGAGGCGAGCTTAGCGCCAGCCGGGTGCCCGGCATCGGCGCTGCCTTCCTGAAACGGCGGAATGGAGAATTCAGGTTTTATATCAAGAACTGCATCTACACGCTGAAAGATTTTCCACTTGCTGTCCACCGGGCTGAATAAATCCGCAAATCCGCCGATGGACTCGGATGAGCCCAATAACAGATAGCCTTGAGGATTCAGTGTATAGTGAAACAGGGGCAGGATTTTTTTCTGCAGCTCTGCTCCCATATAGATCAGCAAATTCCGACAGCTGACCAGATCCAGTTTGGAAAAGGGCGGGTCTTTGATCAGGTTTTGGATGGCAAAGATCAACATATCGCGGACCTGCTTTTTTATCCGAAACGTTTTGACCTCCTTTTTGAAAAAACGCTCCAATCTCGGCGCCGACACATCCGCCACGATGTTGTCCGGATAAACTGCCGCGCGCGCTGCTTCGATGGCTTCAGCATCGATATCCGTGGCAAAAATCTGGACGTTCAGATGCATGGCGGCTTTTTCCAGGCACTCGATGGCAAGCATGGCCAGGGAGTAAGCTTCTTCACCGGTTGCGCAGCCGGGCACCCATATGCGCACCGGCTCATCGGGTGCTTTCTGCGCCAGGATCCGCGGCAGCACTTTCTCGCCAATTATAGCAAATGCTTCGGAATCTCTGAAAAAGTTGGTCACACCGATGAGCAGCTCCTTATGGAGCGTATCCACTTCGATCGGATTTTGCTGCAGGTAGAGGAAATAGTCGCTGATTTTCTCAATCTGGTGGATCGCCATGCGCCGCTCGATCCGGCGGCAGATGGTATTTTGTTTGTAATTTGAAAAATCGTTGCCGCTCTGAGTTCGAATCAATAAAAGTATCTTCCGGATAAAGACCGCAAAAGAATCTTGTTTGGCCGGTTCTTCTTTTTGAACCGCCACATAGGGATGCCGCAAATAATTCAACAGGTTGGTTCCCATCTTCTCCACCGGACAGATAAAGTCGACCAGCCCGGTTTCGATGGCGCTGCCCGGCATACCCGAATAGGCCGCCTGGGCTTGTTCCTGAACCATGGCCATCCCCCCGACGGCTTTGACTGCCTTCAAGCCCAACGTGCCGTCCGTACCAGTGCCCGACAGGACAATGCAGATGGACTCTCTCGCCCACGTCCTCCGACAAAGAACGAAAAAAATAATCGATCGGCAGCCGGATTTCACCGGGCCTTTCGGGTTCGATCAGATACAGCGTGCGACCCAAGATCCCCACATGGCGGTTGGGTGGGTTCAGGTAAATGCTATTTTTCTCGATTTTCATCCCGTCATTTATTTGCAGGACTTTCATACTCGAATATTTTGCCATCAGTGAGACCATGAAACTCTTATGCTTGGGATCTAAATGCTGGATGATGATAAAGGCAGAGTTGCTGTCGGCCGGCACATGCGAAAAAAGCCCTCCGAGCGCTTCCAGCCCGCCCGCCGAAGCCCCGATGCCCACAATCGGAAAATTATTATTGGAGGTGTCGCTTTTTTGTTTTTTTGATCTTTTTCTTTCTTTTTCCATGGACGGCTCCTTGAGGGTTGGCCGGTTGGCCGGTGTGCCCGTTGACCCGTGTGCCCGTTGGCCTGTTGGCTCGTTGCCCCGTTAGTCTGATGACTCGTTAGCCCTTCAGTTCCTTGGCGCGTGGCTCTTTGACGCGATTGCCTGTGATAGTTGACGTGATGGTCTGTTTCGGTCAATCAGCATGCCAGAAATTCGGAGATCATACAACCGGCAAATCATTTTCCGGCAACCCGACCAACCGGCAAACGGGCCAACGGGCTGACCGGCAAACCGAATCAATTGTCCAGAACCTGACGCAGCTTTTTTGACAGGTCCTCCAGATTAAACGGCTTCTGGATGAAGCCGCCGCAGCCGCGTTTAAGAATGTCGGCGGCTTCTCCATCGATATCGTACCCGCTGCTGAGCAGCACTTTGATTTGCGAATTTACCTCCCGCAGCCGGTCGTAGGTTTCACCGCCGCGCATAACGGGCATGATCAGATCGAGGACTACCGCGGCGATGCGCGCGTGGTATTCCCCGTACATCGCTAAAGCATCCCGGCCGCTTTGCGCCGTAAGGACCTCGTACCCGAGCTTGCGCAGCATCGCCGCGCCTACCTGCAGGATGAGGTCTTCATCATCCACCAGGAGCACTGTTTCGGTTCCCACCAAAATTGCACTGGTTGTTTTTTTTCAGCGGCCGATGCTTCCTTAGTCGAAGCCGGAAGGTAAAATTGAAAGGTCGTCCCCTCATTTTTCCTGCTGTGCACGGTAACGGACCCACTGTGATTGCGGATGACGCCGTAGACAAAAGCCAGTCCTAATCCGGCGCCCTTCCGCATCGCTTTGGTCGTAAAAAACGGTTCGAATACCTGCTGCCGGGTTGTCTCATCCATGCCCACCCCGGTATCGGCGACGGATATCCCGACATATCGACCGGCCGGCAAGTCGAGCGGTCCATCTGCCGGATGCTCCAAGACAATGTTTTCGGTTTGCAAAAATAGCGTCCCGCCGGCCGGCATGGCCTGCATCGCATTAACATAGAGATTCAACAGGACCTGCTCGATTTGCCCGCAATCCACTTCGACCGTCCAGATTTGTTCCTGAAACTCCGTCCGGATCTCTATATCTTTGCGGGTTAAAACAAATGCTTCGGACGTGCTCTTTAGCAGCAGGTTCAAATCCATGGCCCGAATCTCGTACCTTCCGCCCCGGGCAAACCCCAGCAGCTCTCTGGTAAGCTTCGTGGCGCTCCGGATTATTTTTTCGATTGCCTGCAAATGTTCGTAGTGGGGGTGGCCGGCATCCAGGTCAATCAACATCAATGATGTGCGCCCCTCGATTCCCATCAACAAGTTATTGAAATTATGTGCGATGCCGCCCGCCAGCGTACCGATAGCCTTCATTTTCTGGGCCTGCTGCAGCTGATATTCCAGTTTTTCCTTCTCCTGGGCTGCTCGCTTGTTGGCATCGATATCGGTGACGGCCGTCAGAAGCCGGTTGAATTTGCCGTCGGCATCCTGCACGGCGATGCTGTCCAAGCGCGCATAAAAATCCGTGCCGTTCCTTCTTTTAAGCTGGATCTCGCAGGCTTGAGGGGTCCGGGTTCGAAAAGTCTCCAGGCGATGTGAACGAAACACATCCTGATCCTGCTTGGATAAGTAGCGCGAAAAGGGTCTATTGACCAGATTGGCCCTTTCCACTCCCAGTGATGTTGCACCGGTCAGGTTGACCTGCAGGATTTGTCCGTATTGATTGAACGTAAAATAGCCGATCGGCGCGAAGTCATACAGGAAGGAATACCGGTCGCGTGCGACCGCGATTTCAAGCTGGGCCCGGCGAAGCTCGTCATTTTGCATCTCCAGTTCGATTTGATGGACATGCAGTTCATGAATCAGCAGATGAATATCTTCGGCCGGCACCTCCTGGATGGCTTGCGGCCGCCTATCCAGGAATTTTTCCGCTTGTCGACGCAGCGCATCGTTTTTTCCCGGCCGCTTGAGACCACGCAGCACCGCCACCGGCCGTGAAAATTGAACGCCGACGCAATACAAACCGTCATCCCCATCAGCTGTTTTACGGCAAAATCTAACGACGGCCTTGAAATTATTGAGCGGTTCGAGAAACGGCATTTCAGATGAATTTTTATTTACATGAATACTGACAAATTCCCGGGGTTGAAATGCAACATCCGACTCCAAACACATCCCGCCCTCACTGTAGTTGACCATTTGGGCCCGATGATATTCCTGCAAGGTTTGGCCTGCCAACTCGATCGGCATCAAATATTCAAAGCGTTTATATTCTCTTTTCTCCAAGTCAATTGTCATGGTGGAGCCCTCCCCCGGCGGGTCGACCGAATATGACGGAATGTACAGTCGGAGACCGTACCGGCTTTTGTCCGGCCGTCCCGGCGGGCTGTTCTATACAAGCGGCGCTTATTTGAGCGCTGATCGGGTTTATCACCAACTAAGACGAAGATGGAGCTGAGTGCGGAAAGCAGCTTTACTCATCAGAAGAGATTCAAGGGAAATAGATCAAAAAGGTCTATGTGAAAGAGAAAACGCAATACTCGGCTCCATACTATCGACCCATATCAAGCGGCATTAATCTATACAAGAGGACATAAAACCTTGCACATATATACACAGCGTTCTGCCTAAATCCCCGCCCGGTAGTTTTATGAATACATTCAGCGTAATTTATGCAACCGCCAGGTTCATTTTGCCGCATTGTACTAAAATAATCGTTAATTTATAGGATAGCAACTTCCTTTTTTCCTTTTCAATTTTCTCCCGATAGTGTTAAAACATTTTAAAATCTGAATGTAAAAAATTTCTGCAGCAACTTAGATGTTTGAAAGAAGCCACGAATCAACACGAATTTTCAAGAATATAATTTTTTCTAATAAGTACCCCTGCTTTTATTTATCGCAATAATTCGTGTTCATTCCTGTCAATTCGCGGTTAACTAGTTTTAACGTATCTTTTGATCAAACATGGATATCACCCATCAATTCAAAGTCCCGGCAGCTGAAATCAAGGTCCGCTCGCTCAGCATCCAGCAGGAGCTCCGGCAGAACGACATCGAAGGGCTCTTCATCGTCCAACGGGTCGACCTGTTCTATTTTTCAGGCACGGCCCAGAACGGATTCATGTATATACCGGCGGATGGCGAACCGCTGTTGTTCATCAAGCAGTATCTTCCCAGGGCTAAAGCCGAATCTTCGATTGCCGAAATCCTCAAAATAGGATCCATCACAGAAATCCCGGGGCTGATCGCGGACCACTGCGGGCGCCGGCCGGCGGTGTTGGGCTTCGAACTGGATGTCGTGCCGGTCAACGATTTCCACTTTTACCAAAGCCTGTTCAACGCTGAAAAATGCGTGGACGCCTCACCCCATATTTTAAAGGTAAGAAGGATAAAATCCGCCTGGGAAATCGCACAAATGGAAAGCACGGCCGAGATGACCCGCAAGACCTATGCCTACATGCGTGACATCCTCCGGCCGGGACTGACGGAAATGGAATTTGCCGGCATGTTTGAAACCTATGCCCGCAAACTGGGGCATGCCGCCCGCATCCGGGTGCGGCACTATCAGACCGAGGGCTATCCCTGGCATATTCTCAGCGGCCAAAGCGGCAGCCTGCCGGGTGTGCTGGATTCACCGGCCAGCGGCCAGGGCACATCGGCTGCATTTCCCGCCGGGGCCGGCCACAAGAAACTTTGTGCCGGCGAGCCGATCATGGTGGATCTGGCATCCGTCCTAAACGGATATCATCTGGATGAAACCCGCATGTTTGCCATTGGCTCCATGCCCGCCAAGGCCATGCAGACCTGCCGGGCCGCCATCGAGATCCACGACCGGATTCTTGAAAAGGCCAAACCGGGCGCAGCCCTGGCGGAATTGTTCGACCACTCGGTCCGGCTGGCTGAAAAGCTCGGCTTGGCGGATGCCTACCTGGGGGCGCCGGGGCACAAGGTGTCCTTTATCGGCCACGGCATCGGACTGGAAATCATCGAACCCTACATCATCGCCCGCAACCGCAAAGATCAATTGGAACCCGGCATGACCTTGGCCCTGGAGCCCAAGTTTGTGCATAAAAACGAATTTACGGCCGGGGTGGAGAGTGTTTTTGTGGTTACTGAGGCTGGCTCGCGGTTGATCAGCAAAGTACCGGTTGAAGTGTTTATATGTTGATAGAGTTTGTTGAGTTTATAGAGTTTATTGAGTTGATAGTTGATAGTTCATCGTACATAGAACGAAATTGAAAGGAATGGATTCTTTTTTTATATTTTAGAATTAGACAGGATTAGCAGGATTTTAGGGATTTATGTTTCCACGGTTTCATCAGGAAACCGTGAAAAAATCAAGTCCATCCTGTAAATCCTGTCTAATATTTCTTTTTATAAAATCGAATCCATTCATTTATCTTCGAATAATTACAGAAGGGAAATACCACCAAAATGGCGAAGACCGGAACTCTGAAACCCAAAACGGCGGAAGAAATTCAGCAATTGATAAGAGTAGCCTTAGGAGAAGAGCAGGCCGATCTGGCAATCATAAACGCCAAACTTGTCAATGTTTACACGGGGGAGCTGCTGGAGGATCGGGCAATCACCGTCAAGGGCAAATGGATTGCCTACGTGGGTAAAAACGCCGGTGACGCCGTCGGTCCCGATACGGAAGTCATCGATGCCGCCGGCCGGACCCTTATTCCCGGCCTGATCGACGGCCATACCCATATTGCCCAGATGTTTACCGCAGCCGAATTTTTAAAATATGCGGCGGCCGGCGGCACCACGACGGTTGTCACGGAAACCCTGGAGCCCTACCCTGTTTGCGGTTATGCCGGCGTGGTCGACTTTCTGGCGTCGCTGCAGGATCAGCCCATTAAAATTCTGGCGACCGCCCCGGCCATGGTGTCCATCAGCAGCGCCGTCCGCGGCATCCCGCAGCAGGACCTGGCGCTGCTGCTGGCAAGAGACGATATCATCGGGCTGGGAGAAAGCTACTGGCAGTCGATCCTGCAGTATCCCGCCGATATATTGCCGCAGTACGAACAAACCCTGCTGGCCGGCAAAACCCTGGAGGGGCACTCGGCCGGCGCCGGCGATAAAAAACTGGCCGCCTATGTGGCCGGCGGGATTACCTCCTGCCATGAACCGATCAATGCCGCGCAGGTCCTGGAGCGGTTGCGTCTGGGGCTGCACATCCTGGTTCGCGAAGGCAGCATTCGGCGGGACCTGGCGGAAATTGCCAGCATAAAAGATCGCGGCATCGATTTGCGGCGCCTGATTCTTGCCACCGACGGGGTGGCGCCGGGCGACCTTATTGAAAAAGGCTACATGGAGTTTGTGCTCCGGAAAGCGATCGACTACGGTTTCGACCCCATAGCCGCCGTGCAAATGGCAACCCTGAATGTGGCCGAACACTTTTCCCTGGATGCCTTCATTGGAGGCATTGCACCCGGTCGGTTTGCCGATATGGTGATGATTCCGGACATCAAAACCATCGATGCCCGGCTGGTCATCAGCAGCGGCAAAGTAATCGCCCGGGACGGCCAACTTACAGCCGCCCCGCGCCGCCACACCTTCACCCGGGAAAGCCTGAACAGTGTCAGGCTGCCGCGAATGATGAGGCCGTCGGACTTTGTCATCCGCGCCGATCAGGATACCGCAACGGTCAAGGTGCGGATCATCAACATGGTAACCGATCTGGTGACCGCCGAATTGGTGCTGCCCTGGCCCGTAACGGAACGAGAGCTCAAGCCCGATATCGGCCAGGATGTGATCAAGGTCGCGGCCCTCGACCGAACCCACAATCCCGGCCAAATGACGGTCGCCCTGATCAAGGGGTTCGGCCTGAAAGCCGGTGCCATGGCCTGCAGCGCCGGCTGGGATTCCTCGGACATTGTTGTCGCCGGAGCCGATGATGGCGACATGGCCGCGGCCGTCAACCGCATCCGCGAACTTAAGGGCGGCGCGGTTGTTTGTAAAAATCAAAAGATTCTGGCGGAGCTGCCCCTGCCGGTTTTCGGAATCATGTCGGATTTGCCGATCGAGACCATTGCCGCAAGACTGCAGGAAATTAAAAAAGAGATCTCGCAGCTGGGGGTACCCTTCCCCGACCCCATTCTGACCTTAATTACCTTAACCGGAGCGGCAATCCCTTACCTGAGAATCTGCGAAGAAGGTCTGGTAAATCTAAAAAACGGCAAAACATTGGGGGTAATCGTTGAATAGGTTGTCATTATATATGCATGGGTAAATATAGCCAATCAACTCACCGGCATGCGTTCAATATTGGCCCTTAGCTGGGCGATTTCAATCCCCAGACTGACGCACTGTTTGCCGTCCATGCAGTTTTCGGCATCGCCGGCCTCCAGATAGGTTTTCAGCCGGTGTTTGTCTTTTTTCAGGTCCACCACCCAGGCATTATTCGTCTTGTCGAATTCAACGTTGACATCGAGGCCGCAAACGCCGATATCCGGGTATAAACTGATGATCTTTTGACAAAGTTCTTCTTTGCTGATCATTTGTATATCCTCCCTTGAACCGAAACTTTTATTGGGTGGAATTCAGCCATTTTAAATTTTTTGAACCTCATTCCCAGTTCAAAAATTAATCATTAATTGACAGAGTCAAAATTAGACGGATCCAAACGAATAAAGAATCCTGGCCCAGAGGGCCAGGTTTGCAATTTTGTAATCCACTAGAATCCCGTCCGGCACAGAAGGCTGGCGCCTTTTTCTACCGTGAAATTGGCTGCAAAAGAGATCCCCTGCCGCGCCTCAAGGAATATCTGAGTCCCGCCTTCCAGCTTCAGGCTGCCGACGGCCAGCGAGCCGGTGGCCCGATAGATGGTTTTGCTTTGGATGTCCTCCTGCTTGAGCGTGACATCGGCTTTGGCAAAGCTCGGTTTGAACGCGTAAAGGGCGCTGCCCAATTTGTTGTTGGCCCACAGGGTGCCGTCCGGTCCCAGCATTAAACGCAGGAATTGCTCCGGCCCGATTGGTTGACCCTGTTCATCCACCTTGCGCGCCTTCACATCGGAGGTGAGGGGAATTGCAGCGAACAAGGCCTTGCGCTCAGCGTCGTAGCCGTGGAGGTAGCCGTTGTCCCAAAAATAGATGTTGTCGGCGCCGTCCATAACCACATTGCTGGTGGTTTTAAGCCCGTCATCCGGGGCAACCTCCACCGAACCGATTTGGTTGTATTGATGCGCCTGAAGGCCGCCGCCTTGAATATAATATACGAGATTGTTCGAACCGAGAACCGGCTGGGGAATCAGCGTGCCCGAAGAATTCCAGATTCTTTGGACGGCGGTATATCCCCAGACATTTCCCAAATTGGCCGAACCGGTGAAATCGGAAAAGATCATGACCCCCCCGGCAGGTCCGGCTACCGGCACATGGTAGTTGTCCCAAGCCTTTTGATCATCATGCTGCAGTTGAATTTTCTGCTCCCGGGAAGGGTTGACCATCTCGATGACCACGGCGCCCGCAGGCGTCTGGGCAAAAACCGCCCCCCCGTCCGGACTCACGCTGACGGTGCTGATTTTTTTCTGTGCCGTTCCCAGGGGATCGGATTTGACAAAAGGCCTTAACTGCGGTGTAAAACCGTAAATGTAATTTGCGGCATCCTCCTGCAAGGCCAAAAAAAGGCTGCCGTCGTTGCCGGCGGTAAGGTCGGTAAACGCGGCCAGTTTGCCGGATATTTCACCGGATGCGGGATATAAGGCCACAGGCTGCCCGGAGCGGTTCAGATCATAGCCGGTGATTTTTTTTTCGGTCACGGCATAAATAAATCCGTTGCGGCTGATGACCGGAGAGCGCTGAACCGTGCCTGCTCCGATATCTTTCCGCCAAAGCTCATGGCCTTGGTAGTCGAGGGCCAGCAGGAAGTTCCGGTCGAGGACTTTGTAGACCAGATACATGTTTCCCCGATAAATCAAAGGATAGTCCGCGATGGTTCCGGCGCCGCCGTTTATTTTCGGCATGTCGATTTTTGCCAGGCTGAAACCCGTGGGATTCTGAAAGGGTTTCCAGGCCGTCCGGCCGGTATGCTCCGGATTCTGCTGGTGCTGTGACCAACTCAGCGTATCGGGCAGCTCGGGCGGCGGCGGGGTGTACTCGATCACCAGGCGGGGCAAATTCGAAGGATTGGCAGGCGCACCGGAATTGGCGCTGGAATAAAGCAGGGTGCTTGCCTTGTGCGAGTCGCTAAAGAGCCTGAGAGAAATCTTTTTATCGCCGGCATATTCTTGATGGACCGCTTTTCGAAATGCTTCCGTCGCCTTCAGGGCGACATTGTTTTTGGTGGTAAGCGTGGAAAGGGAGATGATCGGGCCGGTGTCGGCCTCATCGGTATTATTGTCGTTAACCAACCGGCCTTTGACAATAACCAGCTGTCCGCCGGTATTGGGATTGTCGGCGGGTTCATAAACCACGTTTTGCGCGACGAGTCTCAAGGTGCACTGCAGGAAATCGCTTTCCCTTAAGCCTGGGTCCAGCCCGTTTAGATCAAACTGCAGGAAGATCTCCTTTTGCGGATCATTCTGGATCCAAAGAAGCCCTTTGGCATTCGGGTCTCCCTCCACCGTACCGGACTCCCTGACCGGCAAAAGCGTCATCGTCAAGTGCTGCCCGCTTTGGGCCGGCAAAGGAAATCCGACCGCCGGCAATAGGATAAGGAAAATTAACAAGAAATGTACTTTTAATTTCATAGCTCGCCTTCCATGTTGCATATAAGAAATTTTTCGCTTTTTGTGCAAAAAAATTATTTGGGCTATTCTTCCTATCCTGCAGCAATTGAATATTTTCGATTGGATATTTGATATTTAAGGTATCCTTTCAATTTTAAAAAGGACGGAGCATAGCGACACCCATAAATATTCAATATTCAATCTTCAATCTTCAATTCTTGTTTGCCCGCTTCAGGTGATTTATAAATTCTCTCCGGCAATATCTCCCCAAGACAGCCCTACTTTACCCGGGCACATAAACTTTCAATACGGTGTTGGGATCATCATAGCCCAAGGCCCGGGCGATAAGCAACTTATCCCGGAAATTGACCAGCTGATAGCTGAAAGTGGTGTCTCCGCCCCAACCTTTCAGGCCGTCGCTCGGGAAGTCATCCCAGGTTTTGGTGGAAGCACTGGAAAGGGAAAATGCCAGCGGCTCGATTCTTTCACTTTTATCGGCGGGGTCGATGGTTCGAAATTTGCCGAAAAGACAGAGTTTGCCTTTAAAGACCTGCAGGCTGGATGCTATCGGCTTTTTAGATTCGCTGCCTTTTATGATGCCGGTCATTTCTTTTTTTTGCCAGGGGCCGTCGCCGCTATAAACATAAAGGTCGTCGTATAATTCGGCGCTGAAAGGTTCCTTCACGCCGCCGTATAGCCAGATCTGCTTGTCATAAACAGCCGGGTTGAAAAGACATCTGGGTTTCCAGTCGGCCGGACCGAGGTCGGTCCAACTCCGGCTGGCGACATCCAGGGACCAGACATCGTTAAGGGCGTTGCCGGTTTCGTCACGTCCGCCCAGCATCCATATTTTTGCTTTTTGATCCTCATAGACAACCTGTACCGCATGGCCCATCCGCGGCGTCCATGGGGCGGCTCCCCAATCTTCCCAGGCTGCTTTCCGGGGGTCGAAACACCAGATGCAATTGGAGGTGTTGTCCGGGTCGATCTGGCTGCCGCCGATCAGCCATAATTTATCGTCGAAATAAATGCCGGGACTGGTAAAACAGCCGCCCGGAATAGAACCTGTCTGATCGGGTACCGAGGATTTGACGAAGCTCCATCCGCCAAACAGGTTTTGGGTTTGAAATAGAAAGGCCCTTTCCTGTCCCGCAAATATTAGCCGAAAGATGGCATATAAACGCTGGTCATTGGCGTTGAACAGGAGGGTGGGTTCGAGGTCAAACCCCTTTGGGTTCCCTGCCAGCAATCGGGTTTCCTTTTCGTCTTGCGGAACAGGATAGCCGGGGTCACCTTCCGAAACTGTGTTTTTCAGATCGTACCATCCTTTTTGCAGGACCTGGACGCGCAGGTTCCGCGAAATCAGCTGGGGGCCGTCGTAGCCCTTGAGAACAAATTTCATAGAGGTGGCAACGCCGGGTATTTTTTTTTGGCCTTCGTCCTGGCTGAAATCACAGACGAGCGGATCGGAGTGACCTTCTTGGAAGAGTCCAAGATTGGTCAGCTTATACGTACGCCATTTCAATGTGACATCCTCGCCGGGTAGGTTTTGCACACCTTCCGGCGGAGAGGCGTAAAAACTGATGATGTCGGCCTTATCCGCGGTTTTTGAGATGGTCAGCGCCTGCTTGGCGTCCGAAAAGTCGGTTTGGAAACTCAAAGCGGCGTCGCCGTCCGGGGCAGTTTTGGATATCACATTGGCAAATGAAATCGTCAAGGGCTGTCCTTTTTCCAGCTTTTTATTTAAGGAGTATATTTTTAAACAGAATTCACCCTCTGCTTTACGGGAAAAATCCCATATCACGGTCCAGTCTTTAGGGCTTGATTTTTCGCATTGTTTCGCGTCATTATCATCCAGAAACAATGCGTCGGTCCCCGGTCCCAGAACACCCTTTAAACAAAGACACTTCTTTGGGGTTAGTTTTAGTGGGTCACTTTTATTGGTAATCGACAGTTCGAATCGATTGGGGGGTTGGGGGTTCGCCCCGACTTTAAAACTCCCTGTGACGACCAGATGTGCTTCAACATGGGGTTGTACCGGCATGTTCCCTTCCTTTCAGGCCTTTGGCGGGACGATTGCAATTTCGATTGTCTTGGCTTTCGTTATAATTTGTTGCGCTTCGGTGGCAGACGATTTCTGCGACCGGCCGATGGCAATCAGGCTAAATGAGGCATCTTGATCCACCGGGATCCGGTATTGCGTGGGCAGCGGATGGCGGCCGGACTTAAAAAGAGATACCGGTCCCTTCTTAAGCTCGATGGCTTCAGCGCCGATTGCGGCCCACGATAGAATCACGTCCTTAGCGGCCGGAATTTCAAATCGATCCGGTTCGGCGGCGGAAGCGCTTTCTTCCGGTTTTTCGGTTTCTTTCACCGGTTCGACGCCTTTCACCTTAAATACACGAATTTCCAGGGGCGCCGTAATGAGCTTCAACCAACCCTCGGTGATCTGCAGGTTTTCATCGGAAAAATGTCCCTGTTCTTTCTGCGAATCGGCGATGGTTGCTTCGCGCCAGACCTTCACCTCGGGATGGTGGGTCCAGGACCATTGCCCGTAAATATCTGAAGGCTGGGGCATCCGGATCTTCTCCTCGATGCTCGCAGTGCTGACAACGGGACCGGTGAAAAAAACGATCTGTTTGTTCTCCAGTATTTCGGTAATATCGCCGTAGGGCAGGTTAAAAATCTTGCGCGGCAAAATGCCGCTGGTGGTACAGATTCCCCGGGCAGGCTCCATGAGCAGTGTGAGATCCAACGGCTCAGCAACTGAAATCTCAGGCACCATTTGATACCGGCTATAGTCGTCATCGCGGCCCGTGAGGCCGAACGCCGGGAAAAACCGGTCGTAATTCCGGTTCAGAAAAAAACCTGCCAAGCCGTCTTCCCCCAGCCGGAAATCATTCCATTTTCGTCGATCACCCAGTCGAATGGGAAACTTTACCTTTTCGATTCCACCGGTCTGCGCGGCCGCCAAATCATCCCAACCCTGGGCGAGAGCGGTACGGCCGTCTAATTCCAAATTCAGCGACGCCCGGACCAGCGCGAGGGGTCTGCCGATCAGCAGGGCGAGATTGGAATTTTGGCCGGTACCGGAGGCCCCGGCGACGGAAAGGGTATCGTCCATAATGGTGAGCAGCTGGCCGAAGGCCTGTCCGCTGCCCTCGCTCAGCGATAATAGGCCTTTAACAAAAGCCCGCAAATGCGGGTTGGCCGTCTCGCCCAGCGGATCGATTATTTTATCGGCCGGTTGGCCAAAGAAGAACGACTCACTGCCGGGAATGTCGACCCAATGAAAACTCTCGATTGGGCCAAACTGAGCGCCGGCGCCCTGGGACCATGATTTACGCTGGACCGCCTGCAGCGCACCCAGGGCATAGCCGCGGGCGTCGTATATCATCAGGCCACGGTCAAGGAAGTTGGGCAGAATCCAGCCGCAAACCGGATTGAATTCCTCATCATCCCGCCGGGGCCTGGTCTTTTCACCGCCCGCGTCCCAACGGTCGGCGGACGGCCAATCGATGGTGAGACGGGCGGGCTGGTCCAGGCGTGGTTCGAGCCGCAAATATCCGCCTGACCCGGCGAGCCCTTCAGGTCGGAGCGGATGGGCGACGTTTTCACCGTGCGATTCGGCTTCGAGTCTCAGGAGCTGGCCGAAGGCATCAATGATCCAGAGTTTCTCCAGCTTGAGATGGCCGGCGCGAACGGGGAAAAATTCTTTGTCGATCAAGGGCGACAACCAATCGATATCCCGGACCGCTTCGAAAATCGGGGAAAATTGGGGGCCGTCATCATCTTTTCCCGGCTCGAGCGGTTGCAACTCTAAAAAGGCTTGGCGCATGAGAAGATTTTCAGTGAATCCGCTCAGGCTTTGGCAGAGCAGGTTCATCTGACTGACAGCGGTTTGCAGGTTTTTTAACTTCTGGTTGTCGTGGGCCAGATTGTAGCGGCGCAGGCGGTCGCTGAAATTCAAAGCGGCGCCGGGCGTCAACAGGGTCGTGTCACTGTAAATAATTTTCCGGTCCTGCGGTCCGGGATCCTGTCCCTGCCACTTGAAGGCCGTTCCCCGGTCGACCAGCTCCCAGTTTTGTAAAGCCTTGACGGCATCCTCGTAGGCGGGTATCCAGCTGACCTGCCATTGCAGAAAGAGAGGCAGCCAGGGGTTTTTCTCCCATCTGTTTATCACCACCGGTGAAGGGAAGCTTCCGACGAATTCCCAGACGGTCGGTCCGTCCTGACGCCGCAAATCGGGGGCGTCAAGGTCCGGATTGCGGGCGTCTTCCCAGACTTTTTTCAGGTATTTCTCAATCAAATCTCCGGCCAGCTCTTTGACATCCTGCGGGCGGTCCTTGGCCGATCCCGGCTCGTTTTTCTCATAGGCCGCGGCGGCGATGGCGTCGGCCCCTTTGGCATCGAGAGTGAGAAACAGGGATTCGCGGAAAAGGCTCACGACTTCCGCGGGAATGGACGGATTGATCCCTGCGGAGAACGGACGGCACCATTGATCCAGATCCGGCGGGCCGAATTCAACCGCCTCTTTTTTGGCAAAGGGCACCGTAATTTTGAGGCGGTTGATCTCCTGGCCGCTCACACGGCAGAGCAGCCGCCCATCGCTGCGAAACCGGCCGTCCTCGCCGTGCCGGGCGGCGCGTTGAAAAGCACGGCCCGCCAGGAGCACGACCGGATCGTTGGGCCGCCAGAAGCGCGGTTCATCGAGTTGCTGCAATTTGAGTTCCGGAAGGAAGCTGCTTAGTTTTTCCTGGAGCTCGTCCCACTCTGCGCCGCTTGGCCGTTGTTCCTGGGGGTCTTCCAATGCGTCAATTTGTGCCGTCAGGGAACCGATTTCCTGCCGTAAATCCGCCAGACGCTGATTCAGGACGCCTTCCCGCGCAGCGTCTTCGCCGGCATTGAGTATTTTTTTGTACCAGGCGGCGTACAGTTCGCTTTGGGTGGACGCCCGTTCCCGCTTTAAACGATTGATTTCCCGCTGGTGCATGTTCAGATTTTCCAGCAGCAGCCGAATTTCTCCCGGAATCGGAGGAGTTTGATCGCCGGGAGGGGGATGATCGGCGGAGGATTCGGCCGGCGGGGGCGGGGTTTGGCGGATCAGGCCCCAGTGAATCCCGTGGGCCAGCGGTTTAAAGTTCCGTGCGTGAATTTTTTGATCGACCTGGTCGCGGCCTCCCGGTCTTTCAAGATCGGTCAGCAGGTCGTACTGAAAGACTTCAAGCAGTCTGACCAGGTCGGGATTTAAATTTTCTCTGAACAAGGCGCAAAGGGCCTCGACGGCGGTGTTGCCGACGGCCACGGAAAAAGGGTTGCCCCGCGGAACGCCGCTGTCGTACAGATGGGTTTCACCCTGCCAGCGGATTCCCGCCAGAACACCATGGCAAAGGATCCGGCCGGGCAGGTCGCTTTGAAGCGCTGCGAGCTCCGGCGCAACCCTCCGGTGCTCATTTTCCAGATCGGCGATCTTTTCCTGCAGCCCGGCCTGCCCTTTTTTCAGATCGTCCTTGAGAGTCTGGGTGTTGGCAAAGACAGGCCGTTTATCGTCGAAGTGATCGTAAGCGTTTTTCATCCTGGCCGACATTGCGGTTGCTTCTCTGAGCCGTTCCGCCAAATCTTCGGCTTCTTTGGCTTTCGCCAGGGCTTCAGACCAGCCCGGATAGGTCCATTTTCGCTCACCCAGTATTTCTTCCAGGGCTCTGATTGTTTTTTCCGCCGGCCCCCCGGCCAGGGGATCTTGAGCGGGATCCGAATACCAGCCGGCGACAAAATATGTCAGAGTCAGGTTGTCAGGCAAGCCGGAAAGATATTTATCGTGAAACCCGAGAATTCCCCGGCAGGCCGGGTAGTAGGCCGCAAAAGCCGCCCCTCCATAGCCGACCGCAGTGATGTCGACACCGGGCGCGTGCGTTTCACCCGGCCACACATCCAGTTCAAATTGCTTCCCGACGTAGACAAAGTAATCCGCTTCGTTTTTCGGATCCGGGTTCTGCGACCGCAAGTTGGGCCAAACGACGGCATCCGTATCGTCGGTGATGGTGTCGCTTTCCATGATCCAGGCCTTGAACTTTAAATCCAAATCCCGGGTTGCGCCGCCTTGATCCCAGAACCGCACGATTAACCAGCGGTTGGGGACCAGGGGAAACTCCGGTTCACCGCCGTTGTCTCCGGTCGTTCCGTGCGTCAAGCCGTCCGGCAGCGCCCAGTGCAGGTAAACACCGGGCTCTTCGTAGAGGTTGGAAACCGTATCGCTGCAAGCTTCGGTCTCCAGTTGCCGGCCCAGGAACTGATTGTAATAAATCATTTGGAATGGCGGTACGCGGCTGACCCATTCGCTGCCGCGGGCAGGGGCACCGCTGACCAGGGCTTCGATATTCATCGGAACCAGAAGACCTCGTTGGCTTTCACCGGTTTTGTGCCGATCGCTCATGATTTCTCAGAATAATGGGGTTGAAAAGTGAATTCACCGGGCGCCTCGATCATCTGCACGGCGAATTCGGCCGAGGTGAATTTACCCTCTTTTAATTGATCGATGTTTGCCAGGCCTTCTTTTAACTTGGCCGCGAGGGCGGCAATATTGATGACGCCTTTATTTTCCTGGTCGCGCATCAGATTATTTTGGGACAAAATGATGGTATGGTCCTGGCGGATCCGGCCGGTTTTCAAATCCCGCAATTTTTTGGTGTAGGACTGATTTTCCGGGGTGAGTCCAAAATGCAGGCCTTCCTGGGGCTGTCGGATGACCAGCTGTCCGATCAGGCCGTTGAAGATGCCCAGCATCACGTCCTGCGAAAGCTGCTCGATTCTGAGCGGTTTGAGTGGTGTGACCAATTCGACCATAAGCTTTAAAAAGGCTTCCTGCGTCGGCACGCCGGCCAATTTCAAGAGCTGCTCTGTTTCTGCAGGCGCTTGGCTGTGCAGCAGTTTTCTAAGCCCGGCGCGCAGGTTATCTTTCGGTCCCTCGTTCTTCATGGCTTCTTCGAAAATGTCTTTTGCTTTACCGCTCAATTTATCCGTCAGTTTTTGTTGCTCCGGCTCGGTTAAGTTCCGATAAGCCATCACTTCCAAACCGCGCCAGCCATCGACCACCGCGGATCGCAGCAGAAACCCGGTCAACGGCCAGGCCAGGTCCTCCCCCTGCTCGGGAAGAGCGACGCCCTCATATTTTTGCCGCAGCCGATCCCGCACACCGGCCGCCGCCATATTGGCCGGGCCGGGCTGCTGGTTTTCAGCCGGCTTCGGCTGCACCAGGGTGTTCATGGCCCGATCGACGATGGTATCGCCGTAGGCGGTGTTGCCGACACTGCACGCCCCCTGAACCAGATATTGAATCCAGATGGGATCGAGGAAAAAAAAGCGAATCGACTCCCGCGGCAGCATTTCCCCGGCGGGAATCAAATAATGAAACGGAACCCCATATAAAAGCACCAGGCGCCCGAGCCAGTTCGTTACTTCCGCGGGGATATCCCGGGCGGCAACGGCTATATTTTGCGAGATATCAGGTGGCATATTGTATCAGCTTTCCATAAAAAGGTGTCAGGTGTCAGGTCTCAGCCCAGCCGCCGGTCAAAACAACGGCCGGTCTGATCGAAAAAGAAACATAATAGTTCACCGCAGAGCCCGCAGCCTCCGGCCCATAGGGCCTACGCCCCGGTGGAAGAACGCCGAGCAAAAAAAGTTAAATTAATCTCTGCGCTCTCAGCGGTGGGACTCTTCGTAAAAATGGCATCAAATTTAAGGAAGTTTCATACGAGCGAAGCGACATCCGCAAATATTCAATTTTCAATCCCTTATCACTCGGGAACGACACCTTTCAGTTCTTCGCCGGCCGCTCCGGCGATTTTCTCCATCAAGCTGTCTTCGATAAATTTTTCCTCCTGCAGATCGAGCTCCTTGTACCGTTCTTTAAGCTCCGCACGGTGCACCAGCCATTCGGCCCTGACCCGCAATGCTTGGCGGGTGCGATTCAAAGCCAGGGCGAAGCTTTGGTTTTGAAGCGCCAGGAGCCGTCCGAGCTGCCACGCAGCGGCGTAGGTAACGTCGAAGAGGCCGATGTCCGGGTCGTAGCGCAGCAGTTCATCGGCGCAGCAAATCAGTTCCTGAACCTGGGCCGGTTTGTCATAGTTCAACGGAACCAGCGGTCCCCGATACCAGGAAACCGTTTTTTCTCCCTGGCGCATGATGTGGTTGCAGGCGGTATAGCCCCGTGCATATGCCGTGTTGACGATATTCTTCGGCTCCCGCGATTCATTATCATAGGGGTCATAAGGCAGATGCAGCCAGGAGTCGGGGAGGTTTTTGCGAGCTTCGGGCGGCGGCGGATTTTTCCGGTCGAAATTCAATAGATCCATGTGGGCCTTGAAATCGTTTGAACCGGCACAGTTAAAGGTCCAGGTTCCGAGGACCGCCAATCGCACTTGCCGGCCGTCTCCAGGCTGCCAGTCGTCTTTCAAACGATCCTGCCACCCTTCCAGGGAAACGAGAAAGGCGTGATGACGGTTATCGGTCTGGGGCAAACGGTTGCCGATGACCAGGGAAAACCAGCCGCTGTCATTGACACCGAGGACCTCCTTGTTGCCGGTATCGATCTGGCGGACATGGGCCAGATAGGGCAAGTCATCAAGTCGGGGAGCAACCGCCTTGAAAAGATCGGCCGGCAAATCAATTGCCAGACACAGCTGTTTTTCGTTCTGGTCGTCTGTTTTCTTTTCGTATTGCCATTTTTCCCCGGCCCACTTTTGCGCGCGAAATTTTTGGTCCTCTGTGTCGCCGGAACCGTCTTGTCCCAGGTCGGGCACCAAGACCTTTTCTTTTCCGCGCGGAATCAGCAGGCTGTCTTTATCCTCGCTTAAGATCGGCAGTGAGACGACTTCCCGCAGCCGTCCGGTCGTTGGATCGGTTAACTCGTCCTCGGTCAGCAGGAGAATTCCCAGCCAAGGCGGAAACGCCTGACCGAATTCCGGGGGCCGGCCGTCCAAGGTGCGCTCCCACGGCAGGGTGCGCCGGGCAAAGACGACGTGCGGCAAGGCATTGTTAAAACTGCCGCCGGCATTGACCGGGGGATAGACCGAATGGATGTCGGCAGGATTGAAGGTGAAGCGGGGCGCATCCACCGCGAAAACCAGGTCTGAACGATAGGGATCGGAATTCCAGGGCACGGCCGCATCCTCGGACGCTTTGATGACCTGACTCATGCCGGCCTTGTATTCGCCTGCCGCCAGCGGCGGATGGCAGGCTTCGATGAACTGAATCTGTCCGGCTGTTACAGTGACGGGCGGCTGGTATTCAATTTTTTCAGTCATGCCATCATGTCTCCCGATAGCCCCGGGGAGGATACTGTCCCGCCCGGGCCATCGCCGGCAAGGCCTGGAAGATAAACTCGGCGTTTTGCGCCAATTGATCGAGCTGAATCTCTTCCGGCTTCAGGGTCCGGCGGCCGCTTTCGATCAACGTGGTCAGGATTTGACTTCTTTTCCGGACGACTTCCCCCTTGTTGATGGTATTGGAAATCGTCGCATCCCCAAAGCCCGGCAGGGCCTCAGCTGGTGCGAGGTCCGACCAATTGAAATTTTTCTGATATCGATCATAAGCCAAGACTTCAAGGTCCAGGACCGGCGTCTCCCAGGGCCGCGGCCCGGGTCTGGTCCGGATTTCCAAGCCCACCAGGGCGTGGTCGATCATCTGCTCATCCGCCTTGGGCGGACTGACGATGCTCATTTTATCCCCGCCCCAGAGTGCGAGCGGTATGCTCCTGGTCGTCAGGCAAACATCAATATACTGCGCCAGATACTGTTCGGCGGCTTCAGAGGCTCCGCCGCCGGGCTCGAACATAATATCGATGCGGGAATAGAGCGTGGACTTTCCCATGGGGCGGATACCCAGTTCTGTTGGTTTGCCGTTGACGCTGGGTTGGAGAACTTTCAGCGGTTTTTGGTCGGCGCCCATCGGCGGTTTGCCATTGTAGAGCACGGCAGTGGCCGGTACCAGGGTGCGGCAGTTCAAAACAAGTTTGTGCGGGTTCACCAGCCGGTGGGTTCTATCCTTCCCTTTGACCTCCTGCAGCAGGCCGTCGGCCAGCGAGATGCGGGTGACATCCGGATTCGGCAAAAACGATTTGGCGAAGGATTTTTCGGAGTCATCGGATTCCCACCGCAAGGGAGGCGGCAGGCGTTTGGCCTCGCCGAATTTAACCGTAAAGGTAATAATCCATAACGATATGCGAGCCTTTCCGCCCAGGGGCGGACCGTGCAGACTGACCGCAGCGCTCAACTCCAACGACAAATGTATCCGAATAATGCCGATTTTCAGGTTGAGCGCTACACCGATTGAGATTCCGATCGCAATATCGTAGTAAAGGGGCTTCCATTGAATTAAAAAGTCGGCATAGGCGATAAACCAGGCCTTGATGCCGCCGGATTGATAGACGATGCTGAGAGAGCCGCCGGCCATGATGGCCGAGGGGCACAAAGCGAAATAACAATAGCCGCTAATCGTGACGGCACCGGTCTTGCAGATAAATTCCACCAGATCGGGTTTAGGGTAGTGCGCCGGGGGCTGAAACCTGGGGTGGTATCCGCCGAGCGAAACGACAAAATCGCCTTCATGCGGCCCGGCAAACCAGGAATAGAATACAAACCCGCCTCTCAGCATAAAATCCTTGCGCAGGACATAAGAGTTTTCAGTCAATCGGGCTTCAAAGGACAACAGTCCACTCTCCGTCGAAAAGGCAATCTTGAAAGCCATTTCGGCGAATACGATGACCGGCACGGCCGAGGTCCCGGGCAGTTCTCTGGGGATGCGCATCTTCGCCAGGCCGAGCAGTCCGATTTCAAACTGGGTGCCAAACGAAACCGAAAGCAGCGCAAAGGAGTCAATCAGGCCGAAGGAGGTAAACTTGATACCCGCGGCGATCCAGAAATTGCCGGCCGAAGGATAGATGTAGACGCCCAATTTGCGGCTGATCATCCGCAGATCCAAGTTTTGCCCAAGATAGTTGGGATTCGTCGCCGCCTGAACCAGGGGAAAATTCTGGACTTCGTTGATGGTCGGAAGCTTCAGGGCGCGATTCAGGCCGAAGCCGAACGAGAATCCCAGGACAAAGAAATAGGGGGGGCCGCCCAGCTCCCTTTGCAGGGCCGCAAACACAAAAAAGGAGGGGGTGCCATCCAGGTCGGCGTAGGAGCCAATGGCCGCAATGGTAAAGATTTGGGTTCGAATCAGCAGCGTGCCGTCCAGCTGGAGGGGAGAATCGTTGACCTTCAGCAGCCCCCCGGCAATGGTCAGCGGGCCCTGCTCAAAGATCACGGCCGCGCCGTCCAGCAGGAACTTCAGATGCTGCCAGATCTTTTTGGGGTCGGCGGTAAACTGATCCAGCGGGTAGCTCATTCCCAGGCCTTCGAACTTAAACGTCAAACAACTCAACCGCAGCCCGGCATCCAACTTGATCGCAATTCGCGGCGCTTCGTAACCCAATCCGACCCGTCGAATGGACAATGGGCCGATCGTTTTGTTCGTCTCGATCCACTTGGTCGATTCTCCGGCCAGCGGGGTTTCCAGGGCGCCCGGAGCGGCTTGGGGTGCCGGCGGTCTCTGCGGCTCCGCCGGGGCGGTTTGCGGCCCGGCCTGGGTTCCCGGCATATCGAGCAGATTGACGCCCCCCACAAGAATTCCGGCGGAAAAATTCAGGCCCTGGATAAAGTCAGGCACCCTTTTCCCGCCGGGATCCGAGCTTGGAAATTTGACGTTCGGAATGGCTTGGCTGGCGTAAAAAAGGCCCAGATCGCTGATTTTAATGTCGCCGATCAGCCCGGCCAGAAAATTGTTCTTCAAGGCCCCGCCGTCCGACTGCAAATCCAGGCCCGCCATATAGCCGCCGTTGCCGATCTCCTTTAAAATTACAAATCGGCAGCGGCCGGCACCGGCAGTCATCGTCACCATGATTTGCATATACTTCGGTGCATTGGTGTGATAGGCAAAGGCCAGTTCTTCAAGTGCAATGTTTGAACCCTTGCCGCCGGCCAACTGCTCCAGGACCTTGATGGCTTCGCCGAAGTCGACCCCCAGATCGTTGAGGAAAGCCTTTAATGACTTGCGGATGGTGACGGCCGCGGAAAATTCCTCTATTTTACCATCGGAGAATGTTCCTTGAATCGAGATCGGAATTCGAGCGATCGAAACCTTTAGAATAAGATCGGTCTGTTGCTGAATTTCTGATTTCGACATGCAAATATTATCCTTCTGCGATGAGACGCGGGCGGACATGTAAACCCAAACGTTGCTAAAATTCTATATCGTAGGGTGGGCATTGCCCACCAAATATCGCTGATATCGGTGGCCGATGCCCACCCCACCCTTTGTTCGACATCGATGTCGCAACTTCCATCAGCTTTTTATGCTTATGTTGAAAGACCGGCAGCGTATTGTTTGAGAACATCAAATGAACCCTTTGGACAGCGAATCACCCGCACGGCTGCGCCTTGAATAGTAAACAATTTTTCTAGGTCCGGATCACCCGTCAGTGTTTTTATCAGACCTTCTTTAAAGTTAATCGCGAACATCATCAACATAGGGCCGGCATTCGTCCAATAGAACGCTTCGCAAGAAATTTGTGTGTTCCCGATTAGATCGGGCAGCGGATCGGGTAGAGTTACCCCTTTATTCTGGAGGAAAGCCTTTAAATTATCGCCGTTAATTCTTATCGGTTTGGTAATGAAGACAGGTTTCCCATCTTTGACCCCGCCGACATCGGGGATCATCAAGGTCGATGGAACGCCGTCGCTTGCCACCAAGATAGCAATTCCGTAGTGGTTTTCTCCGTCCAGCAATTGTTCCGCCCCCGAGAGCACATCCGATGGCGTGGCCGTCTGAGGAAGGTCTGTTGGCGGTTGATTCCCTTTGTCTGAGGTTTCTTTTGTCTTTTCACCTTCAGCTGCAGCCATTTTGGTTTCCTCCTTTAAGGGTTTATTTTTTTACACTTTGATAAGTTCATTCCAACAGCCACCGCTCGCGTTTCCCTCGAACCGCTGGGCTTTCATAATTTGATCTCAAACATCTTTCGGCTCTGCTTTGCCGGCCGGTGTCTTCAAAAATACTCTTATTTCCTTTAGGTTTTAACTGGCAAGCTGGCTCCTCCTTGAGCGCAGGATCTGATCAAGGCCTGTTGAAAAGAGCAATGAAAGACGAAGGCGGCCTGTCCGCCAAAGACGGCAAGGAGAGCTGTTGGTTCAACGCCCGCCGGAGTCAGCATAGGCAATAGCGGAAGAATTGCTGATGTGAGATTGTTTATAAAGACAAGTCGTTGGCGATGTCTTTTTTTGAATCGGCCGGGCGCCGAAGATTTCGTTGCATAAAAAATCTCGCGTCTCCTAAATCATTTAATAAGTAATCTAACAGGTTACAATAATTCTACGGCAGAGATTGTCAAGGTAGCATTTTTTTCAGGCGTTAGTTGCCTTTTTCTATTATCATGATTACCAGTTATCGAAAAGGATTAAGTTGGAATAACCGAATCCGGTAATCATTACTTCTCGTACAATATCTAACTTGACAAATAAATCCAACTTCGATAAGCGGATACAGAGAATATACGGTCATTGTGACTTTCCATAAACCGGGCTGCAGCCGAATCCCAAATACAATTCACCGCTCTTGCTTATTCAGCTTTCAATAAGGCGGGTTCCATCAATCGATGCTTCTCCTAAACCGCATCGGCACACCTCACTCATCGGGATTTTTATTTATAATCCGGCTGCCCCCTGCCGTCATCCCAAATTTTATCTACTCAAAAATTGAATTGGTTCACAGGATGCAATGCCTGCTGCTATTTAAAACTTAAGCCCGGAGATAAATATGAAAGCTGCAGAACGTTTCCAAAGTGAGTCGAACCGGCGATGTCAATCCGCTATATCCGCGGCCGGCGGAATAGTGTTCAAATCCTTGGCCGCAGTTTTGATATTTCTGACCGCCTTTTTCGTCCTGACGGGCAACTATCTTGTCTACGCTGAAAGTGGCGATGCCCTTTTCATCGATCAAAACGGCAATGTCGGCATCGGCCGGCAGGCCCCGCGGGCGAAATTGGATGTAAACGGCGCCATTCTTGGAATCGGAATGGTGCCGCCGGGCGCAATTGTCATGTTTGCAGGCGACATCGACCAGGTCTTTGATGTGGAGGGCACCGGCCGCAAAGACACCCCCTACGAAGGCTGGCAATTGTGCAATGGTAAAAACGGGGCGCCGGATCTGCAGGACCGCTTTGTCGCCGCTGCCGGTCGCAGCTACAAAATCGGCGATAACGGCGGTGCCGACAGCATCATACTGACGGTTGATCAACTGCCGCCGCATGTGCATGCCGGCCAGACTGCAGCCGCCGGTATTCACCAGCACTGGATAGAGGGAACCGATGCCAAAGGTTTGACCAAGCGCAAGCGAAACATCCCCGGTCAAACTACGGTCGACATGGGATTCGGGGGCGGCAGCAATGCCGACCCCAACGATGTGCGGTGGCGGGGATCGGTCAATACGGACAGTGCCGGCAATCACAGTCATAGTTTTACTACTTTCCCCGCAGGCCAAGGCCAACCGCATGAAAACCGGCCGTCTTTTTATGCCCTGGCATTTATCATGCGGCTGCCCTGACGATGGAAGGTTTCCCTGTGTGTCCGGCCGCCTTTGTGGCAGCCTTTTCTCCGCCTCAAGGCGGATCCGGGTAGGAAGGGAGAGAAAAAATGAAGCAACTGTCGCCAAGCAAATCTGGCAGGGCGGAGCACGGCAAACTAACTGCCGGTAATGAAAATCCAAAGAGATTTCGCAACGCATTTGCTTGTGGGGTGATTTTTCTGCTGGCCATCATGCTGCCGGGCGGCCGTGTTCAAATCGGGCAGAGCAGCGATGATGCCTTATTTATCGATAAAAACGGCCGGGTCGGCATCGGGACCACGACGCCTGAGGCAGAATTGGATGTGGCCGGCAGCACGAAAATTAACGGTTCGGTTGGAATTAATCGCGCTCCTGACGATGATCAGCACCTTGCCATTCAACCGCTTAAAGATCATATCCCGCTGAACGTAACCGATCCTTCCGGCGCCAAAAAATGGCTGACGGTGACCGCAGGCGGCAATGTGGTCATGGACGGCGGCAACGTCGGTATTGGAACGACGAATCCTGCAGCAAAATTAGAAATTGTCGGAGATACAAAACTGAACGGCCAGGTCAGCATGCAAGGCGGCAATGTCGGTATCGGTACGGCCAGTCCCGAAGCGACGCTGGACGTTGCCGGCAACGCCCGCATCAAGGGCCAAGTCACGTACTTCGCCCGCTACCAGAGGGACGATGAGCCCGAGGGGGTCTACGAAATTTCGCCCCGCTACCACCTCTCATTGACCGGAGTGAAGTACGGCGGCCGGACGAAGACAATCCCGCAGGATACCCTGGTTGCGCTTTGCGGCGATTACGACGGCTGCCAGGTGCGCCTGGCCATGACCCGCTGGGCGTCGGATGAAAATACCGAAAGCGCATCGGTCTTTTTTACATTTTATTACGCAGCCGGCAACGGCCGGTGGCGCGCAAGCAATACCGACGCGGGGGACGCAAACGGCGTGGACGGAGACGGAAAAACGACGCATGTTAGAAATATCTGGAGCACATGCTATTTTACGGATGGCACCTACGACCAATACAAGGATCAGGGCGATACCGGGCGAGGCCTGCAGTTGCTGGTTTGGAACAATTATAAAAACCAGAATCGAACCTGCGAACTGACCCTGATTGACTGAAATTATTAAGGAAGTTCTGAGGAAATCCGCCCAAAGAACATTCATGTCAATTGGATCATCAAGGCTGACGGTGACTTATCTGATCCAGGCATCCGGGCATAGACAGGTGTTTTTTAGCAAAGCTTGCCGAGAACGCCGAGATTGCCATCAACCTTCATTATATCTGCCAACTATCGATCAAGGAGCGTCAATGATGCTGCCTCGTGAGACGATCCAAGAATTAATCCGGAATCAAAAAGTCGCGTCGATTTTAAGACGAGGCTCCGACCAGCGGGAGGCGGTTCAAGCCTTGCAAACCGTTTTATATGAGCTTGGTTTTGCCGATGAACTCAACTGGCAGAAATACGGCGCGGATGGTGATTACGGCGGCGGCACCACCCGGGCGGTGAAGGCCTTTGCCGAACGCAACGGTCTGTCCGGTGACGGCCAGATCATCACCCCGGCCATCGCCGCTAAACTCATCGACCGCTATGACATCCTGGACGATCTGCGGCATATCCACAATGCGGTGACCCAGGACAAGGTCGAGCACCTGTACTTCCGGCGCTCGCCGCACAATACCGCCGTGGCCGCCTTGCAGACCCTGCTCCACGAACTGGGATTCGGCGCGGAACTCAACTGGGAAAAGTACGGTGCCGACGGCAACTACGGCGCCGGAACGGCCAAGGCCCTTAAAGCCTTTGCCCGCCGGGAAGATATTCGCAGCGACGGCCGTGAACTCACCCGGGAACTGGCGCAGCGCATTGTCGACCGGCTCAAGAATTTTTACGGCCCCAACTGGGCCGAAGATACGGCGCCGGTTGCAAAGACCGCCGCCGAGGTCAATGTCCGGGAAGCAATTGAGAACGGAAAATCCCGCATCTATGCGTCGCTGGCCGGCAAGGAGGTCCGCTTCACCAAATTCAAGCGGGGAGTTTACGTTTTTGGCCAGCGCAGTCCCCTGGATTATATCAATGCCAATCGACCATCGCTGAGTAATTTTGGATTGACCGACTCGGCCATCAATGTCATGGTTGCCGTCTCGGAAAACGAAGGCCGTCTGGATGCGGTCAACACCTGGGACAATGCGTTTATGACCTTCGGCATGTTTCAGTGGACCGCCGGCGTCGGAAACGATCCGGGTGAGCTCCCGGCCTTGCTCCGGAAAATCAAAACGGCCGAGCAGGCCGTCTTTCAGGAATACTATGGAGAGCACGGGCTTGATATTATCGACACCGATGAGATTTCCGGTTTTTTCACCCTCGCCGGACAAAAGCTGGCGGCTGCCCCTCAAAAAGAACAGCTGCGCGCCTGCGAATGGGCATTTTATTTCTGGCTCTCAGGCCAGAATCCGGTCGTGCAGACCATCGAGATTCAGCACGCACTGTCACGGATAAACACTTTTTACCGGTCCAATTCCTACCGGGTGCGAGGATACTTTATAGCCGATCTGGTGACATCCGAGTACGGCGTAGGCCTGCTTCTGGACAATCACGTCAATCGGCCGGGCTACGTCAAACCCTGCCTGGAAAAGGCAATGGATCAAACCGGTCTGGCGAACCCGCAAAATTGGGACACGGCCGATGAAGGTAAACTCATCGACGCCTACCTGAAGATCCGTGAAACCCACGGACGCAACCCCATGACGGATGCCGCCAAGCGGGCGGCGGTTACCAAAAAATATCTGGATGACGGAATCATCTCCGCTGAGAGAGGATCGTTTCAGTTCAATTTTTAGAAAGGAAATTCTCATGGAATTCATGCGAGTCATTGTGCCGGGTAAAGAAGAACAGGACATCGATGTTCTGATAAACCGGCAAAAAAACGGCAAGGTTGGCGAAACCCTCATCCTG
This sequence comes from uncultured delta proteobacterium, assembly GCA_963769935.1. GTDB lineage: Bacteria > Desulfobacterota > Desulfobacteria > Desulfobacterales > JAFDCJ01 > JAFDCJ01. The sequence continues at coordinate 103,957 of CAVYNY010000032.1, read as the reverse complement.
CGCAGAGAATTAATGCTTGTGTCTGTCGATCTGCCGACAGCCGAAGAAAAAGAAGTCGACCTTAAAAACACAACCCCAAGACATCCAAAGATAGTGGAGATTCAGGCATGAAAACGTCACGACGGTATATTGCCGCAGCAAGTGTGCTTTGTCTACTTATCCTGCCGCTGGGCGCCTGCGCCCCCCGGTATAACGTTCAGCTTGAAAAACAACCCGCACCCATCCCGATCCCTGCCCCGGAAGTCAGGCAGGATACGCAAACCCTGGTTTTCGTAGCGCTCTCCGGCGGCGGCACCCGGGCGGCGGCCATAAGCTGGAAAACCCTGGAGGTCTTAAAACAAATACCTTATACCTATCAGGATCCTTCCGGCCGTCAAATTAACTCGACCCTGGCCGATGAAATCGATTATATCTCCGGCATCTCCGGCGGCAGTTTTGCGGCGGCGGCCTGGTGTCTGTACAAGGACAATATGGAAATCTTCCGGCGGCGGTTTATCGAGCGCAACATTCAGGGCGAATTGGCCAGGGGAATCATCATTCCACCCTGGCAGGGGCTGCGGCTGCTGTCGCCCGAATACGACCGGATCAACATGGCCGCCGAACTCTATGACCGGACGGTATTCGAAGGCAAAACCTTCAGCGACCTGCCCCCGCATCCGGTTGCCTGGATCCATGCGACCCACCTGGCACTCGGGGACCGGTTTACGTTCACGCCCGCCTATTTCAATCGGCTGGATTCCGATCTTGCCAGGTATCCCATCGGATACGCCTGCGCCGCCTCCTCGGCCTTTCCCATCCTGCTGTCGCCGCTCACAGTTATCAACTACGGCGAACCGGTTGACCTGTCAAAGAACATCGACTATGTCATGGCGCGACGCAATGCCAGAAACAACATCGAAAAGTATTATTATGCGCGCATGCTTGAGTTTTATAACGATAAACGCAACCGATACATGCACCTGGCCGATGGCGGTCTGGTCGACAACCAGGGCCTGCAGGCAATCATCGATGAGTTCGGCACCAACGGCATCATCAATAAAAAATTAAACGACCGGGACAATCCGCTCAAGCGGTTGATCATCATCAATGTAAATGCCGGTGTCCTGCCGGATGACAAATCGAGCAAATCTCCCGGTGCACCACGCATCAGCTCGGTCATTGAATACACCATGGTAACATCCATGGACATCCTGTCGGCCAAACGCTGGATGGAAATTAAAGCCCTCAGTCAAGAGATTTATAAACCGGCGATCGACATCGGCAGCCGGACGCGCTCATTATCTTTATTGGAGGAGCCTTACACCATAGAAATAAATTTTCGCAACATCGGGGATCCTGAGCTGAAAGCCCGCTGCTATAAGCTGCCGACGTCATTTTATTTAAAGCCGGAACAAATTAAGCTCATCGATACGGTGGTCCCTTCCCTGATCGCGGAAGATCCTGAGATGATCAGGCTCAAAAAAGCGTTGGGAGACTAAAGATTCGGCAGGGAAGGTTTATTGTCCGTTCAGGGTTTCCCGCCCCGGCGGGATTCAGGGTTGAAAAACCTCCAAGCAACTCACATTACAGGATTTCTGTCTTCATCGTGATCATAGCGCCGTCATACCCAATAGAATTTATCAAGTATTCCGGATCTTCATAGATATGGTAATCAGTACCCATTGCCGGTAGCCTTTGAACCCTGAACCCTGAACCTCTAACCGATCAGTTTAGGCAAAAGTGAGGAAGGACCCAAGCCGTAAATAACGCTTGCTTCGCATATGAAAAACAGAACCATTCGACAAAGGAGGCTCAAAATGAAAAAATTTATTTTACTTATCGTTGCTGGTTGTATGCTGACGGCATGTGCCGGTTGGCAAATAACCCCGCCGAATCAGGAAGAGCTCGTCTGGACGGCCGCCAACCTGGTGGGTTTTCACGCCATTCAGAAATACCCGGAATATGCGGGCAAAGCCGAGGTAATTGCAAAAAAGATCGAGAGCTTGCAGGACACGGCCACGATCGGCGACACCCTTAACCCTTTGATACTGGAGCTGTCGCTGTACCTCGGCCAGGAAAAACAGATCGATCCGATCGTCGTGCATGGGCTCACGCTTCTCCTGCCGCTCATTCATGTCAAACCCGGGCCGGTGCCGGAGGATAAACTGAACTTGATCAAGTCGGCGGCGAACGGCTATCTGGCCGGGCTTGACTCCGGCAAGCAGTTTGCGATCCGAACCGCTGCCGGGGATGGAAAAATAGCGTTTGCCCTGCCGGTGTCGGAATAGCATACCGGCACATGCAAGCCTACGGCAACCAAAAGGGGAGTTATTTGTTATTAGTTATTGGTTGGTAGGCTTTATAAAACTTCACGAGGTTGGAACAATGAATTGATTGAACGTCGAACATCGAACGCCCGCCTGCCATGCATCGTACGTTGGGTCAGCGTAATCAATGAGCTATAAACTAAATGCTTAAATTCGCATCGGACTCGTTTCAAGGCATTGCGGGCAGGTCCAACTTCGACGTTCGACGTTCACTAGTTTCTTTTTTGATCAGACCGACCGTTGTTTTGGCCGGCGTGGGAAAAGGAATTCCTCCTTGACAGGCATCGGCCGTTTCATTATTTAGACAAAATGCCTTACGTCCTGAAACAACTTTTAAAGAACAAGCTGGCACTTTTCGGCCTGACCATGATTGTGGTATTTTCCGGCGCAGCGATATTTGCGCCTGCCATCACCCCCCACCCTCCCAACAAACAATTCTTCGAAGGGCTGACCCTGGAGGGGGCGCCGCTTCCGCCCAATAAAACATTCTGGCTCGGCACGGATCTATTGGGGCGCAGCCTCTTCGCACGACTGCTTTACGGCGCCCGAACATCTTTGATCATCGGAATTGCCGCCAACGGCGCCGCGGTGTTCATCGGTGCTTTCCTGGGCATCGTGGCCGGTTATGTCAAGGGGCTGGCGGGCACTGTCATCATGCGCTTTACAGATCTCATGATGGCTTTTCCGGCATTGTTGCTGGCCATCGCCTTGGCGGCCATCTTTCGACCCAGCCTCTGGATCGTCGCGCTGGTTATCGCCCTGGTCAACTGGGTCCAAATCGCAAGGGTGATTTACAGCCAGACCGTCGCACTCGTCGAGCTGGAATATATCGAAGCCGCCCGTGCCATTGGTGCCGCCTGGCCGAGGATTCTTTTTATTCATATTGTTCCCCATTTGTGGCCGACGCTGCTTGTCTGGGGCACTCTAGGCATTGCCACGACGGTCTTGTTGGAAGCGACCCTATCGTTTCTCGGGGTTGGCGTCAGGCCGCCCACACCATCATGGGGCGGCATCATTTATGAGAGCCAGTCCTACTTCCTGGACGCCCCCTGGCTGGTCTTTTTCCCGGGCACCGCGATTATGCTGCTGTCCCTGTCATTTAACCTGGTGGGCGATGCCTTGCGGGATGCCCTGGACCCCACCCAAAGGGGGCGCCAATAATGCCGGTTTTTCTTGCCAAAAGACTCAGCCAGGCCGTTCTGATTTTAATCGGTGTTACCCTGATAACATTTTGCCTCACCTATCTGATGCCGGCCGACCCGGTGAGAATGATCGCCGGCCGAAGTGCAACCCAGGCAACAGTCGAATCCATCCGCAGGGAACTCGGACTGGATAAGCCGCTGCCTGTGCAGTACCTGAAATATATCGGCCGCCTGGTGCAGGGGGACCTGGGCCGATCCTACAAGCAGAAAACCCAGGTCAGCGAGCTGATTTTGAGCAGGCTGCCGGCCACGCTTCTGCTCATGGTGGGGACCATATTTTTTGAGCTGTTGATCGGTCTGCCGGCCGGCATCTATTCAGCTACCAAACGGGGCCGATCAGCGGACAACTGGATCATGGCAATGTCTTTTGCCGGGGTGTCGATACCCCAGTTTGTCCTGGGCCTGCTGCTGCTGTATTTATTTGCCCACATCATACCCATTTTCCCGTTGGGCGGTTACGGGACGATTAAGCATCTGTGCCTGCCGGCGCTGACATTGGGGATTTCCGGCGGCGGCTGGTATTCGCGGATGATGCGCTCGAGCATGGTGGATGTACTGCGCCAGGATTTTATCCGCACCGCCCGCTCTAAAGGCCTTACCGAACGCGCGGTGGTATTGGTCCATGCCTTGCGCAACGCCATTCTGCCGGTAATTGCCATGATCGGTCTCGACATCGGCATTTTTATGGCCGGCGCGGTCGTGGTGGAATCGGTCTACGGCTGGCCCGGCATCGGCCAGATGGCCTGGCAGGCCATCCAAATGGTGGACATCCCGGTCATCATGGGCGTTACCCTGGTGGCCGCCGTCGGCATTGTGCTCGGCAATATGCTGGCCGACCTGATTATCCCGTTCATCGATCCGCGGGTGTACTTGAGGTAGTAAAATACTGACACACAAGTGCTTTGCACGCAAGCGTCTGGAAAAGGAGAAGGAAAATGAAAAAAATTTTGTTGCTTACACTAATTGTTGGTCTGACGGTGACAATGGGCGTCCTGACGCCGGCTGGGGCCGAAAACATCAAACAGGGCGGTACCATGGTCGTCACCTACAAAGATGACATCAGCACCCTTGATCCGGCCATCGGCTATGACTGGCAGAACTGGTCCATGATCAAGGCGCTCTTTAACGGTCTGATGGACTACGAAGCGGGGACCTACAATCTCAAACCCGATCTGGCCGAAAGCTTCACCATCTCTCCCGACGGCAAGGTCTACACGTTTAAACTGCGCCAGGATGTCAAATTCCATAATGGACGCAAGCTGACGGCTGAAGACATCAAGTACTCCATCGAAAGGGCCGTTAATCCCAAAACCCAAAGCCCCGGACAGGGTTTTTTCTGGAGCATTAAAGGCTTTGACGAGATGACGACGGGGAAAGCCACAGAATTAAGCGGCATGACCGTAGTCGATCCCTATACGCTGAAGATCGAGTTGTCGCAGCCGGACGCTACCTTTCTGCATGTCATGGCCATCAACTTTTCCTTCGCCGTTCCAAAAGAGGAAGTTGAAAAATACGGCCAGGATTTTGGCACCCATCCGGTCGGAACCGGGGCCTTCAAGATGGAGGAGTGGAAATTGGGCCAACGTGTCGTTTACGTGCGCAACCCGGACTACTACAAACCCGGTCTGCCCCGCCTGGACAAAATTGTGTTTGAAGTCGGCCAGGAACCCACCGTGGCCCTGCTGCGCCTGCAGCAGGGTGAGGTGGACATTCTGGGCGACGGCATCCCGCCGGCCCGTTTTCTGCAGGTGAAGAACGATCCCAAAAACGCCGATCTGATCATAGAGGGCGGACAGCTGCATACCGGCTATGTTTCCATGAATGTTCGCATCAAACCCTTTGACAATAAAAAAGTGCGCCAGGCGGTCAATATGGCGATCAACAAACAACGCATTTGCATGATCATCAACAACCGCGCCGTGCCGGCCAACCAGCCGCTGCCGCCGGCCATGCCCGGCTACGACAAAAATTATAAAGGGTACCCCTACGACCCGGCCAAGGCCAAAGCCCTCCTGGCAGAGGCCGGCTTCCCCAAAGGCTTTACCACCGAGTTGTATGCCAACAATACCGATCCCAATCCGCGCATCGCCCAGGCGATTCAACGCGACCTGGCCGAAATCGGCATCACGGCTGAAATCAAAACCCTGGCGCAATCCACTGTCATAGCCGCCGGCGGCGAGGAAGACCAGGCGCCGATGATCTGGTCCGGCGGAATGGCCTGGATTGCCGACTTTCCGGACCCCTCCAATTTTTACGGTCCGATTCTGGGCTGTGGGGGTGCCGTCAAAGGCGGCTGGAACTGGTCCTGGTATTGTAATGAAAAACTCGACGCGCTGGCAGCCAAAGCCGATGCCATGAGCGATCCGGCGATGAAAGCTCAACGGGAGGAACTGTGGCGCTCGATTTTTATCGAGCTGATGGACGATGCCCCCTGGGCGCCGGTTTTCAACGAACAGCGCTTCACCATGCGGGCGGCGCGTCTCGGCGGTCCGGATGCGATCTTCGTCGATCCGGTCCACATACCGGTCAACTACGAGTACGTCTATGCCAAGGATGCGCAATAGCCGATACGTTATCGGGGTAAGCTTGCAGGAATCAGTGCCTTTGGCGCTGCAAGTTACCAATCTTTGCATTGTATGGGTTTCAGGTGTCAGCGTAGCCGCCGGTTGCCGGTCAACCAGTTTGCTCAAAGACGAAACACTTTTAGGATTTTGAATTTTGGGAATTGTAATTCGTTTGGTGCCTGTAATTTGTGATTTAATGTTTTCCAGTTGCTGACACCTGAAACCTTTAGATAACCAAAGCACTTGTCAACATCGACAACCAATTGCCGATGGCGCGCTGCTAAAAATAAACACTGAAGGGAGGTAATTATCTCATGCCGCTAAAACCTGACTACACGATTCACGGGGACAAGTGCCACTACGGGTGGAATCGGTCGCTGCCGCCGGTATTGAGCGTCAAACCGGGCAGCGTTGTTGAAATAGAAACGGTGGATGCCGGCGGCGGACAGATTCATCGCAACTCCACCCTGGAGGATGTCAAAAACCTTGATTTCGGCAGAGTCAATCCGGTTACCGGACCGGTCTATGTGGAGAGCGCCGAACCGGGAGATGCTCTGAAGGTAACCATCCTGTCATTTAAATCCGCCGGCTGGGGCTGGTCGGCAGTGATCCCGGGTTTCGGCCTGCTGGCAGATCAATTTGAGGAACCGGCCCTTCACATCTGGGAATACGAGGCAGATTTTCAAACGCCCGCGCCGTATCTCAAAGGCGCCAAAGTGCCATTGAAGCCCTTTCCGGGAACCATCGGCGTGGCTCCCGCGCCGGAGGGCGGACACAGCGTCGTTAATCCGCGCCGGGTCGGCGGCAACATGGACACCCGCGATTTGAGTATCGGTTCCGTACTTTACCTGCCGGTGGAAGTACCCGGTGCGCTGTTCTCCATGGGCGATGCCCACGCGGTCCAGGGCGACGGAGAAGTATGCGGCACGGCCATCGAAAGCCCCATGCATGTAACGGTCAAACTGGAAGTCGAAAAAAAGATGAATTTAAGATTCCCGCGATTTTCGACGCCGGGGCCGGTATCAAGGCACTTAGACGTAAAAGGATATGAAGTCACCACGGGTATCGGACCGGACCTGATGGAATCCGCCAGGGCCGCCGTCAGCGACATGGTGGACCTGCTCGCTGCAAAACACGCCTTGTCGCGGGCGGAAGCCTATATGCTGTGCAGCGTGTGCGCCGATCTGAGAATCAGCGAAATCGTCGATGCGCCGGACTGGATCGTTTCATTCTATTTTCCGAGAGTAGTTTTTAGTTGACAGGAGGTTTGAGACCGTGCCGAACGGCGAGCGGATCCTGAAAGTGAGGGGCCTGTCGGTTAGTTTTGCCACTGAAAGAGGCCCGCTCAAGGTTATAGAGGATGTTTCCTTTTCGGTGGAGCATGGGCGGACGCTGGGACTCGTGGGGGAGTCCGGCTGCGGCAAAAGCGTCACCGCCATGTCCATCATCCGGCTGCTGCCGTCGCCGCCCAGCCGGGTGGAGTCCGGCCGCATTCTGTTCAACGGCCGGGACCTTCTCAAATTGGATGATGCCGCCATGCGTTCCATCAGGGGCAATCGCATCGGAATGATTTTTCAGGAACCGATGACGAGCCTCAATCCGACGTTTTCGATCGGCTTTCAAATCGCAGAAGTCCTGCGCATTCATCGCGGGCTTGGAATGCGCCAGGCCCGCGAGCGCTGCGCTGAGCTCCTGCACCTGGTGGGAATCGGATCACCCGGCGCCAGGCTCGCTCAATATCCGCACCAGCTTTCCGGCGGCCTCCGGCAGCGGGTGATGATCGCCATGGCAATTGCCTGCGGCCCGGCGCTTTTGATCGCCGATGAGCCCACTACCGCCCTTGATGTTACCATTCAGGCGCAAATCCTCGATTTGCTGGTCAGACTGCAAAAAGAGCTCGAAATGTCTATTTTGATGATCACCCACGACCTGGGGGTTGTGGCCGAATTCTGCGATCATGTCGTCGTGATGTATGCCGGCATGATTGCCGAAAAAGCGCCGGTGGGGCAAATTTTCAGCAAGCCGCGTCATCCTTACACCCGCGGGTTGCTGGCGTCCGTGCCGCAGATCGGGAAAAAGCGGACCCACTTGCCGACGATACCGGGCATGGTTCCCGGCATCGGTGAACGTCCCGAGGGATGCTACTTTGCGCAGCGCTGCGAACGCGTCATGGATATATGCTGGCGCAACATTCCTCCGCTTGAAGGCCAGGGAACCGAGAATCGCCTGGCCTGCTGGAATCCATATGAAAGCTGAACTGCTGCGAGCGCAGCATCTCACCAAATACTTTCCGCTGAAAGGCGGCCGCGGCGAAGTGCATGCCGTAGACGATGTCAGCTTCAGCCTCCGCCAGGGCGAGACCCTGGGGGTGGTCGGTGAATCAGGCTGCGGCAAATCCACGCTGGCCCGGGTTCTTCTCAGGCTGATCGAGCCGACCGCGGGCAATATCTTCCTGGACGGCGCGGATCTGGGCAAACTGACCGCCCGCCAACTGCGGGCCAAGCGCAGGCAGATGCAAATTGTATTTCAGGATGCCTATGCGTCGCTCGATTCCCGCCAGAAAATTGGCAACATTATCGCCGAACCGCTGGTAGTTCATCGCATCGGCAATAAAGCCGCCCGCCGAGCTAGAGTGGCCGAGCTGCTCAACATGGTCGGACTGGAACCGGATGCGGCGGATCGCTATCCCCATGAATTTTCCGGCGGCCAGCGCCAGCGTATCGGCATCGCCCGTGCCATTTCATTGGAGCCCAAACTGGTGATCGCCGACGAACCTGTTTCGGCCCTGGATGTGTCCATACAATCACAGGTGTTAAACCTGCTGGTGGATCTGCGTAAAAAGTTGGATTTGTCTTATATATTTATATCGCATGACCTGGCCGTGGTGGAGCATATCTGTGATACCATCACGGTCATGTATCTGGGCGAAATCGTGGAAATGGCGGCCGGCGAGACGCTTTTTGCCGCGCCCAAACACCCTTACACCCAAGCGCTTATGTCCGCCATCCCCATAGCAGACCCCACCCGACGGGCAGCCCCCGCATCGTCCTGCAGGGCGATATCCCCAATCCCGAGAATCCGCCGCAAGGCTGCCGCTTTCACACGCGCTGTCCGGAAGTCATGCCGCAATGCAAAACGATGAAACCCGAGCAGCATCGGTTTGAAGAGTCCGGCACCCCCCATCTGGTCAGTTGCCATCTTTACGATTAGTCATCAGGGCTCCTTTCATTGGCTCATTGCTTGATGCACGAAGGCAATCGCAATCGAACCTTCCCCGACCGCCGATGCCACCCGTTTGATGCTGCCGGACCGCACGTCGCCGACTGCAAATATGCCCGGCAAGCTCGTTTCGAGGAGATAGGGAGTGCGGCCGAGCGGCCAATGCGCTGTGATCAGCTCGTCCCGGGATATAGCGGAGCCCGTCTTGATGAACCCTTTCGGGTCGCGTACCACCCGGCCATCCAGCCAGCCGGTGCTGGGATCGGCGCCGGCCATGAAAAAAACATGCCGGATGTCGCGGTTCTCAACGCTTCCGGAGAGATTGTGCCGCCAGGACACACGTTCCAGATGGTGATTGCCCTCAAAGGCCGCCAGCTCCGTGTGCGTTCGCAAGTCGATCAGGGGGCTTTCTTCGATGCGCCGAATTAAATAGCGCGACATGCTCTTGGCCAGTCCGCCGGACCGGACGAGCAGGTGGACCCGTTTGACGGTCTGCGCGAGGAAGACGGCAGCCTGACCGGCTGAGTTTCCGCCGCCGACCACGATGACCTCCTCATTAACGCACAACTGCGCTTCCATGAAGGTCGCGCCGTAGTAAACACCGGCGCCTTCAAATCCTGCCCGATTCTCAATCGCCGGCTTCCGATACGCGGCACCGGTTGCAATAATGACGGTGCGCCCCAAAACCCGCGTGCCGGTGCCGATATCGATAGCGTAAGGTTTCCGGTCGCATGCGAGCCCGGTGGCGCTCTTGGCGACCAGCAGATGCGCCCCGAATTTCTGCGCCTGCGTGTAGGCCCGCGCCGCGAGCTCCTGGCCTGAGACGCCCATCGGAAAGCCGAGATAATTTTCGATCTTCGAACTCGAACCCGCCTGCCCTCCCGGCGCATGCGACTCCAACACCAGGACATCGAGCCCTTCTGATGCGCCGTACACGGCTGCCGCCAGCCCCGACGGTCCGGCGCCGACAATGATCAAATCGTGCACCTCGGTCTGGTCGATGGCTTCGTTGAAGCCGAGGCAGTCGGCGATCTGCTGATCGGTGGGGTTGCGCAGCACCACCTCGCCGCGGCTGATCAGTACCGGTATATCTCCGGCGGAGACGTGAAACTGGTCGAGCATTGCCTGAATATCGGCCTCGCGGTCGAGGTCGATGAAGGAGTAGGGATGGCTGTTGCGGGTCAGGAATTCCTTCACCCGGAGTGTTCCGGCGCAATGGCTCGAACCAATAAGCACAGCATCGCCCAGTCCATGGGCGATCAACTCCACCCGGCGAAAGATGAAGGCCCGCATGATGATCTCGCCGAGCTCGGCGTCGGTCTGAACGAGCGCCAGTATGTGTTCGCGATCCAGCTGGACCACTTCACCGGACTCTATGACGCGCGCCCGGACGATTGACCGGCGACCGGTCATCATATTGATCTCGCCGGTGAATCCGCCGGGTCCATGGACCGTGATCAGTGTCTGGCCGGTACCGGAGGGCTGCACGATTTCGATTTGACCTGCGGTGACGATAAAAAACGGTACGACCTGGTCCCCGGACTCTATGAGCACCTCTCCGCGCCGGATAGGACGCACGCGCCCGTGGACCGTGGCGCGGGCGACCTGCGCCGGCGTCAGCTTGGGGAACATCTGGTCCGCCGGCGAAGCGAGGGTCAGTTTAAGAGGTTCAGTTGTATTGGTCATGGCATTGTCTCAATATTAAGGTTTACTTGTCGAAAACCGTCAGCTGTGCACCATCATCGGCGATAAAGACAGCGAGCATGCTGGCCGGCTCCGCTGCGCTCGCGTTCTCGCTGACCAGATGCTCGCTGCCGGGCGGCTCGAAGAAGCTTTCGCCGGCCTTGTAAACCTTAGCCGGTCCGGTGGCGGAGTTCTCGGATCTGATCGCCCCCGAGAGCACATAGGCGAAGACGCTGCCGGCGTGGTGATGCGCGCCTGATTTGCCGCCCGGTGCATAGTTCACGGTGACGACCGTGAGGGTCTTGCCGGGCACGTTGGAAAGCTTCTCCACGCGTACCGGCTTCACCTCTACGCCAACTTCATGGCCGTTGGCGCCGGACGTCGCTGCGGCCAACACGGCACCGGCCGCCAGCAGCGCGGCGCCGGTCGCGACCCACTGAATCTTTGTGAATGAAGATTTCATAGCACACCTTCTGAGTGTTGATTCTCCCGTTGCTCCAACACTTGATCGAGTCGCCTATCCCTTGAAGAAGGCAAGCAGATCCTCATTGATGTGGTTCTTGAGGGTCTTGCTCATTTCGTGCGGCGCTCCTTCGTAAACCTTCACCAATCACAGCTTCAATGATCGCCTGCGACTGTTTACCTCGTCACCGCTATTTTTGACTATTCGATACGGTTTATTTTAAAGGAGCACAATATAACCATATTTGTGCGTAGGGTTTGGTCTATTCACCACATTTGTCAATAAGGTGGATAATGTATTTTCACTCCTTTTTAGTTTTAAGGAGCGTGGTTTTCCGAACACCAGTGGAAGCCGGAAAAATCCGGACCGGATTGCACATTGTTGATCGTGATGCCGCGCGGTCCGGGGTCGCGCGCCGGTCCCTTGACCAGTCCTACGAGAGCGGCCTTGCTCATGGCGTAGACCGCACCCCCCGCGAACGGCATGCGAACGGCATTGCAACTCCCGATGTTGATGATGCGCCTGCCCGCATGTGCTTCACGGCGGCCTGCGTGGCGACAAAAACCGCGCGCACGTTCACCGATAGGGTGCGATCCAGGTCTTCGAGGCGATAGTCATCGACGGGCGCCATGACGGCGATGCCGGCGTTGTTGACCAGGATATCGATCCCGCCCAGTTCCCGTACCGTTTGCTCTATGGCCGCAACCACCGCCCCGGCAGCGGCATTGTCGGCCTGGATTGCCAACGCCTTAACCCCCGACTCCGGCGCTGCCTTCACCGTTTCGTTAGCCCGAGCTGTATTGCTGACATAGGTCAGCGCGACGTGGGCACCTTCGCAAGCCAGACGCTTGACAATCGCAGCCCCAATGCCACGGCTGCCGCCGGCTACCAGCGCCCGTTAATTTTCTAGTCCATGGTTCATGCGGCTCTTGCTCCTTTTTTATTTTTCCATGATGAGACGACTCAAGCGACCTCGACAAACTTACCCGCCATGGCTGCTGAGAAGCTCTTTGCCTTCAGACCCCGCCAATGAGCGAAATACCCATGAGTGAAGCACCAAGATCCTGGAGTTCCGTTAGGATCTCGTTGCAAAGCAACACCTGATCGCCGCAAACGCAACTTCACCCGGCCGGGTAAAAGGCGAGTGTCACCGGCGGCCGCGGAATTCGCTCTGCTCTTTCTGCGCACGGTTCGCGCTTGCGCCGACCTGCCTCCCCAAAGCGGATAACGAACCTTTTCCCGGAGCTTCCTTCAACAATCGCTCGGTAGGCGGCAATCGCCTCATCGAGCGAAACCGTTTCTACGGGCGGGGCCGAAAAAATTCCCTCACCGATTGGGGCAAAGAGCGCGATTCGAGGTCGAGCTATAAAGGGACGAGCCCACGTCAATTGGTCATTTTCGGCTCCCAGAGCCCAAAAGCCGCGCCGGTCGGGTCTACAATGACGCTGAGCCATCCCATGTCGGGAACCTCTGTGACTTCCTTAACAATCGTAGCTCCGAGCGACTTCGCCTTCTTTGTTGATGCCGCCACATCCTCTACTTGGATGTACGGAAGCCAGTTGTCAGGATCACCAGGCATAGGGTTCTGCATCATTCCTCCGCCTGTGCCTTCGCCGACGTTGATGATCGTGTAGTCCATTCCTGAAACTTCTTCCATTTTCCAGCCGAACATGCTCGTGTAGAAATTCTTTGACTTCTTCACGTCTTTGGTATGCAATTCAATGTGAACAAATGGATTTGCCATGCTACACCTCCTCAATGGATTCTAACTTGCAACGAACTCTCTCCAACAAGAGGGAAGCGCTAATACTCTAGCGCATCCTTTGGATGCCTGTGAGAATTAATCAGCCCCGGCTCGCTATAACGATTTTCCCGAATTGCGCGCCGCTTTTGAGTTTCGCCAGAGCCTCTTGCGCGCGGTCGAACGGGAACACTTCGCCAATCATCGGATGGATTTGATTCGCTTCGATTGCGCGGTTCATCGCCTCAAACATCGCCACCGAACCGACAAAAACCGGCTGCACGCGGGCCCCCGACATGAAAATGGATAGCAAGTCGATCGGTTGATCGAATCCGCCGGCCACCGCTCCGATGACACTGATGACGCCGCCGTATTTGACCGCTTTAAGCGAGCGCGGCAAAGTCGAACCGGCAACTTCAATTACCTGATCAACTCCTTCACCGCCGGTGATTTTTTTCACCTCAGCCTGCCACTCAGGAGTTTTCCTGTAGTTGATGCCATGATCGAGGCCGATTTTGCGCAGGCGGTCAAGCTTTACGTCACTGCTCGAAGTTCCGATGACGCACATGCCCGCCGCTTTCGCGAATTGCATCGCGAAGACCGACACGCCGCCGCTGCCCAGTACCAGCACTGTAGAGCCGGGCTTTAGCGGACGCTGATTTTCCATCAGGGCGTTCCACGCAGTCACTGCGGCGCAAGGCAGCGTGGCTGCCTCTTCCCAGGAAAGATGCGCGGGAATTCTGACTACGCCTGCTGCGGGAAGCGCGACTTTCTCGGCGAGCATCCCGTCAATTCCTCCGCCCAGAGCGAGGTCGAAGTAGCCCGCCCGGCACGGCCCGTCTTTCCAACTCGGTGCGAAAGCGCCCATCACGCGGTCGCCGGTTTTAAACTGCGTCACACCTTCGCCCACAGCGAGCACCTCCCCCGCGCCGTCCGAAAGCGGGATGACATCTTTCTTCACTGGACGGGTGTAGAAACCGCCGGCAATCATCAAGTCGCGGAAGTTCAACGACGCAGCGCGAACTCCAACGAGCACTTCTCCCGCACCGGCAACTGGGTCGGGGCGTTCCACCTGCTTCCAGGCGCCGACGCCTTTACCCATTTCGCTCAAAACGTATGCTTTCATCTTATCCTCTCTCAGTGATAACAGGCTCACATTGCCCCCAAGACCCTCAGGGGCGGGTTGTTTGGCCTGAATAACTCGGCGTGCTGCACAACAAAGTCATGGGTGCCGGTCGCCGGCCTTCCTGTAATCGCCTCGACATCTTGGGTGAGGCTCATTTGCGATACGGTCATTTGGGAGATGTTGACGAACACTTCCAAATCGCCGTGCTCGCGAGCTGCAGCAGCGGCAATGACTGTCGCCTCCAGGTAAGCCGCTGACACGCTCATGCCGAAATACATGCGCCGGCAACCCGCCAGGGCGCGCTCGACATCCCCGCCACAGGTCAGGTCGCCGACAACGACCTCGGCCCCGGCGGCGCGCAGCGCTTCGGCACGTTTATCTTCGCGATGGACGAGCGCACGAACCGGTAAGTCCTGCTTGCGCAGCCGCTCCACAACCGTGCCGCCCACTCCCCCTACTCCACCTCCAGCACCTGTGACCAGAATAGGACCGTCATTGGACATAATCCCTCTCCTTCCCGGCGCATGCGACAACTGATGCCTTCTCTCTTCGCCGGTCTTCACATGCTTCAATATAGAGCAGATGTGCCATGGCTGTTTCCTCCTGTGCGTCCTTGTCTGTCCGACGACGGACATTCTTGTGTTCAGATCCCTTATGTGAATTTCACATCGCTGATGTCGATGGAAACCATCAGCATTTCCAGGATCGGCCGGCGATTCGGTCCGCGAGTATAGGCGCGGCGCTTAGTCGGCAGGCGAATACCGTTCGCCACCGCGTAGTCTGAGGTCAGCTGCGCCGCTGCAAAACCGCCCGCGATATTCACGCTATAGTCGTGACGGCGCAACATCAGATCCTCACCGAAGAAGAAATCTTGAACGAGGCTATGCGTCTCGATCGAACCTGGGAAATATACGCGCAACACGCGCCACATCTCCGAGCCCTCCCGCCACGACTCGGTCTCCTCGACTCGGACGCCGTCCAGCGCAAGAAGAAAGGGCGTGGTGAGATAGGTCCACAGCGCTTCGCCGTTAAAATAAGCACGATGCAGCGGGTCCCATGGCGTGCTCATCTGATGACCGGCGAACGAGTCCTTGGGCGCGTGCCGCTCCGCAACAAGCGTCCCGTCGAGTTTCTCGATCGCGATCCTATCAGGTGTGAACATCGTGCGCTGATCGGGAGCACCGTAGGGCAACACAGACGAGCGTTCCTCGTGCAGCCACACCGTCATGCGACGCGGGATTGAATCCTGGGGCATGCCCTTGAGCGCAAAGAAGCCGCCGCCGCTCACGATCGTGGCGTCGACCTTTTCGTATCTATTCCAGCGTTCCATGCCCCCGTGCGCATCGATAATACTGTCAAGCAGATCGTTCATCTTTGGGATTTCCGAAGATCATCAGCTTGGTTGGCTTCATCTTCAGGCCGGCTTTCTCCGATTCACCTTTTAAAGTTTCTGCGGAGAAAGTTACGCATTAGGTCGGCGATCTTGTCGCCGTCCTCCTCGAGGGCGAAGTGTCCGGTGTCGAGCAGGTGAAACTCCAGGTTCTTCAGGTCTCTCTTGTACGGCTCGGCGCCTGCTGCCGGAAATATCTTATCGTTCTTGCCCCAGACGATAAGGGTCGGCGGCTGGTAGTCGCGGAAGTAGGCCTGCCATCTCGGGTACAGCGGCGGATTGCTGCCGTAACTGTGGAAAAGGGCGAGTTGGATTTCGGCGTTTCCCGGCCGGTCGAGCAGCGGCTGATCGATATTCCAGGTATCGGGGCTGATCGCCTCCTTGTCCCGGACGCCGTCGGTGTATTGCCAGATGGTGGCCTCGCGGGTGAAGAAACCGCGCAGGGGCTTCTCGCGCTCCGCCGTCTTTTCCTGCCAGTAAGCCTTGATCGGTTTCCAGAAATCGTTGTCGAGGCCCTCATCGTAGGCGTTGCCGTTCTGCACCACGAAGGCCTGGACGCGGTCGGGGTGCTTGGTTGCCAGACGGTAGCCGACCGGCGCGCCGTAGTCCATAACGTATAATGTGTATTTCTTCAGTCCGACCTTCTCCATGAAGTTGCCGATCACTTCAGCCAAATGGTCGAAGGTGTATGCGAATTCTTCCACGGCCGGCATCGAGCTGTTCCCATAGCCAGGGTAGTCCGGTGCAACCAGGTGGAACTCGTCGGCCAGCGCCGGGATCAAATTGCGGAACATGTGTGAACTGGTCGGAAAGCCGTGAAGCAGGAGCACGACGGGGGCGTTTTTCGGCCCCGCCTCGCGGTAGAAGATATCCAGGCCGTCGATCATAACGGTCCTGTAAGCCACCTTGGCTGTTGTTGCCGCTCCTGCGGAATTTTTGCTCTGTGCTTTCATCATGGATCTCCTTAGGGTTCACGAAAAAATTAATTCACAGTTTTAGGTGTTGAGGCGCTCTTCCGGCAAGGCGCGAAAACGCAGGAATATCTGGATATTCCGAGCTTTCGCAACGCAGCCGTAAGAGATGCATCGGCGTATAAAATGTGAAGTTATTTTTGAGTGAGCCCTTAGTGCTGTTTTTACTTGACGGCTCACTCTTTGATAAAAACCAGGAGGTCGGCGTTAATCGTGTCGGCCTCAGTCGTGGGCATGCCGTGCGGAAAGCCCTTGTAGGTTTTCAATGTGCTATTCCGCAGCAACTTTGCCGACAGCGGCGCAGAATCGGCATAAGGCACGATCTGGTCGTCGTCGCCATGCAGCACTAGGACCGGCACCGTGATCTTCTTCAGATCTTCGGTGAAGTCCGTCTGGGAGAAAGCGACGATGCCGTCATAGTGCGCCTTGGCGCCTCCCATCATGCCCTGGCGCCACCAATTCCCGATCACCCCCTGAGAGGGTTTCGCACCGGGCCGGTTGTAACCGTAAAACGGTCCAGCCGGCAGATCGTAATAGAACTGGGCTCGGTTGGCGGCGAGCTGCGCCTGCAACCCGTCAAACACCTCTTTGGGCTGCCCGCCCGGATTGGCCGACGTTTTCACCATCAACGGCGGCACCGCGCTGATGAGCACCGCTTTTGCCACCCGGCTTTCGCCGTGGCGCGCTATGTAGCGCACCACTTCGCCGCCACCGGTCGAGTGGCCGACATGCACCGCTTTCTTGAGGTCGAGATGAGCGGTCACCGCCGCCAGGTCGTCGGCATAATGGTCCATGTCATGGCCGCCACCGGTCTGAGAGGAACGGCCATGTCCCCGCCGGTCGTGGGCTATGACGCGATAACCGTGCTTGAGGAAGAACAGCATCTGGATATCCCAATCATCGGCCGACAGCGGCCAGCCGTGGCTAAACACAATGGGCTGACCTTGGCCCCAGTCTTTGTAATAGATCTGCGTCCCGTCTTGGGTCGTAATAGTGCTCATGATTTTATCTCCTTCTTAATGGGCAGGGTTTTTCGAATGAGTGGCTTATTTGGTTTGAGAACTTCGCCGATTACAGCTTCGATGACCGCCTGCCTCAGTTTAAAGAGGTTTTTGGCTGTTGGATACCCGGAAATTTTGAGGTGGTAATATTTTTCCGAATTTAGTCATAGGAATTGGTCTGCTCATCATATTTGTCAATAAGGTGGATAATGTATTTTAACTCCATAAAACAGCATGCACCGGATGCTCCAATTTGCGCCTGCTTCGTGTTCGGGGTTGCCAAATGCTCTTAAAACCTGTATAAGAATCAGCTTGTGGCTCATTTTCCCTGTCGCGGCCTCCCGGGTTGCGGGCAATGCGGCTTTATATCACAAGACATCGCCTTAATGCCCATTCCAGGCCGCGTTTAAACAGCCTCTACCGAGCAAAAGGATTATGTTCGAGCAAAATGTTTTAATTATCGGCGGCGGCATCGCCGGTTTGACTGCTGCCAACCGGTTGGCGGATATGCAAATTGGTTCCATTCTTGTCGAGAACCAAAGCGTCATCGGTGGACACGCCGGCGGCTATGCCTGCAAAGCAACCGAGGCCTGCGTCAAATGCGGCGCCTGTCTGGTGGTTGAAGCAGGCCGCTCTGTTCTCGCGAACCCGGCCGTGGAGGTAATGACCGGCAGCCGGATCACTGCAGTTGAACACAGCGGCCGGTTTCGGTTGGCAATCCGGCAGGAATATTCCGGCAAGTGCGAAGATCTTGCCCGCGAAGCGGATGCGGTCATCCTGGCCTGCGGTTTTCAGCCCTTTGACCCGCGGCCTAAACCGTATGGCTATGGTCGCTTAGCCAACGTTTTAACCAACCTTGAACTCGAAAGGATGCTCCGGGATCAGAGCATACCGCTGAGGCCCTCCGACCACCGCACCCCTGATCGCATCGCCTTCGTGCAGTGCGTGGGCAGCCGGGACCGGCAGCTCGGGCACCTATGGTGTTCGAAGGTCTGCTGCGCATCCGCCCTGCGCCTGGCGCGACTCATCAAAACCCGCTGCCCTCAGGTCGACATCACGTTTTTTTATATTGACATCCAGACGTTCGGCAAAGATTTCCAGGACGTTTTCTCGCGCATCAAGGAAGATTTCACCCTGGTGAGAACCTTGCCGGGAGATGTTTTCCCGGCTGAGAACGACCGTCTGCGGGTTGCCTATTTCGATCCCGGCGACCGACAGGGCAAGGAGGACTTATTTGACCTTATGGTACTGTCGGTTGGTATCACGCCCGCTGCGGAAAATCTGCCGCTCGCCCGTCAGTTTCAACTCACGCCGGAGCCAAGCGGCTTCTGGCCGATATCGCCGGGTCCGGGCGTGTTCTGTGCCGGCACCGTTTGCGGTCCCATGAGCATTGCCGAATCCATTGCCAGCGCGGGACAGGCTGCGCTGCATGCGGCCGGGTATATCCGCCAGGCCTGTTTCCCTGAAAGTATGCAACCGGTGCTAACGAACCGCACGACGCCGGGGGGTGTCTAATTAATATGACCCATTTGAAAAAAACCCTTGTTATCGGAAACGGCGAATATGCCCTCCAGGTGGCCCGTCACCTGGCCGCCGCCGGGGTGGCGGTAATCATGACCGACAGCCGTCCGGCGGTCTCCGGTTCGGCTTCGGCTTCAGATGTTCGGAGTTCGACCGGCGCGGCCGGGATCGAGGTCCTGTCTGCCGCCCGTCTGGCGCGCTGCGAAGGATTTGCCGGCGCCTTCAAAGTGGTTCTCTCGTCCAATGGCCATCAGGTGCTCTATGACGTCGGCAGCATCATCGTTGCCGAAGCCGCCCGACGCCTGACAAACCACGCGGCGTTCGGTTTGAAAGCTTCAGCTTCCGTCCAATCCCTGTCGGATTTTCGGCGCCGGCTGACGGACGTCCCGGGCCCGAAATCCGCGACCCTGGACGGCCGGACGGTCGTATTCCTCAACGGCCTGGCGCAGGAAAGCACGCCTGTGATCGCCGAGGAGATCATGCGGACGGCCCTCGAATTGCAGAACCTGCCGGACATGCGCACCTATGTGTTGACCGCCAATTTGAAGGTTGCCGGTGAGGGTCTGGAAGCGCTTTATCACCGGGCCAAGGAAGCCGGCGTGCTGTTTGTCAAATTCAGCGCCACCCGGCCTCAGATCGACCAGACGGAAGACGGACAGGTCACGATTCTTTTTACCGACGAAGCCAGCGGCCTGACGATCCGATTGCATTCGGACATGACGGTGGTAGACGAGACGGTCGTACCTTCGGAAGAACTTCAGCGCCTCAGCCGTATTCTGGATATTGACACCGACGACGCCGGCTTTTTGCAGACCGAAAACGTGCATCGCTGGCCGGTTTTTACCAATCGCCGCGGGATACTGGCCGGCGGCCCGGCGCGCGCCGTCCTGCTTCCCGATGAAGCCATGGCTGATGCCGCCGCGGCGGCGACCGCTGTTCTGGGCCTGACCCACGGTCCGGAGACAGCACCGATCACAGCCAGAATTCAATCCGGCAAGTGTATACGATGCTTGACCTGCTATCGCCTTTGTCCTTACCGGTCGGTTCACAAGGCCGACCGCATCACGGTCGCCCCGGAAGCGTGCGAGGGGTGCGGCATCTGTGCCGCTGAATGTCCACGCGGCGCCATTACGCTGGGTGAATCCGGCCATCCCTTCGAGCATCAACTCGGCCGATTCACCGCGCCGGCGGCGACCGCTGATTTCTGGTTCCCGGCCTTTTGCTGCAGCCGTTCGGCCGCCCGGGCCGCTGAACTGGCCGAGGGCCTGAATCTGAAACTGCCGGCCGGCCTCAAAGTGATCGAGGTGCCCTGTGCCGGCGCCCTGTCCGTACGCCACATCCTGGCGGCCTTGACCGGCGGTGCGGCCGGGGTCCTGGTATTGAGCTGCCACCCGGACTACTGCCACTCCGAACGGGGCAATATTCTTGTCCGGCAGCGGATCGCGCTGATTTGTGAACAGCTCGGCCAAATGGGAGAAAATCCGAGTCGGCTGCAGGGTTTCACGCTGGCCGCGAATATGGCCCGCGAGTTTGCCGATACGGTGCAGCGCTTCGAGCAGAACCTGCTCCAATTGAAAACCGATTCACAAAGAGGCAACTATGACCAATGAGACCAAAAACATCATCGATATCCGCGACTTGCCGCGGAATCGATTCAAATCCTGGACCTATGCCCAGGAAGTCTGCCAGACCTGCGGGCTGTGCGCCAGCGTCTGTCCGGTGAGCGGAATTGACGGCTTCGATCCACGCAAAATTATCCGCATGGTCACGCTGGGACTCGAAGAGGAGCTGGTGGCATCCCGCTGGCCATGGATATGCACCATGTGCGCCAGATGTGAATATCTCTGCCCGATGCAGATCGACATCCCCAACGTCATGCGGGGTATCCGCTCTCTCAGAGACCGGGATCAGGTGCCGGGAATTCTGCACAAGGGGGTGGCCGCCGCCATGAAGACGGGCAACAACCTGGGAGTTCCCAAAGAGGATTTTATCTTCATTTTGGAGGATGTGGCGGCGGAAATCAGCGAAGAACCCGGTTTCGAGGGGTTTCAGGTGCCGCTTGACAAAAAGGGTGCCAACCTGATGACCACCATCCACAATAAGCTGGTCAACACCCACACCGAAGATTTAAAACACTGGTGGAAAATTTTTTTCGCGGCCGGTGAAGACTGGACCGTTGCATCCGACGCCTGGGAAGGCGTCAACTGGGGTTTATTCACCGGCGACGATGCGGCCATGAAAGTCATGGTCGACCGCATCGCTCACCAGCTGGAAACGCTGGAGATCCGGAACCTGATGTGGCCGGAATGAGGTCACGCGTACCTTGCGACCAGGTCTGGTCTGGAAAAATATCACCCCCACTTATTGCAAAAAATCGGTGTGTTCACCGTGTTTGATCTATTGATTGACTACATCAAACAGGGACGCATCCGAATCGATAAAGGCCGTTATGATGTTCTGGCGACCTATCACGATCCCTGCAACTACTGCCGTAAGGCGGAAAAGTTGTTCGGCCATGGGTACTATGAGGAGCCCCGCTGGATTATGAGCCAGTGCCTGGAAAATTGGGTCGATATGTATCCATCCAAACAACTCCAGATTTGCTGCGGCGGCGGCGGCGGTGCCCTGACGACCGGCTACAACGAAGAACGAATTTATTATGGCCGCCGGAAAATGGAACAAATCAAAGCTACCGGTGCTTCCATGGTGGTGGTACCGTGCCACAGCTGCCACGGCCAGCTGGAAAATATCAAAAGTCACTATGATTTTGAAGGCCTGCAGGTCAAATACCTCTGGGAGCTGGTCGCCGACTGCCTGATCATGGATTAAGAGGAATGGATTCTTATTTTAATGAAAATAATCGGATCCATTCCATACCTTCATCTAATTGAAGTTTCACACGAGCCGGGCCGCTGGCCCAAAAGACGGCCAGATTAATCGAGAAAAAAACTTTTGGGAATTCGGACACAGTTGGATTTACTATCACGCCCACTTCGTTAGAGCTCACAGAGACCGCGGAGAACATTTTTCTTTCGCCGCAGGCGGCTGCCAACCCTAACCTCTGTGATCTCTGAGTGCTCTGTGTGAGATGTAGTTTCATATAAGCCGATAGCGAAAATCGCAATAATCGGCGCCTTCCATAATCGTCCGGGTTCGTTTCAGCGAAATATCCGGATTAAAGCCCTCGACCAGAGAAAAATCCCGGGTGCAGGATAAAATGGTGCCGATATTGCGTATCCCCAAACTTTCATAAAGCTCGGCATAGCGGCAGCGGGTAACATTGAAAGATAATATCTTATCGGATTCTTCGATTATATCGATTTCGAGGGCATGGTCCCTGGTCCAGTAGTTGAGGGAATCGACAAAATAATTCAGCGAATCGCCCCCCATCTGTCGCCTGAGTGCTGCTCCCTGCTCCCGGGCAACCCCGACAATGGTATCCCGCACTACGGCCAGCACCGCATCGCGACCGAAGGCCTCACCCAGGGCATCGATGATGGGTTTAAGCATGCGGGCTTCCACCTCACGCCGGGTCAGCACGCCGAGCCTGGCATTGAGATTGTCCTCTTTCACCGGTTTTTCATCAGCTGCCGGATCCTTTAGATTATTTTCATTAGACATCGAGTTCCTCCCTTTTAAGGTTACAAATTTTGATGGCCTCGTATAAAGTAAAGCCGGAAAAAATTGCAACAAAGGCATTCTTGGATTGGGTTAACATCTTTACAACCAAGCATCATTTGTTTTATAACACGAATAGATGTCGATTGTGAGCGTAAAGGAACATGATGTTATCGTTTTTGAACAAAAGCCCGGGCATCGGTGCATCGCTTGCCAAGTTTGCAGCAGCAATGACATTTCTGATGCTCATTTCCGGCAGTTGCCCGGTTGCCGCCGAAACCGGCGAGCAGACCCGAAATACCGCTTCGGATGCAGATCCCGGGTGGCTGAAACTCGCGGAAGGACTTGAGTTGGGAATTTTTTCCTCTCACCTGCCTTCGGAAATCGGCGATTCAAAAATACGAGTACTGAGAATCGATCCGCAGCGCTACAAGCTGAGATTGCTCAATGCGTCGGCCGATGAAAACGGGCGGCCGATGTCCGCCAAGGAATGGAGCCGCCAAAACGGGTTGGTGGCCGTCATCAACGCCAGCATGTACCAGGCCGATTACAAAAGCAGCGTATCTTTGATGCGCACCAAAGCCCATGTGAATAACCCGCGACTTTCCAAAGATATGGCGGTCCTGGCCTTTGACAGAAAGCAGGCCGACGTTCCCCGGGTAAAAATAATTGATCGGCAGTGCGATGATTTCGAAACGTGGAATAAGAAATACGGCACCATGATCCAAAGTATTCGCATGATTTCGTGCACCGGGAAAAACGTCTGGACGCAACAACCCCAAAAATGGAGTACGGCGGCCATTGGAATCGATGACCGTGAGCGGGTATTGTTTATCCATGTCGGATCGCCTTACAGCACCCACGACGTTATCGACATCCTTAAACAACTACCCCTCAACATCGCCAGAGCGATGTATGTTGAAGGCGGTCCGCAGGCGCAGTTGTATATCCACATCGGAGATCACGAATACGAATTCGTCGGCAATTATGACATCGAGCTTAAAGGAAATATTAAGAAGCTTATATCTCGTCCGGTACCCAACGTGCTGGGCATCAGTTTGAAAACGAAGAAGTAAAGAATCCTGGCCCACAAGACCAGGTTTGCAATTTTGGAATCAAATTGCACTGCATTCATCAACTCATGAGGATTCTGGAAATGAAAAAACCGGTAATTGGGGTCTTGGCAGCGATGGTATTAATGGTTGTGCTCGGGTGTTCGGGCACCATGGATGGCGTTATCCGGCAGGACGCTGCAAGAATCCAGATCACCTTTACAGATACTAGAATCGCGGCAGCTGAATTGATCACCACGCTGCCCGACGGCCAGCGTTTCCAAGGCAAGCCTGAAAAGCTCGACGCGCAGAAGGATATGATGGCGGCCGGCGCCTCCCAAGGCACCGCTCAGCCGGCAAGTTTTCCCGCCCTTCTGAGCTTTCCCGGCAACGTGAAGGCGTTGTTATCCGGCAGCAAGGGCCGCCAAATGGCGTGCCGGTTTAGATTAACCGATGTGGTTCTCGGATTTTCCAGCGGGGGTTTCGGACTCTGCCAAATGTCGGACGGCAGGGTTATCGATGTGTTCTTTTAGATAGAAGGGACTATGTTCATGCCGGCAACAATTGTGCCACACCGCCTGAATCTGGTTTTGCTTGGTACGATATGCACCCTCTTGTGGGGGTGCTCGTCTGCGTATTACGGCACCCTGGAAAAACTGGGCTACCCCAAACGGGATTTAATGGTAAATCGCGTTGAATCGGCCCGCGACGCCCAGCAGGATGCGAAGGAAGAATTCGAGTCGGCCCTGGAAAAATTTAGAACCGTCGTTAATTTTGAGGGCGGTGCCCTGGAAAAAAAATATGATGAATTGAAGACCGCATACGACCGGAGCGAAGCACGCGCTGAAAACGTAAGTGATCGCATCAAATCTGTCGAAGATGTGGCCAAGGCGCTGTTTGAAGAGTGGGAATCCGAGCTTGACCAGTACAGCAACAGCAGCTTGCGCCGCAGCAGCGCTGCCAAACTGCAGCAGACCAAACGGCAGTATAGCCAACTGATCAGTGCCATGAAACGGGCTGAAAAAAAAATGGATCCGGTGCTGGCAGCGTTTAAGGATCAGGTCCTGTACCTTAAGCACAACCTGAACGCCAAAGCAATCGCCTCGCTGCAAACCGAACTGGTTTCCGTCCAATCCGATGTTGATGCCCTGATCAGGGAAATGAATGCTTCAATTAAAGAAGCCAACGCCTTCATCAGTGCCATGGCCAAGCAATAATTCGATTGCGAAATTCGAAATGCGGATTTTTGTCGGATTGATAGGTCTTTATGAAAACGCAAAAGATTACCAGGCAGCTGACTGAAATGACATTGGTCTGATGAAGTTTCATTCAAAGGTCCGGATACCGCAGTATGTGCCATTTTTTTGACAATCGGCCCTTTCCGGCAAATCCTGCCGCTGAATGATGAGACGGAAGGCTGAAGTATTGTCTTGACTGATTTTGCCCTAAAACGAATAATATCAAGCGTCAGCGAGAGCTCTCTCTTGTAAACACAGCAAAATAGACAGTCGGGAACAATTTTTGCATGTTTAACAGGTCGTTATCCGACGACAGCCGATAAACAAAAACACAAATCAGGAACTAATGGCTTCACGAAGTATGTGAAATGAAATGGTGTGACGATGCAAGTATTTAAAAAATGCAGCTGCTGCGAGAACCCATGGTTTACCCGGGATGAATTCCTGAATGACGGCAACCTGAGGCTAATAGGTTATCAGGCAAATTTCAGCGAACTGGAGCTTGGGTATTTCCTATATAACCATCTGACATGTATGTCGACAATTGCTATTCCTGCCGGTCTATTCAAAGACCTCTATGATGGACCGATATTTTCGGAGCGGTTGACAGGCTCCGGGCCATGTCCCGGCTACTGCCTGGACAAAGAGATTCTCGAAGCCTGTGTGGCACGATGTGAGTGCGCCTACATCCGAGAGATTCTGCAAATACTGCGGGATTGGCCGAAGGAAGCGTACCAGCTGACAAAAATTGCGCAAGTTCAATGATTATCCAGGATCAAGCAAATAGATTGCTGCAGAGAAAAGGATTCCCGACCGATGTTCACCCACGCCGTAACCAGAAAGCCATGTAAGAATTTTGCCCGGGGCCTCAGCACAGCCGTCAGCTCCGAACCGGCCGACTATGCTTTGATGGTCAAACAGCATGCGGCCTACCTTGAAGCCTTGACCGCCGCCGGACTCGAGGTGATCGTACTCGATCCCCTGCCGGATTTTCCGGATGCGCATTTTGTCGAAGATACCGCCGTGGTAACTTCGGATGTGGCCGTCATTACCAATCCGGGAGCCGCAGCGCGCCGGGGCGAGGAGGAATTCATTGCACCGGTTCTGGCTGAATTCCGTAAAGTTGAGCGCATCCAGGCTCCCGGCACCGTCGACGGCGGCGATGTCCTTCAGGTGGGCAGCCATTTCTTTATCGGGCTGTCGGAGCGCACCAACAGACAGGGCGCCGAGCAGCTGGGCCGAATCCTGCAAAGCTACGGCAACACCTGGACCCCGGTGGCGGTGGGCGCAGGACTGCACTTTAAATCCGGTGTCACTTATGTCGGCGGCAACACACTGCTCGTAACCACCGACTTTGCGCACAGTGAGCAGCTCAAAGGATATGACCGAATTGTAACCGAGAGTATTGAGGATTATGCGGCCAACACCCTGCTGGTCAATGAGCATTTACTGATGCCCGCGGGATTCCCGCGCACCCGCAAACAACTTGAGTCTCTCGGCTTTAAAATAATCGAGCTTGAAACCAGTGAAGTGCGCAAAATGGACGGCGCGTTGACCTGCATGTCGATTCGGTTCTGAGGTTTCGGGGCTGGAACTCAAAATACCCTCGAAAGATTGCCTGAAATATGTAGATCTGATAATGAACCAAACAGAACCGTATTCTATTTGTTTTTTCTCTGCGCCAGGTATCGTTCTTTAAGCTCTGTTTTACGCACTTTGCCCAGGGCGGTGAGCGGAAATTCCGCGCGGAGCTGAATGTGCCTGGGCCATTTATATCGCGCCAGTTTACCGTCGCAATATTTGATCAAATCTTCGGCCCTGGGATTGGCTTTCGGTTTCGGTATCACAAAAGCACAACCTACCTCACCCCAGGTTTCGTCCGGCATGCCGACGACCGCGATGTCCTCAACCTCCGAATGCATCCGCAGAACCCTTTCAATCTCCGCCGGATATACATTTTCACCCCCGGAAACAAACATATCCCTGGCCCGGTCGATAAGGTAAAAATAACCGTCTTCATCCATGCGGGCCAGATCGCCGGTGTGCAGCCATCCGCCCCTGATCGTTTCTTCGGTTTTGACGGGATCCTGCCAGTATTCCGTCATCATAATCGAGCCCCGCACGACGATCTCCCCCACCTGCCCGGGTTCACAGGGGCGGCCGTTGCGGTCCACCACCCGAACGTCGGCATGAAAAACAGGCCGGCCGACCGAATCCGGCTTACGGTCGGCATCCTCCTCATGGGCCCATAAGAGAATTGAAGTTTCAGTCTGTCCCATGATCTGGCGCAGCGAGAAGCCGGCTTCTTTAAACTGTGCCATCAGTTCCGGCGTTAATTTTTCACCGCCGATGGCGCTGACCCTCAATGATGATAGATCCGCTCTCTGCTCCGATTCCGCCTTGACCAGAGACTTGTAGATCGTCGGTACGCCGAGAAATTTGGTCACCTGATACTCCCGGATATCCCGGTAGGTTCGGTGCGGATCGAAATTTCTATGGAGAATTATTGTCGCCCCTTTGTAAATCACGGGCGAAGCCTGAATAAAAAGTCCGCCGGAATGAAAAAGCGGCAGGACAATGAGCATCTTATCATCAAAATGGAGTTTGAAAAAAATGTCCGCATTGAGGCAGTTAAAAAACGTTTTGCGATGCGATAGTACGGCGCCTTTGGGCTGCCCGGTGGTGCCGGAGGTATACATAATCACATGCGCTTCCTCCGGAACGGCCGGCGCCATTAAATCGGTAAGAAAGGGCTGCTGTCCCTCAAAAGGAGCCGAATCGGCATGATAGTCCAGGACATCCGCAATTCGGGTGCAGGCAGGAATACCGGCCAGCAGCATCAAGAGCCGGCGTTTATTCAGGTTAAGACTGGACACGGTCTCGACAAATTCAGCTCCGAAAACGAAAAGCCTGGGTCGTGAATTGGTAAGCGTATAGTCCAATTCCGGCGCCGCCAGCCGGTAATTGATCGGCACGAAAAGCGCACCCAACCTTGAGCATGCCAGGAAGAGTTCAAGAAATTCCGGACAATTGCCTAACATGACCGCAACCCGGTCGCCTTTCTCGATTCCCAGCGACTGAAGCCAGCAGCACGACCGATTGACCCTTTGATGCAGCTCCAGATAACTTATCCGGTTGCCTTCGAAAATGATCGCAGTTTTGTGCGGATGCAATTCGCTCCAGCGCTTGACCCACCAGGCAATGTTCATTGACTTGATCATATTGCTACCGCTGTTTTGTCGCATATTTTAAAGACAGAACACAGCCCATTTCATGACTTGCCGAAAGCCTGAGCAAAGGGTGAGTTTTCAGTCATTTTGTTCGGCTTCCCCGGCCGTAAAACTTTTCATATCACATTTATTCCATTTCAGAAATGCAAATGGAATATTTTTTGTAGCTATTGGGTTAATCAAAATCTTTACATTTCCGATTTTACAGTATAAATTCAACTTGATAAATAAAAGTTAGAATTACTTAGGGGGCCATAAATAATTAAGTAAAGAATAATACCCCTCCGTGTCTTCTGTGCCTGGAGCGCAGCGGGTGGTCCAATCGGGCAGTCCGAATTCGCAATTGCACCAACTTTGTCTAAATAATTCCGAACTTATTAATAAAACCCAAAGAGAGGAACCGATGAGAATCATAGACGATGCCCTGAAAGAAAACCGATCGACGCTTTCCGAGTACGAATCCAAATTGGTCCTGGCGTCATACGGTCTGCCGGTCACCCGCGAAAAACTGGTCAAAACCCATGGGGAACTAAACGAAGCCGCCGCTGAAATCGGCTATCCGCTGGTTCTTAAAGGATGTTCGGCGGACCTCGCTCACAAGACCGAAAAAGGATTGATCCGGCTGGATGTCAGAAACGCCGGGGAGGCCGCGGCTGCTTTCGAAGAAATTATGGCGGACATGAGCGCTGATGGCAAAGCCGTTCTGGTTCAGCAGATGATCAGGGGCACGCGCGAGCTGGTGCTGGGATTGACCCGAGATCCTCAGTTTGGCCCCTGCGTTATGTTTGGTCTGGGCGGCATCTTTACCGAGGTGCTGAATGACACGGCTTTTCGGGTTGCACCCCTGGATAAAAGGGACGCCCTTGAAATGATGCAGGAAATCAAAGCCCACAAAATACTGGACGCCGTGCGCGGCATGGAGGCCGCCGATCGGGATTTACTGGCGCATATGCTGATTACGGTCGGCCGGATCGGAATGGAAAATGAAAAAATAAAGGAAATTGACATCAACCCCGTCATTATTTCCGGCGGCCGACCGGTCGCGGTGGATGCGCTGGTGGTGTTGGGGTGAAAGGAAAGAAGGTGAGAGGGTGAGAAGGTGAGAAGGTACGAAGCTGGGAAGATGAGAAGATGAGAAAAAAACTGAAAGACGGCAGAGGGCATATCCTTAAAGTCAGAACGGGGCGGGCAGCTTCCGGCCGGAGGGAATCTGCGGTTCGCAGGGAAAGCCCTGGTATGAATCTGCTGAAATCACATATGAAGCAAAATTAAATTCGATGCCACCTTTAGGATAGAGTAAATGGTTGGTGGGAGTGGCTATTAACTGCGATTCCAGGTGATGGCCCGACCGAATTGATCGCGGTTGCCTCCAGCCCCGCTTATAGCCCGTAGGGCTTGCAGGCCGGAGGGTAGAGCTTACGCCCGGAGGGAAAACCGCTCCCACAACATCTTAAAACTTTTTTCTGGTTCCCAAGAAGTTTCGTCTTCGATCAAACTGCCCGCCTTCTCATGGCGGCAAAATCTATGCAGCCATCGGCTGAACGCATTAGCTGCTCGTTGCGGCAATCAGTCCATGCCGGGCTTTTTCTGACAATTCCGGTTCAGGTTCCATTGAACGCGAATGCAAATTTAAATCGACAGAATACCACAACTATTCAATAGTCAATCTTCAATTTTAACCGCCTTCAAAAAATCAGCCTGAAGATACTCCGGATCCGGATAGGTGTAAAATCCCCGTCCGGTCTTGACCCCCAACTCACCGCTTTCAACTTTCCGTTTAAGGGCCTCCGGCGGATGATCCTTGGGATCCTCTGAATCCCGGTAATAGACCATTTCGATGTCATAGATCACATCGAGTCCGACGCTGTCCATCAGTCCGAAGGGTCCGGGCCGGTCTTCGCGGCCGGTAAACTTCATCCAGGCGCGGTCCACATCCCTGAAGTCCACATAATCATTGGACCACATGTACAGCACCTCGCGCTTGACGGCGCGCCACACGCGGTTGAAGCAAAACCCCAGCAGCTCTTTTTTCACGGTCAAAGGAATGCACCCCAGCGACCGCACCCAGTTGATGCCCTGATCCATCACTTCGGCCAGCGTGCAGGTGCCGCCCATGACATCGGCGATATTCATGCCGTGCAGCGCCATGTAAAAATGCAGGTTCAGGCAGCGCTCGGGCCGGCCGCTGCTCTGCTCCAGGCGGGATACCGGAATCGAAGAACTGTTGGTGGCCAGAATGGCCGCCGGCGGGGCAAGTTCCCCAAGTTGGCGGAATACCTTCTGTTTAAGCTCCAGATTTTCGGGCACGGCTTCAATTACCAGATCGGCCTCTTTGACAGCCGCTTCCAGCTCTTCGAATTGCTGAATCTGCTGCCGGCAGACGTCCCACTGATCATAGGCGATAAACGGACTCACCTTTTTGGCTTTCATGTCCGCTTGCAGCTTTTGAATCATTTGATCAAATGCACCCGACTGCCGGTCAAAAACGTTGACGCTGTAACCCGCATTGGATGCCAGCATAGCTATCTGGGCACCCAGGGTGCCGGTGCCGATAACCGCGACTCTCTGGAACGGTTTCGTCATGAGATCTCCTCCTTTTTAACCTAAAGGTTTTTTGAAATTCTTATCAATGAAGAGGCAATTATGAGATTGCCCTAAGTTGATAAAAGCCTTGATTCAAGTACTGGAGAGTTGCCGTGTTGGGGTATAGTGAATTGACGTCAAAGCCCAATTCATTACTTCAATACTCCAGTACTCCAACACTACCACGCTATTGGCAATTCGACACGATCACAATACGGTAGATCCTTGTTAAGCCGAAGATTCATTAACTCTTGTATTTATCAATCCTGACCCGGCAGCTGAGACCGTGGGCCAGCATGTTTTCGTAATTGCAGGCGCGCTCGCAGATTTCGGCCACTTTCAGCGAGGCCTCCCGGGTGGCGTGCTGATAAGTTACGGTTTTGACGAACTTGCCGACATAAAGGCCGCCTGTGTATCGGGCCGCCCGCATGGTCGGCAGTACGTGGTTGGTGCCGATGGTTTTGTCGCCATAGGCAACGGTGGTTTCTTCGCCGCAGAACATGGAGCCATAGTTCCTGCAATTATCCAGAAAATAACGCCAGTCCGCAGTTTGGACCTCGAGATGTTCGGGTGCCCAGCGGTCGCTCAGCTCAACAGCCTCTTCGCGGGAATCCACCACCACGACTTCGCCGTAATTGCCCCAGGATTGGGCCGCGACTTCCCGGGTCGGCAGGGTTTTAAGCTGTTTTTCAAGTTCTTGCAGGGTTTGTTCGGCAATGGCTTTCGAAAGGCAGATCAGGCACTGCCTGGAGTTGGGATCGTGTTCGGCCTGACCCAGCAAATCCGCCGCCAGGATGGATGGATCGGCGGTTTTATCAGCAATGATCAGTATCTCCGTCGGTCCGGCCAGCAGATCGATGCCGACATCCCCGAAAATTTGCCGTTTGGCTTCGGCCACATACTTGTTGCCGGCACCGACCACGACATCCACCGGTTCGAGGCCCTGCATGCCGTAGGCCAGGGCGGCCAGGCCCTGCACGCCCCCCATGCAAAAAACCTCGTCTGCGCCGCCGGCCACCATCGAGTACAGCGTGGCCGGGTAGATGCCCTCCCCTTTGACCGGCGGCGTGCAGGCCACCACCCGTGAGACGCCGGCTACCTTGGGCGTGATGACGGTCATGTGAGCCGAAGCCAGCATGGGATAGCGGCCGCCGGGAACATAGGAACCCGAAGATGCCACCGGAATTATTTTTTGCCCGAGCCAAACCCCCGGCATCGACTCCACCTCGAAGTCCACCAGGCGCTTCATCTGCTCCCGGGCGAAATTGCGGATCTGGGCCTGACAGTAGTCGATATCTTCGGCCATCGAGGCCGGCAGTTTATCCCTGGCCGAACGCATGTCATTTTCAGATATTTTAAAACTTTTGGGTGCCCACTGGTCAAAGGCTTTCGAATAATGGCGGACGGCATCCTCTCCCTCCTGTTTGACCTTTTCGATGATCCGGCGAACCGTTTCTCTTACCTGAGAAAGATCTTCCGCCGGCCTTTCCTGGGCTTTTTTAAGATACACGGGCATAGCATCCTCCTTGAAAGGTTTGCCGGCTCTGAAGTTGGACTTATTCGGCTCCCTGGATTGGGTATGCCGGAACCGGTGATTACGGCCCCAACTTAGTATATCGTTTGACTAATGTCTACAGCAAAATGGGCATTGTTTTTTGGCTTGACACTCCCCATATGGGATGCTACACCAAGTTGAACGTTATCTCACAACTGTAGCTGATATTCATAATATCCACGTCAAACTTAGTGGAAGGTTAAACCGGACCAACGCCGGCTCATGCAAGCCGATCGCTGGCTTGTCCGCGGCCGGCCGGTCAAGGAAGCGGACTTCAGCGGCCCTCCGGAACCGTTTGACAATTCAATCACCCAATCCTTCAACTTAATTCTGCCGGCGAAAGGTGTTTTATGGCTGCATCCAACGAAACCAATTTCCCATACTTTGATCTTGGCGGCAAGATATCCCTGATCAGCGGTGCCGGCCGCGGCATCGGACGGGCCACCGCCCTGGCGCTTGCCCGTGCAGGGTCAGACGTGGCATTGGTGTCCCGCAGCAAGGATCAACTGAATGCGGTGGCCGAGGAAATCCGGAGCTTGGGACGGCAGGCGGTGGCCTTTCCGGCCGATCTGACCCAAACGCAGCATCTGCCGTCGTTGACCGAAAAAATCGTCGGGACCATGGGCCCAATCGATATCCTGGTCAACAACGCCGGCATCAACATCCCCCAGGATTCGGTCGATGTTACCGAAGAAGCCTGGGACGCCGTTATGAACATCAACCTTAAAGGTGCATTTTTCCTGGCCCAGGCCGTCGGCAAAGTGATGATCGCCGAGGGGCGGGGCGGACGGATCATTAATATCTCCTCTCAAACCGGTTCGGTTGCCCTGGCCAAGCGGGCGGTTTATTGCGCCAGCAAAGCCGGGTTGAATCTGATCACCAAAGTCCTGGCCATGGATTGGGCGCCTCACGGAATTCTGGTCAACGCCGTGGCACCGACTTTCATTGAAACCGAACTGACCAGAGATTTCCTGGCCGATCCCGAATTTCGAAAGTACGCTTTGGCCAAAAATCTGCTGAAGCGCTTCGGCAAGCCGGATGATGTTGCCGGAGCGGTATTGTACCTGGCGTCGCCGATCGCCAACATGGTCACCGGCCATGTGCTGCTGGTGGATGCCGGCTGGACCGCACACTAGTTAAGACTTGGTGCGTCCCACATGTACTTTTAAAACAGTAACTGGATAGGCAAACTATGGTTGAGTCTTTGAAAATAAAAATTCCAAATTCCAATAAACAAATATCAAACAATATCTAAATTCCAAGCTCCAATGACCCAAACAGATTTTGACTCACAGCAAAGTGCTTCCGCCAGCCTGAATTCAGGACAAGTTAAGCCTGTCATAAACAGTAGAATTGAATTGCTCGATAAAACTTTAGGATTTGTTTAGAATTTGAGGTTTGGAATTTAAGATTTATTTGGAATTTGGAATTTGAGATTTGCGGTTTGAGATTTTGAAGTTAAAATTTTGGAGTTGCAGATTTGGAGTTTATACAAAATCAGGGAAAACCAGGGAAAAGAAAGGGGGTGCCGAACAACGGATAATTCTTGTACACGTCAAAGGGTCCGTTTCCATCTGCAAATATAAACCGAGCCATTCAAGGGAGGGAAAAAAATGAAAACTTTTACAAAATCAATAGGATTTATCCTGATTGTCGTGTTGGCCTTGGGGTTGACGGTCGTTGCCGCCACGGCGGCCGACGATGAGATCCGGCTGGGTGTCATCAGCCCGGCCAGCGGCAATTACGCCGATTTGGGTGCTGCGGAAAGGCGCGGAATCACTATGGCGGTCGAAGAGATAAATGCGGCCGGCGGTGTGCTGGGCAAACAGGTCCGGATGATCGTGGAGGACACCGAAACCAATCCGGCGGCCGGTGCGCGCAAGGCCCAGAAACTGATAGAACGCGACAAGGTTCATTTCATGCTGGGCGGGGTATCTTCCTCGGTGGCCATTGCCATTTCAGAGGTCGCGCAACGCGGCAATACCATTTACTTCAATACCAATACCAACTCCGACGAATGCACCGGCAAGTATTGCCATCGGACCAATTTCAGGGTGGGCCCCAACAACACCATGCTGGTCCGGGCGGTGGCACCTTACATTGCCAGGAATTTCGGAAAAAACTGGTATTTTATCACCCACGACTACACCTGGGGACGCTCCGGAACCGCCTCCTTCCGCGAAATTCTTAAAAAGGAAGGCGGCAAGGACATGGGCGAGGCCCTTATTCCCATGGGCACGCGGGACTTCAGCTCCTATCTGATCAAGATCAGAAACCTGAACCCCAAACCGGACATGATCATGTGCACCATCGGCGGTTTGGACCGCTCGGCCATGTTCGAGCAAATCAGACAGTTCGGCATGGACAAAGACTTTCGGTGGGGCTTCAGCCTGATGGATTACGGCGATGCCTGGGCCGTGGGCCCGGACAAAGCCATCGGGACCTTCGCCGTTGAGTGGTATCACACCATCGATGCGCCCGGCGTCAAAGAGTTTGTGGCCAACTATCAAAAACGCTGGCCCGATGCCGCTTTTCCGGTACCTGAAAACAACACCTACCAGGGATACATCGGCGCCCGTGAACTGCTGCGGGCCGCGATCCGGGCCAACAGTCTCAACACCAACGATGTTATCAAAGCCCTGGAAGGCTGGACCATCAAAGACAATATGAAGCTCAACCCGACTTACATCCGGCCCTGGGATCACCAGTTCGTCCAGGATGTGATCATCGCCCGCATGAAAACTCCGGAAGAACTGGCCGCCGGGGACAAATCCGATTTTTACAAGGTTATCGGCTTCATGAAGGGTGCAGACGTGGTCTTGAGCCGGGAAGAAAACCCCTGTCAGCTCGAGCCGTACAAAGAATAGTCGCACGTAATCAGGTGTCAGCCCAGCCGCCGGCCAAAACAACGGCCGGTCTGATCGAAAAAGAAACATAATAGTTCACCGCAGAGCCCGCAGCCTCCGGCCCATAGGGCCGGAGGCTGCGCTCTCAGCGGTGAGACACTTCGTAAAAATGGCATCGAATTTAAGAAAGTTTCATATGAGGTGTTCAGATTATGGCAGAATTACTACCGCAGTTATTTAACGGCCTTGTTTTAGGCCTGCTTTTCGGTGTCATGGCCCTGGGGTTTATGCTGATTCTCAGCGTCATGGAAGTGATCAATTTCAGCCATGGCGCCCTGTTTGCCCTGGGCGCTTATTTCGCGCTTTCGCTGCAAAAAATTGTGGGCTACTGGCCGGCCCTGATCCTGGCCCCCATTTTTGTCGGCCTTTTGGGGCTTGCCATCGAGCGATTCGGTATTCGGCGAGTTTACGGCAAAGACCCTCTGTTCGGCCTGCTGCTGACCTTGGGACTGGCGATGGCTATAGAGGAAGTTATCCGCATGATCTGGGGCAAAGCCGGCCATTCACTGGCGCCGCCGACCTTCGCGTCGGGCCCCATTAACCTCGGCATCCTGTGGTATTCGAAGTATCTGGTGTTTTTAGCGGTGCTTTCCATGATTCTGCTGTTTCTGGTCTGGCTTTTCCTGGAAAAAACACCCTACGGGTCCATCATCAAGGCCGGTGTTTCGGACAGTGAGATGGTGCTGGCGCTGGGCAAAAATCTGGGCATACTGCGCACTCTGGTTTTCGGCCTGGGCGCTTTTCTGGCCGGCATCGCCGGGGTGATTGCCGGTCCCATGTGGAGTCTTAAACCAACCATGGGAACCGAGGTGATCATGCCCTCTTTTGTGGTGGTGGTAATCGGGGGGATCGGAAGCTTCTGGGGTGCCGTCATCGGTGGTCTAATCGTGGGGCTTTCCAAAAGCTTAAGCATTCTGGTCTGGCCGCGCATGTCCGAGCTGTCCATGTACGTTATCATGGCCATTGTGCTGGTGCTTAGACCCCGCGGTATCATGGGGGAAAAATCGTTGCTTGAAGAGTAGCGGTTGCCGGATCAAAGGACAGGGCTTTGACTTAACTCCAGATGGGTGGTTTTGGCCGTCAGGCAGCACATGGAATCATGGAATGGTGGCCTCCGGCTCGCAGAGCCTACGGATCGGAGAGAAAAATGGAAGATTGGAAATTACAAGAGGATGGTGGGCTGATCAAATTTTCTGATCCGTGGCATCAATATAAAAACAGATTTAATTCCGCCAAACCCAACATTCCAACATTCCATTATTCCATTACCCCATGTCATTCGATTACGGCTAAGCCCGTTATCTCTCACCTGGCTAAGAGAACCAGGTTTTCAATGGTAGAGTAAAAATGAGGGTTGCTACATGAATGTCTCGCGCTCCATTCGACACCCGCTGTTCCTGACACTGGCTGTTTTTTTTATTGCACCGGTCGTGGTGATGCCGCTGGGCGGTATGTCGCTGGCCATCGAGGTGATGATCTGGGCAATTTTTGCCATGGGATTCAACATCCTGCTGGGCTACACGGGACTGCCCTCCTTCGGCCATGGTCTGTTTTTCGGCAGCGGCGCGTATCTGTTCGGCCTGATGCAACATAACCTCATTAAAGGAATCTGGATACCGCTGGCCGGAAGCATTCTGGGGTGTGCGGTCATCGCCGCAGCGCTGGCCGTCTTTATGGCGAAAAAAAGGGGCATTTATCATGCCCTGCTGACCATTGCCTTTACCCAGATGTTCTTTTTTATCGCGTTTCAGTGGGACGCGGTTACCGGAGGAGAAAACGGCTTGATGGGCATCGAACGCTACCCATTGAGCTTTTTCGGCCTGTTCAACATCAGGATCGAAAGCTCGCTGGGGCTTTATTATTTTGTGTTCGCCATTCTGGCAGCCAGCATCATACTGCTGTGGAAACTGATCCACTCCCCGCTGGGTACCGTATTCTATGCCATCAAGCAAAACGAGCTGAGAGCCAAATACCTGGGCTACAACACACCATTATTCAAATGGCTGTCCTGGATTATCTCCGGTGCCTTCGGCGGACTGGCCGGTGCGTTGCATGCCCTGCTCACCCACGGTGCCTTTGCCGATTCGATTCACTGGACCCGCTCGGGAGATGTTGTCATGATGGTTATTATCGGCGGTGGTCTCACCAATTTTTTCGGTCCGGTTCTGGGCGCGATCATTTTCATTGCCCTCAGGGATATTTTCTCGACCATCACCGAGCATTGGTATTTGTTTTATGGATTGCTCATCGTGGGGATCATTCTGTTTATGCCCGAAGGTATTCTGGGTTATCTCAAGGTTGGTAAATCCGGGGCCCGGGATAGTTCGAAAGAACTTAAGCCGGCGTCAATTGAATTAAAGGGGACCGAATAATGGCCATTCTCGAAGCTGTCGGAATCAGCAAGCACTTCGGAGGCCTGATGGCAAACGACAATGTCAGTTTCAGGGTTGAAGAAGGCAAAATCACGTCGATCATCGGCCCCAACGGCGCGGGCAAAACCACCCTTTTCAACCTGTTAACCGGCTTGTACCGGCCCGATAAAGGCAGGGTTCTTTTTGACGGTCAGGATATCTCGGGCTGGCCGATCCACAAGATCGTCAATCAGGGTATCGTGCGTTCGTTTCAGGTGTTGAATATATTCAACGAAATATCACCGGCCGAAAACATCCGCCTGGCCGTTCAATCCCGCAA
The DNA here is from genome assembly GCA_963769935.1 of uncultured delta proteobacterium. Classification (GTDB taxonomy): domain Bacteria; phylum Desulfobacterota; class Desulfobacteria; order Desulfobacterales; family JAFDCJ01; genus JAFDCJ01. Next base: position 65,897 of record CAVYNY010000032.1, on the reverse strand, counting down.
AAAGAGAAGCTTTAATTTTTTTCGCCCGGCCGCGGGATTTGCCGACATCAACCGGGATACCAATGCGGTCCTGGAGGAGATCGGCTTAACCGACGTCAAAGACCTGCCCACCAAAACCCTTTCCTACGGGGATAAGCGTGTCCTGGAGATCGGCATCGCCATGGCATCCGAGCCCAGGCTGCTGATGATGGACGAACCGACATCCGGCCTGCCCACTTCGGAAACGGAACGGATCAAAGAATTCATCAAAAAGATATCGTCACGGCTGACGGTGCTGGTTATCGAGCATGACATGGACATCGTGCTGACCATATCCGACGCCATTATTGTGCTGCATCAGGGCCGGGTCATTGCGCAAGGTGCACCCGCGGAAATCAAAGCCAACGCTGAAGTGCAGACGGCCTACCTGGGAGGGATAGATTGATGCCGGAGATGCAAACCATTTTGGAGGTCGACAAGATTGATTCGTTTTACGGGGAAGCCCATGTACTTCATCAAATTCAGCTTGAAGTCAAAAAGGGAGAGGCGGTTGCCATTCTGGGGCGCAACGGGGCCGGCAAAACCACCTTGCTGCGAAGTATTCTCGGTTTGACCCCGGCCAGAAACGGCACCATCCGCTTTGCCGGCCAAGACATCACTCATCTGCCGACCAATGAAATTGCCAATCTGGGATTGGGCTGGGTGCCCGACAACCGCCGAATTTTCCCGACCCTGACCGTGCGAAATAACCTGGAAATTGCACGTAAAAAGGGCACCGACGGACAAATTCACTGGGACCTCGAACGGGTCTACCAGCACTTTCCCGCCCTTAAATCGCTGGCGAACCATAAGGGTGAAAACCTTTCCGGCGGTGAGCAGCAAATGCTGTGCCTCGCCCGCACCCTGATGGGCAATCCCAGCCTCATCCTGCTGGACGAACCCTCCGAGGGACTTGCCCCGCTGATAGTCCGCGAAGTGATGGACATTATTAAGGAGTTGACCGCCACGCATTTGACGACCGTGCTGGTGGAGCAGAATTCCATGCTGGCCCTGCGAGTCTGCACGCAGGTCTATGTTCTGGATGACGGTCAAAATGTCTACGAAGGTACGGCCGAAGACCTGTTGGCGAATGATCGGCTCAGACAGCAGCTGCTCGGAATCTAATTCTACCTTTGTAAAACTCTACGGCAATTATGATGAAAACACGCGATAAAAAAAGCCGCCCTACCCTTAAAGACATTGCCCGCGAGGCCCAGCTTTCGCCGTCAACCGTTTCGCTGGTGCTGCGCGATCCGGAAACCAACCGGGTCGGCAGTGCCGCCCGTAAAAAGATCATTGCTATCGCCGAGCGGCTCAACTACCGCCCCAACCTGCTGGCCCGTTCGCTGGTCGGACAAAAAAGCTCCACCCTCGGTTTGGTGGTCACCACGATGCTGAACCCCTTTTACGCTGAAATCACCCAGGCCATCATCGACCGGGCGCGGGAGGACGGCTACGGCGTCATTGCAACATCGGTGGGAAACGGCGGTCCCAGGATCGAACAGCATTATGCCCATGAACTGTTGGATCGCGGGGTGGACGGGTTGATTATCTGCTCGGCGCTGCGCAACGACCCTGTGATCCACGACCTGTGCAAACGGGGGGTGCCGTTTGTTCTCGTTTTAAGAGGTGTTGACGAAGGCCCCTGCGACCAGCCGCTTGATTTTGTGGGCGTGGACGACCGGCGGGGTGCGGCCATGATTACCGAACACCTGCTGAGCATGGGCCATACCCGTATCGCCCTGATTGCCGGGCCCCAGGAGACTTCCACCGGCTACCACCGGTTCTGCGGAGCCCAGGCCGCATTTGAAGCCCGAGGGTTAAAACTCGATCCGGCGCTGATTTTCAGGGGGAATTATTCCCGGATTTCCGGCTACGAGCTGGGGCTGGAAATCATCCGAACCAGGCCGCAGCCCACCGCCATATTCTCCGCCAATGACATCATGGCGATGGGTGTTCTCCAGGCCCTGGCGGAAAACGGCCTCAAGTCGCCCGATGACATGGCCCTGGTGGGCTTTGACGACATTGAAATGGCCGGGCTTCCCGGCATCGATTTGACCACCATCTCGCATCAGAAGATCACCTTGGGCCGTTTGGCGGTCGAGCAGCTTTTGGCCAAAATTAAGGGCGAATCCGAACACGTGGTGAAAAAATTTCTAATCGACCCCGTCCTGATGATACGCAATACCTGCGGCTTCCATGCGCGGCAGGAGGCCAGCCGGAGGCCGGCGGCAAAAGCGCCTTTTGAAAAGGAGACCCCAGCCAAGAAGCAGAAACAACCGAACCATGAGCAGTAAGTCTTGGAGTGATCGAGTGATGGAGTATTGAAAAAAGACGGCTAACAATTTACCATTACTCCAACACTCCATCACTCCAAGACTCCGAGATTAATTCAGAATAAAAGCTTTCAATTTGGACTACCTTGTTTTGGTTCATGGAACCGAAAAACATTAACCTCTAAAAGTTATGAGAGTGAAAAATGCAGGAAAAAAAAATCACGGGAACAATCGACACCGCCCTGGTCGTAGGGGCCGGCATCATGGGCCACGGCTTTGCCCAGCTTCTGGCCCTAAACAAGCTCCAGGTTTATCTGGTGGATCAAAAGGATGAATTCCTGGATCGCGCCCGGGGCTGGATCCGGGACAACCTCGACTACATGATCGAGCTGGGTGAACTGGCTGCCTCTGAAAAAGCAGCCACCCTGTCAAGGATCAATTTTACCACCGATCTGGAGGGCAACCTGGCGGCTGCCGATTATGTTCTGGAAGCCGTCAGCGAAAATTTTGAACTCAAGCGCAGCGTCTGGAATATACTCGGTCAAAAAGCCGCCCCGCAGGCCATCCTGGCCTCCAACACCTCCTCCTACGACATCAACGAGCTGGCCGCCGGCGTGCCCAACCCGGAGCGAATCATCGGAACCCACTGGTTCCATCCACCCCAGATCACGCCCTGCGTGGAGGTGATCCCCGGCCAAGGCGCCAGCCAGGCCAACATCGATCTTATGATGAAGTTTTTGACCGGCCTGGGTAAAATGCCCACGGTTTGCAAAAGCGCACCCGGCTTTGTGGCCAACCGCATTCAAATGGCCCTGGCCGCCGAAGCCATCGCTCTGGTCGAAGAGGGGCTGGCCACGCCGGCTGAGGTGGATAGCGTCGTCAAAAGCTCGTTCGGTTTCCGGCTGGGAGCTTACGGTCCCTTTGAAATAATGGATCAGGCCGGCGCGGACACTTATATGAGCGTATTCGAGTACCTGTATGCCAGACTCGGCAAACCCTACTTTAAACCGCCGCGCCTGCTGGCGAAGCAGGTGCAGGCCGGACGGCTGGGGTTGAAGACCTCGGGCGGATTTTACGATTTCGGTCCCGGAGCTGCCGATGCCATGCGCCGCGAGCGGGACCGCAAATTCTACGCCCGCCTCAAGCTGGTTAAGAAGGAATGGGCGCAGGAAGAGGAATAATTTCTAATTAGTGCCTGAACGAAAAGTCCTGATTTCCAATAGGTTGGGTTGAGTCCGATCGATAACGTTGGGTTTCGTCCCTCAACCCAACCTACGAAAATCAATCTCTTGCGGCGACATGGATTCCTGAGGACGAAACCCAACACTGCGCTATGGGCGGGTTTTCGGTCAACTACTAATTAATCCGCCCTGAAAAATTCCACCTTCAGGGTCATATATGGTTTATGGGAAACGGGAATGGCAGGTATGGAGTACTGGCTTAAGGATCGATGTCTTTTTCCATTACTCCATCTTACTCCAAAATAAAAACTTTCATGAAATTCAGACAACTCTAAAATTACCACATTTTATTCATCGTTCCGTAAATTTTCACCCCAGGAGGAATGCATGAGCCGCAAAGTAATTATCAACTGTGCCGTCACCGGGTCGATCCACGTCCCTTCGCTTTCGCCGTATCTTCCCATCACACCGGAGCAGATCGCCGCCGAGGCGGTGGCCGCCGCCGAAGCCGGGGCCGCCACCGTGCATCTGCACGCCCGGGATCCGCAAAACGGGCGTCCGACCATGGATCTCGATTTATTTCAAACCTTCTGCCGCCGGGTGCATCAGCAGAGCGATGCCGTGATTTGCATCACCACCGGCGGGGCGCCGACCATGACGCCTGAAGAACGCATGGTGGCCGTGCGGGCCCTCGAGCCGGAGCTGGCATCCATCAACATGGGATCCATCAACTTCGGCCTTTTCCCGATGATGGACCGCGTCAGGGAATATAAATATGACTGGGAAAAATCCTACCTGGAGTCCTCCAGGGACCTGGTTTTCAAAAACACCTTTTACGATCAGGAGCGCATCTTTAAAATCATGGAGGAATGCGGCACCAAGCCGGAGCTGGAATGCTATGACGTCGGCCATTTATACAATACGGCCTATTGGGCGGACCGCAACGTCATCCGGCCGCCTTTCTGGATCCAGTTGATCCTGGGTATCCACGGCGCCATTCAGCCTTCGGTGGAAAACCTGGTTTTTATGAAATCCACCGCCGACAAGCTCTTTGGAGAGGACTACATCTTTTCGGTGCTGTCCGTCGGCCGCCACGAGCTCAATCTGGGAACGGTGGGAGTGGTTATGGGGGGCTGCGTCCGGGTGGGATTGGAGGACAACCTTTATATCGGGCGAGGCGAGCTGGCCAAGAGCAATGCCGATCTGGTCGCCAAGATACGGCGGATTATCTCCGAACTCAGTTTCGATATTGCCGATCCGGCTGAAGCCCGGCAAATGCTGGGCCTCAAAGGCAAGGACCAGACCGGGTTTTACAGAGAAGGCCATAATTAAGTAGACATAAAAGATGTTCCGATCAGCCACCATTGTTTTATTAATTTCGAAATGGCATTCGGCGCAGGGCATTCGGCGCAAGGTGAAGGTTTGCTTTCGATTTTAAATACATTTATGTCTATTGATTTGTGCTCGGCTTAGTAACAAGAATCGATTTCTCAAGAGGCTCTGGAATTAAGCTTTGGGAGTGGTGAAATATTAAAGAAGTGGAGAAATGGGGTATTGGGGTAATGGAGTATTGCAGCATTGAAAAATACCAAATTACAAGCACCAAACTCCAAATAAATCCCAAATTCCAATATTCAAACAAGAAGACCTGTTTTGAATTTCAAATTTTGGTCATTGTGATTTGTTTGAGATTTGTATTTTGTTATTTGGAATTTTAAATCGATTTAACACTTCAATACTCCAACACTCCAGTACTCCATAACTCCAGCACCCGGCCATCGGCAAGGACGGTTTTATCCGCTCCATCCGACGGCGGGGGATTAAAATATCAGATTGAACTCATAAGGAGGTCGTGTGAAATCAGTTGAGACCATTATCGCAGAGGCCCTTGCGGCCGGACGCAACACCCTGTCCGAATATGACAGCAAACGGATTCTGGCAGTATACGGAATCCCGACGACTACGGAATTTTTGGCGGAGGATTTGGCAGACGTCGAACAGGCCGCCGATCGCATCGGTTATCCGGTGGCCTTAAAGGCCTGCGCCGCCGCCGCCCAACATAAGACCGAAATGGGTCTCATCGAGCTGGGAATCAGGGATGCCGTCGAATTAAAACGCGCCTATGATCGGCTGGCCCCCCAAGCCCGCGATCTGGGCGGCGCGATCCTGGTCCAGGAAATGGTTGCCGGCCCGCGCGAGTTGGTGATGGGTCTGATCCGGGATCCCCAGTTCGGTCCCTGCGTCATGTTCGGCCTGGGCGGCATTCTCACCGAAGCCCTGGGCGACGTTTCCTTCCGGGTGGCTCCGTTGAGCGACCGGGACGCCCGGGCAATGCCGGCCGAAATCCAAGGGGCCGGGATTTTAAAGGGCATCCGCGGCATGGCGCCCGTTTCCACCGATCAACTCAGCCACTGCCTGCAGCAGCTGGGCCGGATCGGATTAGACCATCCCGCCATCCGCGAAATTGACATCAACCCCCTGATTGTCCGCGACGGCCTGCCGGTGGCCGTCGACGCCCTGGTGGTGCTGCAGGCGCCGCAGCCGCAGGCGCCCGCCGAGGAGCCGGTTTCCGGCAACCTGGATGTTCTGTTTGAACCCCGCAGTGTGGCCGTTGTCGGTGCCTCCCAGACACCCCACAAGGCCGGCAACGACGTCATTAAAAACATTCTGGCCAATGAATTCGGCGGCAAACTGTATCTGGTCAACCCCAAGGGCGGCGAAATTCTGGGGCATCGGGTTTACCCTTCCATCCAGGATCTGCCGGACAGCATCGATCTGGCCATCATCATTCTGCCGGCCAGCGCGACGCCGCAGGCCATCCGGGACTGTGCCGCCAAAGGGGCCAAGGCCGTCGTCATGGCCGCCAGCGGGTTTGCCGAGGTGGATGAGCAGGGCGAAAAACTTCAGCAGGAAACGATTCAGGCCATCCGCGAAACCGGGGTCCGAGCCATAGGCCCCAACACCTCGGGACATACGTCGACGCCCCATAACTTCACTTCAAGTTTTTTCCCGCTCGGCAAAATTCCGCGCGGCCATGTTTCCTACCTGGCCCAGACCGGAAATTTCGCCACCCACACCATGCGCTACATCATATCCGGCGAACACTACGGCGTGGCCCGGGTGCTGGGTATGGGCAACAAGCTGGATGTGGAAGAGAGCGAAGTGCTCGAATATTACGGTCGGGATCCGGAAACCAAAGCCATCTTCGTTTACGTGGAAAGCTTTAAAAAGCCCCGGCGCTTTCTGGAAGTCGCCCGCCGGGTAACGCGCACCAAACCGGTGATTCTTCTCAAAGGCGGAAGCACCGCCGAAGGCTCCCGGGCGGCCGTGGCCCACACCGCCGCCCTGGCCTCGGACGACCGCATTATCGAAGGCGCCCTGCAGCAGGCCGGTGTGGTCAGGATCTATGACTACTCCCACCTGATTCTGGCGGCCAAGGCGCTTTCGGCCATGCCGCTGCCCGCGGGAAACCGGGTCAGCTTTCTGGCGCCTTCCGGCGCCATGCTGGTATGCATGACCGATCTTTGCCACCGGCGCTGGGGGCTGCAAGTGCCGCAGTTGGAAGAAAAAACCCGGCGCTATCTGCAGGACATCAGCCCGCCCTACATCCGGATGCGAAACCCGGTGGACATCTGGCCGGCCGCCACGGTCACCGGCGTCGAGCAGGCTTATCGGGACGGCGCCGAGGCCGTGCTCAGAGACGCCAACATTGATGCCGTGGTCATGATTCTGATGATCACCGAGGAAACCGGTGTGCCTCCGATGGATTTTATCGTCGATTTGGCCAAACGCTATCCGGAAAAACCTCTTTACGTCACCTTCTCCGGCCAAAAGCAGCACATGGAGGCGGCCAAAGCATTTCTGGAGCCCCGGGGTGTGCCGACCTTCCCGCTGATTGAAGAGCCTTTTGAAGTGTTGAGCATCCTGGCCCGCTGCCGCAAGGCCATGCAGCAGTGAGAGCCGTCGATGCTGGATATTGCATACTCGATGCTGGATGCTGGATGCTCGATGCTGGATATTCAGGCTCAACCCATATTACCAATGGTTTTAGCCGTAGAATTCTAAGTGCTCTTATTCATAATTACGGTGGTGCAATCGGGCAGTCCGAATTCGCATCTGCAATCACACCAACTATATCTGAATAATTTCGAACTTATTAGGAATTCCCCGAATACAACTTTTTCCAGGGCTGGCGTTTAAGTTCCTTATAATTCACCAAGGCCAGATACAATGCGCCGGCCGCCAGTTCCGCGCAGTGGGTATTCGCCGGCGGGAGTGTTTCCAGGTAAGCGATGATATCCTCCGGCGTGATATCCCAGGCCTCGTCTACTTTTCTACCTTCGGCCAGCTCGCCCACGGTATTGGCACAGGCACTGGTATTCATGCAGCCGTCGGTTTGAAATGACACCCTTTGGATGCGGTCATCGCGGATGGATAAATAAATCTCCACGGTATCCCCGCATTCGCCGACCCTTTTACCATATCCGTCAGGCTGTCTTATGATTTCACGCCGATCGTTGCGAAAGGCCATTTCCAGATAGTGCTGCGAATGAATCTGCCAAAAATCGAATTTCTCGGGTTCCATAAAGGTTTCTTTTTTGATCAGACCGGCCGTTGTTTTGGCCACGGCCGGACTGACCTCTTATTCGCTAGTGATCACAGACGTTGCTGCCGGATTGCAGTTTGTTGTCGAGATACAGTTTGACCAGTTCTTCCGGCGTCAATGACGGCGCGCCCACAATCACCTTGATGCCGTTTTGCGTAAAAAGATCCATGGCCCTGGCACCCATGCCGCCGGCAATGATAACATCGGCGCCCATTTCGTGGAGCCATTTGGGCAGCACACCGGGTTCATGGGGCGGCGGCACAAGGGTCTCATTTTGCGTGATCTCATTATTATTCACATCAACCAGTGCAAATTCCTTGCAATGTCCAAAATGAGCGGTAAGTTTTCCTTCAGCTAAAGGTACGGCGAATTTCATTGGGTATTCCTCCTATTAATTAAGATGTTTGAAAAAACCACGAATTAAAACGAATGCGTTTTTATATTTTTAGCATTTTTTTTATCCCCTGCCAAATTGCTTCTATTTCCTGTTTTACCTGTGATCCATTGCTGTATTCAAAAACGGTTTGGGCCTGGACCATGGCTCTGGTGAAAATGGGATCAAAGGCAATACGTCCCAGGCAGGTTATGTTGTGCTCTGCGGCATACTTTTCAATCTTCCGGGTCAGCTCCAGGTTGAGATCAAACTTGTTGACACAGACCAGGGCCGGCACCCTGAAATGGGCTGCCAGCTGGGCCACCCGCTCCATATCATGAATGCCCGAAACGGTGGGCTCGGTTACGATCAGCACGGCAGCAGCGCCGCCGATGGATGCAATTACCGGACACCCCACCCCGGGCGGGCCGTCGGTTAGGATTAAATCAAGATCCCTTTTTTCGGCCAGCTTGCCGGCTTCCTTCCGCACCAGGGTAACCAGCTTGCCTGAATTTTCTTCAGCGATGCCCAGCCGGGCATGCACCATGGGGCCGAACCGGGTGTCCGAGACAAACCACTCACCGCACGTATTTTCCGGAAAATCGATCGCATTTTCCGGGCAAAAATAGACGCAGACCCCGCAGCCTTCACAGTCGATCGGATTGACTTTATAATCCTCGCTGATGGCATCCCAGCGGCACAATTCACGGCACAGGCCGCATCCCGTGCAGCGGTCATTGTCGATGACAGCCGTATTGCCCGACTGAAAATCACTCTGCCGGACCACCTTAGGATTCATTATTAAATGCAGATCGGCGGCATCCACGTCCGCATCACACAGAACCTTTTTTTCCGCCAGGGATGCGAAGGCAGCCACTAAACTGGTCTTGCCGGTACCGCCTTTCCCGCTTATAATTACCAATTCTTTCATAGACAGGTTTCCACCTTCCCTATACACCAAACACTAAACACTTTTAGTTTCATCTACCAACTGCCTTATCTTTTGATAAAGCTCACAGAATTTCTTCTTCCATTCCGGCATTGCTTCCACAATCAGTTCCCCTCTGGAATAGGCCTCGGCGATCCGCCGATCATAGGGAATCTCCATGAGAACCGGCAGATTTTCCCGGTCGGCATACGCTTTAACCTGATTGTCTCCTAAATCAGAGCGGTTGATTAACAGACCGCAGGGGATATTCAGAATCCGGGCCGCCTCGACCGCCAGTTTCAGATCATGAAGGCCGAATGGGGTCGGCTCGGTTACCAGCAGAATGAAATCGGCTCTTTTCATGGTTTCGATGACCGGACATGATGTCCCCGGCGGGGCATCCACGATATTGAGCTGAGCCGGATCCGCAAAAGACAGCACCTTTTTTATCAACGGCGGCGACATGGCTTCACCCACTCTTAATATGCCGTGAATGAAGCCGACACCGTTGCAGCGGCCGGTTTGGATAACACCCATTTCGCGGCCTTTTTCGGTAATGGCCTTTTCAGGACAGACCGCCAGGCAGCCGCCGCAACTGTGGCATAATTCTTCAAAGGGCAAAACTGTTTCAGCGACGATGACGATGGCGTTAAAGCGGCATATTTCACTGCATTTGCCGCAAAGGGTGCATTTGTCCGGATCGATTTCGGGAACCGGGGTTGTAACGGTTTCGGTTCGTTCAAAAACCGGACGCATAAATAAATGTGCATTGGGCTGCTCGACATCACAGTCCAGCAACTGAACGTTAGACCCCAGGGACACGGCCAGATTCGTCGACACCATCGTTTTTCCGGTCCCCCCTTTTCCACTGGCAACGCTGATGATCATATCACTTAGTGCTCCAATTCGTAATTACTTATCTGTTTCGTCCCGCTCTCTAAATTCGGCCCGCCCTCTGCCGGATATCGGCCTCACCTGCCTTGGCCTTGTCTGCTTCCCTGGCCACGACCCATACCCCGACCCGATCCGCGCCTGCCTCCCATTCCGGCATGAACCCCGGTTGTTGCAACAGTTGTGGGGGTCAAATCACCATTTTTGTAAGCGCTTACAACATCATTGGCGCTGCCGTCCTGTCCGGCAAACACCTTGATCCCGCTTGCAGAAAGCACGTCCATGGCTCTCGGACCGCAATGTCCGGTAATCACCGCTACGGCGCCCTTGGAGGCTACGAACTGGGCTGCTTGAACACCGGCGCCGCTGCCCAGGGTGGCATATTCATTGGCGAAAGCCTCAAATTCCATGGTGTCCGGATCGACAATCAGGAAATAGGAACATCTTCCAAAACGAGGATCCAGTCGGGCTTGCAAATCCTGGCCGATTGTGCTAATGGCTAATTTCATAATTCATCTCCTTGTTTTTCCCTGTTTTCCCCCTTTATGAGTATATGCTCATAACAAAGTACGGCTTTCCGCCCGGGTTGTCAAGCATATTCTTTCGATACGCCCCGAAAAAATTTCTTGATTGCTTTACCGCTGATTATTTTGTAATCTGAAACCGCCGGTTGGCAGGATGCCGCTTTCATAAGAGGCGAGGGAATCCGACCCCAAAGGGGGACCTTTGAATTAGACCTCAGGAGTGTTGGAGTACCGGAGTTTTGGAATAATGAAAAAAATTTTCCGGGCGTATTCGGTTGGTCAAAATGGAAGATAGATGGGACATAAGGCGTATGTTGGGCCCCGGCCCTTTGCCGGAGGCCGTCGTCGCGCCCATTGACAATGCCGAGATGGTGCTGGTTCCGGCCGGTGAATTTACCATGGGAATGGAGGAGGAAGCGATCTACCAGATATTTATGCTGGATGATCGCGAAAATCCGGTGTTTGCCACGGAAATACCCGCACGCATGGAGTATCTCGATTCTTATTATATCGACCGGTATCCGGTTACAAACTACCAGTACCGCAGGTTCATCGAAGCGACCGGACACCGCCGGCCGATGCTGATCAATCACCCTGAATGGGGCAAACCGATGCAGCCGGTTGTATTCGTCGGCTGGGACGATGCCCGGGCCTATGCAAGCTGGGCGGGCAAAACCCTTCCCACGGAAAAACACTGGGAAAAGGCCGGCCGCGGGTCCGACGGCCGCTGGTGGGCCTGGGGCCGCGAGTTCTTGCCGAACAACTGCAATTCCAGGGAGTACGATTTGCAGCTGACATCTGAAATAGGCATATTCGACCGGGGCATCAGCCCTTATGGCTGCTATGATATGTGCGGCAATGTCTGGGAGATATGTGAAGGGGAATGGCTCAAGGGCAGCCTGCCGATGCGGGGGGGCTGCTTTCTGGGTTCGGCCACCTTTGTCAGGGTGACTTGCCGCTGGACGCCGGAAGATCCCGTCAACGGCGCCCAATGGCTCGGATTTCGCTGTATCAAGGAGATTCCCGTCACCGGTTGAGTGAAGGTTAGAAGATAAGAAGATCAGAAGATTAGAAGATTAGAAGATAAAAGAAGAAGGGGATTTTATCCAAATTTTAGATCCAAAAAAGCAATGCCTTAACCTTCGCGGCTCATTGCCTTAATGGCCAAACCAATTGGGTTAAAAAAACCACAGAGAACCTATCATGTCGGAATATAAGTACCTGGAAGGCAAACGCATTTTGATTGTCGATGATGAACCGGATGTGCTCGACGCTCTGGAAGAGATTCTATCGTCGTGTCAGGTTACGAAAGCATCGAGCTTCGAAGAAGCCGAAGCGTATCTGCAGGATAAATACTTCGATCTGGTTATCCTGGACATTATGGGCGTCAGGGGTTTCGACCTGCTGAAAATTGCCGCTCAAAAGAAAATGACAGCCGTCATGTTGACCGCCCATGCCTTGTCTCCCGAGAGCCTCGTCAAATCCTGCAAAGAGGGTGCGGCCTCCTATTTTCCCAAGGAAGAAATGAGCGATATTGAACCTTATTTGGACGATATCCTGCAGGCCCGGGAAATGGGGAAAAACCCCTGGATCCGCTGGTACGACCGGATGGGGTCATTTTTCGAAAAAAGATTCGGCCCGGACTGGAAAAAAAATGACAAAGAATTCTGGGAGAAGTTCCCCTTCTATTGATCTGAAAATCCGTTACCTGTAAGAGACTGCAGGCAAACCAGGCGGGCATCATGTCGAATCCCAGAATGCCGGAACTAAAGACGAAGCACAGCCGGAAAGGTATAAGTCCCAACATCAAAATGCATAAATCCCAAGCTCCAAGCACCAAATTACAAATAAATCCCAAATCACAATACTAAATGACCGAAACGAGCCGAACCGAGAAATACAGCTAAAAAATTATTTTTTTCGTGCTTTCCCGATGAAAGAGGATGTATCTATCTGAAGCAATCCCCAAGCAGATGAAATTCCGTTTGGAATTTTGAATTTCGGTTATTGTAATTTATTTGAAATTTGTGAGTTGGAATTTGTGATTTTGATTTGTGCCGGCACCTGAAACCCAAACAAATTGATACCCAAACAAACTATTTTACGACAAAGCTAAATGAGGCCCTACGCATGACCAGTTCTGACCGTTTTACCTCCATCGACGCGATCCGCGAACATATGGCCGCCCGACGCTATATTGCCGATCAATCCCTGGCAACGGTCATTTATCTGGCCTACCATCTTAACAAGCCCGTATTTCTGGAGGGAGAGCCGGGGGTCGGCAAAACGGAAGTTGCGATCGTCCTTTCAGACATCCTCGCTGCCAAACTGATCAGACTCCAGTGCTACGAAGGACTGGATGCCAATACGGCATTGTACGAATGGAATTATCCCAAGCAGCTGCTGCGCATTAAAATGGACGAGCAGTGCAATCTCTCGCCGGAAGAAATGGGCGATGTCATCTACAGTGAGCCGTATCTTGTGAAACGGCCGCTGCTGGAAGCCATCTTGAACTCCCAGGGCACCCCGCCGGTTCTCCTGATTGATGAACTGGACCGCGCCGATGAGGAGTTCGAAGCCTTTCTGCTGGAGATTCTTTCGGAATTTCAGGTTTCAATTCCTGAGATCGGTACCCTGAAGGCCGCCCACAAGCCCATGGTCGTGATCACCTCCAATCGAACGCGCGACATTCATGACGCCCTCAAGCGGCGATGTCTTTACCACTGGATCGACTATCCGGACCTGGACAAAGAGCTGCAGATTATTCAAGCCAGGGTGCCGGACATCGCGGAATCTCTGGCCCATCAGGTTGCCATCTTCATGCAGAATATCCGCCGGGAAGAGTTCACGAAAAAGCCGGGTATTTCCGAAACCCTGGACTGGGCGGAGGCCCTGATCAAACTCCAGCGCCATGGGCTGGATGAAGACACGGTTGAAATTACGCTGGGCTGCATCTTCAAATACCGTGAAGACATTCAAAAGTTTAAATCGAACATCTGGACCGACCCGGGCAAACGAACCCGGCTGTTGACTTCCTATTCAGACTCCAATGCCCGATAAAATTACCGCAAAACCCCGGCCAACCGGCGCAGGATTGGTCGAGAACATCACCGGCTTCTCCCATCTGCTGCGAGACAATGGGGCCGCAGTCTCCCTGCCCGCCGTTTTAGATGCCCTCCAGGGTCTGCCCCTGATCGATATTTTCAACCCGAACCAATTCAGGTGTCTGCTGCAGACCTGCCTCATTTGCCGCAGGAAAGATATTGTTGTATTCGACCGGTTGTTTAATACCTTCTGGCTCGGCAAATATCGCACCGCCCAAACGTCCGCCGCTGAAAGCATCCAGGATCTCCCGCAGGACGACGAACTGCAATCTGCCGGAACGAAAACCCGCAATGATTTCGGGCTTCCTGGTCCGGATGAACCGGCTTCGAAACAGCCGGGAGCCATCCGCTACAGCCCGGACTCGCTGAACAAAACGAGTGCAGCCCGCGAGCTTGAATTTGCGGCCTCCCGGGACTTGTATGAAACGATCCGTCAAATGCTGCTGCCCGTCAGAAACCGCCCGTCCCGGCGTCTTCAATACACGATGCACGGCAGGCAGATTTCTTTGAGAAGAATACTGCGCAAAAACATGCAGTTCGGCGGGGAACTCATATTCCTGGACTATAAGAAGCGCAAAACAAAAAAGCGCCGGGTGGTCTTTTTTTGCGACGTCAGCGGGTCCATGGATGTTTATACCCTTATGATCCTGCAGTTCATCCACGCGCTGAAGCGGGTTGATCGCCGCACGGAAATTTTCTTTTTTTCGACCGGTCTTTCCCGCGCCACCGGGTTATTTGACGCCGGCGATTTTTCGGCGGCCTGGAAGCGGCTGCCTGAGGTTGTTCCGGATTGGGGCGGGGGCACCAGAATCGGCCACTGTCTGAGCAGCTTTTCCGAAAGCTACGGCCGGCGGCTGCTGTCGGGCAAAGATATCGTCATGATCTTCAGCGACGGCTGGGACCGCGGGGAAGTAGACCTTTTAGAAGCTCAGATGGCCCTGCTCAAGCGTCGGACCCATAAGATCATCTGGCTGAATCCGCTGCTGAGGACCAGGGACTACCGGCCGATCTGCCAGGGGATGCGCACCGCCCTGCCCTATGTGGATTACTTTTTGCCCATGGGTGCGCTGCAGGATCTGCGTCTGTTAAGCCGAACGATTGAAAAAATTATAGTAAAGAATTAATTGGAATAAGAACCTGTTTTTAGATTCGAAGTATACTATATTCTGTCAAAAATGAAGACGACCCAAATTTTTCCTCAGAAAGGCATATATGGATATTATCCTGAATGAAATTGAGGTCCGGGTACTAGGCAGCCTCATGGAAAAGGCCCTGTCCACCCCGGATTATTACCCCCTCTCGTTAAACGCCCTGACCAATGCCTGCAACCAGAAATCGAGCCGCGATCCGGTGAGTTCCTATGACGAACCGACGATAGAGGCTGCCGCCGGTAGCCTGGATCAAAAGGGTCTGTTGAATCAAAGCAACATAAGCCGGGTACCAAAATATGAAGAACGATTTTCGCAGAAGTTCAACTTCGTGCCCCGGGAAACTGCCGCCATGTGTGTATTGCTGTTGCGCGGACCCCAGACCACCGGCGAAATCCGCAGCCGCACCTCCCGGCTGTGCAATTTCGAAGATCTGGAAGCGGTGCTGAAAACTCTGGAGAATCTTGAAGAATGGGGTCTGGTCCGGCGGCTTGCGCGTCTTCCCGGCCGCAAGGAATCCCGCTTTGCCCACCGGCTCGGCGGCGATGCGACCCTTGCAGAACCGGAGGAAGCCCCTTCGCTCAGAGCCGCTGCACCCGTTTCGGCCGAACGGATCGAAAAACTTGAATTGGCGGTAGAATCGCTGCAAAATGAAATAAAGGACCTGAAAGAATCCTTCCGGATATTCAAAGAGTGTGAAATCACTGGCCCAAAGCTTGAATAGCACATAACCTATATTACGGATATTCAGTCTTGTTCATCGATGATAAAACTACGAGCAAAGCTCAGGTACTAACCTGCATTGCAGGTTTTTCACTCTGAGATGCTGTGAGGATGGAATCCATGAAAGTACTAGACCGACTGCAGATTGCCAGAAACTGGCTTCCGCGATACACCGGAATGCAGCTTGATCTTTTTGGCGACTATATACTTCTGACGAACTTCAAATACTACCTGACCGATTTCGCCGAAAGGTTTAAATGCGATGTTTATGGCGAAAAAAGACCGATGCAGGCTGCAACCAACGATTCCGGGCTGACGATTATCAATTTCAGTATGGGGTCCCCAAACGCTGCGACGGTCATGGATTTACTTTGCGCCCGTCAACCGAAAGGGGTGTTGTTTCTCGGCAAATGCGGCGGCCTTAAGAAGTCTACCGAGCTGGGCAACTTTATTCTCCCGATTGCCGCGATTCGAGGTGAAGGAACCAGCAATGACTATTTCCCGGCTGAAGTACCGGCCCTTCCGTCCTTCAAACTGCATAAATTCGTCTCGGAAAAAATCGTCCAGCACGGGCTGGAGTATCGAACGGGCGTTGTGTACACGACCAACCGTCGCCTCTGGGAGCATGACAAGCGATTCCACGAAAAATTGAAACAGATGACCTGCATTGCCATCGACATGGAAACGGCCACCATTTTCATCGTCGGGCACTACAATGAGATTGCGCGAGGGGCGCTGCTGCTGGTCTCGGATGTGCCGGTTGCGCCGGAGGGTGTCAAAACCGAAGCGTCGGATGAGCTGATCACCACGCTTTGGGCCGACAAGCATCTTCAGATCGGCATCGAAGCCATGACCGAAATCGAAGAAAAGGGAGAACCGATCAAACACTTCAGATATTGAGGCGAAACCTAACACTACCCAACGCATAAGAATAAGGAAAATGTTCTATGACCGACCGCATGCAAATTTTTAGAGGCTATGAACTCAGCCAAATCCATAACGCATCGATGGAGATTCTGCGCGATGCCGGCGTGAAATTCAACTCCAGTGAGGCGCAGAAATTATTTCAAAAGCATGGAAAGGCGCTTTCTTGTCAAATCTTGATTAGTGATTAAGATTTATCATGTTCACCTGACTGGAATCAGCCGGCGGGTTTACCGTTAACGTCCGTAATAGTTCGCAAGTCCATACCGCCGGTCGGTGATCCGTAGCGTTCGGCCGTAACACTCGCGCCTGGCAGTCCTTCAAATATCGATTCTAAGGAAGCTCTCATAAAAAACGCGTCGGACTTTTTTGCGCTTGGCCTGACGCTGGCCGTCTCTCTTATTCCTTGCAGGATGCGATCAAAGCCGAGCAGACAAGCATTGGAAAATGGAAGTTACCCGAAGCCGTACCGGTTTCATGGCGCGCCTCCATCTTGTCGCATAAAAATCATCTCCGGCAGGAAAATTCAGAATCTGCCGCCAGCGGGATGAAAATTTACGAGTCAAGTTCAATCCGATCCAAAAGGAGAAAATTATGTATCAAACAAATATGTATGAGGGTATGTTAGCGGAGACGATCAGCATTTCGGGTGATGATGACGAGTTGATTAATGCCTATTTTGCCCGCCCGTTGGGTGCCGGACCGTTTCCAGGACTGGTTTTGGCCCACCATATGCCGGGATGGGATGAATGGTACCGGGAAGCCACGCGCAAGTTCGCTCACCACGGGTATGCCGCTGTCTCTCCTAACCTTTATTTCCGTTCAGGTCACGGGACTCCGGAAGATGTGGCCGCCAAAGTTCGCGGCGATGGAGGAATTCCTGATGATCAGGCCGTACGTGATATCGAAGGAGCAATGTTGTACCTGCGGTCACTGCCTTATCTCAACGGCAAGGTGGGCGTGTTTGGAACTTGTTCCGGCGGCCGGCATGCATATCTGGCAGCCTGCCGGGTAGGAGGGTTTGATGCGGTCGTGGATTGTTGGGGTGGAGGGGTGGTAATGACAGAAGCGGATTTGAACTCCAAACATCCGGTTGCTCCCCTTGACTACACCAAAGATCTATCTTGTCCGATTTTGGGTCTCTTTGGCGAAGAAGATACCAGCCCTGCCCCCGAACAAGTTGCTCTGCACGAAGAAGAATTAAAAAAGTGCGGGAAGCCCTATGAATTCCACAGGTATCCGGGCGCGGGACACGGCTTCTTTTACTATAACAGACCGAATTACCGGCAGCAGCAGGCAGTAGATGGGTGGGAGAAGATTTTCGCTTTCCTGAGTAAATATCTTGCGACCGGTTGATCAGAGAGGAAGACTAAAATGTGTACCATGATTGTCAAAAAAGTTAATATCGACGGCAGCGGCAAAGGAACAAAGGGATGGTTTACCCTCAATCAGGCCAACGTTTCCTATGACCACCCCTTCCATATTTCCATGGAGCATGCCTTGAATATCGATTTTGTCAACGAAGACTTGGGTCCGGGGGCCAGGGTCGCTGTAGAACTCAGTGAGCAGGCTGCCCGGAACCTGGTAGATGCAATCGAGGATGTGCTTTTGCAAGCGGAAGTAGGTGGGCACCTGAAATAAAATATTTTCTTGGGATTTTGCATGACCGGCAACTGGGGGATGAGGTGTCTTATGAAAAATGCAACTCGTGTAGTCCGAGCAGGCTTGCCCGACATCACGCAAGGTGAGGCCTTCCTGCCTGGTCCCACCTTCGCGGGGGCATACCACTTGACCGGCGATCCGGCAAGTTCGCCCTACACCTATGGACGTTATCACAATCCAACCTGGACCGCCTACGAAAGGGCCATCAGTGAACTGGAGGGAGGCACAGATACCGTGGTTTTCTCCTCCGGCATGGCGGCGGTTGCGGCCACACTCGGTTTGACGCTTAAATCGGGTGACCGTCTGGTTATGCCGTCGGACGCCTACTACACGGCCCGCATGATCGCCGGCGGGTTTTTCACGACCCTTGGCGTGGAGGTCCGTCTTGCTCCCACCGCAGGCAACGCCCAAAAGGAGCATCTCCAGGGCGCAAAACTCCTGTGGTTGGAGACCCCCAGCAACCCCTGCCTGGACGTCTGTGACATTGCTGTGTTGTCGGAAGCGGCCCATGCCGCCGGGGCGCTGGTGGTGGTGGATAACACCACGCCGTCTTGTCTTGGACAGCAGCCGCTGGCCTTGGGCGCTGATTTTTCGCTTTCCTCGGATACGAAGGCCACAACGGGGCACAGCGATCTGATTCTGGGTCATGTGTCGGTGCGTGACGCTGACTGGGCAAATAAACTTCGAACATGGCGAACGCAAATGGGGGCAGCCCCGGGGCCGATGGAAGTCTGGCTGGCCCACCGATCCCTGGCTACGCTGGATATGCGGATTGAACGTCAGGGCAAAAATGCGCTGGCGATTGCGGAGTTCCTCGCTTCGCGTTCCGAAGTTCAAGGATTGCGCTATCCGGGGCTGCCCACAGACCCGGCCTATCCAACGGCCTCGCGCCAAATGAATTTCTTCGGTCCGGTCATCAGTTTTGAATTGGGAAATCGGGCTCTGGCTGAAAAATTCCTGGGGAACTGCGGCCTGGTATTTGAAGCGACCAGCTTCGGCGGATTGCATACGACTGCAGAACGGCGTGCGCGCTGGGGCGGCGACAAAGTCGCAGAAGGTTTCATTCGTTTGAGCGTTGGCTGCGAAGACGGACAAGACCTGATCGCAGACTTAAAGCAGGCCATAGACAGTGCTCACCGTTAACAACAGTGAAACCGATGGTTATATCTTTTTTTATTGCATGGAGGTAAGCCGATGTCTAATATTAAAACCGCAATATCCGGCGGGAAGCCTTTAGGAGAAGAACATTTTCAAGAGTCCGGGAAGGATCGTCTATGGCGTATCCGATTTGAAAAAGGCCAAGGAATGGTACCGGCAGGTCCTCGGTAAGGAGCCGGTGTTCGATTCGCCCGTTGGAGTAGCATTCCTTGTCGGCCCATCTGTCTTGAGCCTGGCACCGCGTGAAAAATCATCAAACGCGCAGGATGGGGCCATCGTTTACTGGGCCGTGGAGGATGCCGTTTTAGCCCACCGGCGGTTGTGCGAACTGGGGGCGACCCCCCACACAGACCTGACAACGATGGTCGGGATGAGAACGGCCACGTTGAAGGACCCTTCCGGCAATGTGATTGGTATCATAAGCGAGGTGAAGGCGTCCGAGAAGACAGTGGAACAGATGCCCTGTTTTCAGCGGGCTTCGACAAAGAACAAAGGTCGCTCTATATCTGGGAAGGGGTAACCTATTATCTGCCCGCGGAGGCGATCGATAGCACGCTCGGCTTCATCCGGGAAAACTCGCCGTGCGGCAGCACCGTCTGTTTCGACTATTACGGCACTTTTCCCGGTATGGACGAGGCTTACGGTGTAAAAGAACATCGTGAATTCATGAAAACCCACTCTCCCGGCGAGCGCATGCAGTTCACTATCAAAAGAGAAGAGATAGGATCCTTTCTCTCGGAGAGAGGCTTGGCCCTTATTGAACATCTTACGCCGGAAGACATGCAGAAAAGGTATCTCACCCTCAAGGACGGATCATCGGCCGGAAAAACGGGTGCCTGTTTCTGCTATGTACGGGCAACGGTGGCCTAGACTATAAAATTAGAGTTGCAACCGGAGAGCCCCTTTGGCGTGTCCTGGCCAACCGCCCCGAGCCCTTGTCCCCGGTTGGTGCAGGCCGAGCAGGCCGGCTTGCCGACCTGGACGTCGAGCTTCCACATCTCTAACCGAATTGACGCGACCCCGGCGGCCGTCACCGGCCTCGACCATAAATTGCCCGATCCGACACCCGTGCGCGGGACAAGCTGAGCGGGAAGCCCCCTTGAAAGGGACGTGGACAATCTCTCATCCATTGAAATCCGTTTTACAAAGATATAATTTTGGAATTCATGCTATAGTCGCGCGAGTGGCCAACATTTATCTCCAAGGAGGCAGATATGATAAATCTTTTGAAGAAACAGACCATCCGGATTTGGATATTGGCGCTGTTCGCCTTATGGCAGTTTACAGATTTGGGAGTGCAGGCCGCGCTGCCCGGCGATGAATTTATCCAGGGTTACGCAACAGCCGTAGTTGCCATGAATTATCCCGGCACCGTCGAATCCATCAGGGTCGCCGCCGGTGTGATATACCTTCAGGGTGAGTCATTATCAGAAGAAGAAAAAACGGAGCTGCGCAAAATGCTTTCCGATGTGCCCGGCGTCCTGGGGATTGAATTTGTCCCGGAAAGCAAGCCGACGGAAGCGGCAGGTGTTCAACCGAAAGCATTTAAAGAAACTTCAGAGCCGGGTGTGCATCTGCCGGTGTTTTTGCCTAAATCCCTGCTGTTTCAACCTTTGCTCGGCGACCCGCGGTGGCCGCATTTTTCAGCCTCATTTCAGCGATATATAAGCAACGACCAGCTCCGCAATGTGGCGTCCACCAATTTCGGTGAGTCAATCGGCCTGTACCGTTTTCGCGGACCATGGAAGTCAACTATGCAGCTTGGAGTCCAGGCAGGAGTTTTTTCCATCTTCGACCTCGATTCCCAATCCTTTGATCTGATTAACGCGGACTATATGGTCGGCATCCCTCTAACGCTAAAGAAAGGCGATTTTTCCAATATGACGCGCGTTTTTCATCAGAGTTCCCATCTGGGCGACGAGTACCTTTTGCGCGGGCAAAGCGATGAGCGCATCAATTTGAGCTATGAAAGCGTAAACAGTCTGCTTTCCTATAATTTGCCGGCCGGATTCCGCGTTTATGCCGGTGGGGGCTACCTTTTTCACCGGGACCCGTCGAATCTGGACCCGTGGTCCGTTGAGTATGGACTGGAGTACCGTGGCAAGAAGTCTTGGTTTGAAGAGGCGCTGCGCCCGGTAGTGGCGCTGGATATCCAGAATCGACAGGAAAGCAACTGGAACACGGACGTGTCGGCCCGCGCCGGAATTCAGTTTGAAAATCCGGATTTTCTGAGCCGCAAGGTTCAGTTGCTGTTTGAGTATTACAACGGAAATTCACCCAACGGACAATTTTATGAAAACAATATACAATTTTTCGGCTTAGGGCTGCATTTTTTCCTCGAATAACAGAGGCTTCATCAAAAAATTTTGTAGCGGTAAACAATCCTGACCCGGAGGGACAGGCTTTCAATGTTAGCATAAACCTTGTCCTTTAAAAGACGAAAACAGCCATGGCCATGGCGTGAAAAACAACGGCCGGGAGGATGCTCTGACTCCTTTCCCTGACAATGCCATTGGCGAGTCCAAAGGCAAATGCAGCAAAGGCGGTTTCGGCAACGATTTTCGCTTGAAATGCTCCCTGGGACATCTCCGGAAGGAACGTGAGGCATGTGATAAAGCCGGCATACAAAATTGCCGCAGCAACCGCTGCATATGAAAAGGACCATGGGGTGTTGCAGCTCTGAACACCGATGTCCCCGGCTAAAATACCGTAGGCCAAACCACGGAACAGCAACTCGGATGCCAAAGGAATGGCGATAAAAACATATACTATGCTTTTATTGAAATTCAAAAATTGAAAAGCTGAATTTGGAAAATAGACACCGTTTGCCATCGCAGCCAGCAGGACAACCGGCAAACAAATCCACCAATCTTTGCCGCGCGGGATGCCAAATCCAAATCGCCACAACCGCCGTCGTGATATCAAAAAGATGACGACGGCCGTGAAAAATACTAGGGCGCCGAAAAAAGAAAAATATGTTTTTGAAACCAGCCCGAGTGCAGGTGTCTTGTTGAGCCAGGAACCGGACGGAAGATATAAATCGCTTGCGACAGCCGCCCCAACTATTGCAATTACTGCCATTAGGGCATAGATAAAATGAATCACATAGGCGGCCGGTCTGGGATTCTGAAAGGCGTCGCGGCAGGCCTGGGCAATTTCGGCGGGGCTCAGTTTGGTAGAAATTCCTCGCGGCGAGCCGCCAATGTCGCCGGATCCGCCCCATTGATTGCTGTTTGTGCGGCATCGGACGGCGGGATCAATATAGTTCAATATTCGATACACGTCATTCAGATCACCCGGCATGAAGGGATCTAAACGACGCAGAGTATAAATGCCTTCTCCCTTTTTGAGAATCACCAGCCCGATGCTTTCGCCATACACCCTTTGCAGGTGGGGTTCAAGCTCGTAAATGCCCAGATCGGCTTCGACGACAACGGCAATGCGGCTGCCTCCCAATTCAATCCGTGACAGTTCGCTTAGTTCTTTAAAATCGGCCAGATCATTGGATCTGTAGATGATTCGGTCGATTTTCTGCAATATCAAGGCGGTGTGTTCCAGGCGGTCGATTTCCTCCCATATAGCGTTCTTTTTTAAATCAATTTCTTCGGCACGCAAATAGTCGATCACTTTTTTTGTTTTTTTAACAAGTTCCGGTGGCAATCCGCTGAACCCGGTCATTTCCAATCCGTGAGAATCTATGATACCCTCCAGCCGAACCAGCGCATATAAGAACTGCAGACGGCCGGAATCTTTTTTTTGAATCCGCAGATGGTTTAAAATGAGCCAGATTGCCAGGATTGTGTCCAAGTCCGGTTCGTTGGCAAATACCCTCCAATCCCGGCCGCGCAGGTCCAGGCCCTTAAAAATCATTACCAGGACCTGCTCGCAGGTTGAAAGCGTAAACGGCCGCAAACATCCTTCATGGTGGTCAAAGTTGTAAATCTGCTTCTCATTATCCATGAAAGGTTCACTTTGAGCGGCGCCGTCGAGGTATATGGCGCCGGGAGACGACTTGCGGGCGGCTGAGGCGGAGATCGTCATTCCGGCTTCAATATGAACTGCAATATTGGGTGTTTCGAGACAGGTCAGAATTCGGCCGTCGTTTGAATCTTTAATGATATACCGGTGCGGCAACGGGGTGATAACGGCCGCTCTATCCATATGATTTTTCTCGGCGGCGGCGCTCGAAAACTCTTTATTATCAGTGCCCTCGCGAGAACCCATTTTTTCTGGCGTTGAATCCATAGACATTCTCGACAGAATTTTGAAAAACGTTTATCCGATCGTTGATTATCACCTTTTCTTTATCGGCTGCAATTCCAACAGCAGGCGCAATCGGAAGATATCTTTTGTCTGGTGATACAATCGGCGGCCATACTTTCTCTTGCCTGGCCTCATCCCTGAAATATTGTGATCGCATCATGTCGATCGCCTTCTTCAGTTCATTTTTTATCTCCGTCTCCAAATTGAATTTTAATTTAGCGAACCAAACCCAGGATGCCGAATAAAATCAAAAATATGGCAACGATGTGACTTAACAGGCGGGGCCTAACCAGGATCAGGACCCCTGCTATGATTGCCAATAACGGCTGCAACGATACGTGAAAGGTCATGTTCGGCTCCTTATGAATTGTCCCTGTAGAGTTAGCATGGTTTTTAAAAATAAGTATACTATCAGACCGGATCAATGCTTTTTCCAAAGATTATATCTGAAATCTTGTGTATTCTGTCCATATTTTAAGCGATTATGCATGTCGGCACTTCCATTATAGCCATTCACTCCGACTTCATCAATAAGCGCCTTATAATACAGCAAAAATTGCGCCGACTGCGGCGTTTAGGGGTTATCTGGTAATTATCCTTGAGAATTTTGGGATGATGATGTATTTTAGGTCGATATTGACGTTTTTTTTTAAATAAGAAACTTTATAAACGGCTGGCCTGATGCGCTATCTTGCCATATCGGAAATTTTTGAATTCCGTGATCGGATTATTTGCTCATCAGGAGGCTCTCGTGGCATTCGCGATACAAACCCCCTGAAAACTGCCGTCAACCAACCGCGCCAGACATTCCATCAAAACGACCTTTACCCTTAAAGAAAAATAAACGCCTCAACAATTAGGAGTCTTTCTAAATGCTTCCGTGGCGGTGAAGGGACAGGTTTTCAATGCGAGCTTTTGGATTTTTGTTGTTAGTTTCTATCCTCGGCTGCACGGTCGGTCCAGATTATCGGAAACCCGAGCCCGTGGTCCCGGCCAACTGGGAAGAGACAGAGCGCGCAGGACTCTCGGCCGGCCCACTGGAAGTGCTGCGCTGGTGGACCCTTTTCGGGGATAAAGAACTCGACTCCCTCATCGATCGCGCCGTTCGTTCAATAAGGACCTGAACTGGCCCAGGCTCGCATCCGTGAGGCACGGCACATCTGAGATAGCGGTTCACAGGCCTACCCGACCATTGATACTTCAGGATCATACACCCGCATCAGTCAGAGTAAGAACACCTCAACCAACCAGGCGGGCAACGATTACAACCTGTTTCAGGCCGGCTTCGATGCCGGCTGGGAAATTGACCTGTTCGGCGGTGTGCGGCGGTCTGTGAGGCGGCCGAAGCTCACTTTGCCGCTTCAGAGGAGAATCGCCGTGATGTCCTGGTGACGTTACTGGGAGAGGTTGCCGCAAACTACCTCGCGGTACGCGGCAATCAGCGCCGGATCGCCATCGCCCGGGAAAATATCAAATCAGAACAGCAGACCCTGTATCTACGCGGGGGCGATATGAGGCCGGCCTGGCAATATTCTGGCGTTGCTCAGTCGCAAACCCTGCTTGCGACAACGGAGGCCAAGGTCCCTCCCCTGGAATCTCTATCCGCAAGCGATCCATCGTTTGGCCGTACTCCTGGCTTGGAGCCGGAAGCATTGCTTGGAGAACTCTTGAAGAGGGATCCATTCCGCCGGTGCCGCCGCAAGTGCCGATCGGCTTACCATCGGATTCTGCGCCGACGCCCTGACATCCGCCGTGCCGAGCGCGAACTTGCGGCGGCGACTGCCCGCATAGGGTTGCAACAGCTGCCCTGTTCCCAAGCTTTTCGTGACCGGCACGTATGGCCTGCTAAGCACGAAGGCCTCGGATTTCGTGACCCCGGACAGCCGCTTTTGACTCCGGACCCAGCGTGCAATGGCCTCTTTTTGACGCCGCAAAATCAGAGCGACGATCGAGGTGCAAAGCGCCCGTCAGGACAGGCGCTCCTTTTTTATGAGAATACGGTCCTCGGGCCTTGGAGGACGTTGAAATGCCATTGTCATTTACTCTAAGAATCAGGAGACGCGCCGTTCCCTCGTGGAGCGTTACGGCCAACCGTCAAGCCGTTGATATCTCCAGTGAATTGTATGTTAAAGGCCTGGTAGACTTTCTAACGTCCTGCAGAGTCGGCGTCCTTATTTCAGGTAAGACCAACTCGTCCAGAACGAGCAGGGAGTTTCAACAGCTTTGATAAGCCTTTTCAAAGCCCTCGGGGAGGATGGCATTTCCGTCCCCGGAGCTGAGTAGACTCGAGCCGCGTGCACTGAGTGTCCATGCGATTAAAGCGCCGGCACCAACACTATTTCCGCTCTCAGATCTCCTGCAGAGGATCGAGCACCTGTCGCTCTAAAAAGGATCAAGTTATAAGGATACAAATATCCATGAAAACGCCATCTAATTTATTCATCTTTCCAGACTCGTCTTTGCGCTGCATGATTTCACTCTTAGTAGTCATGAATGTTGTTGCCGTTGTTCAAAGACGCTGCTTCTGAGCCCGAAGCGCTGCCCACCGCAGAGACGACCTTGCCCGTCAGCGTCCAGGCCGTGACTGAGAAAACCGTGCCCATCCAGATTCAGGCCGTAGGGACTGTCCAGGCCTACGCTACCGTATCGGTAAAGGCCCAGGTCGATGGAGAGTTGGTAGCGGTTCACTTTAAGGATGGCCAATGCGTGGCGGCAGGCGCCCCGCTTTTCACGATCGATCCAAGGTTTGTCCAAGCCCAGCTTAAACAGATGCAAGCCGCTCTGGCGAAGACAATGCCCAGCTCGAAAACGCCCTCTAAGAGCTCAAACGCGTTACATCCGTCGTTGGAAAAGGGTATGTTTCCATGAGCAGCACGATCAGGTCATAGCCAATGCCGCGGCGCTCAAGGCTACTGTCCAGGCGGACGAGGCGGCCATTGAAAATGGAAAGCTTCAATTGAGCCACTGCTTCATCAATTCTCCCATCGACGGCTGCCTCGGAGCCTTGAAGGTTGACCGTGTAAACCTCGTCAAATCCAATGATGCTGCAAACCCTCTCGTAATTATTAACCAGATAAGTCCCATTTACGTCAATTTTTTCATCCCGGAAAAATATCTGCCCGACGTGAGGAAATACATGGCTTCAGGCAAGCTCGAGTCGGGGCAACCGTTGCGAGCCGTGAGGATCAGGTTACCAACGGCGAAGTGACCTTCATGGACAACACTGTCGATCCCTCCACCGTAACCATACAGCTCAAGGCCTCCTTCCCCAACAAAGACAAGTCGCTTTGGCCGAGCCAGTTTGTAAACGTTGTGGTGACCCTCACTAGAAGCCCGGAGCGATAGTGGTTCCTTCCCTAGCGTTCAAACGGTACAGTAGTAGCAATATGTTTTTGTGGTCAAACCTGACCTTACCGCGTAGTATCTGCCCATCTTTGTGTAAAGAACCGTTAACTAGGAAGCGATTATAGATAAGGGACTGCAAAACGTAGAGAACGTCGTGATAGACAGCCAGCTGTGTCTTTTTCCCTGCTCCCATGTCTAAAATCGCAGAGGCTCCCAGCAAATCAACGGAGTATAAGTTCAGTGAGTATCTCCGAACATTTTATCCGCCGCCCCGTAATGACTACGCTGTTTATAGCGTTTATTCTCCTTTTCTGCATCATAGCTTATCTGCTTCTCCCGGTCAGTGCCCTGCCTAATGTGTATTTTCCCACTATCCAGTCTCCGCCAGCCTGCCTTTAGCCAGTCCCTAGACCATGTCCTCTTCAGTCTCTACGCCGCTGTAACTACAGTTTACCACTATCGCCTTATTGTACTCTATGACCTCCACCAGTGCCTTGTGTACCTCCCAGATTACGCTGCAGTTCTCGCTGAATCGCTATATTGATGATGCGCGCTGTACGTCACAACTCCATTTCCCTCGCCCAACTCTTCTCCCGCCTTAAATGCCTAATCCCCCTTCATTCCGCAAAGTCAACCCTGCCTAGCAGTCTATTCTACTTGTGTCTCTCAGCTCACTCATCCTGCCGCTGTCTACTGTAGATGAATATGCTGAAACCCTCATAGCGCAGCGTATTTCCATGTGTACAGCGTCTCGCAAGTCCAGGTTTTCTGCTCCCAAAAATACGCCTTGCGCGTCCAGTTGAACCCTAATGCCCTGACCTCCTACTGCCTGTTAATCTAAGAAGTCTTAGATGCGTTGCCTACGCCAACGTCTATCTTCCCACCTTCGCCCTGAGCGTAAACTACCAGGCTTTACAGTCACCGCAACCTTCCAGCTTCTGTACTCTTCCATATACCGCCCTCTCATCGTCTCCTATCGCAACTCTCACCTATTCTATCTCTACCAGCTTCTCCTAGTCCTTGACAGCGTGTAAAATCACAAAGTCGCTAGTTCGTACAAGTACCAGCGCGCCTTCATCCTGTCCATTCAACGCCAGCCCTGCACAAACACCGTCTCTGTTGTCTACTCTATCAAAATGCTTCTGCCTACCTTTCTCTCTCAGATTCCCTCTTCTGTTTAACTCTACATTCTCTACTACCTCTCCCTATCCATCCTTTACTCTATTCAGTATCTCTAGTTCACCCTCTCATGTATGGGTGTCTTCATTTTTGTTCTTTCTCTTTTTGCGGACCTGCCAGCCACCATCATTCCCAGTCTGCACTTCCTCTTTCTATTATTGCAACTTTCGCTTTGATGCATCTGCTCTATTACATCCTTTACTATCTCTCCTCTATTCCCTTTCCTTTTTTTTTTTTTTTGTCTTTTATTACTCCATTTTTATTCTTTAAACATCTTCCTTCATATCTAATTATAAAATATTTTTTCTACTTCCTCCCTTTACTTTTCTATATAATCTTCTTTACCATTATATCCATACTCTCTCCCTACATTTATTCCGGCCTTATTTCTTAGAGGCTGCTGCGCTAGTTTGCAGTCTCTATCTCCTTTCTATTCTTTTATCTTTATTTTTCTCTTTTACTCTTTCTCCCTTTCTTTTCATCATATTTCTTATTTCTCACCTTTATATCCTACCTTTTATTTTTTTTTCTTCTTCCTATTATTTTTTCTTCTCCTTTCTTCTTTCCTTTTTATATATTCTCTATATATTTTATATCACTTCCTTTTCTTTCTTTTTTTTTCTTTTATCCTTTTTTCTTCCACTTCTTATCTTTTTTTCTTTATCCTCTTATTATTTATTCCCATTCATTACACCTACCATATCTTTTTTTTCACCTTATCTTCCCTATATTTCTCCTTCTTCTCCTTTTTTCTACTCCATAATCTTTCTCCCTTTTCATCTTCCTTTTACCCTTTTTTTATCTTTTATTTCTTTTTTCTTAGCTATCTTTTCTTCATCTATCTTCTACTCTTTTATTTTTCATCTTTTTTCTCTCTCCTCTCACATATCTCCTTCTTATCTCCTTCTTACTTATCCATATATTTCTTTCTATCTTCCTATATTCCCTATATATATTCTACCTGCATAACCCCCCTATTATTCTTTTTTATCGCATCTTACCTATATCCCCTACCAGTACACCATCCATTTCCATCCATTTTTTAGCTTTACCATTTTCCTCTATTATTTAACCTAGCTGCTCTACCTTACATATTACATATTTTACCATCTACCTTCAATCTTCAGCTCTCAATCTTCCTTTACATCTATCTCTACAAATCTACTTCCTTATCTTTACTCCCAGCAATTTAACACCCTCTACATCTCTTATATCTCTCTTCATTTTCTATCATATATGCATCCTATAACTAATACCAGGTGATCCTGGAAGTGTAACCCCGCTATCAACGGTACCCGTCAGCCCTTAGCATGCTCTACACCCGCTCATCCACCGGCCTTCTGATCCCCCTGTAATCTGTGACCACTTTTATCCAGCGCGTCTTACCCTTTACCGTAAACCATACCTCGCAGCTTCCATCTGTCACTTTGTCCTTCTATCTAAGGCCTATGTCTCTCTGTGAGATGCCGTTGCAAAAATCAGCAGACTTGTCAGAGAGCTTCGTCTGCCTGCCTCCCTGACTACCAGCTTCCAAGCACAGCCCAGTAGTTCCATAATCTATGAAGTTATGTGCTAGTTTCTGTTTATGGCCATATGGTCATCTATATCGTACTGAGCGTCCTCTACGAAAGTTTCCTCCATCCCCTACTATTCTCTCTTCCTTCCTTCCTCTTTCTCGCCCTGCTGACTCTTCTCATCTTCAAACTCTCTTTGAGCATCTATGCCTTTGTGGTATCATCATGCTTATCGGAATCGTTAAAAAGAACGCGATCATGATAGTTGACTTCGCCCTGAGCGCCCAGCGTACCGCAGGCCGAAAGCCCGATGAGGCAATTTTCGAAGCCTGCATTCTGCGTTTCCGCCCGATCATGATGACCACCATAGCGGCGCTCCTGGCAACCCTGCCCATCGCCTTCAGCTATGGCGCAGGCACTGAAGCCCGTCGCCCCCTGGTCTTGCCGTCGTGAGCGGTCTGATTTTTTCCCAGTTTCTGACCCTTTACATTACGCCGGTTATTTATATCTATCTGGCAGGTTGCAGGAGAAGTTGACCGGATCAGCAAAAACCCGCCGAATTTCGCTAGGCCAACTTGAAAAGGCGCCTGAAATTTGAAGTGGGCGGCCGGTTCGGGCTGATTTGACAGTGATAGTAAATTAAAACACGGCCTGCCGTTTTCAGTTAATCACCTACAGGTCTTGCTGCCGCCTTACCTCTCTCTGTGCATCTACACAGTCGCAATGTCCATTTAATGCCACAATATAATCATATATTAATACCGATGCTCGACTTTCTATAATACCTGCATTTCTTTTGCTCGTGCACTTTCGGCCCTGCACCGCATCGCGACAGTATTCCGGGAATACAGAAGTTCAGGTTTAATTTTCCGGAAACATGTATTCGATTGCGGCATATTTGGTTTTTCTTTCACGCTGGAATTTACTCTTTTTACTTCTTTTTTCGTACCGCTTCTTCGTTTAAAGGAAAATCGGCGTTCTCAAGCCTAGATATTAATTTTAGACTTTAACCCTAGGATGACCGGAGCATGATAAGAATGTTAGTTTCACCAGCTATACACACGTTATAATTAGTGCAGTATTCGACTTTTTGTAGTTGTTTTAAAATTACCGTACCGTGCCAAATAAAAAAACGCTGTATGTATACACAATAATTATGCCGTCATGTATAAAATCTTACGTATAATTTTTGACATCCCGTAAAATTATAACAATCTCTAATCTTCTTCCCGGCAGCCTGGGCTGCATTGAGGCAGAAGGTTAAAGCCCGGACGGCACGAGGTGAAACATCTGGAAAGATGAATTTGCTGAGCAAATCAACTTATTTGGAAATTAATGATTTGCGCCGCAACTGTCTATTAAGCCCAATGCAATACTTGATGCCGTTACACTGATCATTCGACATGTCGCGCAAAAATGTTTAATTTATATCATCGCAATTCGGCTAATCTAAGGGCTCACTCAAAAATAACTTCACATTTTATACGCCGATGCATCCCGCCCGGCTGCGTTGCGAAGGCTCCGAATATCCAGATATTCCTGCGTTTTCGCGCCTTGCCGTCCGGGCGCCTCAACGCCTAAAATTGTGAATTAATTTTTTCGTGAACCCTAAGCAATCAGTGACAGCTTAACTAGTGGTTGAACAAAACCCGTCCAACGGCTGTGTTGGGTTTCGCCCTCGGGCATCCATATCGACGTAGGAGCCTGATTTTCGGGCTCAACCCAACCTGCCGCAAATGAAGACTTTTCGTTCAGGCACGAATTAGGAAAAACCACCGGTCCTGCGACGGACCTAATGCCCTGGAGGCAAAAGATGAAAAATACCGCATCCTCGCATCATGCGCAAAAAATCACGGCTTTTAAGCGGATTCACACGGACTTCAAGGAAATCCTGCAGCACGAAAAGTGCCGCACATGTTCATGCTTTTATGGAGACGTCCTAAACAGCATTTACGAAAAAATAAGGGGATTTCGAAAAATCGAATCCGATCACTGTTTAGCGGAGATCGAAAATGATTTCGAGCGCTGGATCAAAGATGCTGATTTCC
This sequence comes from uncultured delta proteobacterium, assembly GCA_963769935.1. Taxonomy (GTDB): domain Bacteria; phylum Desulfobacterota; class Desulfobacteria; order Desulfobacterales; family JAFDCJ01; genus JAFDCJ01. The sequence goes on along the minus strand of CAVYNY010000032.1, from coordinate 34,032 downwards.
TGAAAATGCACGGATGAATGGGGTGCAAACCGTGTCTGCCGGTTCCGGCATACAACACATTCAATGAAGTTATGGACAGCCTTGACGAAGTTGAGGCAGATTCTATCGATCCTTGCAGGATGGAACTCATCCGACCGGATGAATTTAGCATCCAAAACTGGCCCGCGCAGCCGGGTGACTACCGCGTATTTAACGCTGCAAAATCGATTGCCGTGGCTCTCCTGCAAGGGGTTCACTTCGATGAACCGGAATTAAGCATTCTTTCTTCTAAAATTGCAATCTTGGGGACCATCAGCACCGAGAACCTCGGAGTAGAGCATCTCGTCAAGAATGTCATCGCCAACCCCCACCTCCGCCATTTAGTGCTCTGGGGCAGCGACATCGAAGGACATTTACCGGGTGATGCGCTTCTAAATCTATCCGGCAGCGGCTTTGACAAAACCAAGCGAATTATCGGTGCCCGCGGCGCCAGGCCGGTGTTGAAAAACCTTACCGAAGGCGAAGTCAGCCATTTCAGAAAGCAAATACAGCCGGTCGACTTGATCGGCGAAAGTGACCGGTCCACACTCGCCGGCCGCTTGGAGCTGTTGGATAAACAGGCGGTTCAACCATACGAAGCCGGCCTGAAGGTAGATTTGCTCGAGATTCAAAGGGCCAAACCCGCGAAGCGACTGAAACTCGATCCGGCAGGCTATTTCGTGATCATGGTAATGAAAGGCAAAGAGCATCCGCTGCTGATTGAACATTACAGCAACGACGGAAGGCTCATGAACATGATCGAGGGCAAGGATTCGGCGAGTATTTGTGCCACCCTGATAGAGAAGAAGCTCATTTCGCAGCTGGACCATGCTGCCTACTTGGGCCGGGAGCTTGCCAAAGCCGAGTTGTCGCTGCTTTCGGATTTGAAATACACGCAGGACCAGGCCCAAGGTGAGCTGTGTTAGCTTTAACGTTGCCTAAATCCGCATAACAATCTAACAGAGGCAGACGCAAGACCGTCGCTTCTAAGAGGTCGATGCTGGATCTAATTTGATATGAACCAACCGGCAGACATTTCTACTGTTAAGGGGATCATGGCCGAATTCTCCGATGCAACCGGCCTGGCAACCGCTGCCAAGCCGCCGCGGCGATATCTCTGGACGGATGCTTTTGCCGTTTGCAACTTTCTTGAACTTTACCGGCGGACTTCGAATCGGCAAGCAGATGAATGAACGCAAGTCCGATGAGACATACGACGACCGTCTGGAATGGGATCGAGGGCTTGATTGAAGAAAATCCGAAGATGCTCGCTAATATTCACGCCATCTATTCGCAGGTCAGCGCCCTCCGACGGTATGCCCGTTTGGGCGAAGCAATCGAAAAATTCTGGCTTGATCCCCAATACAGGACAAGCTGAAAGCTGGACCGCGCATCAGGATATTAACAGCGTGATGCTGGCAACCAGCCTGACCCTGGACGGCTTTTTGAAACTGTAGGTTTCATTTATTCCACTACCCCATGGCATTCATCTACGGCACTCTGGAGGACGTCGTCAAAGATTTTATGCAGCAAATCGGAAGGATCGATTACCCTGCCGCAACAAACAGCTTGTCACCAATCCCCGTATGTATTAGGATTAATTCTCATACACGTTTTTATCTCGACAATAAAAAGGGATCGTACGAATGGTCAAACCGGAATCCGCTGCGCAGGATTATGAAAGTTCAGTTGAAATTGCCGAGGGAATTTATTGGGTGGGATTTTACGACGCTCCGTCGGGGCTGCATTGCAACCCGTATCTGATTGTCGACGGTGATGAAGCCGTGGTCATCGACGGCGGGAGCCGTCCCGATTTTGCGACCGTTATGATGAAGATCCTGCAGACCGGCATTGCTCCCCAACAAATACAGGCGCTGGTGTACCAGCATTATGATCCCGACCTCTGCGGAAGTATTCCCAATTTCGAAGACATTATCGGCCGGCAGGATTTAAAAATCATATCGGCCTCTGAAAATCTGATGTTTATCCGGCACTATTCCACGGCATCCCGCCTGGTTGCGCTCAGCAAGCTGCAATTTGAGTATACGTTTTCATCGGGCCGCAAAATTCAGTTCACCAAAACCCCCTACTCCCATGCGGCCGGCAGCTTCGTATCCTTCGATACCAGGACCAGGGTCCTTTTTACCAGCGACCTTTTCGGCAGCTACGGCAAGGATTGGGAATTGTACCTGCAATTGACGGATGCCTGTCTGCATTGCCGGGACGATGATTCCTGTGTCCGGAATCTGCCGGATTGCCCGGTTTTAGGGATACTTCATTTTCACAATAAGATCATGACTTCAACCCGGGCCCTGCGCTATGCACTTGAAAAAATTTCCCGGATTCCCTGCGAAATTATCGCACCGCAACACGGCAGTATTATCAAAGATAAGCACACCATCAGGCATGTAGCCGGACTCCTGGCGTCTTTGGAAAACGTCGGTATCGATGAGATCCTCGATGCGGACTTCAAACCGGATTTTAGCCGTTTTGCTGAAAGCCCGGGCAGCTGATGAAATACGAAGACGTCCTACTGGATGCCCCCCAGCCGATCAGCCCCGCGGATATGCAGCGGTTGTCCCTGATCCGGCAGCTTCTGGAGTGCCGCGCCCGGCTCAATGACAGCCGGATCAACAACCGGCTCCTGCACGAATTGATCTTCAAATATTCGGCCCTCGAAAAAAAGCTCAAAACCCTGAACCGCGAATTGATGCTCAAACAACAGCGCATCGATCAGGATCTGTCGGCGGCCGCCAATATTCAGCGAAGTCTCCTGCCCAGAAGAGCATCTTCCCTGGAAGGTTTGAAGGTAGCCTGGGAATTTAAACCCTGCGAAAAAATCGGGGGCGATATATTCAACCTCACTCAGTTGGACAATGAACATTGGGCCATTTACATCATCGATGTTGCCGGCCACGGCGTTCCGGCTGCGATGGTGGCGGTTTCCGTCTTTCAATATTTACAGCCCCAGAGCGGCCATACGATGATGATGCCGCGGGATTCGCTTAAGGCGCAGCGCGTAAGAAAACCGGCGCAGGTACTCGAATTCCTTGACCGGGAGTTTACCTTTGACCGGTTCAACAATTTCTTTACCATGAACTATGTCATTGTAAATGCTAAAACCGGCAGGTTGACATCCAGCAGCGCCGGGCACCCGCCGCCGATCCTTTTGCGCAAAAACGGAACCCTGAAGCTTTTGAGAAAAGGCGGCCGGCCGCTCGGGACTATCGATCTGAGGCTGTCCGATGAGGAACCGATTATATACGAAGAGGAAAACGAGCAGCTCCTGGCAGGCGACAAATTAATCTTTTATACCGATGGTGTGTATGAGTATCAGAATGCACAGGGTCTGTTTTACGGCAATGAGCGATTTTACAGCCGGCTGAAGGAACTAAAGGACCAGACAGTCGCCAGACTGGTGGCAGCGGTTTTCGAATCACTTTTGATCTTCGGCAATAATGCGGTGCCCAAGGACGACATCTCCCTATTGAGTGTGGAATTGCAGAGAAGGCCCTAATTAAGTAGACATAATGGCAGTCGCTTATATAAAAATATTCAATGACAAATCAAAATCAAGCCTCATCAGGGAAGTCTTAGGAAACATCTCAGCAATTCGTATTGGGTAGTGAAGCGTCTGATAAAACTTTTGATCGAGTGTAAACAGAGCAACTGCAAATGTCAGGGCGTGAATATCACAGGGTAGCTATTTTTAATTGACATATCGAAATCTTACCGTTAATCTAAAGCCTCCATTATAAGGAGATCCCAACATGCCCGGGAGCGACACCCTCACCAAAGCCCACATCATCGACATGGCGGCAAAAAGAAAAATCCAAGGCTCCAAGGGGGGGGCAGCCAGGAGAAGGTTTGAATATGGTTGTGCATGAATCGGACGAGACCAAAAACAATGCAAAAATGAAAGCGGAAGATAAGAAGAAAAAGAATAAGGCACTTGCCGGGCCAAAAGACACCGGTGATTTCCATATTGTGGGTATGGGTGCCTCCGCAGGGGGACTGGAAGCCTTCGAAAGATTTTTCCAGAATATGTCCAGCGATTCCGGCCTGGGATTCATCCTGGTGCCTCATCTGGACCCCACGCATGTAAGTCTGATGCCCGAACTGATCCAAAAAAGCACAAAAATGAATGTCTCCCAGGTAAAAGACGGAGACAAAGTCCAGCCGAATGCCGTATACATCGTTCCTCCCAACTATGACCTTGCCATTCTGAACGGGATATTGCAGCTTTTCCCTCCCCTTAAGACCGCCGGTCCCAGGCTGCCCATTGACTTCTTTTTCCGGTCTTTGGCGCAGGATCAGGGAGAGAAGGCTATTTGCATTATTCTGTCCGGCATGGGGACGGACGGCACCCTCGGACTCAGGTCCGTCAAAGGGGGATTGGGGATGGCCATGGTGCAGGCGCCGGATTCCGCCAAATACGACAGTATGCCGAGAAGCGCCATTGAAACCAATCTGGTGGATTACATCCTGCCCCCTGAAAAGATGCCCGCCCAATTGATCGCATATGCAAAATACGCCACCCGGAATGTCGACCCAAAACTCATAAGAGCGGAAGGAGAAGTTCCGGATGCGATGCAAAAGATCTTTATCCTGCTCAGAACCCACACGGGACATGACTTTTCATCTTACAAAAAAAATACCATCCACCGGCGCATTGAACGGCGGATGCAGGTTCACCAGATAGACAAAATAACGACCTACGTCCGCTTGCTCCAGGAAAACAAGGTTGAGGTTGAGGGCCTTTTCAAGGACCTTTTGATCGGGGTCACCAACTTTTTCAGGGACCCCGAGGCCTTCAAGGCCTTTGAGGAACATGCATTGCCCCGGCTTCTTAAAGATAAATCCGATGATTACACGATCCGGGCCTGGGTCCCCGGATGCTCCAGCGGCGAAGAGGCTTATTCCATAGCGATTCTGCTGCGGGAGTGCACGGAAAAGCTCAAACGACACGTGGGGATCCAGATTTTCGCTACAGATATTGACAAGAGCACCATTGATACGGCCCGGGCCGGCGCATACCCCGCAAGTATTTCAGCCGATGTGAGTCCGAACCGTCTAAAACGGTTTTTTATGCCGGAAGACAATATGTACCGCATCAAAAAAGACATCCGGGAGATGCTGGTTTTTGCGCCTCAGGACATTATTAAAGATCCGCCCTTCACCAAACTCGATCTGATCTGCTGCCGGAATTTGCTGATTTACTTTGAGGCTGAACTTCAGAAAAAACTCCTGCCCCTCTTTCACTACAGCTTAAATCCGGCGGGGATTCTGTTTCTCGGCACCTCCGAAACCACTGGCGGGCTCACGGATCTCTTCACCGCGATTGACAAAAAATGGAAGATATTCCGGCGCAAAGGATCAGGCCCTTCAGCCCACGCGGCGTTCGCATTTTCTGATACACCGTCGCTGGAAAGAGTTTACGAGGTGGAACCAGGGAAGCCCAAAGAGATCGATGTGGCGCAACTGGCTGAAAAAAGTCTGGCGGAACTCTATGCACCTCCCAGTGTGATTATAGACGGTAAGGGCGAGATCCTGTACTTCCACGGTCGAACCGGCAGGTACCTCGAACCCGCCCCGGGGGAGGCAAGATTGAGCATTTATCGAATGGCCAGAGAAGAGCTGAAACTTGAGCTGCCGTCTGCAATTCATAAAGCGGCCACCCGGAAAAAAGAAGTTATTTATAAGGGGATAGCGGTTAAAGGCAACGGCAGCACCCGGATGATCGATTTAATCATAAGGCCGGTGTCGGATGCCAAGGCCCCATCAGGCCTGATGATGGTTGTATTCGAAGATGTTACACCGGTCGCAAAGGGAAAACCTGTCGAGAAGAAAGGGCTTCAAACGACACAGGGAGACGAGCGGACCAAAACTTTGGAGAGGGAATTACAATTTGCCAAAGAAAATCTTCATACAACGATTGAGGAATTGGAAACCTCCAACGAAGAGCTCAAATCGACCAATGAGGAGCTGCAGTCCACCAATGAGGAACTTCAAAGCACCAATGAGGAACTAGAGACATCCAAAGAGGAACAGCAATCCATGAATGAGGAGTTGACTACGGTAAACTCCGAACTACAGGGCAAAATTGAGGGACTGAGCGAAGCCAACAATGACCTCAAGAACCTGATTGACGCCATCGAAGTTCCCACGATCTTTTTGAACAATGACCTGGGCATCAAACGCTTCACCTCCCATGCGACCCGGGTTGTCAACCTTATCCGGGTGGATATCGGCCGGCCCATCGGCGATATTGCAACCAAATTGGAGGATGCAGATATTTCTGAAGTTGCGCGGGCGGTATTAAAAGACCTTGTATTCAGGGAAAGGGAAGTGCAAACCAGCGACGGTTCCTATTTTAGAATGCGAGTTGCCCCCTACCGAACAATTGAAAATGTGATTGACGGTGTTGTCATCACATTTGCAGATGTCACAAAAGAAAAAGAACTGGAGGAACGCGAGCATCGATTGGCAGCAGAGCTTCGGTTGGCAGCCGTGATCAAGGATTCAAATGACGCCGTAACGCTCCAGGACCTTGACGGCAACATCCTTGCTTGGAACAAGGGGGCGGAAAGGATGTACGGTTACAGCCAGGCGGAAGCCTTGAAAATGAATATCCGCGATATCATCCCGCCGGAAAAGCAGCAACAGACCCTGGAGCTGATTAAAATGATAAGCGCCGGCAAAGAGATTAAGTCCTTCAAAACCAAGCGTAAAACAAAGGACGGCCGGGTGTTGGACATATGGCTCACGGCTACAAAGATAGCCGATGCCGCAGGCAAACCCATTCAAATTGCAACTACCGAGAGGGACCTGGCATGGTTATCGGAGCGGTAAATTAAAATTAGATCTCACTCCGCCAGAGCCAGCATTCCAATATTCCGTTATTCCAGCATGCATCGAAACCATTGAAGGTAAAGAAAAGAATGGTCCTGGAAATTGTAGATTAAATATTGGCCCGGTCTAATTGCCTATAGTTTAAAGCATATCCGCCCTTTTGGCCTGAATGCCTTTTTAAAAAGTTAAAGGAATCTCATGCAATGAACATTCTTCTGATTTCCCCAAAGTTTCCCGATACGTTTTGGTCTTTCAAATACGCTTTAAAATTTATCCGCAAGAAAGCCGCCTATCCACCGCTTGGCTTGCTCACCGTCGCAGCCATGTTGCCGGCTGAATTTCACATGCGATTGGTGGATGTTAACGTGGACGGTCTCACCGATGATGATCTCGCATGGGCAGACCTAGCCTTCATCGGCGCAATGGCAGTTCAACGGGACTCGGCCAACCAAATAATAGCCCGCTGCCGGACGGCGCATTTGAAAGTCGTCGCGGGGGGGCCGCTTTTTACTGCAGAGCCGGATGCGTTTGAGGAAGTGGATCACCTTGTCCTCGACGAGGCCGAATTAACATTGCCGTCTTTTCTTGAGGACCTGAAAAACGATGATCTGAAAAAGATTTACAGGGCATCGGGTTTCTGCGATCTCGATCACACCCCGTCTCCCGCGTGGAATCTGATAGATATGAAAAAATATGCTTCCATGAGCATTCAGTTTTCCAGGGGGTGCCCGTTTAACTGCGATTTCTGTAACGTGACGGTTCTCTTCGGCCACCGGCCCCGCCTGAAGTCAGCCCAACAGGTGATTGCAGAACTGGATCATATGTATGGTGACGGTTGGCGTGGCAATATCTTTTTTGTCGACGACAATTTTATTGGAAACAAGCGATACTTAAAAACTCGACTGCTGCCGGCGCTGATCGAATGGCGCCAAGACAAGAAGGGGTGTATATTTTTCACAGAAGCATCGATAAACCTGGCCGACGACGACGAACTTATGGAGTTGATGGTCAAGGCGGGCTTCGATTCGGTTTTCGTTGGAATCGAATCGCCGAATGATGATAGCCTGACCGAATGTCAAAAAATTCAAAACAAGAATCGGAACCTTCTTAATGATGTCAAGATTATGCAGCGCGCCGGGTTGCAGGTTCAGGGGGGCTTTATTGTCGGCTTTGACAGCGATACTCCATCAACTTTCCAGCAGCTTATCGATTTTATCCAAAAAAGCGGCATTGTAACCGCCATGGTAGGGCTGCTCCAGGCTCCACCGGGAACCAGGCTGTTTGATCGTCTGCAAAAGGATAACCGCTTGCGGGTTATGACGATCTCCGGCGATAATGTGGATGGCACCACCAACATTCACCCCAGGATGGGACTCGATCAGCTCATGAACGGCTACCGGTATGTAATGGGACACATCTATTCCCCCAAGCATTATTATCGGCGGGTAAGAGTGTTTCTCAAAGAATTTGGCAATTCCAAGACGGACACACGGTTTGATCTTCAACGATTTCTGGCGCTATTCCGTACCAGTATTCTACTTGGAATTCTGGGCAGGGAGCGATTCCAATACTGGTATTTAATGACCTGGACCCTGGTGCGCAAACCCAGGCTGCTTCCCTTGACCATCACGCTTGCAATATACGGCCACCACTTCCGGCGGATATGCGAGAAACATATTCTATAATTTTTTTTCGATTTAACCGGGGCTGAAAGAAATGAAATGGAGTAAAAGTATGCGCAAACCAGCCAGTTCTGAAGAATTGCGAAGGATGGCGGAAAAAAGGCTGCTCGGAAGAAATTCCGATCTATCGGATATCCCCTTAGAGGATATCAATAAGCTGATCCAGGAGCTGAGGGTGCATCAGATTGAACTGGAGATGCAAAACGAGGAGCTGCGAAGTACCCAGCTGGACCTGCAGGCAGCCCTGGATCAGGTTACAGATTTATATGATTTTGCGCCCATAGGCTATTTTAGCATAAGCGATAAGGGGCTGATATTGGATGCGAACCTTGTGGGGGCAGCCATGCTGGGGATGGAACGGAAAAAACTGACGGGAAGACGCTTCTCTCAGTTTATTGCCGGAGATGATCAGGATGGTTTTTACCTGCACAGACAAAAACTTTTTGAAACGAAAATGAAGCAAGTTTGTGAACTGAGAATGACAAAAAATGATGGGACTGAATTTTATGCTCAGCTCGATAGCCGCCCTGTTGTGGAGGAAGCCGGAAACTGCATTGTGATACGATCTGCTTTAAGCGATATCACCGAGCGCAAACAAATAGAGCTGGCATTCGCTGCAAGCAAGCTGGAGTTAGATTCCATAATCAAAACCGTGCCGGACGTCATCTATCGATTAGACCCATCTGGCCGCATAACTTTTGTGAGTGATTCCGTAAAACGATATGGCTACCAGCCGGAAGAGCTATTAGGCACCAACGTCATGAAGATCGTTTATCCCGAGGACAGGTCCAAGACAATTCACAGAATCAAGGAGAGACGTACAGGAGATAGGAGCACAAAATCATTTGAGACAAGACTGATAACCAAGAATCAAAGTCCGGTTTCTTTGGAGGTTTTCATAATCTCGGCGGAAGGATTGTATTCACCCGCAGAGTTCGGGCTGGGTGCCTTTTTGGGAACCCAGGGCATCGCCAGAGATATAACCGAGCGTAAAAAGGCAGAAGAAGAACGCGAAAAACTGATCTCCCAATTACAGGCGGCGCTTGACAATATCAAAACTCTGAAAGGCTTGCTGCCCATTTGTGCCAATTGCAAGAAAATTCGGGATGACAAAGGATATTGGAATCAAATCGAGGCCTACGTCAGGGAACACTCCGATGCTGAATTCAGTCACAGCATTTGCCCGGAATGTGCTGAAATTCTGTATCCGGATATATTCTTACCGGCTGATTGAAGTAAAAAATCCTGGCCCTCTGGGCCGGAATTCTTTACTTTTTGCAGCTTGGCTCACAGAATAACACCGTCAATTCGTATTCCTTCACGCAGAATACCCCACACCCCATCAAAGATCCGTAAAGTTATGGTCATATATGACCATTGGTCATATGTAACCCTGATTTTACGTTCAGTCCTCTCTCCACTTTCAGCCGCTTTTATAAAAATATTAATTTATAAATCAATATGTTGAGTTCAAAAAAGTTAAACTTTTCCAATCTGGCACGAAGTTTGAGTATGTGATTAGGAACAGTTTGAATTTGTTTGGATGCGGTTCCGGGCAAAGAGGCCGCCAATTTATATCCAGTCAGGGGCTTCGCCCCAAATGGAACTATGGAATAATAATTTGTATTTTCAATAGATTGTATAAATTTTGCGACATTTGGCAAAAGGTTTGGGTTTGATTTAGACCGTCTATCTTATTCGGTTGTGGAAAGGAGGGTTTCCGTGATCCTTGTCAGGATAGCAATGAATGCACTTCCCGAAAAGCAGAAAGAGGTTATGCAAACGCTTCTTTCAATGGTTGAGTCCACGGGAAAGGAGAAGGGTTGTCTGAGCCATCAGGTCTTCCGGGATATCGAAGCAGAGAACGTTTTCAGCCTGATCGATGAATGGGAAACCCGCGCAGATCTGGACCAGCATATAAGGTCGGCCAAATTCGGAGTTATCCTTGGAACAAAGAGCCTGTTATGCGAACCCCCGAACATTCAAATCCTCACGGTTTCCGATTCGGAAGGAATGGCGGCTGTAAACGCCGCCAGGGATAAAAAGACCTAATTCCCTAAATGTGCAGAAAGGAGTCTCGAGATATGAACATTCTCCTGATTTACCCAAAATTTCCGGAGACCTTCTGGTCTTTTACATACGCTCTAAGTTTTATCGGCAAGAAAGCGGCCTTCCCGCCGCTGGGCCTGCTCACCGTTGCGACCCTGTTGCCGGAGGCATGGCCCAAGCGCCTGGTAGACGTAAATGTGGACAACCTTACGGAGAAAGACCTTTTATGGGCGGATATGGCTTTTATCGGGGGCATGGCGGTTCAACGGAAATCGGCCGAACAAATCATCGCCCGTTGTAAGGCTTCAAATTTGAAAGTCGTTGCGGGAGGGCCGCTTTTTACTTCTGAGCCCGATGAATTCAAGCAGGTGGATCATCTCGTGCTCGACGAAGCGGAGCTTACACTGCCGGCTTTTTTGTCGGACTTTCAAAAGGGAAATCCGCAAAAGGTATACAGGGCTGCTGGGTTCTGCAATCTTGGCGATACCCCGGCTCCCTCCTGGGATCTTGTCAAAATTAAAAAATACGCGTCCATGAGCATTCAGTTTTCCAGAGGCTGCCCGTTCAACTGCGAATTCTGCAATGTGACGGCTTTATTCGGCCACCGGTCGCGCTTAAAAACACCTCGGCAAATCATCTCGGAACTGGACCGTATTTATGCTTCCGGCTGGCGCGGCAGCATATTTTTTGTGGATGACAATTTTATCGGCAATAAGAATTACCTTAAAACGCATTTACTGCCCGCCCTGATCGAATGGCGCCAAGGTAAAAAAGGCTGTGTCTTTTTCACGGAAGCCTCCATTAATCTCGCCGATGACCCGGAACTCCTGGAAATGATGGTAACGGCCGGATTCGATTCCGTTTTTATCGGCATCGAGTCGCCCGATGAGGTCTGCCTCACCGAATGTCATAAAACCCAGAATAAAAACCGCGACCTCCTTGAAAGTGTCGCAATTATCCATCGTTCCGGGTTGCAGGTGATGGGCGGTTTTATTGTGGGCTTCGACAGCGATAGGCCTTCCATTTTCCAGCGGCAGATCGATTTCATTCAAAAGAGCGGCATCGTAACCGCAATGGTCGGGATGCTCCAGGCCCCTCCGGGTACGCGTCTCTTTGACCGGCTTCAACGGGAAAGTCGGGTTGTCAATACCTTTTCCGGCGATAATGTTGACGGCACCACCAATATCATTCCCCGCATGGGCCTCGACAGGCTTCTGGACGGCTATCAATCGATAATGAAACAGATTTATTCTCCGAAAAACTATTACCGGCGGGTCAGAACACTGCTGAAAGAACTGAAGGCGCCTGAAATCAACCAGCCGATAAATATTCAGCGCTTCCTGTCATTCTTTCGATCCGCTTTCCGGCTCGGGGTTTTGGGAAAGGAGCGTTTTCATTACTGGCAACTGCTGCTCTGGACCCTGATCCGCAAACCCAGACAGATCTCCGTGGCAATAACGCTATCAATATACGGTTACCATTACCGTAGAATCTGCGAACTCTACATTTTTTAAACCGAACGGCATCCGGATCGCTCGCAGAAATGAGGTTCTGACCGAAAAAAGTGCAAAAGCCTTTCCTATCCAACAGAAATCGGCCAAGGCCGATGACCTGATCCAATGCATACGTCGCAAGGTCATCCCAAACAAAAATATCACAACATCATTCAAGGGAGGTATTATCCATGAAACCGGAAACTTCGGGAAAAGTTAAGTTTGGAACTTGGGGCCTTATTTGCGGGGCAATCATCGCGATGATCATCGGTTTTGCGTGGGGGGGCTGGTCTACCGCCGCCACCAGCGAAAAGATGTCCAAAGAGGCCGTCTTGGCGAGTCAGGCGGCGATCTGCGTCGCCCAATTCATGAAGGACCCGAACCAGGCGGAGAAATTCAGCGAATTTGAGAAAGTAAACAGCTGGGAGAGATATAAATTCATTGAAAAGGGCGGCTGGAATAAAATGCCCGGGCAAACAGAGGCTTACTATGGTGTCGCTCAAGCGTGTTCCGATGGGGTTGCACTTCTCGTTAAAAAATAAGTCGGCTGTTAAAGGTAGCTCCTCTGTGGGTTACCTTTTTTCATAAAAAGGAGATCAGATGGGAGACAAGGGAAAAAAAGATAAAGGCAACCGCGAAGAACAGAAAAAAGCCAAGAACACCCTAAAGGAGAAACGGAATCAAAAAAAAGACAAAATGAAATCGATTTGGGCAAATGGAAGATAAACGTAGAACAAAAAGGCAGCGGGTATGACATCTGTTATTAAGTATTATGAGGGAATCGACTCGGTTGCCGTAATCGGCAACTATCTGCCCCGCCAGTGCGGTATCGCAACCTTCACCACAGATCTGGTTGAAGGCTTATCAGCGGAAGCCCCCGATATTTGCTGCTGGACGGCAGCCATGAATGACAAACCCGAGGGATATCCCTATCCGGAAAAAGTGCGCTTTGAGATCAATCAGAACAAGTTGACCGATTATAGTGTCGCATCTCAATATATGAATATCAGTCGGACGGATATTGTCTGTGTGCAGCATGAATACGGTCTTTTCGGCGGTCCGGCCGGCAGCCACCTGCTGAAACTGTTGGGTGATCTGCGCATGCCGGTCGTGACAACGTTGCATACGATTCTGAAAGATCCCGCCCCGGAATATCGTGACGTCATGTGCAAGCTATCCGATCTGTCCGATAAGCTGGTGGTGATGAGCCGCAAGGCCTCCGACTTCCTCAAAGATATCTATGCCGTGCCCGAAGAGAAAATCGCCTTTATCCATCACGGCATTCCGGATACGCCGTTTATTGATTCAAGCTTCAACAAAGACAAGTTCGGTGTGGAAGGCAAAAAGGTGCTGCTCACCTTCGGCTTGCTTTCCTCAAATAAGGGCATCGAAAATGTATTGCAGGCGCTGCCGGCGGTTATAAAAAAACACCCTGACGTGGTCTATATTATCCTGGGCGCAACCCACCCGCATGTTTTAAAGTGGCAGGGGGATGCATACCGAATCATGCTGCAGCAGCTCGTGCGCAAACTCGGTATCGGCGAGCATGTCATTTTTCAAAATCGTTTTGTTGAACTAAAGGAGTTATGTGAGTTTCTCGGCATCGCCGATATTTACGTAACCCCTTATCTGGAAGAAGCCCAGATTACCTCCGGAACCCTTGCCTATGCCATGGGCACGGGCAAAGCCGTCATTTCGACACCGTACTGGTATGCCACAGAGATGCTTGCCGAAGGCCGGGGCCGAATTGTACCCTTCCGCAATCCGGATGCCTTAGCGGAGCAAATTATCGGACTTTTGGACAACGATGTCGAACGGCACGCTATGCGCAAAAAAGCCTATACCTTCAGCCGTGACGCAGTCTGGAAAGAGGTATCCCGAAAATACCTCCAGGTTTTCAGTGAAGTGCGGCAAAACCGCACCCGCAACCCCCGTCCCCGGCATTCCTATGTTGAAAACATCAAGGCCATCACGAATTTCGAGCTCCCGGAGATCAAGCTCGATCACCTGAAAGCCTTTACCGATGATACCGGCATCCTGCAGCATGCCAACTACACCATTCCCGATCGCACCCATGGCTACTGCACCGATGATAATGCCAGAGCGCTGCTGGTCGCCGCCATGGGTCAAAAATACCTGCCGACCAACGGCTGGGGACTTGATGTTCTCAGCGGTCATTATCTCGGATTTCTTCTGTATGCCTATAATGAAAAAAATGGGCGTTTCCGCAATTTCATGACCTATTCGCGGCAATGGATGGAGGAGATCGGGTCCGAGGATGCGCATGGCAGAGCACTCTGGTGCCTTGGCAAAGCAGTGGCTTTTCTTGACGATCCCGGGCATCTCGCAATGAGCACAACCCTTTTCAACAAGGCCCTGCGAGCTGTCGAGAATTTTCATTCGCCCCGCGCCATCGCTTTTTGTCTGGTGGGCATGCATGCCTACCTGTATAAATTTTCCGGTGACAGTGATGTGCGCAGGATCCAGGAAGTTCTTGCCGACCGGCTTTTCGATCAGTTTAAAAACAATGCCACAGACGATTGGCCCTGGCTTGAGAACGCTCTAAACTATGCCAACGGCAAACTGCCCCAGGCTCTGCTGCTGTCCGGCCGCCGGATGCAACGCAACGATATGATCGATATGGGACTCAATTCCCTCAAGTGGCTGCTGGCCATCCAAACCGAAGACAATCACTTTGCGCCCATCGGCAGCACCGGTTGGTATGAAAAAGGCGGACCCAGAGCCCGTTTCGACCAGCAGCCCGTCGAAGCCAACGCCATGGTTGAAGCCTGTGTCGAAGCTTTTAATGTTACCCGGGACCACACCTGGTTTGAGAATGCAGTCATGTGCTTTAACTGGTTTTTAGGACACAACGACCTGAATATGCCGCTCTATGATCCCAAGACCGGCGGCTGCCGGGATGGGTTGATGGCGGACGGCATCAACCAGAATGAAGGCGCCGAATCGTCCCTGGCCTGGCTGCTTTCGCTGATGACATTGCAAAAGCTTTATGCCGACGAGGTTCTTAAACAGTCATCGTCCCCGAAAGCCGATTAGGTAAAGGATCAGCCGTGCATATCGCGATGCTCTCGCCCATTGCCTGGCGCACGCCGCCACGCCACTACGGCCCCTGGGAAAGCGTGGCGTCACTGTTGACCGAAGGGCTGGTGGCGCGCGGTCATGATGTTACCTTGTTTGCAACCGCGGATTCCCGGACCAGCGGCACGCTGCACGCCGTCTGCCCGCGGGGCTATGAAGAAGACCGCTCCCTCATACCAAAAGTCTGGGAGTGCCTGCACATTTCAGAGCTCTTCGAACATGCCGATGCATACGACCTGATCCACAACCATTTTGATTTCCTGCCTCTGACTTATACCGGCCTGACCACCTCCCCGGTTGTGACCACCATTCACGGCTTTTCATCGCCCGGGATTCTGCCGGTTTACAAGAAATACAACGGCCGCGTTTTCTATGTTTCCATCAGCGATGCCGATCGTTCGCCGGATCTTGATTATATCAAAACCATTCATCACGGCATTGATATCCAGCAATTCGATTTTCAGCCTGCCCCGGACGATCACCTGCTTTTTTTCGGGCGCATTCACCGGGATAAAGGGACCCGCGAAGCCCTGAACATCGCCCGGGCCTGCAATAAAAAGCTGATATTGGCGGGCATCATCCAGGACCAGGCATACTATGACCAATATGTCGCCCCTCACATAGACAACAGCCAGGTGATTTACGCCGGCAGCGTCGGACCCGCTGAGCGCAGCCGGATGCTCGGCAAGGCCTGCGCGCTATTGCACCCCATCCAGTTTGATGAGCCTTTTGGTCTGTCCGTGATTGAATCCATGGCCTGCGGTACGCCCGTGATCGCCTTTGATAGGGGCAGCATGCCGGAACTTATCGAAAACGGCCGAAGTGGTTTTTTGGTCAACACCGTGGACGAGGCCATTGAAACGGTTGCACGTATTAAAGAGATCGACCGCGCCGACTGCCGTCGCCATGTTGAACGGCATTTCACCGTCGACCGCATGATCGATGAATACATACAAGTCTATGAAATGATTTTACAGGACAGACCTCAATGAAAACGCATCATCCCATAATAACACGTTTTAAAAAAAACCCCATCCTGACAAGCAAGGATGTGCCGTATCCGGTAGCTACCGTTCACAATGCGGGCATCGTCAAACACAACGGCCGCTACATTATGCTTTTCAGGTCGCATCTGCTAAACGGGCGCTCCATCATCGGCCGGGCCGACAGCGAGGACGGTTTTTCCTTTACGGTTCATCCCCGACCCTTTCTGATACCTTCAACGGATAATGTTTTTGCCGAATACGAAGCGTTCGGAGTCGAAGACCTGCGGATTTCCCGGGTAGAAAACCAGTACCTGCTGACCTATAGCGCCTATTCCCGTCACGGCGTGCGGATTGCCCTGGCGCGCACCCGGGATTTTGAAAAAGTGGAACGGATTGCGCTGATCACCCAGGCCGACCTGCGCAACGTGGTCATTTTCCCTGAAAAGTTCGGCGGGCGGTATGTGCGTTTGGACCGGCCGCATTCCGAAATTTCGTCCTGGTCGATCTGGATTTCCTATTCTCCCGATCTCGTGCACTGGGGCGATTCCCGGGTGATTATGAAGCCGGTGGCCTACCACTGGGATGAAATGAAAATCGGGCCCGGCGCACCGCCGTTTAAAACCGACAGGGGCTGGCTTCATATTTACCACGGCGTTTTTAAGACGATGTCCGGAAGTGTGTATCGTCTCGGCGCGGCCCTGCATGACCTTGATGATCCGGCCAATATCATCGGCGTTTCCGATCAGTGGATATTGCAGCCTGAGGATCCTTGGGAGGTAACCGGCTATGTGCCCAATGTCGTCTTTACCTGCGGCGCTGTTCCGGAAGACGACGGTACGGTGAAAATATACTGGGGCGGCGCGGATACGGTCATGTGCGCCGGCACGGCCGTCATCGATGAACTGGTGGCGCTCTGCCTCTCGGGCTCCCGGCCGCCGCTGTAGATGAGCATGGCCGGATGATTACAGACCGGAAAATCAACTTCGAGGACAGGCCGGGATTGAAGATCTGCCATAATGAAGAGACGTGCGATGCAGTGAATTATTTATTCAGAAACGAAAACCTGGTCCTAAGGGCCAGGTCAGAGAAAACAGGCTGTGCCATAGCCAAATTTGCTAATTGGTTTCAGGTATCAATCGACATTAAGGACCCCGCGATATGCACCCTAAAAAGCGTCAAAAGATGAATGTTAAGAGAAAAGCCAATAAGATCGTAGGGGATACTTCACGGGTGATCACCCGGCTTCATCTTCCCGATAAGAGGTATCGCATCCCTAAAATAATTCAGCGCATAATGAGCTTGCCGGATGCGGCAGCCGAAAATTTAATTGCTAAAATAATGGTTGAGTTTTCCGGACGGCACGAAGATATCGGGCACATTTTTGAGCGGCACCTGAATGCGGTGAAGGATTATGTTCCGCGGGATGCAATGCTCAACGATGTTCAAAGGGCCCTCATCGGGGCCTATTTTACAAAGGAGTACTCGATTGAATCGGCCGCCCTCTTTAACCCTTCCATTGTTCCCCATCCTGATCAGAGCCGTCAGAAAAAAGGCAGCCTGCGCTTTATCATGAGCCTGCGGGCAACCGGCGAAGGCCATGTTTCGTCAATTGTCTTTCGCAGCGGTGTCCTTGACCGGAGCAATACGATCCGTTTCTACCCGATCAGTGATTTTGTGGAAACGCCGGATCTCCAACTGGACCCGATTTACAAACGCAATCCTTTCCAGCTCAAGCTGAATGAGATGGGGGTCCGCAATGCGATAACCGCCCATATTCTCAGCCGGCTGCCGGAAGATTTTACTTATAACGAATTAATCGAAAAAATTGGAATCCTGCGCGCAAAACCGCTATTTTCTGAAACGCTCCAAAACAGAGCCTTCAAGGCTATGTGCTGGCTTGCCGATTCCAATTATGAGGTGAGTTTCCATGCCGATCATCCCATATCCGAACGGGTGATCTTTCCCGTTTCGAAAAACGAAAGCAGAGGCATTGAAGATGCCCGGTTCGTACAATTTTTCGATAACCGGCAGGAAGTCACCTATTATGCGACCTATACCGCCTATAACGGTAGTACCATCTTGCCGCAACTGATCGAAACAAAGGATTTTATCAAATTCAACATCTTAACGCTCAACGGCAAAGCCGTACAAAACAAGGGCATGGCTCTTTTTCCGCGAAAAATTGGCGATCGTTATGTCATGCTCTCGCGCCAGGACGGTGAAAACAATCATATCATGTTCTCAGACAATATCCATTTCTGGCAAGAATCCCAAATCATCCAGGAGCCTGAATATCCATGGGAATTCATCCAGATCGGCAACTGTGGTTCCCCCCTCGAAACCGATGAAGGCTGGATTGTGCTCACCCATGGCGTCGGGCCCATGCGTCAGTATTGCATCGGCGCCATACTGCTTGATCTTGAAAATCCGACAAAAATAATCGCCCGCCTGGATGAGCCGCTGATTGCCCCGCGTAAGAAAGAGCGCGAGGGATATGTCCCCAATGTCGTTTATTCCTGCGGTGCGCTAATTCATAACAACGAGTTGGTTATTCCCTACGCCATGTCTGATATCAATTCCGGCATAGCAACCGTTGCAGTCAAAGAGTTGCTTAACTGCATGCATGCAACCGCTTAATACATAGTTTCATAAATACAGTAACGTAAAATCTGAGGAATGGATTCTAATTTTAGAAAAGTATTAGACAGGATTTAAAGGATCGTCTGGATAGAAGGGCCTTCGGCCGCAGGGCATCTCGCTTGCCGCAGGCGAAAAAAATCCCATTAATTCTGTAAATCCTGTCTGGAAAAAAAATAAAAGATATCGGTCCCGGTGACGGATACGATGCTCAAAGTCTCGCAAAACAAGGACTCAACGCCGCAATTAAACAAATACTCGAAGACGGTTTTTTCAACGCAGATCCCCATCCCGGCAACCTGGCAACTGCCTTATTTTATATTATTTAAGGCCGCCGATTGAAACATTACCTTAATTCTGGTATATCCTTCAGAGCACTTCGGCAAGCAGCCAAACTGATGGCAGGTTCAAGCAAGCATGCCCTATTGGGTTGGGCAGGGAAAGCCGGAGAGTGAAATCTGGGGTCACCAATTTTCAGTTTCCTGCTTGCTTAAGTAAGATTTGACAACAGCTGCAAGCGATAGAGGAGTTGTTTTGGGCTCTATACCAACGGCAATCATCGTCCTGGTTTTTTTCTGTGTCGGCGTGACCTTGCTTGTCGTCCGGCTGTTCATACAGCGGTCGCGACACGGCCGGGCGAAAGCGTCCTTGCGCACCAGTGAAGAGCGCTATCTTTTGGCCCTGGCAGGCTCGACCGACGGCCTCTGGGACTGGGACCTGCTGTCGAACACCGTCTTCTACTCGGATCGTTTCCGGGAAATCCTGGGGTACTCGTCCGAGGAGTTTCCCGGCCGGATAGATTCTTTCCGCAGCCGACTGCACCCGGAGGACGCCGAGCCCATCTGGACCGCGATCGAACGCCATCTTCAAGAACGTGCACCATACAAGGTCGAATACCGCCTGCAGAAAAAATCCGGCGAGTACCTGTGGTTTCTCGCACGCGGCCAGGCAATGTGGAACAGCGAGGGCGAAGCGATCCGGATGTCCGGTTCTATCCAGGATATTACCGAGCGCATGCAGGCCGAGCTTGATCTTAGGGCCGCTCTTTCCGAAATAAAGGAGTTAAAGAACCGGCTTGAGGCCGAGAGAGCCTATCTGCAGGAAGAAATCAAATCGCGCTACAATTATGAAAACGTTATCGGCCAAAGTAACGCGCTCAATTATATATTCTATAAAGTTGAACAAATTGCCCCAACCGATACGACCGTTCTGGTTCTCGGTGAGACCGGTACCGGCAAGGAGCTGGTGGCCCGGGCCATTCATCACTTAAGCCTGCGTAAAGATCGGGCCTTAGTGAAAGTGAATTGCGCCACCCTGCCCGCCAACCTCATTGAAAGTGAATTGTTCGGCCACGAGAAAGGTGCTTTCACCGGTGCCCATGCCAGACAGTTGGGGCGCTTTGAAGTGGCCGACGGCGCCACCCTTTTTCTGGATGAGATCGGGGAGCTGCCGCTGGAACTGCAGCCCAAACTGCTCAGGGTCATCCAGGATGGCGAGTTTGAACGGTTGGGCAGCTCCGGCACGATCAAAGTCGATGTGCGGGTGATTGCGGCCACCAACCGCCAGCTGGAAGAGGAGGTCCGCCGGGGCCGGTTTCGGGAAGATCTTTGGTACCGGCTAAACATTTTTCCGATTACGGTGCCCCCGCTGCGAGAGCGGATGGAAGACATGGCGCTGCTGGTGGATTTTTTCGTCGCTAAAATATCCAAGCGACTGGGGAAGCACATTGCAAGCATCCCGGTGAGCGTTATGAATGCCTTACAGGAGTATCAATGGCCCGGCAATGTCAGGGAGCTTGAAAACGTCCTCGAACGGGCGGTAATCAATTCCTCGGGTCCCAAACTGCACCTGGTGGATGAATTAAAAAAGCCGCCCAAGGATTTAACGACCGCAAAAAAAACACTGAATGAGGTTGAGCGTGATTATATTGTCCGGGTGCTTGAACAGGCTCATTGGAAGGTAAGCGGCCAAAACGGGGCTGCAGAAATCCTTGGACTCGACCGCAGCACGCTGCGCGCCCGCATGCGAAAACTGGATATCCGCCAGCCATAAGCCGGCAAAATTTATTTCGACATTGAAGACCGCTTCCTCCCTCTCTCCGAGCTGTAGGCTCTACGAGCAGGAAGCCGGGCTGGAAGCCCTATAGGCCGGAAGCTGGGCCGGAATTCTTCACTTTTTGCAGTTTGCCTCACATAATAACACCGTCAATTTGTATTCCTTCACACAAAATACCCTACACCCCATCAAAGATCCGAGAAA
Organism: uncultured delta proteobacterium; assembly: GCA_963769935.1. Lineage (GTDB taxonomy): Bacteria > Desulfobacterota > Desulfobacteria > Desulfobacterales > JAFDCJ01 > JAFDCJ01. Next base: position 12,957 of record CAVYNY010000032.1, on the reverse strand, counting down.
TTATGGTCATATACGACCATTGGTCATATGCAACCATGATTTTGCGTTCAGTTTCCTCCATTGGCGGTCCCTTATAAAAAAAAATTCAATGATAAATCAATATATTGAATTCAATATGGTTAAACTTTTCAAACCTGGCATGGAGTTTGACCATATAACTTTGGACAGTTTCTAAGAAGAAAGGAGAATAATCATGTATTTTTCGTTAATCATCACTTTTTTGCTTCTCTTGGTAATTATCATCACCGCTGTACAAAACAGTATGCCTCTGGATTTCAAGTTTTTCACCTGGAATTTTCAGCTATCTATTACAGCCCTGATTTTTTATTCATCTCTCATTGGTGGAGCAATTGTGGCGGTTTTGGCCCTACCAAAGCTGGCAAAGAAATCCCTTCATGGCAGGAGCATGAACAAGGAGATCCAGAAATTGAAGGAAAATATTCTGGAGTTGGGAAAAAGACACGTCGGTGAGTCTCAGACAAAATAGCCACCCCTTGAGATGTATGGACGGTTGGTTCTTTACAGTGCACGGTCTATGGAATTGTGAAAGCGGGGCCCAAGCACGCCGGTTATACTGATAACCGGCTCTGACAGGGAGACTCTTCGCAATAAGGCAGAAGGAGGACCTGTTGACTCGGTCATATTTAAACCCTTTAGTCTGGAAAACCTTCAAAGGACAATCCAAGGAGCACTGGTGTCCAGAGAGCGAAAACATTGAAGCGTGGGGGTGGGGTAACGTTCTGGCGCTTCTCCGAAGGACCGCAAATCCCGGATGGGATAATGCGAAATCCGGCGGGAGTAACCCTGGGCTCCGCTTCGACCCGCTCAGGCGATGCAGATTGGAGCCGGGAGCAAGATCATGAATGAGTCAATCGACCGGAAGCCCACGGCGCGCCTTCGTTTTCCGCAGCCAGCTTCCGCTATGACGGGCAAGACCTGGAGCTGACGATAAGCCTGCATTACTGAACGCCCTGAATATCCCGGTGATTTTGGACGGGGCACATCCTGCGTTTTTTCTATTGTCTGGTAATGGATTTTTTGATAATTCACCAACAAAGGAGTGCCGGATTCTGTTATGGGCATGACTGCAGATTCGTAATGATGCTGGGAGGTGGCGATGGTTAAGGCAAAACAGGCTGTTGATGTTCTCGAAAAATGCCCGACGGGCATCAGGGGGCTCGATGAGATCACGAAGGGCGGGCTTCCGAGGGGCAGGTCGACCCTGATCTGCGGCACTGCGGGTTCCGGCAAAACACTTTTTGCCATGGAGTTTCTCATGCGGGGCGCCATGGATTACGCCGAACCCGGGGTCATTATGACTTTCGAGGAGACGCCGGAGGATCTTGCGCAAAACTTCATCTCCTTTGGTTTTGATCTCCCTGACATGGTGTCGCGGGGTCTCATCGCAACGGACCACGTCCACATCGCGCGCAACGAGATTGCGGAGACGGGTGATTACGATTTGGAGGGATTGTTCATCCGCCTGGGCAATGCCATTGATTCCATCGGAGCCAAGCGGGTTGTCTTAGATACCATCGAAGCCCTTTTCTCCGGGCTGTCGAATACGGCTATCCTTCGGGCAGAGCTTCGCCGGCTTTTTCACTGGTTGAAAGAGCGCGGTGTGACGGCCGTCGTTACGGGGGAAAGCGGCGACAAGACCCTGACACGCTACGGGCTCGAAGAATACGTGGCCGATTGCGTGATCTTCCTCGACCTCCGCGTCGAGGAGCAAATTACGACCCGCCGCCTGCGGATTGTCAAGTACCGCGGCTCATCGCACGGCTCCGACGAGTACCCCTTCCTGATAGACGATAGGGGCGTCTCTATCCTGCCGATCAGCTCCCTGGGGCTCGACTACCCCGTATCCACGGAGCGCATCTCCACGGGCGTCCCCAAGTTGGATGCCATGCTTGATGGGAAGGGGTTCTACCGGGGCAGCACCATCCTCGTCTCCGGTACGGCGGGCACCGGCAAAACGAGTTTGTCGGCCACCTTTGCCGACGCCGCCTGCCTGCGCGGTGAGCGCTGCCTGTATTTTGCCTTCGAGGAATCGCCCAGACAGATCATCCGGAACATGGGCTCCATCGGCATCGATCTCCGCCGGTGGGTGAAACAGGGGCTTCTCAAGTTTCAATCAGCCCGACCTTCGCTTTTCGGCCTTGAGATGCATCTTGTCACCTTCCACAAGGCGATCGAGGAGTTCAAGCCCCGGGTTTTCATTGTAGACCCGATCAGCAACCTGATCGCCGCGGGAACAGCATCATCGGTCAAATCCATATTAACGCGCCTGATCGATTATTTGAAGATGAACGAGATCTCTACTTTCCTGACGGACCTCACCCATTTTGGAGGCAGCCTTGAACGGACGAGTGAAGAGATATCTTCTCTGATCGATACGTGGCTTCTCCTGCGGGATATCGAACTCAGAGGGGAACGCAACCGGGGCCTCTACATTTTGAAGTCCCGCGGCATGGTCCACTCCAACCAGATTCAAGAGTTCCTGCTCACCAACCAGGGCATTGACCTGATCGACATCTATACCGGTTCCGGCGAGGCCTTAACCGGCAGTGCCCGGGCAGTCCAGGAAACCAAGGAAAAGGCCTCCGAGCTGGCACGCCGGCAGGAGGCGCAGCGCTGGCAGCGCGGGCAGGAGCGCAAGCGCAAGGCCCTGGAAGCAAAGATCGCAGCCCTCCGTGCCGAGTTCGAGGCGGAATCTGAAGAGCTGCATTTGATGGCGGAAGAAGAGCGGAAAAGACAAGCGCTTCTGGCAGAAGACCATTTAAAAATGGCGCATCTTCGCAAGGGGGAACCTTCAACAGTCCGGCGAAGCGCTCGAAAAAGAAAAGGCAAAGGAGAGTAAGATGAAAGCTGCCTCAGCCGGAAAGAGGAAGAAGGCCAAGACCGATTCGACAAAAGAAATCTGGAATCTCCGGCTATATGTAGCCGGTCAGACCCCGAAATCGATTACGGCCTTTGCTAATTTAAAGAAAATCTGCGAAGAGCACCTCGCGGGGAAATACCGCATTGAAGTGATCGACCTTTTAAAGAATCCCCAGCTTGCCAAAGGGGACCAGATTATTGCCATACCGACCCTGGTAAGGAAGCTTCCGGAACCGCTTAAAAAGATTATCGGAGATCTGGCCAACACCGAGCGCGTGCTGGTGGGGCTCGACATTCGTCCTGTCTCCGGATGATAAATCAGGAGTCAGGGGAAAGTCTGCCGGAGTTATAACTTTTGGTTTAACAGCCATGAAGAGAAAAAGAAAAGAAACGAGCACTGCGGAATTCGAAAAAGAGGCGGCGGGACGAGACCCGGCAAAGTACGTTCTTCGGCTATATGTTAGCGGGATGACCCCAAAGTCAACCCGTGCCATCGCCAATGTCCAGGAACTCTGTAAAAAACACCTGGCAGGCCGCTACGAACTCGAGGTGATAGACATCTACCAGCAGCCCAAGCTGGCCAAGGGAGAGCAGATTATCGCCGCCCCAACGCTCATCAAGAAGCTCCCCCTGCCGCTGCGCAGGCTCATCGGCGACATGTCGGATACGGAAAGGTTTCTGGTGGGCATTGATCTGAAAGCCAATAATTCATGAGCACGAACCCATGAGCAAATCGGATAGAACACACCGGCAACTTTTGGATGAGTTGCAGGGACTCACGTCGCGGATGATGGAAGCCGAGGAAACTCTGCGCGCTATCCGAGGCGGTGAGGCGGATGCCCTGGTTGTCTCAACGGCGGAAGGCGATCGGGTCTTTACCCTAACGGGCGCCGATCATCCTTACCGGGTCATGGTCGAAACCATGAACGAGGGGGCCGTCACCCTGTCCCCCGACGGCACGATCCTTTTTTGTAACCAGCGTTTTGCAGATATCGTCAAAGGGTCGCTGGAAAAAGTTATCGGATCTTCCATCTACCCATACATTTCAGCAACAGACCTTGCTATTATTTGAGGCATTGGTTAAGCGGGGGTTAAAGGGGAACAGTAAGACAGAATTGGCCATACAGACCGGCGGTGAAAATGTTGCACCGGTCTTGCTTGCCGCAAGCCCTCTTCAGCTCACGGATATGCCCGGCGCGGTGTGCATGGTGGTTACCGACCTGACGGAGCAAAAGCGCACTGAAACGATGTTGGCAGAGGAAAAACTGACAACTCAGATCCTCGAACACGCTGCGGAAATAGTTGTTCTTTGCGACCCCCGGGGCCGCATCATCCGTGCAAGTCAGTCGGCCGATAGGCTCTTCGGTAGAAGCCCAATCTTTGAGTCGTTTGACGAGGCATTTCACCTCCGCTATCCCGGCGGGACTCCCTTTGTCCTTCTATCTGCCCTGAGAGACAAGTTACTCCACGCAGTTGAGGTCACTTCCAAGCATGGGGATAACGAGCCTATTTCCTTTCTATTGAGGGCCAACGCATTTAGCACCCATAAAGGCGCCATCGGCATTATTGTCGTAATGGTGGACATCACCGAGCGCAAGAAGATGGATGGGAAGCTGCAAAAAGCCCATGACAATCTCGAACGGCAGGTCGAGGAGCGGACGGTCGAGCTTCGGAGGGCTCTTTCTGAAATCAAGGCAATGAAAGATCAGCTCGAGACCGAGAATCTTTACTTCCGCAACGAGAACAAAATGAGACATGGATTCGAAAATATTATCGGGCAAAGTGACGGTCTCAGGTATGTTCTCTATCGAGCGGAGCAGGTCGCTCCTATGAACACAACGGTCCTCGTCCTTGGTGAGACCGGAACGGGCAAGGAGTTGATCGCCAGCGCCATTCACAACCTGAGCCCGCGCAAGGATCGGCCGCTGATTAGTGTCAACTGTGCGGCCCTGCCGGCCAATTTAATAGAGAGCGAGTTGTTCGGCCGGGAGAAGGGGGCATTTACCGGGGCCGATACCCGGCGGGCCGGCCGGTTCGAGGTCGCCAATGGGTCCACCCTTTGCCTGGACGAGATCGGAGAACTGCCGCTGGAGATCCAGGCCAAGCTCCTGCGGGTGATTCAACATAACGAGTTTGAGCGCCTGGGCTCGTCCTATACCACCAAAGTCGATGTGCGGATCGTGGCGACGACCAATCGAGACCTTGAGGAAGGGGTCCGCAAGGGCTGGTTTCGGCAGGACCTTTTCTATCGGCTGAACGTCTTTCCCATCACTGTCCCTCCGCTGCGGCAGCGGATAGCAGACATCCCGCTGCTGGTCCAGGCCTTGGTTGAGCGATTCGCCAAAAAATTGGGCAAACAGATTACGTCCATTCCGAATGAGACGATGCAAGCGCTGCAGGATTACCCGTGGCCCGGGAACGTCCGGGAGCTGGAAAACATCATTGAACGGGCCGTCATCTTGTGCCCCGGGCCGGTCTTGCATCTGGCGGACAAACTGGATACATTCACCCCCCCTATTATCATCTAAGATGAGAACCTTGGAAGAGACCGAGCGAAGCCAGATTCTTAAAATGCTTTCCGAAACCCGATGGCGCATCGAGGGCAAGGACGGGGCCGCTGCGATCCTGGGCCTCCACCCGAGCACCTTGAGAGCGAGAATGCATAAGCTCGGGATCGTCCGGCCGGGGACCAAGGAGTCAGGTTAATACCTGAATGCTGAACGCCTCCAGTTCGTGCAAAATTCAGCTAATAAGCCGGCTGACTCACCGCAACGCATCCCTCAACATATGGAGGCTCCACCGAATATTGAGGGCAACCCGATCGTTTCAACCTTCTCTAGTTTTCTCTTCTATCAATCTAACCCCCTGTTAAATCAGCACTTATGGTTTTCTTTCGCTGGGTGGCAAGCCATTTGCATTTATGCCTTGTATGATTCTGGTCCTCATGCGAATGAAGGTCATTTCTAAGAAGCGCGCGGAGCTGTCAGATGCGATTGTATCCCTGACCCGTGCCATAAGGACGAAGAAGGGATGCCGGAGCTGCGACTTCTGCCAGAGTTTGCAGAATGAAAATGGACTCTGTCTTATAGAGGAATGGGATACCCTGGAGGACCTTACGGCCCACCTGAAGTCGGAGCATTTTAGGGTACTGCGGGGTGCGATGAACCTTCTCCAAGAGCCCTGTGAACTGATATTCCACACCGTTAATCGTACGGAAGGGGTGGTGGAGATTTAATGGGCGAATTCCGTCCGTAGAATCGGAATCCCCGCACTGTTGAACTGAACAGAAAGGGGCACGTAACATCATTGTTCACAAAAATATAGGTGTGGTATGGGAGAGACCATCAATAAGATCCAAAAATCAGTTAACTCAAACACAGCGCAAGCAATACCCAGACGTATACTGGTGGCTGATGATAACAGGACCATTCGAAACGCAGTTTCTACATTCCTTGGGTTCATGGGATTTGAGGTGGCGCTTGCCGGCAACGGCATTGAAGCGCTGGCTGCCTTTCTCGAAAGCTCTTTCGATTTGGTTTTAACCGACCTTCAGATGCCCGCCATGGACGGTTTGAGTTTGGCCCGCCATATCAAGGAAAGATCTCCAAGCACGCCGGTTATACTGATAACCGGCTCTGACAGGGAGACTGTTCGGAGGAAGGTGGAAAGAGAGCCTGTTGACTCAGTCATATTTAAACCTTTTAGACTGGAAGAACTTCTAAGGACAATCCAAGGAGCACTGGTGTCCAGAAAGCGAAAACATTGAAGCGTGGGGGTAGGGTTACGTCCTGGCGCTTCTCCGAAGGACCGGAAATCGTAGACCTTCATAAAAAGATTTTAGCGTTGTTGGAAAGGAGTCGATCATGCTTTGGACCCTATTTGTGGTTCTCTTAATTCTGTGGGGGCTGGGATTGATTACCGGCTACACGCTGGGTGGCGTCATTCATGTCCTGCTGGTCATCGCCATCATCGTGATATTGATTCAATTTATTCAAGGACGAAGACGAGCCTAACACTTTTTGACGGTCAACAAGCAACACATGAAAGGAGATAAACAATGCCGCTCATTCATTTGGTAATCGTTTTGGTTATCGTTGGGGTGATACTATGGGTAATCAACAGCTACATACCGATGCAATCTACACTAAAGAGAATTCTGAATGTGGTAGTGGTTATTGCAGTCGTTGTCTGGCTTTTGAGTGTCTTTGGAGTCATAGGAAACATCTCAGCAATTCGTATTGGGTAACAATCCAATGAAAGACAGGAGGAACACCATGAAATCAAGCACACAAGACAACGCCGAAGGCAAGATGCACCAATTGAAAGGTAAGAGCAAGCAGATCCTTGGGAAAATAGTCAAGAATCGCAAATTGGAAGCCGAAGGCAAAGCCGAAAACTTAGACGGGAACGTTCAAGAAAAGATCGGGAAGTTCAAGAAGGTCGTGGGGAAATAAAACGGCGTATCATGCGCCGGCACGCCTTTGAGGCCATTTCCCCGGCTGCATCAAACACTCATACCATTATGCCGCAATGCATGAAGTATTCGGCGTGAAAAGATCGGAAAGGAGTATCCGCTATGAAAAAGAGATTTATGTTTATCCGCTGTTTTATGCTCGTGGTGCTGATCACCGGCTTTGCAGCCTGTGCATCGACATCCAAACAGGAAGGTGCGGGTGAATACGTTGACGATTCGGTCATCACGACGAAGGTAAAATCCCAACTTGCCGCCGATGATTTCCTCAAGTCATTTGAAATCAGTGTGGAAACTTACAAAGGCATCGTTCAACTGAGCGGCTTCGTTGGTTCTCAACAGGCCGTCGATAAAGCGGGTGAAATCGCCCGAGGCGTCCAAGGCGTCAAATCCGTAAAGAATGATCTGAACGTGAAAAAATAGGCGACGGGTATCAGGGCATCCGTTACACGACCAGAGAGAAGGTCGTCGATCTCGGTCCCATCCACCTGACGGCTGAGAAGACGAGAACACTTCCGCTTCCGCCGATCGTGGGGGGTATTTCCCTCGTAGGCGGCATCGTGTTGCGGGTCGTGGGAAAGAAGAAGGGCTGATGGAAGGCGAAACGTTTCAATCACGGAGGTTCTCTTATGAAGGACAAAAGAAAAGCGTACGAAGAAAAGCTCGATGACGAGTGTAACCCTTTGGACCTCCGCCGGGACAGGCAAAGGTGTTTACAGAAAGAAGTACCTGCTAAGAGCCCGAGGAGCTGAAACATGATTCTCCATAAGAAAAAGGTTCTGCTCATAACAACGGGCGTCATCGCGCTGGTTGTCTTGGCAGGCATCCTCGCTCTTCTGCTCAATATCAAAGCCTTTAAACCGCAGATCGAGGCGGCCGCGTCTACTGCTCTGGGAATGGATGTCCGGATCAAAGGCAGGATGGGCATCGCCCTTTTCCCGGGCTTCGGTCTATCGCTGAAGGACGTCAACGTGCGGAACAAGGGATTGGATGTCGTTACGATTGAGAAGATGAGGATAAGACTGAAGCTCATCCCCCTCGCGAGGTTCGAAATCAAGATAGTCCAGGTCGAGCTTTTCAAGCCGGTCTTCTCCATAGCGCGGTTCAAAAACGGGATGCTTAATTTTGAAAACCCGGCACGCACGTCATGGGAAAAACTTCTTGGCATGAAAAAGATATCCATCTCTCAGGGGAGCCTCGTTTATACGGATGAAACATCCGGCGAGAAAATCGAAGTCGATGACTTGGATTTGAGCATTAGAAACCTTCACTCGAGCGGGACGGACAGCTTGGGAGCATTCAAGGACATTTCATTTACCGGGGATACCAGATGCAAGACACTCAAAATCTATAGTTTGACCCTGATGAACCTCGCAATGAGCGCCACGGGTGAAAAAGGAATACTGGATATCAACCCGGTCAGTATGAACATCTCCGGCGGAACCGGGAACGGCAGCATTCATGTGGACCTGACGGAGCCGTCGCCGCATTACAGGGTAATCTATAATCTAAATCGGGTCAGGATCGAAGACCTTTTTGACCTATACTCCCTCAAGAAAATCCCCCCGAAAACCATAGAAGGGCCGATCAACTTTTCCGCGGACCTGACGGCAATTGGCAAGAGTGCTGATGAGTTGAAGCGATCGCTTAACGGCAACCTTTCTTTGAACGGGGAGAACCTGATGCTCTCCAGCATCGATATCGATGCGTTTATCATGAAGTACGAACGCAGCCGGAACTTTAACCTCGTGGATTTGGCGGCCTTCTTGCTCGCGGGCCCCATCGGACCGGTAATCACCAAGAGCTACAATTTTGCACGCCTCTACGAAGCGTCGCAGGGCGGAAAGGGGATCGTCAGAAAACTCGTTTCGGTCTGGAAGGTAAAAAACGGCATTGCCGAGGCGCGCGATGTGGCCCTTGCCTCAGAAAAACAAAGAATCGCCATGACAGGGGGATTGAACTTCACCAACGAGCAGTTTGTCGATGTAACCGTAGCCGCCCTCGATAAACAAGGGTGCGCCGTTTACAGCGAGAAAGTGCACGGGCCCTTCCGTGAACCACAGATCGAGAAGGAAAGCATCTTTGAGTCAATTGGCGGTTCCGTGTTGAATCCGCTCAAGGATGCGTGGAAATTCCTTCAGGGTAAAACGTGCACCGTATTTTATTCAGGCTCCGTAGCACAGCCGGAGGGGTAACGCAGATTCTGAGAGTGCGTCTATCTGACCTCGATAGCATCGGCACGACATTTGAGGAGACCTAAAAACGGTCAAATATGACCAGTGGTTAAATATAACCCTTTCCATATGGCAGTTAATGACCGCCCTGCAAATGCTATTTTAAATAATTATTCTTATAAATCAAAATGATGGGTGACGCGACGCTGAATATTGGAAACCTGGCACAAAAATTGAATTAATTGAATTATAAGAAGCATAATAATCAGTGAAAATGAATCGCCCGGAAAAAGTATTCCGGGAACTACCAAAAAAATACAACAAATTAAAGGGAGGAAATTACCATGAGTACGACAACTCTCATCATTCTCATCGTAGTGTTGGTTTTAGTGTTCGGCGGGGGAGGCGGTTACTATTGGAGAAGACGACGGTAGGTGCTTCGGTGCTGTTTCTCACATCTTGACACTTTATATTGGCGATTGGCGGCCACGAGGCCGCCTTTTGCGTGATTAAACGACTACAAGGGGGGCGACTGATACCGCAGTCCAAAAACTTTATCTGAAAGACGGTAGAAAAGTTTGCTGAACTTTCGAAATTTAGCAAAGGGGGGTTAAACTATGTTGTTGAACATGATCAAAATAGGAGGATACATTATGATTTTGAATGAATTGGCAAATCAAGTGAAAAAAGTCAGGAGTTCGCGAGCAAAGGATATGCGACGAAACAGAACCAAAAATATGGTCATAGGGGTCGGCATCGGCTCCGCACTGGGGGTTGCGGCCGGAATCCTGTTCGCCCCAAAATCAGGCAAAGAAACCCGGCAAATCATTGCCGATCAAACCAGCGAAACCATGAAGAATTTTAAAGATAATGTGGCCGCAACCAAAGCCAAAATATCCGCCTCGGCCACGGAAAAGGGATCTCGTTTGCGCGAAGCCGGTCAAAAAGGCGTTGAGGCCGTAAAAGAAACTTTGAAAAAATCAGGCGAAGACGAAGATAAGAAGAAAGAATCCCCAAAATAGAGTTGGGTAAAAACTGCTTTTCAAAACGCAAAAAAAGGACAACCTTATGCAAGGATCCATTACGTTTAATGAACTGGGCATATTTATCGTTTTTGCTTTAATTGCAGTGGCCGGTGGATACGCCATTGTGACGCTGAGAAACATTAATGGCTTGATCAAAGAAGCCACAACCATGCTGCAAAGAAACAAAGATCATTTTAACCAAATCATCCCCAACATTAATGAGATTTCAGAGAATACCGTAAGAATCAGCGAAGAGGTCAAAAAAAGCGTTGGTGAGGCGGGTGAGGCCGTCAGAACCATTTCTCATGAAACCACCGATACAGTATTGACGATCAATGAGACCGCTGATTATCTGGCAAAGTATGCCTTGGTGATTGGCGAAATTGTCAAGACTATTGTCAATATGTTTTCATCGAATGAGAAAGTTATGAAATAAGAGTTTTTGAGAAAAAATCAGGGCATCGTCCATTGTTCAACCTGCGCGGTCGTCGGGCGATAGGATAACAACGGGAGAAAATACCATGCCAAACAATCCAAAAACAGACGAGCGGCCGCGCTCGTTCCTTTCCTATTTGATACTGGGAGCGGCGCTATTTGCGTTCATCCAAACGTTCTCGCTGCTGTCTCCCATTCTGTTTTCGTTTCTGCTGATTCTGCTGATCTCGCTCGCAGTCAATCCGGTGATCTTGCGGATGCGGGCTTTGAAGGCTGGAAGAAAAGGCGCGACGGGGCTGATCGTGTCGGCATTGGTTGTGTTAATTGCCTTGACGGGCTGGGCTTTCTTCGGGCCGATGAGTGACGCGGTCACCAAGCTCTCGGAACGGTTGCCCTCTTACTGGGAACGTCTCCAAAAGCCCCTGATCAAAATGGAGCAACAAGCGGTGCTTTCCGAGGCAAAACTCCAGGCGGAAGTCACCACTGAAATTTCCCAGACCGAGACAGAGAAGGGCAAGCCCGAAGCCGCGCGACAAACCTCTAAACCGGCTTCGCCAAAAACTACGAAAGAATCGGAATCTATTCGTTCCAGGCTGATGCGACAGCGTAATAGACGGTGCTTTTTTTTCCCAACCTGATCTTCAGGTGCCAGAGAAAAAAATGTGCCAACATGCACGTTAATATGTGGTGATGCCAACCGGGATACTTGCGCACTTCATAATGATCCATGCCCAGTTCGGTTTTGGTCTCCTCGAAACATTGCTCAATCGCCCAGCGCAAACCACTGAGCCACACCAGGGTCTTCAGCCGTGTGCTCGATGAGGCGTTGCTAATGAAGTAGCTGTACTGGGGATCATCTCCCAGCGTTCGCCGGATCAACAGCCATAAGGTCTTGTTCAGAAGCCCGGCATCCTAGTAGTATATAACCCCCCTGTCTGGTAAACTCGTAAACGATCGGTCCCTTGGTGCCTTCAGACACCGTGCGACGGTACCAGAAATAGTCGTTGATATTATGAGCTAACTCTTCAACGGCCAATGGTTTACTGTCGGTATCTACAGATGGTCTTTGTCCGGGTCCGACCACCCCAACGATAGGTTTTTGTTATGGTCATCGGCCGCTTGAGCCAACATAGCGTGTTTTGGGGAACCTGGACGAAGTAGGTCTTATCCGGCAAGGCCTCAACCGCCGCAATAAACTCAGGACTTGTGCCGTAAAGCGCATCGGCCAGCACATATTTGAACGGCAGAATCTTTTCTGTGCTGATAACACCAAGCATCTGCGCTGCCAATTCAGGCTTGGTTCGAAACACCGTGTCTGCGGGCAGCTTGTTCTTTTTCCGACGTTCAAGATAATCGTCTGTGAACCACTGTTCCGGGATGAACAACTGCTTGTCCACCAAGGCGTATCCATACTCGGAAACATAGGCGGCCAAGACGCCGACTTGGCAATCATCGACTTTACCGATGGTTCCGCAGTATTGCCTGGCAACACCGATTGAGTCTTGCCCCTTTTTTGCGAAGCCGGTTTCATCGAAGATCAATGCACCATCCGGGCTGCCGAGATCTTCGTTAACAAGGCTACGATACTTGCGTATCATATTCTCTTCGTCCCAAGGGGCATCGCTGACAAAACGCTGCAGGGCCCTGACGTTGCCGTCTATAACTGCCAAGGCAATGGGTTCAATGGATTTACGTTCTAAATTGCTGAACTGACCGGCCATGTACTTCAAAAAGTGTTCTCTGGACTCGCTGCGTTGAAAACAATCGGCGAACTGTTCGTGAAAGCCACTTAGTTCGTTCATAAAATCCTTGATATCGTCTTTATCAAGGTCAAACTTGGGAACCGCGTAAAGGTATTCGTCGCTCCGAATTGTTGGTAGCATGGCCTGCCTCCTTTTTTAAGGGTTGTTGCGTAGTATGGCAGACCGCGTTAAAAATGTAAAGATCACATCATATTAAGTGTCGTTGTAGG
>CAVYNY010000031.1:0-40801 GCA_963769935.1 uncultured delta proteobacterium | reverse complement strand
AGTAGTTATTAACCTTAACCCCTTCAAGACGTTTTTGTTCCAGGACTCCTTGAACGAGATGACAAAGAGCGGATAAATCGTCTTCTTCAGTATGGCTTTTATATTCCCGCCGGAAACATCCTTGCATTTAACTTGCAAGGCAAGAGCGCAGACGCAACTGAACGAAAGGCGACAACAAAACATGGCCGAAGGCCACATTGATCCCGGCCGCCATCAGCTCTTTGACCCGGGTCATGCCCCGCCGCTTGGGGTACGTGTCGTGGCGGCCCTGCAGCGTGATATTGATCAGCGGATTGGCTACCACGTGCAATTGGGCTTCGGCCATCAGCGGGATGAGTTTGCTCACATAGTAATTATCCATGGAATGCATGGAGGTGAGGTGCGAACCGGTGACCCGGCCGCCAAGGCCCAGACGCTGGGTTTGAAAGGTCAGCATTTCAATGTGGCGCGACAACGGATCATCGCTTTCGTCACAGTGCATATCCACCCGCAGGCCGCGCTCGGCCGCCAATTCGCACAGGGCTTTGACCGAGCCGGCCCCGTCCGCCATGGTTCGCTCAAAGTGGGGAATTCCGCCCACCACATCGACCCCCATGTCCAGAGCCCGCTCCAGATTGGCGACGCTGCCGGGGCAGCGCAAATAACCGTCCTGCGGAAACGCCACCAGCTGCAGATCGATATAGGGTTTGATCTCTTCGCGGACCTCCAAAAGCGCCTGAACGGCGAGCAGGCGATCATCACTGACATCCACGTGGCTGCGGATGGCCAGGGTGCCGCGCGCCAGGGACCAGTAGCACAGCTGGAGCGCCCGGGCTTTGAAATTTTCAACCGTCAGTTCGGGTTTCAGCTCGCCCCAGAGTTCGATGCCCTCCAGCAGGGTGCCGCTCGCATTTACACGCGGCCGGCCGTAGGTCAGGGTCGAATCCAGGTGAAAGTGGCTGTCTACAAACGGCGGGGTCACCAGCCGGCCGGCGGCATCGATTTCCCGCTGCGCCGTGGCATCCAGCCGCGGGACGACATCGGCAATCTTGCCGTCGGCAACGGCGATGTCAAAGCCGGTGCGCCCATCCGGCAGATTGGCGTTGCGTATGATGAGATCAAACATTTGGTGCCTCTGAATTCATTTCTATGGTTTTAATTAGATTGAGCACTTTTGACTATTGCTTCCTGATCTAGGTAAATGAATATTGAAGATTGAATATTTGTGAATACTGTCTGTCTTAAGGGTTCACGAAAAAATTAATTCACAGTTTTAAGCGTTGAGGCGCTCTTGCGGCAAGGCGCGAAAACGCAGGAATATCTGGATATTCCGAGCTTTCGCAACGCAGCCGCATGAGATGCATCGGCGTATAAAATGTGAAGTTATTTTTGAGTGAGCCCTAAGGATTGATGTTATTTTTTCCTCATAGATGAAGGCGGGCAATCAGCCAGATCGGTGCTGAAATCTCTGGATTCCTGCCTCGCAGGAATGACGGACGATAAGGCAATAAACTCACCGACTATGCTTCCATATTATCAGAAATAAAATCGATAGAATACCTCAAATATTCAATCTTCAATCTTCAATTAAACGCCCCCCTACCCCCCTTTCTCTTCCCTCCGGTAGGGCTTCAGCAGTCCGGCCGGCACGGCGGCCTTGCGGGAGACGCTGATCAGGGCCACAATCGTTAAAAGATAGGGAATCATCAAAAATAGATGAAAGGAAACGGCGATGCCCAAACCTTGCAGTCTTAATTGAAGTCCATCCAAAAACCCGAAGATAAGCGCACCGACCGCCCCTTTGAGGGGGTCCCAGTTGCCGAAAATAACCATGGCAATTGCAACCCATCCGCGCCCGCCGATCACATCGATCAAAAACATATTCTGATGGGCCAGGGTCAGAAACGCCCCGCCGATCCCCATCAGGGCACCGCCGAAAACCAGGCACAGGGTGCGGGTCAGGGTGACGCTGACCCCGACGGTGTCGGCCACCACGGGATTTTCGCCCACCGTGCGGATCTTCAGGCCCAGGTGGGTTTTATAAAGCAATACCGACATGACGGGAATCAGGAGCCAGGCGATATAGGTCAGCGAATATTGGGTGAATAGCCCCGGACCCAGCAGCGGTATTTTCGAAAGCAGCGGCAAGGCGATCTGCTTAAATGGGTGGATCGTCGGCGGCACCGTGGGAGAACCGAAATGCAGCCGGTAAATAAACATGGCCAGTCCGGTCGCAAACAGCGTGATACCCAGCCCCGATACATGCTGGCTCAGCCCCAGATTGACGGCCAGCAAAGCCATCAGCATTCCCAGCAGCATCCCCACCAGAGCGGCGGCCAGCACGCCGGCCCAGACCGAGCCCGAACTGAAGGTGACCAGAAACCCGGTCATGGCGCCCATCAGCATGATGCCCTCGATGCCCAGATTCAGAACGCCCGAGCGCTCGGCCAGGATCTCCCCCAGGGTCGCAAATATGATCGGCGTGGCCATTCTCATCGTGGCCCCGATAAGCCCGGAAATAAATGCGATATCAAGCAGCCCATTCATTGCTTGCGCACCCGCCGTATTTTGTATTCCGTAAACAGCAAAAAGACGAGCATCACCATCAGCGCCATGCCCTGGATGACCTCGGCAATATAGGTCGGAACGCCGGTCATGCGGCTCATGGTCTGGGCCCCGACGATAATTACACTGAAAAATAACGCCGAAAAGAGCACCCCAACCGGGTGCAGATTGCCCAGCATGGCAATTACAATGCCGGAATAGCCGTAGCCCGGAGAAATATCCATGATCAGACGGCGTTGAATGGCACAGAGTTCTCCCACCCCGGCCAGCCCGGCCAATCCGCCGGAAATCAAGGCCGTCCACAGAATCACCTTCGTGGTATCGATTCCGCCGAAGTTGGCGGCCCGGGCATTCACACCGACCGCCCGGGACTCGTAGCCGAAGGTGGTTTTCCGGTTGATGAACCAGACAACCAGGACGGCCAGAAAGGCCAGCGGGATCCCCAGGTGAAACCGCGAACGCGCCAGCAGGATGGGATAGCAGGCGGCCTCGATGATGGCCGGGGAGCGGGGCCAGCTCGAGCCGGGCTGCTGCAGGGGCCCGAAAAGCAGCGCCCCCATGATGTTGATCATGACATAGTTCAAAAGCAGGGTGGAGACCACATCATCCACTTTGAGTTTGGTTTTAAGGAGCGCCGGAATCGCGGCCCAAATGCCACCGGCAATAAACCCCCCGACAATGACAATCGGCAATACCAGAAATTTGGGGATGCCGCCCAGCGAGATCCCCAGCGCGGTGGCGCACAGGGCACCGGCCAGCAGCTGGCCCTCGGCCCCGATGTTCCAGAACTTGGCCCTGAAAGCAAAAGCCACTGCCAGCCCCGTCATTATCAGAGGGCTGGCTTTGACGAAAGTCTCCAGCAGATTGAATCGGGTCCCCAGCGCGCCGTAAAACAGGTAAAAATAGGATTTCCAGAGATTCCCGCCGGCGATCAGAATCGGAATGGCGGACAGAATCAGCGTTACCACAATTGCGGCAATGGGAATGGCAATTTTAGCCCATCCCGGCAGGGGTCGCCGTTTGACAATCTGCAACCCCATCACTTGCGCACCCCGCTCATCCACAGGCCGACCTGTTCACGGGAAGCCTCCCGACGGCGGGTTTCGCCCATTACTTCGCCCTCATACAACACCACGATGCGGTCGCTCAGGTTAAATACTTCATCCAGATCTTCCGAGATCAGCAGAATACCCGCTCCCCTTTCGCGCTCCTGCAGGATTCTCTGATGAATATATTCCATGGCCCCCACGTCGAGGCCGCGGGTCGGCTGGGCGGCGACGATAACTGCCGGCCGGCCGGCAAGCTCCCTGGCCAGCATGACTTTTTGCAGGTTGCCGCCGGACAGACTCTTGGTCACAGCCTCGCGGCCGGCGGTTTTGATGCCGTAAGCGGCGATCAGATCATCGCTGAACTGCCTGACCCTGGCCGATTTTATCAAACCGTAACGCTGAAACTCCCGGGTAGTATGCCTTTCCAGCATCAGGTTTTCTTCAACGGAAAGATCCATCATCAAACCGGTGTCGATCCGATCCTCCGGTATGCGCCCCATTTTCAGTCCGATGGCGGAAGCCGGGCTGCCGAATTTGAGGGGGCGGCCGTTTATCCGGATGTTGCCCGCGACCGGATCGCGCAGCCCGAAAAGAATTTCAGCCAGCTCCCGCTGGCCATTGCCGGAAATTCCGGCCATGCCCAAAACTTCGTTCCGGCGGACGACCAGGCTAAGGTTCTTCAGGGCCGGAATTCTTTTATCATTGATGGCACTCAGATTTTCAATCGTCAGTACCGGCGGACCGGGCTCGATTTCTTTTTTCGCGATAATTTCCAGCAGCTCCCGGCCCACCATGAGATTGGCCAGCTCCCGGGTATTGGTTGCGGCCGCCTTTCTTTGCGCGACGACCCGTCCGGCGCGCAGGACCACGATGCGATCTGATATTTCCAGCACCTCATTTAACTTGTGGGAGATGAAAACAACTGAACGGCCTTCTTGGACGAGGGATCTCAAGGTTTTAAAAAGATCATCGGTTTCAGCCGGAGCCAGCACCGCGGTGGGCTCGTCCATGATCAAAATGTCTATGTCACGGTACAAGGCTTTTAGAATTTCCACCTTTTGCTGCTCACCCACCGACAGGGTCCAGATCCGGGCATCCGGCTCGATTTGCAGCCCGAAGCGTTTCTGCAGCGCAAGCAGTTCCCGTCGTGCCGATTTGAGGTCCAGGAACACTCCCTTGCCCGAACCCGTGCCGATCACAATGTTCTCCAGCACAGTCTGGGACTGAACCAGGGCAAAATGCTGATGAATCATGCCCACGCCGCGGGCAATCGCATCCCGGGGGGCCGCGAGGTTGACCCTCTCCCCTTTGATAAAAACCTCCCCCGCATCGCGAGTGTAATAACCGAAAAGGATATTCATCAGGGTTGTTTTACCCGCGCCGTTTTCACCCAGCAGGGCGCAGATTTCCCCGGGATAGAGACTGAAGGATATGGAATCGCAGGCAGTAACGTCCAGAAACCGTTTGGTGATGTCGGACATTTGCACCACGGGTTGTTTGTCATCGGCCATGCAGCATTGCCTGAAGTTGCGAAGATGTTTCATTTCGCTTTTTAAGTAAAACTATGGGACGGCAGGTTGGTTTCGGTTAAGCTGAGTCAGGTTGTCCGTTGCCCTATAAAAGGTGTCAGGTGTCAGCCCCGCCGCCCGCCAAAACAACGGCCGGTACTATCAAGAAAATGACTTTGGTTATGCGCTAACCTATGGTCGGTCTCCGTGCCGACCCATGTCGGCGGGCACGGAGTCCCACCCTACTTCAGCGGCCGGAATAAACGAAGTTTCGTATTAGATATTCGCTTTTGTAGAGTGTCATCTTTCGAAGAACTGACTGCCCAGCCAAGGCGGATAAACCAGCCTGGGGCGGAAAAATTCCGCGGTTGGCGGCGGCGCTGACACCTGACACCTTCAGTATCTGACCACGGCCATTTTATTTTAATCAGAAGCCGGCTTCTGCTCGTCGACCGGCACCCGGTAGGTGCCGTTGATGATTTTTTGTTCAAGATCCTGGACCTCTTTAATGACGCCCACCGGCAGGGTCTTTTCAAAGGAATGATAGGGGGCCAGCCGGGCGCCGCCTTTGGCCATCATGCACCATTCGCCCAGATCCATGGATACCCAGGCCTTTTTCTTGACCATTTCAATGGCAAACTTGATGGTGGGATACATATCCCAGACAGGTCCGGTGATCACGACCCCGGGGGCCAGCGCATTCTGATCCGACATGTTGCCGAAGGCCAGCACACCCTTTTCTTTGGCAGCTTCAAAGACGCCGAAGCGTTCGGCAAAGATCAGATCCGCGCCGGCTTCAATCTGGGCAATAGCCGCCTCTTTGGCCTTGGGCGGATCAAACCAGCCGCCGATGTAAGTAATTTTAACCTTGACCTTGGGATTGACGCTGAGCGCACCGGCCTTATAAGCATTCACCAGGCGGTTGACTTCTCCGATGGGTATGGCGGCCACCACCCCCAGGACATTGCTTTTGGTGAGACGCCCGGCAATCACACCGCACAGGTAGGCCGGCTCGTGAATCCAGTTGTCAAAAACAGAGAAATTGGGAGCCACCGGACCAAACTCCGAGCCAAAGGCAAAGGCGATGTCGGGATAATCCTTGGCAACCCGGCGGGCCGGTTCTTCCCCTGCCAGAAACGCATCGCCCACGATCAGATCGAATCCTCTCTCCGCATACTCCCTCAGGACCTTTTCAAAATCCGCGGCAGCGACCTTCTCGGTGAATTCATATTCGATATTGCCCATTTCCTTTTGAGCCTTCAGGCAGGCCCGATGGATCACGCCGTCCCACGGCTCCTCGATGGCCGTCTGGAAGATAGCGGCAATTTTGAAGGGTTTTTCGGTACTCGTGGCAATGGCCAACGAACTCGACAATAGGACCGACATGACCACCAAAGCAAATTTTTTCATAGTGAGAGCTCCTTTCACAATTATAAGAGGTTGGTATTCTCCCATGCACGGCTTGATTTAATGCATTTTTGGAATCTCGAATGGCGGTTGGAATTTGGGGAAACACCATAGAGGAGGGTCTCAGATTTGTCAATAGCATAGCCAACCGCAGAGATCGCCGAGACCGCTGAGTTTGTTTTAGATTTTCTTTTTAATCGTATGGGTTTTTTCTCGGCGTTCTCCCACCGGGTCGTCGATCCTATCGACCGGTGGCTGCGAACTCTGCGGTGAACGATTATCTTGGCCGCACAAGCGCTGCGGCAGGATTGTTGCGGGGTTGAGCTTTTTGGAGCGATCCGGCGGCGCAATGCGACCAGCCGGATTCTCTATCCGGCAGTCATCATTCAACCACCTTAACCTTGAATTCGCTCAGTTTGTTGATTCCTCTTTTAACGGTGATCGTCCAGTTGCCGGGTTTATCGAGGCGGGCTTTATCCACCAAACGGTAGCGAATCGAGCCTTCGATTTTGTGCGGTGTCAGCCGGTATGGAATGCCCTCGTGCTTGTATTCAACCAGGATGTCGTCGTAGCTGCCTCCCTTGGGCACAAAGAACTGCATCCAGACGTTGATGGTTTCACCCTTGGTTATGCTTTCGGGGTTGGATATCTCACTGCATTCCAAATCTTTTATGCCCTGACATAGTTTTGCTTCCGTTAAAACCGGTCCTTCCTTTTGGCCGGTGTAGTAGTAATCAACCACCTCTTTGATCATTTTGGCAGTCGGTGCCGCAGCGGCCCCGGTATTGATCAATAACAACAGTCCCAACACGACAGTCAGCAGGTAAAAAGAATGGGTTTTCCGGATCATCGTTTGCTCCCTCCTGTTAGAGATTTGCCTACATTACTCCACCCTGATAAATTAGGGATTTCAGGGCGAATCAATTTAACGTTTCGGAATTTCTAAAACTGGTTGAGTAAAAGTGGTATTTTTTGAGGCATCGGGATCTGCCTCAATCCTGCCATAATGGAAAAAAAAGGACAATCCGGCACTTGCGTTCAAATTGGATTTTACCCGGGGAGGCGCCGTGCGCAGGAAGACAGGTAATCCGGCCCCTCTGGTCATCCAGTGAAAGTTAGCAAAAAATATTCCATGAGATCTGAAATTTATACAACTTACATGATATCAGTAGATTAGAGGGTCACCTGGTGGCATGGAGTTCGGCCGCGTGAAGCAAAAATGTATACGAATGTGGACAGCAGGAGTATATTTTCGTGAACTCGGCGTGCAGCGGAAAATGTCGGTTGAACCTCTCCGGGTCCATTGCTGGAGGCCTGGAGTTAAATCAGACTAAACGATCTCCTCGTTTAATAGCATGCGTTCGCCCTTGTGGTTCTTATCAATCCGAAACTTTTTTCTGACCAGGATTCTTTCGGCCAGCACAACGGTGGCCGGATAATCCGTCCGACGTTCGCAAAGCTTATTAAAATATGCTTCAGCATCGGCAGCATTGTCAAAAGTTGCACGTTTTATTTTTCGAGCGTTGCCGACTCGGATCATAACGGAATACATAATTAATCCTTTAGGTTAAAAAGATAAATCATTAGAAAATGTTTGGATAAAACGTCTCACCGGGGATGGGCACAGGTATTTTTGCAAAAGGTCTATAGCACAAGTGCAGCGGTTTGGATATAGCAAAGATTGGCCGAGAATCCTGCCCCCTAAGGGTTCACGGAAAAATTAATTCACAGTTTCAGGCGTTGAGGCGCCCTTCCAGCCAGGCGCGAAAACGCAGGAATATCTGGATATTCCGAGCTTTCGCACCGCAGCTGGAAGAGATGCAGCGGCGTATAAAATGTGAAGTTATTTTTTCGTGAGCCCTAAGACCAGGTTTTCCATGTTGGAATAAACGCAACCGGCAGAGGTCGATGCCGACGCCGGCAGCCCAGCCCTAAGCTTGACCGCCTGCCGCAGATCAGGATTCAGTGTAAGGTAAGCGTTGCCGCCAATGGAAGGTGGGGCAAGCAGGTTAATGGTGGGCGGTGCCCACCATTAACTTTGAACGGATTTCATCCGCCTTGACCGCTGACCACAAATCCGCTGGGTCCCAGTCCGGTGGCAGACGGCGTACCGGCAATTTTGGCGAGATAGGTATCACCGAGTTTCTCGATATGGCTTTCGACATTGTCGAAGTAGTTATAGTGAATCTGTTCTTCGTTGATAATATCTTCAAAAAGCTTCATGCTGGTACTGTCGCCATTGTCCCGGCACACCAGCAGGAACTGGTTGTAAGTGTCGATGGTATTGTCCTCCAACCCGGAATCGAAAGTATAGATGGCCTGGACTTTCTGGCCTTTGACAACCTTGCCGTCATGGGCGGTAACCGGCTCGCCGTCCAGCTCCTTGATGCGTTCGGCGAACATCTCCGCATGCCGCATTTCATCAATGGCAATCAGCTTGATTTTGGCGGCCAGCTCGCCGTAGTCCATGTCGTCCAGATTATAATGCTGATTCATGTACTGGTATATGGCCAGCAGTTCCATGGCGCGTGCCTTGTTTAAAACCTCGATCACATTTTGCCGTCGTTCATCCTTTGCAGCCTTTGCCATAATAACCTCCTTTTTTTTTATTTCATATTAGCCATTAGATTTATCATCGAGCAAAAATTGCTCTCACCCTTTGACCGGTCAAGTAAGTCTTCCCGGTTCGGCTTCCCGCCTGAAGGGAGGACCCGGTTTTTGATTTTAGAGCAAACCCGCATTTAAATCCTTCCGCTTTGTTGATTTACCGAAAAGCAATTGGGATGTCAATTGCAATCAGCAGCAAGCATAAGAACACACAGCGCCCCAGGGAAAATCAGCGATCACCACCAATGTCAGGTGTAAAAGGAAGGCCCCTGTGAGGGGCCGGGATCAGGCTCTGCCGGTAGTCGCTGATTTAAATGAAAAAATTTGGCTGCATCATAGGTTTTCCCAGCTTAGATTGTAAAAAATAAGCAAAAATTTTTTATTTTAACTCCATTCATAGGCCGCCGGCTTGGTATAACTTAGGATCAATGAATCCTGCTCACGCCGTATCGGCAAAACATTTTCAATTCTCTTCGGCAAAGCCGGCAGCTTATGAATGGAGTTATTCGATACGCTTGTGAAACCGGCTTACGGCCCCGATAAAGACCGCGGTGCCCAAAACAGCCAGATTCAGAAACTGCGGCCACAGCACCGCGAAGCCGGTGCCCTTCAGAAAAATTCCCCGGATGATGATTAAAAAATGCTTCAGAGGGTTCAGAAAGGTCAGCCACTGAATCACCTGCGGCATGTTGGCGATCGGGAATACAAAACCGCTTAACATAAAAAAGGGCAGAATAAAAAAGAAGTTGGTCATCATGGCCTGCTGCTGGGTCCTGGAAACCGTCGAAATAAAAAGCCCGACCCCCAGGGTGCTCAGCAGAAACAAGGCGGTGGCTGCCAGCAGCAAGGGAATGCTGCCCACCAGGGGAATTTGAAACCATAAGACGGCAAACACGATCACCATGATCATCTGGGCCTGGGCCACGATGATAAAGGGTATGGTTTTGCCCAGGATCAGCTCGTAGGGTTTGAGCGGTGTGACGATCAACTGCTCCATGGTGCCGACCTCTTTTTCACGTACGATGGCCATGGAGGTCAGCAAAAGCGAGAGCAGCATAACCAGAAAAGCCACAATTCCGGGAACATAAAAATAGCGGCTGTCCAGATTGGGATTGTACCAGGTGCGAATGCGGGCGTCGATCTCGCCGTAGTCCAGACGCAGTGGGTAAAGCTCGTGCAGCATTTGGGTATTGAAGCGCTCCAGCACCACATTAATGTAGGATATCCTGACCGCCGCCATGTTGCTCATGCTGCCGTCCACCAGGATTTGAACGGCGGCGGTTTCCTTTTTACGAATGCGGCGGCTGAAATCCGGCGGAATCCGCACCGCCATGTTCACTTGCCGATTGATGAGCAGATGCTCCAGCTGCTGCGGATCCTGCACAAACCGGGTGATGCGAAAGGTCCGGTTGCCGTCGATGGCCTCGATCAGGCGCCGGCTTTCCGGGGTATGCGATTGGTCCAGCAGCGCCACCCGGATATCGCGCACATCGGTGGTGACCACGTAGCCGAACACGATCAGCTGAATCAGGGGGGCCAGAATCAGCAGCGGTCGGTTCTTTCTGTCCCGCAGAAGCTGGATGAATTCCTTGCGCACCATTTCCCGGACCCTGAGCCAGCTCATGCTACAGGCCCTCCTTTTTCAACATGGCAACATTGAGCACGGCCAGCAGGCCGAACATGGCGGTCAGCACAAAGTAACTGGGCCAGAGCTCCACCAGGCCCAGGTTGCGCAGATACAGCCCGTTTAAGATATCGATAAAGTAAGTGGCCGGCACAATGCGTGAGATGAGCTTTAAGGCAAGGGGCATGTTCTCCTGGGGAAAGACAAAGTCGGAGAGCAGCAGCGACGGCAGGTAGGTTAGCATAATCGCCATCTGATTGGCCACCAGCTGGGATTTGACACTGGTGGAAATCAGCAGGCCGATGCCCAGGGCCACCCCGATATAGATGGTTGAAGCCAGAATCATCAGCCAAAAACTGGATTTCATCACTACCCCGAACAGCACCTGTCCCATCAAAATGGCCACCAGCACATCGGTCAGCGCAATAAAAAAGTAGGGAATCGCTTTACCTGTCAAGAATTCGACGGCCCCCAGCGGCAGCGCGCGGATGGTCTCCATGGTGCCGTTTTCATACTCCCTGGCAATTACCAGCGACGTCAGCAGGGCGCCCACGATCATGATGATAACGGCGATGATGCCGGGGATGATGAAATTGCGGCTTTCCAGATCTTCGTTGAACCAGACCCGGATGCGCCCTTCCACCGGCGGGTGGATGCGGGTGCGGCCCTGGCGGTTCAAAAAGGCCAGCAGCTGCTCCTGGTTGTAGGCCGCCACATAAGCTGTAATAAAGGCGCGGGTGTTGCCGGCATAGTTGGGGTCGCTGCCGTCGATGATGACCTGCAGCGGGCTTTGGCGGTCTGCCTTGAGATCGGCGCTCCAGTCGGGGGGCAGCACGATCCCCACCAGAGCTTGATTGCGGTCGAGATAGTCGATCAGCGCGGCGGTGTCGGGCAAATCGGCGACGACGTCAAAATAAATGGTCGCATCCAGCTTCTGAATAAAATCCCGGCTTTGCGGGGTGCGGTCGTGGTCCACGACGACCATGGGGATGTGTTCGACATCCAGGCTGAGCGCATAGCCGAACAGCAGGATCAACAACAGGGGAATGATCAGCGCCAGGTATAAGCTGCGAAAGTCGCGAATCAGATGATAATACTCTTTTCTGGCCACCGCCCGGACGCTGCGCAGATTCATGGCGTCCTCCGTCCGACCAGTTTAACGAAGGCATCGTTTAGATCCGCGGACGGTCGGTCGGGAAACAGCTCGCCGACGATCCCGGCCGGGGATCCGGCGGCGACGATCCGGCCTTCATTGATGATGACAACCCGGTTGCAGTGCCGGGCCTCATCCATGTAATGGGTCGTCACGAACACGGTCACCTGACGGCCGGTCATCTCCCGGATGAAGTCCCAGAAATGCCGGCGCGTAATGGGGTCCACCCCGGAGGTGGGTTCGTCCAGAAAAAGAATGTCGGGACGGTGCAGCAGGGCGCAGCCCAGGGCCAGGCGCTGGCGCCATCCGGGGGGCAAATCGCGGGTCAGACGGTCTTTGGCTGCGTGCAGGCGAGTGACCTCCAGCACCCAATCCATGCGCTCCCGCCACAGGCGCACCGGCACATTGTAGATCCCCAGATAAAAGCGGATGTTCTCCAGGGGCGTCAGATCCTGGTAGAGGGAAAATTTCTGGGACATATAGCCGATGGTTTGTTTGATGGCCTCGGACTGGGTAAAGATGTCCAGCCCCGCCACGTGACCGCTCCCGCCGCTGGGGCTGATAATGCCGCACAGCATGCGAATGGTGGTTGATTTGCCGGCGCCGTTGGGACCCAGCAGACCGAAAATTTCACCCTTGGCCACCTGAAACGAAATTTGGTCGACCGCCACGAAACGCCCGAATTTTTTTTGCAGGTTCTGCACGCGGACCGCTTCAGATGCCAAAGCTATCCTCCCTGAGGGTTGCGTCAACCTGCAAAATTCGCTGAATCATGGCCTCCTCCAGATCGGCAAATCCCGACTTCAGTTCGGCGGGCGTGGCTTCAGCCAGCACCCGGGAGGCATGCATCAGGGCCAGGCTGTCGCACTTTTCACCTTCATCCAGATAGGCTGTCGCGACCAGAATGGTCATCCCCTGATGTCGCATCTCGATTAGAATTTCCCAGAACTCCTGGCGCGACACCGGGTCGACCCCGTTGGTGGGTTCGTCCAGGATGAGAATGCGGGGTTGATGGACGAGCACGCAGGCCAGGCCGAGTTTTTGTTTCATCCCGCCGGACAGGTCCCCGGCCTTGCGGTCTAAAAATGGCAGCAGATTTGAAAAACCGAGGTAGCGCTCCCGCCGCCGGGCGCGTTCCCGACCGCGGATGCCGAATATATCCATGAAAAAATCGAGGTTTTCAGCAACGGTCAGGTCCTGGTATAGTCCGAAGCGCTGGGGCATGTATCCGATCAGGTTTTTGACGGCATCTTTTTGCCGCCCGACATCGAATCCGCCGACCAGGATGCTTCCGCTGGTCGGCGGCGTCATGGTAGCGATCATACGCAGCAGGGTGGTCTTGCCGGCGCCGTCGGAGCCTACCAGACCGACAATCCTGCCCCGCCGGACAACGAATGTGGTCTCGGAGACCGCAACCAGGCGGCCGAACTGCTTGGTCACCTGGCGGACTTCGACGACGGTCGGCTCGCCGGCATCCGCTGAAGCACCGCTGCGAGGATTGTCAGCGAAACCAGGCATCGGCGGGCATTCCTGTTTTGAGTTCCAGTTTCGGATTGGGAATGGTAATTTTGACCAGAAAGACCAGCTTGACACGCTCTTTATGGGTTTGAATGATCTTGGGGGTAAATTCGCCCTCGGGCGAGATGAAGGCGACCCATCCCTGGTAGGTTTTGTCCGGGAATGTATCGATTTTTACCGCTACGGACTCACCGGGTTTGACTTTGCCGATTTCGGTTTCCGGAACAAACACCTTTAAATCGACTTCGGACAGATCGGAGATGGAAATCACCTCCTGGCCGGGGGTGACCACCTCGCCGGGTTCGATATTGCGGCTGATAATCACCCCGTCAAACGGTGCCCGCAGTTCCGTATAGCCCAGCTGGATTTCGGCCAGATCCAGCGCCGCCCGCGCCGCTTCAACCGCCGCTCGTGCGGCATCCACCTGCGCCTCGGCGGCATCGATTCTCTTGAGGTTGCTGCGAGCCAGCTTTACGGCCGCCTGGGCTTCGTTGAGCCGGGCGCGGGCCGTCTCTATATCTTCCCGGCGATAGCCTTCTTTCAACATGGCCAAATTTTGCCGCGCGCGCCCGGATTCCTTAAGGGCCGTTTCATACCGGAGCCGCGCGGTATCGCGGTCCCGTTCAGATACAACGCTCTTGCTGAATAGCTGGTCAAAGCGCTCTTTGTTGCGGCGGGCGTCATCAAGGGACGCCCGGGCTTCATCCACGGCCAACTGGGCGCTTTTGAGCTCCTGGGGCCGATAGCCGGTCTCGGCCTGCGACAACTGGGCTGCCAACGCTTTTGCACTGGCCTCGGCCCGCTCGACCTCAGCCGGCAATACTTTCCGGTCCACTTCGAGGACGGCTTCCAGCTGGCCGAGGTTTTTTTGCTGTTGCTCCACGTTGGCCCGGGCCTGGTTCCGGCGGGCTTCAAACTCATCGCGAAAAAGAACCGCCAGCAAATCGCCCGCCTTGACCGCCCGGCCCTCATCCACCAGAACATTTTGCACCCGGCCGCTGACCTGGAAGGCAACATTGGCCTCGGTGGCTTCGATAACCCCGGAATAATAAAGTTCGGCATTCTGCTCCTGGTGCTGCCCCCGGTAGACCAGGCCGCCCACGCCGATCAGCAGAACAATAAAGACGATCGCAATAAGTTTTCGTTTCAAACTTCCCCCTCTGAATGCGTCCGAAGACTTACTGCATTCCGGGGAAGAATTCAATTTTTTTTTAATGTTTGAAAGCTGTTAATCCGTTGCTATTTTTAGGAGAATACTTGCTAACCCACTTTTTTTCCGGTGATCAGCCGGCAAACTTTGCTTTCGGGTGCGACGATGAATACTCCCGCCAGCGCCAGCAGCGGCAGTGCAAAGAAAAGTCCGAGTACCGGAACGATCAGAAGGCCTGCCAAGGCAATTATCAGGGAAAAGCCCAGCAATATGAAGCCCACCATTCTGCTGGATAATTTATCACGCAAACAATCCATCCTGTCCATTTTAACCTCCTGTAGTTTTATATCGCCGGCCATCGCCGGCCATAATTGGTCAAGGCCACATTAATCTAAGTATAATGTTGCTACGATCTTTCAAATTGCAATAGTGAGTTGTATTAATTACCCTGTCAGGCCATTCCATATCCGCAGTAATCTCCCCAGTCATGATATGGGTCGTTATGAATTGCTTCTTATTGCCGGTGCCATTCCAAGACCAGCCGCCTGTCAATCCAATAACTTGATAATGTTATAAAATTCTTGACAACTGAACAATCGTGTTTTAATCAAATGGATAATTGTATCTTTCATTCATATTGATTTCCCGTTGATTCCTGAATCTGCTCTCTATTTATCTGACAGTTCCCAGCGTGTGGTCCAGATGGGTTCAATATGCTCAGCGTGCCTGTTATGGATGCGGCTGTCTAGTTTTTCATTTAAAGTGCCGCAAAGCAAATTCGCCTGCCCTTGGCCGGGTTCAAAATGGAGGGCCCGCAATGAATGTTTTGGATCATTTAATTCCCTTAATGGATAATGGCGGCCAGCGTTCACATGCGAGCAGACGGCGTAATCTTCGATTTCGGGTTATACCCGAGAGAAGAACCAACCCGGATCGGAGACAACTTGTCGACCGGCGAAGGGTTCCCAATGTAAGACGACTGACGGGGCCGGAACGCAGAATGGTTTTTATAGGATAACTTGCCGCTCGCAGAAGCCGGTCGTGTTGTCGAACACCGGCTGATCACTCTGCCCGATTCTTGGCATGTAGGCGAGCCGCTCAGAAAGCGGCGGTGCTGCTGGGCCGACACCTTTTAAATACTTCCGCATTCGACGGGCAGCGTACTTCCGCACTTTGACGGGCCGAATGCCCCGGTCTCCCAGAAAAATATTTTCATCACCTTGATGACAAATAAATTTTATTAACTTATTTTACAGATGAAACAATTCAGGAGATCGGTTGAATTGGTCGAAATAATTCTGCTCGATCCCGACTACCCCGCAGAAATCTACCTATTCCAAACCTCAAGTTGAATGCGAATAGGGCCATGGCACCCGAAGGGTTGGAACCTGGGTAAAGACACCCAACATGATGGCCGGCCCTGGGACCCTGAATTATTTCAATTCGGTTTAATTGCTTTCTGATCTTCTTCACATTCCACCTTCACAAAAATAAACATGAAAGGAGGTCGGCCATGAACAGGATATTAAAAATTTTCTGCAGCGGGGCCGAGCAGGATCGACTGGCTGAGGTTAATCGAATCATCGAAAGGTACCCGGGTTTTGTGCTGGTTGAAGCAGGCGCGGATAAAATCAAGGAACTCGCGCAGCAATATCCGATTGAAGACATCACCGAACTCTACACGCTTCGGGTTGGTAAACGAACCATCGACACCTCACAACCGCGCGTCGACGTCAAAGGAAAAGTGCGCACCCATCCCGACTACAAAGGTGCAAAGCGCCTGCCCCCGGGTCCGCATCACCATCTGGTGCAATTCGTCGGTCCCATTAAGGAAGAATGGCTGCAGGAAATCAAAAAAGCCGGCGGCGACCCTCGCGCGCCCTACGAAGATTTTACCTATATCGTCAGTGCGGATGCCGCAGCCCTGGCGCGCATCACCGCGCTGCCGTGCGTCCGCTGGGCGGGCCACTTGCCGCATGCGGATCGTATCGATGCTGTGGCCCTGGCCAGGGCCGGCCGCAAACCGATTGAAGAGAATGCCACCCTGCCGCGGACAAAGGGCATGACGGGTTTTTATACGGTTGAATTTTTTGCCGCCAAAGATCTCAGAGCAGCCCTGCCGGCTGTCAAAAAACTCGGCTTTGAAGTCGCCCACCAGGACGCCAAAGCCGGCCTGGTTGTTATCAAAGATCCCAGGAGCGGCGCCGGGGCAGCGAAACGCCTGCAGGATTTGTCGGCGATTCACGGTGTGCGCTTTATCCGGCAGCGCGCCATGAAACGGACCTCCAATGATGTGGCGGCGCGGATCATGGGAACCCGGGCCGCCTTGAGCACCACGGACCTGGGTTTGAGCGGCGAAGGGGAGGTGATCGGCATCTGCGACACGGGAATCGATACGGCGGATTTAAATACGATCCACCCGGATTTCGCCGGCCGCATCAAGACGATCATGAGTTATCCCATCACCAAAGATTTTGCCTCACTTGTGAATAACCCGGGCGGAGACGACGGTGCCGCGGATCTCGACAGCGGACACGGCACCCATGTGACCGGATCGGTGCTGAGCAACGGTTCGGCAAGCCTGCAAATTCCCGGCAACACGACACCCGTGCGCGGATTGGCCTACAAAGCCAAACTGGTATTCCAGGCGGTCGAACAGGAAATGCAATGGAAAAATCCCGCCTATTTTCAAACCTACGGCAGGTATCTGCTGGCCGGGATACCGCTCGATCTCAACAGTTTATTTTCAGATGCTTACGCGCAGAGCGCCCGCGTGCACTCGAATTCCTGGGGCGGCGGCAATCCCGGTGAATACGACAGCCAGTGCGAGCAGCTGGACCGCTTCGTCTGGGAGCACAAAGATTTTTGCGTGGTCGTGGCCGCCGGCAATGACGGCACGGATCGCGACGGCGACGGCCGGATCAACCCGATGAGCGTTACGGCACCCGGCACCGCAAAAAACTGTATCACCGTCGGGGCCTGCGAAAGTGACCGCCCGGCCTTTAATGCCAACACCTACGGCGCCTGGTGGCCTTCCGACTATCCGGTGGCACCCTATCGCAGCGATCCCATGGCCAACAATCCCGATCAGGTTGTGGCCTTCAGCAGTCGCGGACCCACCCGCGATGGCCGCACCAAACCGGAGGTTGTGTCCCCGGGCACCTATATCCTGTCGACCCGCTCGACCATGATTGCAGCGAACAACACGGCGTGGGCCGCGTATCCGCCGAGCAAGCTGTATTTCTACATGGGGGGCACCAGCATGGCAACGCCGCTGACGGCCGGCGCCGCGGCGGTGGTACGCGAATTTTTGCGCAGGAATAAGGCGATTCAGAACCCTTCGGCCGCTCTGCTGAAAGCCACCCTCATTGCAGGCGCCGATAGACTGGCCGGCTACGGTGAGCCGGGCGCGGTGATGGACAATGACCAGGGATACGGCCGCGTCGATCTTGATGCCATCCTGGCGCTGCCGCTGCCGGCCGAAGCGGCATTTGTCGAAATTTCACCCGGTTTGCGCACCGGCGAAGTGCATACGGCCCAAATCGACATTCAAAGCGCGGATGCACCGCTGCGGGTGGTGCTGGCCTACAGCGACTATCCCGGGACGTCGCTGGTAAACAATCTCAACCTGATTCTCGTCGCGCCCGACGGCCGGCGCTACACCGGCAACCAGGCCGCCGGCGCCACGCTGGCCACCGATGTGAAAAACAACGTGGAAGTGGTGCATGTCCCGAATCCAGCACCGGGAAGTTGGACGCTTCAGGTGGTGGGTTCAAACATCCCCCAAGGACCCCAGGATTTTGCCCTGGTTTACCTGGCCCATTTAGGCCAGGCTTTGGAAACAGACGTCATCCGGCAGGAAGCGGTCCCCAATCTGGCCATTCCCGATGACGATACCCAGGGAATAAACAGCATTATCAACGTATCGCAGGCGGGAAGCATCGGCGGCGTCAAAGTCGGCGTCGACATCTCGCACACCTATATTGGAGATCTTCGCGTGGTTCTGACCGCGCCGGATCAAACCCAAGTTGTCCTGCACAATCGCACGGGCGCGAGCACGCATGATCTGATCAAGACCTACGATGTTCAAACGACCCCGGATTTGAGCCGCTTGACAGGCAAGAGTGTGACCGGCGGCTGGAAACTCGCCGTATCCGACCTCGCCCGGATCGACACGGGAACCCTGCGGCGTTGGGATTTGGAATTTCGGCTTGCATCCACGAGCCAGGTCGAGCAGGAAAGCACACCCGCGCTTGCGATTCCCGACAATGATGCCGCCGGCGTCTCCGACAGCATGAATATTACGGCGGCCGGAGCCTTGCGGGGGGTCAACGTATCCGTGGACATCACCCATACCTGGATCGGCGATTTGCGGGTGCTGCTGACGGCGCCTTCCGGAGAGGAAATCGTCCTGCATGATCGCAGCGGCGGCGGTCAGGACAATCTGATTAAAACGTATTCGGAGGACAGCTTGCCCGCGCTGGCAACGCTGGCCGGCAAACCCGCGCAGGGAACCTGGACCCTGCACGTCATGGATCTGGCGGGCCGCGACGTAGGCAAACTCAACCGCTGGGGACTGCAGCTGCTGCTATAGATCCGGACCGGGGAGCTATAGGGCACAGGGTCCAAGCCGGGTCCGGGCGGGCGTAAGGCCCGCCCCTACGACAATTTGCTTGACCTGTTGGGGAGGGGTGAGATTTATTCCAAGATGGAATTATTAAGGAGTTGCAGGCGGTGACCGACGCCTCAGAGGACAGCCGCTACCTCCTCGGCCAGGGATATTACCTGGTCGGCGACCTGACCCAGGCGTTGTCGCAGTTTAAAGCGGCCCTCACCATCATCGAGCAAAAGGACCTCCTCTCCCACCCTGCAGTCCTGCTCTGGACCGCCGAGAAGGGGACGCGGTTAGGCCTTCCCGAGGCGGCCACCCCGCACCTTCAAACATTACGCCCACCCTCCCGTACTCCAGCCTGCCCCGTCGAAGCTTTAGCGAAGACGGATACTCCGAAATTAATTCAAATTAAAATTTTCCAAACTTGATCCGCTGGCCAAAGAAATGATATATATTGCCGTCAGCGTGACCGACGGCTGTCAGTATTGTATCAACAGTCATACCGCTGCCGCCCGAAAAAAGGGCATGACCGACGAGATGCCGGCCGAGCTGATGGCGGTTGTCGGCATGGCCAATCAGACGAATGCACTGGCCAACGGCTTCCAGGTGGAACTCGACGCCGCCTTTAAAAACGGCGGTTGCCGGATCTAATGAGCGGCCGCCATTCTGCGAACAGTCAACCAAGGAGGAATAAAATGCAAAAAATGCTTTTTTTAATCTCGCTTATGGCAGGACTCACGGCCTTTGGCGTTGCAGCGCAGGAACATTTCGATACGGATATTCTCCAAACCGGCAGGGGCGATTTGAAGATCACCTTCATCGGCCACGGCTCCCTGATGTTCACTTACCGGGGCGTGGTCATTTATGTCGATCCCATCAGCCGCCTGGCCGACTATTCCAAACTGCCTAAGGCTGAATTAATTCTGATAACCCACGAGCATGGCGATCATCTTGATCCGAAGGCACTGGCCCAGGTCCGCACGCCAAATACAATTGTGATTTTAACCGAAACCTGCGCCAAAACGATAAAAGGCGGCATTGTCATGCATAACGGCGATGTCCAAACAGTAGGCGGTCTGCAAATTGAGGCGGTGCCGGCCTACAATCTGGTGCATATGCGCAGCGAAGGCGTTCCCTACCATCCCAAGGGTATCGGCAATGGATACGTGATCACTTTCCACGAAAAAAGAGTTTATATAGCAGGCGACACGGAAAACATCCCCGAAATGAAACAGCTGCAAAATATCGACTGCGCCTTTTTGCCGATGAACCTGCCGTATACCATGACACCGGAGATGGTGGCGGATGCCGCCAAAGCCTTCAAGCCGAAAATCCTCTATCCGTATCATTACGGTGATACGGACACGTCGAAGCTGTTGGCCTTGATGAAAGACACCCCCGAGGTCGATGTCATAATTCGGAACATGAAGTAAATATAAGAAAGAAAATATTGTCCCCTAAAACGGATTTAAAATCCTCGACCCCGGGAAATCAAATATGCTGACCAAACAAGCACGCTGTCTTAGCATCACTTTTATTGTTTTTCTGTTGTGGATGTCTCTGGCATATGCCGCCGAGGCGCAGCCGCCCACTGAAAATGAAAAAAAGCCGGCCATATCCCTTCCCGAAGATGTCGGCACTACCATCGCCCAGAAAGCTGCCAGTGTTAAAACGGAAATCGCAAGCCGGGCCAGCTCGCTTTTTGAACGGACGCCGATCGGCTGGGACTGGAATACGATCGAATATCTGTATAAATGGGCCCTCGGCCTGCCGCTCAAGGTCCCTGAATTCATCCATCAGATTATGGTGCAAAGCCGGATACTCGGGCTGGCGGGGTCCTGCATTGTATTTATCTTTCTGGCAGCCGTGTTCTACAGTCTGCTGGGAAGGAAGCGGATTATGGCCCAGATCGAAAAAAAGGTGCAGCCGCTGCGGCCGAAAATCCCGCAGACCGTCTATCCGTTTTTCCTATCAGCGCTCAAAGTTCTGGTCTCCGCCTTGATACCGCTGATTCTGCTGGCCGCTTTTTCCCTGATCGATGCCATGATCCACTATCGGGCCGCCTGGTTTCAGCTGACCGGAAAATTAATGCTGCTGTGGGCCATCGGCGCCCTGGTCGTCAGCCTCTTGCGCGAATCGCTGACCCAGAATCTTTTTCAGGCAACAGCCCGCTACGGGAAAAGGATCTTTCAACTGACCCGCCTGGCCCTGCTGTATGGTCTGGTGGGCTTTGCGGTAATCCAGGCCGCGGCGGTATTTCAGCTTCGGCCGGATGTGATCGCCCTGCTGAAATTTGCGATCGCCGTTTCGATTGTGGTGATCCTATTTTTGTTTCATTTGATGAAAACCGCCCTCCTGTCATTCCTGCCGGATTTGCCCTATCGGTCTTACCAGGGTTTTATTCGGAATCTGGACAGATTCTATTATCCCTTTATTTTTCTTTCTTTTATCACGGCGCTGTTGTGGTGCATCGGCTACAAGCAGTTGGGCCGGGTGGTTTTGATAAAAATTTGGTCTTCCGGCGGCGCTTACATTTTGATTATGATGGCCTACCACAAGATAAGCGGCTGGCTTCAAAAATGGCATGCCGGCAAAGATGTTTCCGATGAAGCCGCGCAGGTTCTGTACCAAGCACTCCGGACAGTGCTGTTATACGCCACCATACTGGCCACCAGCGGCCTTATATTGAACCTTCTGGGGCTGCTGGATCTGGTTGAGCGCATTGTTTCGTTTCCAGTGGTGGAGCTGGGAACGACCCAGGTAACCATGTGGTTGATCCTGAAGGCCGTTGTCATCCTGCTGGCATTTATTTATGCGGCCCGGCTGCTGCAGGCCTACCTGGACTACAAAATTTATCCGTCCCTGGGAATCGACCCGGGTCTGGGTTATGCCCTGGACACCACCTTCAAATATAGCTTTATTGCCATCGGTGTCTTGATTTCCTTGAAAGTTGTGGGACTGGATCTGCGTTTTCTGCTGGTTTTTGCCGGTGCGGCCGGCATCGGAATCGGCCTGGGCCTGCAGCATTTGGCCGCCAATGTCATCAGCGGTTTTACGATCATATTCGGGGGCAAAATCAGAAAAGGCGACTGGATTGAACTGGAAAAGGGAATGGGAATGGTCACGGACATCTATCTGCGCGCCACCAAGGTCAGAACCAGAGACAACATAGAATTCCTGATCCCAAACTCCAACCTAATTTCGAACACGATTGTGAATTATTCGCTGTCGTCACCCATGATTCGCATCGATCTGCCGGTGGGGGTTTCCTATAGCTCCGACCCCCGGCAGGTTCAAAAGATATTGCTGGAGGTTGCCGAGAAAGAGCCGATGGTTGCGAAATTCCAGAAACCGATGGTCAGGTTTGTTGGATATGGTGACAGTTCGATTAATTTTGAACTGCTGATCTGGATCGATGTCAGGGTAACGCCGCGGCGAAGTATACGCAGTGCGCTTTATTTCGAGATCTTTGAAGAATTCAGAAAAGCCGGAATCGAAATTCCCTTTCCCCAAAGGGACATTCATATCCGCAGCTCGGATGTGGAGCACCAGCTTTGAAATTTTCAATTAACTGTGGCCGTAGATCGGTATGACCCAATTTCGAACGATGGAATCACGCTGCATAAGCGCCCTAGCTTGCGGTCATTTGCCCAGCTGGCGGCGGGAGCCGGGTCTCTACTTTGCCGCTTTTTCATAATAGGGCAGCGCTTCCGGTATATACTTTTTAATGTCGGCGATGCGAGTTGCGGTTGCCGGATGCGTGGATAAAAATTCCGGCGGGCTCGACTTTCCCTCCTGTTTGCTCATTCTTTCCCAAAAGGGTATGGCCTGCCGGGGATCGTAGCCCGCACGCGCCATGAGCGTCAGACCGATGCGATCGGCTTCACTCTCATGCAGGCGGCTGTAGGGCAGCAAAAAACCATAGTTGGCCCCCGCACCGTAGACCGACATGAAAAGCTGCTGGGTTGCCTGCGGCTGCTGGGACAGGGCGACGGAAAGCGCCATACCGCCCATGCTGGCAAGCAGCGCCTGGCTCATGCGTTCGTTGCCGTGGTCGGCCAGCGCATGGCCCACCTCGTGGCCCAGCACCACCGCCAGGCCGGTTTCGTTCTGGGTGTACGGTAAAATCCCGGTATAAACGGCGGCCTTGCCGCCGGGCATCACCCAGGCATTGACCGTTTTGTCATCCTGGATGAGATTGAACTCCCAGTGGTAATCTTTAATTTTATCCCCCTGACCGGTTTCGGCTAAAAATGCTTCGGCGGCCTTGGCGATCCGATTACCTACCCGCCGCACCATTGCCACCTCGCTGGTGTTGGTGGACAGCTCGCTTTTTTTCAACACGTCATCATATTGCTGAAGACTCATGCTCATAAGCTCTGATTCCGGCACCAGATGCAATGCACTGCGGTGGGTAATCGGCACTTCGGCGCAGCCCTGGAAAATGAAAAGCAGGCAAATGGCAGCAACCAGTCCGCCGAGTGATCGCCGAATATGGATCTGATGGTTACCCGGTTTCATGATGGTTAATTCTCCATGCGGTTTATTTTTTTCCTACTGAGAGCAGCAAAAATTCAATTTGCCCAAAACAGTTTCAAATCAGGCACCCTTGCCTTTATTCCGCAGGCGCGCAAGTTCGGAGAGCAGGTCGATCTGGATCTGCTGAATTTCGATCAGCCGCTCCCACTGGTTGGAAAGCAGATGGTCAATTTTATCATGCAGGTGTCTGATTTCAAGCTCGGCTTTTAAATTCACCTGATAGTCGTGCTGCGACCTCAACCGATCTTTGGCTTCCTGGCGGTTCTGGCTCATCATGATAACGGGGGCTTGAATGGCTGCCAGACAGGATAAAACCAGATTCAGTAAAATAAACGGGTAGGGATCGAAGGGCTTTTTCAACAGCAGCAATGAATTCAGTCCAATCCAAATGAGCAGGATTGAGCCAAAGATAATGATAAAGGTCCAGCTGCCGCCGAATGATGCCAGATGGTCGGCCATTTTTTCGCCCAGATTCAGATCTTTCTCGAATTCGGCATCGACGTTGCTTGAAAGCGTTTCGTGCAGCTGAAGACTCTCCAAAACTTCACGATCCAATGTCGTCAGTTCACCCTTTTCAGATTTAAGCAGGTTCTGAATGTATTGCATGCGAAATTGATTCAGATCATTAAGACAGATATAACCCTCCGGTTTCCAGTCCGGGTAGGAAATTTTGATCTGATCCGTCACGGCGCTTCGGACAAGTATTGCCGGCATCATCATGGACCGGGCTTTGGTCTTGCCGCAAATATTGCAGACCAGGTTTTTCGATTGCGAGACTTTCATGATTGATTCTTAGGGTTCACAAAAAAATAAATTCACAATTTTAGGCGTCCATTGAAACTGAAGGAGCCGGTTCTGTTATTGCTGCCTCAAAATGTAGTCCGCCAGCGCTTTGCGATCCGCATCTGAAAGGGCTTTGGTTCTCTTGACATATCTTTTCATCATGCCTGCCTTTTGCGGCTTGACAATGGCTTCCGCTTCGCCATTTAAAAATTTGACCAGCTGCTCCTGCATGCCCTGATAGGCCGCTGCAATCTCAGTCAGAGACGGATTCACTTTTGAGTGGCTTTCTTTTTTATGACAGTGAGTACACCCCTGGGATTTAAAAATGGTTTCGCCCTCCTCGGCGCGGGCTGTATTCATGGCGAAAATACAAACCGCGCTGATAATCCAAACGCCGATATGTTTCATAAAAGCTGCCTCCTCGCGCTAAAAATTAGGTGCCGGACCATCGCAGGGTTTTGACAGACGTGCCCGCAAATGGCGCATATCCAATAGGCAAGTATATGTCAATAATTATTCACTATAGAAAGTGCAGTCTGTTTCTGCCGCCAAGCTGGACAAAAAACTTGAACTTTAGTCCAGGCTGCTTTAATTTTCCTTGTGGCTTCCGGCTGACCTTAAATCAAGCTGTCAGGGTCAATGGAAATTCACCCATCAACTTGCAACCATCTTGGTTTCGAGATTAAAAAGACATCCGATGATGAACGTTATAGAAGTCCACCATTTGCATAAACGATTCAACGGGCTGGCAGCCGTGGACTCGATATCCTTCAGCGTGCAGCAGGGAGAATTTTTCGGACTGCTGGGGCCCAACGGCGCCGGCAAGACGACAACTATCAGAATGCTTTATGGGTTTTTGCCTTCAACCCAGGGAACTATTCGCATATTTGGGATGGATCTCAGCCGGCACTGGCGCCAGATCAAAGCCCGCATCGGCGTTTGCCAGCAGGACAACACGCTGGATCCGGACCTGACCGTGGAGCAAAATCTGCACGTATTTGCGGGATATTTCTCCATTTCCCCAAAAGAAGCTTTCGAACGCGGCCGGCAGCTCCTTGATTTTTTCGCGCTCTCCCATAAAAAAAATGCCAAAGTCATGGAGCTTTCCGGCGGCATGGCCCGGCGGCTTATTTTGGCAAGGGCATTGATTAATCAACCGGATCTGCTCATCTTGGACGAGCCCACCACCGGCCTCGATCCCCAATCCAAGCATCAGGTTTGGCAAAAGCTTGAAACCCTGAAGGAAAAAGGGCTGACCGTGGTTATAACTACCCATAACATGGAAGAAGCGTCGAGACTCTGCGATCGTCTGGTCATTATCGATCACGGCCAAATACTGATAGAAGGCCGTCCCCAGGAACTGATTAATCGCCATGCCGGCAGAAATGTCGTCGAGGTTGAAAATCCGAACCCGGAGTTGCGGGCGTATGTCACTGCCAATCATATTGAGCATGACGATCTCGGCCGGCGCATGATTTTGTACAGCCCGGAAGGTTCCGATCTCAACGACACCGTCAGGGATCAATTCTGCCATGATAAATGCATCTATCGCAACAGCACCCTGGAAGATGTATTTCTGCGGTTGACCGGAAGGGAGCTCCGCGAATGAAACCTTGGGCCTGTTTGTCTTGGCGTTTTATCAAAGTCTGGCATAGAAACCTGGTTGTTTACCGCCGAATCTGGAAGATAAATTTCATCACGCCGTTGTTGGAGCCTCTTTTTTACATCCTGGCCTTCGGCCTCGGCCTGAGTGGCCTGATCGGGCAGGTCTCCTATGGAGGCGCCGAATTGTCCTATACCAAGTTTATTGCTCCGGCGCTGATTGCAACGGCCGTCATGTCGAATTCATTTTTCGAAACCACCTATGCCTCTTTTGTACGGATGTACTATCAGAAAACGTTCGATGCAATTCTGGCCACGCCGCTGTCGCTGGAGGAAATAATTGTAGCCGAAATCGTCTGGAGCGCTACCAAGGCAGCCGCGGCCGCTGCGATTATGCTCACCGTCCTGGCTCTGCTGGGATTTATCCACCTGCCGCAGGGCCTCCTGCTCATACCATTGGCTTTTTTAGGCGGATTGGCCTTCGGCGCCATCGGCATGTTTTTCACCGGAATCATTCCAACCATAGACATGTTTAATCTGCCGATTTTTCTTTTTATAACCCCCATGTTCTTGTTCAGCGGCACCTTTTTCCCGGTTTCCAACCTGCCCCCATGGTTCCGACCCATGGCATATGTGTTTCCCCTCTATCATCTTACTGAAATGGCTCGCTGGTTCGGTCTTGGCCTAAAGGAAACCAGCGCCCTTATCAGCCTAGGATACTTAACTCTATTTTTTATCTGCTTTACCATTCTGGCGCTGAAGGTAATGCGAAAAAGACTGATAAGATAATTTCCCCGGTTGTACCGAAAGAATTAAAATTGGAATAAAGATTCCCGGCCCAGAGGGCCAGGTTTTCAATGTTGGAATAAAAAAACCCCTCCTTCAGGGGGAGGGGTTTTTTCGAGTTCTGCGACGTCAAACCGTGAAACTCAGACCTACTCCGATTTTGTC
Source organism: uncultured delta proteobacterium (assembly GCA_963769935.1). Taxonomy (GTDB): domain Bacteria; phylum Desulfobacterota; class Desulfobacteria; order Desulfobacterales; family JAFDCJ01; genus JAFDCJ01. The sequence goes on along the minus strand of CAVYNY010000031.1, from coordinate 13,754 downwards.
TTGGCAGGCGCTTCACTTTTGGCTTATTTTGCAGCCGGCTTAATCGACTTCACCATTTTTCCGCTTTCTTCGACGGTTACCTTTTCACCGGGGGTGATTCCGGTGAGCATTTTCGGTTCTGCCTTATAGGTATGATTCTTGTTTTTGACTTTAAGGACAAGATCCCCCTTATCGGCGTCAACCTTGACAACTTCTCCGGTCATCATCTTAACCTTGTGGGCCTTTTGGGCCGCCAGTGAAACACTGGCCGTTAAGGCAACCACCATCACGAGTGACATCAGAATTGCAAGCTTTTTCATTTGTACTTACCTCCTTCTCGTATTTCATTTTCCGATAAAGGTTTCCAACAAAGGTCTTGCAGACCTTTTGCTTATTCAATGCGAAACTGGTGCCAGGTGAGGACATCATGCAAAATAAATTTTAATACTTGAAAAACGATTTAATTTCAAATAGTTGCAAACTTTTTGGGATAAAGGCTATTCCTAAGCGGAGGGGATGCCGAGGGTACGATCTAACGTTTTGGTGTACTGGTTTCACCATTTCGTTGATTGGCCGCGGGAATGCTGTATTTTTTTACCCGATACTCAATCGTTCTATAAGTTGTTTTGAGGAGTCTTGCTGCGGCGGCAACATTCCCCCCGGATTGTTCCATCGCCTTGAAGATAACCTGCCTCTCAATCTCTTCCAGCGGAAATCCATCCGCCGGGAATTCAAAATCAAGGGTGCCGCCGGCAGCATTTGTCGGTGGTTTGGGGATATCCAGGTCGGCGGGAGACAGCACCTCGCCGCTTGCAACCAGGACCGCTTTTTCGATAACGGCGTCCAGCTGCCGCACGTTGCCCGGCCAGTGGCAGTCCATCATCATTTTCAACGCCTCGCTGCTGATGCCCCGTACGGATCGGTTGTAAATAAGGTTGTATTTCTCGATGAAATATTCCGCCAGGAGGTAGACGTCCGATGAACGTTCCCGCAAAGGGGGCAATTCGATCACAAACCCTCTGAACCGGTAAAAAAGGTCTTCCCGGAAACGCCCTTTTTTAATCTCCTCGTCCAGTTTTTTGTTGGTGGCCGCAATCAGCCGAACATCGATGGAAATCTCTTCATTGCCGCCGATCCGTCTTATCTTTTTGTCCTCCAAAAATCTTAAAAGCTTTGACTGGGGCCCGATGGGAAGCTCCCCGATTTCATCCAGAAACAGCGTCCCGCCATCGGCGCTCTCAATCAACCCCTGCCTCTGGGAGAAGGCGCCGGTAAAAGCGCCTTTTTCATAGCCGAAAAGTTCGCTTTCAAGAAGACTTTCCGGCATCGACGCGCAATTAACGGCCTGAAACGATTTGTTTTTTCTAAGGCTTTCAGAATGGATGGCCCGGGCAATCAGTTCTTTGCCGGTGCCGGTTTCACCGGTGATCAATACGGTCACGTTGAGCGGCCCGACGAGCTTGACAAAATCCAGAACCTTCGCCATGCGCGGGTGCTTTCCGATGATACCTTCGATGACAAACGGCTGCAGCAGTTGCTTTTTAAGCTGTTGGTTCTCCCGGATGAGCGCCAGGCGTTCGCAGGCCCGATGGATCCTCCTAATGAGCTTTTCCCGGTCGACCGGTTTGGTAAGGTAGTCGAAGGCACCCCTTTGGATGGCATTGACGGCTGACTCGATGGTTCCATGGGCCGTGAAAATAATGAATTCGTGCTGCCTGCAGCCCGCAGTGCCGAGCCGTTCCATGACCTGGGTTCCTTCCATGTCGGGCAGTTTTAAATCGCAAAGCACGACATCCGGCTTGAGCCGATGATAAATTTCGACGGCGTGTTCGCCGTTCGCCGCGCAAGCCACGGAAAATCCTTCGGCTTCCAGGATGACCTTGAGAATATCCCGCTGATAGGCCTCGTCCTCGACAATGAGTATTTTCCACTTCTGCATTATTGTCTCCCGGGGACATTTGGCAGGGAAACCCTGACAACGGTTCCCTTTCCGGGGGCACCGGTGATATCGATGCGGCCCTTATGGGCATCGATGATCCGCTTGGCAATGGCCAGGCCGAGCCCGATGCCCTTTCTTTTGGTCGTAAAATACGGCTCGAATACCTTTGGGAGGTCGTCCGGGCGGATGCCTTCCCCACTGTCCCCGAAAAGCAGATTGACGGTTCCGGCACTTTCCGCGATGGTGATCCGCAGCTTTCCCCCGTGGGGCATGGCGTCCGCCGCGTTGCCGATCAGATTCTGCAAGCAGGATTTCATCTGGTCAATATCAATTTCCACAAGCGGTAAAGGATCGCAAAAATCCCGTTCCACTGAAATGCCGCGCTCACTGAGAAGCTGGTTATTCAGCCCCAGGGCTTCTTCCACCGCAAGGTCGGCCCTCAAGCGCATCGGACGAAGAGAAAACTCCCGTCCAAGGTCGAGAAAATTCGTTACCATCTGGTTTACCCGCTGAATTTCATCCTTTATTTTTCGGATGAGATCCTTCAGTTCATCTCCGCCGTCGACGCTATTAAACGATTTCAGATGGCCCAGGTGATCGACGGAAAGACCGATAAAGTTCAGCGGATTGCGGATCTCATGGGCAATGCCGGAGGCCAGCTGGGCCAGCATCGCCTGGTGCTCGGAGCGCTTGAGTTTCTCCTCTAATTTCTTTTGTTCCGCGAGCATGTTAAACATGGTGTTGAGCGAGTCGGAAAGACCGCTGATGTCGGCGTGCAAATTCGTGGGAAGACTTGGCAATTTTCCCCGGGTAATAGAGTGGATGGCCTCGATCAGCGCCGGAATGGGCTTTGTGTAGTGGTGCGATATGAGGATGCACAGGATCAGGCCGATTCCAACAATCGGCAGCGCCCAAACGAGTCGATTGAAGAGCATCTCGCGGCTCAGGCGTTCAAGATCCTCAAAGTACATGCTGATATGAATATAGCCTTCCAGCTTCCCTTTTGATATGATCGGTGCAAATGCGCTATAGAGTTTTTTAGGCTTTACGGACTCCCCTGCGCCGATGGTTTCCTGGATGAGAAATTCATTTTTTGAAACACTCAGCCGGCTGCCGACCATCCGCGGGTTCGAACTCAATATCACCTCCTGCTGCTTGCCTAAAATTGAGACTTCTTCGATCCCATGTTTCTGCAAGTGGTCGATAAAATTTTCGAGCCGGGCCTCGTCGGTTGATCCTTTCGCATGGATCTCCTCCATGCTGATTTCGATGGCTTTCATCGTGCCGTTGATTTCGTCCTGGATCAGATCGAGTACTTTTTCTTCGGCAACACTTTGAAGGTAGACAAAACTTGCGGCAAACAGGACCAGCATGGAAAGCATGACGATGATAAGCTGGGTGCGCAGCCTAAAACGGAGTAGATGTTTCAGCATTGTGATCGGGTTCTTTCAACTCTTCCCCCACGACGGTGTGGTATAAGCGTCAGCTGCCTGGCAAAGAGAAAGGAAACGACTTTCTTTTGCTTCGACCCGCTTAGGGTTCACAAAAAAATAAGTTCACAATTTTAGGCGTTGAAGCGCCCGGCTGGCAAGGCGCGAAAACGCAGGAATCCGCCGCGGCGAATTCCGAGCTTTCGCAACGCAATCAGGCGGGATGCAGCGGCGTATAAAATGTGAAGTTATTTTTGAGTGAGCCCTTAGTGCTCTTATTCATAATTACGGTTACGTATTAGCAGCGATATTTATTCACCTCAAGACACAGAGGACACGGTCCGCCGGAGGCGGATTCTTTTTGCCCATTCCGCCAGAGGCGCAGCGATGGGCAAAAAAACTGAACCTTCGGTGAATCCATCATTGCTCATTGAAGCTTAGATTTTCTTTATGCGCCGGCATCGATGCTTTTCGTTTGCCGTCGTCTCCCGGCAAACGAAAAAATACCCATCTCAGTGCTCTCTGTGCCTTGTGGTGAGATCCAATTGTCGTTAGGGCTTCAATAAATTATACGTTGCCGTATTTATGAAACTATGTACTTAGCCGGGCGGGGGCGGGGGCGGCGGATTTCCGCCAGGCGGCGGCACCATGGGGGGCGGAGGACCCGCAGCGGATTTAGGCGGCGGCGGTGGCGGCATTGCCTCATAGGTTCGCTTCGGTTCGCGCATAATACCCGGAATCTGGTTTCCCTTCGCATACATGCACTGCTGATAGGCGTTGTCGTAGCGTCGCTGCACCTCCTGTCCGGCCGATTGGGCCGGGCCGGCGGCGGCACCAGTACCGAGGATGAGCCCGCTGCCGGCTCCGATTGCGGCTCCGGTGCCGGCTGCGCCGGAAGCCGAGCCGATCGCCGCACCCAGCCCTGCCCCCGCCAGCGTTCCGAGAGCCGCTCCGCTGGCAAGGGTCTCATTAGCGGTGTTTTTTGACTCCGCTCCGGTTTGCTGGCTGGCCCATTGCCGGCAGACTGCATTATCGGCCTGGAAGGCCTCAAAGGATTTGCCCGTGCCCGGCAGCACCATTATACTCGGGCCCGTCGGCACCGTTGCACACCCGCTTAGTACCGCGGCCGCCAAAAAGAGCAAATAAACATTACCCCATTTCCTTTTCATTTTATCCTGCCCTCCCCTACTGCTGGGGCGGTTCCGGCACCACCTTCATCCATCCGCCCGGACAGCTTTTGATATAAGGGTAATAGCCCTGCGGATTCTGGCAATAGTACCAGTAGTTGGGTTCCGGCTGCTCTTTTTGGGAATACACCGGAGGCTGCTGCTGGATGACTACCGGGGGGCCTGCATAATAGGGATAGGGGTATCCCCACCCATATGGGTACCCCGGCCCCAACCAGATCGAACCGCCCCAATAAAAGCTGTTTCCCGAATGTCCTCCCCCATGATATCCGCCCCAATAATGTCCACCGTGATAATATCCACCGCCGTAATGTCCACCGCCGTAATGTCCACCGCCGTAGTGTCCACCGCCGTAGTGTCCACCGCCGTACCCGACATCAAGCAGCTTCCCTCCGTCATAACCATACAGCGGCATAGCGAAAGCCAGCACAATTATTACAAAAACCGCACATGTCCTCTTTTTCATGGTTCTGTCCTTCTTTCTTGACCTTGAAGTAAGTTCCAAGTTGGATTTAATCCTCTTTAATCCCATTAGACGCACGGCTCTTCCAATCGGTTTACACCAAAATCAAAAAATAATGTCTTTACAATAAAAACAATCGGTTAGTGTATATGTTCAATAATATGCAGGATTTAGCAGTTGTCAATGGGGGATCGAGTCCAAGGTTGGATGGACGTAATCCTAACGTTCCATGTTCCATAGAAAAACCTCAATCCCGGAAAGAGGGGTTTTTTTGGAGCATTTTCGTCAGCCGACTTTTCAGCGGTTACCATCTCACCGGGGGCGATTCCGGCAAGCATTTTCGGTTCGGCTGAGAACTTCACTAATGCTTTGATTGATCGCCTTGATAGTTTTAGTTCAGCTTGAGGTCGCGGCAGAAAATGATATCAATGCGTTTGAGGAATGAAAATAGGCATTATTATATAAATAGGCTCAGGGAACAGGTCACAAGGCTTGGTTCGACAGGTCATACAGGCAGGCGCAAACCAGACTTTCGGGAGAAGCATATGAGAACCATTATAAATTTAAGGCGAGTTTTGCAGGCGGCATTGCTTATTTTATTAATCACGGATCCGGCCATGGCTTCAGGCTTAATAGAACCCACCCGAACCTTACAGGGCGCCGCCAATGCAACGGGCATCTTGACGGTGCTCAGCGAACCGCCGGGCCTGGAAGTTGCGCTGAATGGCACCCACCTGGGAAAGACGCCCCTTTTCTTAGACAGGGTAAAACCAGGGACTCACACGCTTTGGGTTAAAGATTCAGAAACCACCATCGATATCAAACCGGGTGCAATTTTGCGGATCAGTTTGTTCAAAGGCAGGTTCATCAACATTCCGGCTGCAAAGACAGAGGCGGTTAAAACGCCGGCCATCCAGAAAAAGAAAGTCAATAAAACCCGGCCCCCCCAGCCGCCTCCAAGAGAAACAGGAGAAAATGACCTGACACCCTGGGAAAAATTCGTTAACGGGAGCTCGAAATTTTTCTGAGCCACAAACGCCCTTGACCCGACGATGACCATTTATAGCTTCTAATCAAAAACAAAAACCGGAAATCTCTGGTATAGAGAAATCCGGTTTCTATGGATTTAAAGCCTGCGTGCTGCGAAATGCTGACGGCTTTGCTTTAAAGCTTTATAAATTCCTGCGAAACTTTTTGCGGCCCCATCCGAACAATCCGGCCAGCCCGGCTCCCAGAAGAATCAGCGTGCCGGGCTCGGGCACCGGATTTGCCGCAACAATAATGTCGTCGAAATCGCTGTCGCCGACGGGCGGCGATCCGTTGTCATTGAAGCCTAAAATATACGTGCCGGCCTGAAAGACGGGGTTCGATGTCAGATAGGATAAAGGATTTGAAGCAGCTGTCAGCCGGAACAGCCTGAAAAGAGGTTCGGCCGGATCAAATTCAGAAAGAGGCACATCTGCGGGGTCCCCGTCTGAAAAATAGAGGTTGTCCGTGTCAAAATCGACCGACTGCATGACGCCGAAATTGCCGGTGTCGGCGGTGGTGAAGGTTTTCGCACCGCCCGGAGCTTCACGGATATAATTGATGTTGCCGATTCGAAGGCAATTGCTGTGTAATTCCATGTTCCCGAAAAATCAAACGGATCCGTTATTTCTATGAACCCGTTAAAGTAAGTGGCGTCGGATAGAAAACTCCCTATGTCATCGATCGCGTAGGGCATCGACGCGGCGCTTGAGATCCCGGCAACCATAAATACTGCAAGCAATGCGAAAAGTAAGACCAGACATTTTTTCATCGATTTTCCTCCCGGCAATTCAGCAAAATTAACAGCTTCAACTCCAAGGGACAGCAGACATTTTCTCTTCCATACTTCTTTCTCCGGTCTTTCTAAGCAATTATCATGCCCAATAGGAAAGCAAATTAAATACGTTAAGATTTCAGTTGTTTACAATTTTAAAAGAAATCATCCTTGGAATATAGAGATATATATTTCACAAATATTATGAAAAATATTCCACAATATTACATAATTCATTTCATAGGCCGAATAAATTTACCACAAGCAACTTGCGCTGTGGAAAAAGTTCTGTAATGTTAATCAGATAGAAACAGGGATTATATTTAAAATGCCAACAGTTTTAACTACCGAACCCGCAGCCATAAAAGCATGGGCTGAAGGCAGAATAATTTATCTCGAGCTGACAGACGGCAGGATCATCGGCTTTCCGGCTGACAGGTTTAAAATTTTAAAAAAAGCATCAACAGAGGAGCTGCGAGAAGTTAGCCTGCGGCTAAACGGTTTTGCCCTCCGCTGGGAAAGTTTGGATGAGGACATTACCGTCCCTGGCATTGTCGCCGGTAATTTTCAACTTCCTTTGGAATCTGAATAAGCGAAGCAGATTGCACCGAGACCATTACATTTTGCGACATGGTGAAGTGTCCGTGGAGTGGTTTAATCGAATGGGTGGCCTTTTCATTCGGAATCATCGGTCAAAATCAGATGTGAATATGCATGACCGTCCCCATATTCCCCAGGGAATAATTTTCCTCCCGCACCAGGGCCAGCTCCGAATCAAGGGATGCGCGCGCATCGCTTTTGGCAATTTTAGCGATGCTTTTTTTAAGCGCCTGCAGATCCTTGCGAAGCGCCCGGGTTTGATCATTGTCCTGGTCCCCGGCAAGTTTCAGGTCCCGGCTTAATTTTTCTTTTTGCATTTCGAGCGCTTTGACCTGGGTCTTTTCCGCCGGGGACATTTGCGGCGGCGCCACTTTCAGGGGCATCCCGTACATGGTCAGCAGGCAACGGATTTTGTGGTCAGGGTCTTTTTCCCGCAGGTGCGTCCTGACCCTGCCTGCCACTTTTTTATCGTACTCATCACGGGAGCACTGTTCGTCTTCGGTCAAACGCAACACCAGCAGGTTGTCCGCCGGGATGCTTCTTTTCTGCATGTAGTGTTTTGCAAGATCAACGCTTTTATCGGCATTGCCGTTGGCAATCACCAGGATCTCCCCCGGCTGCAATGCCCACCCCACAGCGGCGGCCGGACCAAACGCGGCCAAAAGTATGAGGGAAAGGACGATTTAAGAATAATATTGTTTGACAGGATTCACAGGATACTCTGGATAGTTTTATGTATTTTTCCCATACCCTCCAACCCTCTCACCCTCCCAACTTCCTGGCCTCCCTGCTTTTTTCACCGCGGAGATCGCTGAGAACGCTGAGAAAACATTTAGTTGGCTGGCTGCGCCAGGGATCAGGGTAGCTGTATTCTCTTCTCTGCGCTCTTTGCGCCTTTGGGGTGAGAAATATTCGATTGGCTTTGAGCATTTTCCACCGGAAAATGCTCAAAAATATAGATCAATGGTTATACAAAAAAGACTCAACGACCTGACAAGCTTCACTCGGAGTGACAATTTGAATATCCTCAAACGCCTGCAAATCTAAAAGATGATTGTCCCCGGAAATAATCATATGAGCCTTGTTTTCGGAAGCTAATGCCAGGAAAAGATTATCGAAAGGATCTTCTTTAATTTTTGTCGGTATGAATTTTGGTTTAGGGACGAATAAAACCAGGTTCATAAAGTAAGCGTAGACTTCGTCCGATGAAGTTGCGAGCACAGAAAGTCTTCGATAAAATCTTTTATAACGCAACACACGTCTGAGTTCATTTACCGTTTCATCACAGGCAATAATCTTCAGAATCCCCAGTCGAGACCATTTTAGAATCTCGTTGGGCGGCCCTTGCCATAATAAACCAGATACGGCAACATTGGTATCGACGACAACCTTCATTTTACCCGACGTATTTTGTGAACGATCCGCGATATCTCCTGCAGATCCGGTTGACCGCTGTCCTTTATAGCGTAGGCACGGTCGAGCAGATCTGACGGTACTTCTTCATAAGGAACCACCTTGAACAACGGTTTTGACCTTTTAAGGACCACGATTTCGCCCGTTCGCTTGAGGTCCTCGACAATCTCCGAAAATCGTTGTCTAAATTCTTTTGCGCCAACAAATTGAGCCATGACGGGTTACCTCCAAATTGCTTTTAGTTAACTTAAAGGATATGCTTTAGATACCCTAAAGTCAACCTTTTACTTTGATCAAAAACGAATCCGTACCCGCGCAACTCCCTCGATGATATCATCGATGCTGGTAAAATCCCGCTGCATTTTGCCGTGGTTGAATACTTTGATAGGATTGTCTCCCAGAATCGCCCGGGTAAAAAAAACAGGGCCATATCCGGCGCCCCCAAAGGGGGGCCTGGGGGTCGGGCCACGCCAAGTGATTGACTTTGCGGGGAAGATGTCATAAAAACGTCTCTAAATCTGCCTTAATCGACCGATTTTCCGCCAAAACTGCACAATTAACCCCAACGTTGCAAAAGCCGGAGGGTTTCAGAGTCAAGGCGTCTGAGGGTGAAGTCGTAGTTCTTTACTTCGAACCCTCAGCAACGCAGAATCTGAAGTCCTCCGGCTTTCCGCGTTGTTTCAAGGGGAAACAACATGGCAAAATCGACCCCATCCTTCGAATTCACCAATGGAGGTATCCAAGAATTTGTCATTTTGCTATGATATTGTCTATAATTGCGGAGCATTATCTAATCTTTGCCATGTTGTTTCTGCAACTAAGGGGTTAAGAGACTCGATGAACAATGGCTCGTGCAAAAAGACATTATATACCAGGTTATGTTTGGCATACCCCAGTTAAACAAAGTAAGAAAAGGTTTAACGGGGTAAATAACCCACAGATGCCATAAGCGGGAATTCCTTTTAAAATTCCCAAGGGATCGGCGCCGGTGGATTGAGTGGCTATACCAGGCAAAGAAAAGGTATAGCGGTTTGAGTCATTATTGATTTTGATCGGCTGATGGGTCTGCTGGGCTTTGAAAACTATGATGATTTCAAAGATGCCCACTTCCAATGGGTTGAAAGTGCAATCCAAACTGACGATTGTGATAAAGAAAACAAGTGGACACAAAGCATCGCTGTCGGAAGCAAAACGTTTATAGAGAAGATAAAGGGAACGCTTGGTTATAGGGCGAGAGGCAGAAAGATAATCTGCGCTGACGATACATTTGAACTTCGGGAGGTGATAACGCCATTCGGCAATACTGACAATCTAGATTCCGAGAACACATATTTATGGAATCAATAGCCAGCATTCTTAATCGAACAGTTTTTGCATAAAAATTGACCGATTAAGGGCGAAATATCGGCGTTTTGGGGTAACATTTATCTATTTTTCAATATGTTGCTGTGGCGACCCCATGACTCCGTCCCTCAAACAGCTGCAAGCTCCGCCTCTAACCTCATTCCGCCGAAGGCGCTATCCTGCCAATATATCAATTTTAAAGATCGGACCCCTTTTTCCCACAATATAAACTAATAGCCCTGAATTCCCCCAGTTTAATCAGGGAATCTTCAAACTTTTTCGTAAGTCAACTCAGGATGTCCCCTTTTCCGTCCTTATTATTGACAATAATGCCATAATCAGTTTAATATTCTGTAATCATGAATATAATATACCATGAGCAGCTTAAATCTGAAGGGTTGATCTAACCGGTGGGCTATGAAAACTTTCAAAAAATGGGGATACAAATCGCAGGAAACCTCCAGACTCCTAAAAAGGGTTCAGAATGAAGTCCATTCGTTACTTCCGGGAGCCGACATTATACTTTATGGCTCACAAGCCCGATTAGAAGCGGACCTTGAATCGGATTGGGATTTTCTGATATTATTAGACCAGCATCCGGATCAACAAATCGTGTCCGAATTGCGCGATCGTTTGTACGAGCTTGAACTGGAAAGTAATACTGTATTAAGCACTATTGTCAGAAGCCGCGATGAATGGAATTCTGAACTTTATTCTATATTGCCGTTTAAAGAAATAGTCGAGCGTGACGGTGTGGTCTTATGACTTTGTATCTTTTGACCGTGATTTAGTCGAACCCTGGGTACTGAAGGTCAAAGAGTTTATAGACGATATAAAACATCATTGCGAAAATTAGCATCTACTTCCTCGCCTCCCAGCTTTTCTCCTTTTCGATTTCTTTTTGCAATTTAGTCCGAATTCCATAAACATCACGAGAGCCAAACAGTTGGAACTTTCAAAAGTTAGGAAAGTTATATTTTTATGGGCGTCCCCATAGTTCCATGTCGCTTAAATCCTGTCAAAAATAAAATGACAAAAAAGACCAAAGATCAATCAGCCTTGGGCTATGCCCTGATGATTTATATGTGCATCGTGGTGGTACTGATCTCGCTGGTCCCATTTGAGTTCCGTATACCCGAAAGTTTCCACCTAACCTGGTCCACCAACTTGGCCGACCTTGTTACCAATGTACTTTTATTCATCCCCGTCGGTTTTCTTGGGAGGCTAACCCGCAGAAAAGGTGCTGACTTTTTTTGCCTGCAGGTGATAGCCATAGGACTACTGTTGAGTTTCGCGGTTGAATCTGCCCAGGTTTTTATTCCCGGACGGTACCCTCAGGTAACTGATGTGCTCACAAACGGCTTTGGTGCCTGGCTGGGAGCCATAAGTTTTGCAATGCTGAAGAAAAATTTGAAAGAAAGGCAGCCGTTCAAACTCTTGGCCCTGGAATTGCCGCTGATGAATCTGGTCTATCTGCTGATTCCTTTGATGTGGCTGAATGGTCTGGCAACCGGCAGAGAAGGCTCACGCCTGTGGCTGATGCTTATGTTAGGGCTGATGGGCGGCGGTGTGCTGGCATCGATTTATAAATCCCGCTTCCAACAGGTGCTGGAGCACTCATTCTTTAAATTATCTCTGTTTGCAATGGGTTGGTTTTTCATTGCCGCGATTCCAGCGGTGATCAATTTTCCAAAGCAAATATTGTTTTTCGGATCTCTGATCGGAATTTTTGTGCAGATTCTTGCACGAATACCGCGGAGGGAAAAAAATGAGGAGCGTCGATTTGAGCTGCCGGTGTTAAAGAGGCTTTTGCCGTTTTATGCAGTCTATCTTCTGCTTCTGGCGGCCTGGCCGACGACCCTGCCGCTTGAAGATTGGCAGTACAGCATCAACTTTAACGAGCTCGCCTTCAACGATAGAATCGTTTTCATATTCCGGTTTATCGAATATGTCGGGGCTTTTACACTTTTAGGCTACATGATCGCTGAGATGCGAGGAAGGAAAAACGAATCATTTGAAAAGACTATGGGATGGGCCTTTTTTATTTCAGCCGCCTCTGCCATTTTCATCGAAAGCTGCGAACATACGCCGCCACAAGCCCAGTCCTCAACATTTTACCAATATTTTATTTTACCATAGCGGCAAGCATATACGGAGCCGTAACTTACAGGCTGCAATTATCCGCTATCGAACATTCGAGCCTCTGAACACACTGACCAGATTTGATAATCACTAACCCGGTTATCCGGAAAGTTCAAGTTGATTTGATCGTATATTATCTCACTCCGAAGACCACGAAGATCACGAACGAAAGACAGATCCATTATGCATGAAGACGGCATAACTGATTATATAGACCTGATGCTTGAGTCTGTCAGCCGAATTGAAAGCAGGTTTCTGAAAATTCGTTTGGCGGGTGAATTCGTGCAATCGGCGGACGGAATAACCCTGCCGGATGCAATCTCAATGAGACTGCAGGTGGTTGGGGAGTCGGTGCGAAAAATTCAGCAAATAATCCTTTAACCTTTAGCCTTTTCCTTCTAGCCTCCAACCTAAAGCTTCGTTTTTCCCCCTGCGCTTATGCTTTTCTGCCTCCAACCTCAAACCTCGAACCTAAGGCTTTTGCTCCGCCTTTAGCCTTTTGCTTCTTGCCTCCAACCTCTAACCTCAAACCGCTACCAGTCGAAGGCTCCGCCTCTAACCTCCAGCAGCCGGAGGCTCCGCCTCCAACCGCCGCCGGCGCTCACCTTTTCTCAATTATCTTTGGATCTTTATAAATTTACATTTAATATTGTTGCATTTGAATACAAAATAGCTATAATATTTCTACATGAAATTCGAATGGGATGAAAAGAAAAGCCGTACCAACAAATCAAAGCACGGTATCGATTTCAATGCCGCCATAGAATTGTGGAACGATCCGGATCGAGTCGAAATTCAAACAAACTTCCCGGATGAAAACAGAAATGCTTTGATTGGAAAAATCGGAAATAAACTTTGGACCTCAATTTTCACCCGACGAGAGGATGTCATTCGTATTATATCGGTGAGGAGTGCCAGAAAAAAGGAGGCGATATTATATGAGCAAAGCTAAATTTGCAAAAAATTCAGGGGAATTTGATCGTCGATTTGACGAAGGAGAAGACATTCATGATTTGGTTGATATGACCAAAGCTACAATTATCCGCTACGGTAAAAAGGTCCGCATTACCCTTGATATAGCTGAGGAATTGGTTCAGGAAATTGACAAAATCCGGCAGAGCATCGGTGTCGACCGTGCGGCCCTGATAAAGATATGGTTACATGAAAGAGTGCAGCAGGAAAAAACAGCTGTATCCAAGCGATAATAATACCCCCGTAGAGCAGGCAAAGCAAATTTACCCGCCTTCATTGGGCGGGCTTGCTCGCCTTCGCTGCGGCGGGTTTAGCTTTTGTCCTTTCGCCTTTCACCTTTAGCCTTTTCCTTCTTGCCTCTAACCTCAAACCTTTATCAGCCGAAGGCTCCGCCTCAAACCTCGAACCTATCGCTTTAGTTCCGCGTCGAACCTCCAGAGCCAAACAGTTGGAATTTGCAAAATAAGGGAAAGTTATATTTTTA
>CAVYNY010000030.1:0-139393 GCA_963769935.1 uncultured delta proteobacterium | reverse complement strand
AAATTATAGAGTGTTAAGACTGGGTCGTCGCCTCCCCGAAGGGGAGGAGAAAGGAGCCGATCATGAGACGCAGACGCTTCACGCAGGATTTCAAAAGATCGATAGTTGAGCAGCTGCTCAGTGAAACGGCCGCTCAAATTTTTATCGGGTCAATCTATTAATAAATTGACAATACTTTTAAAAAGTATATACTTAAGCGTGTATACATTATAAGAAACGTATTGAACGAGTGCCAATGGAGGCTACAAACTCGTGCCTCCAAATAGGAGGATGCCGTGACAACGACTCGAGTTTTTAAATCAGGAAATAGTCAGGCTGTTAGGTTGCCAAAAGAATTTTCCGTTGAGAGCAAGGTGCTTGAAATTTTTCGTCGTGGCGACGAAATTGTGCTTCGCGAACCAGCCAAAGGATTGGCTCGTGCGTTTGAGCTGTTAACCAACCTCCCAGAGGATTTTTTTGCTGAAGGCCGCCATGATACGCCGCCACAGCATCGCGAGGGATTGTGATGCCCACTCATTATCTGTTGGATACCAACATTTGTATCTACATTCAACGTAAAAAGCCTGAGGAAGTGTTAGCGCGTTTTCAAAAGCTTAACCATGGTGATGCTGCGATCTCAGTTATTACTTGGGGGGAGCTGCTATACGGTGCCGAGAAAAGTCAGCAGCGTAAAAAAGCTTTGCAGTTGCTGGAGGAGTTCAAAACCTTTATCCCTGTGTTGCCAATACCCGAGAATGCTGGAAAGACTTATGGGGCCATCCGTGCATCACTGGAGTCACAAGGAAAGCCAATCGGTAACAACGATTTATGGATCGCCGCACACGCTAAGGCAGCCTCTCTTATTGTAGTTACCAATAACGAGCAAGAGTTTCAACGAGTGCCGGGTTTGAAGGTTCAGAATTGGGTTGTTAGACAAGATTTCTGAAATTCGTGTCTTGGCGAAAGGGAATTGATCAGGGTTTCTCCCATTTGCATTTTACAGGTTAGTGATTCCAGATCAGACCCTAATTCTCCCTGCTTTGTTTTTAGAAGATTTTGAGCTTTCACTCTAAAAAAAAGTTTAGGGATTCAGATAACTGTACGTCCAAAAGATAAATTAAAATGACTTACAATCATAAAACCAGCGGGCGATATCCAATTTCGCTAAACCACGTCCCCCCATCCAAAGGCTAATTATTTTGCTATCCCTCCAGTGTTTCTCTATATGACCTTCCCGAGCATAACCGTGTGAACCCATCAAATCCATTGCTTTATTGATAAGGATTGTCATTTTATCCGTTACAAAAAGTTTATTCGCTCTGGTTTTGGCTAAAAATTCGACACCAGTTGGGTCGATACCATAGAGATTCGGGACAGTCATCATTCTTGCTTTCATATATGTATCGGATCTACTGACTTCTATCATCATTGCAATGTCAGCTAGTACCGATGCTGTCATACTGTGTTCTTTCAATAGTTTACCACCTACTTCGCGTGTATCGCACCACTCCTTTACCAGTTCGTAGCAATTACGCATGATACCGATGGCATGTGCTGAGGAACCAATATTCCCGGCATTCATAAACATTCTAGCTGCTATGGCATCATCTCCGGGTTTTGGGTTAGCTCGATTTTCTTTAGGCACCCGAACATTGTCAAACCAAATGTCACTGTTCTTATCACCTGACATACCCGCCTTCTGGTAAGGTTCACCTTGTTTAACACCAGGTGTATCGGCAGGCACATAAATTATTGCGAAAGCCTCATCATCCTCCACGCCAGGGTTGGTAGTACAAAATACAGCGAATATATCAGCAAGACCGCCAGAATTCGTAGGCCATAGCTTATGACCATTTATCACCCATTCATCACCATCAAGTTCAGCGGTTGTGGCAATATACTTTCCATGCGTTCCATCAATATTTTCAACATCCGATCCGCTTCTTGCATCAGTGATTGCTGCGCATCCGACAAACAGCTTATCAGTTTGGCAGGCAAGGGGGGCGAACTTCTCAATCAGGATTGGATTCGGGTTTGGAGCTAACATGGGCATAAATGTCCAATTGATGCAACCAGCAGCTGTAGATAAGCCGGAATCGCCCCTGCTCATTTCTTCATTGAGTAGGCAAGCGGTAATTAAATCCGATTCCAAACCACCGTATTTTTTTGGCCATGGTGCGCACTGCAAACCAAAATCTAGCATGATTATTTTTAACAGTTTGTTGTAAATCTTGTGATCTTTCCAATCCTCATCAAGCTCATGCCGAATTGGAATTATTTCCTTTTCTACAATCTCCCGACAACTTTCAACGATTCGTTTTGTTTCGTCACTGATCCATTCTAGCGGTAATGAGAACTTGTCTTCAAATTTCATCATCAATTTCCTTTTCAATATGTTAAGAACTTTTTTATCGGCTTCATCAATCTAATTACAACAGGTTTCTTGACTGGATGATGGATAGGAATTTGATTTAACCGGCATCGAGTATGCCAAAATGTTGTTTGTGCGTCAACACGTTAGTGAATACAGCCTGTTGTGTGGTGTAAAATTTGATCGACGACCTTTGTAATTATTTGGCCGGCCGGCATTGGAAAACAACCATCATACATTATGATCAACCCATATCACACTTATGGCCAACATTTTCTTGCTTAGAGCTTAGCTCAAAAAAATCTAGACATAAGGTCATGATTATGTTATATAATCAGGATGGAACTAACAACCGAACAATGGAATCGGCTAAAGATAGGGCTTGTTCGAAATCTGGGGTATTGACAATTTTTGGGTCAAACAGATAGGCGAATTTTTTAATCATTTTGGGCATCCTTTTTATTTAAATTATAAGGGCTAATCAGTTTATATCGGATTTTTTTCTGAAACTTTAAGGGAGTCTATTGAATAGAAAGATCGTTTATTGTCCTTAATTCTCGGCTGAACGGATCCCTATTTAAAGACAGTTCGATTCATATCGGTGCTGGATGTCGAGCAGATCATTGACATCACCTTAAACCAGATGAGGGAAGAGCCTCGATCATCCCGGGAAAACAGCGGGGAACCGTTGAGCTAATATGCTTGCAGCTGGGTTTAGGGTTTAATTCAAAGTATTGAACATGGAATTAAACAGGTATGGTGGCTTGATATAAACCTTTAGAAAAGGGGGCGGTATGGGGGGCAGCTTGCAGATCATTACAGCATTTATCAGCTTATTTCTTCTGGTCTCAATCGGGTTATTTATATTTTCGTTTATTCTCAATTGGGGGAAAATACACATCATTTTTTGGGGGTTGGCGGTTGTTCTTTGTTCTCATCTACTATTGTATTGTTTAGTGGTTTATGTTGGACCCGCCAACTTACCTCCCCTGTTAAGCAGATATATTCTTTGGATTCTGGATTTGTTGGAGAAATTAAACTGGTTTTAAAAATACCTTCAAACAATAACCACGGGATAGTGCGATCGGCCGAAAAGGGCTTCCCTGATCCCTGCCTGTGGATAATTTTTCCTGCCCTATTTTTGATTTGACAGAATTGGGAGGCAAGTTAAAACACTGTGCCTGAGGCACTTTTACGGTTCAGAGACCTTTGCAATGCTTAAAGAGCTTCCCCGGCGGCTGTGGCTGGAGGTCGAGGATTTTTCATCATTTTATCTGAATCAAACCAAAATCTGGGCGGTATAAGATTGCAGTTTCCGGACTGAAGTTGGCGGAATCAAAGTCATCGACTGGAAACCTGGCCGGGGATCAGGTGAGGATATATCGATGCAGCTTGCCTGCTATGGGATGTATGCTTTGGACAGATGGGGGATAGATGATAGATCCAGAGGACGTGAAACTGATTGAATATAACCCATTTAGCGAACCAGGGTTCGGAATTTAATATGGGGTCTACTGAAATCGAAAATGCCAAGGCTTATATTGCCGGGAGTATGCTGATATGCAGTCTTTGCTGGTCGATGTGTGCGGAAATGTGCCCAAGGAGGAGGACGCATTTCAGAAGGTTGAGGATGAGCGGGTGAGGGCGGGTTGCAATTTTCAAAAGGTTTGGAATTGAAAATAGATGCAATGACGGGAGTGGCTTTTTTTTATTTGACTCTGGCTCGCTGTGTTTGATATTAAAATTTGATAACGCATCTGGATACATGCATAACATGATGAAAAATATTTTAAAAGCTAACCGATAACCCTCGATGGAGGGTGTCATGCGCCACTTTTCAGGACCCTATTTTTCAGTAGAGAGGTGGGGTTTTTGTTTTTTCATATTTCATCTACGTATCTGTATTTTAGCGGTTTTGCATGTATTCTCAATAAATCACAACAGGATATAGCGCTGAGATCATGGCAAGAAATTATGAGGCTATGAGTTTTGTTCCGACTTTTACCCTGAGCTTGTCGAAGGGCTACTCACTATTTTACTCTCGGAAAACTGAATATGAGAGGAAGAGTTAACAGAGGCAGCAAAGATACGCCCATCAGAACACTATTGATGGAGTAAAGATCGGCCAGTTTACCCACCACAGGTGCAATGGCGCCACCCAACCCAAAGGCAAAACCCATCATCAGGCTGGCCACCATGGACCTGCCTTTAGGTGCCAGGGTTTGTGCCATGGCCACCCCCAACGGCATGGTGGCCAATACAATGCCACCGGCGATGGCAGAGCCCACATAGGCCCAATTACCTGGAAGGCTTAAAAACATTAGGAGTACAGGCGCCATAAGGGTATGGGTGAAGATAAAAACAGGTTTGAACCCTATTCGATCGGAAACATGACCGGCGATCAGCCCGCTTATTGTTCCGGCCATCGTGAAGAGGGAGAAAATGCCGCCCGCAGACAGGACTGAAAAGCCTTTTTCAACAAAAAGAACGGGCATGAAGGTCAAAAAGGATTGTCCAACGATCGACCTTAAAACCATCACTACCCATATGCAGAGAATGGTTTTCCAGACGCTGCCCAGGCTGTCTTTGAGGGAACCCAAGAAGCCCAGTCGCCGTAACCCTTCACTTTGCGGGACCGGCACGACCCAATATAGATACCAGGCCACCAGAAGCCCGAAGGCCATGGTAAAAGGTAGAGCGCTCAGGCCGAACCTGATAGCATACCAAGTGATAAACAACGGTCCCACTCCGAAAGCCAACGAGCCCCCCGCATTGAATATGGACATGGCAAATCCCGATTTATTCCCGGAATAGACCGGAACCAGGCCTGTTACGGAGGGATGGAACATGGATGAGCCTATGGACCCCAGCGCCACAACTGCCAGCAGTGTCCAGAATCCGGGTGTAATTCCGGAAATGGGAATAAACACCACCGGCATAAGCACGCCCAGCAAAATGAAATGGCGTGTACTGTAACGATCAGCCAGATATCCGATGGAAGGCTGGACAATAAAGGCCAGTAAGCGGGCAACCCCGGATATGATTCCAACCTGTACCAGGGTTAATCCCATCTTTTGGACAAACAAGGGGAACAGCGGATTGATAAAAGAACTGTAAAAATCACCTGTAAAATGGACCAGGGTCAGGGCAAAGAGTATTTTAATATTAAATTTGTTTGCATCCGTCATTTATTGGCCAGATAATTATCATATTGGGAGGAAATAAATACAAGGCGGCGGTAACATATGGCCTCTGCAACATTCCGTCAACTCAATTCTTCCCCCAGAACCCACCATCAGCAATAGCCAAACTTCCCCTATCCATAGACGTTGCTTTTCGGCGTGAAGGGTGTAAATAGTGAGCGCTCCTCCCGCCTATCGCTGACTTTTACCCATAACAGAGCAAGCGTAGTGCGGGAAATCCGCATGCTGCTTTTGACGAGGCGAGGGCTGGAGACGGGCTTTCGAGTACCGCGCCAGTCCTCGACCCCAGCTGTGAGAGCGTGGGGGGGGCACCCGACCAGATCTAAACTGGGACCTAATTACATGTATCTCTGCTACTCCAGGTTTTCTAATCTGTTTAAACCTGATATATCTCCAACGTATATCAAAAATATTCGATCCGATTGCAGAAAATCCACCGCCTCCGTTTTGGATGATCTGAGCTTCATTTTCGGGTCAAAATTATCAGCAGCCTCCTGGGCATAGCCTTCAATCATTTTCATAGACGTTTTTTCAAGAGCCTCGCTTTTACCGAAGCAGTCCATATCAGCCACTTTACCGTTGACTACAAAAAGAGCTCCGATCTGGGAGTCCACGCTCGCAAAATGTTCCAAATAATTCCATGCGGTGTTATTGGCGTGGACCTTTTCTTTATTAACAATTTTATAGATGTTAAAACCATTTGAAATTCTTTACTATTTTTACATCGTTTGATATCATAAAACAGTATCCGAATTTTCCGGAAAACAAATTTCGATCAGCAGATTTTCAAGGACTGAGGAGACACGATGAACAAACTGGAACTTATAAATAACCTGAAGGAAGAATGCCAGATCTCAAAAAACGAAGCCACTGCCGTTGTCGACATATTTTTCAATAAAATATCAGATGCCCTTGCAGACGGTGACCGGGTTGAACTCCGTGGGCTGTGCTCGTTTTTCGTTAAGGAATATAAGTCCTATCAGGGCAGGAATCCAATGACAGGTGAGACTGTCCAAGTGGCTCCCAAAAGATTGCCATTTTTTAAAATCGGAAAGGAATTGAAGGAGCGGGTGGATTACTGAGTATCGAATTTTTTGACACTGTTTTTTTATGCTTAAATATCGTGTTATAAAAATGAACGGATAATCTACCTATCAGGTCTGATCCAATTTTTATTTGCCCAGCTTTCTTTAAATCGAGGTTCGGGCCAGCACATCCAAGCATTCAAGCTCTTCTTTGCAGTAAGATTTTCGCTTCTCAACCAAACAACGCTAAGTTCATGAGATCCACAATCCTTACAGGTTAGTATAAAGTGGCCGGCCATAAAATTGCGTCCTTTTGCATTGAATATTTTTGTTTGCTTTTTAATATCGGAATATCGTACAGAAAGCTTTAGATATTCGAAAAAACGCCAAATTTAGTTGCGCACTTATAGCGATCCGAGGTTAATAATCATGTGGGTGATCAATATACAGCACTGGTTAGACGAAACAAAGAGTGGCCCGGCGGTACCTCAATTAAATTTAAAAGTCAAAAAGCTTAGCGAAATCATTGTCTATGCCACATCAGTTGCGGCAGGAATACAAACTGAATCGGCTCCGAAATGTTGGCGCAGGCCTCAACGAAAAGCCTGTAAAGGCGAATTGGACATAGATCTCGATGAAGCCTTCGAACATATTCATTGGCGCTGCGATATGTGCGGCGATGAAGGCGTTGTCTCAGGATGGGAAGGATTGATCTGGGATATGCTGGATAATGATGGCAGGATTCATTGATGAAACAGATTTTAATATCACCCCAACAGAAACTATGAATGACCGAGTATACCATTCATTAAAATCCCGCAGAAAATCAAAATTCTGATCCAAATTCAAAATTAACCCGGAAAGACCGGGATCACATCGCCAGCATTGGTACGGTCGGGATGTTGGTGTGCTGCAATCTATTTGGATCCCTGACAATCACTTGACAAATGGTGCGGCTATAATATATATTTTTTTATGAAATATATACGCTAATAAATCCACCCTGAAAAATAGCGATACCAAGTTCGGGCACAACATATCAATTCTATTGAAATTGGTGAAAATGCTCAATTTTGCCTGGGCGGATTAATTAGGAGGAAAAATGGCTCTAAGTATAAGGAATTCTAAGGCAGAAAAGCTGGCCCGGGAACTTGCGGCTGAAAGCGGGGAAAATATTACTCAGGCGATAACTCGTGCTCTGGAGGAAAGATTGCAACGCCTCCGCGGGCGTTCCGTGGCCATTGATCTGGCTGAAGAGATAACGAAGATTTCCAAGCGCTGCAGTGAAATTCCCGATCAAGATCAGCGTTCCCCCGACGAAATATTAGGCTATGGTCCGACAGGAGTTCCAGAATAATGGTTATCGATACCTCTGCCTTGATCGCGATACTTTTTGGCGAGCCGGAAGCGTTATCTTTTATTAGAGCAGTTGCAGATGAATCCCGTAAATTGATCAGTGCCTTCAATGCGTTGGAGACCGGGATTGTAGTCGAGGCCAGAAAAGGGGAGGCGGGCGGGCGGGAGCTTGACCTGCTTTTACATCGTGCTCAAATCGAGATAGTGGCCATGAACGCTGATCAGGCTGAACTCGCAAGGACTGCCTGGAGGAAATACGGAAAAGGTAACCATCCGGCAGGCTTGAACATTGGAGACTGCTGTGCCTATGCTCTGGCCAAATATTCAGGGGAACCGTTGCTTTTCAAAGGAAACGATTTCAGGCAAACAGATATTCGTTCCGCGATAGCAATATAAAATTCCGACGACCATACCGAATTCGGAACAAAAGATTTATCCGTACTTGCTGCAGAAACTGACCAGCGATCGACCAAATCAGAAGAGGGCGGCCACATAACGTATATTCCCATACATCACAACTATGTGTCCATTAATGATTGTGATGGACTGGCGTAGCCGCTTAGGGCTCACTCAAAAATAACTTCACATTTTATACGCCGACGCATCCCGCCCGACTGCGTTGCGAAAGCTCGGAATATCCAGATATTCCTGCGTTTTCGCGCCTTGCCGGACGGGCGCCTCAACGCCTAAAATTGTGAACTTATTTTTCCGTGAACCCTTAGCGATAGCCAGGCGGTTGTTCAGCACCATGGATGGCGCTTTTGAGTCGTACCGGTCGCGCCGACCATTCGCCGCTATGCAATCCTGGAGATGAACGATAGTTGGGCGTAGCAACGGATCGGCTTAAAAGGGCAACGGCCGCATTAATCTCTTCGATTTTATCAGTCTGGCGGCCTTTTTGCGTAAACAGCCACCTCAAGGCCATGTGGCTGAAGATTCCCATAAAAAGATTTCTGAATACACGATTATTGATTTCCGGCCGTATACTGCCATCTTTTTTACCCTCGTCAAGAATCGCATAGATGCTTTCGATGTATTGCTTAAAGGGTTGATAGGCGTTTGAGGCGTAGAAGCCGGAATTGTAAATCGCATCAAACAAAAAAACTTTTACAAAAACAGGCTGGGTAAGATAGATCGTGAAATGATAGCGCATGAAGCGTTTTAGTTTGCGCAGTGGGGTCCTGACTTCAAACAACTCATCAAGCAAATCAAGATTGTTCTGAAATTGCCGCTCAAGTATGGAAAAGAGCAAATCTTCCTTGTTGTTAAAATATTCGTAAATAGTTCCTTCAGACACATTCGCCGATTTTGAAATCTCCTGTACCGTAGCGTTCTGAAATCCTTTTGCGGCAAAAACGCTTAAAGCAGACGCCAGTATTCTGCCGGCCTTGTTGTTTTTAGGGGCACACTCCTCTGTATCGGGTCGAATCATCGGCAGCACGAGGTCCAAAATAGCGTCCAGGTCCTTATGTGCCTGTAGCTGTTCTCGTGCAGTCAGGAACTGAATATTTTCCATATCAACCAATCCAAAAATTGCATCGCGAACTATTGGCAGGGCAAGGTCTTTGCGGAAAGAGCCGTCAGAAATTCCATTGTTGAGAATTTCTATTCCGATGCCGGACCAACGCTTAATCAATCCGTAAGCCTCATGGTTCATAAACCGCTTGCTTGAGCGACATTCGAACAAAAGGAGATTTCCATAGTCAGGGTGAGTGTCATGGTAATACAGTTGAAACCATATTAACTTACTAAGCTGATTGACCGGATCCATGATGCCCTGGAGTTGTTCATCCAATTTTTCCAGTGCATCCCTGAGGTGCTCTTGTGCGACAGAGAAAAGCAGGTCCTCTTTGTTTTCGAAATAATGATAGAGCACAGAATCCGTTACCCCAGAAGCGGCGCTTATTTCGCTGATTGTAGCGCTTCGTCCCTTGGCAGACATAATACGCTCGGCTGCATCCAGAATTTTTTGCCTTTTTTCACTCATCATTGGCTACCTCTTGCAAAATCAGTAAGCCCTATTGGAAGGCCCTGTGATAAAACAAACTATCTTAGAACCTCAAGAAACCGATAGCTTATATTTTGATTTTGGCAACATTATTCATTAAATTTGAGCAATATTCAAGTTAAAATATAAATTAATTAGGCAAAATAAAAATCAAAATTACCCGTAAAATAATATATTATGTGTGTATTAAGATAGTTATATAAATACTTATTATAACTTGACAGAAATTTTTTTATAGAATATTATTCAAATCATTTTTTTTATCTTTATATAATGTCCCATATCTATTTTTGAGTCTCAATCGTTTTTCCGGATTTATCATAATCAAGCTTTTACGAACAGGTGCTATGTGCTCCTTTATTTTCGAAATGATGTAGCTTGATATAATTAGTCCATGTAGTTTCAGTCGTCTTTATAGAATTTATCTGTTTAATTAAGAAGGCGGTGCAGCGATGAAAACAGTTTTTTCTACTAAAGATTTAGATCAGATCAAACGCTTTACAGCTTGGCAAGAAGCTATATGCGAGCACTATCTGAACGTCGATGTCTGCAGTGATGATCCAGCTAACTACACTGGGTTTCTAGAAAAGTCAGTTCTTGGACCAGCCGTGTTGACTGATGTCTTTTTGTCAAGGCAGGATATATTTCGAAGATCCAATCATATTGCCCATCTGGATAAGGAAGTAATCTATATTATGTTTCCATCTAAAGGGTCACTTCTGGTGCAGCAGTCCGGCAAAGAGAAGGTTTCTGCGCCAGGCATGGCCGTACTGTTTGATTCAACGAAACCATATCATTTAACATGCCGTGATCATTGCCAATCGATATACATCGAGATACCGCGGCCGATGTTGGTTGAAAGATGCTCAAATGACAAGATTTCAAAACCCGCCTCGTTGAATTTCTCTGAGGGATTGGGCTGGGCTTTGGTAACATTTTGCAAATTAATTGCCGCTGATTCGGATTCCTTTAAAAAGGAAATTGCGTCGAAAGTTGCGTCGGAATTAATCGATCTTTTAGCCGTGTATATAGATGTCGAAATTGAGCACAAATCATCCTATAAAAATATAAGCAAAAATTTCCGTCTCCAGTCGGTTAAATCTTATATTGACAGCAGACTTGATGACCCGGATCTATCACCGGCCAATATTGCAAAAGCCAACGGAATATCTTTGCGGTATTTGCATTACCTGTTTACGAGCAGCGGGATTTCGGTTTCTGAATGGGTTCGCGAGCAAAGACTAATCAAATGTCACCAGAAGCTTGTTAGTGACAAATACGCAAATGACTCCATCACAAGTATTGCATTTTCTATGGGATTCAATAGTTCCTCTCATTTTTCCCGTTTATTTAAGGAAGAATTTGGAATGGCACCGCGAAAATTACGAAATCTAATGAAGAACTATAGTTGAATCGGTCAATATAAGTAGAGGAGGGGAAACATGAATATCTGCAGAATAAAGTTATTTACCGTGGTGTTGGCCGTAGCAGCAATCATTGGCCTTGGACCTATCGGATTTGGTAACAGTGCCTCGGCCGCTGCAACAATGACCTGCGAGGAACTCAACGGCATGGTGATTCCCGCCGCTTCGATCGGCTTGCCGGCCACCGGGGCCATGGTCACCAGCACAGAAGTAGTCCCAGCGGCCAGAGAAAAGGATAAAGACGGTAAAGAGGGCAAACTCCTGACAGGTGCCAAAGCCATCGGAGAATATTGCCTGGTGAAAGGCGAAATCAATCCCGTGGACCCCGATGCGCCGAAAATTCTGTTCCATGTCGCCCTGCCTACAAAATGGAACGAGAAAGCGCTGATGTTCGGCGGCGGGGGTTTCAACGGCCGTATCCCGAATGTAGCCCAGAATGTGCCCGCCGGTCCGGCGAATCAACCGACGCCTTTAGGGCAAAGCTATGCTACCTTCGGCAGTGACTCCGGTCACCAGGCCGGCAAATATGGCTCGCAGGACGGCTCGTCTTTCATCAACGAAGAGGCTGTGCGCAACTTCAGCGGCGACGCATTGAAGAAAACCCACGATGCTGCACTCGCAATCATCAACGCCCGCTATGGCAAAAGACCTGCCAAGATGTATTTTGCAGGCGGATCAACCGGCGGACGCGAAGCGCTAACCGCTATCCAGCGCTGGCCCGCTGACTGGAACGGGGCTATCGCCTGGTATCCGGTATGGACTAATGTTCCCGCCTGGCTTGCCGGCCACAAGGTGAACCTTGAACTATCAAAGCCGGGGGCCTATCCCAACCAGGCAAAGAAGAAGCTGATCTTTGATGCAGCAATGGAGGCTTGCGATGCCTTGGATGGAGTTGCCGATGGCCTGGTCAGCTACCAGGTGAAATGTAACGCGATATTCGATCCCGCGAAAGCGACCTTTAAAGGCGCTCCATTGCGCTGCCCGGACGGAAAAGACACCGGCGACACCTGTCTCTCGGATGCGCAGATCACAGCGTTGAAGGCGCTCGGTACAGATACACAATTCAACTACTTTCTTGCCAGCGGCGACACGCAATTTCCCGGTTACAATATGTGGGGTAGCGATCTCGGCATGGATACCGGAAGCCCAATAGAGAAATATGTGAAATGGCTGGCCCTCGGAACAACTCAGCCGAAAAATCCCCAGGCCCAGACCGGACCATATATCAGTCTGATGGTTGACCAGTGGATCAAGTATATGGTGACGCGAGACCCGGATTTCGACTCTTACAATCTCGACCCCGAAAACCCCGGAGCTTGGGGCAGTCGCATCAGCGAACTCAGCGCTCTGTTTACCGCGAAAACCGATATTTCTGCGTTCGCCGCCCGCGGCGGTAAGTTGCTGATGGCCCATGGTATTTCCGATGTGCTTGTCGCCACCCGTTCTACCGAGCAATACTACCAGCAATTGGTAGCTCAAATGGGACATGCGAAGGTCGACACCTTTGTCAGGTTTTACGAGGTCCCGGGTTATGGCCATGCACTCAGTTCAGTGTTCAACGCTTCCTGGGACTCGCTTACCGCGCTTGAAAACTGGGTGGAAAAAGGACTCGCTCCGACGAATCAAATTGTAACCGATAGCGTCGGTGTACCGGGGCGCACCCGTCCGCTGTGCGAATATCCGAGTTGGCCGAAATATAAAGGAATCCGGTGATGTCAACCTGGCATCAAGCTTCACCTGCGCTACTTATTAATTTCCTTTAGGCAGCCCTCCCGGCTCTGCCGGAGGGCTGCCAGAAAGGATCAGGAGGGCGGCCAACAAAGGGTGGCTCCGAAGCAGCAACACTGCTTTGATTAATATATTCATTGCGTTGGCGCAAATTTTTCATTCAATATGTGTCTGCAGATTCCATCGCGCTCTTCAAGCGCTATTTTCCTATCAATTCCTCTCTTTAGCCAGTGTCAAGACATCTCCAAGCAGCTTTGGAATCCTGCAACCATTGAAACGCCGTCTTGAAACTCGAATTAGCGGTATTTTTGCACTGATATACAAAAAAAATGCGCGCATTTTAATGCACGGCAGGCCAATCTCGCCTATTTTATTTTCACTGATTGAAATTCATAAATTAAAGGAACTTGCAGATAAGATGTTGCTATCTCGTCTTCATATCACACAGGAGAAAATTGTAATTGGGATTACGGTGGCGCTTTTTGTCGTATTCTCCGTTACGCTTGAACGCTTTTTTGTTGCCGAGAATTTGTTTACACTTGTCCGGAATGTCTCCGCACTGGGAATTCTCGCCACGGCAATGGCCGTAGTCGTCCTGGGTCGGGGGATTGACCTTTCGATCGTTTCCACTATGGCGATGTCTACTGCCTGGGCCTTTTATCTCGCCGGCCACGGTTTTTCTATTGAGACCGCTCTGATTATAGGGCTCGGTTTTGCGATTTTGGTCGGCCTGGCCAATGGGTTGATCATTGCCTTCGCTGAAATTCCGGCGATCTTCTGCACGCTGGCAATGGGAATCTTTGTTTTTGGCATCGTGCGGCTCAAGCTAATCGATTTTGAAGTTGTTTATATGCCGCCGAACGCTTCAGCGATTGCCTGGATGGGAAATAAATATCTTTTCGGCATTATACCCATGCCGGTGATATTTTTTATTGTGGTTTTGACCTTAACCGCTCTTTTCCTGAAATTTACGAGGCCAGGTCAACAAATCTACTCGATCGGCGATAACCTTGAGGCATCTCGCATAGTTGGAATACCGGTTCGTCCGATAATAGTCTTACAGTACACGCTGTCCGCTCTTATTGGTTATATTTCGGGAATCATTTCGGCCGTGACCGTGGCTTCCGTCAATACACGCCAGGTTACCGGGACTTTCATATATGACGTGCTTCTGGTTGTCGTCATCGGCGGCATAAGTCTTTCGGGCGGGCGAGGCGGCATTCGCAATGTTGTTGTCGGCACGCTCCTGATCGGAGTTCTCTGGAATGGCATGACCATCATGGATATCCAATACACCCTGCAAAATGTTGTCAAGAGCTGCATTCTCCTGATTGCCATCATCATAGACAGCCTAATGAATCCCCGCGATGAGCAAACCGCACAGCAGGGTGACATCTGACTCATTTATGGCAGCCTTATCGCTAATCTAAATAACAACCAAAATAAACCAAGGAGGTAGGAAAATGAAAAAGAGATGGGCAATTTTATGCTTGGCAATTTCATTCGTCATCGGTGCTGCGATGCTTCAAAACGCTATGGCAGCGGGCGTTGATGATCCGGCGCGTCTCGATTATTATAAAGCACTCAAGGGAAAAAAGATCGTGTTTGTCCCCTGTGCCATGGGCTTTGACCTGACGGAAGGTTGGGCCGCTACTCTGAGAAGCCTGGCAACCGACGTGGGAATGGATTTTTCAATACGTGATCCGAATTGGAATATCGATGCCGGGGCCCAGGCTATTACCTCCCTGATCTCGCAGAAACCGGATGTAATCGTAGTTCATAATCCTGATGTGAATTCTTATGCCAAGCTTATCCAGAGAGCTGAACGGGCCGGCATTTATGTAATCTCGGTTAACATGAGATCGAGCATGGGAAGTTCCGGATTCGTGGGAGCCGACTATACCCGGATCGGTGAAATGCAGGCCGAACAAATCGTTAAGGTCTGCGGCGAAGGCTCGGGCACAAGCGGTAAAGTGGCAATTGTGCAGGGGGTTGTTACCTCGGGCGCCAGCGGTTTTGCCAGGAAAGGTGTCGAGAATGTCCTGTCCCAACATCCCGAAATAAAAATCGTTGCCGACCAGGCTGCGGACTGGGATGCGACCAAAGCCCGCAACATCACAGCTACAATTCTGCAGGCAAATCCGGACATTTGCGGGATTATGGGAATGTGGGACGTAATGGACACCGGTACCGCTGCGGCAGTCCAGGAATTTAATAAACGGGCCAAACGGGATAAGCCGGTATACTTGAATACCTCCGGCGGCGGCGCCAAGTTTTCCTGTGACAACGTTATGGATGGGACCTTTGACGAAGTTATTTCTTACAATGTTCCCGGACAGGGCCGTGATATTTTCGCTCTGATTTCATACCTGCTGCAGTCTAAAGTCAAGCCGGGAGAGTACAAGGTTTCTATACTTTCCCCATTGCAACTGATCAATAAAGAAACCATCAAATCCGATTCTTGCTGGGATCCTGCTGAATTAAAAAAGCAATAGACTTTAACTATTTGAAATCGATGAATTAAGATGAGAACAACGAAGTATACGATACCGATTAGAGATCTTAAGGATATTGAAACCCTTGAGAAGCAACCTTACGACGAATTGGTGACAGCAAAAAGTGTCTATGATCTTTTCACTGCCACTGCTACACTTTACCCTGACAGACCGGGGTTAACGGTTCTGCCTTCAGGCAATTTAGACGATGCCGCCCATACCCGGACCAATAAAGAACTATTGCGAGAAGTTACGCGTGTGGCCAACATGATGTACGATACGGTCACGAGAAAAGGCGGTGTCGTCGCCATTATTTCTCCGACCTATGACCAAATCCCGGCCACAATTTGGGGTACCCAGACGGCAGGCATTGTGAGCAGTATCAACTATCTTCTTAGCCCCGACGTAATTGTTGATTTGTTGCGCGCGGAAAATGCGGAAATTCTTGTCGTTCCCGGTCCGAATGTGGACAAAGACATTTGGACAAAGGTCCAGGCAGTCATCGCCCAAGCAGATATGATCAGGAAAATATTCGTTCTCGGCGGTGGGCCGGTAAAAGATAGCCGCATGCATGATTTCGATGAAACGGTCAAGGCCTATCCCAATGACCGTTTAACCTTTGCCAGAGAAATAGGCAGAAATACAATCGCCGCCTTGTTTCACACCGGGGGTACAACCGGAACTCCAAAGCTCGTCCAGCTGACCCATGGCAACCAGATCCATGGTGCCTGGGCGTTTGCGCAAATGTGGGGTATCGATGAAACAGATGTGATCTTGAATTGTCTGCCGATGTTTCACGTCGGAGGGACGATATCGTCAGGCATGTCCGCGATGGCCGCCGGTGCGCACGATGTCATTCTTTCCCCCTATGGCTTGAGAAACCAGGATATACTTCGCAACTATTGGAAAATTGTTGAACGGTATAAAGCGACCATCATCGGTGGCGTTCCCACGGCTCTTGTTGCTATTTCCGATGTCCCGGTTGGAGATGCCGACATTTCATCCGTGCGAATAGGGACCACGGGTGGAGCCCTATGTCCGGTACCTGTCGGTGAACGTTTTGAAATGAAGATCAATGGTTCTCTTTACGAGCAATACGGAATGACGGAGACGGGGGCCATGATTTCGAGCAACCCTGTCATGGGGAAGCGGATTCTGGGATCGGCCGGCCTGAGGGTTCCTTTTTCCGACCTTATAGTTGCCAGACAGAAAGAACTTGAAAATGAAACCGTGGTTAAATGCGATGTCGGGGAGATAGGAGCCGTGCTGGTTCGCGGACCGCAGGTGTTTCCGGGATACAAAGACCCGCAGCATAATGCCGGGGCTTTGTTGGAAGGCGGCTGGCTGGTGACCGGAGATTTAGGCTATATGAATGTTGGAAATAGGCTGTTTTTAACTGGTCGCCAAAAAGATCTCATTATTCGTAGCGGCCACAATATTGATCCGGCCTCTATTGAAGAAGTTGCCGATGCCCATCCAGCGGTAGCGCTGAGTGCCGCTGTGGGTATGCCTGACGAGTATGCCGGTGAGGTGCCGATTCTCTTTGTCGTAAAGGCACCGGGGAAAGATCTGGACATTGTGGATTTCGAAAAATATATGATCAAGCACATTGCTGAACCACCGGCCAAACCTAAAAAAATCTTTGAGATTGAAGAGATGCCGACGACTACGGTCGGAAAAATATTCAAACCATCTCTTCGCGAACTGGGAGTAAAGGAAAAGACGCGCCAGATTCTATCGAAATACATGGATCAAGGGACTGTTGCTGATATCAGGACGGAAACGCTCAAAGACGGCAAAACTGATGTTACGGTAGTTGTTAATTCAGGCAAGGTAGAAAAAAACAAACGAGAGATCGAAGCGGAAATAATCTATGCTTTCATAGACCTGCCGATCAATTTAAAGATAAAATGGCAAACCAAGGAGGTAAGAAAATGAAAAAGAGATGGGCAATTTTATGCTTGGCAATTTCATTCGTCATCGGTGCTGCGATGCTTCAAAACGCTATGGCAGCGGGCGTTGATGATCCGGCGCGTCTCGATTATTATAAAGCACTCAAGGGAAAAAAGATCGTGTTTGTCCCCGTTGCTATGGGTTCTTACTTGACGGATGGTTGGGCCGCTACTCTGAGAAGCCTGGCAACCGACGTGGGAATGGATTTTTCAATACGTGATCCGAATTATAATATCGATGCCGGGGCCCAGGCTATTACCTCCCTGATCTCGCAGAAACCGGACGTAATCGTAGTTCATAATCCTGATGTGAATTCTTATGCCAAGCTTATCCAGAGAGCTGAACGGGCCGGCATTTATGTAATCTCGGTTAACATGAGATCGAGCATGGGAAGTTCCGGATTCGTGGGAGCCGACTATACCCGGATCGGTGAAATGCAGGCCGAACAAATCGTTAAGGTCTGCGGCGAAGGCTCGGGCACAAGCGGTAAAGTGGCAATTGTGCAGGGGGTTGTTACCTCGGGCGCCAGCGGTTTTGCCAGGAAAGGTGTCGAGAATGTCCTGTCCCAACATCCCGAAATAAAAATCGTTGCCGACCAGGCTGCGGACTGGGATGCGACCAAAGCCCGCAACATCACAGCTACAATTCTGCAGGCAAATCCGGACATTTGCGGGATTATGGGAATGTGGGACGTAATGGACACCGGTACCGCTGCGGCAGTCCAGGAATTTAATAAACGGGCCAAACGGGATAAGCCGGTATACTTGAATACCTCCGGCGGCGGCGCCAAGTTTTCCTGTGACAACGTTATGGATGGGACCTTTGACGAAGTTATTTCTTACAATGTTCCCGGACAGGGCCGTGATATTTTCGCTCTGATTTCATACCTGCTGCAGTCTAAAGTCAAGCCGGGAGAGTACAAGGTTTCTATACTTTCCCCATTGCAACTGATCAATAAAGAAACCATCAAATCCGATTCTTGCTGGGACCCTGCTGAATTGATAAAGAAATAGACTCCTTAGAAGGTTTAAAAAATGTCTTTATACAATGGAGCGATGAGGTTTCGCTATGTCTATCTGCCGACGCACCTTATAGGTGAAATCCTGACAAAGCGTTGGGTTGATAATTTAATTCCGTTTCTGGTTTTAATTGCCGTTGTTACAAGCTTAGGTACAATCATTCCGGATTTTTTCACAACAGGCAGTCTGGTCGACACCTCTCGGCAGCTAGGTGAGTTTGGCATAATCGTAATTGCCATGATGGTCGTCATGGTCTCCGGCGGCATCGATCTTAGCGTCGCCTCCACATTCGCCTTGGTAAATTTATCCGCACTGGGACTAACATCTCTTGCGGGTTGGCCGATAGTGCCCGTGTTAATGGCGTCTCTTCTGATTGGAGCGCTCGTCGGCCTCGTCAATGGTATATTGATTGGTTATCTGCGGCTTCGCGCTTTCCTTACAACGCTGGTCACGCTCGTCATCGTCAGGTCAATCGTGGACTTATTGTATTTGCGCTATGCTACCGACATGGCGGGTAAATTCCCGGACTCCCCCATATGGGATTTCCTCGGAGAAGGGACTCTGCTGCAAATTCCTTCCAGTTTTTGGGTGCTTATGATTGTCGGTGTCAGCGTCCATTTAGTTATCAGCCGTATGAAGCCCGGCTGGCGTATTATGGCGATAGGCGGGGCGCGTCGCTCGGCTTATAACGTCGGGATCGCAGTAAAACGCGATATTTGTCTGACTTATATCGCGGCCGGTATTCTTGTTGGCATGGCAGGCTTTCTGTATGCAACAAGACTCTCCAGCGTAGGCTCCGATACCGGCGTGGGGCTTGAACTCATGGTGCTTACTGCTGCCGTGGTCGGGGGAAACAGTTTAGGCGGAGGCAGAGGTTCGGCCGCCAAGGCAGTTATGGGCGCCCTTATAGTTCTTCTTCTAACTAACGGCTTGATTCGCCTTGGACTGCAGAGTGGTGCCACTCAAGTATTTCTGGGTATAATGCTTCTGTTTGCAGTGATTGTTGACATTCGGTTTATTAAAAACCGTTACAAAATATTAACAAAAGTTTATGTTTCCCCAACTTATTTTCCGCTTCCGCCGCCTCCGGCCACGGAGGCAGGATCAGCATCACCTTACGCAATTAATGATCGCCTGCGCGATGTCGAGCTGATCGGACTCGGCAAAATCGATGGACCGGAAGACATCCTCCTGGACAATAATGACGATATCTATACAGGCAATAGAATAGGGGATATTATTCGTTTCAAAGCACCTGAGTATAAAGAGCCGGAAGTATTTGCGCATTGCGGCGGCAGGCCATTGGGATTGGCATGGGACAAAAACGGCAATATTCTGGTTTGCATCGGGGGAATGGGACTTTACAGCATTGGTAAAGACAGATCAATCACCAAATTGACGGATGAAACCAACAGAACCCCTTGGTCGATAATCGACGACTCTCGCTTGAGTCTGGCCGATGATTTGGATGTAGCGCCGGATGGAAGAGTATTCTTCAGCGAAGCAACAAAACGCTATGAAATGCACGAATGGCCGGTGGATTCTCTTGAGAGTAGAGGAAACGGACGTATTCTTTGCTACGACCCTTCCAATAAGAAGACCAAAACGCTTATCAGGAATCTTGTGTTTTCGAATGGTGTATGCGTGGCGCATGATAATAACTCGTTTTTCTTTGCGGAAACATGGGGATGCCGGGTCAGCCGTTATTGGCTGAATGGGCCGAAGGCCGGCAAGGTTGAAAGTATTTTACCCAATATACCGGGCTATCCGGATAATATCAATCGATCCTCCGACGGCCATTACTGGCTGGCGCTCGTTGGTATGAGAACACCGACGTATGATCTGGCAATGACAATGCCCGGTTTTCGCAAAAGAATGTCGCGCAGAGTAGCCAGCGATGAATGGTTGTTCCCGAACATTAACACAGGTTGTGTGATTAAGTTTAACGATCACGGTGAAGTCCTCGAATCATTTTGGGATCTCGGCGGGGAGAATCATCCGATGGTCACATCAATGCGTGAGCATCGGGGCTATTTATACCTGGGCGGGATTAATAACAATCGCATCGGCCGGATTCGTCTTTCAGGTGCGGATACTTCCTGGACAGGAAAGTTATCATATTGGGGAGACCGCTCATGATAAGGATGATAAAGAAATATTTAGGTCGCGGAGAGTTCTCGATTACCGTTCCTCCATTGGACGGGGCGTTAATGCCAAATGAGCTATTAGAAGAAACTGAAAAATTATTGATTGTTGACGCTCCGGATTGCCTTGCGATTATGAACGGTGTACCTGTTGTCAGCAGCCGTTCCAAAATCTTGGAAGTCGATAATGGAGCCAAAGAGGTCGCCCGTTTCGATGTCGAGATATCCTGTATGACGGGATTACCAAATGGAGGACTGGCCGTTGGATTAATTGATGGCCGGATCGCCATTGTCAATGGACCGGACAATGGTAAAATCATTAAACCAAATAAAGGAGCCAACTGCCCCACAGCGATGCAGGCCGATTCCGACAACCACTTATTCGTCACCCATGGATCTGCCACAAACAAGTACAATGAGTGGAAGAGAGATCTTATGGAAAAGAATTCATCGGGATCGGTATGGCGTGTCGAAATAGCCACTGGTAAGCAGACCAAGATCTGCGGCGGCTTGGCTTTTCCGTATGGCATTTATTATGACGGCAAAATGTTTATTGTTGCGGAAAGTTGGCGGAGCCGGCTCCTCAGAATCTTTTTAGACGGGAGCAAGCCGCCGGATGAGGTGCTGGGGCATTTGCCCGGCTATGTCTCCCGGATGGCGCCGGCTCGTGAGAACGGCATTTGGCTGACTGTATTTGCTCCCCGCAGCCAGTTGGTGGAGTTTGTGCTGCGAGAAAAAAGATACCGTAAATTAATGCTGGAAAACATTGATCCCGATTTCTGGCTGGCTCCGACCCTACGCAGCAATAAATCGCTCTATGAGCCGCTGCAAGCCGGAGGCGTCAAGCAGTTGGGAATAATGAAACCATGGTCTCCTGCCCGATCCTATGGTTTGGTTATCCGGCTAGACGGCAACTTCCAGCCGGTCGGCAGTTTACACAGTAGAGCCGACGGGTCAAAGCACGGCATCACAAGTTGCATGGAACATAAGGCAAGATTGTTGCTGGCCGTTAAAGGCGACGGCATGGTCGCATCATATCCGATTGATCGGATTGAGAAGAGATAAACACTATGGCTGTAATTC
The DNA here is from genome assembly GCA_963769935.1 of uncultured delta proteobacterium. Lineage (GTDB taxonomy): Bacteria > Desulfobacterota > Desulfobacteria > Desulfobacterales > JAFDCJ01 > JAFDCJ01. The sequence continues at coordinate 117,605 of CAVYNY010000030.1, read as the reverse complement.
TCCAGATGAAGAGTATGACCAAGGAATACAAAGGGGTTCCGGTTCTCAAGAAGGTGGATTTTGACCTGGAAGAGAACGAAATCCATGCTTTGGTCGGCGAAAACGGCGCCGGTAAGTCAACGTTGACAAAAATACTGGCAGGAGCCGTTACGCCGACCGCGGGAGAAATTATACTCGATGGAAAACCCATTAAAATAAATCATCCGACAGATGGCATCGCGCACGGTATTGCAATGGTGTTTCAGGAGACCAGCCTTGTGCCGTCGCTCACGGTTGCCCAGAATTTGTTTTTGGGAAAAGAAAAATTTTATAATCGGCTTCGGACGATTTACATAGCGGCGCAGCAATATCTTCAATCTCTTAATTTTTCAGTAAACCCCTCGGTAACGGTGGCGAGGCTCGGTGCAGCGCAAAAGCAGATGGTCGAGATCGCCAGGGCTGTGTACTATAATGCCCGCATCATCATTTTTGATGAACCAACTGCTACGCTGACGCCTGAAGAAAAACATCATTTTTTTGCTTTACTGAATCGCCTGCGCCAAGCCGGTGTTACAATAATATTTATAACACACGTGTTGGAGGAAGCATTGCAATCAGCAGATCGTATTACAGTGCTTCGTGATGGTGAAAAAGTAGTAACCGATGCCGCTTCTAATTTTACTAGAGATAGAATCGTTCAAGCCATGGTCGGACGACCGCTTGGTGGTGAGCTCTATGATGTCAGTGCGCAAGGCAGAAAAAGAAGAAAAGCCGGTCGAATGGTATTGAGCGTCCAGAATTTGTCGATGCAGAATATTGTTCGTAACAACTCCTTTTCAGTCTTTGCGGGACAAGTTACCGGAATTTTCGGCCTGGTTGGTTCCGGCAGAACCGAGACTGCCAAAATTATTGCCGGGGTTGTGAAGAGAGACCTCGTTCATGGCGGAGAAGTAAAATTAGAAGGCAGATCCGTCCGGTACAGAGTGCCGCAGCCGGCAGTCAGGGACGGGATTATTTATGTAACCGAAGACCGGAAAATCGAGGGCTTTTTTGAAACGATGTCCATTGCGCGGAACATTTACATAGCGGCGATGACTGCCGGATTGACCAGGAGTTTCATCGTCAATATGAGTGAAATGCGGAAAATGGCGGAAGAATGGACCAAGACCCTCAACATCAAGGCCACCGGAAACGATGCGCGCGTCATCGAATTATCCGGAGGAAATCAGCAGAAGGTCGTGATTGCCAAAGCGCTCGCGCAACGCCCGAAGCTGATCATTTTCGATGAACCGACTCGCGGCGTAGATGTCGGGGCGATAACTGAAATTCACCAGATTATAAATAAACTTGCGGACGATGGCCTGGCGATCGTCGTCATTTCATCATATTTGCCTGAAATTCTCCATTTGTCCGACCGTATTCTTGTTTCCCGTCAAGGGCGTATCGTTGAGGAATTCAATGCTGAAGACGCAACCGAGACAATGGTAATGTATGCAGCTGTCCATTGATATGGGCGCTTACATTATGTCAATATAGCATATTGAAAATCGCAGGAGAAAGATGAGAACAACAAAATGCACCATACCAATTAGAGGCCTCGAGGATATTGAATCCCTTGAGAAGCAAACCTTATGACGAATTGGTGACAGCAAAAAGTGTCTATGATCTTTTCACTGCCACTGCTACACTTTACCCTGACAGACCGGGGTTAACGGTTCTGCCTTCAGGCAATTTAGACGATGCCGCCCATACCCGGACCAATAAAGAACTATTGCGAGAAGTTACGCGTGTGGCCAACATGATGTACGATACGGTCACGAGAAAAGGCGGTGTCGTCGCCATTATTTCTCCGACCTATGACCAAATCCCGGCCACGATCTGGGGTGCGCAGACGGCCGGTATTGTGAGCAGCATCAACTACCTTCTCAATCCCGACGTAATCGTTGATTTGCTGCATGCGGAAAATGCGGAGGTTCTCGTCGTTCCCGGTCCGAATGTGGACAAAGACATTTGGGCAAAGGTCCAGGCAGTCATCGCCCAAGCAGATATGATCGAAAAGATATTCGTTCTCGGCGGTGGGCCGGCAAAAGATAGCCGCATGCATGATTTCGATGAAACGGTCAAGGCCTATCCTAATGACCGTTTAACCTTTGCCAGAGAAATAGGCAGAAATACAATCGCCGCCTTGTTTCACACCGGGGGTACAACCGGAACTCCAAAGCTCGTGCAGCTGACCCATGGCAACCAGATCCATGGTGCCTGGGCGTTTGCGCAGATGTGGCGCATCGATGAAACCGATGTGGTTTTGAATTGTCTGCCGATGTTTCATGTCGGAGGGACGATATCACTGGGCATGTCCGGAATGGCCGCCGGTGCGCACGATGTCATTCTTTCCCCCTATGGTTTGAGAAACCAGGATATACTTCGCAACTATTGGAAAATTGTTGAACGGTATAAAGCGACAATCGTAGGCGGCGTGCCAACGGCCATTGTTGCCATTTCCGATGTCCCGGTTGGAGATGCCGACATTTCATCCGTGCGAATGGGCTTCACGGGTGGTTCCCTATGTCCGGTGCCTGTCGGTGAGCGTTTCGAAAAAAAGATAAACGGCCCGCTTTACGAACAATACGGAATGACGGAGACGGGTGCCATGATTTCGAGCAATCCTGTCATGGGGAAGCGGATTCTCGGATCGGCCGGCCTGAGGGTTCCTTTTTCCGACCTTATGGTTGCCAGACAGAAAGAACTTGAAAATGAAACCGTGGTTAAATGCGATGTCGGGGAGATAGGAGCCGTGCTGGTTCGCGGACCGCAGGTGTTTCCGGGATACAAAGACCCGCAGCATAATGCCGGGGCTTTGTTGGAAGGCGGCTGGCTGGTGACCGGAGATTTAGGCTATATGAATGATGAAAATAGGCTGTTTTTAACTGGTCGCCAAAAAGATCTCATTATTCGTAGCGGCCACAATATTGATCCGGCCTCTATTGAAGAAGTTGCCGATGCCCATCCAGCGGTAGCGCTGAGTGCCGCTGTGGGTATGCCTGACGAGTATGCCGGTGAGGTGCCGATTCTCTTTGTCGTAAAGGCACCGGGCAAAGATCTGGACATTGTGGATTTCGAAAAATATATGATCAAGCACATTGCTGAACCACCGGCCAAACCTAAAAAAATTTTTGAGATTGCAGAGATGCCAACGACGACTGTCGGAAAAATATTCAAACCATCTCTTCGCGAATTGGGAGTAAAGGAAAAGACGCGCCAGATTCTATCGAAATACATAGATCAAAGGACTATTGCTGATATCACGACCGAAACTCTCAAAGATGGCACAACTAATGTAACTGTAGTCATTAATTTGGGCAAGGTGGAAATAAATAGACAAGAGACCGAAGTGGAAATGATCCATGCTTTCATCGACTTGCCCATCAAATTAAAGATAAAATGGAATTAATTGCCCGGCTGCCCTCGAGGTCCTGGAAAAGAACGGCAATATCCTTTCACCAGGAGAACAAGATGAGACAGCCGTAAAGGCGACAGATAGGAATCCGGTGGTCTTAAAGGAATGTTGGAGGAGCCCTCCGGCAACAAAAGAAAAATTTATAGGGATGTGGATGCTGACCGGAGATATCGGCATTAAGGACGAAGAGGGGTTTTTCACGTTCATAAGCCGAAAAGATGAGATTATTATCTCGTCTGGCTAAGCATAGTTCTTTCATTTCTAAACTCAATTAAAGAAATTGTTGACAGATCAATTTAGTATTTGGTATTTGGTGAAATACAAAATACAGATGATGCTATTAATTGTACAGTTGAGGACGCCGATTGTGTTCTGATGTTGCTGCATATTCTCTCAGTCAGGATCTTGAGACTCAAACGCTTCTCCCTGGATTTCAAACTGGCCCCACGTCGTAATAAGGAACCGGATCGGCGCCGCCGGAACACTGCCGGCGGTCGGTTCTGGCAGCCGGCAGTCATGCTCTACTCAGAGCCGGTCTTCTTTGCCCCAACGAAAACCATTTTTACAGAATTCTCATAGCGGTGATGCAATGGCACGATACATGACGATGACTGAGATGGCTTTAGAGGGTCTCAGAAAGTCCATCCTGCAGGGAGAGTTAAAGCCCGGCACGCAATTGGTTCCAGCCAAACTTGAAAAGGAGCTGTCACTAAGCCGTGAGGCCATTCGAGATGCGATTCGCCAGATAGTGGGCTATGGGTTGGCTGAGACGATCACCAACAAGGGCACTTATGTGGCAAAACCTCTGACATTGGCCGAACTGGAAGTGATTTTTGAGCTAAGACTTCACGCTGAACCCACAATTGCCGCAGCGGCCTTAAAAAATCTCACCTATGATCAAATTAAGGAGTTAGCGCATTTAAGCACTCAAATGGAGTCCTTATCTGACGATAGGGAAGACTTCGCAGACCATTTTGTATTGAACCGGGAATTTCACCTGAATCTTTATAAGCCTGCCGGCTGGAACCATCTTCATCGCGCCGTTGCCTTGTGGCTCGACCAGATATTGATATTCCGCAGCTGTCTCTGCCGGAGAGAGATGTACAGGGATCTCGCCACATTCAATAAAGATCACCGGAATATCCTCAAGGCGATTCGGGATAAAGACGCCGATAAACTGAAAGCGTTTGTCAAATCAAACGTGCAGTCAGGAATTGAAAATATCAGACGCAACTATTCTGTGGAGTTGCAGGAACAGATCGACTCAAATGTGAAGACGGGAAGCAAAGAGTTGATCTATGCCTGACACGGGCCCTCTGGTCCAGACCGTTTATAAGCCGCTCCCGTTTTAAAATGGCGCAATGGTCAAAGCAGTGAACCATCCCGGGGTCGATCCCATATACAGAGAAGCTCATCATTAAGTAGACATAAAAGATGCCCCGTCAGCTGCCATGGTTTTATAAATTTCGAAATGGCATTTGGAGCAGGGCATTCTGCGCAAGGTGAATGTTTGTTTTCGATTTTAAATGCATCTATGTCTATTGAATTATGCTCGGCTTAGTAAGTTCTGAATAAACCCCGGCAACGGTTTAAAAATGGAAATTGCCCTTCAAAAAGATGCTGCATTCCGTGATCGTGAAACCTTTAATGCGAAGGAGGAATAGGAACATGAGCAACCATAAGAAACAGATGTCCCGACGGGAGTTCGTTAAAATTATGGCGGCCGGTGCGGCCGGAACTGTGGCCCTGTCCCTGGGGGGAGCTTCCCTGTTTGCCGCAACACCCCGGCGCGGCGGCATCCTGAAATGCGGGATGTCGTTTTTGATTCAATCTCCCGATCCTCAGCGCCGAAACGGTACCTGGGGCCGCCAGGATGCCGCCCTGGCCTGGGAAGGATTGGTGGACCCCATTTCCCTGGGAGAACGCTTTCAAATCATGAAGGAAAAAGGGCCGGAAGCCGTCCCGGAGGTCAAGCCGATGCTGGCGGACTCCTGGGATATCGAACAAGGAGGCGCCCGCTATGTGTTTCACCTTAAAAAGGGCGTCAAATTCCACGACGGCAAGGAATTCGACTCCGGCGATGTCAAATGGAACTGGGAGCGGATCCAAGACCCGGCGCATATGGCGGCTGCGCGAAAAATACTGGGGGCTTACCTGAAATCGATAGAGACACCGGATCGTTACACGGTGGTGGCCAATCTTACCCAGCCTTACGCCGCCTTTCTGATCGCCAACGCCTGGGTCAATGCGCCGATCATGCCCAAGGATTCCATTCCCCAGGGCAAGATCTTCGGGGAATCCACCGACTTTAAATCCGACCGGGTCGCACCGCCGGGAACCGGACCATTCGAGTTGGTGGAATTCCAGCAGAACCAGAGGGCCTTTTTCAAAGCATTCAAGGATTACCGCATACCGGGGCTGCCCTACCTGGACGGGGTCGAGATGCTGGTCATCAAGGACCAGCCCAGGACCATGGCCCTGAGAGCCGGAGATGTGGACTATATTTACGGCGTGATTGACGAATACTTCGCGAAATTGTTCCAGGGGCAAAAACTGTATGTGCCTTTTGAAAAGGATAATCTGATATTCTATCCCAGGTTGAATGACGCCACCATGACAATCTACCTGAACAATCTCCCGGAAATTGGGCATTCGCCTTTTCACGATGAGAGAGTCCGTCAAGCGCTGGCTCTTAGTATCGATCGCAGGAAACTGGCCCAGGCGTTGTACGGAGAACGGGGGATTCCGACGGTCCAGGGGTTTCAACCCTCCGAATCTCTTTGGGGCTTCGACGATATCAAAGTACCGGAGCCCGACATCGCCAAGGCCAAGCAACTGCTGAAGGAAGCCGGTTATCCCGACGGCATCGACGTGGAATTCAAGATCACCCCGACCTGGGGCAAGAACGACCTGATGGCGCAGGTGGTGCAGCAGATGGCCCGGCCGGCAGGTTTCCGCATCAAGATTACCACGCAGATGGGCCTTCAGTACTGGAACAACCTCCGTACCATGACCTACCAGATGTTCGTCTTCACCGTGGGCGGCGACGATCCCATGACTTATTATTACAGCTTTCTTCATACCGACCCGGCCAAACCCTATGACGGTTATGCGCCGATAACGGGAGTGAAGGATCCGGAGCTGGACCGGCTGCTGGACGATATGTCCGCGGAGATGGACCTTCGGAAACGGCGGGAGAAATTCAAAAAAGTTGTGTTGAGGACCAACGAAAAGGCTTTTTTTATCCCATACATGACGATGGTTCTGGCCAACGGCTGGAGCAAAAAGCTGAAGAATTTCAACCCCGGGAATTACTACATCCAGGAACAGGGGTTCAAGGAAGCCTGGCTGGAGAGCTAAGATGGGACTGAGGCGATTTCTGGTCCGCCGGCTGCTGTATATGGTGCCCACCATGTTCCTGGTGACGGTTCTGGTGTTTTCCATCCTCCATCTGATCCCCGGGAACCCGGTGGATTCCCTGGTTGAAATCAATGCCAGCGACGAGGTCCGGCAGGCGGTTATCCAGAAGTATGGCTTCGACAAACCGATCATCGTGCAGTACGGTATCTGGCTGGCAAAGGTGCTGCGGGGGGACCTGGGGCGTTCCATCCTCCATGCCCGGCCGGTTTCCGTGATCGTGGGGGAAGCGCTGCCGCGAACGGTTTACCTGGCAGTCGGCGGAATGTTCTTTGCGCTCCTGTTTTCATTTCCCCTGGGGATTTTCGCGGCGGTAAAGCGAAAGTCCCTGGTGGATTATGCCGCCCAGGTAACGGCGCTGGTGGGCCTGAGCCTGCCCTCCTTCTGGGCGGGACTCATGCTGATGCTCTATTTCGGTTTGGTTTTGAAATGGTTCCCGATAATCGGCTACGTCCCTCCCGGCCAGAGCATCACGGGGTTTCTGCACCACCTGTTTTTGCCGGCATTTACGCTGGGGATCGAAATGACGGGGGTGCTCACCCGGATGACCCGCTCAACCATGCTGGAGGAGTTAAACAAGGATTATGTCCAAACGCATCGGTCGCAGGGGTTGAGCGAAACCGAGATCGTGGCCCGCTTCACCTTGAAGAACGCCATGATTCCCACGCTGACCATTTCCTCCATTCGCTTTGCCATGCTTCTGGGAGGGACGGTGGTCATCGAGCAGATATTTTCCTGGCCGGGGATCGGCAACATGATCTACGAAGGCATCATGGCCAAGGACTACCCGGTGGTCCAGGGGGGGATCATCGTCCTGTCGTCCGCATTCATCCTGATCAACCTGCTGGTGGATATCATTTACAAGTGGCTGGACCCGAGGATCCAACTGGAATAGATCAAATGACGAACTCAAGCAAGGCGAATCCGCAATTTGACAGCGCCGGCAGCATCACCGGCGAATCCGGTTTCAAAGGAGCACTGGTACGATTTATTATGCGCGTGGACAAGACGTTCAGCCGCCTGGTGGAATCCCGGATTGCGCTGGTTGGACTGATTATCTGCACAATTGTGGTGCTTACGGCCGTTTTTGCCCCCTGGCTGGCCACCCATGACCCCATCCAGGGAGATTTTTTAAACCTCAGGGCCCCGGCCAGCGCCGAGCACTGGATGGGCACCGACCAGCTGGGCCGTGATATATGGTCGCGCCTGGTGTGGGGGGCACGCAACGCGGTCATGGTGGCGCTGGCCGTTGTCCCGCTGCAGATGCTGATTGGTGTCGCGATCGGCGCCCTGGCCGGCTATTACGGGGTCTGGATCGACAACGTGCTCATGCGGATAAACGATGCCCTGCTCTCTTTTCCGGGCTTAATTCTGTACATGGCCATCCTGGCCATTATGGGTGCCGGCTTGTGGCCATGCATTCTGGCGTTGATCATCGGAGGCGCGCCCAGCCTGGTCCGGATGACCCGGGGACTGGTCATCGCGGAAAGGGAGCGGGACTACGTAAAGGCAGCCGAGCTGATCGGGGAAAACGGTCTGTGGATTTTGTACCGGCAGATCATTCCCAATGTGGCGTCCCCTTTGATAGTCATGGCCACGGTGCGGCTGGGTTACACCCTGCTGGTGTTCGCCGGACTGACGTTTCTGGGTCTGGGCCCTCCACCTCCGGAACCCAGCTGGGGCCTCATGCTGAACGAAGCCCGGGACCTGATGGAAACCGCGCCCATGGTGGCTGTCTACCCCGGGATGGCCATATTTTTCACGGTACTGGGCGCAAACCTGCTGGGTGACGGATTGCGTGACGTTTTAGATCCGCGCTTGTCGGAAAAATAGTCAAGCTGTTGGAGTTATGGACGACCATTTTTTGTCATTGCAAGAGGTGTGTGTCACATTCGAACTGAGGGCCGGCAAGCTTAAAGCGGTCAACCAGGTGAATCTGACGTTGAATAAAGGGGAAACCCTGGGCATCGTGGGCGAGTCCGGCAGCGGTAAAAGCGTCACGGCCAAAACCATCAATCGGCTCAACCCGACGCCGCCGGCCGTTACCACAGGGCGCGTGATGCTGGACCATAACGATGTATTCAGCCTGCCCATGCGGGAAATGCGCCGGATACGCGGTTCCCGGGTTGCCATGATTTTCCAGGAGCCCATGACCAGTCTGAATCCGGTGTTTACCATCGGCCGGCAGATGCGCGCCGGCATTAAGACCCACCTGGACGCTACGATAAAAGAAGCCGACGACCGGGCCATGGATTATTTAAAGATGGTCGGAATTCCGTCGCCCCGCGAGCGGTTGAAGCAGTATCCGCACGAGCTTTCAGGCGGGATGCGCCAGCGGGTGATGATCGCCATGGCCATTTCCTGCAACCCGTCGCTGCTGATCGCCGATGAACCGACCACCGCCCTGGATGTGACCATCCAGGCCCAGATCCTGGACCTGCTGGCCGAACGAATTCAAAAAAGCAACATGGCCTTGATGCTGATATCCCATAACCTGTATGTGGTGGCGGATGTGTGTGCCCGAATCTGCGTGATGTACGCCGGCCGGCAAGTGGAGATCGGACCGACCGCGGAGGTATTCAAGAAACCCGTGCATCCTTACACCATCGGTCTGAAAGAATCGCAGCCGCAAATCGGGAAAAAGAGCGATTATCTGACACCGATTCCAGGCATGGTGCCCGATATGCTTCAGGTTCCCGGCGGCTGCGCATTCCACCCCCGCTGCAAGCTGGCCGATAAAATTTGTCGTCAGGAAGTTCCCGTGTTAAGAGAGATCGAAAAAGATCATTTCATCGCCTGCCACATGGTTTAGCCGAACGTGATCATGACAGAACATACAAGCCGGTATGCGCCAAACAGCCAGCCGATCCTGGAAGCCAGAAACCTGTGCAAATATTTCAGCGTCTATGACCTGGGCAAAAAAGCGACGCTCAAGGCCGTGGACAACGTCAATCTGAAGATATACCCGGGCAAGACACTCGGCCTGGTTGGGGAGAGCGGATCGGGCAAATCAACGATCGCCTTTACCATGGTTCACTATCACCAGCCAACATCGGGGGAAATCATCCATTACGATAGGGGCACTCGTATCCATATCGCAGGTATGCGGGTGCGGACCTTTCGTCAGCGCCTGCAGATGGTGTTTCAGGACCCGTACAGTTCCCTGGATCCGCGTCAGACTTTGAAAACCATCGTTGAACGCCCCCTGAAGCTGCATACGCATCTGAATCAGCAGCAGCGGCTGGAAGCCATCATCGGTATACTGCATCAAGTGGGCCTGGATGCCGGACAATTATATCGGTACCCGCACGAGTTCAGCGGCGGGCAACGGCAGCGAATCGCGATCGCCCGCGCCCTGGCCGTCAATCCCCAGGTGATTATCTGCGATGAACCCGTATCCGCCCTGGATGTTTCGGTGCAGGCCCAGGTTCTGAATCTATTAAAAAGGCTACAGGAAGAACAGGGCCTGGCTTATCTGTTCGTGTCCCATGATCTGAACGTCGTGCGGCATATTTCGCACGAGGTGGCGGTGATCTACATGGGAAAGGTGGCCGAGCTGGCGCAGACCGAAATGCTGTTCGAGAACCCCTGCCACCCGTACTCGCGTGCCCTGATAGCTTCCATGCCGGGATTGGAACGAAGAGATGCCGGGGTCAAACTCATCGGCGAAATCAGTTCCCCAATTGATCCACCATCCTGCTGCAGACTCGCTTCCCGTTGTCCGGTGGCCATGGAGCAGTGCAAATCGGTCGATCCGCAGCTAAAGGAAATTGCTCCCGGACACTTTGTGGCCTGCCTGCTGTATTGATGAATGGATGGAATGCCGGACTTCACCCATGCGGCAAAACGGCAACCAGGGAGCTTACATAAGCCGGTTCACCATTTGCTTCATATCCAACTTCTGCGTATAAAGCCAGATGGGAATCAGGAACAGCCTCCAGTTGGCTTTGATACCGATTTGAAACCAGTTCCATTTCTTTATGGTTCCACTTGGAGAACCGCCAATCATGCGAATGGTTGTATGAATAGTAGAGCCTGACCTGCAAAGGTGCTGCATCGAAAATGACATCAGCGGTAATATTGACGACGGCGGCAGCCTTTTCCAGCTTTGTTGTCACTTGTGGAATCTTGACCCCCTGAAAGGTATATCGCAGCCACATGCGCCACGCTGCCAGATGTTTCCGAGAAATCCAGGTATGCGGCAGATTGTCGACCGCCAGAAAAGCTTTGTTGTCTGAAAACTCCTCAAGCATTTCATTGGGAGCTTCCAACCCGTAAAACTCGTCATTGGTGCCGATCGCAACCAGATAAGCAGCTTTAATCTGCTCACGCCATAAATAGGGATCAAAAGCCATTAGATAGCCGAATCCGACGGGATTGTTGAGCGTTCGCAGCTGAACTTTCGGCGGTTGGAAACCAGGACCTGTTTTTGATTCCAAGGGGCCACTGATCTCCGGCCCGAAAGCCTTGTACTTATTTGCCGCCATGCCAAGAAGGTTGCCGCCGGGAAAGCAAGTGATCATCACTCCCGCCACCCGTCCGGGATCGGCACCGGCGCAGATGCTGACGGCCAATCCTCTTTTTGAGCAGCCCAGCAAAACCGCCTTTTCAGCCCGGATGTCCGGGTGAATCTGCATGAGCGTGATCGCACGCAAATATGACTTTGCGATTGCATAATACCCTGACCAGGTCAGATCACCGGTTTTCATCATGTTCTGCATGCCAAATCCCATCAGGTCGGATTCGTCCATATCATCCAGGCCTTCATCCGGCGTACTGAAAATCATGATCGGGATGTTAAGATCCAGCGCCGTGCCTTCAGCAAATTCATCTTCAGAGCGCAGACCGGTGCCGGGGATGAACTCCCGTTTGTCACCCGGTTGGGTAAACAATCTGTGAGTGCCGATAATCCCCACATGCTCATGCAGCCTATTAGCTACCGGCAGGTATATCCGGGCCTGATGCTTCCAGGTAAATCCATGCCAGAGCTGACTGATAAAAGACAGACGGATGACTCGGACCCGTTTTTCTGTGCGCGCCCGGCTGCCGACCACGCCATCGGATTGGATATCGATTTCCAGCGAGGCGCCTTCCAGAATTTCCGGCATATCGAAAAAAGAAGCGGGCCCTAAGACAAATTCATATCGACGAGGTTTGGATTTGTTTTCTGTGCGGTTCATTTAATTCAGGGATATTCAGGCTTTTCTAAAACCACCATATCATGGCAGGGCAGTACATGATCCGACATTTTTTCGATTTTGCGGAATGACCGGTACCAATCCTCAAGGTTCACATGGATTCCGGAGGGGATTTTGTCTGCCCAATTTTCCGTTATGTTTACGGTGTCCGACGCAATGCAATAATTTCCCTTTCCAGTGGAAATCAATACGCCCTGCAAACCGGGCGTATGTCCGGGGAGAGACAACAACCGCACACCGGAAACAAGGTCGAAATCGCCGTCTACAATCCGAAATCGGGAGACACTGCCCGACCATTTCGGGTTCATGTTAAAGATCGCAGCGTCATAAACGCCCAGATATATATCCAAGGGCGCAACGGCGAATGCCAGTTCTCTGCGTTGTACATAAATATCGGCGTTCGGAAACAACGAAAAGTTGCCGCAATGGTCCCAATGAAGATGCGTTGCGATAACGATCTCCACCTCAGATGGATCTACGCCGGCATTTTTCAATGCCTGTGCCGGTTCCTCATTGACTTCCCGGGTGAGGTTGCGGCCAAGCTCCTTGGATACTATTTCAGGAGCTGCGGGTCCCGAATCCACAACAACTAATTTTTGCCCGCCTTCTATGACCCAGATAATATGGGGAACGGTCAGCTTTGTCCCCTGGCCGCGAAGATAGGTAAGAATCGATTTGTCAACTTGACTCGTGCCCACGCGCACCGGCTTAATTCTGAGCTCCATATTTTCTCTTTACCCCTTTTCCAATTTTAATGTAATACATTAACCAGAACCAGGCTTATTTGCGGAACCAGTGTGAGAATCAATAAGACGAAAATCATCACCAGCCAAAATGGAAAGACGCCTCTGAATATGGTGTAAATGGGCACCTCTTTTATAATTCCGGACATGGCAAATACGTTCATTCCGATGGGCGGGGTAAGGACGCCTACCTCCAATAAAATGGTTACGATGATGCCAAACCATATGGGATCAAATCCGAGATTGATAATCGTTGGAAACAAAATAGGCAACGTCAGGATCATCGCAGGAATTACATTCATCACACAGCCAAGCAGCAGGTACAAAACGTAAATCGCCAACAGTGTCCCATACTTGCTTATTTCCAGGCCGGTAATGAAATTTGCCAGCGTCGTTGGGATCTGGCTGATCGCAAGAAGCTGCCCCAGGGCATTGGCATAAACAAAGATAAACAGTATTAGAGCCGTTACCTTTGAAGCGCCGATAACACCGTCAAAAAAATTTTTGAAGCTTAGCCTTCGGGTTATAATACCCATTGCCACGACCGCAAACGAACCGATGGCGGCAGCCTCGTAGGCTGTGAAAATGCCGGTGTAAATGCCGCCCAGCACTAAAACAAATAATACGACGACGTGCCAGGCTTTTTTCAAACTAAGCAATTTTTCCGAAAATGGTGAGTAATTTCCGGGCGGTCCGAGTTGGGGATTTCTTTTACAGATCACATATATATACAGGATTATGGCCCCTGTTTCCAACAGGCCGGGCAGAAGAGCGGCAAGAAAAAGCTTTCCGATCGATTGCTCGGTGAGGATGCCGTAGACCAGCAGTCCCAAACTCGGGGGAATTAAAATACCCAGGGCGCCTCCCGCGCAAATGCAGCCGGTCATGAGCCGTACATTGTAATTGCGCGCTTTCATCTCCGGATAGGAAATTGTACTCATGGTAACGACGCCGGTTGTGCTGTCTCCTACGATAGCAGCAAAAGCACCACAACCGGCGACTGTGGCCGCAGCGAGACCACCCGGTAGGTGGCCCAGCCATTTGTAAGCTGTTTCGTAGACGTCTTTACCGAATCCTACACTTGAAGCAACGATTCCGAGAAACGTAAAAAGCGGGAAGACGCTCCATATATAGTCTGAGGCAATACTCTGAGACGTCATGCTTAAAAGGGTTGTACCGGCTTCGGGACTGATGAGGTAGCTTAAACCGAACAGCGTGATAAATGCCATGGCAGCCCCAATGTGAACTCCCAGGAAAATAAGTACAAACATGAATACTAAACAGAATAAACCCGTTATGCCTGAAGACAATCTTATGGGTATGACGCTTGGATCAAGTGACAGAAAAAATAACCCTGCAATTATGACTACCATGGGAGTTAAAAATTTAAAAATTCCGCTGCCGCTTGCAATAATTTCACCGATGGATTCCAGGAAATCAGTTAAAAGTGCGAATGCAAAAAAAAACAGGAAAACACCTGTTGCATATGCAAATGGCGAAAGCGGGATGCGGAGCAGGCCGGTGTTGGCGTGCTCGTTCAAGAGCGTTTGGGCCTCGATAAACGTCTCAAAAGCGATGATGACGATCACTCCAAATGCCAGCAAGTCGGCGGCTGCAATTAAGCTTAGTCTAAGCGGTTTAGAAACCTTTTTAACAAGAATGTCGACTCTAACATGGGCGTCCTCTAATGCCGTATAAGACATGCCTCCGAATACCGCAATAATCATCAGCACGCGCACCACCTCGATGGCGCCTTGCAGGGATACGTTGAAAACGTTGCGTGATATAACATCTGCAACGATAACGATCATCATCAATAGTACTGCTGCGCCGGAGGCAAGGATGCTCCCAAAGCTTAGCGGATACAGGACCTTCTTTAATAGTCTGGCGAAAACGACTAACCGCATGACATCGACTTTCCTTGTTGTGCAATGTTACTCTAAAGTTGCATAAAATATCAGCTTCAATTCAGCGCTACTAATGAAAGTCATGGGTACAAGTAAGTGATCCTGGATACTGGATGGATCCATGTCTGACTCCCGGCGAATTCCAGTATATCCAGCATCGAGTATCCAGCATCCGGGATCGTCTCGCTAAAAACGACTGTGTTGCTAATTTCAAACATGAAGCGTCAAAAAGATTTATGTCAGGGTATATTCACTCCTATTCGTAGCTATACATTTCAGTCCAATTCAGCGTATCCTGCAGGATGGCATCACCCGGATAACCCTGGCTTTTCATCCTCTCAGCCCATTCATCCCACAAGGGCCTGAAAAGTTTTCTGATTTGTTCCCTGTCCTGCTGGGATAGTTCTATCGTGGTGTGCCCCTTTTCCGGTGTAATTTCCTTGAAGCGCATATCATGACTTGTCGAAACCACACTCCAGGCGGTTTTGTTGCTCAAAGACGCCCCAAGCAACTTGAATTTTTGCTGTTCATCCGGCGTAAATTTATTCCATGTATTGCGGCTGAACATCCAATGCGCAATTCCGGGGCAAAGCCGCAGCATGGTGTGATACTTGGCGATTTCATGCAAATGCGTAATATTCACGATGGCCCAGGCCGCAATAACGCCGTCCACAACACCTCTTTCCAGCTGGACATACATATCCGGCCATGCGACGGTCGAAGCGGATGCGCCCAATAATTCCATGGCCTTGGCACTTTCAGGGGTCTGGCAGCCGATCTTCATGCCTTGAAGATCTTTCAGGGTGCGGACCGGCTTGATTGAATGCAGATCGGACAGCAGGAACTGGCAGGTGGCGATGTATTTTACCTTGGGGCTGAACTGTTGTTCGAATTCGGGGTACTTATCGAAAAGATCAATAAAAGTCAGGTTGCTCGATGCGATGGTCGATGCAATGCCCGGAAGCTGAAACAGTTCCGAAAGCGGGAATACGCCCGGATTGACCCCAGTATTTACGAAAGCAAAGTCAATGATCCCCGCCTGAAGGGACCTGTAGTGGTCCTTAAGCGGAACCAGGGAATTGCTCCAGAATAATTTTACTTTGGTTCTGCCGCCCGTGATTTCCCCGAAGCTTTTAGCGATCCAATCCCCCAAAATTCCGAAATCCGAATTTTGAGCAGCCGGCACTGGAACTTTAATTTCGATTTCAGGCAATTTCTTCTGGTCCGCCGCCAAAACACTTTCCGGCAGGGAGCAGATGACCAAGGTCAAAAAAACGATTGCTGCGATTGCGAATCTGGCTTTCATTTCCGTTCCTCCTTTTTAAATTTTCACTACTCCATTACTCAATTACTCCATCGCTTCACGGGTTTTTGGACAGCCAGGGCTACCCCTTCCGGCATGAAGTCAAAGCCTGATCCTCCGCGCCGGGACACTTTATCCTTTATTTTCCTGAAACGAGACGTTGTAATGCAAGGCATTGGTAATAATACGTGATCCTGGATACTGGATCTATATATGAAACTATATATCTCACACAGAGCGCGCAGAGGTCGCAGAGGTAAAAGTTGGCAGCCGCCTGCGGCGAAAGAATAATATTCTCCGCGGTCTCTGTGAACTCGAACTGCTTGTCGGGTCGTAGCTCGAAGAGCGAAGTCTGAAAGTGGGCGTGATAGTAAATCCAGCATTCCCCCTAAAGCTGGATCTCCGCTGCGCTGCAACAAGTATCCAGCATCCAGCATCGTCGCGGTAAAAACAACGGCCTATCTAATACGAGACACGAAGAGTTAAAAATACTTATGCAACGTTGGGGGTTATTTCCCGCCAATGACTCCCGCTTTTTTCAGATCGTCAATTTCGTCCGCCTCAAATCCCGCTGCGGTCAGAACCTCTGAAGTATGCCATCCCAGAGGCGGAGGCGGCAGTCTCAGTCCGCCCGGCGTTTCCGACATGTGCCAGGGCTTGTCGAGAAGCCTTATTTTCCCGGCAATCGGATGCTCCATGGTTTTGACCATGCCGGTTGCTATCACGCCGGGATCCTCAAAAGCCTGCTCAACGGTATTGATGGGGGCCGCCGCAACCTGATGTGTTTCGAAAATTTCAAGCCATTCCGCCGTGTTTTTGGTAGTGGTTACCGATTGGATCATGGCTTCCATTTCGGCATAATGCCGGACGCGATAGGTGGGCTTTTTGAAATCCGGGTGCTCAGTCCAATCCGGGTGCCCCAAAGCATTGCAGAATCGCCCCCAATGGTCGGAAGACAATACAACGGACACATAGGCATCTTTGGTCTTAAATGCCTGGGAGGGCATGGATTGGGGATTTCTGGATCCCAATCCGGTCGGAACTTTGCCCGACATCAGGAAAATGTTGGCCAGGTTGGCCAGCATGGTGATGGTCGATTCCAGCAATGAGGTTTCCACCCGTTGGCCTTTTCCGGTGACCAGCCGGTGATAGAGTGCTGCAAGGGTGGCGTATGCCAGAATAATACCGGCTGTGAGATCGACCATCTGGACCTGTATCTTGGCGGGCTGCCCCCCTGGAGGCGTCGTAACGTCTACAAGTCCCGTGAGAGACTGAATGATCAGCTCGAAACCCGGTTTGTCCTTATAAGGCCCCTTGCTGCCGAAGGCTGTCAGAGAAGCGTATATCAATTCCGGATTTATTTTTTTCAGGGCCTCGTAGCCCAGCCCCAACCGGTCCATGACACCGGGTCTGAAATTTTCCATAAAGACATCGGCCTGCGCCACCAGCCGGTGGACGACATCGATGCCCTCTTTTTTCTTCAGATCAATGCAAATACTTTTTTTATTGTGATTCACCGAAAAAAAATAAGCGCTCTCACCTTTTTGAAAGGGAGGGCCACTCGCGCGCACAGGATCCCCGGTGCCCATTTTTTCGATTTTGATGACGTCGGCGCCGAGGTCCGCTATCATGGTACTTGAAAAGGCGCCGGATAGAATATGGGTGCAATCAATAACTTTAATTCCGTCCAAAGGTCCTACATTTGAAATAGCCAAATTTTCCTCCTTATCTAAATTCTACTTGATCTCAGCCTGTTGCATTGAAGCAGGATAACTCCGCCGAAAATAACCGCGGCAATCGTTAAGAACGCATAATTCTGGTTGATGCTGTATACCGTGGCCAGGATGGCCGATGCGAACAAAGATAGCCTCTCAACAGGAGTCGTCTTGACGATAAGCCACTTTTGAAGTGCTACCATCAAAGAGCCGCAGCCGATGATCATGCTGATGGCCGCCAGGACAATACCCCAAATATCTTTCTGAGGCTCCAACAGCAACAACGGATTATAGATGATGAAATACGGCACCAGGAAAAAAGGCGCCGCCAATTTTGTGCTTTCCCAGGCCGTTGTAATAAATTTGGCTTCAGCCAGCTTGCTGGCCACCATGGAACCGGGAGCAACCGGCGGCGTGATGACCGCCAGCACAGAGTAGTAGAACACAAAGAAATGGGCCAGCAGCCTGTCCACCCCCATGTTGACCAGGGCCGGGGCAACGACCAGCGCTACAATGATATAAGCCGGAACCGTGGGCAGGGCGCAGCCCATCACGATCGACAAGATCATTGTTAAAAACAGGGCGATCAACAGGTTGCCGCCGGAAAGGACCTCGATCATCCCCGCCAGTTTGATGCCCGCTCCGGTGAGGATCAGCATCCTGACAAATATGCCCACCGCAGCGCAGACGATGGCCAATGAAGCCACGATGCGGACGCCGTTGGCCAGGCCGTCGATTAACTTTCCCAGGGACGGCCGCGTTTCTTTTGACAATAAGCCGATGCCCAGCAGCACCGCCAGGGTCGTGTAGGCGGCATAGGCCGGGCTGAACCTTTTGACCAGAAGGGTTACCAACACAAGCATCGGGATAATGAAAACCCAGACACCCTTGGCAATGACCGAAAAATTCGTCTTGACCGTTATCTTCGCCAGGTGTTCCCGCTGGGCGATGAGAAGGGCGCCTAAAGATGTCAAAATAAGGTAGATAACGGCCGATGGGATGGCCTTGACCATCAAAACCTGGTAGCCGATCCCCAGGAAATTGGCCATGATAAAAATAGAAACGCCCATTACCGGCGGCGTTATCTGCCCGCCCGTGGAGGCCACGGCTTCTATGGCCCCGGCCTGTTCAGGCTTGTAGCCGTTTTCTTTCATTAGGGGGATGGTGTAGGACCCGGTCAAGGCCACATTGGCCATGGCCGCCCCGGTACACATGGCGATGAATGTGCTTGAAATAACGGCGATCTGGGCTGCGCCGCCACGGATTCGGGTTCCGATCCAATTGCCGATTTCGATGAATACCCGATTGATTCCGACGGATTCGAAAGCGCTGCCGAAAATGATGAAAGGCATGATGAGGATGGCTGAAGCGTTCAGAAGCACGCCGTAGATGCCGCGGTATCCGACGCCCATCATGGACAATACATAGGACGGTGCCAATTCCGAATGCCCTAATGCGCCCGGAATCAGATGGCCGTACAAGGCGTAGACCACCGCAACGAGCGCCAGACAGGTAAATATGGCTCCCCACTGGACCCACGACATTGCCAGGACGATTGCCGGCAGAATGATCCCGACCGGGATGTCCTGCAACTCGGGAGATCCCGAAAACATGTCCAGCCGTTCAAAATTGATATGCATATATAACGTGCAGCCGATGCTGATGATGATGCCGATCGAATAGATTACCCGGCTGCGCCGGTGCGGTGATTTCATGCCGTAAAGAAACAGAATGGCCAGGGCGAATCCCAGGTGGATGTTCTGGTGGACCAAATCGTTGAAAATGGGATGCCAGGTTGTAAAGGCATGGTAGGCGATCATGATAAGGGCGACGGCCTTTATCAGTAAGTCAATCGTCCGGGTCCAGCTGTCTTCTGTTTTAGTTTCAGGCTCAGGCATGTATGCGTCCTCTATTGATAGAATGTGCGGGATGAATGGATCACACCGATGACCGAACAGTTGTAAATGTCAGCCGTTGCCGATCAAAAAAACCGATCGGCAACGGCTTGGGAGATTTGCCGGTCCCCCTGTTCCGGACGGAATCATTCGATTACTTTGAAACCCAATTCCTTGGCCGCTTTGTAGACAGCCGGATGAATATAGTCCTTGGGCACGCCCGCAGGGAACGGGTTTTTGGGCTGCATTTTGAACATGGCGTGATAATCGCCGAATTTGTCCGCCTGTTCGTAGCGGACCTTCAACAGCTCGATGATGATATCGTCGGGTGTGTCCTTATCACACTGCATATAAAGGAATTCGCACAATCCCGTGACATCCGCCGCAATGCCGTCCGCTGCACCTGCCTTGAGCAGGGCCGGGTTAAAGACCTCCATCTCCTCGCCCTGGTAGGTGGACATCAGAATTTGCGGATCGAATGGGATGAGATGCAGTTTACGGCCCGAGGCCAGCAGCTGCAGGGTGGGCGAATCCGGCGCGGCCTTGGTAATGACAAAAGTCTTTCCGTCGGGAGCCAGTTCGTATTCTCCCATGAATGTGCAGACGGTGGCATCGACCGTGCCGTTCAGGAGAGCGTCCTTGCCCTGATCGATGCCGATGAACTGCCAGTTGACGTCCACGCCGAGTCCTTTCTTAAAATACGGTAAATATTTGAGGGTCGAATTGAAGGGGGCTGCCTTGGCGGCCACGGCCACCCGCTTTCCGGCCAGGTCCTTGGCGGACTTTATGTTCGGGTCAAAGGTGCCCAGTACGTTGATGCGGCACAAAATCGATGAAAACACGGTGAATCCGGGTAGCGGATATTTGCTGAAAGGTGCCCAGCCGTTTCTGTTAAACCGGATCCCGTTGGAGCTGCCATACGTAACGGTCCAGGGCTTTTGGCCGGAACGCATCTGATCGAGGTTTTCGTATTGGTATTTGATTATGAACATTGCCCCCGGCGTTTCCTCGGCTTTGAGCTCCACCCAGGATCCGGATTTGCGGGCCAGCTCCTCATAAGCGAAAGCGTAGTCATAAAAGGCCCGGCCGAACTGGGTGGTCTGGAAGATAACTTTTTCAGGTTTGTGGGCCGGTGTACTCTGAGACAATGCCGGACTGACAAGGAAAACAAGCAGGCACACCGACAATACTGCGGTTAAAATTAGATGCTTTTTCATGTTCCTCCTCCTTTGCTTTTGAGCACGGCTGGATAATGCCTACTTCAATGAGAACATTAATTGCCTGCCCCTGTTAATGTTGGCCACGATCAGGTCGCGAACCTCATCGAGTTTTTTTGCATGAACGGCATCAAGGATGCGTTTGTGTTCCCGGTTGTAGGGAGTAAAGTCGAGCTCGGCTTTGGCAGCACGCGGTCCGAAATAAGACAGGACCTGATCCAGCATGTGGGTGATACAAACTACGGCATGGCGCCACCCCGAGGCTTGATACAGGGTGAGATGAAACTTTCGGTTGATTAGATGATATTCTATCGGCGCTTTGTTCGGATCTTCCATCTCTTCATACAAGCGTTCGAGAACGGCCAGAGACTCTTGATCGATTTTTGAAGCGGCCATGGCCGCAGTTTTGCCTTCCAGGGCGCAGCGCGCGTCAAAGAGGGCGTCCAATTCAACAACCGAAGGCGGAGCGGCCACGCAGATACCCTTATTTGCCTTTTGTATGACCAGTCCGGAACCGATCAGTTCTTTGAGCGCTTCCCGGATGGCCATGCGGCCTAGATTCAACGTCTCTTCCAGTTCGGCAGGAATCAGCCTCGTACCGGGAGAGAACCCTCCCACCAGCAGTCGTTCCCGAAGCGACTCAGTTGCCAGATCGGCCATTGTTCGATAGATCGTCATGTTGTCTCCTACATAATGTTGCCTTTTATATATTTGATCAAATATAAATTATAAAATCGATTGTCAAGCGCTTTTTTCCGAGAAATCTATCTGAAAAATGATTCAGGATCCGGCCTGGCTGAATCACTGTCTGTATAGAAGGATATATCTCCGAGAAGGATTTTGTGAAGGAGGATAGGGGCGCGTATATATTTAGGCGGGATATTGCTCAAATTGCGCCCGTTAAGGTCAAATATTTTCAAACCGATCTGGCTAGAAAATTAAAGAAAGACATTTATGACACTGAGCCAAGCCAGCGGTAAACGGGTGTAAAGTTCTCCTTGACCCTGCCCCGCTTTGGTATCATGAAAAGATAGCATTTCCGCTCGCTGGCAACAATAGCAATATGTCGGATGCTTCCGGGGTCTGGGTTTTTTTTTACAAAAGACATGAGTTGATCACGCATTTTATATTGCTCAAAATAAAGCAAAAAATCGTAATTACCCCATTTGATCTCAATTTTTTCCAGCCGGGGAGCGTTGGTTATTTTCGGCGCCCGAAATCCGGCATAGCGCTTTTCAATCAGGTGCCCCTCACCGGCGAGCGCGGTTTTCAGGTACAGGGTGATAAACAGCCGATCAAATTTCATGATCAGTTTCGAGAGGGGCATGTAAAGCAGAGAATGCCTGGGAAGCAGTGTAATGGTGGCGTCCACTTTGGAAAAGACGCTTTCTTTTTTAAGGATGAAGTTGGCGTGGTAACCGACGACCCCACCGATATTGGTAAAGGTCTGATCGTCAGGCTTGATCACATCCGTCAGATCAGCGAAAGCGGAAAGATAAAGCCGTTGATTTGCGCGTCTTCCCCAGAAATAGACGGCTGACAGCAGGCAGGAAAAGCCGATGAACAGGAAAAAAACAGGCTGGGTGACGATATTTTGGTGTGCAAACATTTTTCCCTTCAGGACCGCTCAAGATAAGGTGTAAGATCTTCTTCGAGATCATATAGCCTATACGTTTTGTCTTTTTGAAAGTCCGACTGCAGGCGAATCCGCATCAACGGCGCAGCGGCCGCCTTACCGATTTCGGCTTCCACCCGTTCGGCGATTTCCCGGTTGCTCGGAGAAATCTTGTTGTGAAGAAGCAAACGCAGCGGGAGGTGCAGTTCATCGAGTCCTTCGATCAACCGCAGAGATTCCTTCAGCGACAACAAATCCGGATTAAAGACCAGTGCGATCGAGCAAGCATCCCCCTGAAGGGTGCGGCTGAGCGACTGATAACCCGATTTGAGAGAATAAAGCTTCTGCAGAATGTCGTCATCTTTTTCGTCAAAGGACAAGAGTGTTTCTGCGGTGCTTTGCGGTCCTTTAATCCGGCGGATGGTATAAAATTTTTCCAGAATTTTTTGCCGGATTTGAATCAGGCGGTCGATCCAGGTAATGGTTACCTGCGGCAACGCCAGAAACCGCAGGGTCAAGCCCGTTGGCGGGGTATCGAAAATGATATAATCGAAACCGGATCCGTTGCGAATCGTCTCCTCGATGCTGGTCAGCAAAGCATATTCTTCGATGCCGGGAGAATATTTCAAAACGGAAAAATAAGTGTCAAGATTCAGCGTCTGGAGATATTTGTAACTGTCGGAAAGTGTTTTGATTTCCTTCTTTAAATAGGCCTTCGCCTGTTTCTTGAAATCTACCTCTTTCAGGTGAAGCGACTCTGAAAAGCGTCGTTCGCCCCGAATATCAACCCCAAAAATATCACCCAGGTTGTGGGCCGGATCCAGCGAAACGATCAAGACTCGGTACTTTTGAGACAACTGCCAGGCCGAAGCGGCTGCCAGGGTGGATTTCCCGACCCCTCCTTTACCGGTAAAGAAAAAAAAATTCATTCAGCCGACCCCAAGCGATCCGAACATTTCCGACAACATGTCATTGGCACTGCCGGCCCGTTTATTCAGGATTTCCAGCTCTTTTTGCATGTACGGCAGAAGTTCGACCGCCAAAAAGGACGGCGGGGCAGGCAACCCAATAAACGATCCCAGCAACAGCAATGCAAAAATATTCTGCAGTTCTTCCATCTCGATAATCGTTAATGAACACACATTCGCCCGGTGGCTGTTGTCCAGGTCGCAAAACACGGTTCTGAGAAAATCAAAAACCGAAACCTTCATTAAGGTTAACCCCCGCATGGAAAGTACATGGTGCCTGGCATCGATTGACCCTGCCAGGCACCATGCATGCAATGTATCGGTCAAGCTATTCGACCTTGTAGGATTTTGATTTGATAAAGTCGTAAATAAATACGAAGTTCAATACAAACATGACCACCAGCAGAACCATGATGGTCCAGCCCGGTCCGGGCCGTTTGGCGATGGCGTCGATCTGGACGTTGAAGATGAACCAGACAATCCCCGCCGTCACCGTAATCCACAGCAGCCAGGCCGGAATAACCGCTATGTTGGCGAAAGCGGATTTCATTCTTTTGGCTACATAGGCGGCGCCGGTCATCAAGGCAATGGACGCAATCAATTGGTTGGCCGCGCCGAATGAGCCCCAGATGACCAGCCAGTTTCCGGATGCGGCCAGCCAGATGCCGATAGCGGCCGGGATCACGGAAGCGACCCAGCGGTTCGTCAGTACATTGTGCAGGCCGGTGGCGCGGTCCTTGAGCGGCGCCAACATTTCAACCAGGCAATAACGGCCCAGGCGATTGGTAGTGTCGAGCGTGGTCATGGCAAAAGAGGCGACCCACATGCCGGCTATCACCTTTACATAAATGCCGGGTATAAAGTTCAGCCAGGTGGCGGCAACCATGTCGGTATAGGATTGAACGAAAAGGTTTGCCGCTGAAAGCTTAACGGAGGCCGAGACCTTGGTGAACGCCGCAGCCCAGTTTCCGAAATTTAAAGCTTCAGGAGTGACCCCGGCGTTTTTCAGTGCCGTGTAACCGAAACCGGCAATTGATACGATCACGATGGTGGATAGAAATCCTTCGGTGAACATGGCGCCATACCCAATGGCCAGGGCATCGGTTTCCTTGGTCAGCTGTTTGGACGAGGTTCCGGAGGCCACCAGGGCATGAAAGCCGGAAAGCGATCCGCAGGCGATCACCAGCGGGATTGCCGGCCAGAAGGGGGTCGGCTTTCCGCCGAGCAGAACCGGTGAAAAGCTTGAAAAGACGGGGATTTCAAACCCCTTGATGGCAAAAATCGCCGCCACGAAACCCACGAGCAGGCCTGCGTAAAGCAGAAAAGAATTGAGATAATCCCTGGGCTGCAGGAGCACATTGACGGGAATCGCCGCGGCAACGATGATGTAGAAGAAAAATACCCACATCCATACGCCGTAACTCGCCGTGATGGGGGTCTTGGTTCCCAGAAAGATGGCCAGGGCCAGCATAATGATACCGATAATGGTGGCGACGGTAAAATTCATTTTGACCCGATAGATCAGCGTCCCCAAAATGAGTGCCGCAAAAATTTTCCATGCGTATGCGGAGGAAATTTCCGGGGTTCTGACGAACATCCCGCCGATAATGGCGGCAAAGGCGGCAACGACCAGAATTAAAAGAAAAAAGACGATCCAGTAAAAAGCGGTCCCGGTCCTTTTGCCGATGAGGTCCGAAGCGACAAACTGAACCGACTTGCCGTCATAGCGCACTGAGGACATCAGCGCCAGATAATCGTGAACGGCTCCGATAAAGGCATTGCCGAACCAAACCCACAGCAGGCCGGGAAGCCAGCCCCAGCAGATTGCGATGGCGGGCCCGATAATTGGGGCTGCACCGGCGATGGAGGCAAAGTGATGTCCGAAGAGCACCGCCCGTCGTGCCGGTATGTAATCAACGCCGTCATAGAGAGTTTCGGACGGCGCCTTATTGTCGTCCGAAACCTTCAAAACGTCCCTTTCAATTTTCTTCCCGTAAGTAAAATAAAGCAACAGGTAAAGGGCAAAACCAATTACGATAATAACTGTGGTCATCAGCTTCCTCCTCTTCAACTGAAGTTGGGTTTGTGCTGTCTCTCCGGCAGCATCCGAAAAAAAGCAAAAAGCAGGTAATTTTCCCAATCCTCCCTTCTCTGAAAATCAAAACCAGAGACCAGGAAGATGCCAGCATGATTATATCGGGTTGCTCCTAATGATTAAATACCCTTAACTCAAATTGTCAACAAAAAAGTCGCAAACGGGCTGATTTTTTCAGGCTTGGCAGAGGAAGCCCCTTTGGTTATCCGGACTTAGCTTATGGAAAGCTCAGGGGATTCCTTGGTTTTAAAGGCTGCGATGAGGTGAGAGCTTATCACAAAGGTGGGTATCCGATTATTTGGGAAATGGCAGAAATACACGTGGTGACAAGTGCCCGTATTGTTGGGCAAAAATTTAAGCCTCAGGATCTTTAGGGCAGAGAGGCCGGTGCCCTTGCGAGCCAGTCCGCTGTAGAACCAGGCACATGTCTATGCGAAAGCATCCGCCACCTTTCCTTCATCAGAAAGCCGAATGAATCGGGGCCTCCACTTCAGGACCTTTTCTAAATAAAACGGGCATGAGCAGCCTGTGGGACATTTCCATCAGGCTCATCAGGGGAAGGAGCGGCAAATCGGCCCGAATGGGAGGAGGCCCGAACGCATAGACAAACTCTTTAAAACCGGAACATACTGTTTTGAAGCTCGTAGTGTTCCCGGAGAAAACCGAGCTGCTGTTTCAACGCCTGGTAGTGCCCATTTTCCCAGTCGGCCAGATAGCGGAAAAAGTCCTTCAGTGATTTATCTTCCGTGCTTTCCGCCATTTCGCGGTAGAATTTGGAAGATTCCAGTTCCAGCTTCACGCCGATAGACAGGGTGGCAATTTCAAAATGCCGTCCCTTGACAAAATCTTTAAACTCCCGCGTAAAAATAGGGCTCTCGGCATCACCAAAGGTTTCTATCTTCGCCAGCTGGGGGATAACGACCGGCTTGCCTTCGAAATGGGACTGGGCCAGCTTCTGCAAATGTTCGAAATGCAGGTTTTCCTCTTTGGACAGATTTGAAAAGACCTTTTTGGCCTTGGCATCGGATACTTTTTCCGCGGCCGCGGCGTAAAGTTCTCTTCCTTCGATTTCCCCCTGCATCGCTACTTTAAAAGCTTCTTTAAGGTCCATGCTGATTCCTCCTTTGTTAAGGTAGACGCTTGATAAGGCTTTACTTTCTCAGCAAATGATTAATAACTCCTTGAATTCATGGAAGTCAAGAGAATTGATGCAATTTTTTGCCGATTTACAGTTAAGTCCGATCAGTCTGCCTTCGGAAGCTTGCCCATGATAATCATACCCAGAACTTCGTCTTTGGTGACGTCCCGGGTCCGCCGGGTTCCGATCAACTTGCCGTTCTTGATGACCGATACGCGGTCTGACAGGTCGAATACGTCATGCAGGTCATGGCTGATCAGAAAGATACCGATGCCCTCGCTTTTGAGCTGCTTAATCAATTCAGAGACCATGGCCGTCTCTTGGGGTCCGAGGGCCGCGGTGGGTTCGTCCATGATTAGAATTTTGGCGTTGAAGTATATGGCTCTGGCGATAGCTACGGATTGACGCTGACCACCGGACATATTTTTAACCGCATCGGTGATGTTTGTAAAATTGGGATTCAGCCGGGCGATGACCTTGCGGGCTTCATTTTCCATCGCGCGATCGTTGAGTGTCCCATAGGGCGTCATGATTTCCCTTCCCAAAAACAGATTGTTGGGCGCATCCAGATTGTCAGCCAACGCCAGGGTCTGGTATATGGTTTCAATGCCGTATTTGCGTGCATCCCGCGGAGAGTCGATGCGTACTTTTTCACCATTGATGCGAATCTCGCCCTCGTCGCAGGGAATGGCTCCGGAAAGAGCCTTCATCAAGACAGTTTTCCCCGCACCATTGTGACCCAGAATACCGGCGACCTCGCCGGGATAGAGATCGATGCTTACGCCGTTAACGGCATGCACACCGCCAAATCGCTTGTGGATATTAACCATCTCAACTAAAGGCCTTTGGCGCATGCCGTTTCTCCCTATGGCCTGCTTTTGCTGTAAACTACGTCAAACCATACGGCGATGATCAGAACAGCGCCGATAACCAATTGGCGCATGGCGCTGGAAATACCCAAAAGAACTATCCCGTTGTCCAGACTTTGCATGATCACCGCGCCCAGAATAGCGCCGGTGATGGTACCCTGACCACCAGCCAGCGAAGCTCCGCCGATGACGGCGGCGGCAATGACGTTGAGCTCGGCCAGCATACCCATGGAATTCGCTCCGGCGTTCAACCGGGCCGTGGTAATTACCGCAGCGACAGCGCAGAGTATGCCCATGACCACAAACACGAGGGTGGTGATCTTTTTAACCGCGATACCCGCCAGCTCAGCCGCTTCAAGGTTGCCCCCGATGGCGAAGACATATCGGCCGAATCGGGTAATTTTGGCCAGAAGGCTCATGCCCACCACCACACAGATCATGATCAGCACCGGTACGGGTATGCCGCGCGGAATCTCCGTCCTGGGTTTGTAATATGCATTCATTACCAGAACAAAGCCGCATATCAGGGCCGTTCCGATGGTCAGAATTAGCAGCTGGGCCCAAAGCGGTTTTAATTTGAACCCATATTTGCGGCAGCTCCTGCGCACCATTATGGTGTTGATCAGCATCCAGGTGATGGCCAAACCACCCAGTATCCAGCTCCATGCCGCCCCAATGGAGCCGTCGATGCCGCCTCCCAGGATTTGGTAGGTTTTGTCCATGGGCGCCACGGTCCGGCCATCGGTTACGAGATATGCGGCACCGCGAAATATCAACAGCCCTGCTAATGTGGTGACAAAGGAAGGAACCCCGCGGTATGAAATCCACCAGCCCTGCCACAATCCTATAAGCCCGCCCAGGGCCAAACCACAAAGGATCGTCAAGGGCCAGTTCCAGGCCGCACCGAGGGGGAACACGTGGACTTGCAGATAGGCAATGACCATACCCGTGAAACCCAGCAGCGATCCTACAGATAAATCGATGTGTCGACTGACAATTACAAGGACCATGCCCGTCGCCATAATCCCCACGACGCTCGACTGTACCGCCAAATTGTACATGTTCCGGGCCGTGAAAAAAATGCCGTCGGTCATGATATTCAGTGTAACCCATATCACGAGCAAGGCGGCGATCATGGCCAGCATTCGATTGTCGATGTCGACTTGTCGGAGGAGTCGCGATAGCACACTTTCATTCACTGCTGCCTGCTGGGCCTGGTTGGACATAGACTGACTCCGCAAGAAACTTTAAAATCGACCTTCCCCGGTTCTATGACAATAATTGCCGATAAAAAGGAAAAAGGGCATTCCAGGATCTAAATGGAATGCCCTCCAAAAGCAATTTTTATTTACATGCCGCAGGTGCATTGGCGCTATCAACACCCTGGCAAACCACCTGCTTACTCACCCAGCCGGCGTCAATCACCACGTTTAAATTTTCCCGGGTGATGGGCACCGGTTTTAGCAGAATAGCATTCATCGCAACACCTTTGGGACCACCGGCCCACTGGATGGCGTTGTCGATCTTTTTGCCATTGGCCAGGGCCACAGCGATATCGGCTGCGGCTTTGCCCAATTCGCGAGCGTCCTTCCAAACAGATACGGTCTGGATGCCTCTGGCAACGCGGTTCAGCGCGGCGTGGTCGCCGTCCTGGCCGGATACCGGCGTGATGCCTTCCATGCCTTGAGCTGTAAGCGCCGCCACAACACCTCCGGCGGTACCGTCATTGGAAGCCACAACCGCGTCAACTTTGTTGTTGTTGGCGGTCAGGATCTGCTCCATGTTCTTTTGCGCGACCTCGGGCTTCCAACCCTCAGTATACTGTTCACCCACGTTTTTGATTTTGCCGGCATCCATGGCTTTTTTCAGCACCTCGAGCTGCCCCGCGTGCAAGAAATCAGCATTGGGATCGGTAGGGGAGCCCTTGATAAAAACGTAGTTGCCCTCGGGCTTGACTTTGAAGACCTCGCGCGCCTGCATCCGGCCGACTTCCTTGTTATCGAAAGTCAGATAAAAAGCATATGGATCTTCGATCAGGCGATCATAACCAACAACAGGTATGCCTTCGGCCTTGGCCTTTGAGATGGCCGGCGTGATGGCATCTGCGTCGTAGGCCAGGATGATCAGGGCATCGCAGCCCCGGGCGATCAAGTTTTCAACGTCGGCAATCTGCTTGGTGGCATCGGCCTGCGCATCGGCGCTGATATATTTGGCGCCCAGCTCCTGCAGTCGTCCCTTCATAGCAGCCTCGTCCGTTTTCCAACGTTCTTCCTGAAAGTTGGACCAGCTCACACCGACGATCAGTGATTTCGCGTATGCGGCCCCGCTAACGACAGCGAGCGCGGCGACGGCGATAAACATACAACCAATACCCTTTAATATTTTTTGCATGTGCACCCTCCTTTTGTTTATGGGTATGCGTTTAAGCGGCATTAACAGATAATATGGATTCCGATCAGTTCTTGCGGGCCACCAGAATCAAAGATCACATCGAAAGGTTGACCGCCTTGCTGGAAATACTTGAGCTTTGTTTCAAGGGGTGTTTAACTCCCATTGCCCCTCTTTCTACTGCTTTCAGGCCGATAAGGAACAGGTTCACACAGCGCTTTAAGATTTTCAGGGGGAGTTCCGGAAGGAATTTCGCAACCGGCATTAACGATAAAGGGATTGCCGACAAGTTCATAGGTCTCCAGAACCTTTCGCCGGATCAGGTCCGGGGTCCCCTGGAGAATCCCGCCGACGGGATCGATGTTGCCGGCAAGTGCAACACCGTGCCCGATAACATCCCGGACCGTTCGCATCCTGACCATGTGGTCCACGTCGAGGATATCGATGTCAAGATCGGCAATCCCCGGCAATAGATGCGTGATGTTGCCGCAAATGTGCAGTTTTACAAAGGCGCCCATTTCTTTGACGGCCGCGATCAACCGCCTCTCCCGGGGTTGAATCAGTCTTTCATACATAGCCGGCGATACCTGGCTGGCGATGGCATCGCCGATGCCGATGGTATCTGCGCCGGCCTGCACCTGAGCCCCGGCGAACTTGATTCCTGTCTCCACACAGACATCCATCAGCTCACAGGCAAAAGGCTCGTCGGTTATCAGGTCCATCAGAAAGTCGCTTACGTCGCGCAGATTGGCGGCTTCGGCCGCCGGACCCTCGATCCATCCTAAAATAGAATAGGCATGGCCGCATTGTCTTTTATAGGCGCGGACCGCGTTTATTCTATCCGACATCCGATCCGAAGCCAGCGGATCCGGTTTGGTCAGGGAAGCCAGACTTTTGTTCTCCTTCAGGGGGTGGGTGCTGATGGGGGGACTGCTTTTGAGATATGTAATTGAGGCGCCAAAGCCTTGTGTCTCCCGGTAGGGATCAGATATACAGCTGATCTGGTCGAAGCCGAACTCTGCTGCACATGTCAGGTTCGCCTTGACCAGGATGCGGTGATCCGAAGCAAATCCGGCATAGTCGGCACCAATATGCTCGGCAGCATACTGCATCAGAATCGGGGTTCGGGGAAGGATATCAACGGGTGTGCCGTTCAGGACACCCGTATACCGATCATAACTGTTCATGCCTTTCTCTTGATCGTGCGATGTCGGAATACATGCGGGCCGGGCATACAAGGTGTGCGGCTGTTTCCGGCCCGCTAAAAGGATTCACGCTAGGCTTTATTTTAGTAAATGGACTTCGGTTCGTAGTAGTCTTTGGCATTTTCCTTGGTGATCAGTTCCGCTGCCAAAACGATTTTTGACGGGATCTTTTTCTGGTAGAATCCACTCAGCGGCTGGTCGCGCAATCCCATCGCCGCAAGGCTGATAGCCGTTGCCACCATCGAAGGCGGGTAGGTGACATCGGCGCGGACCAGTTTATTCCCGTCCATGATCATCTTGACGACATCCTTGGAACCGGCACCCCCCAGAAATAATTTGATGTCATTTCTTCCGGACTCTTTGTAAGCCTGCAGCACACCCTTCAGAACGTCATCGTCCTGGGCCCAGACGGCATCGATTTTTGGATATTTCTGAAGGTAGTTTTCCATGATCTCCAGCCCTTTTTGCGTTGACCAATAGGCCGGCTGCGAGTCGAGGATTTTAATCCCCGGGTACTGTTCCATGACCTTGTTGAAGGCTTCAACGCGTTCGGTGTTGATGACACAAGGGATACCTTCCAAGACCACGATGTCGCCCTTGCCACCCAGTTCTTTCGCCATCCACTCGCCGCTCACCCTGCCGAGACCCGGGTTGTTGCCGGCAATGTAAACATCCTGGGCATCCTTGGTCAGGCCCCGATCGACGACCACGGTGTAGACCCCTTTGCTGTGGACTTCGGCCACAGTGGGTGTCAGCGGTGCGGAGTCATGCGGTAGAATGACCAGTCCATTGATGCCTTTTACCATCAGGTCTTCGACGTCCCCCACCTGTTTAGCCGGTGTATCAGCGGTCACCAGGAAGAATTCGATATTTGGATCCTTTTTGTGCCAATCGTCTATGGCTTTTTTGGCCCACCACACGATGCCGCCGGTCCACCCGTGATCGGCACTGGGGATGGAGACGCCGATCTTGATTTTGTCGGCTCCGAAAGCTGCGGATACGGAAAAGATAAACAACACTGCAATAGCCACTGAAATTAAACGTTTCAACATATTCCTACCTCCTTTGTTTAGGTTACATATTTTCCGGCCTGCGCCGGATGAATTAATTGTTCCTGCGTTTGTATTGAACAAGAACGGCAAAAATAATCACCAAGCCCTTTACAGTACCCTGTAAGTAAGGGGATACGCCTACCATGTTGAGCATATTGTTGATCATGCCCAGAATAATAGCCCCGATCACAGTCCCCATGATCGTACCGATTCCTCCGGACAGGGAGGTCCCGCCGATAACCACCGCTGCAATGGCATCCAGTTCGTAAAAGACACCTGCATTGGATGAACTGACAGAGTTCAACCGCGATGAGAGCATGATGGAGGTGACGGCAACGGACAGCCCGGTCAGGGCATAGGTCATCATTTTGACCCAATCAATTTTGATTGCCGAGTAAACAGCCACCTTTTCGCTGGCTCCCACGGCACAGACATACCGGCCGTAGCGCGTGTTATTTAAGAGGATGTGAAAGACAACAGCCAGACCGAAAAATATCCAGACCGGAATCGGCAGGTTGAGAAAGTACCCGGAACCGATGACCGGATATATATCGCTGGCTGAGCGGAACTCACCGGCGTTGCTGATGTAAAGAGTCAGGGACCTGAAAATGGACATGGTCCCCAATGTGGCAATGAAGGGTGCAATCTTGCCTTTGGTGACGATAAGTCCGTTGAGCCCGCCGGCGATCAGGCCCAGGCACATTCCGGCCAGAATGGCCCCGGCGATCGCCATGGGATCGCCGCCGAAGTAATTGAGCAGCAGGATGACAATGCCCCCGATAAGTGCGACCATAGATCCAACCGACAGGTCGATTCCGCCCGAGATGATGACGAAGGTCATTCCCAGAGCGATGATGCCGGTATACGACGATTGGCGCAAAATATTGGTTATATTTTTAAAATTCAGGAAATAGGGGCTGGCCAATGATGAAATAATGAACAGGATAACAAGGGCAAAAATCGGGGCATATTTGGCAAAATCGAACTTTCTTTTCATTGAATTGTCATTCCGTCTGTAGTTCCGGTGTCCTGGAGTCCGGTGGCGTATAGCATGATCGTCTCTTCATTGATTTCATCACCGGTCAGTTCACCGGCAATTTTTCCGGCCCGCATGACCAGAACTCGCGAGCACAAACCGATAACTTCCTCCAGTTCGGAAGATATGACCAGGCAGGCAATACCGCTCTCTGCAAGGGAGTGCACAAAATGGTAAATTTCGCTTTTGGCGTTGACGTCGATCCCCCGGGTGGGTTCATTGAGTATCAGCACCTCGGGGCGGGTGTCCATCCATTTTGATAAATAGACTTTCTGTTGATTTCCGCCGCTCAGATACTGCAGTTCATAGGCCAGGGATGCCGCCCGGATACTAAATTTTTTCACGTAGTTTTGGGCACTATGGTACTCTTTGCGCTTGTTGATCAGTATCCTGGAATAGTTTTTCAGGGAAATCAAGGTAATGTTGCTGGGAACATCGAAATTGACGATGATGCCCTTCCCCTGGCGGTCGTCTGAAAGATAGGCGATTTTTTCTTGAACCGCATGGCGGGGAGATCGAATGGCGACAGGTTTGCCGTGCACCAATACCTCGCCGGCTTTCATCCTTGTGATTCCCATGATGGCCTCTGCCAGTTCGGTCTGACCGGACCCCCGCAGGCCGGCCATGCCCAGCACCTCGCCTCTGGCCAAGGAAAAATGAACCCCATGCACGGAATCGGCCACCTCAAGGCCCTTTATCTCAAGCGCAGGTTCATCCTGAGCCAATGTTTTCTTCGGAAAGATCTGCGTGAGCTCCCGGCCCACCATGCGGTGGGCCATTTCGTGTTCATCTATCTGGTCGGCTTTGTCGATGCTGATTTGCTGACCGTCACGTAAAACCATGACCCTATCGCAAATTTCCCTGATTTCCTTAAGTTTGTGGGATATGAAGAGGATGGAGACACCCTTGCGTTTCAGCTGGCGCAGGCGGCCGAAGAGCACACCGGTTTCGTCTTTGGTCAAAACCGTGGTGGGTTCATCCATAATGAGAATTTTGGAGTCGTGCACCAGTGCTTTCGCAATTTCTACGATCTGTTTTTCGGCCACGCTGAGCGAGTCCACCAGCGTGTCGGGTGAAATCTTACTGTTGAGCTCCTGCAGCAGCTGAACGGTCCGGCGTTTCATGGCGGCTTTGTCCAGCAGCAGGTACTTTCTGATTTCACTGCCCAGGAATATATTTTCAAACACGCTGAGGGGGCCGATCAGATTAAACTCTTGCGGCACGGTGCTGATCCCAAGCTTTTTGGCCATGATAGGGTTTTTGACGTCGATCTTTTGTCCCTCCAGAAAAAGGTCACCCGAGGTAGCTTGGTAAATGCCGCTGAAAATTTTAATCAGTGTGGATTTGCCGGCCCCGTTTTCGCCGATGATCCCGAACACCTCTCCGCCGGAAATTTCCAGGTTGATGTCGTTCAATACCCGGACCCCTGAAAATTCCTTAACAATGGAGGTTGCGGTCAGTATCGGATCGCTCATAGCTTGATGTTCCATAGCCGATTTGACTGTCAAAAAGAGACGCCAGGCTCGGCGTTGCAAGCAGGTGCCGGGATGGGACCGGATTCGGCTCACGGGCATTGTACCGTGCCCGCATCGCCTGGTTGCCCTGCGCACGATATCACAGGAAAGAGTGAATACAAACTGACAGATTTTGATATCTAAATCAAGGATTAATTTTTTACAAAAATTTATTTTTTCGGCACATACCGTCCAACGATTATGATAGATATCATTCTGATATTATTGCATAATATATAATATCCAAAAACAGGTTTGAATATTTATAGTCCGTGGAATCCGATATTTCGCTTGTCTGGCCGGTGTGTTCCTGATAGAAGATCGAGCAAGACCTTGCATGGCCAGAGGGTGCTTAGGGCTCTTTTATTTTAACTACCTGAAATTTAATGTTTAATTTTGATCAATGCGCGGGCGACAAGCCCGTATAATACGAGTTGCCGGATTAGATTAATTTATTTTCTGAATTAATTGATTGGCCGGGCGGACCGCTCTCGCACCTTGCCGGGTGTGGAGGGCCGCGTTGCCACTTCCGCGAAAAGGAGGAATAAAAATGGAATATTTTCCGCAAATCAAGGATAAAATACCCTTTCAGGGCAAGGCCTCGAAGGAACCACTGGCCTTTAAGTACTATAATCCAGAGCAGATTGTAGCCGGAAAAACCATGGCAGAGCACCTTCGCTTTTCAGTTGCTTATTGGCACACGTTTAAATCCAGCGGCAGCGACCCCTTTGGGGATCCGGTTTTTGTCCGGCCTTGGGCACAGAGCAAAACCCCCATGGAAAAGGCCGAACATACCCTGCATGCGGCCTTCGAGTTTACCCGGAAACTGGGAGCGCCTTTCTATTGTTTCCATGACCGGGACATGGCTCCTGAGGGTGAAAGCTTGGCCGAATCCTGTAGAAACCTTGAAAAGATGGTGCAGAAGGCTTCAGTCCTGCAGTCTGAAACCGGCATCCGATTGCTGTGGGGTACGGCTAATCTTTTCGGCAACCCGCGATACACCCACGGGGCGGCAACCAACCCGGATGCGCATGTGTTTGCCTATGCCGCGGCCCAGGTTAAACATGCCATTGCCGCCACCAAGGAACTCGGGGGCGCCAATTATGTATTCTGGGGAGGCCGCGAAGGCTACGAAACACTTCTCAACAC
The DNA here is from genome assembly GCA_963769935.1 of uncultured delta proteobacterium. Classification (GTDB taxonomy): domain Bacteria; phylum Desulfobacterota; class Desulfobacteria; order Desulfobacterales; family JAFDCJ01; genus JAFDCJ01. The sequence goes on along the minus strand of CAVYNY010000030.1, from coordinate 81,745 downwards.
GGACATGGAGCGCGAAGAGGAACAAATGGCACGTTTTTTTCACATGGCCGTGGACTATGCCCGTTCCATCGGGTTCCAAGGACCATTTCTGATCGAACCCAAACCGAAAGAGCCCACCAAGCACCAGTACGACTTCGATGCGGCTACGGTACTGGGTTTCTTGAGAAAATATGATCTGCTGGATCATTTCAAGCTCAATATCGAAGCCAATCACGCCACTCTGGCCGGGCATTCATTTGAACACGACCTGACCGTTGCGGCCATCAACGGCAAGTTGGGCAGCATCGATGCCAACGTGGGCGATCCCTTGCTGGGCTGGGATACCGACCAGTACCCCACCGACCCTTTGGCCAGCACGCGCGCCATGCTGGTAGTTCTCAAGATCGGCGGGCTGGGGAGCGGCGGGCTGAATTTTGATGCCAAACCAAGGCGCGGTTCCTGTGACGAGATGGATTTGTTTTATGCCCACATTAGCGGTATGGATACGTTTGCGCGGGGCCTTCTATCTGCTCAGAAGATAATTGAAGACGGCATCCTGGATGATTTTGTCCGGCGTCGTTACGCCAGCTATGACCTTGGTCTCGGCCATGACATATTATCGGGAGCAGCCTCCTTTGAAACTCTGGAGCAGTATATCCTTGATAAAGGTGAACCCGCACTTCAAAGCGGTCGCCAGGAAATGCTGGAAAGCATTTTGGCTGCGTATGTATAAAACTTGCGCAACCATGATCAGTAAAGAATCCTGACCCAGAGGGCCAGGATTTGACTTCACCCCAGAGGAGATTAGGCTTTCAATTTTGGAGTAATTGTCAGATGATCGGTCTGAGGCTGTTGAAGGGTGATTTGTAGAGTTCTTGCAGAACAAGGCTGGCGGCCCCTCTGGCCCAATCGGTATCCTGCCACTTTTGAATGATGATTTCCAGGGACGCAAGGAGCTCTTTGCTGGTGTTAGTTGCAATGGTTTTGTGCATCGACTTAAACAAAAGGCTTCCGGCGCGCACGCCCTCACCGGCAATAATTATTTTTTTGGGATTGAATAGCTGTATCAAGCCCGAAATTCCCAGCCCCAATATTTCGCCGCTGCGCTTGAAAATTTCTTTGAGCACGGGCTCTCCCTTGGCGGCGATCGCGGTCAGATCTTCTATGGTCAGGGACGAAATGTCTTCATATTTCCAGAGTCCGTCTTCAGCAGCTTTGATACCCGCTTCGAGCACCTTGTAATCGGCCACATAAGACTCGATGCATCCCCGTTTCCCGCAGCGGCAGGGCTCCCCGCCGGGCCGGATCACAAGATGTCCGAATTCGGCGCCGATTCCCCGCTCTCCGCGGTAGATTTGCCCGTTTACCACAATTCCCATGCCGACACCATGCTCAACCGTTACCACGAGAAAATTGTCGACGCCCATGCCTTCACCGAACCACTGCTCGGCAAGGGTAACCGTATTGGCATCGTTTTCAATATACGTCGGAATTTTAAAACGGCCCTGAATCATGTCCTTCAAGTAGGCGTTGCCCTGACTGTAAAGCGGTGACCAATACGTAATGCCCTTCTGGCTGTCCACAAAACCCGGTATGCCGACGCCGATGCCTGCAATCATCTTCATCCCGAGTTTCGCTTTGGCGACACAATGGCGAATTCCTTCTTCCATCAGATCAGTCACGAATTCAGCGGAGCGTTTCCCTATTCTAACGGGCACAGTCAGCGAGGAGATAACATCAGCCTGCATGTTGGTGACCGCAAAGCTGAGTTGGAAAGCGGAAAGCTTAACGCCGACCACGTAGGCGGCCGAGGGATTCAATGCCAGCATCACCCGGCGGCGCCCCCTCGAACCAGAGGGTTTCGTCTGTTTTTCCAGGATCGTACCCTCTCTAATAAGGTGGGCCGTCACATTGGTCACCGCCGCCCTGCTCTGGCCTGTCAGTTGGGCGATCTCAATCCGGGAGATCAGGCCTGACTTGCGGATGGTGTTCAGAATATTGAACTGGTTGATGGCTTTGGTAATTTCACGATTCGCGGCCTGCATATTTGTTCGTCCATCATTATTTTTAAGTTTAAATTAATTCACAGTCGGGTACTGGCGGCGGCACCATAGCGCCATGACTGCTGAAAAGCAATATAACATGTTGAAAAAATATATAATATTTTAATTTCAATTACAATGAAATTTCTTGGAATAGATTCATCTTGACAAAATATGGGGGCTGGTGCAAGTTAATTTGCGAGATTTGATTCAATGTTTAAATTAATATTTTCATGCCGATGTAGTCATTTTTGCTTCAGCAAATTATAGAAAATCAACAACCAGAACAGAGAAAATTAATCTCTAGGAATTTTAAAAGGAGACACCATGACACTGGAACGTAAATTGAAAATGGGCATGGTCGGAGGTGGAAAGGACGCTTTCATCGGTGCGGTTCACCGCCGGGCTGCATTGCTGGACGGTAAGGTTGAACTGGTTGCAGGGGCCCTCTCTTCCGATCCGGCAAAGGCGGCAGCATCGGCGCGGGAACTGCTGCTGCCCGCAGAGCGATCTTATGGGACCTATTCCGAGATGGCCGAGGCTGAATCAAAAATGCCGCCGGGTGAGCGGATCGATTTTGTATCCATTGTAACCCCCAACAAGATGCACTTCCCGGTTGCCAAGATTTTTGCCGATTCAGGCATCCATATCATCTGCGACAAACCTATGACCTACTCCCTGGCAGAAGCCAAGCAACTGGTTGACGTGGTCGAACAGTCGGGCATCGTATTTGCCCTGACCCATAACTACACCGGTTACCCCATGGTAAAGCAGGCCCGCCATATGGTGCAAAACGGTGAATTGGGTGAAATTCTGAAAATTGTTGTCGAGTATCCCCAGGGTTGGCTTCTCGCGCCGATCGAACAGGAGGGGCAGAAACAGGCCGCCTGGCGGACCGATCCCAAGCAGTCGGGTGTTTCCAATTGTATGGGAGACATCGGATCCCACTGTCACAACCTCGCCCATTATATCACGGGCCTGGAGCTGACAGAGATCTGTGCCGACCTGAAGAGTATTTTTGAGCGTCCCCTGGATAACGATGGCAATATTCTGCTCCATTTCGAGAATGGCGCTTGTGGAATTCTTTACGCCTCCCAGTTTTCGGCTGGAGAAGAAAACAACCTCCGCATTCGGGTTTACGGCGTCAAGGCTGCGCTGGAGTGGCACCAGGAGGAGCCCAACCAGCTATGGTTCAGGACCAACGAAGGACCGGCCCAGCTGTATCGCCGCGGCAACGGGTACCTGTGCGAAGCAGCCCGGCGGGCTACCCGACTGCCGGCCGGGCATCCCGAAGCCTTCATAGAGGCCTTTGCCAACATCTATATGAATGTTACCGATACGATCCGGGCCAAGCTGGAGGGTAGGCAGCCCACAGCGCTTGAGCTTGATTTTCCAACGGTAATTGATGGTGCCCGAGGGCTTGCATTTATTGAATCGGCCGTGGAAAGCGGCAAAAGCGATCAGAAGTGGTACCCCATGAAGCGCTACAATTAGAGGCTTGAATATTCCATATCGTTATCCATTTTGAACTAAGGAGGTAAATCATGGCACGACCCGTAACACTTTTTACCGGACAATTTGCCGACCTGCCATTAACCGAACTGGCAAAAAAGGCCAGTGAGTGGGGATATGACGGGCTGGAACTCGCCTGCTGGGGCGATCATTTCGATCCGGCCAGAGGAGCCGCCGATCCGGCTTATTGTGAAGGGCAGAAAAATATCCTCAAAGAAAACAATCTGAGCGTCTATTCCATATCGCATCACCTTGCCGGACAGCTGGTATGCGATCTCAACAACGATGCCCGTTCCGACGGCTTTGCGCCGGCAGACTGTGCCGGAGACCCGGAAAAGAAAAGAGCCTGGGCGGTGGAAACCATGAAACAGACCGCCGTCGCAGCCAGAAACATGGGATTGAAGGTTGTCAACGGCTTTACCGGTTCTTCCATATGGCATCTTATCTACTCTTTTCCGCCGGTCAGCAAAGATCAAATCGAAGAGGGGTTTAGATACTTTGCGGATATGTGGAACCCGATTCTGGACGTCTTTGATGAAAACGGCGTCAAATTCGCCCTCGAGGTGCATCCCACCGAGATCGCCTTTGACCTCATCACTGCGCAGAGGACCCTCGAGGCCATCGGCCGCAGGGAGGCGTTCGGGTTCAACTTCGATCCCAGCCACCTTGAATGGCAGGGAGTGGATCCCGTAAAATTTCTCAAGGCTTTTCCGGACCGGATCTACCATGTGCACATGAAGGATGCCATTGTTTCTCTGGACGGCACCTCGGGGATCCTCGGCAGCTACTTGAATTTCGGCGAACCGGGGCGGGGATGGGACTTCCGTTCCCTGGGACGCGGGCAGATCGACTTTGAAGAGATCATCCGAGCCTTGAATATCCTTAAGTATGACGGCCCACTCTCCGTGGAGTGGGAAGACGCGGCCATGGATCGCGAAATCGGCGCCAGCGAAGCTGCGGCGTTCGTGAAGCAGATCGATTTCAAGCCGTCAAACCGGGTATTCGACGAAGCGTTTTCCTCAAATTAATGGCTGATTCCCCAAAGGATTATCGTCGATGACCTATAACTTTGATCCAGAACGATGGTATGAAAATGAATATTCGGCAATTGAAGCTTTGCATAAGAAGGGTGAATTAACCGAAGCGGAGTTTGAAAAAGCCTGTTCGGATCTCCTGGAACGCTATGGCAATATGGTATCCAGGCTGGATGGTACTTATCGGCTGCCAAAATAAATTCAATCCTGCGCCAGGGCTTTCACCGCCGGCAGCAAATCCTTGAATTGGGCAATGCGGAAGTCCGGGACAACCTCCTCGTAGGATTGAGCGCCCGAGGTGGAAGCGAAAAAAACGGTTTTTATTCCCAGTTGTTGGGCACAGTAAATATCGCGATACATATCGTTGCCGACGAAGATCACTTCGCCCGGTGTCAACCTGATCTTATCCAATGCCAGTCGGATCATACGCGGATCCGGTTTTCGAAACCCGCAGTTGGCCGATATGATGAGCGGATCGAAATAGCCTTCCAGCTTTACCGTCCGGATTTCGGCCCCCGCAAAGCAGGGTTGGGCATCGGAGACAATCGCCATGCGATAAGGGCGCCGGAGGGTATTCAATACGCGCTTTACATACGCGAAGCGTTTCAGGCGCTTGAGAGACAGCCCGCGGTAAAGCTGGGCCAAATACCTTTTCAGGCCGCGCCGCTTGGCTTCGGAGGCCAGACCCTGCCGGGCAAGCAGCGCATCCCAGATTGCCTCAACGTCTATTTCCGGATGCTGCTCGCTGCTGGCTTGCCGCTGCTCCTGCATGATCGCGTAGTAAAGGTCGCGGAGATTTTGCCAGCGCAGGTTTATTCCCTGATAGATCAAAAAGCGGCTGATGCCCCGGTAAATCTTATCCAAGGATTCGTCGGTCTCGATATCGATGAGCGTCCCGTACAGATCAAAAAGAATGCCTTTTATCCGCATATATTTATTCCATTATTCCATGGGTTTTCTGACGTCCAAGGCAAGCCGTCTGGAGTCAAGTGAAATCCTGGCTTTCTAGGCTGGGATGCTTCACTACCGCAAGGTCAGCTTGGCTTCCTTAAGCAATCGGCGCCGGTAGCCGGTATCAAACCATGGATTGCGGGCGATCCGCAACAGGTTGAGTCCCATATAATAGGGCAGGCGGCGGGTAACGGCGGCAAAAGTGCCGCGCTGATCTTGGAAATGACCGGCGTATTCCCAGAGGAAGTGGCCGATGTAAGGTTCTGCCAAGTCTTTCTTGCCGGCATACTGCATAAAAAAATGTTTGATCTCACCGGTCAGCCTGCCCAAGTCAAAAACCCGGTCGCCCAATTTCATTCGCTCCAAATCGACGGCGATCACCCAGAGTTCATCGCCGAACAAGATGTTGGTGGGCGTCACGTCGCCGTGCGCGAGCACCGGCTGATCTTCCCACATGAAGCCCTTGCTCTGCCAGCGGTCCTTAAAATTCAAGATGCAAACATACGCCACTAAACTGTTTGCCTTCGGTGTCCAGCGGTGTTGATGAAACCTGAAATAATGGCGCTTCGCGGCGCCATTATTGTCAGATCCAAATTTGAGGAGTCTACCCTCTTTTTTTCAGGATAGACCCCTAGACCGGAACAGCTTGTCCTTCGGCGATCATTTCGCCGCAAGCCTGAGAATCAAATGTCCATTCTCGGTCGCTTGCCATTTCACATTGACATGCTCGCCTTGGGTGAAATTTTTCAGCTGAGCAGTCTTGCCTCCGATCAGCAGGTCGGCCTTCGGGGCGAGCGGCCCGGCCACCGTAAACATCTGCCCACTCAGCGGACATTCGACTACTGCGGTGTTGTACTCAGGATCTACCGCTTTCACCGTTCCCGCCATGCTGAAAATCTCACCCATCTTCTGGGCCTTCATGTCGGCAGCGTGCTCGGCCTGATATGTTTTCGCTGACATTTTGCCCATATTGCCGGATGCCGTTGCCCCGGTGGCAACCATGAATACGGCCATGAGCACAGACATACAAACCGCTCCGAATAAAGATACTTTTTTCATGACTTTCTCCTTTGCAATAATTATTGCTCTCACACATTTTGTTGTTCGCCCGCCCGTCGGCGTCACGGATGTCGCCCTAGACTGCGAATCCGCCAAGTTAGAGCCTTGCGCGACTCTACCAAACTTGGATTCGCCCGATCTGAAATCGCATCGCTCGGCACGACCCCGCACTTCCGAACCGGCAGCTCCTGTTTGAGCATATGGTAAGGCGGCCTTCGGCCATTTTCTATCGGCCGCCGTCTGATTATCGTGTAGGAATTTTCAGAATACTTGTGTCATTGTTTGTCTGACATCTGGCAGGGGACTCATACCTGCTGGGCGGGAAGGCCATCATCGTGGGAAGCGCCTGCCGGCCAGCGGCGCCGGCACCTTCGGCGACGGCCAGCGGCAGCCCCCCGAGAATGAAGGCAAAGGAGGTCACAGGGATCGGTCGACGCCGCCGCGCGGCCTCGACCGTCGTCCCCATCAGCGGCATACCGTGGGCCAGGAGCTCGCGCCCGTGCTCGATGATAAGAACGGGTTAGCCCGAAACTCTCTGAACTTATTTTTTTCAAGCTCTCCTCGCAAGCGTGTTGCAGCGGCAGCGGTGTCGGAACATTTGATCGACCACACAATCCATCGGTGGATTTGTCCTGGTCCAAAAAAAATCGCATAGGTCAGCCTGGGACATCGCAGGCCGCTTTAAAAAATAATATTGATTGATACCCCTGGATGTCGGTAATCGTCAGATTTACTTGTCAGTCTAAGGCTGATTTCGTTATCGCGGTTTATCTGACAGCCCCGCATGCTGATGCTGCATCCCCAAGGGCTCATAACAATTAACAACCATGAAGTTGCATTTATTATCCGGGAGACTTATACTGCAAATTATTCTGGATGAATTCGTTTAAGTCCGTTTCATGAAAACCGGCGGCTTAAATTGCAATTAACTACAGGAGGGACTTTAGATATGGCAATCGTAACTATATCCCAGGGATCTTACAGCAAAGGCAGGGAGGTGGCCGAAAAACTCGCCGAGAAGCTCGGATACGAGTGTATCTCGCGGGGAGTAATTCTGGAGGCTTCCAGGGAATTCAATGTTGAGGAGGTTAAACTTGTCCGTGCGATCCATGATGCACCGTCTATTCTGGATCGAATCGGCTATCGCAAAGAGAAATATATTGCCTCCATTCGGGCTGAAATCCTCAAGCATTTTCGCAAAGATAATGTGGTCTATTGCGGTCTGGCGGGGCACTTTTTTGTGAAGGATGTCGCTCACGTACTTAAAGTGAGGATAATTGCCGACCTTGATGAGCGGGTTAAGAATGAAGCTCAACGGGAGGGAATTTCCCGGAAGGAAGCGCTTCGTATTCTGCAAAGTGATGATGAAGAGCGCCGGAAATGGAGTATCCACCTCTACGGAATAGACACCCATGACCCCGGGCTCTACGATCTGCTTATCCATATCAAAAAGATCACAACCGATGATGCCGTCCACATCATCTGCGAAACGCTGGCGCTGGATCGTTTTAAAACCAGCCCTGAATCACAGCAGCACCTGGAGGATCTGGCCCTTGCAGCCGAGGTCAGAGCCGCTATTGTGGATCTCGAGCCCGACGTCGATGTTGTTGCCTCCCAAGGCAACGTCCAAGTCCATACAGCCGCACTGTTGACCCGTGAAAGGGGCGTCGTTAATGACATCGAAGTTGTCGCCAAATCCATTGAGGGCGTGAGGGAAATCACGGTGGGTGTAAAGGCGAAAAACCCTCTGGACTAATGACCTTTACGGTGTTAGAAGACCAAAGAGGTCACAAATGATGAGGGCCGCGGCGGCTTGACAGACTTCGCCGTATCTCCCGGCGTCGTAGCGCCTGCTTGTCCACAGGCCTGACTGTGCGCCTGTTTTTCGGCAACGCCGTTTTTTCACTTTCTATATATTGGGATCCAATCTGAACCGGGGAGTCGCGTGATATGGAACATAGACAGGGGCAATCTGATGTTGCACAAAGTTATGAATCCAGCGGGGTGCATAGAAAGAGAACCAAAAGGAAGGGGATACTGCAGGCCCTCGCCCTCAAGGTTCCGGAGTTGACCATACTTATCATTCTAATTACCTGCGGTTACATTGTGATGGCGGTATTTTCAAAGGTACACGCGACGCAGGTCCTCTCGCCGTTAGCCATGTGGCTGATCATCATCGGATCTTTTTTGATCAGTACGGTCATAGCCATTATCGCGGTCATCGCCGGCATCGGCGGCGGAGTAATGTTTACGCCGATCATGCTGGGCTTTACTTCCATAGACAGCCTGGTAGTAAGGGCTACCGGCCTGGTAGTGGCCATGTTCGGCGGTTTGATTTCATCCGGACCCTTTATGAAGACGAAACTGGCCAACTTAAGAGTCACCTTTTATTGCGCGGTCCCCATCACTATCGGAGCTCTCACCGGCAGCGTCAGCGCCATTTACTTGCATGACGCTTTGGGAGCCAAGGGTGACGGCGCGGTTCGCCTTTCGCTTGGGATTCTGATGCTTGTCATCGCTTATTTTCTATTCACCGGCGGGGGCAAAACCGAATATCCTGAACCTAAATTCATCGATCGGTTTTCCCTCAAACTGGGACTAAGCGGTTCCTATTGGGAAGAATCACTGGGGCAGGTGGTCGAGTACCAGATGGTAAAGGCCCTGCTGGGAGGATTTCTGTTTATCCTTCTTGGTTTTATCGGTGGCTTCTTCGGGATGGGAGGAGGTGCATTTCTCACCGGAACCCTGAACCTTGTCATGTTGGCGCCGGTCAAGGTTGCGGCGGCATCCAGCGGCGTCCTGCTGGCCATAAGCGACGCGACGGCTATCTGGACCTACCTAACATATGGAGCCCTCATTTCCATTCTTGCCGCTCCATGGATGCTGGGACACGTCGTCGGTGGAATCCTGGGAGCACACCTTTTAATCAGGATCAGGGCCGGTTTTGTGCGAAAAGTTCTGATTATTATCCTCCTGGTTTCATCGGTTAAGCTGATCGCGCGCGGACTGGAAGGAGCCTTCGGGATACATATACCCATTTTGTAGGAGCGAGTTATGCAAAAGGACCAACTGAAGCCGCCGCTTGCCGGAGTAATATACGGCGGGATCGTTTATTGGGGCGTGTTAACGGGCTCTCTCATTGTAATTGTCGGATCGGTGTTGGCTTTTTTGGGAGACAACTTTGTGCCGGTCTCTTACTGGTTGTCCACGGTATGGCAGGGTGAGTCCGTCTCTCAAATTTGGCAAGGCGCCACGGGTTCGCTGCCCATGGGGCACTGGTACCTTTCTCATCTGACAACCGGCGATGGTTTGTGTGCCCTAGGGATTGCTCTGGCTGTTTTTTCAGTGGTGCCGGCACTTTTTCTATCCTCAGCGGCGCTTTTCAAGGAGCGCGACTGGATATACGGCTCGCTGGCGTGTATTGCCGGGGTGATTGTACTGATCGGAGTGTTGGGGTTGATTTCCGTAGGTTAGATCGCATCGACATTGGAAAGCCCTCCGGGCTTGGGTGAATTGCAAGGGCCGCCTGGAGTCTTTCACTTCTCCGATAATTGTATAAACAGGAGGTTGGTATGTCTATCATTGCTGTCGCCAGAGCTTCTTATAGCCATGGCAAGCAGATCGCGGAGAGCGTGGCGCGCGAGCTGAATTATGATTGTATTTCTGACGAAATTATCAATCTTGCCTCCCAGGAATTCGATGTTCCGGAAAATTGGTTGAAGAAGGCTGTTGAAAACGCCCCTACTCTGCGTGACCGATTCAGCTATGGCAAAAAGAAGTACGTCGCTTATATCCGTGCTGCCCTGTTGGAATATGCCGCCAAAGATAATGTGGTCTATCATGGGCTGGCGGGACAATTTCTGCTTGAAGGAATTCCGAATATCCTCAAAGTCCTGATTTCCGCCACTACCGAGGAGCGGGTGAAGCTCATCATGGAAAGGGAAAATGTCTCGAAGACAGCGGCGCTGAAAACCATTAAGAAGTTTGATAAGGAACGCAAAAAGTGGGCAATGTATTTCCATGGCAAGGACCCCTGGGAGCTGAGCTTGTATGATCTTGGCCTGGTCATCGGGAGACTGTCCATCGATGATGCCGTTGATAAAATTCTGGCCACGGTGAGACTGCCTTCTTTTCAAACGACTGCCGAGTCGCGCAGAATTCTTGCGAACGAATGTTTGGCCGCCAGGGTAAAATCGGATTTGATGAACTTTTACTCCGATGTTGAGGTCTCGGTCGAGGACCATACGGTTGTCGTCCACATCAAGCGCAGTCTGGCCCAGGAAGAAGCCCTGGCGGACGATATCCGCGCAATCCTGCAGGAAATGCCGGGCGTAGAAGAGGTCAGGGTCAATGTAATCCCCGTGTATTAGCGAAGCAATTATGAGGCTGGTGCATAAAATCACACTCGGTAATGCCCTTGGCATTATCTCTATCATCCTGATAGCAGCTTTTTCATATCATGAAATCGATCTTATTCTTGCCAAGTTGCGTTTTGCTGAAATAGCCGACAGTCTTAACGCCTCTTTTCTAACGATGAGGCTTTCAGAAAAGAATTATTTTCTCTATAAAGATCCCTCTGAACTTTCATCGATAAAAAGTGAGTTGAAGGAAAGCCATGGTACGGTTGAAAGCCTGAGCCCGGATATACTCAGGGCCATCGGCGAGAAAAACTGGAAGAAATTTACATCATATCTCAAGGAATATGAGCAAGAAATTGATAAGTTAGGGAAGAATAATCAAACGGCGGCGGATATGCAAGCGAAGGTGCGGGAGTCCGGGCGGAAATTGAGGCTGTTTTCTGAGAATATGATCAGCCTTGAGAGAAAATCGATTAATGAAATTCTATCTGCTTCAAAAAAGACATTACTGGCTTTTTTCTGCGTCATCATTTTTGTCGCCATAACGAGCTCCTATTTATTTTTTTCAAGAATGTTCAAAAATCTTCGCCGCATAGAAAAAACGGCCAGTGTCATATCGGCGGGAAACTTCATGAAAATAGAAGGGAACATACCCGACAATGAACTGGGCTCCGTCATGAAGGCTATCAACACGATGTGTGAAGAACTCGAGACTCGCCATGAGCAGCTTATCCAATCCAAGAAACTGGCATCTTTAGGCATTCTCACCTCCGGCGTGGCCCACGAGCTTGGCAACCCGCTCAATAACATATCGATGGTGGCCCAGACTTATTTAGAACTCTATGATCGTCTCCGCAACGAAGACAGGATAGAGTATATGACAACGGTGCTGGCGGAAAGCGAAAGAATCAAAAAGATTGTTCAGGATCTGCTTGACTTTTCAAGACCCAAGAAAGCTGATTTCAAAGTTGCCAATATCAATAACGTCATAAAAAATTCTCTTAAACTGGTCCAAAATACGCTTGATATTTCAGGAATCAAAAGTCAACTGGATCTTAAAGAAGACCTTCCCGCGGTTTTTGTCGATGAGGACAAAATCCGGGAAGTACTGGTTAATTTACTAAGCAACGCCGTTTATGCCATGCCCTCGGGAGGGACCGTTTCCATTCGTACCAAGCTTGCAAAAAATCAAGGCAATATCATCATAGAAGTCGAAGATACCGGCAAAGGAATTCCCCAAGAGTTTATTTCTTATATCTTTGACCCCTTTTTCAGCACCAAGGGTGTGGAGGGTACGGGATTGGGTCTGTCTATCAGTTATGGTATTGTACGAAGACATAATGGGAAGATGGACGTAAGGAGCGAGGTGGGAGTCGGTACAACTTTTGTTATAGAATTACCTATTTACACGGGAAGGGAGGATGGAGATGAATCAATATAGAATCATGGTGATCGATGACGAAAACATTGTCGGCAAGATGATCAAAACTGTTTTTGAACAGGATGGTTATGCCGTGGAGACTTTCCTGGATGCAAAACCGGCGCTTGCAAGATTAAAGGAAGAAAAGTTTGACGTCGTCATTACGGATCTGAAAATGAAGGATATTGACGGCATGGAGGTACTGAGAATCATCAAAAAGGAATTGCCCAAAGTCAATGTCATAATGATTACCGCTTTTGCAAGTATGGATGCCTCCATCGAAGCGTTCCGAGAACACGTGGATGATTTTTTCCCAAAGCCGGTAAAAATAGCGGATCTGAAAGCCTGCATTAAGAAACTGCTGGACGGTTCAGAATAAATACGAGTCCAAACGGATTAAAAATAGGGACAGGTGTTATCCGCGCAGGGCGGACCTAATCGGAATGACCTTGGTGTATAGAGCAGGCAACCTGTCCTTGACACCATGGAAGATGCTTTGAAGGCTTTTTAGTTTGAACTGAACGGTATCACCAATAGATGTCGACCATTGCCGATGTGGCTGACAGGCAGCAACCAACCGCAGAAAAGGCCGTTTATGGCAGCGCAAAAATATAAATTTGAGCTAAAAAATGATCTATCCGAGCTAAAAAACTTAAACCGGTATTTAAATCACTGGGGAAGAGATGCCGGGCTCCAGGCCGATTCCATATTACGGATAAATATCTGCCTGGATGAACTGTTTACAAATATAGTCTCATACGGCTTTAAAGACGATTTGGAGCATATCGTTAAATTTACCGTCCAGGCTGCAGATAACCAGTTCCTGGTTATTAACATTGAAGACGATGGCATACCTTTTAATCCCCTTGAAAAAATAGATCCGGATTTTCCCGCTAATGTTGAAAGCGCCAATATCGGAGGGCTTGGAATTCTCATTATCAGAAAATTGATAGATAATATTGCCTATGAAAGAACGCAGGGCAAAAATAAGCTGACCATGAAAAAATTTATTCAGAAAGGCAACCAAAAGCCATAACAGTAAAAAAAGCCCCAGTGAAAAAGAAAGGAGGCCCCCGTGAAAAAGATCATTGTCATGTTGATCGTTGCCGTTTCGCTCTTATGCTTTGGATGGCCTGTGTCGGCCGCTGACGAGATAACGGTAGGTGCCGTGACCCCGCTCACCGGCAAGCTGGCTGTTTATGGTGAGGGATTTCAGAAGGCCATGCTGCTGGCGCTGGATGAGGTCAATGCCGCGGGAGGAATTAACGGCAACCCCATGAAAATCGTCTTTGAAGATAATAACTCCACCTCCAAAGGTTCGGTTTCGGCCATTCAGAAACTGATAACCATCGATAAATTCCCGGTTATTTTCGGTCCGGCCGCCAGTTCCAACTTTCTGGCCGTCTGCCCGATTGCCCAGCAAAATGAGACCATCCTGATTGGCGCCGAAAGTGCCGCCGCATCCATCAGCCAATGCGGGTCCTATGTCTTTAGAGTTTTTCCCTCGGATCTTCTCCAGGGCAAAGGGGTGGCTGAACTGACCGAGTTTCTGAACTATAAGGAAGTCGTGCTGACTTACATCAATAACGACTGGGGAGTGGGTCTGGCCGAGGTGTTTAAAGATAATTTTCTGAAAAGAGGCGGCAAATTAATTGACGAATTTGCCTATGATGAAGGCAAAACGGACTACCGCAGTGAAATTTTGCGCATTAAAAAGGACTCACCCCGCGCGGTGGTCAACCTGACCTACATCAAGGAAGGCGCAATCATGCTCAAACAGGCCTATGAGTCCAAAGTTGAGGTCCAATGGCTCATGGGTTCGGCCGCCAAATCGCCCAAGCTGGTGGAGTTGGCCGGAGTGGCGGCCGAAGGCGTCATCGGGACCTACCCCACATTTTCGCAGCAAACCAGCCAGTATAAAGCCTTTAAAGATGGGTGGGAAAAAAATATCCGGGCCAAAAAACCCCGATCTTCGGCGAATACAATTATGATATGGTCAAGCTGACGGCTGCAGCCCTCAAACAGGCCAAATCAATGTCTTCGTCCGACATTCGCAGCGTGTTGATAACAGCCAGCAAAGGGTATGTGGGGGCCACGGGCGACAAAACCTTCGATGAAAACGGCGATGTCGGTGCCGCCTACGGCCGCTGGACCGTGAAAGACGGCAAGATCACCGATTACAAATAACTTTCCGGTCATGGAATATTATGCGCAGCTTATTTTAAACGGCATCATCGCCGGCTCCATTTATGCCCTCTTTGCGGTGGGCCTCACCATGGTGTATGGGGTTTTTCGGTTTATAAACTTCGCCCACGGAGAACTCATTGCCTGGGGGGCCTACCTGGTTCCTTTTTTTCACCCGGTCACCCTTTTCTTTGCCCATCTATCTCGCGGCCCTGCCGGCCCTGGTGATTACCGCCCTGATCGGTCTGGCCCAGGACCGGTTTGTGTTCGCACCCCTGAGGCACGGCAATCGAATTACGCTTCTGATTGCCTCCATCGGGCTTTCCTACTTTCTGAGAAATTCCATCAGGCTTATCTGGGGTTCGGATTTACAGACGTACGGGTTGATGCCGACCCGAGGCATGGAATTCGCCGGGCTGAGCATTACATCTGCGCAAATAACAATGGTGGCAGCCGCCATTTTATTTCTGGCAACCCTGTATGTCATCCTATCACACACAATGCTGGGGAAAAGCCTCCGGGCGGTTGCCGACAATATGGCCCTGGCGCAGATTATGGGTATCAGCATTAAAAAGGTGAGTGCGGCGGTATGGGTCCTGGCGTCTTTATTTTCAGCCGCCGGAGGGATCCTGCTGGCGGTGGACACCAACCTGGAGCCCATGATGGGTCTGACCAACCTGATCAAGACCTTTGCCGCCGTCCTGTTGGGCGGGGCCGGCAATGTGTGGGGCGCACTGTTGGGCGGCCTCGTTATCGGTGTTGCTGAAAATTTTAGCGTGGCGTTTATCTCTCCGGGTTACAAGGACTTTGTCTCCTTTGCCCTGATTATTCTGATGCTTCTTTATCGTCCCAGGGGAATTTTTGGAATATTGGGAGGGGTCCGTTAGTCGATGGACTATTTGCTTCATATTTTTATCGTGTCCTTGATTTATGCTATTTTTGCCATATCCCTGAACCTGGAACTCGGGTTTGCGGGGCTGTACAATTTCGGGCATGTGGCTTTTTTTGGTATCGGCGCGTACACGTCTGCCTTGCTGAGTCTTGCCGGCTATCCGGTCTCCCTGGCAATGGTCTGCGGCATGGTCCTTTCCGGGGCGGTGGGTGCCCTGCTGGCAATACCGGCGCTCCGGCTGTCGGGGGATTACTTCGGCATTGCCACCCTTTCCTTTGGTGAAATTATCAGGCTCTTTTTCCTCAACGAACGGTGGCTCACAAAAGGCCCCATGGGACTTCCCGGAATTTCCCGCCCAGCCTGGATTGGTGAGGGTGTCGCCGGACTTCCCCGCTTTTTGATATTTTGCACGCTGCTGACCCTGCTGGTTTTCCTTGTGGCCCGCCGCCTTACCCGGTCCCCTTTCGGGCGGGCCCTCAAGGTGATCCGGGAGGATGAATATGTCGCCCAGGCCCTTGGCAAAAATACCCTGTCTTTTAAAATCCGGGCCGTGGCCGCCGGTTCAATTCTGGCAGGACTGGCTGGAAGCCTCTGGGCCCATTATATTTCCTACATCAGCCCGGCCGACTTTACCCTTAACCGAGACGATCCTGGTCCTGCTTTGTGTGGTGCTGGGTGGGCGAGGGACGCATTGGGGTCCGATTCTGGGCGCATTTGTCGTCGTTTTCTTTCAGGAAATTCTCCGGTTTCTTCCGATCCCCGCAGATTTTGCTCGATTTGTGGCCCCGATTCAGGGGATGGTATATGGCGCAGTCTCATCCTACTCATGCTCAAGCGGCCGGAAGGACTTTTACCCGAATATAAGGCGTAAACGATGCTTCAAAGATAGACGAAGCCACAAAAAGTTTCGGCGGCCTGACGGCAGTCCATGGCTGTTACCTTTCAGCTCGATGATACAGGCATTACGGGATTGGTAGGTCCCAACGGCAGCGGGAAGACAACCCTGTTTCATCTGATCACAGGTTTTTACAAGCTGGACAGGGGAAAAATCCATTTTAACAACAAGCGGATCAGTGGGCTGGCTCCGTATGTCATCAGCCGACGAGGGCTGGTCCGTACATTCCAGCAAACCCGAGTTCTACCTTTTTTATCCGCGCTGGAGAATTTGATGGCGGCATCCCCCGGGCAGACCGGCGAACACATCGCTTCTGTTTTTTTCCAACCGCGCCGGGTGAATTTGCAGGAGCGCCGGAATAGAGAAAGGGCTTTGCAAATCCTGGAGCTTTTAAAGCTTAACCACCTCGACCAACGACTCGCCGGTCGGTTGAGCTTTGGCCAGCAGAAGCTCCTTGAGCTGGGCAGGGTGCTCATGGCCGAACCCAAAATGATCCTGCTTGATGAGCCTACGGCCGGGATCAATCCGACTCTGATCCGGCAGCTGGTGGAGGTCATCAGGGAACTCGTCCGCAGAGGAATCCAGGTTTTTATGATCGAACATAACATGCCGCTGGTGGCGGAAATTTGCGAAAAGGTTTTCGTAATGGACTCCGGAAGCCTTATATTTTCCGGCACACCTTCTGAAGCCAGACAAAACTCCCGGGTTATTGAAGCGTATTTGGGAAGCGAAGACCATGCTGCTTGAGCTGAGCAAGATCACCGCCGGGTACGGGCCCCTTACCGTCTTGTACGATGTCGATCTTTACGTTGATAGAGGGGAGATAGTTTGTTTAATCGGTCCCAACGGGGCGGGGAAATCCACCGTGTTGAGGACAGTTGCAGGTCAGATTACACCGGTCGCTGGAAAGGTCCTGTTCAATGGGGAGGACGCGACTTGCGTCGGCGTTGCGAAGAAAGGGCCGCAAGGGACTCATTTTTATCCCCCAGGGTGATAACATCTTTCCCAATCTAACGGTGCTGGAAAATCTGGAAATGGCCGGTTTACTCCTGCAGGACCATGAAAAACTTCACCGGTGCATTGAAAAGGCACTGGAAAAATTTCCCGCCCTAAAAGAAATGAAAACGCGTTCTGCCCGGGAACTTTCCGGCGGCCAGCGCCAGATGCTGGCGCTTAGCCGTATTCTTCTTCTGCGGCCGCAACTTGTCCTGTTGGATGAACCTTCCCTCGGCCTTTCGCCCATGGTTGTTGACCTTATTTTCGAGGAAATCCGGGAAATGAACAAAGAGGGTACATCCTTTCTGTTGGTCGAGCAAAACGCCCGCAAAGCGCTTTCTGTCTCCCACAGGGGGTATGTTCTGGAATTGGGCCGCAACCGGCTGGCGGGAACCGGCCGACAACTATTAGACAACCCGGATGTCCAGCGGCTTTATCTGGGCGGATGAAGTCTTGGGATTCTGCCGAGGGGAGACCAGAACAACGGCGGGGAGCCAGGCTCACGGAAATTTCCTCCCGTGCCATATGATTCGAGCTGGTTCAACTGTGAAACCTTTTCAGGTGTGGGTCAGAACCGAATCCATGCTCGGTGGGATTTGGTTTTTAACCACTGATGAGCAACTGACCCGCGCAATATATCGCGTTTCATAAACCGCTCAACCATAGAGGACCTTACAGACTCGGTGCCGACATCTAACAAAGTCTCCTTGATTGGTCTGACTGGCCGTTTTTCAGGCCAGCGGACGCGCTCATATGCCTACTACGTTAGCACCAACCCCTGCGGGATGATATTCTTCATTCCGATGGCACTCTGTACTCGGCTTTTTCACTCCTTGGGCAATCGCACGATCAAAACCGGGATTGGCGAATGTTTGATCACCCATTTGGCGGTGCTGCCCATCAGGACATCGGCGATGATGCCGTGGCCGTGGGTGCCCATGACGATCAGATCACAATGCTGTTTCTGCGCAGTTTGCACAATAGTTTCGGCGGGGGTGCCGGATTCGATTAAAATTTCGTCGGTAACAAAGGTCTGATTTTCCGCATTGGCCTTTACTCCCTCGGAAAATGCCTGGAGAACTTCCTTTATGGCGACATGATCTCTTTTATTGCCTCTCAGTATTTCCCTGGCTTCGGAATAATGACGCCGTTTGATCTCGCTCCAGGTGTCGCTGTCGATCATGTTCAATATAAATTCTTCCCCTTGGATTTCGGCAATCACATGCAGAATTGTAATGCCGGCACCGTACGTGTTGGCAAGGTTTGCGGCATAAGCAAAGGCGTGGACAGCAGCTTCCGATAGATCGGTGGCATACAGGATTTTTTTGATTTGAATGTCCGGTAGTTTCATTTTTATATCCTTTTGCAAAAATCATCGATTACAACCCGTTTATGCTTTCGCTACTGCCCAATATAAGTATCTTAGCAAGGTTCTCAAGTTTTTGGACATTTTCCGATTAAAGAATAAGGACTTAAAGCCGATACATATTTGTTGCCTGATTATTTATTTCAATTCCAGTAATTTTATAAAAGGAAAATTCAATGTCCCCCAAATTTAAACTCTCAACGAAGATACTCTCCCTGGGAATTGTTATCACGATCTGTTTTGCACTGATTTTTTTATGGTTATATCCGAAATTAAAGCAAAACATGTATGACGCCAGGTATTTAAAAACGAGAAATTTGGTGGAGGCGGCCTGGGGTGTGTTGGAATATTATGTCAAACAGGCAGAATCCAACACCATGACCCTGGAAAAGGCCCAGGCCGGAGCCAGAGCAGCCATTAAAAATATGCGCTATGAGCATAACGATTATTTCTGGCTCAATGACATGACCCCTAAAATGGTTATGCACCCTTTAAAACCGGAATTGGATGGAAAGGATTTGACCGACAATAAGGACCCCAATGGCAAGCGGCTGTTTGTGGAAATGGTCAAGGTCTGCAGCAAGGATGGCGCCGGCTTTGTGGATTACTACTGGCCGAAACCGGGTGAAGCCAAACCGGTTCCTAAAATTTCTTATGTAAAGCTGATTCCGCAATGGAAATGGATCATCGGCTCAGGGATATATATCGATGATGTTGAAAAGGAGTTGGCCCATACGTACCGGCTTATTTTCGTTTTAATTGCCATCATCGCCGCCGGCGGTCTGCTGGTATCATATTTAATGTCGCGGTCAATTGCCGGGCCCATCAACCAGGTCATCGAGGACCTCGACCTGGGCGTCGAGCAGATAGCTTCGACCGCCGCCCAGGTATCCCAATCCAGCCAGTCGTTGGCCCAAGGCTCATCGGAGCAGGCAGCCTCCCTGCAGGAGACGGTTTCCGCCCTGGAAGAGATGGCGGCCACGAGCAAAGAGACGACGGAGCTGACCCGGGGAGCAGGGCAACTGATGAATGAAAATATCGAAAAATCCGCCCAGTCCTTAAAGTCCCTCATAGACCTGACCCGCAAGATGGCTCAAATCGAGGCCGACAGCGGCCGGATCGGCCAAATCATCAAGACCATCGATGAGATTGCCTTCCAGACCAATCTGCTGGCTCTCAACGCGGCCGTGGAGGCGGCTCGTGCCGGGGAAGCAGGGGCCGGTTTTGCCGTGGTGGCCGACGAGGTCAGGAATCTGGCCATCCGGGCCACGGAGGCCGCCAAAAACACTCAGGAGTTGTTGGACGCAACCATCAAGCGGGTCAGTGAGTCCGCCGACGCCATCAAGGAGGTCAACTCCGACTTTGAAGGCATTATCGAATCGGCCACTGTAATGGGTGAAAAAACCGCTGCGATCACAACGGCCAGCAGTGAGCATTCCAGGGGAATCGAACAGGTCAGCACAGCCGCCGGCCGGATTGAGCAGATTACCCAGCAAAATGCGGCCACCTCCGAGGAATCCGCTTCGGCGGCCGAGGAACTTTCGGCCCAGGCCGAAACCATGCAGGGGGTTGTCCGCGACCTGGTCGGCTTAATTGAAGGCCGGACCGTCACTGCCGGGCCGGCGATCCATACCCGCAGCGGGACCAAATTAACCACCGCTGGAAAAATGCCCCAAAGGCGGCGCAAGGTCATTTTAGACATCTGAATTCATGCGATTGAGCGGCTTTTATGTATCGCTTTAAAATAAAATTATTAAAAAATGTCGTGCTCATTTCTTTGGCTTTAATTATCGGTTTGCCATTATTTTTCTTTGTCATTATTTATCCGGCGTTCAGCAAGCTGCAGACTCAAAACGTCGAGAACGAGGCCATCCGCACAGCGCAACATTTAAGAAGTATTGCAGTGCGGGAAGCTGCCGGCCAAGAGGAATTAATGGTTTCAGAGGATCTTACAAAAGAGATCTTCATAATCAAGAGAGACTTTAAGCTCGAGAAAGTTCGAATCTTATCGCCAGCCAGGGAGGTTATCTATTCCACCGCCCCTGAAGATATCGGGTTGAAGAACGATAGCAACTATTTCCACACCACCGTGGCCAAAGGCCGGGTTCACTCCGAAGAAGTGCACCCACAAACCCGGTCGGCGGACGAACGGGTCGCTACTGATGATATCGTTGAAGTATTTGTGCCGCTTATGAGCACTGGCCGATTTCTAGGTGCTTTTGAGTTTCATTATGACATTACCGACCGTCAAAAGCGGCTAAACAGGTTGTTCCGGCAGTCGTTTTCATATCTGTTTGCATTTGTCGGCGCTCTTTTTATTTTAAATATTCTGCTGGCGGTTAACGTCAACAAAACCATTACAGCCCAAAGACGGGCGGAAACGGCCTTACAGGAAAGTGAGCGTAAAAACAGGCTGGTTGTTGAAAACGCCAACGAAAGCATTGTCGTGATCCAGGATGGCAAAATCAAATTTCTCAACCGCAAAGTTCAGGAGGTTTGGGGATATTCAGATAAAGAGTTGCAAAACCGGCCTTTTTTTGAGTTTATACACTCGGCTGATCGCGCAACAGTCCTGCAACGCCACCGCAAGAGAATGCAGGGAGAAGATGTCTCCAATATTTACCAGACGCGGATAGTCGATAAACTCGGCCATGAGCGATGGGCCGAGGTCAACACCATCCGGGTCGATTGGGAAGGCAGGCCGGCGGCTCTTTCTTTCATAAACGACGTCACCGCCCGCAAACGAGCCGAAGATGCCCTCCGAGAAAACGAAGAATACCTGCGCACTGTTATGAAAACAATTCAAACGGGCGTAATGATCATTGATCCTAAAACCAGCAAAATTGTTGATGCGAATCCTTATGTTGCCGCCATGTTCGGATGCGAGGTATACGAGCTTCTGGGACGCGACTGCCATGAACACATGTGCCTGAGGGTTCTGGGATTGTGTCCCCGGCCGGAACCGTGTGAAAGGGCCGAGATTGATGACTGTGTTCTGCGAACTCTCAACCGCGGTGCGATTCAGGTCAGGCGGTCGGCCGCCAGGGCAACAATCAAAGGCCATGACTACATAGTGCAAAGCATGCAGGATATATCCGATATCAAAGCGCTTCTAAGGCAACAGGAAATCAACATCGATCTGGCCAAAAATATCCTGGGAGTAATCAACGCCGCTCCGCCGCGCTACACGGATATTGGCGATGGTCTATCCTTGTTTGTGGATGCGGCATTTCTGCCCTGCCACGCCGCCGGCGGTGACCATTTTTTCGTACGCCGCTTGGCCGCCGGCAACCCCAACGGGCACGGCAAAACCGTAGTCAGCCTGAAAGATCAATCCGGGCATGAAGTCGGCTGCGTGTTGCGAAGCATCCTCACGGACCTGATTCACAATGGCGTCTTGAACAACAAGAACGGGTCGGGAATTGAAGAAGTCACCGCCTGCCTAAACGATGAAATCTGTCATTCAGGGCTTTTTCAGGAAGAAGACTTTTGTACCTCAATCAATGCCGAACTGGACCATAAGACCCTTAATTTCAGGTATGTTTCATGCGGGCATCCACCGTTTTTTCTGATTCGGGGAAATGAAATTGTCGAACTTCCACGGCCCCATGGGGCCGGCACAAACCTGCCCATGGCCGTCATGGCCGGGCGGGCTTTTTCAGCCGGTGAGTGCCGACTCCAACCGGGTGATAGATTGATTTTTTATACGGACGGGTTAGTCGAAATGCCGTTTAGGAAACGCCGAAAAATAATCACTATACAGGAGCTGAGAAAAATCATCGGCGAAATTGTTCAGCGGGATCCGCAAGCCCCGGTTTCCGAGATAATGTCTGCCATGCTCGGGATGATTTCCGGATTAAGTGGTGAAGAAGTTTTCCTGCCTGATAGCTTGAACGGCGCCAAAAACTCATCCGGTGATGATATAACATTGCTGGGCCTGGAAGTTGAGGACCGCAGAAATTATCGGCAGCAGGTCTGGCGGCCGCAGGATCAGGATGATGTTTGCCGGTTTATCGGGCAGGTGTATGCCCGCCTGAAACCCGAATGGCTGCAACGCGGGTATGGGGCTCCCGAGTTGCGTCTCAGAACGGCCTGCGAGGAAACGATCTTGAATGCCTGGAGACATGGCAACCGGCAGGCAGCCGATAAAGCCGTGACCGTTCGTTGGCGGTTCGGCAACGACTTTCATCTCGAGGTGCTGGACGAGGGAAGGGGATTTGATTATGACAACGTCCCCGATCCCACGGCTGAGGAGAATATTACCAAATTTTCCGGCAGAGGCATATTCCTCGTTAACAGATTGGCCGAATCAGTGGGGTGGAAACAAGAGGGAAGCCATATTGTGATGTCTTACAAAAAGAATGCTCAACCAACAGGGGTTCAAACGTCTCCCCGAATATAAAACCTCAATCTTGTTTGGGTCTTAGAAGGCAAAACCCAACAAATCCTGCTAAAAAGGAAGGAACAATGACATGGAAATATCAGTAACTTCTGAAGCCGACCGCTTACGCTTTGAGGTGAAAGGAGAAATCGACGAGAAGGGTGCCGAAGATCTTAAGCAGCGATTTCGTGAACTGAATTCAGCCTCGCATAAAGAGCTGATTATTGATTTTCACAAGGTAACCCACATCGGCAGCGCCGGCATAGGAAAGCTGCTGCTTTTCTATAAGGACATGGCGGTGAACGGTGGTAAAATTCGGCTCGAAAATCTTTCCCAGACTTTGTATGAGCTTTTCCAGACCTTGAAACTCGATACGATTTTTATCATTTCAAGGGCTTAAATCCAATCATGAGGGGCGTTTGACTAGTCTGTCGTTGTCGATATGGCTCCGGTTGCAGGGAGATAAAACCGCACGGCATAGTCTCTGACCATGCGGTCGGCGTTAAACCGCCATCCCAGACTTTGCATGGACCCTTTAATCCGTTCGATCCAGCGATGCGGGATGCCGCTTTCGTCGCGTTCGTAGTAAAGCGGTATCACTTGTTGCTCCAGAGCTTCATAAAGAAATTCGCTGTCGCGGCGATCCTGCACATTGGGATCATTGTGCATACCGCCGTGGCCGATGGGAAAACCGTTTCTGCCGTTAAACGCCTCATTCCACCACCCATCAAGAATGGAGAGGTTCAATCCTCCGTTCAATACCACCTTCTGACCGCTGGTTCCGCACGCTTCCAAGGGTCGCCGCGGGGTATTCAACCACACGTCCACTCCTTGCACCAGGTGGCGGGCAACATTGTAATCGTAATCTTCGACGAATACAAGGCGCCTTTTAAGGGCCGGGTCAGTTGTGGACTGCATGATTCGCTGCAGAATTTTTTTGCCTTCGTCGTCGCGCGGATGAGCTTTTCCGGCAAAAATGATCTGAATCGGCCGCTTCGAATCCGCCACCAAATTCACCAGGCGCTCAGGTTGAGACAGAACAAGGTCCCCCCGCTTATAAGTCGCAAATCGCCGGGCCGAACCGATGGTTAGGATATGCGGGTCGAGAATTTGATCGATCTGCTGGATGGTTTCATGGTCCCCCAGTCGTTGGGCCTGGTGGAGCAATCGCCGCCGGACAAAAATGATCAACCGCATATTTAAAATCTGGTGGACCTCCCACAGCTCTCCGGGATCAATCTCGGATACCTTTTCCCAAATATCCGGGTGTATCATGCGGGTCGGCCAATCATGGGCCAGCCGTGTTTCAAATAGCTTGTACATCGGCGGTGCGATCCAAGACAGCACATGAACGCCGTTTGTGATGTGGCCGATCGGAATCTCGGTCTCGGGCCGGTCCGGCCAGAGTGCGCGCCACATGCGGCGGCTGATATCCCCGTGGATTGAGGAGACGGCATTGGCGTGACGCGAATTTTTCAGAGCCAGCACGGTCATGCAAAACGGCTCGGTCTTATCGTCTCGATTTACACGGCCCAATGCCATCAGCGCTTCATGCGATAATCCCAGTTTCTCACGGAAAACCCCCAGATGTTCTTCCAACAGCTCCGGAGTGAATCGGTCGTGTCCGGCGGATACGGGTGTATGCGTCGTAAACACGGTGTAGCGCGATACCAGCGCCAGCGCCTGCTCGAACGGTATGTCATCATCCGCCATGATTCGCCGAACCTCTTCGAGGATGGCAAAGGCACTGTGGCCCTCGTTGAGATGCAGCACGCCCGGGAATATTTCGAGCGTCTGCAACACACGCGCTCCCCCAATCCCCAATAACAACTCCTGACGAATCCGCGTACGGTCATTGCCCCCGTAAAGACGGGAGGTAAGCATACGGTCCTCATCTTTATTGCCCTCGACATTCGAGTCGAGCAGCAGCAACCGAACCCGGCCCACCTGCAGTTGCCACAGCTTGGCCAGTATAAATCCATCCCGGGTGTCGATTCGGATCACCAGGGTCTGGCCGTCCGGCCGGCTCACCGGCTCAAAGGGCAGCTGATTAACGTCCAGGTCGACATATTCTTCTTCCTGCCAGCCCGCTTTCGTCAGGCGCTGCATAAAGTAGCCCTGGTTATATAAGAGACCGATTCCGATCAGGGGAATCCCCAGATCGGACGAACTCTTCAGATGATCACCGGCCAGGACACCCAAACCGCCGGAGTAGATCGGAAGCGATTCGTGCAAGCCAAATTCTGCCGAAAAATAGACCACGGGTCGGCTCCACAGGCTTCCACCATGTACGACGCCCCAGGTGAGCGGCTTCTCCAAATATTCGTTGAGCCGACGAAAAGCATGATTTATCCGGCTGTGGAGCACAAGTTCGGATGCCCGCTGCTCGATCTTTTCGGGACTCATGCGGTTCAAAAACGCAATCGGATTATGATCCACCTCCCGCCAAAGATGCTGATCCAGATCGGTAAACAGCCGGATGACCTCCGGATGCCATGTCCACCATAGGTTTTGAGCCAATACCCGCAGCCGCTGATGAAGATTCCCGGTCGACTTTTGCATGCCCTGCTTTCCTTCTTTATACGTCCGGTATGAATTCTCGAACTCGGCAAGCCTTACTTTTTTAATATGTCGATATTGCCTTTTTTGCCGATTGATCCGATAGTTATTTAGATAATTACCAAATGCAATGAAATCAATGTGAAATTAAATTTTTTGTTTCAGTGCCCTCAAGATCATAATACTTTCGCACGGCGATTTGACAGATTCGATCAAATTTCAGTAAAAACCAGAATAACTATCATCAGCCGGCAGCCGGAGTGCCTATAAAGATTTATTCCAGCATTCCATTATTCCAGGATCGCGTAATATTACCGATGACTTTCATTACAACGACTGAATTCAAGAAAAGATTTTATGCTACCTAAGGGTTCATCTATCCGTAAAATAATCCATATCGACATGGATGCTTTTTATGCTTCCGTCGAGCAGCGGGACCGACCTGAATTAAAGGGCAAACCTGTCATTGTGGGCGGTGAACCAAACTCCCGCGGGGTGGTGGCGGCGTGCTCCTATGAAGCCAGAAAATTCGGGGTGCACTCTGCCATGGCTTCGGCCACGGCCTACCGACTTTGTCCGGATGCCGTGTTTATGCGGGCCAGATTTGATGTGTATCGAGCGGTGTCGGCCCAAATAAGGGAAATTTTCCATGAATATACCGGCCTGGTTGAGCCTTTGTCCCTGGATGAAGCGTTTCTCGATGTGACGCAGAATTACAAGGAGATGCCGTCTGCGACCCTGATCGCCCGTGAAATCAAGCGCCAGATCTATCAGCGGACCGGCCAACTCACTGCCTCAGCCGGTGTTTCATTCAACAAGTTTCTGGCCAAAGTTGCCTCTGACATGAACAAACCGGATGGGATAACGGTCATTACCCCTGAAATGGCGGACGAATTCATCGATAGATTGCCCATCAGAAAGTTCTTCGGAGTCGGCAGGGTTACGGAAGAGAAGATGCTCAAAATCGGGATCAAAACCGGTGCCGATCTCAAGAAATTAAAAAAGGAACAGCTGATACAGCTTTTCGGCAAATCGGGAATTTATTTTTATGACATTGCCCACGGATTGGATGACAGGCCGGTCGAGCCCAACCGAATTCGAAAATCCATCGGTCAAGAGACAACCTTTGCCCAGGACATCGACGATACGGACCGGATGCTTGAGATCCTGGAAAGCCTTGCCGGCGATTTGGAAGATTCGTTGCTGAAACGCGAGGCCAAGGGACGGACGGTCACCCTTAAAGTTAAATATTTTGATTTTCAGTCCATTACCAGAAGCGTTACGATTGATGAGCCGGCTGACAGAGCTTCGGTTATTATGAGATACATCCGACCCTTGTTGTCAAAAACCGAGGCAGGCGTGAAGAAAGTCAGATTGCTGGGGATTTCGGTTTCCAATTTCGACGATCAGCCGATCCATGCCAGCCAAGCCGCTAAACATCGACAGCTGCTTTTGCCTTTGAAGTTTACCGGCAATTTAGATCCAGCAAATGAACAAAACCTCTGGTAATTGATCCGCCGGACCTTCGATTTAACAACTTGCTCCAGTTTTCAAATCACCGTTTGCACCCCACAGCAGGTTGTTTTTCAGGACGGACGGCTGGTTCGCGTCCATTCAATTGTTTTTTGTATAGGCAAATGGTATAAAGTTCGACACACGACAAATGGTTCAGCCTGAAGCCGCCAAAAACTCTGGAATACGCCCGATGGTCTCAAATTTCGCTATACGCCCCAAAAAACGTGAAGATCTTTCCGGATGCCGCGTCCTGGTAACCCCGACCTCGTTCGCCAAGGGGAACCCCGATCTTAAGTCCACCCTGGAAAAAACAGTCGGTGCGGTGAATTACAATCCATTCGGCCGACCCCTCGCATCCGCCGAACTGGCCGAGCTTCTAATAGACGCCGACGGGTTGATCGCCGGCCTGGATCAAATCGACGCACCGGCGCTGGCGGCGGCCAAGCGGTTGAAGGTGATCGCGCGTTACGGGGTGGGGGTGGACCGGGTGGATGTCGCGGCGGCCACGCGGCGCGGCATCGTCGTGGCAAACACGCCGGGGGCCAATTCGGCTGCCGTGGCCGAACTGGCCGTCGGATTGATGATCGCGCTGGGCCGCCATATCTGCCAGGCGGATCAGGCCACACGCCGCGGGGAATGGCCCCGCTATGCCGGAGTCGGTCTGCGGGGCAAGACCGTGGGTCTGGTTGGCTTCGGGGTGATCGGCAGGGAGGTTGCCCTGAGATTGCGTGCTTTCGGTTGCCGGCTTCTTGCTTCGGACCCCTATATTCAGCCGGATGCGGCGGCCGGGGGGGCGGTCAGCCTGGTGGCCCTCGATGAGCTGCTGGCATTATCGGATGTCGTTTCCCTGCATACCGCGGCCACCGCCGCCAACGCCGGCATGGTTAACGCCGAGTTTCTGTACAAAATGAAAGCGGGCGCCTTGCTGGTAAACACCGCCCGGGGTGAACTGATCGATGAAGCCGCTCTGCAGCAGGCGCTTGACAAAGAACATCTGGCGGGCGCCGCGCTGGACTGTTTTTGCAAGGAACCGCCGGGGCCGGACCATCCGCTGCTGCGGATGCCTCAGGTTATTGCTTCGCCTCACATGGGGGCGCACACCGATGAGGCCGTGAACGCCATGGGCCGGATGTCGCTCGACGCCTGCCTGGCGGTCCTGCGGGGAGAACGTCCCGCCCACATCGTCAACCCGGAAGTATACGAACACAGGATGATCTCAAAGTAAATTCTAAACCAGTTGCATTGGTAAAGTTTTAAAATACAATAAAATCTCATGATTTTTGTTAAGCGCGTGATTTTCACAAAATTAGTCACTTATATTTTTAATTGACGGAACCCTGTATACGAACAGCGACGGCTGGTGATAAAATGACAGACTCAACATGGTTTCTTGGAATCGATCTGGGAACAGGCAGCTGCAAGAGCGTCGTGATCGATGGAAACGCTGATATTCTCGGCTTCGGGGTGGGCGAATATGCCGGCAGCGACGCCCACGATCGATGGCAGGAGCAGAACCCCCGGGTACTTCTGCAGGCGGCGATCGCCTCGGTTAGAAATGCATTGGCCGGGGCCGGCGTCGCTGCGGACAAGTGCGCCGGAATAAGTGTCGGCGGAGCGCTTCACAGCCTGTTGGCGCTCGACCGGCACGGCGAGCCGCTGACCGGCGTGATCACCTGGGCGGACGGACGGGCTGTGGATCAGGCTGAAGCCGTGCGGAGACTGCCGCTGGCTGCCCGGCTGTACGAGTATACCGGTTGTCCGATCCACGGGATGTATCCACTTTACAAAATCATGTGGCTGCGCGAAAACAGACCGGAGGTGTTCCGGAACGCCTGGCGGTACGTGACCGCCAAGGAATATGTTTTCGCCCGCCTGACCGGAGAGTACCTGCTGGATTATTGCCTGGCGGCCGGTTCGGGCTTGCTGAACACGCATTCACTCGCCTGGGAACCCTTGTGCCTCGATGCGGCGGGCATCCGACAAGATCAGCTGACAGCACCCGGCTCCCCACTGACGGTTCATGACGGACTGGACCCGGACATGGCCCGCCAAATGGGTATTCGCCGGAAAGTGCCGGTGGTACTCGGTTCCTCGGATGCGGCCAATTCAAATCTGGGGGCCGGAGCGGTGTTGCCCTGGCAGGCAACCTGCATGGTCGGAACCAGCGGCGCGCTCCGCGTATTGTGTCCACAGCCGATTCTTGACCGGCAGGCCCGCAGCTGGTGCTACGTCGTTGATCAAGCGCACTGGCTTGTCGGCGGGGCGATTAACAACGGTGGGGTGGCGCTGTCCTGGCTCAGGGACTGTCTGAACCAGGTGTTCTCCGATTCTGCCGCCGTGCCGGCCCTTTCCTTTGAAGATGTCCTGGCCCTGGCGAGCCAATCGCCGACGGGGTCCGGCGGCGTCATCTGCCTGCCCTTTTTTGCCGGGGAGCGCAGCCCCTATTGGAATCTAAATGCCCGCGCAGCCTTCTTCGGTATAGGTCTCGCGCATGGTGCCACCCATCTCAGTCGAGCGCTGGTGGAAGGCATAGCGTTTCGTTTCAAGAGCTTGAGCGATGTTCTGGCCGAAGTCGGCGTCGAGGTGAAACAGATTATCGCTTCGGGCGGGTTCACCCAATCGGACTTCTGGCTGCAGGTTGTCACCGATGTCCTGAACCGCCAAATGCTTGTTCCACCCTGGGGCGAGACATCCTGTCTGGGTGCGGCGTATTGGGCCATGCTCGGCACCGGCTGGGTCCAATCCCTGGAAAGCCTTAAAGATTTCATGAAAGCAGGCAGATCATGTCTACCGC
Organism: uncultured delta proteobacterium; assembly: GCA_963769935.1. Classification (GTDB taxonomy): domain Bacteria; phylum Desulfobacterota; class Desulfobacteria; order Desulfobacterales; family JAFDCJ01; genus JAFDCJ01. Next base: position 51,808 of record CAVYNY010000030.1, on the reverse strand, counting down.
GGAAAGAGAATGCCGTCCTCTACCAGAAAATTTACCCGCTGTATCTAAAGCTTTATCGATCCGTGAGCGGGAATTTTGAAGATATCGCCCGGCTGCAGCAGGAACTCACCCCCTAGCCATCCCCCCGTCTAAAGTTCACTTGTAAAATGCCGATAAATATACAGAACGACAAAAATCATTGTGCATACATTCACAGCGTTCTTCCCGTCTGAGCTTGCAGGCAGTTTAAATATCAATCAATAAAAGCGGCGAAAGCAGAATTGAATATGGCGCTTTGTATGATCTGATATCGAAAGCTTTGCGCCCGGCTCCAACCCCACGGCGCAGACGCATAGTTCAGACGCCTGCTCCTGTGGATGGCGGTATAAAAAGGGAATTTTACAATGGCGCCTAATATATTTTTTATCATCACAGCTACGGCTTTTATTTCAGCAATTATAGCCTTTGTGCCGATATCGAATAAGAACCCGTCTTTACCCGTCACCCCACAGAAGAACCGCGTTCACATGGGTCGCCGAAAATGGGCAATGGCAGGTGCCTTGCTGGCCCTCCTGCCGATTTTTTTGAAATTGATTTTTTCAATTTTCCCTCTGCTCGAGGCGCGCCTTATGCCGATCGACGTATACGCCGTAATTCAAAAGGATTTTTGGCTTCCTTTTACGGTTCTCTTTTTTGCCTTTATCAGTCATCTCGTCCCGCGGCGGAACCGTCGTGCAGTTTTAATTACGGTAGTTATACTATTCCTGGTTGTTGTTCAACAGACTTTCTGGCACCTCGGGAAGCCGCTAATCTATGGTTACAGGGGAACGATGGTGGACGGTGTATGCCGGCAGAGTTCGTTTGAGACCTGCGGTGCTGCCGCAATGACCACCCTGTTGAATGCGATGGGGATAAAGGCCACCGAGGGTGAAATGGCGGGATTGTCCATGACGGCGCCGCGGGCGGGAGTGTCTCCCCAACAGGCAGCCTATGGTCTTCAAAAGAAACTCCGGCAGCTTGGACGACCGGAGCGAGTTACCCTGATGGTCCCCGAATTAAAAGACCTGCGCCATATAGCCAAACCTTTTCTTGCCGGAATAAAATTTTCCTACCAAACGAATCAGATGGTTTGTGTGTTGGAAACGAATGCGAAATTTCTGGTCGTCGGCGACCCAATATCATCGGGCCGCAAGAAGTGGCCCTGGAAAAGATTTGAAGAGTTATGGTCCGGAATAGTCGTTGCCTGCCGGTAAACTCCGATTTCAAAGATCAATTCGCAACCCTGGAAGTGCTATTTTTCACGGCGGATTAATTAGATTGACAAACCAGTAAAATATGACGATACTTGCCGAGAAGCAAAGGTGGCCCCAGATATGGTGGCCAATTTTTATCAGTAGCAAATAACAAAACTGTCAAGTCTCCCACCACCGCCGCCGACGCAGTACTGACGGTCATCGGCCGCGCCAAAAAAGGTGCGGGTACCGCTGCCATCAAAGAAAAGACAGGCTATAACCAGAAAAAAGTTGCCAACATAATTTTCAAACTCAAGAAACAGGGCAAAATTAAGACTCTGGAGAAAGGGGTTTACACGAAAGCCTGATTATGTGATGAATTTTAATTTCGCCGGGGTAAAATTTTATCCTGACAGGGAGGTGAAATGTCCACGATTCTGGAAACCATAAAGGCAAGAGATCCCCATGAAAAAGAATTTTATCAAGCCGTAACTGAAGTTGTGGACAGCGTCAAACCGGTGCTGGATCAAAATCCCCAATACCATCGGGCGGCCATCGTGGAAAGGATCGTCGAACCCGAGCGGATCGTTACTTTTCGGGTGCCCTGGCTGGATGACGTGGGAAACGTAAAGGTCAATCGCGGGTACCTCGTGGAGATGAACAGTGCCATCGGACCGTATAAAAGCGGCTTACGTTTTCATCCCTCCGTCAATCAAAGCATCCTGAAATTTTTGGCTTTCGAGCAGGTCTTTAAAAATGCCCTGACGACCTTGCCGCTGGGAGGAGGCGCCGGAGGGTCCGATTTCGATCCCAAAGGCAAGTCGGATGGCGAAATGATGCGGTTTTGCCAGAATTTTATGACCGAGCTTTACCTTCATATCGGTGCCAATACGGATATCGTTGCCGGCGATATTGGGGTCGGATCCAGGGAGATCGGCTATCTATTCGGCATGTTCAAAAAGTTGAACAACGAGTTTACCGGCGCGCTGACGGGCAAAGGCCTTAATTGGGGCGGCAGTCTGATCCGCGCCCAGGCAGCCGGCTACGGTTGTGTCTATTTTGCCGCCGAAATGCTGGCCACCCGCAATATGACTTTTGACGGCCGGATATGTCTGGTTTCCGGCTCCGGTAATGTGGCCCAGCATACTGCGGAAAAGCTCATCGAAATGGGTGCCAAAGTGGTCACCCTCTCTGATTCATCCGGATATATTTATGATCCTGACGGGATCGACGCTCAAAAGCTGGCCTACGTGAAAGTGCTGAAAAATGTCCGGCGCGGAAGAATTCAGGAATATGCCGACAAGTTCAGCAGCGCCGTGTACACCCCGGTTGACCACAGTCTGGATTACAACCCGTTGTGGTATCATCGGGCCACCTGTGCGTTTCCCTGTGCCACCCAGAACGAGATCGCTGAAAAAGATGCCTACAATCTTATCAACAACAATGTCAAACTGGTATGCGAAGGTGCCAATATGCCCTGCACCCCCGAAGCCATCGATATCTTTCTGGATAAACCCCTGCTGTATGCACCCGGCAAAGCGGCCAATGCCGGCGGTGTTGCGGTATCCGGCCTTGAAATGGTTCAAAACAGCATGCGCCTGAACTGGCTCGCAGAAGAAGTGGATGAACGATTGAAGATTATCATGAAAGGGATTCACCAATCCTGTCTGGACGCGGCCGAGGAATACGGTACTCCGGGCAACTATTTAAACGGCGCCAACATTACCGGTTTTGTGAAAGTGGCGGAGGCCATGCTGGATCAGGGAGTCGTTTGAAGATATTGAAGACTGAAGATTTAAGATTGAATATTGAATACGGGTAGCGGGTTGCACATTGCGGGGCGGCGTTGGGGCACCGGTTGATAGGTCGGAGCTGATGGTTGATAGGTAAAAGGTTAAAGGATAAAGGCCAAAGGATAAAGGCGCACGGCAAAAAGGCATTGAGACCGTGAATATCCGGTTTTTTTCACCTTCTGCTCTTCTTATCTTCTAACCTTCTTAGCTTCTTACCCTCTCACCATCCCACGTTCCTTCTTTTCCCTTTCAGCTATGAGCTGGCGCGCCAGCGCCTCACCTTCCCACCGTCCGAGCTTTCCACCTTCCTCCTTATTCCCTATGAGCCATCAGCTACGAGCTGTGAACTGGCGCGGCAGCGCACCGTCCCGGCTCGAAGGTTTACCAAACTTATTTCAGATATCATCATTGTGTCGGTAGTACCGCCTCTTGACAAGTTTACAACGGTGATTATACTTTTGCCGGAACACGCATGAAAACTATTTAACATATTGATATAATAGGCATTATATCTTTAAATGCCCTGATGTCGGCCGGGGATCAGATCGTTAAAAAGTAGGCGGCATGCCGGTGAACCGGATCGGCGGCAATAACCGGCCGCGGCTGAAACTATTTAATCTGGATCCGCCGAAAAAACCTTTAGCAAGGAGGTAAAAAAGTATGAAGATCAAACCCCTCAATGATCGTCTTTTAGTTCTGCGAGTTGACGAAGAAGCCAAAAGTCCCGGGGGAATTATCATCCCGGACACTGCCAAGGAGAAACCCCAGCGTGGGAAAGTTGTAGCCGCCGGTCCCGGCAAGATGGATGATGATGGCCAGCGAACGCCGATGGATGTTAAGGTCGGCGATCACATTCTTTTCTCCAAGTATGCCGGAACGGAAATTAAGATAGACGGAGTCGAACACCTTTTTATGAGCGAGGATGATATCCTCGGCGTATTAGAATAGTAAATTAAGGAGGAGAGTAAAATGCCAGCAAAGATGATAGCTTACAGTACCGATGCCAGAAACAAAATGCTCAAAGGAGTGAACACTCTGGCCGACGCGGTCAAAGTAACCCTGGGGCCGAAGGGCCGCAACGTTGTTCTGGATAAATCATTCGGATCCCCCACGGTCACCAAAGACGGGGTGACGGTTGCCAAAGAAATTCAACTGGAAGATAAATTCGAAAACATGGGCGCTCAGATGGTCAAAGAGGTTGCCAGCAAAACCAGCGACGTTGCCGGCGACGGAACCACCACGGCGACTGTTCTGGCTCAGGCAATTTATCGTGAAGGTCAAAAACTGGTTGCGGCCGGCGCCAACCCCATGACTCTCAAACGCGGGATTGATAAGGCTGCAGCGGCAGTAATCAATGAACTCAAGAAGCAGTCGAAAACCGTTAAAGACAAAAGCGAGATTGTCCAGGTCGGCAGCATCTCCGCCAACAACGACGCAATGGTGGGCAAGCTTATCTCTGAGGCCATGGATAAAGTCGGCAAGGAAGGCGTCATTACGGTCGAAGAAGCCAAAAGCATGGAAACTTCCCTGGAAGTAGTGGAAGGTATGCAGTTCGACCGCGGCTATCTTTCGCCTTATTTTGTGACCAATGCCGAGAAGATGGAAGTTGCACTGGATGAGCCTTTCATCCTGCTGCATGAGAAGAAGATCAGCAATATGAAGGACCTTGTGCCGCTGCTGGAATCCGTTGCCCAGTCAGGCAAACCGTTGCTGCTCATTGCCGAAGATGTGGAAGGCGAAGCCCTGGCTACGCTGATCGTAAACAAACTGCGCGGCACCCTGCAGGCCGCAGCCGTTAAAGCACCGGGTTTCGGAGACCGCCGCAAGGCCATGCTGCAGGATATAGCGATTCTGACCGGAGGTCAGGTGATGTCGGAGGATCTGGGGGTCAAGCTGGAAAATGTGACCATTGCGGACCTGGGCAAATGCAAGTCCGTTAAAATCGACAAAGACAATACCACCATCATTGACGGCGCCGGGAAAAAGCGTGACATTGAAGGACGGGTCAACCAGATCCGAGTGCAAATCGAGGAAACGACTTCCGATTATGACCGTGAGAAACTGCAGGAGCGGCTGGCGAAATTGATCGGCGGGGTGGCTGTGCTCCATATCGGGGCCGCCAGTGAAACCGAGATGAAAGAAAAAAAGGCACGCGTGGAAGACGCCTTGAATGCCACCCGGGCCGCTGTTGAAGAGGGCATCGTGGCCGGCGGCGGTGTAGCCCTGCTGCGGTGCACCAAAGCCCTGGATAATCTCAAGGTTTCCGGTGATGAGAAGGATGGCGTGCGCATCTTGCAGCGGGCTTTGCAGGAACCATTGCGCCAGATAGCCGGGAATGCCGGCAATGAGGGATCGGTGGTCCTGAACAAAGTTATGGAAGGCAAGGAGGCATACGGATATAATGCAGCCGACGATAAATATGAAGACCTGATCCAGGCGGGCATTATCGATCCAACCAAAGTGGTGCGGTTTGCCTTGCAGAATGCCGTTTCGGTGGCCGGGCTGATGCTCACCACGGAAGCCATGATTGCCGAAAAACCGGAAAAGAAAAAAGCCCCGGCTGCTCCTCCCATGGGTGAAGATATGTACTAACAGCTTACGGCCTACTCGATCGGGGCAGCAAAATCATCAAAGGGTGGTCAGAATGACCACCCTTTGAGATGCATTCATATTAAATATGCAAAGGAGAAGTTTCCAATGAATTGTGCTAAAACGGGTCGCAACCTTATATTCGTAGCCCTGCTGGTCTCCGCATTGGTGTTGAGTGCGGGCATTTGTTTTGCGACTGAAAAAGCCGATGACAGACCCGCAAGATCCCTTTCCATGGCCGCCGAATACCCGGGTGTTGTCGTGCCTCCGGATGAAAATGTGAGCATGGATATTGTCTTTCACAACAAGGGTAAAAGCGGTGAAACTGCAGATGTCTGGATTTCCGAGATTCCCAAAGGCTGGAAAGCTAAAATCAAAACCTACCGCTATACCGTGACCGGTGTTTATGTTCCGAGCGGCGAAGACAAAACCCTGACTTTTGAAGCCGAGCCGGGCAAAGATGTCACACCCGGAAAATACAACTTCCGGGTTGAAGCCAAAACCGAGGACGGCGAATTCAAGATGGCACAGAATATCCAGGTGGATGTCACCGCAGCGGAGGCAAAATCGACGGCAGACCGGGGGGTTAAGCTGACGACCTCCTACCCGGAGATAAGCGGAGCCTCTGATGCAACCTTTGAGTTCTCCGTGGATGTGGACAGCAAACTGGACAAAGACGCGGTCTTTGATCTTTTCGCCAGCGGTCCCAAAGACTGGGAAATCAATTTCAAGCCGGCCTATGAAAGCAAGTATATCACCAGCCTGCGACTGAAACCGAATCAGAACCAGTCCATTGCGGTTGAGGTAAAGCCGCCCCCCATGGCTGCAGCCGGTAAATACCCGATCAATGTCCGCGTGAGTTCCGGCGACGCCAAGGGCGAAGTAAAATTAGCGGTCATTCTGACCGGTACCTACAGTCTGGAAGTCGGAACGCCCAGCGGCCTGCTGTCGCTGGACGCCAGGCAGGGCAAAACCGCCAATATTTCTTTCTATGTCAAGAATACCGGGTCGGCCGCCAATCATAACATCAAGTTCATGTCCTTTAAGCCTGAAAACTGGAAGGTTGAATTTACTCCCGAGAAGATAGACGTCATCGAACCCGGTGATCTCAAGCAGGTTGAAGTATCCATCACGCCTTACGAAGATGCACTGGTGGGAGACTACTCGGTCAGTGTCAATGTCGAGGGCGAAAAAGCGCAGAAGATGATTGAGTTTCGGACCACTGTCAAGGCTTCGGCTGCCTGGGGCTGGATCGGCATCGGTATCATTGTGGCGGTGATTGGCGGACTTTTCGGCACATTCCGCTGGATAGGAAGGCGCTGAAATGGAAACCCGGTCAATTATTGAAACTGATGCGCTGACTAAAATATACAACGGCGCTACGGCCGTGGATCACCTTACCTTTACGGTAAATGAAGGTGAAATTTTTGGATTTCTGGGTCCCAACGGGGCCGGAAAAACAACCACGCTGCTGATGCTGCTGGGTTTGACGGAGCCCACCAGCGGCACTGCCAAAGTTCTGGGGCTCGACCCCACCCGGGAGCCGATCAAGGTGAAATCGAAGATCGGCTATCTGCAGGAAAACATGGGATTTTACAACGACTTAAATGCCGTCCAGATGCTGCGTTTTGTCGCCGACTTGAACGGTATTTCGGGCGGCGATGCCGACCGCCGCATTCAAAACGCCCTTGAGTCTGTGGGATTGGCCAGCGAATCGCTAAAAAAAATCGGCGCCTACTCCCGGGGAATGCGGCAGCGTCTCGGTCTGGCCGAGCTGCTGATCAAAGATTCCAAAGTGGCGTTTCTGGACGAGCCGACCCTCGGTTTGGATCCGGATGCGACCAACCGCATGATGGAGTTGATTGAGGGTTTATGCCGCGATAAAAAAATGACGATTCTGCTCTCCAGCCACATGCTGCATCAGGTTCAAAGGATTTGCCATCGGGTGGGCATCATGATCAAAGGCCGCATGGTGGCTCATGGATCTATGGACCGACTGGCCCGGGAAAAACTTGGCATCGGGCAGGAGAAGTATACCTTAGAAGAACTTTACATGAAATATTTCCAGGAGGCATAGCCGTGAGCGGAGTTAACGTCATCGTTAAAAAAGAACTGGCAGATCATTTCAGCAGCTATCGGTTTACCATCATATTTGCTTTGATTGCCATGGTAAGCCTGATCACCGCCTATATGGTCGGCCTCAATATCCGACATGAACTGGAGGGCGTTGCCAAACCCCGCTTCATTTTTCTGATGCTATTTACCGCTCCCGGAGCGATGTTTTCGCTGGTACAGTTCGTGGCATTTTTCGGCCCCCTGGTAGGACTGATACTGGGTTTTGACACCATCAACCGCGAGCGTAACGAGGGCACTCTGAGCAAACTGCTCTCCCAGCCCATTTACCGTGATGTGGTCATCAACGGCAAGTTTTTGGCCGGTGTGGTGATGATCGCCATCATGATGGTGTCCATTGTGCTGGTTATCACCGGCCTGGGACTGGTTGTCATGGGTATCGTTCCCGGCATGGAAGAAATCTGGCGAATTATTATTTATTTAATTATCAGTATCATCTATATCTCCTTCTGGCTGGGAGTTGCTATTCTATTTTCCATATTTTTTCGCAGCACGGCGACCTCCGCCCTGGCGTCGTTGGCGTTGTGGATCTTTTTTTCGTTTTTTGTGACAATCGGGGCCAATGTTGTCGCCAATGCCCTGGCCAGTGATACATCGCCGCAAAATCCGGAAGCCGTCGTGAAGCAAGCGAAATTTGTAAAATCCCTGACTCTTATTTCACCTATGGAACTTTATACGGACGCCACCGCAACCATTATCGATCCCATGCGTAAATCCACCCGCTCAATTATCTCAGTGGGTCCGCTGGAAAATCTTTCCATGTCCCGCTTTTCAGGTCCTCTGCCTTTGAGTCAGAGTATCCTGATCGTCATCCCCTACATTATTTCTCTGGTCGCCGTCACCATCATTTGTTTTGCAGTCTCCTACATCGTGTTCATGCGGCAAGAGATCCGGTCGCTCTAGGTGCCAGAGGACAGAGGACAGAAAACAGACGACAGAGGGCAGAAAACAGACGACAGAGGCTGGAAGCTGGTAAGCTGTTAAGTTCATAAGCTCGTGAGCTCTTAAGTTTGTAAGCTCTTAAGTATTCAGGAGACCCATCTTTCCGTCATCCCACCTATCCAGTTTTTTCTCACCTCTCACCCTCCCATCTTCCATCTTTTTACGCTCTGCGCCATGCCCTATGCCATTCCTCGCACCCCGTACCCCGCAACACGCACCCCGTACCTCACAACCCGCAGCTCGCATTCATGATCGGGTCTTGCCGGGAAAGAGAATTAATGGCATAAAAGATCATGCTGCAGATTTTAAACGACAAGACCGCCTTGCTTCGCCGAATTATTCGCAGACTGCATGAGCGAACCGATGCCGCCAAAGTATTTTCCGACTCTGAGCTGAATCGGCAAACCGGCGCCAGTGTACTACTGTTGCTGGGACTTGAGCGTGGTAAAAAAAATAGATCCGCTAAGCCCTGCCTGATTTTAAACAAAAGATCATTAAGAGTCAGGCAACCCGGGGATCTTTGCTTCCCCGGCGGAAGCATAACTCCCCGCCTTGATGCGCCCCTGGCAAAACTTTTTTCGCTGCCGATCACATCTCTTGGCCGCTGGCCCTACTGGTCTCACTGGAAACGGGTTCATCCGCAGTCAGCCCGGATGCTGGCCCTTTTATGGGCCACGGGTTTGCGGGAAGGTTTGGAAGAAATGCGGTTAAATCCCTTCGGCGCCAAATTTCTGGGTCCGTTGCCGCCCCAAAAACTGGTGATGTTTCAGCGCAAAATATACCCCATGGTTACCTGGGTTCGGCGCCAGCAGCGGTTTTTCCCGAATTGGGAAGTTGATAAGATCCTCTATGTCCCCCTGCAGGAATTGTTGAATTCTGCAAATTACAGGTGCTATCGCTTGCATATGAAAATCCCTGCCGATGCAGAGCCATCGAATTTGACCCGCGACTATCCCTGCTTTCAGTTCCAAAACAGCAGCGGCATCGAAATTCTCTGGGGTGCGACCTTTCGAATTACCGCCTTGTTTTTAGAATATATTTTTCATTTCCATCCACCCGCCCTTGACACGCTACCGATTATAGAAGGCCGTCTCGATCAAAACTATCTTACGGGGCAGAGATGAATTTGATTCTTATTCCTTTTTGCTTAACAGCTGATCAGCTTAACAGCTTATGATCTGCTTCTTCATTCAGCTCTGAGATTCCAGAATGCCTGCTACTCAATCAAACTGAAAAAAATTAAATTGTACATATATGCTTGTCATCTAAGGAATAATTCTATAATATACGAACAGAAGAGTTCGAGAATATAAGAAAAGGAATTGCCGCATGCGAAAAATTGCTGTTGCCATGGCCAAAGGCGGGGTGGGGAAAACCACCACTGCCGTTAATCTGGCATGCGGGCTCGCCGCGCAGGGAAAGCGGGTATTGCTCGTCGACTGCGATACCCAAGGGCAGGTCGCTAAATTTTTAGGCGAAAAACCGAGCTACGGACTTTATGAATTCATTACCGAGCATCTGGAAGACGGGCAGCATATCTCTAAAAACGATACCATCCATCCAACCCGGCCAAACCTTTGGATTCTGGATGGCGGTATCCGGCTGGTGGAATTGAAAAACTGGCTGGGGGAGCAGTCCCGGGAGATTCGGCAAACCGTTCTGGCCCAAAAACTGGTTCCCAAAGAGGGTTCGCTGGATTTTCTGATTTTTGATTGCGCGCCGGGCTGGGATGTGCTGAGCGTCAACATCCTCATGGCGGCAACTGAAGTCCTGTGTCCGGTTGCCTTGCAGGGGCCTTCGCTGCAGGGTTTAAAAACTTTTTTCAGGTACCTGCAATCGGCCCAGAAATTAAACCTCAATCTGCGGCTGGAATACATATTGCCCACGATGTTTGATCGCAGAACGCGGCACAGCCAGGAAATTTTCGAACAGCTTCAGAAATTTTTCAACCGGCAACTATGCGATCCCATTCACTACAATGTTCGTTTGTCCGAAGCCCCGGCCCACGGGCAGTCCATATTTGAATACGACGCCCGGGCCCAGGGCGCCCAGGATTACCAAAATTTGATCAGGAGGATTATAAATCATGGCGCCCGGAAGGAAAAAAACACCTGATTTTTTCGATGAAGAAGGGTTGGACCCGGTGGAAACCGCCACAGGGTATCCCCGGCATTTGCCGCAAGACGATGCTGCGCCGTCCGGAGCAGCAGCCAATACCGGACCAGCCGTTCCAGCGGCGGCCAAAAAGAAAGCCGGATTTTATCTTTCCGTTGATCTCCTCAACCGGTTTAACCACAAGTTTCACGAATTAAAGCTGGCCGGTGTTGCCATCGATAACAAGTCTACCCTCCTGGAGGCGGCACTTGGCTATGCGCTGGACGATATGGACAAGGGCGAGGAAAGTCAGGTGCTGAAAAAGATAGGAGATTGATGCCGGATGGTGGATACTGGATGCTGGATGGTGAATATCGGATACAAGGATACGGCCACCGGCGGCTCACTATCGGAGTTTGTCGAATCTGGTTAGATGCCTTTATAAATGATGATTTAACACCTTTTGAACGGTAGTAATAAGCACTGCGCTGGTCATCGGTTTGTGGATAAACGCTTTGATGCCGGCAGCTTTGGCCGTTTCGCCGGTAACCTCCTCACTGAACCCCGTGCAGATAATAACCGGTATGTTCGGCCGTATCTTCATTATTTCCTGCGCTAAATATTTTCCTGTCATATTGGGCATGGTCAAGTCGGTAATAACCATATCGAATTCATCCGGTTGGGATTTAAACAGCTCCAGCGCTTCCGTACTGCTGGTCCGGGTGGTTACCACATAACCATGCTGCTCCAGCATTTTTCTTCCTAAATCGGCCAAAGTCTTCTCGTCGTCAACGAAGAGGATACGCTCGGTGCCTAAGGGCAGCGGTTCCTTTGTTTTTATTTCCAGCGTGCTGTCCAAGCCGATGACCGGAAGATAAACAGTAAAAGTCGTACCTTTCTCCAACTCGCTGTAAACCGTTATCGCACCGCCGAGGCTCCTGACAATACCATGAACAACAGCTAAGCCCATTCCGGTGCCTTCTCCTCTTTTTTTTGTAGTAAAAAACGGATCAAATATTTTGTCCAAATTTTCAGGGGAGATCCCGTGGCCGGTATCGCAGACGCTCAGTTTCAGGTAGGGGCCGGGTGTAACTTCGGGATACCTGGCCGCAAACCCGGTATCCAATTCCTCAACAACAAGACTTACCTCCAATAAACCGCCTTTATCCCGCATGGAATGGCCGGCATTGGTACCCAGATTCATCAGAATTTGATGAATCTGGGTTGGATCTGCCAGCACCGACTTGTTGCTGCGGATGTTTTGATGAATCGCGATGGTGGTCGGCAAGGAGGCCCTGAGCAGTTTTAACACTTCTTTTACAATGAGATCGACTTGAACCGGTCTGAGTTCCTCCTCTGATTGACGACTGAAGGCCAGTATCTGCTTTACCAGATCTTTGGCGCGGACGCCGGCATTGAATATTTCATTCAGGTAATTTCGGAGGGATTCATTATTTTGGACTTTCTCCAGTGTGAGTTCCGCATAACCGATGATGGCAGACAGAATATTGTTGAAATCATGGGCAATTCCACCTGCTAGGGTTCCGATGGCCTCCATTTTTTGGGCCTGGCGGAGCTGCCTTTCTTTTCTGATCTCCTCGGTAACATCGCGTTTCACGGCAACGTAATTGGTTATGTCGCCGCTGGCGTCTTTTATCGGTGTGATAGTTGCGTCCTCCTCGTACAAACTTCCGTCCTTTCTGCGGTTGACGATGCGACCTTTCCACACATTGCCGCTAATCAAGGTACCCCACATAGATTGATAAAATGCGCGATCATGTTTGCCGCTTTTCAGAATTCTGGGATTTTGACCGATAAGTTCCGCTTTATTGTAGCCGGAAATTTTTTCGAGGGCCGGATTACCATACAAAATATCGCCATCCCGATTGGTGATGAGGACAATTTCAGATGCCTGTTCAATAGCTGTTGCCAGGCGCAGGCGGTCTTCTTCGGCCTTTCTTCTCGGGGTAATATCTCTCAGATAGGCCAGCGTAACCGTATCGCCCTGAAAGGTTGTTTGGGCAACCGAGGCTTCGATGTATACGGTCTGTCCATCTTTCTTAAGTCCTTTGCATTCATACCGCGAAGGCGCGGGCTCCCCTTTTTCCCTGCGATTTATGAGATCCAATACGTTTTGCGCATCATCCGGATGCAGTATTTTGGAAATAGGGTGGTCGATGAGCGCTTCGGGTTGCCGGTAGTCGAAAATTTCAAGATATTTTTGATTGACATATACATGCCGCATCTCCCTCAAAATTGCCACCCCGTCATTGGAATGTTCAATGGCTGTCCGATATCGCTGTTCGGATTCTTTTAACTCCTGCTGCGCTTGGATGCGTTGGGTTTCATCGCTGTAAATGGCGACAATTTCACCGGATGGGAGTTTATTAATATAGCTGTCACGCCACCCGCAAATCCTCTGATCTTTATAATAAAATATGGGCGGGTGTTCGGGATTACCGGTAAGCCACACCCGCTGAAAAACTTCCAGAAGTCCGCAATCCTCCAGGCCGGGAAAGATATGGGTTGCTTTTTGTCCGATAACCTCAATCCGGTGTATGCTTTCAATTCTCTCAACTGATTTGTTAAGATCCGTCAGGATAAAATTGTGCCCGTCGTTTATAGCCCGATAAACGGCAACCCCATTGTCGGTATGGTCAAATATTTCTTTAAACCTTGTCTCACTCGCTTTCAGTTCCTGTTCAATCTTCTTACGTTCCATCGCATAATTAATGGCGCGCCGGAGCAAATTAGGATTTATATCTCCTTTGAAGAGATAATCCTGGGCACCTTCATGTACGGCGGCAATCCCGGTTGGTTCATCATCCAAGCCGGTCAGGACAACTATCGGAAGATAAGGCGCTGCTTTTGCAACCGAACTTACGGTGTCGATGCCTTGGCTGTCCGGCAGGCCGAGATCCAGAAGCGCGAGGTCCGTTGCGTTTTCACCCAGACGGCCGAGTGCATCGCACAGGCGGGACACCCATACGATTTTAAAGTCGATCGAGCCGTTGGGAGACAAAACCTCCTGGATGAGGTCGGCATCGCTGGGATTGTCTTCGACTAAAAGAATTTTCAGCGGCAGGTTCATTTCAATAAAAATGGTTACACCGGCAATCGTTGTCAAGCGCGTGATCGATCTTTGGAATCCACAGTTCACGGCGGTTGTTGGAGGTGGGTTGGATTTTTTTTTAGACTGCCAGCTGAATCGGCAGATTAAATACTGCGATTCCCATCCGGGAAAAGGATCCAACAGGGGGGATTAAATATATTTCGCGCCGATGGCGTATCCGGAAAATGTTTTATCCTCATCGTCCAATGTTCGGCACCATCTGACGATACAATTGTAAGTTTTGCGATTGGGGGTGAGAAGCGCACGATCCAATTTAATAATGATCTGTGTGCCGGGTTTGACGGGCGCTGCCGATTCGAAGCACATCCCGCCGACGCTAAAATTTTTAACATCGGTATAAAACCAATGTCCGGAGATCCGATTTTCGAGCACCGCGGTAGCCTTGGTCATATAGCGCCTGGTTTTCCTAAAATCGTGGCCCAAGTTGTCATCAGACCCATCTGACTCAAAGGCTGTAAAGGGTGTTTGGAGAGCTGTCCGGTCCTTCTCTTGCTTCGCGTTTAAATCTTGGCTTTTTGTGTTTTTCTGCCGATTGATGGTATTCCCATCCCGCACACAAAACGGGCAACTCATGCCATTTAGGCGGGATTTAATGGTCGCCTGCCATTCATGGCTTTGGCCGCAAATCCACCACACCCTTCCATGATAGGCAATTTTTACAGTCCTCGGTGTCAGCATGCCATTGGCCGAAGGGTGCCATTCCTTCACAAGCTCTGGTGAAAAATCATAGAGAAAACTATTTTTGGTAAATCTTCGCATGGCGTTTAAATAAAATTTGCTCGGCTGCCTATCGCTGCGAGATTGCAGTTTTGCAGCCGGGTATAGAATATACAAACTTTTTTGGGATAGCTTTGAATTTTTGGGGTCCGGGGAACAAATGCTCCCCGGACTTCCACTTTTTCAGGCTAACCGATAGGGTTATTACCTGTGCTGACTATTTATTCTTATCCTTGTCTTTTTTTTCTGATAGTATTTGTCATCCTTATCATAGTCCTCATAATAGTTGTCAGTGCTTCAATCTGTTGACGATTCCTTGATTAATACAACATAGGCATAAAAATTTTCCTCAATTTCATCGCACGCCTCAAGACCGTAAAGAGTCAACTCATCACCGTTTTTTATGACATCAATGTCGACCGGAATATCAGCAGACTCTGTGTTCAACAGGATTGTCGCTCCTTCTTGAATTCTGACCGGTATTCCTCCCTCCAGACTAACTACCCGGTCACTGGATATCGCTTCTACCTTACCATTAAGACGGTCCTGCTCTACCCGGACCTCCTGGGCTGTTGGTTCAGCTTCTTCAGGATCCAGGGCAATCCGTACTTTCTTTGGACCGCAAACCAGTAGCTGATTTAGGAACCCGAGGGGTACCTCCCCATCACCCTGAAGATAAATCGGTGTTTCCTGCGGCAGAAAAACGTTGAATTGACCTCCGTCCTGAAGGTCAACAACAAGGTTTGTGCCGCCAGTTGCGCGATCAATGCTCACCAAGTCACCAAATATCTCTTCTGACTCCAGGAATATTGCTACCGCACGCAGAACATTTTCATTTACATCGAATTTGCCGACAACCCTGGCGCGCTTGCCTCTCTGTATCGCATCAGGGCTCACTTCCTCGTCGCATCCTAATAGAACAAGGGTTGCCATTGTTACCTCTACATTGACCTGTTCACCAATGAGCTTCTGTCCAGGATCTAATTTAAGCGGAAATATGGAAGCGCTGTCAACCGGGGATACGACAATTCCCTTGGCATTTAGAACATCTCCAATGACTACAACTGAGGCTGTGAGGTCGCCCTGTGATGTTATCTTTCCTCTCACCCGAACCTCTTGCCCAGGTTGGAGAGCATTGGGTCTCACACGGTTTCCATCTTCTCCAAAAATTATGGTAGGCTGGCGGGGATCGTCTGAAAGCCAAACATCAATACGCCCCCGGTTGTCGGTAAGATCTAGAGCAAATCCTTCAACAACTCCCGTTCTTTCGTTTTTTACAAGACTGATAATTTCTCCGGTTAGAAGCCGGGGACAGCGCTGTGGAGTTATGATTGTTTCGATATCGACAAATACCACCGGCCGGAATATACATTTGCCTGAATTTCCGGCTTCATGAAGGTTGATTGATTTGTTGGCATCGATGTCCAAACGTATCGAAAGCGTCTGCCCGGATCGAACCTCGAACTCACTGCGGGGATTAAGATCAATTTTGCCGCTCGGAAGTTTTAATTGTAAATTGTCGCAGTCACCACCTTCAGACCGGATTCCGTTGACTTCCAGCCTGACCTTTGAATACCATCCTGCCGGAACACGCTTTTTAACAGTTAACAAAAAGTCCTGATCGCGCAATTCAAGTAAATCAATTTCATGCCCCTTATTGGATTCAAATATGACAACCGGCGATCCATTGGGATTTCTATCCGCAGGAATCAGTAAAACCTTGGTAACGCTGATCCAAATGTTATCGTAGTTTTCTGCCGGACCATCTGCCAACAGTAGAGCTACATTGCCGCTCCCGGATGATGAGCCGGTACTAAAGCCGTCGGAACCCCCGCCGCTTCCACCGCAGCCCACCAATATAAACGCTGCGGCTATTAATGTTATAAATAAAATTGATCCTGGACGCTTATAAAATGTGTTCATTTTGTCCTCCTCCTTGATGCCTAATGGTTTCTCTAAAGTTTCGGCGTTGCCCATGCTCTTTTCCTGAACCCGGCTTTCACCGAAACTCGACCCGATTTAGCCATTGTTTTTTTAAGCCTCTCTAAACTCCTTTTTTAAAATAAAATTGACGACCTAACCGTTTGGTAAATCTAAAGGCGTCATTCCTGTAGTAGTTCGATTTCTCCCCATTCAATTTCGTTGCCGATCAAATTCCCCTTGGCACCGACTATATCGCCTCTAATTACCAGATTAAAAAAATCGTTGCGGGAAACCGGGCCATCCTCCATGGTCCCGAATCCATTTTCCGGTATGGCGTCGGTATTTACGTCAACACTGAATACCGAAATGATCGGACGGTTGATATGCGTGACCGGACCTTGCAGTCTTACCTTGGCGCTTTCTTTATTTCGACCTTCATCTGGAGCGCTTCTACTTTATTTACTCCGGCGACAAAGTCCAAGGATTTTCGCATGCTGGCCTTGCCGGACATCAGTCAACTCGGCTGCATCACCGAATATTTTGGTGAAGTTGTTGATGTGGATAACTAAAGCGTCGAGTCCGAGAAGCGAGATTTCCGCCCGGTCATTGTCGACGGATTCGACCGTACCTTCGAGATTGACTTTATCTTTGGCCATCACCTCATCGGCGAGCAGGCGGCCTTGTGTCAGAGCGCCTTTTACCAACAGTCGTGTCCCGGCAACGATGTCACTGGGCTCTATTCCTTTAAATGCGGTCGCTGCGTCGGTTTGAACCGCCGTCGCCCCCAGGACGAAATCGGAAGGTGATGAAACCTGCGAGACAATGCCTTCAATTTCAACGTCATCGGCGTCCTCGACTCCCAGATAATTTTCAAGGCCGACTTCTTCAGCAGCCATAGCACCGTTGACATCCAAAAACCCTGTGGCGACAACCAACTGGCCTAATGCCGGCAGTTCATCATCAGGGAATCCCTTGAGAGCGGCTTGTGAAAAATCGACGCTCAACCGATTGATGTGCAAATTTTTCTGCGGGACATTTACTTCCGTGATAATACCTCTGATCGTGACCTCGGCTGAGGGATCTGTAATAAGGGCAATGTAGGTGGCCTGGATAACGCCAGACCCATCCCTCCAGCCGCTGATTTGAAGCACATTGCCCACTGTTAGGCTGTCGAAATCGGTACCAGTAAAATTCGTACCGTCGTCAATGATAACAATTTGACCCAGTACCGTGATTTTTTTAATCACCGTATCCAGAGTTTCGATGTTCGTGACGGGCCCCTTCACATTTTCATTAAATACGATGCGGTCGGCTTTGCCGGCGCCGTTCCCTAGAAATTTGCCCTCGACCCGCACGACCATACCCAAAGCAAGCTTATTCCTGACGTCGGAATCCCCTTCGCCGACCTGCCTGCCGTTGATAAAGACCTTGGCCTTCTTCGTATCAAAATCGACATCATTGACGAGAACACTGCCGAATCCGGAGATTGTGCCGACACTGATGCCGGTGCCGCCGATGCCGCCGCCCGCCAGCAGACCGCCGCCACCGCCCTCATTGCAGGCCGTCTGGGTGAATAACGCCATGAAGATCAAAATTGCTCCGATGACAGTCCTAATGGTCATTTGGCGTAACGTTGTTTTATTCTTCTTTTTCTTCATAAGGTTCCTCGAAATAGTAGATGCCGAGCCCGGCAACATTGCGGTCGGTGCCGCTGCCGTCTTGCCCGGTATCCCGATCACGATCGGAGAGCCAACCATCCAGTTTTTCCAGTAACTTTTGGCCGGATTCAGCCGACAACTTGCGAAAGGCGGGTAAAACTCCATCCGGCAGGTTGTCGTACATGACTTTGCGTTGATAAAAGGATCCCCGGGCATCCGGTTTCAGGTTGTGCCGGATGGATGAGATAAGATGCGCGACATCCGTGCCGAGAATATGGATTTTCATGGTTTCATCGCCGGACGGCAAATAGGCGCGGGCTGAAAGGTGCACCCGGCCGTCATCGGTTTGAAGTACGGCGCCCACCCGGACTAATTCGTCCAGAACCGCGCGAAACGGCATATCACCGCTGTATTTTTTAACCAGAGTCTGAAACGTCGCCCCCTCTCCGGAGAGCGCCAAAACAGACGGTTTACCCTTAGCATCTCGAAACGTTTTATCCCGGCGCCAGCCGGCTATTACCCGGGCTGCGCGATTATAGCGCTCGTCGCTGGCTTGGTCGTCGGGTACGGGCAATTCGGAAACCCGTTTGACTTCCTTGCGGTTTAAACCGGTAATGACAGATACGCGGGAAATGGTCTGCTTGCGGGCTGTAATGGCAAACTCCCGTTTGGCCACGTCCACAAACAGCCATTTGGCCAGGTCGGCGAAGGTGACGTAGGATATGCCGTTGCGTATAAGGATGTGGATGAGAGGGCGCAGAATGCGAGCGATCGCCGCATAAAGCACCTGATTTTTTTTATCTGCCATGAGAATTGAGACCCCGCGTCGAGGTTTTCAGCTTAAATGATCCTCAAGAAGCTGCAGGATGATTTTGATTGGGAAAAGTTTAAATTTGGGAAATATTTCCCAAATATTTTTATGATTGTCAAGAGATTTTAGCAACTCGGATAAAATTATGGAGGGAAGGGGATGTTTGGCGGCACCGGATGCCATGGATAGGGGTTGGATCTGAAAGTTCCTCAGTTGATGTGGAATAAAGAAAAAGGGCTTACAAACTGTCAAGTCTGCAAGCCCTTTATTTTACTGGTAGGCGGTACTGGGTTTGAACCAGTGACTTCTACCGTGTGAAGGTAGCACTCTCCCGCTGAGTTAACCGCCCGAATAATTTTTTTCGATTTGAAGCGCTTTTCCTAAATAATGAGTTTACATCCATAAATCAAGCGCTTTTTTTAAATTTTCCACAGCGTCATCGTTAATTCTGGAATCGCATTCTTTACGAAATCACTGATCCTCCTTAGGATTTTCTGCCGGTGCTGCCTCCGGTTCTTCAACCCCCTTTTCCGGCAAGGTATCCTTGGCTGCATCGGGGATTGGGTTGGCAGGGACAGCCGGGGTTTCTTCCCCTCCCGGTTCATATTCTTCAGGGAATTGGTCGACTTCCTCAGGGCTTTCCGACGATTCCGGCTCGTCGTCGTAGGCTTCCGGCGTTTCCGATTCGTCGTCGTAGGCTTCCGGCGATTCCTCCTCGTCGTCAGATTCAAGGCCTGATTCCAAAACGATGGATTTGCCCGATTCGGCGAGGGAAGCGCCGAGCTCTTCGATTTCCTTGGGTGTTGGAAGATCCCTGAGCGTTTTTAGATCAAATACCTCCAGAAAATGCTTGGTTGTGGCATAGATCAGCGGACGGCCTGCCATTTCTCTGCGACCCAGCACCCGAACCAGTTTACGTTCCAGGAGCACGCGCAGGACACCCCCGCAATCGACCCCCCGCAGATGTTCAATATCACTTCGGATAATCGGCTGCTTATAGGCGATGATTACCAGGGTCTCCAGCGCCGCCTTGCTGAGGCGCAGCGGCCTGGGCTGGATGAGCTTCTTGATCCATTCCGTATATTCGGGACGGGTACGGATCTGATAACCGCCGGCAACCTCGTCGAGGAAAAAACCACCAGGGCGTTCTTCATACTCGACCGCCAGGGCCGTCAGAGCATCCCGGATTTCCTGGGTTTCCGCCTGGGTGATGATTTTTTTAATCCGGTCCATCGTGAGCGGTTCATCCGCCACGAACAGCAGGCTTTCGATGATATATTTGATGTTTTCCATAATTGCAGATATGGTCGAATTCCGGTTACAGCGATTCTGAAAAGAGTCCGTTCCTGCGGTTTTAACTTTTGAACCCTGAACCCTGATCCGATCAACTTGGCTTATATATAGAATATTCGAATAATACCGGTGCTTATATTCTGAACCAGCCGGATCAGGGTCAGTTTGACCATCTCCAGGATGGCCAGAAAGGTAATGACAACTTCCCGTTTATCCGGACTATCTGAAAACAACTCCGTGAAGGTAATCGATCCCTTGTCCTCAAGGATATCGACTATTTGCGAAATTTTATCCTTCACCGATATTTCCTCGGCCGTGAGATCAACCCGGTGATCGCCGGGAATTCTTTCGAGTATTTTTTGAAAGGCGTCAATCAGCTCAAACAAACCGATCTGGATAAATTCACTGTCCGGGTCCGCCGTGAATTCGTCACGGCCGGGGCTGCGGGTAAACGTTTTTTCGCCCAGTAAATTGCGCTCGATCAGCTGGTCGGCAGCCGACTTCATCTGAAGGTATTCCAGAAGCGGCCGGGTAAGCTCCATCCGAGGATCCTCTTCCTCCTCACCTTCATCGTCGGCATGCACCGGCAGCAGCATTCGTGATTTTATCTGGGTCAGGGTGGAAGCCATGACGAGAAAATCACCTGCAAATTCAACGTTCAGCGCCTTCATCCATTCGATATATTGAAGATACTGCTCGGTGATCAGCGCAATGGGGATATCATAGATGTCCAGTTCATTTTTTTTAATCAGATGAACCAGCAGATCCATGGGCCCTTCAAAAATATTGTCAATCTGAACCTGGTATAGTTGTTCCGGCATAACGCTCTTAATTTACAACAACACGCAATTGTGTGTTTGAATGGGTTCCTGGAAATTTATTCCGGTATTCTAGAAATTCCAAATAACAAATAAAATCCAATGAGCAAAAATCCAAATTAAAAACTAAAGCTTTGCCGTTGAATTTACAAATTGACTGGTTTCGATCATTGAGATTTCGAATTTTGAATTTATTTGAAATTTGGTGCTTGTGATTTGGGATTTTTGCCATAAAAATACACCAAAATTATTAAACTAATATTGGAGATTTTGATTCTTCGGTCTAAATTTTCACGGCCGCCCGCACGATCTCCATGGTCTCCCGGGCGCTCAGGCGGGCTTTATCGCTGCCGGCGACCATGATTTCTTCCACCAGCTGCGGGTGCTGCTCGTAGTAGGTTCGCTTTTCGCGAATCGGTTCGAGGGCAGCGATCAGCCCCCGGGCCATCTTTTGTTTGCACTCCACACAGCCGATCCCGGCGGTGCGGCACTGTTCGTCGATTTCTTTAACCGTTTGCGGGTCGGTGTAAAGGTTGTGAAAATCATAAACGTTGCATACGTCCGGATTGCCGGGATCACTGCGTCTGGCCCGCTGGGGATCCGTGATCATCTGCGATACTTTTTTGCTGATCTCCTCCGGGCTGTCCGACAAAAAGATCGCATTACCATAGCTTTTGCTCATTTTGCGCCGATCAATCCCCAGTATTTTGGGGGTTTCAGTTAAAATCAATTCGGGTTCCGGGAAAATATTGCCGTAGAAATAATTAAAGCGCCGCGCGATTTCGCGGGTGATTTCCACATGGGGCGCCTGGTCTACCCCCACCGGTACCCCGTAAGGTCTGTATATAATGATGTCGGCCGCCTGCAGCACCGGGTAACCTAAAAAACCGAAGGTCGATAAATCCTTGTTTTTGAGCTCCCCGATTATCTCTTTATAAGTCGGGTTGCGTTCCAGCCAGGGGACCGGTGTTATCATGGAGAGGAGCAAAAACAGCTCGGCATGCTCTTTGACCAATGACTGGACGAAGAGGGTGCTCTTATCGGGTGTAAGACCGGCCGATAGCCAGTCCAGGATAATTTCTTTTCTATTTTTAGCGATCGGTCCCGTGTTGTCGTAATCGCTGGTCAACGCATGCCAGTCGGCAATGAAAAAATAACAGTCGTATTCGTCCTGCATCTTAACCCAGTTGGCAAGCGCTCCCAGCAAATTGCCCAGATGCAGGCGGCCGGTCGGCCGCATACCGCTCAGAATTCGTTTTTTTTGACTCATGAAGTTTAGTTTATCCTCCCCGTATGGTTTTCTCTCGCAAAAGTATTCGTATTATAAAAAACTTGTTTTTATAGCAGATCCTGAGACATGTGAAAACAAAAATTCGAACTCGTTCGATAATATCCTTGGCACTGTGGTTTATGAAACGTTAGGAGGGTCTTAATTATGATTGCTGTGCATTATAATTTATCCTCTTTGGTTTCGGTCCATCCGGGTGAGGGATTTCGCGGGACCTCAATGCTTGGCGATGTAACTCCGCACAAACTCAATTTCATCGTTTTTGTTTTTCAGCTTGCCATCCAGTTTGGCGTCCAGAACAGCCTGCAGGATTTGCCGGTAAACCGGTCCGGGCCTAAGCTTCATTTTCTTTAAATCTCTGCCTTGCAGGGTAATATCAACCCGACGCAGATTGGTAATAAAGTGGGATATTGCCTTTTTGACCTTTTGTTGCCTGGCGGCGGCCATCATATAAAGAATCGGTTCGATTTTGAAGCCGATTAGTTTGCGGTAAAGCTCGCTGTCGGATACCGGCAGATTTTTCTCGAGCCAGAAGATACAACGGTCCGCCTCAAACCGCTCGATGCAGAAGATTTTATGAAAATCCGGTGCCAGTTCAAAACGCCGGCAGATCTCCTCCGACCGCTCGGAATCACAGTGATAAATCAAAGCCATAAAATAAACGACCCACTTCTTGTAAGGTTCATCGAGAAAAAGCAAATCATGCCAGGTCAGAACTTCTTTCACCGACGTCAGCATGGCGATGAAAAACTTATCCAATTGAATGGAGGCGTGGATCACCTTCAGTAGTCCAAAATCATTGAGCCGAATGATGGCGGCCACGGGATTGTCTTCTTCCAGAATCTGTCGCAACTCGCTAAGTACCCGTTTACCGCTTAGGACCCTGAAAAAATCCATGTTGACGGCATTCGCAATCAGGCCGGCGGTGAATTTGCCGATAGTGAATCCAAAACGCTGCTCGAAGCGGATGGCGCGAAAGACCCGGGTAGGATCTTCAACGAAACTAAGATTGTGCAAAACCCGCATAATTTTCTCTTTGATGTCCTTACGGGCGCCGAAGAAATCGATCAACGTACCGAATTTATCTGAATTCAGCTGAATTGCCAGGGTGTTGATAGTGAAGTCCCGGCGGTACAGGTCGAGTTTGATCGAGCTCATTTCCACCACCGGCAGGGCGGCCGGAAATTTATAGTACTCCATTCTGGCCGAGGCCACATCAATTTTGAAACCATCCGGGAAAATAATAACGGCGGTCCCGAATTTTTCGTGGGTATGAAACCGTGCGTCCACCAGTTTGGCGTATTTTCTGGCGAAAGCAATTCCATCGCCTTCAATGACAATATCAAGATCTTCATCGC
The DNA here is from genome assembly GCA_963769935.1 of uncultured delta proteobacterium. Lineage (GTDB taxonomy): Bacteria > Desulfobacterota > Desulfobacteria > Desulfobacterales > JAFDCJ01 > JAFDCJ01. Next base: position 28,047 of record CAVYNY010000030.1, on the reverse strand, counting down.
TGCGGTACAAAAACAGATCTCTGACAAATCCACCGACGATATAGGCCCCGTATCCGATTTCATCCGCCACTTCGCCGATCTGTTTCAGGATGTCGATCAACTCGGATGAAAGCCGCTCTTTCATAAACCGCAGAACGTTGCGGGTGTGAGCCGGAGCCGGTTCTTTGAAGAATTCGGCCCCGGCTTCCGATTGTTTCTGTGATTGACGCACCAAGATATTCAGCAGATCCGTGCGGGTGATGACACCGGCAATGGTTGAATTTTTTATCACCGGCAAAATACGCTGTTTGTTGTCGATGATTTTTTCCTGAATTTCCAGCAGATCCGCATCCGGGTCGACGGTCGCCACCTCGGTGGTCATGTAATCACGGACGAGGACCTGACCCAGTTTATGGAAAAGAACTTTTTCGACCACCTGGCGCGTAATGTAGCCGCAAAGCTTCTCGCTGCCGTCGATTTTTTCCGTCACCAACAGGGCGTTGATATTGTAGCGGGTAATAAGATCTTTGGCTTCCTGGCAGCTGATATCCGCGCTGGTGCAAATGGCGGGTGCCGACATGAGATCCTTTGCCTGACGCTGTGTTCTGATTTTGCTGTAGAGGATTTCGATCAGTCTGGTTTCCGTCTGGGCCAGAGTTTTGCCCTTGATCGATGCGGCGGCGGCATAGGGATGGCCGCCGCCGCCCATGGTCGCCAAAATGACGCCGACATCCACCTCATTGATGCGGCTGCGTGCTACCACGTAAATTTTATTTTCCATGCGCGCAATGGCAAAAATGGCATCCAGATTTTCCATTTTCACCATTTTTTGGACGAGGAAGGCAAAGTCGGGCATGTATTTTTCCATCGTCACACTGGTGACGACAATTTCGAGACCATTGATGTGATAGCGGGTGACGGCCTGAATCATATCGTTTAACAGCACCACCTGTTCCGGGCTTAATTCCCGGGCAATTAAATCTGAGACGATATTTAAATTGGCGCCCCGGGATAAAAGAAAAGCGGCCGCCAAAAAATCTCTCTCGGTGGTAGAGGGGAAGGTGAAGGAACCGGTGTCTTCATAGATTCCCAGGCACATGATGGTGGCTTCGTCCGCCGAAATTCGAACCCCTTTCGCTTGTATAATTTCTGTTAAAATGGTGACATTGGCGCCGGTTTTTCCATGTACTTCCAGGCAGCCCTTAATATCGTTGTCCGAGTTGGGATGATGGTCGTAAATGTGGATTTCAATTTCCGGTTTTTTTATAAGTTGGCTTAGTTTGCCGATGCGGTCGGGATGTCTGGTATCCACCAAAATCAGGCGGCTGATACTGCCAAAGTCGATGTCATTGATGTCAGCCATATTAAACAGATACACCATCGAATTAATGAAAAAATTCTTTAGATTTTTTTCCTGGGAGCCCGGAAATACAACGAGTGCTTCGGGATACAGCTTTTGGGCGGCCAGCATTGAAGCCAGGGCGTCAAAGTCTGCATTCACATGGGTCGTGATAACCGTAAGGCCGCAATTTTTAATATTTTTTTTCTCTTCTTGCACTGTTTTTTTCCAGTCAATCCATCATCCAATCAACGCTTCAACGGGCTTTCAGGTTAACACATTTAAAAAAGTATTGCCAATAGCATATTATCTAATTTGATGGATGCTATGATATTGAAAACACATGTAATACTGCTTGTATGCCGGAGCGCCGCGGATCTTGACATCCCTCCGGGCATATAATATCAATAATTCTTACAAAGAATTTAAGTTTTTATTCCCATCGACCGATAAAGAATCTGAATACTATGATGGCGACCTGGATGCTTGCCCGGCATAAAATTTGCATTTATTTGCTGCTCTGCCGACGCCCCCAAATCGAGGAGCGGGAATAAACCACCGGCAATTGCGTCTTATCTAAAATTATCAGGGAGGAATGATCATGCCAGTTTATCAATGGGTGGGCAAAAACAGAAAGGACGAGGTCCAAAAAGGCGAAATTGAAGCAGTCAGCGAAGAGGCGGTCAAGGCCCAGCTGATACGCCAGCGGATAACTCCCACCAAAATCAAGAAAAAGCCCAAAGATCTCTTTCAAAATGTCTCCTTTCTTCAGCCAAGAGTCAAAGAGCGCGACATTATACTCTTTGCCAGGCAGTTCTCAACCATGATCGACGCCGGCCTGCCCATCATCCAGTGTCTGGACATTCTTTACAGTCAACAGGCCAACGCCACCTTTAAAAAGATGCTAAAGGATATCAAGGAGTCGGTCGAAGGCGGCGCTACCCTGGCCGAAGCTTTGAAGAAATTTCCCAAACAGTTTGATGATCTTTTTGTGAATATGATTGCCGCCGGTGAAGCCGGCGGTATCCTCGATGCAATTTTGAGAAGATTGGCGGCCTATATGGAAAAAGCCGCCAAGCTCAAATCCCAGGTCAAAGGGGCCATGACCTATCCCATCGTCACCCTGATTATTGCCATCGTCGTTTTAGCAGTTATTTTGGTTTTTGTTATTCCGGTTTTCCAGGAAATGTTTGCAGATTTTGGCGGCGAGCTGCCGGTTCCCACCCAGATAGTTGTGGCGATGAGCGATATGGTTAAAAGCAAAATTATATACATCCTTATTGGCCTTGCTCTCTTTATCATTGCTTTTAAGAAATTCCACAGCACTCAAAAAGGTCGCGATGTTGTGGACGACTTGCTGTTAAAAGTCCCGGTATTCGGCGAACTTTTACGCAAGGTGGCCGTTGCCAAATTTACCCGTACCATGGGGACCATGCTGGCCAGCGGTGTGTCTATTTTGGAAGCACTTGATATTGTAGCTAAAACCGCGGGAAACCGTACCGTCGAAAAGGCCATCTACAACGTCCGCTCGGGAATTTCTGAAGGACGCACCATGGCGGATCCGTTGGTTGAAAGCGGCGTGTTCCCGCCGATGGTCTGCCAGATGATCGGTGTGGGCGAGTCAACCGGTGCGCTGGATGCCATGCTGGAAAAAATTGCCGATTTTTACGATGAGGAAGTTGATCAGGCCGTCGAAAATCTGACCTCCTTGATTGAGCCCTTTATGCTGGTATTTCTGGGTGTGACAATCGGCGGTCTGGTGGTTGCCATGTATCTACCGATATTTAAAATGGCCGGTGCCATTGGTGGCTAGCCGTGCACGATATCAACCGAGAACAAATGCCGCAAGCTGGATTTGCGGCATTTTTTTCTGGTGTTCCGAGCGGGAATTGCCGCTGCCCAGCCATACTGCTTTTTCTTACCCGACAGCTTTATCAGATTGAAATTTGGTTGTTTTTCTAGTAGAGCAGATCAACCGTTGCCCGCCGGACTCTCATCAGCGGCGAAGTTCCGCTCCCGTGTTCGCCGCGGCCGGTGATTTCAACTAAACCATCATGTCGTTTTAAGGCCAATCTCTAAACGGGAAATTTCAGGACCGCCATGGCCGACCGGTGTTCGGCCGGTGCTGCTTCCGGTTCGCTCAAATTCAGCTGGACTTAAGGGGAACTATGGCTCGCATGTCATCAGTGCCTGAAGGGGAAATCAGGGAAAAGTTAAAGTGGTTGATTCTTTTTCGGGCCCTTTTTTCAACCCTGCTTCTGAGCTCTACCATTATCCTGCAATTTGGCGAATCACCGCCTCCTATCGGTCCGCCCTTCATCCTTTTGTATGGTCTTATTGGCACCATCTTTTTTCTATCAATATTATATGGGCTGGGATTATACCGCATCAAGCGCTTGATCCTGTTTGCCTATGTGCAGGTTTTAGTCGATACGTTGGTCGTAACCGTGATATTATTTGTCACGGGCAATTATTCCAGTATTTTCTCCTTTCTGTACCTGGTGGTAATCATATATTCCAGCATATTGCTTCCCCCTCGTGGTACAATTGTGATCGCGGCCCTCTGCGGTATTCAGTTCGGCATCATAGTGGACCTTGAATACTATGGGGTATTATTGCCCTTCGGCACCGAAGCTGTGCTTCTGGCATCCGCCTACAGCTGGAATCAGGTTATCTATAAAATTTTGATAACCATGACTGCCTGTTTGGCCGTTGCATTTCTCAGCAGTTTTCTATCGGAACAGGTGCGCAGGACCAGAAGAGAACTGCGCACCATGGAGGACCATGTAAAGCGTGTGGAAAAAATGGCAGCCATCGGCGAAATGGCCGCCGGACTGGCCCATGAGATCAAAAACCCTCTTGCTTCCCTGACAAGTTCCATCCAACTGCTGCGCGATGATATCCGGTATGATGCGGATCACGACCGGCTGATGCAAATCATATTGCGGGAGGCCGATCGGTTAAGCTCTTTGGTTACCAATTTTTTGCTTTACGCGCGACCGCCCGCCGGCAAAGCCGAGTCCATTGAACTCGATAAAATCTTAATTGATACCGCCGAGTTGTTTGAGAAAGATGCCAATAACGATGGGCGTATCATAACGAACAAGCATATCCAACCCAATATTTGGATTGCCATGGATCCGGTGCATCTCCGCCAGATTCTCTGGAATTTATTGATAAATGCGTCGGAAGCCATTGAGGGGGATGGCGCAATCGATATTGAAATGTATGGGTCAAAGAATAGGCAGGCTGTTATTAAAATCACCGATAATGGCCGCGGCATATCCCAGGATGATCTCAAGCATATTTTTAATCCTTTTTTTACCACCAAACCTTCCGGTACGGGTCTCGGTCTTTCGATCGTCCAGCGCATTCTCGAGGCCTATGATTCCCTGCTGGATGTCCAAAGTGAAATCGATAAAGGCACGACCTTTCTCCTGCAATTCAAACAGATCGAAAGACCAACTTGATCTTGACAGTTAATCCCAAATGAGCTACCAAATATAATTTGCTTTCCAAACAATTAAAGGGTATCCCGGTCGGCCTGCCCATGACCTTTCACCGGCAGGCTGGGTCAGGCAATTAATTCCTGAATTCATCCGGGTTGCACAATACCAAAAAGATAGTTGATGGATATGGAAAAAACAAGCGAGCTGTTGCACCAGCGCAAAGAAAAAATTGAAGATTTAAAGAAAAACAATATCAATCCCTTTCCCAATGGATTTAGGGTTCAACATACCATTCGGGATATTCGCAGGGCCATTGAAAAATCACCGCAATCCATGACAGAGGTAGAACCGAGCTTTACAACTGCCGGACGCATAATGGCGGTCAACAATTTCGGTAAAAGCGCTTTCATCCGGTTCAGGGACCGGACGGGACAGCTTCAGGCCTACGTCAGAAACGATCGCATCGGTGCCGAGGCTTACCGTCTATTCAAGCAGCTTGATATCGGCGATTTCGTCGGGCTAAGGGGTGGGCTGTTCCAAACCAAAACCGGTGAATGGACGCTGCTGGCCAGTGAACTAGTGCTGCTGTGCAAAGCGACGCGCCCTCTGCCCGAGAAATTTCACGGATTGCGGGATCCGGAAAAGAGATACCGTCAGCGTTACATTGATTTAATCATGAATGCCGACGTGCGGGATATCTTTTTAAAACGCAGCCGGATCATTCAACTGATCCGCGATTTTTTTATCAGCCGGGATTTTCTCGAAGTTGAAACCCCTATGATGCAGCCGGTTCCCGGCGGTGCGGAAGCCACCCCGTTTAAAACCTATCACAATGCGCTGAGTATGGACCTTTACCTGCGCATCGCGCCGGAGTTATATTTGAAGCGTCTGGTTGTCGGAGGTTTTGAGAGGGTTTTTGAAATTAACCGCAATTTCAGAAATGAAGGTGTGTCCACCCAGCACAATCCGGAATTCACCATGATTGAATTCTATCAGGCCTATGCCACCTATTCCGATCTAATGGACTTAACGGAAGAATTGATTTCGCAGGTTGCCGAGGGGATCAACGGATCGGCGAAATTCAGCTACCAGGGTGAGACCATTGATACTTCCGGTCCATGGCGCCGCATGTCACTTTTTTCGGCGCTGGTGGAACTCGGCGGCCTCGACAGCCACCTTCTGAATGACAAACAAGGCCTGCTGGAATTTGCGGCCCGCAACGGCGTTCAGGTCACCAAAACCGGTCAGTTGGGCAAAGTCATCACCAAACTGTTTGATGCGCTGGTGGAACCCAAACTGATTCAGCCCACATTTATTACCGGCTACCCGACAGAGGTCTCTCCTTTATCAAGGCGCAGCGACCAGGAGCCCGAACTCACCGAACGGTTTGAACTTTTTATTGCCGGTCGTGAAATTGCCAATGGTTTTTCGGAGCTCAATGACCCGGTTGACCAGTATCAGCGGTTCGCTCAACAGGTTAAGGGGAGAGAGGCCGGTGACGAGGAAGCCCATCGGATGGATGATGATTATATAGAGGCCCTGGAATACGGGATGCCTCCGACAGCCGGCGAAGGTATCGGAATTGATAGACTGGTCATGCTGCTTACCGATGCGGCCTCCATTCGGGAGGTTATTCTCTTTCCCCACATGAAACCGGCTGGGAATTCAGGGACTTAAGATTGCGGGTTGCGGATTGAATGGGCAAGGGGACAGATTACAGAGGCCAGAGAACAGAAGACAGAGTTTTGTCCGTCTAATTACGAACTACTGACATCATTTAAAAATACATAATCAATTACCAATAACCGCTCCATGGGATTTGAAATATTCATCGGCCGCCGGTATCTCAGGGCCAAACAAAAGCAGGCGTTTATATCCTTAATTACGATTCTTTCCGTTGCCGGGGTGGCGGTGGGCGTTATGGCCTTGATCGTGGTCATTGCGGTCATGTCCGGCTTCGAAGCGGACCTGAAGAGTCGTATTCTGGGTGGTCAGCCGCAGGTGATGATCATGCGCCACGGCGGCGCCTTTACCAATTATCGCCAGATCCTCCAGGAGGTGGAGAAAACGCCCGGCGTTGAGGCGGCCACCCCGTTTATCTACGCTCAGATCATGCTTCGCTCCAAAAATGGTGCTTCCGGAGCCGTACTGCGCGGAATCGATCCCGACTCTGCCGGCCGGGTCATGAAGACTTTGCAGCATCTGAATCTACCCAGTTCCGTCGGCGAAAATTCCTCTTCAGGTTCGTCCCCTGATATTCCCGGTATTGTTTTGGGCCGCGAGTTGGCCAAAAACCTCGGGGTTATTGAAGGAGACGTGATCTATTTAATTTCTCCACGGGGGATGATATCACCCATAGGGCATGTTCCGGCCATGAAACAGTTTAAGGTATCCGGATTTTTTGAGTCGGGCATGTATGAGTACGATCAGACCTTTGCCTTTATCAATATCAAAGATGCCCAGAAGATCATGCGTATGGGAGACTCCGTCACCGGTCTGGACGTCCGCGTAACCGATATATATCACGCCCGCAATGTAGCCCAGCGTATCATCGACAAACTCGGGTTTCCTTATTGGGCGCGGGACTGGATGCAGATGAATCGCAATCTTTTCAAGGCCATGAAACTGGAAAGAAGGGTGATGTTCATCATTTTGACGCTCATTGTGCTGGTCGCGGCCTTTAACATCGCCAGCAGTCTGATCATGATGGTTATGGGAAAAACCAAGGATATTGCCATCTTAAAAGCCATGGGGGCCACCGAACGCAGCATTAGGAAAATATTTGTTTTCAACGGCATGGTTATCGGTACCGTCGGCACCCTCATCGGGTTGGGCTTGGGGCTTGTGATCTGCACGGGCCTCAAACATTATAATATTCACGAACTGACCGGAGATATCTATTACTTTACCACGCAACTACCGGTGAAGCTGGAATTGCCCGACGTTGCCTCCATCATTATCGCAGCGCTTGTGATCTGTTTTCTTGCGACGCTGTATCCTGCGCGCCAGGCAGCCAAATTAAATCCGGTCGATGCGATCCGTTACGGGTGATGATGATTGAAGATTGAAGATTGCATAATGAATATTTAAGGAATTTTGTCCTTTAAATGATATTTCATGCAATTTATATCAAGGAAGCGAAAATAAAATGATGGAACACCACAAATATTCAATATTCAATTTTCAATATTCATTTATTTGATTTTCCCGCTTCATAACTTTTGTCAGAACAGCAATGCAAATAAAGAAACAAAACGATGAGCCCGGATCGTCAGCGAGCCTTATAAGCGTCCGTGGTTTGTGTAAAAAATTTTCCAACGGCGGAGCCGGCGTCGATGTTTTAAAAGAACTCGACTTTGATTTAACGGCCGGTGAAACAATTGCCATTGTGGGTGCCTCCGGAATCGGAAAATCAACCCTGCTTCATATCCTCGGCACCCTGGACAGACCTGACAGCGGCCAATTGCTGTTCAGCGGAGAGGATGTTTTTTCTTATGACGATCTGAAGCTGGCCCATTTTCGCAATGTGTCGATTGGATTTGTTTTTCAATTTCACCATCTTTTGCCCGAATTCAGTTCGGTTGAGAATACGATGATGCCGGCACTAATCAAGGGCACAAGCAAACAAGAAGCCGCTCAGGCGGCGGAGAACATTCTCATCAGGGTCGGACTGAAAGATAGACTGCATTATCGGGTGGGAAAATTGTCGGGCGGTGAGCAGCAGCGAGTAGCTCTTGCCAGGGCGCTGGTGCTGAAGCCGGCACTTTTGCTGGCGGATGAGCCCACCGGAAATTTGGATAAATCCAACAGTCAACAAATACACGCCCTCCTGATGGAGCTGAATCGGGAACTCTCAATGACCTTGGTTGTGGTTACCCATAACATGGAGCTTGCATCTTTCATGTCCCGCAGGGTGACGATTGGCGATGGAAAACTGTTGCCTGTGCCGTGAGCTTGACGAACTGACAGCAACCGTTATTCAGCCTTTCCCTTGGTTCAACTATTAGGATTTTATGATCAAACGTGCATGGTGGATCCTGTTTTTACTAACCAGCCTGCTAACTGACGTCGCATTTGCGCAACAGTCCGTCAGGGTTGTCATATTGCCTTTTGAAATATATGCTCAGCAGGATTTATCGTATTTACAAAAGGAAATCCCCCAGGCAATCAAAACCCAGCTTGAACAGGAAGGCGCCAATGTGCTGATTCTGGATCGAGCGTCTCTTGCGTCCCGCAACGTTCGAACCGACAGAATGGAAGACATTCGACATCTCGGCCTTGATATCGGTGCTGAATATGTCGTTTGGGGGAGCTTGACCTGGATCGGTCAAAATTTCAGCCTGGATGCGAAGCTGGCGTCTTCCAGGGGGGATGAAAAGCCGGATTTGTTCTCGGTTGAAGGTGAAGGCGTCGAGAATTTGCCCGCCACCCTGAAAAATCTGGTAAACGAGCTTGGATTAAAGCTTTTCAAGCGTGAGAAGATCGTCAAGGTTCTTATTAAAGGCAATGACCGCATCGAAGCGGATGCCATCAGAAGAGTATTGAAAATAAAAGCGGGGGACATATTTAATGAAAAAAATATCAACGATGATATAAAAGCTGTTTATAAGATGGGTTATTTTGACGACATACGGGTGGAAGCCCAGACGGTTGCCGATGGTAAGATCATTACCTTCGTGGTTAAGGAAAAGCCTACCGTGCGCAACATAAGCATAGAAGGCAATACCTGGGTCTATGATGACGAAAAAATAAAGGAGGAGTTAACCCTGCGCAAGGGATCGATTCTCAACATCAATACCATTCAAAATGACATACGACGCATTGAAGAGCTTTACAAAGAAAAAAATTATTACAATGTCAAGGTCAATTTCAAAATATATCCCAAAGAAAATAACCTGGCGGACGTGGAGTATGTCATTGAAGAAGGCAAGAAATTTAAAATAAAAAAAATTGAATTTATCGGCAACACTGCCTATCCCAGCCGCAAATTGAAAAGTGTTATAGACACCTCGGAAAAGGGCCTGCTTTCATTTATCACGAGTTCCGGTGATCTCAACCAGGAAAGACTGAGCCAGGATACCGGCAAATTGACGGCTTTTTATCAAAATAACGGCTATATCCAGGCCCGGGTCGGCGAACCGGAAGTCACATTTGAAGAGGACGGCATTGTTATTACCTTCCGCATTGAGGAGGGACGCCGGTTCAAGGTGGGCAAGGTGTCGATGTCCGGTGACCTGATTATTCCGGAGGAGCAGCTGCTGGGAAAAATCAAAATTTCCGAACAAGAATATTTTAACCGCGAACAGCTGCGCCTGGATGTGATCACACTGACAGATATTTATTCGGATGAAGGCTATGCCTATGCCGATATTTCACCCGACATTAAGGAAGATACCGAAAATTTAACCGTTAATATCAAAATTGATATCCGCAAAGGCAAGCAGGTCTATTTTGAAGAAATTACCATCAGCGGCAACACCAAGACCCGGGATAAAGTCATTCGCCGTCAGTTGAAGGTTTATGAACAGGAACTTTACAGCGGCCGACGCTTGAAGAGCAGCGTCAGAAATCTATATCGGCTCGATTATTTTGAGGATGTCAAGGTCAACACCGTTAAAGGCAGCAGCGACGACAAGATGCGACTGCTCATCGATGTGAAAGAAAAAGACACGGGGGCCTTTGCTTTCGGGGCCGGATACGGCAATGCTGAAGGTGTATTTCTGAGCGGCTCAATCTCGGAGAGAAACCTGTTTGGGCGCGGTCAGGTTCTATCGCTCAATTCCCAGGTGGGCACCAAGACTCAGCGATACACGTTGAGCTTCACAGAACCATGGCTGTATGATATACCGCTGTCAGCGGGTGCCGACATCTACAACTGGAAGTATAGTTATCCGGACTACGACAAGGACAGTGTCGGCGGCCGGCTGCGGTTGGGTTACCCCATATTTGATTATACCCGGGGGAATCTCAGCTACAACTATGATATCGGGAATATCAAGAATGTGAGTGATGAGGCCTCCGACTCCATAAAAAGGGATTCCGGGGAGAACACAAAAAGCAGTATCACGAGCTCGATAAGATATGATTCCAGGAACCAGATTTTTCATCCGACCGAGGGCTCTTTACAGGATATAGAATATGAATTTGCCGGCCTCGGCGGTAATGTCGGTTTTAACAAAGTCATTGCAGAAACCGGGTGGTATTTTCCTCTGTTATGGCAGACCGTCGGTGTGCTGCACGGCAAGGCCGGCGTGGTCAAAGAGATTCCGGGCAAGACCCTGCCGGACTACGAAAAATTTTATATGGTGGGCAACGATGCGCTGCGCGGATTTGAACGAGACGACCTGTGTCCCAGAGACAGTTCGGGCGCCTGTGTCGGTGGGAATGAATTTGTGCAGTTTAACGCCGAGATTCGCTTTCCGATTGCACCGCAGCTCGGCGCCTACGGGGATGTCTTTTTCGACGCCGGCGATATTTACTCCAATGAGGAAGACATCGATTTCCTTAACCTGAGAAAAAGCGCCGGACTTGGTTTCCGCTGGCTTTCACCCATGGGACCGGTTCGTTTGGAATACGGCTGGATTCTAGACCCTCAATCAACAGATCATGGCGCGGGGGCCTGGGCGTTTTCCATGGCTTCGGCCTTTTAGATCCCGCTGGATCGGACGGCCCAGGCCGCCGCCGGAGACAATGGAGCTGAATATTATGTTGCTGATTGCAAATTTAAGGCGTTTCCCGCAATTATTAGACTTCCAGAAAAGGGGGAAATTATGAGAATACCTAAGTTTGGTCTTGCCCTAGCGATGATGTCTTTAGTTTATTTCAGCAGTTTATGTTTCGCTGCCGACGTCGCCAAAATAGGGGTCCTTGATTTACAGAAAATCCTTGAAACTTCCGAAGCCGGTAAATCCATCCAAAATGAACTGAAAACTCAGAAGGAAAAAATGGAGTCGGATTTGAAGCAAAAGGGCGCTGAAATTGAAACTATCGGCAAACGCCTGGAGCGCGAGTCCATGGTGATGAGCAAAGATATGCGCGAAGACAAAGAACGGGAGCAGCGCATCAAGATCAACGATTTTAAAACCCTGCAAAAAAAATATCGCACCGAACTGCAGACGCTTGAAGCGCAGCTGATGAACGGGCTGCAGGACGATCTGAAGAACCTGGTCGAGACTATGGGAAAAAAAGAAGGCTATATGATGATTATCAATAAATTAGGCGTACTTTATGCACCGAGTGCGCTTGATATAACCGATAAAGTAATCGAGCAGCTCAATGACCTGACAGCCAAGAAGAAAAAGAAATAACAAGTCAGCGAACAAATCGTGGTGGCCCCATGAAGGTTTTTTTATCCCAAATTGCGACGCTGGTGCAGGGCAATATTATCGGCAATCCTGAAGCAGTGATCAACGGCGCCGCACCTTTTGAGCAAGCCGGAGATCGGGATATCACCGTGGCCGGCAACGCCAAATTCTTTAAAAAAATTGACAGCTGCAACGCCGCGGCGATTATTGTCCAGCCGAATATCGAGGCTCCGGGCCACAATCTTGTCCAGGTGGACAATCCCATGGTGGCCTTTGCCAAGGTGCTGCAATTTTTTCACCCGCCGGTGCGACCGCCGGAAGGAATTCACCCTCGGGCCGAGATCGGCCGGGATTTTAAATCCGGACCGGGTGTTTCAATCGGACCCATGGCGGTGGTCGGTAATCATGTTACCCTCGGCGGTCAGGTCTGGCTGCATGCGGGGGTGGTCATTGGCGATGACGTCATCATTGGCAGTGACGTCGTCATCTATCCCAATGTGACCGTCCGGGAGGGTACCATAATCGGCAGCCGGGTGATCATTCATTCCGGTACCGTGGTCGGAAGCGACGGATTTGGATTCGCGCCGGATGGAAACACTTATCACAAGATTCCGCATACGGGCATTGTTCAAATCGATGACGATGTTGAGATCGGGGCCAATAATGCCATCGACCGGGGAACCTTCGGCAAGACCCATATCGGCCGGGGTGTTAAAACAGACAACCTGGTCCATGTCGCTCACAATGTCACCATTGGAGAAAATACGGTCCTTGTGGCGCAGGTCGGAATCTCGGGCAGTGTCACCATCGGCAGAAATGCCATTCTGGCCGGACAGGCCGGAATTGCCGGACACCTGACCATCGGCGACCACGCGACGGTCGGTCCTCAAACCGGTGTGGGCAAACCGGTGCCCGCCGGTGAGATTGTATCCGGCGGTATTCCGGAGATGCCGCATCGATTATGGCTGCGGGTTGTGCGAACGTTCCCCAAACTACCGGAAATCAACAAGCGGTTGTCAGGGTTGGAGAAAATAGTTAAACACCTTGAAGATAAATTGGGTTAGCAAATGGATGCAGAATATGAAATCGAAAAAATAATGGAATTGTTGCCGCACCGGTATCCCTTTCTGCTGGTGGATCGAGTCATCAGCCTGGTTCCCGGCGACAAAATAGTGGCCCTTAAAAACGTTACCGTCAATGAGCCTTTTTTCCAGGGACATTTTCCGGGTAAACCGATCATGCCCGGCGTGCTGATTATCGAAGCCATGGCCCAGGCCGGCGGAATCCTTGCCTACGAGACCGGCCCTCCCGAAAAACGCAACCGGCTTATATATTTTATGGGCATGGACAAGGTTCGGTTTCGCAAAATGGTCGTTCCGGGCGATCAGATCATATTCGAAGCCAAAATCTTGAAATTCAAGTCAAAAGTGGCCAAAATGTCCGGTAAAGCCACGGTCGACGGCCAATTAGTCGCCGAGGCTGAGCTGCTGGCATCCTTTGGAGATATTAAATGATACATCCGACCGCGATTGTCGATCCGAAAGCTGAAGTTGACGCTGATGTTGAAATCGGTCCCTATTCCATTATCCGTGATAACGTTTCGATCGGCTCCGGAACCCTCATCGGCCCCCACGTTATCGTTGATCGCTATGTGTCCATTGGTCCGGACTGTCAGATCTTTCAATATGCGTCGGTGGGAGCCCCACCCCAGGCAGTCAAATTCAAAGGTGAAAAGACCTTTGTCAAAATCGGGCGCGGTACGGTGGTGCGTGAGTTTACAACCATCAATCGCGGGACCGAATTCGGCACGGGAGTTACTGAAATCGGAGAAGAGAACCTGCTGATGGCTTACTGCCATGTGGCTCATGACTGCCGGACGGGCCGTAAAGTGATTCTGGCCAACAATGCGACCCTGGCCGGACACATCACGATCGGGGATTATGTTACGGTGGGGGGACTGGTAGCGATTCACCAGTTTGTGAGAATCGGGGAATACGCTTATATCGGCGGGAAAACCGGAGTGCCCAAAGACATTCCCCCTTACGTCATCGCCGCCGGCGAACGGGCCAAACTGCACGGCCTCAATCAGGTGGGACTCAAGCGTTATGGGTTTCCCGAAACCACTGTTAAGGCCTTAAAGAAGGTCTACCGGATTTTTTTCCGAATCGGGATTACACTCAATGAAGCCATAGAAAGAGCCCAGGCGGAAGTCGATCATCTGCCGGAAGTAATTAATTTCATCAATTTCATCAAATCCTCTCAACGGGGTATCACCCGGTAATAGTCAAGGTAATGGGCTAAAGTGGTGTCCCCTAATTATTCCTCATATGAAAATTCATTTATAGCGATCGATTCCGTAGGGCGGGCCTCCGTGCCCGCCGAAATGGGTCGGCACGGAGGCCGACCTTACGCCAGCGCCAAACCAAAGTTTCTTTTATGATCAGACCGGCATTTGTTTTGGCCGGCATCGGCGCTGACACCTGAACACTGACACCTGACACCTTTGCTGGGAGACCGGCAGTTTTCCCTTTATCTTTGCACAGAGGGAATAATTGGAGCCCATATTTTATGAATGAGATACGTGTGGCAGTGATCGGCGTCGGCTATCTCGGTAAATTTCACGCGCAGAAGTATTCCGCTATGGACAGCGTTGAACTGGTCGGCGTTGCTGATATCGATATGTCCCGGGCCGCAGAGGCCGCCGCCGGGTTCGGTACCCGGGCGTTTGCCGATCATCGTGACCTTTTGAGCAGCGTTGATGCCGTGAGCATTGTGGTGCCGACCGAGTCGCATTATGCGATCGGGCTTGACTTTTTGCAGCACGATGTGGACGTGCTGATTGAAAAGCCCATGACGAGCACGCTTGAGCAGGCGGATGAATTGATAGATCTTGCGGAATCAAGGAGGCGCATTTTACAGATCGGTCATCTGGAGCGGTTTAATCCGGCCGTGATGGCGCTGAAAGATATCGTCGACAACCCGATGTTTATTGAATCCAATCGGTTGAGCACCTTCAAAGACCGCTGCACCGATGTCAGTGTGGTGCTGGACTTAATGATCCATGATATTGATATCATAATGAACCTGGTCAAATCAGAAATTAAGAGCATCCATGCAGCGGGTGTGCCGGTTATTTGCAAACAGGCCGATATCGCCAATGTTCGGCTGCAGTTTGAAAATGGGTGTGTGGCCAATGTTACAGCCAGCAGGATTTCAACCAAGAATCAAAGAAAAATCAGATTGTTCCAGAAAGATGCGTATATATCAGTGGATTTTGCCGATCGCAAAATCGTTATCATCCGGCGCAATGCAAATTCTTCCAACGGCGTGGTACCCGGCACGGATATCCAGCAGTTGTCTTTCGGCGATGCCGATGTGCTGGAAGATGAACTGGCATCTTTTATCCAGGCTGTTCAAACCCGCAAGGCGCCGATGGTTTCCGGCCGAACCGGACGCCAGGCGTTGGAAGTGGCCCTGAAAATAATGGATGAGATTGACGCGGCCATCGCGCGGTATCTGCATTAGGGCGTTCACATGTTCGCTTAGCGGTGCCGGGTCGACAATTTGTTGGCGAAGTTGCCGGGTGTTGGATTTTTGCGATAGGTTTTAGGTGTCAGCGGTGGTGCTGATTCCCAATACCTTGTATGAAACTTCCCTTTGACGGAACAGCGAACCGATTGAACGTCGAACACCCGCCTGCCATGCACATACTATTGGTTATCTTAATCATGAAATTATCAATTAAATGACCATATTTATTCAGGACTTGTTTCAAGGCATTGCGGGCAGGTCGAACGTCCAACTTCGAATTTCCAATATTGATGGCGCCTTATCTAATTTAAAACAAGTGACCCGCCCTATTTCGAATGGAAGATTCACGCGTGCAGCGCACAGCGCGTATTGCTCTGGTTTTTTTAATTAGATAGAATACAATATTCGATGTTGGACGTTCATTAGTTTCCTTTTTCGATCAAACTGGTTGCCTCCGGCAGGCGGCGGTTGGGCTGACACCTCATATGAGACTTCATTAAATTCGATGCGATTTTTATGAAGTGTCTCACCGCTGAGAGCGCAGAGAGCGCGGAGATTAATTAACATTTTCTTCCTCGGCGTTCTCCCACCGGGGCGTAGGCCCTATGGGCCGGAGGCTGCGGGCTCTGCGGTGAACTATTCTGTTTCTTTTTTGATCAGACCGGCCGTTATTTTGGCCGGCGGCCGAGCTGACAGCTGAAACCCGACATGTGAAACCTAAAAATATGAACCCGAAATCCAATCCTCCCTGCGTGGCCATCATCGCCGGTGAAGCCTCGGGCGACCAGCACGGCGCTCATCTGGTCAGCGCCATGCAAAAAAAACAGCCGGACATATCATTCTGCGGCATTGGCGGACACGCTCTCAGGCAGGCCGGGGTGCGCATTGTGATCGATGCCGCCGAACTGACAGTCGTGGGTATTACCGAAGTTTTTTCAAAAATTCCCGCCATCTTAAAAGCCATGGGGAGTATCAAAAGGCTTTTAAAAAACCAAAAGCCCAATCTGCTCATACTGATTGATTTTCCCGATTTTAATCTTCATATAGCCGCTGTCGCCAGGAAGCTGGGCATTCCCGTGCTGTACTATATCAGTCCGCAGATATGGGCCTGGCGGCAAGGTCGGGTCAAGCAAATAAAAAAACGCGTCGATCATATGGCCGTTATCCTTCCCTTCGAGGTTCAGTTTTACCGGGAGCACAATATCCCGGTGACCTTTGTCGGGCATCCCCTGTTGGACACCCGTTTGCCGGCCGTTGAGCAAGCCTTAAAGGCCGGCAATCCGGAGAGTCCCGTCATCGGCCTGTTGCCTGGATCCCGCGAAAGTGAGATCATCAGACTGCTTCCCACCATGCTGGAGGCGGCCGATATTTTGCGACAGCGGCTAAAACGTGTTACATTTGTCATCTCGCAGGCACTGACCGTCAAACGGGTGCTGATGGATTCCATCATTGGAAAATTTCCGGAGTCCGTCGATGTTGAAGTAATTTCAGATGGAGTGGAGAGGGTGTTTGAGCGCTGTGATGCAATCATTGCGGCTTCCGGCACCGTTACCCTCCAGGCAGCCCTGCACGCCATGCCCATGGTAGTCATTTATAAAGTTTCCTTGCTGAGCAGCTGGCTGGCAAGGGCTTTGGTGCGGGTACCGCACGTCGGACTGGTAAACCTTGTCGCCGGCCGGCGCCTGGTACCTGAACTTCTGCAGCATCAGGCCACCGGCGCCAACATCGCCCGTGCGGTGGCAGACATGCTGCACAATATGGATAAATTAGATCAGCTCCGGCAGGAATTAATTGCCTTGCGGGACGTGCTCGGCCAGCCCGGAGCTTCGGATCGGGTAGCGAAACTGGCGCTGGGGATGATCCATAGGTGATTGAGTATTAATGAATTCGGAAAAAATCGAATTCATCATGTTTGAAGTTTGATGTTTGCTATAACATACCTGTTTTCATTTTTATTCTAGCATTGAAATCCTGGTCTTATGGGCCAGGTCAGAGAAGATTGGCTGCGACGTAAACATATGCTGTGGAATGATGGAACACTGGAATGTTGGAATACTGAAGGCCCGCGTTTGGCGGAATGAGATCTGTTTTATATGGGTGGCACGGGTCAGAAAATAAAATCAGACCATTATCCGCCTTTCATAACCAATATTCCATTTTCCACCACTCCATTATTCCATTGGCTATCATGTGGCAAACATTAATTAGGCAATTTGGGCAATTCAACTGACTTTATCAATCTATCGCCATGGCTTTTTTAAAACTACCTAAACTGACTGGGCGGAATAGCGAACTGCTGGCATTTCTTGACGACAGCTGGTTTAAACTGGCCCTGTCCGCCGTCTGTTCCGCCGTCGAGGCCGGCATGACCGCACTGTCGGCGTGGCTGGTAAAGCCGGTTGTGGAAAAAATATTTGAACAAAAGAATGCCCAGATGCTGGTGCTGATCCCGCTCGTGGTGATTGCGGTTTTTATCGTAAAAGGCATTGCCGCTTACGGTTCATATTATCTTTTAAATCATGTCGGTCAGAGCGTCATCCTGCGCCTGAGAAATCGACTTTACAATTATATGCAGGATCTTCCGCTGGCCTTTTTTCTGAGGGAAAAGACCGGAGATCTGATGTCGCGCATCACCAACGATGTTGCCATAATCTCGTCCATGTTCACCTCCGCAATTACCGGATCCCTCAGGGATTGTTTTGCCATCATCGGGCTGCTGTCGGTCACTTTCTACCTGATTCCGAAACTGGCCGTCTATGCCTTCATCGTTTTGCCGCTGGCCGCATTCCCCATCTTTCATTTCGGACGCAGGATCCGGCGGGTACGTTTAGGGGCCCAGGAGGCCATGGCTGATCTGAATGCTTTTTTGCATGAAACCCTTATGGGTACCAAAATCGTCAAAGCCTTCGGCATGGAAAATTACGAAAAAAGGCGTTTTGCGGATAAATCCCGCAAAATTTTCAGGCTCGAAATGAAGGAAGCCAAGGTCAGAGCCATGTCCTCACCGATGATGGAATTTCTGGGCGGTTTGGGAATCGCGTTTATCATCTGGTACGGCGGTATTCAAGTTATCGCCGGTACTTACTCGTTCGGCACATTTATGTCATTTTTAACATCGGTTGCATTATTGTATGAACCGTTGAAAAAATTAAGCAAGGTGAACAATGCCATCCAGCGGGGTATGGCCGCCATCGACCGTATCTTTGAGATTCTGGACCAAAAATCCGATATCATTGAAGCCCCGTCACCGGTGCAAATCCAGCCGGGACGGCACGGGATCAAGTTTGACAATGTTTCCTTTAAATACGACACAGCCATGGTGCTCAAAAACATCAACCTGACGGCCGAGGCCGGTGAAATACTCGCCCTGGTAGGTATGAGCGGCGGCGGCAAAACCTCGCTGGTAAACCTGATCCCCCGTTTTTACGATGTCACGGAAGGTTCTATTCTGGTCGACGATGTTGATATCCGGCAGGCCTCGGTCGCTTCCCTGCGCCGACAGATCGCCATCGTAACGCAGGAACCCATCCTGTTTAACGATACCGTCCGCAACAATATTGCCTATGGGACGCCGGAAGCCTCCGAACAGCAGATCATTCAAGCGGCGAAAGACGCCTATGCCTATGATTTTATCACGAGCTTTGCCAACGGGTTCGATACGTCGATCGGCGAGCTTGGCGGGCGACTTTCCGGCGGCCAGAAACAGCGCATCTGCATTGCCCGGGCGCTATTAAAAGATGCTCCGATATTGATTCTGGATGAAGCAACCTCATCGCTTGATTCCGAGTCTGAAGCCCTGGTTCAAAAGGCGCTGGGAAATTTGATGAAGGGCCGCACAACCTTTATAATTGCCCACCGGTTATCCACCATCGGCTATGCGCACCGCATCCTCGTTATCGTCGATGGGCGAATTCTGGAGGAGGGGGTGCACGAAGAGTTGCTCGCTTGCCGGGGGGAGTACTATAAACTTTACCAGCTGCAGTTTTCCTCATGAAAATGATGTCCATAACCAATCGGTACATATTAAAGGAGATGCTGCCGCCTTTTTGCATCAATGTACTGGTATTTTCCTTTTTGTTCATAATGAGCAAGATGGTCGAAATCACCAATTGGATCGTCAACTATAATCTCAACGTCTGGTCGGTGCTGGCGCTCATCGCGTATATGATGCCCTGGTTTTTGATGTTTATTTTTCCCATGTCCGTCATGATGGCCACATTGCTGACTTTTTTACGGATGTCCAGCGACAATGAAATCGTCGCCCTTAAATCCTGCGGGTTGAGCATTTACGGTCTGCTGCCGCCGGTATTGATTTCCGGCCTTGCGGGTTGTCTTTTAACCGGATTTATAACCCTGTATGCGGTGCCGCAGGCCAAAGCCGCCCTGGAAGACATGGCGATCAAGATGGCTTCCTCCAATATCGATATCGGTTTGAAGGAGAGGACCTTCAACGACGCCTTCAAAGGCGTCATGCTGTATGTCAACCGGATCGATCTGAAAGACAAAAAATTGATTGATGTTTTCATCGAGGATAAACGCCGGCCGGATGTCATCAGTACCGTGGTTGCTCCGGAGGGGCGCCTTTACAGCGAACCCGAAAAATTGATGTATCATCTGGTATTGTTCAACGGAACGATCCATCAAACCAACCGCAAAGATCGTTCGGCGAATTCAATCAGCTTCAATACCTATAAATTGAGTCTAGATCTGCAAAAAGAACTCTCCGGTGCTGAAAAGAGATATAAACGCCGGCAGGAGATGAGCATCGCCGAGTTGCGCCAATTTATGGCCGATCATCCGGACAAAGATGAAGAATATTATGATGCTCAGATCATTTTGCATCGCCGGTTTTCGATTCCGGTTGCCTGCCTGGCGCTATCATTGATTGCCTTTCCGCTGGGGATTCAGTCTAAAACAGCCAAGCGTTCCTATGGATTAATTTTGTGTCTTTTCTTCTTTTTGCTATATTATATCATGTTGACGGCCGGATATGCCTTCGGCGAAAACGGGGCCTATCCGCCTGTGATCGGCATGTGGCTGCCTAACGTGGTCATGGGCGGCCTGGGACTTTACTTTCTCTTTCAAACCGGCCGAGAACGCAATTTAGTGATAGAGTACCTGGTTCGGCGTCTGCAAAAGTTTTTCGCCCGTTTCGGTCGTTATCAGCTAGTGGTTGAACGAAAACCCGTCCGTCGCAGGTGTTGGGTTTCGCCCTCGGGCATGCGTATCAGCGTAAGAGCCTAATTTTCGTAGGTTGGGTTGAGGGACGAAACCCAACATAATCGATCGGGCTCAACCCAACCTACCCGCAATCAGGACTTTTCGTTCAGGCTATAGCTAGTTATTTGTTATTAGTTATTCGTTATTAGGAAAATAGGATAAAACCTTGCCCAAAAATATTCTGTCGAATTCCATCGTTCTTTAACGGGCAGCATAAAGTGAAGATTTGGATAGGTCGGGTTGAATGAACGAGTTGGGATTTTTCAACCCGGAATCCCGCCAAGGCGGGAAACCCTGAACCGTTCAACCTATATAATAATGTCCATCCTCGATCGGTATTTAATAAAAGAAATTCTAAAGCATTTCCTCATCGTCCTGGCCGCGGCCGTGGGTATTTATCTGGTAGTTGATTTTTTCGAAAACATCGACAAGTTTATGGAAGCCGGTTTACCGGTCTCCAGGATGATTGAGTTTCTCGAGCTTAAGATACCTCTGATTGTGGTCCAGATTACACCGGTCGGCATCCTGCTGGCTGTTCTCATCACCTTCGGCCTGATGAATAAAAACAACGAGATTATTGCGTTGAAATGCGGCGGTATGAGTATTTATTATTTCATCAGACCGATATTCGCCCTCGGCCTATTTTTTTCTATGTTTCTCTTTTTATTATCCGAGGTTGTGGTGCCGCTTACCATCAGCCAGGCCAACGAGATCTACCGCGTTGAAGTAAAAAAAATCACCCAGACCAGGGGCCAGAAAGATATCTGGTTCAAAAGTCCTCGCTGCATCGCCTTTATTGCCTATTTCAACCCCCGGGATAAGACCATTTCCGGCGTTGCTCTCAATTACTTTGATAACCACTTTAAACTCACGCGGCGCATTGATGCGGCCAAAGGCGTCTTTCAAAAGGGACACTGGGTGTTTGATGATATCATGGAGCAGGTGCTGAATCCACAAACCGGATCCTATGAGGTTAAGTTTCAGGAGAAGAAAATCGAAAATATCAGCTTCCTGCCGGAAGATCTTCAGCGGGTTGCCAAAAAGTCGGAAGAAATGAGTTTTATGGAGCTGATGGATTACGTCCGGGACGTGGAAGCCGAAGGCTATGATGCCACCCCCTACCGGGTGGATCTGCAGGGCAAATTAGCTTTACCGGTGGCCTGCCTGATTGTATGCATTATCGGGGCCGGTCTCGCGGTCCGCAAAATAACCAAACACGGTCTTTCGGTGAATATCGCCCTGGGCATTGGGGTAATCTTTATTTACTATATAAGCTACAGTTTTTGTTTATCGCTTGGGTATGGGGGATTGCTGCCGCCTGTTATTGCCGCCTGGGCGTCCAATTTTATATTTGCCTGCCTGGCTTTATTCAGTGTTCTAAATGCACAATAAGATGTTGGGATTTAAAAATAAAGTGGAATCCGTCATGAACAGCGAGGCTAAAGCCCCGGTCATATCCCTGGCATCGGCGCTTTATACGATATCTTTGTTTTACGGTGCCGGTCAGCGCCTCAGACAGCTGGGTTACCGGAAAAGAATAATCCCTGCCAGAAAACTGCCGTGCAGGGTCATTTGTGTCGGTAACCTGGCCGTGGGCGGTACCGGAAAAACTCCCATGACGATGTATGTGACCGAAAAAATAAAAGGGTTCGGGTACCGGCCCGCGATAGTCAGCCGGGGTTACCGGGGCGCGGCCCAAAACCGCGGCGGTGTTGTCAGCGACGGCCGATCGATTTACATGGGGCCGGAACAGGCCGGCGATGAACCGTACCTGATTGCCGGCCGCCTCAAAGACGTGCCGGTGATTGTCGGCAAAGACCGTTTTGCCGCCGGCATGCTGGCGTTGAATAAATTTCAACCGGATGTGGTCGTGTTGGATGACGGGTTTCAGCATTTAAGGCTTAAGCGGGATGTCGATCTTGTCCTGCTGGATCACCTGCATCCCTTCGGCAACAGGCACTTGCTGCCCAGGGGTATTCTGAGGGAGCCGGTTTCAGCACTGGCGCGGGCCGCTGCCTGCATTTTTACCCGATCCCGGGCCGATGGAGCCGGCCGCGCGGCATCCTCGATGGAGCTGATAAAAAAGCATTCGCCGCAAATGCCCGTGTTTGCATCGACCTATGTTCCTTATTGCTACACCATCAGAAGCGGAGTCCAAATTTCGATTGATGGAAATACGGATTGCTCCTCACCGGAAGCGGTCGGAAGATTGACTGGTGAGAAGGTCTTCGGTTTTTCCGGCATTGCCCGCAACCATGATTTTCAGGATACGGTAAAAAATATCGGCTTTAAGATTGCGGGATTTATTGAGTTTGCCGACCATCATCGCTTCACGCCGCATGATTTAAATCATATTCTTGCGGCCGCAGAAAACGCGAACGCCCGGTGCCTGATAACAACGGAAAAGGATCTGGTTCGAATACCGCCTGAAAATCCGTTTCACCTGGATCTTGTCGTCGTCGGGGTGCGGGTATCCTTTGGTGATGGCGAGCAGGATTTTCTGGCCTTTCTTAAAGACCGGCTGTCGCATATCAAAATCACAAATCTCAAATCACAAATCCCTGGCCCAGACCGATTTAACGCTTGAAGTATTTGCTGAATTCACGCCCAAGCCAGAGCAGGATACAGGTGTAACCCAAGCAAGTCGCACCAGGGCGGGCTCAAATAAATCACAATGACCAAAAGTCAAAATTCCAAACGGGACTTCATCTGTTTGGTCATCACTCTATTTAAATAAGCGATCCTTTTATGCCGAAAGTCCAAAAATTTTAAAACAAGAAAAAGCGCGGCAAAATTTTTTGGTTTGGCCGGTTCCGGTCATTGATTATTGTGATTTGGGATTTACACGCCCTGTTAAATTGTCTTGTAAGGATTTGCGAGTAGGCTTAAAATGTGATCTTCGAAAGGAACGGTCACGCCATTCATCGAATTATTTAACAGGGTAAATAATTTGGTGCTTGGAATTTAATCCTTGCCGGATGGTCTCTTTCCCTAATCCTTCCCCCAAGGCAGGATTGTCCCAGCTTCGCTCAGCAGTACGGCAGGAGATGATTCCCTCTTTACATTTCAAACAGCATCATTATCTTACTTGAGTTTGTAACCAAAATTGAGCTGCTGAAAAATTTATCCGGGAAGACCGTCGATGAATTTCCTTTACATATCTCCCGAGTTTCCTCCCAATTACGCGAATTTCATTCGGCATTTGCATGCACTGGGGGTTAGCGTCTGGGGCATCGGTGATGCGGATTTTTATAGCATGCCCGCAAGCCTGCGCGTGGCTCTGACCTGGTACGTCCGCACGAATTTGAATGATCCCGAGGCTGTCCATTGGGCAGTGGATCAGCTTTTGGCTCAAATGAGCGCATCCGGACAGCTCGGAAATTTCGACCGGGTGGAATCGCACAACGAACAGTGGCTGTGCCTGGAGGCTTTGATAAATGAAAAATACAACCTGGTCGGTATCAAAACGCGGGACCTGGCCCGTTTAAAGAAAAAAACCGCCATGAAACAGCTTTTTAAAAAAATCGGACTGCCGGCCGCCAGGGGTGCACAGGTCACGGATTTCAAACAGGCTGGGCAGTTGGCCGACAGTCTGGGCTATCCCCTGATATTAAAACCGGATGAAGGCGTCGGCGCCGGCGGAATTTACAGGGTCGATAATGAATCAGAGCTCAAATCGTGTCTGTCCCGTATCCGGGGTGATTATCTTATCGAGGAGTTTATCGAGGCCGGTATCGTCACTTATGACGGACTGACAGACTACGACGGCAATGTTGTTTTTGAAAACTCATTGGTCTATGGCGACGGAGTTCTCGAATTCGTCCTGGGCAAAGACACCTTTTTTTACGTCGACCGTCACATTGCAGATGACCTGCGGACCGCCGGTCGAAAACTCGTACGGTTATTTGATATTCGCCGAAAATTTTTTCATTTTGAATTTTTCAAAGTCGGCGAAACCTATATGCCCATCGAAATCAACTGCCGGCCGCCGGGCGGGGCCATATTGGACATGATGAACTACAGTATCGACGACGATTTGTACCGGGCCTATGCCCGGCTGATAGTCAACGGCTACACGACGGTTCAATCCCAAAAGAAATATTACTGTTGCTACATCGGACGCAAAGATAAGCACTATGCATTCAGCCATGAAGAGATCCTCGCCGCCTTTGGGAAGTGTCTTGTCGAGCATGACCAAAATCCGCCTCTCTTCCGGCAGGCCATGGGAAACGAAAGATATATTTTTCGCGCGCCGACCGAAACGGAAATTTTCGATATTGCAGACTTCGTGTTGAAGACCCGATGATACGGGTTGCGGAGTTCGCGTTGCGAGTTGCGGGTTGGTGCGGGTGCGGTTCGGGGTGCGCGCGGAGAGTGGAATCTGGCGCGCTGGTTTCCGGCGCATGGCCCACGGCGCACGGCATAGAGTTGGAGGTTGAAGGCTAAGGATAATTAAGATACAGGGTACAGGGTCAAGGTTGGTAACAGGGTCTGCAGGGCTGGCTGATATTTGATTTGCTAATTGGGTTGACGGACAGTTGGATTCCTTGAATTCTCGGGAGTTTTGATGCTCACGAACTCAAGAGCTCAAGAGCTTACGGACTTCTCAGCTTCCGAGTCTCCTAGCTTCTGTCATCTATCCTCTATCATCTGACACCTGACACCTTAATTTTTTTCAACATTTTGTCAGATAGAGCCTACTAAGGCCTTAATAATGAAGGTTAAATCAATGAACGTTGTATTTTTGTCACCCCATTTTCCGCCCCATTACTTTCGGTTCTGCCAGGGTCTGAAACAGGCGGGCGCCGATGTGCTGGGAATCGGCGATGAACCCTATGATTATCTATCGCCCGATGTTCGCCATTCGCTCACCGAATACTACCGGGTGGATGATTTGCATAACTATGATGCCCTGGTGCGGGCGTGCGGTTATTTTACCCACCACTACGGCAAGATCGATCGCCTGGATTCGCTGAATGAATACTGGCTGAACACCGAAGCTCGTCTGCGGGATGATTTTAATATATTCGGTGTGCGCGGCGCTGAAATTGATTTTATCCGCCGTAAATCTCGCATGAAGTCCAAATTCCGTGAGGCCGGCGTACCGGTTGCCCGGGGGCAGGTCGTGCAATCCGTTGATGATGCGCGCCGTCTGATTCGTGAAACCGGATATCCGGTCATTGCCAAACCGGATGCCGGTGTGGGCGCCATTGGCACCTATCGGCTTAATAATGAAAAAGATCTTGAAGCCTTTTTTAAGTCCAAACCCGACACCGACTACATCATGGAAGAATTTATTTCCGGCACCATTTATTCTTTTGACGGGCTGGCGGACCGCACCGGCAATCCCGTATTTTACACGGCCCATGCCTTCAGCCAGGGCATTATGGAAACCGTCAACGACGCGCTGCACATATACTACTACTCGCTGCGGGATATTCCGCCCGAGCTTGAAAAGATCGGCCGCGAATGCCTCAAGGTCTTTGAGGTGAAAGAGCGTTTTTTTCATATCGAATTCTTCCAGACGGCGCCCGAACAGTATGTTGCTCTCGAGGTAAATATGCGGCCGCCGGGCGGGTGCACCACCGATATGTTCAACTATGCCTGTGATATCGATATCTACCGGATCTGGGCCGAGCTTCTGGTCCATCAACAGACGGAAGTAAATTATGAGCGGCATTACCACTGCTGTTATGCGAGCCGCAAAATCAACCTGCACTATGCCCACAGCCATGAGGACATCAGGTCGCGGTACGGCAGTTTTATGGTCCAGATCGAAGAGGTACCGGGCGTAATCAGCAGTGTGCTGGGCGATATCGGGTATATTTTCAGAGCGGTCAGTCTTGATCAAATTTTAGAAATTGTTAAGTTTATTCACCAAACAGAAGATTCGGCAGGATAATGGCTCCAGGTATTATTGTCTTTGGCTTAAAGCACCTCAAGAGGGCTTAAGGATGCAGCTGATGCAGGTGTGGATTATTCGGAAATTCCAAATAACAAATCCAAATACAAACAATGACCAAAATCCAAAATTCCAAACCTGATGAACTCGTAAAAAATCAAATTTCCCTTTCTTATTCACCCTCACCCCGACCCTCTCCCATCAAGGTAGAAGGAGATTTTTGGCTTTTTATGATACCATCAAACCTGTTTTGGTCATTGACTATTGAATTTTGAGATTTATTTGAAATTTGGTGCTTGAGATTTGAGATTTATCATTATTGGAGGCATCGGTATTCCAATCCGCCGCTTCATTACTAAATGTCATACGTCTTCGGCCTTATATCTTGAACCTGTTTGCAAAAACCCTAATTTCAACAAAGAAACATAGGCTGATCAAATGCACATCGAACATCACCAATGGTGGAGTAGCCGCCTGAACCGCGATATGGCCCTGAAAGTTTACGGCCACTGGGGTAAACCATTCATTGTCTTTCCATGCTCCGGGGGACGCTATTTCGATTATGAGGGCCTGGGCATGATCGATGCCGTGGCCGGATTTATCAACGCCGGCAAGATCAAGCTGTTTTGCGTGGACAGTGTCGATGCGGAGTCCTGGTACAATTGGGCTGTTTCTCCGGCCGACCGCAATGCCCGGCACGAAGCCTACGACCGTTATATCGTGCAAGAAGTCATTCCCTTTATCCGTCACCACTGTGGAACACCGGAAGAACGGGTGATGGCCAACGGCTGCAGCATGGGGGCTTATCATGCGGTCAACTTTTTCTTAAAGCACCCGAATGTATTCGAAGGCACCATCGCCCTGAGCGGTCTCTACCGCCTGGACCGACCCGAATTTCAGCTGTCGGCAGCCGAATTGCCCGCCGTCTATTTCAACTCTCCTTTAAGCTATTTGCCCGGTCTGACCGATTCGGGCCACCTGAACCGTTACCGGCAGAGCCGGATTATCGTTTGCGTGGGGCAGGGGGCCTGGGAAGACGAGGCCTTAGCGGACACCCGCTATCTGGACTATCTCTTGCGGGAAAAATCCGTTCCGGCCTGGATCGATTACTGGGGCTATGATGTCAATCACGACTGGCCCTGGTGGTATCGGCAGATGAATTATTTTTTGGGGCAGTTTTACGGTTAATCCCGGCCGCCGGCTGAATGCGTCAACGGGGGACAGAATACAGAAGACAGATGACAGAAGATCAGAAGCGCAGAAGATGAGAAGAGCAGAAGGAAAGAAGCTGGGAGGCTGGGAAGCTGATAAGCTGTTAAGCTG